>JTDA01000011.1 GCA_000803105.1 Coprobacter secundus
CTCATATTTTATATATTAGTATTAAAGATTATTTTGGTTAATCTGAAATTTCAACTTATAACACACACGCTATATTATATATAAGGAGGGAAAAGTATCGATGTAGCCTTGTTTTTCATGACAAATTCGTTTCGGTTTCCTTCCGTTATTACAAAGCTACTTTTTATAATTTTCAATTTTAAAGACAAACATCATTTTGTAGAATAGTAGAATAAATAAAAGTTTATAAATTAATTATTTAGCAAAAAAAATGTGATAAAAAATGTAGACTATTTGGAGTTAAATTTTAAGAAATGCCTGGATGATTAACTTTTTATTAATCAAAAAATAATCATAATTTTCATTTGAATAAAGCTTTTTTGTTTTATATCCCGTACTCATACGCCTGCTTTTATGAAAAATACTCATATTGCCTTCACTTATGTAAAAGAAAGCCGTTTGGATTGAAATATTGAGTTTATAACTTTTTCAGTGGCAGCTTTGGGTTTAGAGTAAATTGTGCCGGGCGTGGCACATCCATTCTTACCCAAAAGTGACAGTCTCCGTCACCGTAGTCTGCTATGCTCCTTATCGTCATAGAAAAATGCCTACGAAAACCGCTCTTCAAGAATCAGTCTAATTTTTCCAATAAGAAAATATATTATCTGGACATTTTCTTTCGGTCTTTTCTTCCGTTTTCACTCGTCAGTATGACCTGCTATTATTCTTATAAGAACAAAAAATCCCCGAAAGAAACTCTCAAATCTGGCCTGAGTAAAATTTAGATAGGTTCTAAACACATAGCCTACTCTTCTTTGCGTCCGGCTATTCCGATTTTCATTACCATATCTTCGAATTCGTCTCTGTTGATTGCAGCTTTGTTTCTCATCTTTGTACGATAATTGTATATCGTACTCATAGAACAGCGCAAGAAACCTGCAATCTTAACATTATCGGTAATTCCCAAACGCAATAAGGCATAAATACGAAGTTCCTTATTGAGAAGGTCTCCTGATTTCAATACAATTTGCTCGTTTTCTGCCAGAAGTGAATTAAAATCGGTAACAAATGTAGGATACAAACTTAAGAAAATACTATCAAAATGGGTATATAATTCTTCCAACTCATTATCTACAACGGTTGTAGATTTGAGTATCTTTATCAGTTCTTCATATTGTCGGTTTATCCCCAATTTGTAGAGTGTTTTACGATAATCTTCCATTTTATCAATATAGGTAGAACAAAGATTGAAGAACTGGCCTATATACTGCTCTTTTACATCGTTTGATTCTCTCAACTGGGCATTCTTGCTGTGCAACAAATCATTTGTATCATTCAATTCTCTATTTAATTCGGTAAGTTTCTCATTGACATTCGATAGTTCCTTTTTTATCCGGGACAATTTTTTCATCTGTTTGTAAATATATACAACCAGCAATATAAGGAACAAAGAGAGCACACTTATCAAAATCAGATATGTTTTCAGCGCAGCGTTGGTTTTTGCTTCTTTAGCTTGATAAGAAGCATTTATAATAGAATAAAACCGAACCATCTGGGCTGTACGAAACTGTACTTGTGAAAACATCGCATCTTCTATGGCAGACTGGGTATATTTAAAAGCTTTTGCAATATCTCCATTATCATTGTAAATGAGGGCAAGCCGTAAAAATGAAGAGTTTTCTTTAATAGAATTTTTTACATCGGCAATGGCAGACATAATATAGTATTTTTTTTCCAGTTCGGGCTCTCCTTTCCATCCGAATATATATCCTAAATAATGTGTAACTATGGCATAATTCGGAGTATCGATATCCTCGGTGTCTAATAAATCGAACAATAGTTCTTCCGCTTTGTCATTTTGTTTCTGGCTGATATACTTGCTTACCATATTTATCTTATAGTCAAATGATGACGGATCGAGAACCAGTAATAGAGAATCCTTATATAAACGTGTTTGTTGTGAATATTTAGGTTGGTTACTGATAGCCTCATAGTGCTCAAAAAAACGGCAATAAGCATTATAATATTCACATAATATATCTTTGGATAGTTTGGAGGGATGTATTTTTTTCAATATTTCTTCTGATTCACGAAAACGCCCGGCATAAGAATAAGATGTTGCAAGATTTATCTCCGAGAGATATCTTAAATTCGTTTTATTCAATGTATTTGCTATCTGGACATTTCTTTCGGCATAATGTATGGCGGAATCAAGTTTGAATTTTTTATATTCGTTATACAACTTCAAATTGATTTCATATTCATATTCAAGGGACGCATTTTTCTTTTCCAGCAACTTTTTGAGGTTTGTAATATCCTGTTCTTTTTGTTTTGTGAACAGCTCCTTATTATCGATGATATGGTCTAAATAATCAGACATCGATTGCAGGTCGTCAGTTGCATATAGGGATATGCCTACTGTACTGAATATAAAGATAAAAATATATTGCAATAACGATATTCTAAAATCTGTTTTCATTCCTGGTATTATTACTTCGGTGATAATATCTTCTGGTGCAAATTTTGTCTTTTCTTCTCTAAAAATAGAATCTGTATACAAAAATAGCTGTAATATTGTAAATAACCATAAAAGAAAAAGGAATATAACAATATTACAGCTATTTTAAAATATAAGTATAAAAAGTATAAATGATATTTTTTTAATATCTTCTTTTTCGAAATTTAAAAATGACTCTATTCTTTTATTATTTTCTTTACAATAATTTTATTCTCAGTTTGAATTTTTACAAAATAAATTTCGGGATTCAATTCGCTGACGTTTATTTGAGGTAATTTCTTTTCCTTAATTTGTTCTGTTTTCAATAAGCTACCATTACTATTTATCAATTGGATTGACCCTTTATCTATTCCTTTAATGTTAAGAATATCTGTTACCGGAATAGGATAACAGGAAATATCCTTATATTGGTTATTTCCTATTTCTGTTGTTGTTTGTACTGTTAAAAATTTAGCTACTCTTAAAGCTGATAAATAATTATGATTACCATCTTGTGTAGCCCTGATGGTTATCGTTCCAGGGCCAAAACAGTTTAACATAGTTTTTCCATTATATTTATAAATGGAGGCTGTATTGTTTTCTGTAATTAAATAGGTAATGTCTAACCCTGAAGTGGAATAGGCGGTCAGTTCTACTTGCGAACCTATTTCAAGATTGGATAAGTCCTGTTCCCAAATAATTTCTTGTGAAGTTTGCTTTATAGTCAAAGAACCATTTGTATAATTATTGAATGTATAATTGGTTGCCTCTCCTCCAGACAATAATATGGAATATGTGCCTACATCAGTCGATTTTGTAGCGTTGCAGGTTATAATTGGAGGTACAGAAATATTTTTATCAGTCTCATTATTTACAAATCCTGAATAGATTATTTTAAATTCAGGATTGGGTTCATTGTATTTTCTGGTATAATTACCAACACTTACACTCAAAGGTCTTTTTTCTACTGTTAATATTCCCTGGTATTCCGTAATTTCATAATTAACAGCTTCTCCTCCTGTTACATATATAAGATATTTTCCAACATTACTTGTCTTTATTGCATCTGTTTTAATTGAAGGTTTAGAAATAAAGACATCTTCTGTTTCGTTGTTTTTGAATCCTATACAGGTAAAAGTTAATTGGGGATTTTCATCTCCATATAATCGAGATATATTATTTGCTCTAATTCTTAATGGAGCAGGTGTTATGGTATAATCAAATATTCTTCGAGTTTCCATACTCCAACTATCTTTAGACAAAAGAATAACCAATTTGACCGAATGTTTTCCCACATTTATTGGCAAAATATTTTCTTTTAAAGAAACATTGAGATTTGGAATCAGACTTTCAATCTGAATCTGAGGAGTCACACCGGTATATTCATATATATTGCTGTTAATCTTTATGATATCTTGTATTGACGATGAATATTCGCTCCATACCTTTTTATAAGCATCCGGATACAATGTATGTATTTTAGCGTTATTTGGCTTCCAATCAGAACAAATTTTCGGAGGAACTATAGATAAGAAGCAAATTGATACTAAATTATCGCAATAGCTAAAAGCGTTGTCACCAATAGATGTTATACCATTTCCAATTATTATTGATGTTAAGTTGCGACAACTATTAAAAGCATAATTTCCAATAGTCTCAACATTATCAGGTACAACTATAGAATTTATCTTGGAACAATTATTAAAAGCATTATCACCTATAGAAGTAACATTTTTGCCTATAGTTACGGATATTAAGTTATTACAATTATAAAAAGCTAAACGTCCAATACTAATAACATTATCAGGTATAATTATTGATTTCAGACTACTATAACAATTACTAAAAGCTTCGTCACCAATGGTTATTACACTATTTGGTATAGATACAGCACTTAAATGAGTACAGTTATTAAAGGCTTTCGGTTCTATCGATGTTACTGTATAAACTTTACCGTTATATTCTACCGTCTCAGGAATAGTAACCTCTCCAGAATAAGAACCCAATATACCATCATAGTATCTATAAGTAACTCCAACGGTCAAATCGGCAGACGAAGTAATGTTATAATAAATTTTTTCATTTTCAAAGTCATAAGCTTTAATACTAAAACTAAATGATATACAAAAAAATGCTAATATTAGCTTGCTATATTGAATATCCACAATATTCATTATCATTCTTATAATTTGTAAAAACTTTAGATTAATTCTCAATGTTCGGGTACAAAAACTTGTTCTTTTAAAACAGACAATTGTCTTTCTAGAATTCTGATTCTTCATAATTTTAAATTTTATACTCCAAGTTCCCTTGAACAAGTGGTTTTACATGTGGATATAAAAAAGCGTAGGGAACTTCAGTTTATCTACTTAGAGGTATCGCCAAACACCCGAACGAAAATAAACAGTTACCCCACGCCCAACCATTATATATTCACTCTCGTGTATATATGGCAAAGCATGAGCGTTTTGTACTGCTTATCCTTCCGTTCTTGAAATTGGCGATTTCCTAAGTAAGGATAAAACTAAACGCTTTTACTATATGTTATTGAGAATAAGTCTCTACTTTTCTCAATGTTGTAAAGATAGTGATTATTTGTGTCTTTACAAACCATTTTCCAAAATCCTAATATTCAGGAGAAATAGAAATTTCTAAACTTTTATTCTTTCTCCCTTCATTTTTTCTGAAGTTATAATAGAGGGGATTAAGGATATTAGGTGCTTTAAAATTGTAGCATACGAGGAAATAGTAAGATTTATGGAGTATTGGAGTTATACTTCTTATATATCTTTAAAGTCAAGAAAAGCGAAGAGTGGCATATAAAAACAATGAGCAGCTAATCTATGGGTTAGCTGCTCATTGTTCGGTGATCGGGCTGGGATTCGAACCCAGGACCCACAGCTTAGAAGGCTGTTGCTCTATCCAGCTGAGCTACCCGACCGGCCTTACTTTTTGTTCAAAAGCGATGCAAAGGTAGTTATTTATGTGAAACTTCCAAAATATTTTTTCTAAAAACTCCGGTCGATAGCTAATTTAATGAAGAGAGTTTTTTTCAAGTTTTACTTTTTCCCCTGATTAGCAACAGCATTCATTTTCTTTTTTATTTCATCGGCATCTCCTAAAAAATAATCTTTAACCAAGTTGTAATTGTCATCAAATTCGAAAACGTAGGGAACAGCCGTCGGTAAATTTAATTTGACAATTTCATCGTCGGAGATATTCTTCAAATGTTTTATTATTCCCCGAAGGCTATTGCCATGAGCGACAACAAGTAAATCATCGGCGGTCTTAAGATTCGGAAATATAACTTTTTCCCAATAAGGCATAATCCGTTCTATGGTTTGTTTTAATGATTCTGTACGAGGAAGTTCTCTATCCGGAACTTCTTTATAGCGAATATCGAAACGAGGATTTCTCGGATCGTCTTCTGCCAATGGAGCCGGAGCGATGTCATAACTGCGACGCCATATCAAAACCTGCTCTTCTCCGTATTTTTCGGCAGTTTCACTTTTATTCAAGCCCTGTAAAGAACCGTAGTGTTTCTCATTCAACCGCCAGCTTTTCTCTACCGGAATCCAAGATTGGTCAAGTTTGTCAAGTACATAATTCAATGTCTTTACTGCCCGTTTCAAATAGGATGTATATGCTTTGTTAAAAACAAAATTTTCTTTTTTAAGAGCTTCCCCAGCCTTTAAAGCTTCTTCTATTCCTTTTTCAGATAAATCGACGTCTGTCCAACCTGTAAATCTGTTTTCTTTGTTCCATGTACTTTCTCCATGACGGAGCAAAACAATTCTTTTCATAATGATAGTTTTTATATATCAAGAACAAATTTATTATATACAAAGTTCGGTAACCTTCAATGGAGAAACAATACCTATTACATGGTATATTGCGACAATTTATAGTATAATTTGTCTAAATATAAAAAAAGACGTATCTTTAGTGAAATATAATTTCGATATGCAAACTGATAGAATAACACCTGAATGGATAACGGATTTGAATCCGGATGAAATCTTTGTATTCGGAAGCAACAGCCAAGGACATCATAATGGTGGGGCTGCTCGAACAGCACTAAAATGGGGGGCGATATATGGTCAAGGTGAAGGATTACAAGGGCAAACTTATGCAATACCTACCATGTTTGCTTCTGTGCAGAACATAGTTCCTTATGCAGACCGTTTTATCGAATTTGCCCGGTTGCATCCTGAAATGAAATTTTTATTGACAGAAATCGGATGCGGGATAGCGGGTTTTTCTCCTAAAGATATAGCGCCTTTATTTAAAAAATCCAGAAGCATCGAAAACATATATTTGCCCCAACGCTTCTGGAGTATTTTAGATAAGAAATAATCTTCATTTTGCAATTATCCAATATCAATAAAATATGTGTTATTGTTTTATGATTACAGAAGGTATAGGATTCAGATTATTACCTAAAGAATAGAGTGAATAAGGTTCCATCTGCAAATGTATTTCCCCCTCTATTATCGAAACATCGGCTTTTCTTACACCATAATTTCTCTTATCGGTAGCTATACGCTCGATATTCAACGCCACATTTTTATTGGCAGCCTTAATACCACCCATTTTTATAGCCGGATACCAATATTGTTTAAACGTTTTTGTTTCACCGGGAGCTATCCAACTATAATCGGGCTGGTTATCTGAAAATGCGCCAACCATCAGTTCCAGATAATCTCCATCGATTTCCGTCAACATTTTGTTCCACATTTCGGTTTCTTTGTTATTTCCCCACAAGAAGAATTTTTTTCCTCCCCCACAACGTGATGATTGGCTACGTGTACGGTTCTGGCATCTTTTCCATAGTCATATCCGCCCAAAAAGTCATCGTCAAAATTCCATGCAAAAATGGATGCTGAATTGGGATGATTTTTCCACCAATTCAAATCGACTCCGGTACGATCCAATCCTCCGTAATGGCTTTTGCCTACGGGCCAGTCGACAAATTTGTTCTTGGCATGTTGGACTCCGAACTGGGTTTTCGGAGGGAATATCACTTGATAATCTTTATTACAATGTACCGATACATTTGCCCAATAAAGGAATGATTGGATATAAGGTGTCTGATTGAATATATTGGCAGTGGCCTCTATATATGACTTATCGGGAAATAATGTAAGACCGACTTCCCATTTCAGACGATGACGCAATTCCGTCTCTCCTATCCAAAGTGTTTTACTTCCGTCGGCATTGTCCACCATACGATAATCGACCGGTAATTGAGAGGAAGCCCGATGATGGTGCGGGATGTTCCATTCCACTCCTCCCGACATTCAGGCACCAATCATCCCAATGAGGGCGGGTTTTACCACATGCTGGCGATAAAAGAAATCATAATTCGTAGCCTTGTCAAAGGCCCATAAAATACGTCCTCCTAACTCGGGCATCGCACATAATTGTGTATATTGGTTCTCCAAAATCACAGAACGATATGTCTGGTCATGCCGATGGTCGGTCATGACATCATACATCGGATAAGGGTATACATGCCTTTGTGCAACCTGCAAAAAAACGGATTAGGATCGGTCGGGGCAACATCATAAGTAGGTAATACCAACGGTCTCTCTTTCAATATTACTTGTTTTTGCGAAAAAAACCGCCCCTCCGCTTATGATACACTCTAAAAATAAAAATAATGTAAATCGTAATCGTTTCATGGTAATTGTTTTTTGTATATCAAAAGTAACAGATTACCTACGTAGATGTACACTATTATCTCTTTAATGTATAATATAATATCTTTTTTACAGGTCAAACTGCTTCCGTATCGAATGAAACAAGGTATTTACATTTTTCAATGTGCTATCTATAATTTTTTCAGAAGCGTCTTTTACAAATGCCGGCCTATACTTTTTTTCGACCAACGGCAATTCTCCTGAAATCATGGCATCACTCATATCTTTATTTTTGTTTTTTTCAAATTCACTCGGCTCGATATAGTTAATATCATGGAGTTTGACGATACATAAATTATTTTGATATTCAAAGCTGAGTGTATATTTCATGTATAGTGAAAATGTCAGCCATGTAGATCTCACGATATATAGATAATCGTTTACTTCACATGAAAAAGTTCCTGTTTCATAGTCATTTTTGACATCTTCGATATGACGGTCTTGTGTCTCAGCTGTATTCACCCAATAATAAATCATATTCCTGATTTTTTCTTTATCTGAAGAAGTTAAAATCGTATCGGCAAAAACGACTTTTCCACTTTCATCTACCGGAATCTTGTCAAACTTCATCTCATCACCACCTTGAGCAAAAGCAAACAAAGGAACAAGCACAATAAAAAGCATCCACTTTCTCATATAAAACATAATTTAAAATCGAATTTCGCTCCTAATATATCAATAAAATTTGAATATCGATTATTATGTCATCGGGTTTCTGCTATCAGTAACCAGTCGTTTCCGTAATAATATGACGAAAAGTATTAAATACAGGGAAATAAAAATTGGTTATATTTGCAGCACAAAAGATGGTTGCTCGTCGCCTACAAGGCGTCATCAATGACTCATAATTGTCTGCTATTCCAAAAACGTCTGTATATGAAAAGAAATATTATTCTTGTTTTCGCTATTTCTATATTTTTTATTTCCTATGGACAAAATTTTGATTCATATTTCATAGATAAATCTCTGCGTATCGATTATATCTTTGCCGGGAACGCCCAGAAGCAGGAAATATTTTTGGATAAAGTCTGTTCTCTACCCCAATGGGCCGGACGCCGACATCATCTGGATAAACTGCCGTTGAGAGGAAACGGTCAAATAGAAATGAGGGATACCGAAAGCAACAAGATTATTTATCGAACTTCATTTTCTACTCTCTTCCACGAATGGATTTGTACCGATGAGGCAAAGCAAGTTTCCAAAGGGTTCGAATATTCCTACCTCTTGCCTTTTCCAATAAACCCTGTCCAGATAACAGTCTCTCTCACCGACGGTTACGGAAAAGTTACAGCGTCTTTCCAGCATCTTGTAATCCCGTCAGATATACTTATTCAAGAGAAAGGAGGTGAGCATATCACCCCGTATAAATATTTACTGAAAAGCGGTGATTATCAAGAATGTATAGATATTGCCATATTGGCTGAAGGTTATAACAGGGACGAGACAGAGCTGTTTTACAATGATGCGGAAAAGGCTTGTGAAAGTTTGTTTGGACATGAGCCTTTCAAGAAGATGAAAAAGCACTTCAATGTTGTTGCGGTTGCCAGCGAATCGACCGACAGTGGAGTGAGTATACCGCATGACAAGTCTTGGAAACAAACGGCTTTCAGCTCTCATTTCGACACATTTTATTCACGGCGTTATTTGACATCGAGCAAAGTGAAGGCCATACATGATGCTTTGGCCGGTATCCCTTACGAGCATATCATCATACTGGCCAATACTCCGGAATATGGTGGCGGAGGTATATATAATGCTTTTACACTCACTACATCGCGCCATAATATGTTTGCTCCGGTGGTAGTGCATGAATTCGGACACAGTTTCGGGGGGCTTGCCGACGAATATCACTATGAGGGTGATACGACTCCCGATATTTATCCATTGGATGCTGAACCTTGGGAACAAAATATAACTACATTGAAAGACTTCTCTTCTAAATGGCAGAACATGCTAAAGAAAGGAACTCCTGTCCCTACCCCCACTCCAGATGATTGTACAGAACGGTATGAACCGGGCGTATATGAGGGTGCCGGATATTCCGGAAAAGGTATCTACCGGGGCTCTCCTTCTTGTCGCATGAAAGAGAATAATGCTTCCCGTTTCTGTCCGGTCTGTCAACAAGCACTCGAAAAGCTTATTTTGTTTTATACCGAAGCAGAATAGTTTTTTTAAGTTTTACGCGGTTATCGACAAGGTTTCGGGACGGACTGTTCTGAACGAATGTTTCGAAAGCAGTAGGAATATTATATTCTTCTTTCCCCTTATTCTTACAAAGAAGTATCAGCAAAAAATTGTATTCCTAAACGAAAAACAAAATCAGCATTTGTGCTATAATCACTCTTAAAAACATACATAGAGGATATACCGTAGCATATGAAACAGCGGGATTGTCTCCCGGAATTGTATCATTGGCATAATTCAGAGCCATCGGGTTGGCCATACTCCCACACATCATCCCTGAGACGGAACCAAAATCAAGGTGATTTACTTTCATGGCAACAAGTCCCATTATAACAATCGGAACAAATGTAATGGCAAATCCTAAACCTATCCACAATAGACCTTCGGGACGAAAAACGGTATCGAAAAAATTACGGCCGGCATCAAGTCCCAAACAGGCCAGATACATGGACAATCCCATTGCTCTCAACATCAGATTGGCGCTACGTGTCGTATAGGTAATCATATGCAAACGTGGTCCAAAGCTACCAATGAGAATCCCTACAATAATAGGGCCTCCGGCTATACCGAGCTTAACCGGTGTAGCCATTCCCGGGAAGGTTATGGGTAATGCTCCTAAAGCCAACCCCAGTACGATACCGACGAAAACGGCTACTAAATTGGGCTCACTCAGGCTTTTTACCGCATTTCCTAAAACCGATTCTACGTTTTGTATGGCTGCGGCTTCGCCTACTACGGTCAGACGGTCACCCATCTGCAAAACCAAATCGGGTGTCGCCAATAATTGCACTCCCGAACGGTATACCCGACTGATATTGATACCGTAGTGATTTCTCAAACGTAATGAACTTAATTTTTTCCCGTTAATTTCCGGCCGGGTCACAACGATACGTTGGGATATGAGTTGGCTATCTATCGCGTTCCAGTCGATATCTTTTTTATTCCAGTCTTTTGCTTCATGTTCTCCAAACAACATGGTAAGAGCATCGACATCGTTTTCCGACGTGGTAATTACCAACAGATGGTCTTTGTCTTTCAATACAGTCTCGGAAGTGGGAATACATACCCGCCCGTCTCTCCATAGCCGGGAAATAACGAATTTTTTTGTACTGCTATGTGCTACTTCTTTTACTGTCTTCCCGAATATCCCGGGATTATGTACTTGAAACTCGGTAATGTATACCGGCTTATTATGTTCAGAATCGGCTGCTACCAAATCTTTAGGTGTAACAAATAATTTGCGGATGACGAATATGGCCAGAATAACACCCAATACTCCCAGCGGATATGTAACGGCACAACTCAATGCAGCACCGCTTGCGGGAAGTCCTCTTTGTATCAGTGTCTGCTGTGCCGCTCCCAAAGCGGGGGTATTGGTCGTAGCTCCACATAGAATACCGACCATATCGGACAGTGGCACATCGAGTATAAAATGGAACATCAGTGTCATAACCGTACCTAAAAACAATACTCCCAATGCTAATGTATTCAGTGTTATTCCTCCTTTCCTGAAAAGGCTGAAAAAACCGGGACCGACTTGCAGACCCAACGCATATACAAATATTATCAAACCAAAGCTTTCGGCATAGTTCAACATTTTAGGATCGACCGATAATCCTAAATGTCCGGCTAAAATGCCTATAAAGAATACAAATGTGACACCTAATGAAATCCCTGCAATACGTATTTTCCCCAACGCTAACCCCAATGCCGAAATCAATGAGATAATGACAACTGCTTGCATGGAGGTATTATCCAGAAATAAACTGTCGAACCAACTCATGTTTTTATCCTCGTTTTCGAAATGCTGGGCAAAGATATAAGAAACTGCTTTATTTTTGCATATTCTTTCAAAAAACTATACTTCATACAGGATAAAAACAACGGATGAATACGAGAAACAAACCGGCTACATCTGATATATACAGATATAACCGGTCGCCTAAATTTTCCCATGGAAGTAATTCGGTCGGGTCTATTTTGTGTTTTTTTACCTTCTTTTTTCTACGGCTTTCTGAAATTCGAGTTTCAGCAAATCTATCGTTTCTTTTACTGTTGTTATTTTTTGGGCTAAAAAAGCATTAGCTCCGGCAAAAGCATATCCTTTTTTCATATTTCCCTTAGCGGCATTGTACAAAGCTTTGATTATGCAATAAGGACTCTTGGTATAATCGCAGGTGCGGATACAGTGGAAAGAACATCTGGCGGGTCTTTCCCGGCCTGATTTTACACTTTTTATAAATTCTCCGGAGATTGCTCTCCCCGGCATACCTACCGGACTGGTTATAATCTCTATATCTTCTTCCGATGCATCGATATATGTCTGCTTGAATGCCAATGAGGCATCACACTCTTTTGTGGTTACAAATATACTCCCCATTTGTACGGCAGCAGCGCCTAAATTCATCAACCGATAAATATCCTTGCCGGTATGTAATCCTCCTGCTGCGATTACCGGTATCTGGCAATGGTTCTCGTCCTCATATTTTTTCACAACCTGGACTACTTCCGGAACGATATGTTCAAGCGAATAGCTTTCATCTCCAATCTGATTGTTCTTATATCCTAAATGCCCTCCGGCTTTAGGGCCTTCTACGACAATCGCATCGGGCAAATAATTATAATTGTGTTTCCACTTTTCACAAATGAGTCCGGCAGCTCGTGATGAAGATACGATGGGTACCAATTTTGTCGTACTTTTGTTATCAAGATAGGAAGGTAAATCCAACGGGAGTCCTGCTCCTGAAAAAATAATATCGGCTTTCTCTGCGATGGCCGTCCGCACCATGTCCGAGAAATTGCTCAGTGCGACCATTATGTTCACACCGATTACTCCCTGGGTTTTTTCTTTGGCTTTTCGCAATTCTTCACGAAGGCCCAATATGCTGTTTTTTAAATAATCTGTCGATAATTCAGGATACAATAGTCCCAATCCGGCACAAGAGATTACTCCGACACCCCCTTCATTTGCAACAGCTGATGCCAAACCTGAAAGAGATATTCCGACTCCCATTCCTCCTTGTATGAGCGGTAACTTTATTTCAAGGTTACCTATGTAAAAAGATTTCATTGTTCTTGTTTTTGATATTATATAATAATGGCATAACCGGTAATATAAAAAACAGGTACATCCTAAAAGGATATACCTGCTCTATTGTGATTTACCTCTCATGTCTTATTTGGTAACGAGCTCGCAGTGATAAGTAAAATCTTTATCACTACCCTTCAAAATCAATTGCGGGGAAGAGCTTCTTTCACTACCATAGGACGACCTGCATATTCTGCACCGTTCAATTCCTTGATAGCATTACGAGCTTCGTCATCGTTTTCCATTTCAACGAAAGCGAAACCTTTAGAACGATTTGTCATGCGGTCGATAATCAATTTGGTTGATATTACCGTACCATAATCTTCCATAACTTGTTGTAAATCCGATTCCTTAACACCATAGTTAAGGTTACCAATGTAAATATTCATACAAAAAAATATAAAATAAATAATAAATAAATTTGAAACAATAAAAGTTTAGGAAGGTCTGTTATGACAATGGGGAGAACTTAATAAATAATTATCAAGAAAACAACAAAGTTGATAATAGAACAAAATAAACTCATTTTGTTTGTAGGTGTAAAGGAAAGCATTAATTTTGATTCTGCCATCCATATATGCAATTATTTTCTCAAAGACCCCAATATTTATACTATATGCGTATATTTTAACAAATAAGTTCAATTTATCGGGGGTCAGGACAGGAAACTTCAGGTCATAAGGGAATCACCCTTTCTTTCCTATTTTTCTTCAAAAAGAGAATGGATGCCTTACTTGTTCCAGTATAAAGTCGGCCCTTTGGTTTACCGGTATTCGCGGAAGTATACAAGTCTGATAGCCTAATGACTCATAGGCCGATTTCAATTGATAAAAAGTCTCTTCAGCCTCTCTTGTATCTTGTTTTCGTTCTGAATCGGTCTCGTATATCTCTTTCCAAAATGGGAAGATGAATATTTGCGGATTATAACGGTACGACTTCACTGCATTCATCAAAGCATCTGAAACAGGCTGACGGATCAATAAACAATATCCATAGGTATCGGGAATGCCTCGGTCAAAAAAGCAGATATTGTCTTCATTTTGATATTGTATAAAATCACGAACCGAATGTTGAAGCATCAGTTCGGAATACTTTTCACGGTTTTTCCAAGGCAAGGCATCCCCATTTATCGATATTTGTTCTTTAATGATAGGCCGGGCTACTTCGGGAATACAAATGTATCCTCGTCTTTCCAGCTCTTGCAACACACTGGTCTTACCTGAGCCGGGCCCCCCGGTTAGGACATAAAAATTGGACTTTTGCATATGTAATATAATCAGGAAGCAGGACTGTTTTATGAGAAAAGCTTACGAGCACAAGCAACGCCTTCTTCATATAAGTCCTTGAGTTTTTGAATATCTTTTTCGATGCGGCCGACCTGCATGGGCTGTTCCGGGCGAATGACAATAGCTGTTCCTTCATCTTCCATGCGGTCTATCATATCCATCGTTTCATTATATTTTTTATTTCTTATTGCAAGGCTTTTTCTGATTAAAGGGTATTTACGATAAAAGAAAGGGGGAACTTTGATTTCCTTTTCGTCTTTCCTGTATCCCTTATTACGGGTAAGTACCAATACGTTTCGAGAGAAACCTTCTTCTATTGCTCTTTTTACCGGTATCGAATCACAAATGCCTCCATCGAGCATGGGAATATTGTCGACCCAAGTCACAGGGCACACAAAAGGCAAGCTACTGGAAGCCCGGCAAATATCGAGCAATCTTTGGGGCGACGATTTTTCTTCCATATATTCGGCTTTACCGGTAAGGCAATTGCTGGTAACCATGACAAACCGGGTAGAAGAATGGAAATAAGTGGCGTAATCATAGGGCAAAATGCGGTTGGGCAAATCATCAAACAGTAACTTGAAATCCATGATATTGCGCTGGGAAAACATGTATTTCAATCCGACGTATCGGAACTCTTCAAGTATGTCTATATTGCTCCGGCGAGCCCGCCCCTTCTGCCGGGATACGTAAGAGAGTCCATTGCAGGCTCCTGCCGAGACTCCGATTACGTACGGGAACCATATATTATGGTCCATAAAATAATCGAGTACTCCGCATGTGAATATGCCTCTCATGCCTCCTCCTTCGAGGACCAAACCCATATTTTCCACATTCGTCACCATAGCATTTAAGTTTTTTCCAATATCTTCAAAACAAGATTTACCGTTCTTCAGAGCCTAAATTTTCTGGCAAAAAGAATTTGCAATACCGGCTCGAGCAAAGGTTAAACAGTCTCTTGGTTATATAAAAAGGGATGCCGTATATTACCCAACATCCCTTCCTGTTTTTCTTTGTCCGTCTGCTCTTATTTGTCATGCAGGATTGAACATCGTCTTATCCACCCCACATACCGGACAATGGAAGTCATCGGGTTCTTTATTTATATCTCCCTCGTATACATATCCACAAACCGAACATACATACCGGCTTGCCGTATCATCGGCCACTGTTTTTTCTTTTTGTGGCTCAGCATCACCTTGGTATGTCGGCGCATTTTTCGGAGCGTTTCCTTTTATCACTTTGTGATAGTAATCATATGTCATCGGCACTCCTTCGCCTTGACGTGTATCGATTACTTTTCCTAATATCACGCAATGTGTACCGCAATCGGTCATATTTGTAACTTCACATATCAACTGACCTGCAAACTTGCTCTTCAACAAGGGAACTCCACAATTTATTTCGTAATCGAAATCTTTATATTTGTCTTTCTCCTTACTGCATTGGAAGCCAAATACGGGTATCATCAGAGGGTCTACATCTTCCGGGATAATAGAGATGGTAAATTTGCCTGTTCTACGAATCACATCGTATGTGTAATTATCTTTATTCACCGATATGGCAACTACCGGGTCTATACTTGTAACTTGAATACATGTATTTATAATGCATCCTACCGGACGGCCATCATCACATGCTCCCAAGACATACATTCCATATGATAAATTGCGTAAAACCGTCTTGTCCATATTTTTCCTATTAGCAAGCTTTAAAACTCATATCTAATCCTTTAACGGAATGAGTCAATGCTCCGACCGATATGAAATCGACTCCACACTCAGCATATTCGCGCAATGTATCGAAGGTGATACCTCCCGATGACTCGGTCTCATATTTCCCCCCGATACGCTCTACTGCCTTACGAGTGAGCTCGGGCGTAAAATTATCGAGCATAATGCGGTCTACCCCACCTACTTGCATAACCTCTTCGAGCTCGTCCATATTGCGTACTTCGATTTCGATTTTCAGATTTTTGCCTTTTTCTTTCAGATATTCATGTGCCCGGGTTATGGCATTTTCTATCCCTCCGGCAAAATCGATATGATTATCTTTCAATAAAATCATATCGAAAAGTCCTATGCGGTGATTGACTCCTCCTCCTATTTTTACAGCAGCTTTCTCCAACATACGCAATCCCGGGGTCGTCTTACGGGTATCCAATACCCGAGTGTGCAGACCTTCGAGCTGTTTTACATATTTGCGGGTTACGGTTGCTATCCCGCTCATTCTTTGCATTACGTTCAACATAAGTCGTTCTGTCTGCAGTAAAGACTGCACTTTCCCCTCGACGACAAAGGCTATGTCGCCCGGTTTTACTTCTGCGCCGTCTTCGATATATACGGTCATTTTCAATTCAGGGTCAAAAGCACTAAATATGCGTCGAGCCATGTCTACTCCCGCCAATACTCCTGCTTCTTTTATCAACAACTTAGACTTACCCATTTCATCGGCAGGGATGCAGCATAATGTTGTGTGATCACCATCACCTATATCTTCAGCAAAAGCCAATTTTATAAGGTCATCTATCAACTTATCCATTACAATTTTTCTATTTATCCATTACAATTTTTCTATTCTTATTTGTGTTATCTTGTTTTTATTCGCATTCGAGGCAATAAGACAGTGTACTCTGAAATCTCCAGACTGTGTCTTCAACTGACCTATCATATATCCTGACGTTCCTTTCTGACTCTGATGGATGACAGAAAAAGAGGCAGGCTTGTTCCGGGAGAAAAAATCGGATAATTTCTTACCGGCCGCATCTTTAGTTAACTGTTGCTGCTGTCCGTCCAAAATAATCTGGACCTTATCGCTCATTACCTGCACCAGCTTGGCGGTATCACCTGTACGGAAAGCATTTGATGTTTCCTGAACCACATCTTGCGAATAGGCTACTGTTGCCAGGAGTAAAAACATCCATGTAACAGCCATAATTTTCGATTTCATATTCTCAGGTTTTAGTGTACACTTCGTGTCAACCCCACCGGATATTTTTCTCCGTACCATCTTAGAGCTTGTCTAAATTTTCCAATAAAAAGACTATATGTCCTGACTTCTCTAAAACTACTTTCAAAAAACGTCCGTGCAAAATTCATACTGATTCTTATCCTCAACTAAGCACTCATCGTCTCACAGTTTATATATTCTTTCTGAGGTTTTTATTACCTTTGCCTATAAATATTATAAATACGACTTACGGATACCGGAATCATCGTATCTGATGCAAATGTAAATAAAAAAGTGATAAAAAAGAATCAATCGCAATGAAAATACATCTCTTAGTAGTGGGCAAAACCACAGCCACCTATATTTCGGATGCTGTCGATGAGTACTGTCGCCGACTCAAGCATTATATAACATTTGATATGGAAGTGATTCCTGAATTGAAGAATGCCAAAAACTTGAGTTTTGACCAACAGAAAGAAAAGGAGGCCGATATGATACTCAAGTGCCTGTCTCCGGGTGATTATATCGTGCTGCTTGATGAGCGAGGCAAGGAATATTCTTCTCTCAAATTTTCGGAATATATAGAGCATAAAATGCATACTGTACCTAAACGGCTGGTTTTTGTTATAGGCGGGCCTTACGGTTTTTCCCAACGGGTATACTCGACCGCACAAGAGAAAATATCGCTTTCCAAGATGACTTTTTCGCATCAAATGATACGTATGATATTTATCGAACAGCTATATCGCGCCATGACGATACTCAACAACGAACCTTATCATCACGAGTAATCTGTATTTTAACGGGATTGATGGTTATCAGTCTTCTACCTTCATAAGGTCGGACATAATACTATCGGAGACAAACAGCCCCGAACGGGTCAGTTTAAGATTATCACCCGACAAAACCAATTTGCCGGTATCTATATACGGTTTTGCCAAAGCCTGGCAATATTCTCTCATATCACGGCCAAAGTTTTCTTCTATACAGCGGAGGCTGAGTCCCCACATCGTACGCAATGAAGTCAATATCATATCATTATAACGGCTGTTTGTGTCCAGTATTTCCGTTTCATATGCGTTGGAACCGTGGGAGATTTTATTCATATACCCGGATATGTCTTTTATATTCCAACGACGGCATTTGCCATCATAGCTATGGGCCGACGGGCCTAATCCCAGATACGGCACATCGAGCCAATAAGACGTATTGTGCTGTGAATACATACCCGGCAAAGCAAAATTCGAGATTTCATAGTGTTCATATCCGGCAGCCTCCAATGTATCTATCAAACAGTCGAACATATCGAGAGACAATTCATCGTCGCATTCTGAAACTTTTCCCGATTCGAGCATACGGAATAAGGCTGTTCCTTCTTCATATATAAGACTGTATGCAGAAATGTGTGCAGGTCTTAAGGCTGTAGCCCTCCTCAGATTGGACTGCCACCCTTGTATCGTCTGCCCGGGCAATCCGTATATCAAATCGATACTGATGTTTTCGAATCCTGCTTCACGACACCGGATAAATGCTTCTTCTGCTTGTGCTGCCGTATGACGGCGATTTAAGAAAAGCAGATCGTCATCGTCAAAACTTTGTATTCCCATACTTATCCGATTTATCGGGGTATGCTTCAACATGGTAATATAATCAGCTTTCAAATCGTCAGGATTGGCTTCTAACGTAATTTCTTTACAAGCAGATAGGGGCAAGTGCAATGACAAGGCATCAAAAATCCGGACAAGCTCTTCTCCCGATAATTGAGACGGAGTGCCTCCTCCTATATATATAGTATGTACGGGTGCATTTTCCAATTCTGCATACCGCATGTCTAACTCGCGGCAGAGAGCATCGACATAATCTTTCCGTAAATGCATACGTGTATCAGAAAAGAAATCGCAATAGATACATCTTTTCTTACAAAAAGGAATATGTATATAAATGCCTGCCATAATCAGAGGACAAAGATAAGGTATATAAGTATGTATCCTGAAAAAAAGAAATGTTAAATATTGATTTTTTACTGTTTTCTAACATATTGCCTCTCATTGTTTTTGTCGATATTAATTTATAATTTGCGAACGCTTTATTCCTTTTTAACAAGGATAAAGATTACCGAATGTTTCACCTTAAATCATTTGAAATATGAAAGTATATCAATCGAATGAAATTAAAAACATTGCCTTATTAGGCAGTAAAGGCTCCGGAAAAACCACTCTCGCAGAAGCCATGCTCTACGAGTGTGGTGTGATAAAACGTAGAGGTACCGTAGATGGGCAAAACACCGTATCGGATTATTTCCCGGTGGAACGTGAATATGGATATTCAGTGTTTTCCACCGTTTTTTATGCCGAATTTTTGGGTAAAAAGCTCAATGTAATCGACTGTCCGGGGGCCGACGATTTTATCGGAGGGGCTATCACCGCTCTGAATGTAACCGACACCGGAGTCATCGTTATCGACTCTCAATATGGTGTCGAAGTAGGTACACAGAACATATTTCGCTATACCGAAAAACTGAACAAACCCGTATTGTTTGCCATGAACCAGCTCGACGGAGAGAAAGCCGATTATGACAGTGTTATCGAACAAATGCGTGAAACATTCGGAAACAAAATAGTACGAGTACAATATCCTATAAGCTGCGGTCCGTCTTTCAATGCCATGATAGACGTACTGAAAATGAAAATGTACCGATGGAAACCGGAAGGTGGTGAGCCTGAAATATTAGATATTCCAGACAGCGAAAAAGAAAAGGCGGCCGAATTGCATCAGCAACTGGTAGAAGCTGCGGCCGAAAATGACGAAGGTCTTATGGAAAAATTTTTCGACCAAGGTTCTCTTACTGAAGACGAAATGCGCGAAGGCATACGCAAAGGCCTCGTCACACGCAGCATATTTCCTATCTTCTGTGTAAGTGCGTTACGAGATATGGGTGTAAGGCGAATGATGGAATTTCTCGGAAATGTAGTTCCATTCGTATCGGAAATGCCTAAGCCTATCAACAACGAGGGTGATGAAGTAGCTCCTGACTCCAACGGACCTACCAGCTTGTTCTTTTTCAAGACAACAGTGGAGCCGCATATCGGGGAAGTCTCTTATTTCAAAGTCATGTCAGGAAAAGTACGCGAAGGAGACGACTTGCTAAATGTCAATCGGGGCAGTAAAGAGAGACTGTCTCAAATATTTTGCGTATGTGGACAAATCAGGACCAAAGTGGAAGAACTTGTGGCCGGGGATATCGGTGCTACAGTAAAACTCAAGGATGTACGTACGGGAAATACTCTTGACGGTAAAGGTATAGAATATTATTTTGATTTTATTAAATATCCCGACCCTAAATTCCAACGTGCCATAAAGCCACAGAATGAAGCAGATGCTGAAAAACTAAGCGAAATACTTACCCGCATGCATGAGGAAGATCCTACTTGGGTGATAGAACAGTCAAAAGAGCTGAAGCAGACCATTGTTTCAGGACAAGGAGAATTCCATCTGCGCACATTGAAATGGAGAATAGAAAACAACGATAAATTGATGGTCAATTTCGAAGAACCTCGCATTCCTTATCGTGAGACCATTACAAAACCCGCCCGAGCCGACTATCGTCATAAAAAACAATCGGGCGGTGCCGGGCAATTCGGAGAAGTCCATCTTATCATAGAACCTTATTATGAAGGGATGCCCGCTCCCGATACGTATAAATTCAATAATCAGGAATACCGCATGAATGTCAGGGACACTCAGGTTATCGACCTCGAATGGGGCGGAAAACTGGTATTTGTAAACTGTATTGTGGGTGGTGCCATTGACGCCCGTTTCTTACCGGCTATACAAAAAGGCCTTATGGACCGTATGGAACAAGGACCACTGACAGGTTCCTATGCTCGGGATGTACGCGTGTGCGTATATGACGGGAAAATGCATCCAGTAGATTCGAACGAAATTTCATTCCGTCTGGCCGGCCGAAATGCTTTCAGTGAAGCATTTAAAAATGCAGGCCCTAAAATACTGGAACCTATATATGATGTAGAAGTGCTGGTTCCTGCCGACAAAATGGGTGATGTAATGAGTGATTTACAAGGCCGCCGCGCTATCATCATGGGCATGTCGAGTGAAAAAGGATTCGAAAAAATACAAGCTAAGGTACCTTTGAAAGAGATGTCTACCTACTCTACAGCGTTGAGTTCTATCACCGGAGGCCGCTCCTCATTTACCATGAAATATGCCTCATACGAACTTGTACCGTCAGATGTGCAAGATAAACTATTGAAAGAATATGAAGCAACGCAATCGGCTGAATAGTTAGATTGTAAATAAAAACACCTAAAATGTTAAATTAACTCAAAAAGTCATCATTCTCATGATGACTTTTTGCATTTAAACATTTGTTTGTTAAATTTGCACTGAAGTGTTAAATAAAAATGTTCGAAAAAATTTTTATTTAGTTAAACAATTTGACATTAATCTCTGTTTATAATATAAAATTGTTCGAAATATTCGTAACAATAGAATAATAAAGGCAAATAGATTTTTAAATTATAATAAAAATCGAGTCATTGAGAAGGATGGAATAATATGAAGAAGTCGACAATTTGGTTGTTGGTATTGATTATGGCTCTGACATTTATCGGGTTGCTCTATCTGCAAATCAGCTATATGGAGAATATGGTAAAAATGCGGAACGAGCAATTTTCAGAAGCAGTAAAGCGTAGTCTGTACGGCGTATCCTCAAGTATAGAGCAGGATGAGACCAAACGATATCTCGCAGAAGATATAGAAGAAACGCAGAAAAGACTGCTTTCTTTTGAGCATGGAAGGAGTTCCATCGGAAAAGATATAGTTTCGCAACACGGCTTCTCTATCGTATCACCCGACGGTACAGTATCAAACTTCAGTTTTAGAGAACAGACCAGTACGATACTCATGAAACCGAAAATAAGCGGTACGACAGGGAAAGACTACAACTCGATTACAAATACATATAAGGGGATGCAGGAAATGCTCAAAGGGCAATATCTGTACCAAAAAGGATTGCTTGACGAGGTTATCTTGAAAATATTGAGTACAGCCAGTACGCGCCCTATTATGGAAAGAATCGATACGAAACGGATAGATAATTACCTGAAATCGGAATTGCAAAATAACGGACTGAACATTCCTTTTCAGTATGCGGTTGTCAATAAAAACGGGAAAATACTATACAATACACCAGAGTATAGTCCAGAAGAGGAGAATGCTCTCTTTACTCAAATATTGTTCCCCAATGACCCGCCCAATAAGTTGAATTATCTAAAAGTTTATTTCCCGACGAAAAAAGATTATATATTCAGTTCTATTCGGTTTATGATTCCGTCGTTTGCCTTTACTTTTATATTGCTGATAACGTTCCTGTTTACAATCGTTACCGCATTCCGTCAAAAAAGGCTGACCGAAATGAAAAATGATTTTATTAATAATATGACACACGAGTTTAAAACTCCGATATCGACTATATCCTTGGCTGCGCAAATGTTGAAGGACCCGGCCGTAGCTAAAAGTCCTCAGATGTTCCAACATATATCGGGAGTGATAAACGACGAAACGAAGCGGCTGAGATTTCAAGTAGAGAAGGTTTTACAAATGTCTATGTTCGAGCGACAGAAGACCATGATGAAACTCAATGCTGTGGATGTAAACGACTTGGTAACCAGTGTAATGAGTACTTTCAAATTGAAAGTCGAGAAATTTGGCGGTACTATCGATGCTGACTTGGCAGCAGAAGATGCCATGGTGATGGTCGACGAGATGCACTTTACCAATGTTATATTTAATCTACTTGACAACGCAGTAAAATATGCTCGTGAAGATGTCCCCTTGGCTCTGTTTATCCGGACACGTATCGAAGGAGATAAGGTAGAAATATCGATACAGGATAACGGAATCGGAATAAAGAAAGAAGATTTAAAGAAAATATTCGAAAAGTTTTATCGAGTATCTACCGGAAATCTTCATAATGTAAAAGGGTTCGGCCTCGGACTGGCTTATGTACATAAAATCGTAACTGATTTGAAAGGTACTATCCGGGCAGAGAGCGAACTCGGAGTAGGAACAAAATTTATAATTACATTACCTCTAATAAAAAACAAATGATTATGGAAGAAAGATTGCGTATACTATTATGCGAAGATGACGAAAATCTTGGCATGTTATTGAGAGAATACCTTCAAGCAAAAGGATATGTTGCTGACCTTTTCTCTGATGGAGAAAGCGGTTACAAAGCATTTTTGAAAGGGAAATACGATTTATGTGTCCTTGATGTGATGATGCCTAAAAAAGATGGTTTTACTTTAGCTCAGGAAATACGTACGGTAAACAGCGAAGTACCTATTATTTTCTTAACTGCAAAATCTCTGAAAGAAGATATTCTCGAAGGATTCAAAATCGGGGCAGACGACTATATTACCAAACCTTTCAGTATGGAAGAACTGGTATTCAGAATTGAAGCTATTCTGCGCCGTGTAAAAGGCAAAAAAGGGAAAGAAGTCACTATGTACAAAATCGGGCGTTTTACTTTCGATACTCAAAAACAAGTATTGGCTATCGATGATAAGACAACCAAACTGACAACAAAAGAGTCAGAATTGTTGAGCTTGCTTTGTGCTCATGTGAATGAAATTCTCGAACGTAACTTTGCCTTGAAGACGATATGGATAGATGACAATTATTTCAATGCCCGCAGCATGGATGTATACATCACCAAATTGCGCAAACATCTGAAAGATGACCCATCTATCGAGATTATCAATATCCATGGTAAGGGTTATAAACTTATTGCACCAGAAATAGAAGCTAAGACTAAATAATCAACTTCAGAAAACGATTCTAAATAACCAGACTGTTTTTACAACAATCTGGTTATTTTTTGTGTTATAATTTCAAATAAAAATTCAGAGAAAAATATGAAATACATCGTTCTTTTCATTGCTTATCTCTTCTGTACTCCTACATTTGCTGGAAGTATAAAAGAGACAGCCGTACCAGCCAAAGTAAAAAATTATGTAATGAGCCATTATCCCAAAGCCCAGTCCATTGATTGGGACTTCGAGGATGATGACAACTTGTATGAGGCAAAATTCAAAATCGACAAATTAAAATACAAATTGCAAATTACTCCTGACGGAAGGCTGCACGCTTCTAAAGAAGATGTACTCATCTCTACTCTTCCGAAGCTTATTCCTCAGTATATCCGGGAACACTACGCCGGATATAAAATATTAGGTGCAAATAAAAAAGTATTCGGCAACAAAATAACTTATGATGTCGGTATCAAAGGTAAAAATGCACAGGGTAATACACGGCACTATAATGTCTATTTCGACAGCAAGGGGAACAAAATTTCACGAAAGTAAAATAAGGTTATTCAAGAATTTTGTAGGTAAACTTTATTTGCTTGAAAAATAAAGTTTATTTTATAGATTATCAAAAGGAAATTCAGGAAGAAGCGTATTTTTGTAACAGAGAGTATGCTTTTTCTTTATTATAGTCTATTTCGTCAGCTCTTCCATGTTATAAACCATACGGACTTTTCGTTTTTTATCGTTATCTTTGCCTTAGAAATTATAACATTTGTTTTTTATTCTATTATTTCAAGCATAAATTAGATTCGATATTATGAAAGTGCTTTTCTTTTTTTACCAATGGCTCATAGCTTTACCTATTTTGCTCGTACTTACTATACTTACGGCATTGACCACAATCATCGGCTGTTTTCTGGGTAATGGAAATATATGGGGGTATTTTCCCGGGCGTATCTGGTCGAAGTTATTTTGTATATTTTCCATGGTTCGGGTCGAGGTTCGCGGACGAGAAAACATCAATAAAAACACTTCTTATGTCTTTGTTGCCAATCACCAAGGGGCTTACGATATTTTTCTGATTTACGGTTATCTCGGACATAATTTTAAATGGATGATGAAAAAGAGCCTGCGCAAAATTCCTTTCGTAGGAAAGGCGTGTGCTGCTGCCGGACATATTTTTGTAGATCGCAACAGTCCTAAAAGTATTATGGAAACTCTTCATAAAGCAGAAGAAACATTGAAAGACGGTATGTCTCTTGTCGTATTTCCTGAGGGCTCAAGAACTCCGGACGGCAAATTGCACCGATTCAAAAAGGGAGCTTACCAACTGGCCATAGACCTCAATCTTCCGGTAGTTCCCCTAACTATAGACGGGTCATACGCTGTAATGTCTCGTAATACCTACCTTATCACACCGGGAAAAATGATTTTAACCATACATCCCGCTATTTACCCAGATCCACAACAAGGTCATGATATTCAAGAGTTAATGGAAAAATCATACGAAACCATCGCTTCTGCCCTACCTGCCGAAGCTGAAAATATTGTAAAAAAAATCTTAATTGAAAGCAGAAAACAAGTTGAAAATTTCATAGGAAAAGAAAAAAGTTGCACCTTTGCATCGCAATAGAAAAATGACCTTGTCCTGTGGTGTAACGGTAGCACATCGGATTCTGGTTCCGCTTGTGAGGGTTCGAATCCTTCCAGGACAACAGAAAAGTTTAATCTCTTTAAAATTTAAAAGTTTTAAAGAGATTTTTTATTTGTATATCCTGTTTTATCAAATGTAAACTTCTTTATTAAAATCATACCCCCGACTTGATATTATATCATCTTTTCTAACTACTACAAATGAAGAGAGGGGAATATCTAACATTCGCCAGGCATTCTCCTCTTTTCAATAGACTAAGTATTCTATTACTTAAGAGCATCTGTAAAGTGGTCTCCATATTGAGCTGTGTTGTATATAATCGCCCATAAAGAAGCCCACAACACTCCCCGACCGTAATATTCATTATCTGTCACTGTTGCCAAACTATTGCAAGCCGGTGTCCAAGTATTGGTATGTTGAGAGTCACCTAAGAATATGATTCTTTTTTTCAGGTCTATGGACAACGAACAACCGTTACCAGCAACTTCCAATACATTAGTTACTCCTGCAGGTACATCAAAAGTTCCACTTATACCGTCTCTATAAAATGAAGCACTGAAGCTAATCTGCTGAGATGGTTTGTAGTTACTGAACGGTCCATTCTTAACGATATAATTCCACACAGGGTCATTGGTGTGGGTTGTCATCCAGGTGGCATACGAACCTGTATTATTTCTATACTTATATCCCCATGAGGCGAATTTGGTAAACAAAGCTTGATTTTCGGAATTGCTGTTGTCAAGAATGACCACGGCAAATCTATTTTTATTGGGGCTATTTTCCAACCATGTAACCAGATTGTCGTAATATTTGGATACTGTTGTCGTATATCTTCCCGAGAAAAGGACATTGACATTGTCCGGTATATTTGCTCCTACTCCAGCATCATTGCTATCGGTATTCGGCAAAACGGGAGTTACAGGTGTATAAACTATCCCTTGAGGGCCAAAAAATGTTGAGTAAGAACCATAATCTCGGAACATGCTAAGAATACCATTACCAAGTGCACCGTATCCTCCATAGAGATTGGCAACATTGATTGTTATCGGCTTAAGTACTGTCCTGACAATTGCCAAACGAGAGGTAACATCTGTCCCGGCTAAAGTCAGTTTTACGTGATAGGTTATATCCCGATTTGCATCTTTATAAAGAGTCTTAGGTAATTGAATCTTAAACTTAGTGCCCATAGCGTATTCGGTTCCCCACGACATCGCAGTACCGTTTTCACTGACTATCTTTACATCATACGTATGAGCCAATGAGGGTTCCGGCTGTTCTAACTCTGCAACCCATTTCATTCTGCTGCTGCCTTGCAATGTTATGACTTGCGTCTCATCTTGATTTTCAGACACATAAAGAGTATTGCCAACAACACCTGTACTGAAAGACATCGGTTGTTGAGTGAGAATAATTTCCTGTGACTTTACAGATGAGTCATCTGCCAATATCAGGTAAAGTTTAGCTTTCAACGTATTGTTACTTGCATTTTCTTGCTTTGCAGTCACCGTTATCCTATTAAGTTTCAAATCTGCATCGTTATGGATATCTTTCACTTCGAACGCATCGGCATTGTCTCCTTCAAGAACATATTTCCACGAGTTTACCGTTGCACCATCTGCAGATAACCCCGGATTGACAAGGAATGTGTTGGTGTTGTTTCCTATAATAGTAAGTTCCCCATCGTATTCGAAATCGATAGAAGTAACAGATGGTGTAAGTTCAAACCCCGGTTCTCCGTCTTGAATCAGGAGCATAGTACTCTGTACTGAGGGGTCTTCTTTCAGGCTGACAACCAAGAAACCATAGCGAGGACTGGTTCCTGTATTGGCTGAATGGGTATAAATAGGGATAATATTATTGACGGATTTATCACTATCATAATCGGTTACAGCAGAAGCTCCAGTTTGCTCAAAAGAGAAAAATGCTCCTGCTCCGGGCGGATAAATGGCCGCACTCCAGTCTCCCGAACCTTTCACTGCAATGGAAGGAGCTGCAACACCAGCTTTATTCGTAAAGTGAGGTATTGTTTTTGGACTTAGTTCTAAATACAAATTGCCTCCTTCCAACTGCACAATATCAATAGTTGCTTTCAAATTACCGAAAGAGAGTTCTATAATGCCACTACGCTTATCTTTTACATTGTTCAATGCCGAAGCGGAAACTGTCAGTGTCTTGCCGCTTAAAGTAACGGATATACCGTCATCGAGAACTTTTTTGCTGAGGGAAAGTGTCCCGTCTCCAAAAGTAAATATGCCCAGATTATAGTTCCCCCCATTAGGGGTAAACATTACCTTTTTGGTCGGTATAGCCAAAATGTTATCTCCGTCAAACTGTACAGTGCCATGGCTGTCCATATCCCAATAGTTGATTGAAAAACTCAATGACGCAACTTCTCCTTTATATGCCTCCAGCTCGGTAGTGTATCCTTCTTTCTTGACAGAATTAACAGTCAGCTTATATACATTATTACGTTTGAGAGATTGTCCGGACTCAAGCGGATGTACGTTCACACGATGATATGATACTGTACCAGAGCTATTGTTTTTCATTCTGATAACCAAGCAAGTAGTGTATTCATCATTCTGTTCCGGTGATGCTACGTAGTTTTCAAAAGCGTATAATTTACCTACAATATCGGCTCCTGCTTCACTTTCTACACCGTAAAGTCTCGGAATACGTTTTGCCTTCTCGTCAAAAGCGTTTGGCTCTCCATTCCATACAAACAGGGATGGATATGCATTCCATATTGATACGGATTCGAGTGTATATCCAGCAGCAGAGTTATGTATATCAAAACGAGAAACCGTACGTTGCAATACAACATTGATTTTCGTATCCTGTGACTCTTTTCTCAGTGAAGCACTCATTAGTAATGCTTCACTTTCCAATGGCTTTGTCGTATATTCCGGTACCTCCACGGAGGTACCAGTCATAAAAGCCTGAATGTCTGCTTTTGCCTGTTTAAAGGTTTTACCTTTAACGACAGTCTTCCATTCTTCTAAAGTCCAAGTACTATCGGGAGACAAATAGTTATCTCCCATATTGGCTACGACCAGGATATCATAAGCTTCAGTCATACTGAGCCCAAGGTCTGAAAAATCGAATGTAATATCCGTATTCATTATTAACGGGCTCGAAGAGGTTGCTGTAAGCTCTTTCCAACCTTTAAAAACTCCTGTCCCGTTACTATTCGATTCGAAAAAAATCAAATCAAGAGTCTTTATATTTTCTTCTCCTTCTTCGGGTGCAATAGCTGCACGTGTAGCCATTCCGCTGGTCGGGTCCTGAATACTAAAATTTATAATAAGTTTACTATCTCCTCCTGCCGAGAGCTGGTTATCGTCTTCTATAGTACATGAGGAAAAAACTACTGTCGTCAGAAGAAAGACAAACCATAATATTTTTTTCATATTACATTTTTTATTACAATTATACATATGTATGTCATTATTTTCCTAAATCAACATTAATATCATCGTCTAACTCCCAATCATTCTTTCCCTGATTATAGCGAAATATTTGTATTTCCAGTCTGATTCTTCCGGAAAGCAATACCAGTGTATCGGAATTTGCACTGTCTATAGCCGTATCAAAATCGCCTAATGCCGTTATCTTAAGCCCTGTCGGATATCCGTCTGCGTCACTTGCCAGCTCTACTTTGAAACGACTGTTCTGAATACCGTTTGCTAATGTGATTACAGACCCGTTTATATCGGTTTTAAATGTTAAAGTAATGGCTTTTGAGAGTATGTTACTTTTCATACCGATGGTCGTAGTCGAGTTTTTGTCACGGTACAATACAGCATCTCGACTCTCTGTCCACAAATAATAATTTCCACTTGTCCCCATTTGTCCAGCTGTCATATCCCAATCTATAATATTGACATTTAAGTGGATGGGTGGTTGGCCGGCAGCGGTTTCCTTATCCGTATATCCCGGACCGCTGGCCGAATTGATATTGAATACATATTTCTTATTTCGTATGATTTCGATAAGTTCACCGGTATCGGTATTTTCAAAATCGACCGGATAATAATATTTTGTTCCATTGTATTCGGCACCAATAATGAGACGGGTATGTTTTTGTGTCTCTGTCTCGTCATGTGTTGCATTGTCATAGAGATAAAGCTTATTTGCAATAGAGCGGTCTACAGAGTTGTAACTATCAGATTCTAAAGCCAAACCGGTTTTCATGCCTTCGGGAGAATATGCGGACTGAGCTTGGTTGTCTATGATATTATCCGGACTATTTCCTAAAAAACCTTTGTCCGGAACATAGTACAATGTAACATCCTGTAATGTAAAGTTGTCTATATCAGCAGCCACGTAGACATCTACCGAAGCAACCGACCTGATAAGGCTCAGCAATGGCCAGTAGTTAATCACTCCGTCTTTTACTTCTTGTTCTTTCAGCATCCCCCACATAGGCAGACTTGTAAAAGAACCACTATTTTGCAATAACCTTTGGGGATTTGTATCTATCAGTGCATTCTTAAATATTTCCCAATCGGCTTTTCCTTTATATTGGGATATTGCTGTTTCGTCCGGCAGCATCTTTTCGATAAACGAACGACAATTTGCCAAAAAATAAGCATCGTAACCGCTTCCGACAGGGAGAGTCGTACGTAGTTTTCCGTTCACTTTGAAGGTAGTACGCCAACAAACAAACTTTTTTTCGGCATCAAATAGTAACACATCCAGATTGTCAATAATATTTTCATCTGAGGTCGAAAATTCTGTACTACGGGTTGCAGAATTTGTCAAAATGGATAATTCAACTTCAGACTCTCCAGATATATCACCGGCAGGCGGTTCATCGTCAAGTTTGGTCTGACACGCTCCAAATCCGGCTATCAACATAACGGACAATATAAATATTTTTCTCATACTGTTATTGTTTTTTAAAGTACAATCAAGGCTTTACGAACCTGCCATGAATCTACTGTAATAATTGCCTCTTGTTTTGTAGGTCTGATTACAACATCTATCTGAGTTCCTTCTTGAGCTTTCGTCTCTGTGTCGACCCTCAATCGGGCAATCTTATCTTCGAAAAGGGTGATTATAATATTGTCTTCCAATCCGCTTTCCGTATTTACTGATGCCGGAAATACCTTATTCTTAGAGACATACTCATCGCGACTCTTTATATAAGAAAAGTTATCTTCTATTGTAATTGCATCACCGGATTGTTTGTCTTCAAGAATGTGGTATGACTCAGATGACCCGGCAATGCTCATACTGAGTTCCCCGGGATATTGGGTTTTGAAATTATTTCCTTCTTCTATGGTTACAGTTATGCTGCACAACAGCTTTCTAACATCTACATGAATGACTTTTTCTTCTAAAGGAGAGAGTGTAAATGATTGATTTCCCAAAAAAAGTTCCTGAACAGAACCACTGTATGTTCGCGAGCTGCGTGATTGCCGTTCGCTCATAGTAAAATTCACTGTCGAATAGTCTTCTTCATCTTGAAATGCAGGTGAAACTTTATTGATATCTTCGTCTCCCGATAGGGCCCAAGTAACTAAATGGACATTACCGCTATGCTGCTGTTCAAAAGGATATGGTCTCCCTCCTTTTATATTGTCATAAGGTATATGTCTCTCTTCTATTATTCTACCTTCATTGTCATATAGATATAATTCTATATCGCTGGCTACTGAAAGGTCAAAGTCATCCGTTGTTCCTTCATGCGTGAAGATCAGGTTCAGAGAGCCGCTGTCACAACCATCATGAGGACCCTCAGAAGTACATCCTATACAAGATATCATTATCAATAATATCAAAATCGATTTCTTCACGATATAGTAATTTACAATAAATCATTTATATTATCCCCGAGGAGGATATATGAATATCCTCCGGGAAAATATTTAACCACCCAATTTGTGTCCATTATAAATCGACATTCTGGGTTCTTACGTCCCATTTTGCAACTTCGATATTTACTGAAATGGAACTTTCCGTCGGACTGACTACCGGGCCCTCTTCTTCTGCATCTTTAGGCGTAGCCCAACCCACTGTCTTGATATCCTTCATTGTCACGCGGTAAATGCTGTTACGATAAATTTTCCAACTATCGTCCTTCAACAGATTTACTCTCCAATAACGAGACACACCACTTACTCCTGTACCGGAAAACGTACCTTTGATAATAAATGCTACTACCTGATCTTTATCAAATACCGTCGCTGCCGAACCACTACCTCCTTGCAAGATTGAAGGTACATTTTCGTATATATAAACAGGTTTTCCATAGGCTGCCGGCAAGAAACCATTGGTCGTCTCGCTCGCATCGTCATTTTTTACAGAGTACACGGACTCAACCGTTTCTCCATTTGTAGAAAATGTCGTTTTGAAATTGGATGCGGTTGCAAAACGAGTCCATTCACCTAAATCTTTGTATTCAAAAGTTCGAGACTGATTGATACCATTGATAACCATATAGCCGTCGAAAGTCCACTTCAAATCGCTCGGTACTGTTCCACTTTCACCCAGTCCCAATATATCAAGCAAATCGTCTTTCGGAGCAGTAATCTGATTGGATGGGTCTACTTGCGGACTTTCAATTTTGCTCAACAGACGCCGAACGGATAGAGTAAGCGAATTGGTCTCGCCCTCCACGGCATTAATCGCTCCTTCTGCTGCCATAGCAAATCCGGTAGAAACATCAATACCTGTTCGGGAATTCGACCCGTCCAATAAAAGAGCTTTATAAAGGGTATTTTTTTTGAAATCTGCCAATGATGAAGGTACAGGAGAAGGTTCTCCCAAATTTTGGTTGACAGCGGTAAGAATCGTCAAATTACCTGCGTCGACGAGGAATGTATATTGATTATTCAAAGCTAAATCTTCCGGTTTGAAATATTTCTGATAAGTACCGTCTGCATTAAAAACAAAGAATTCCAAAGATTTGATATCATTTTCTTCGGCAGAGCCTGCTTCTTCTCCTGCTAATGACCGAGTGTCGGCATTTCCTTTTATGCTGACTGTAATGGAGGCTTTCTTGCCTTGAATATTTGTCGGGGTTGAAGTATCGTCAGAATCACTACACGACAACAGAGCGAATGACATCGCTGAAATCATACATAAATTTTTAATTCTCATAATTTTAAAGTTTAGTTATTAGTTCATCGTTATATTTATAAAATCGCTTTCAAAGGAAATGCGGTGTAATTACGGGATTTTTCAATGTGGGAACTTGCTTTTTACTTCAGGATTCTGAAGTATTTTTCTACAAACAATGGCTGTTGTCAACTTAGCGCGTTTGGAACATGATTTAATGCAGCTCTCAAATGAGAGGGTACTTCCTCTCATCCATGTTTCATATTTAACCGCCTTTTTATATACAAGTATTTGTCTGCTGCTATCCATCTTCATACCTCTTCGATAATCGGAACTTCGAATAAAAGATATTTTCCCTTTTTTAGTAACTATCATAAATGGAGGGAGAGTAGCCCGGTAAATACCATCGGATATGACGGGTGTCACTATGATTCTCTCTTTTCCCTTGGGAGCAAACCGGGCAGGCTCACAATTAAAACCAAGTTCTATATTGTCGCCAACAATTTGTACTTGTATTTCAGAGACAGATAATTGTCCTCTCTTGTTTCCCGTGCCTGCTGTTGCACTGGAAGGGAGAGAGAGCAATAGTGAAAAACACACTATTACTATTGATATATGAGTTGCGACTTTCATTGCATTTTCATTTATTTAATATTATAAATCAGAGAAATACCAATCTTGGTAGGTCCAACGTAAGTTTTTGTATAATGTTCTGACTTGGTACAACACCAATTCCTGTTGTTTGATTTATCAAAACCGAGTTGTACAACGCCTAGACCGAGATATGTCTCAATCGTCCATCTTTCGGACAACATCCAACTATATCCATACGTGAATCCTGCTCCGGCACCCCAACCTTCATACCGGTACTTTTTATCGAACATGTCAAAAAACTTATGTCCTCCAATATTGTACTTAGTTGCAATGGCATGTACTCCAATAAAGTGGCCACTTGCCGGCTCGCAAAACCAGTATCTCCATTCCGGTTGTATCATCCAATGTACTATTTTATCATTGTGCCCTTTACGCCCCTTACGGTTCCAAGGATTGTAACTTCCGGTTATATTCAAGCTCATTTGTGAACCCCATCCGAATTCTAAACCCAAATTAGGTGTCAGTGTCGCAGCATATAGAAGATTGGTCTTGATGGCCCAATGCATCTTCTTCTCTTTTATTTTCTCCCAAGGTGTCATTATACCGATATCAACGATTATCGTGTTGTCAGCATCTGTGATATCGACTGTATCTTTTATTTCCACTTTCGACAGGTTATGATATCTAACATTTTCGGTCAAGAAGGATTTCGTGAAATCGTGTTTTGCAGATTTCATATCAGCTAAAGTCACAAAACGTTTTTGTGCATATCCGGAAAAGCATACTGAAAGTGCTCCCATAAAGACAAACAAGAACCTGTACCTTAGAGGTTTTAATCCTCTTTTGACGAGATATTGCATAACAATTAATTGATTATTTGAAATATTGTATCGAAACAAAATATATGTTAGGGCACAAATATTTCTATTTCAGCAAAATAATTTTTGCCATTTATGCTAAAAAAGCCCTTCAACAGATATATGCTTTTGGGATAGATGCATGATACTATCAGGCTCTAATAGCTCTTTTACTTACATTATGATTTCTTATAACTTATATTACCAAGTTATGTAATTGTCTAACACTTGAGTTGTCGATTTGTTTTCAATAAAAGTAATATTTTATAGAAGAACTATTGTAGACACGTAGGCAGAGAAAAATATGAAAGAACAGTATAGGCAATATAATTGAGTCAAGAAGGATGTGTGCAAGACTGTTAAAAGCAGGAAAGAAGTTCATTATAGTTGCTGAATCCATGTTTATTGGTCTATTTATAACCCGGTACAATTGGAAGATAGCAACTTGTTATCTCATGAATGGAAAAAAGCAGTATGAGCAAAAGAAAATATAGCAAGGCTGTAAAGTATAAAAAAATAAGGTTGTGCCAGCGTTCTGACACAACTTCCTTGATTATCATTTTTCAAAAATGAAAAAATAGGGATCAGCCCCTAACAATCATGTTTTACATATTTATTCTGCCAATTTAAGTGTATAATTTAGTCCGGAGCTACTTTTTTCGAACTTGTCATTTAATAAAGTCAGTGTCTGTTCATCTTCATAGAGGAAATTGAAAATATCTTTTTTGTCATTAGTTACCAATTGCCATACTGTCGCATCGTTATCTCCCGGAATACCTCGCTGTGTAAACCGTTTTCCGGTATAGGAAAACGATTGGTCCTTGCCATCTTCTGCTTCTATATAGGTCATTGTAAGGGAAAACGTACCATCACCACTATGTTGGCGGCTCCGGACGGTCAACGAATATCGGATACCGGGCCCTGAAGCTGCCGGCAACATACCTTCATAGGTACGAATCTGCCATGCTCCTAGAGCAAGGTCACCCTGTCGTTTTACCGGGAAAACTTTAATTTTTTCGGCATTCATCCCTGCTCGATATTCTCCCGTATAAGAAATTATGGCGGTGTCTTGTAATAAAATACCTTCGGGGGTATCTCTCTCGGCACTTAATACACTAAACATCAAAGTGTCTCCTTGCTGTGATACAATTGTCATCGTATTTATCGTAGCATCTGTAATGATGCCTTTTACGTTTTTTCCCCGAGACACACATGCCGTCATCATAACTGCACATGCTACAACTTCAAACTTTTTCATTTTATTTATTTGTTTTTAAAGCTACTCCAAATATATCTAATCTACCCCATATTTCCAATACTATGGTTACAAGACAGCCCGTCTGACCTCTAATGTCAGACGGGCTGTCTTTTTATTTGTTTTCTCTATATCAATATGCTCTTGCAAATAATACCCGACGGGCAGAAGGCTTACCCGTAACCATACATTTGCCCGGTGTCAGACTTTCTTCATCGGCTTCGAACGGGATGCAACGGATGGTTGCTTTGGTATCTTCCTTGATACGCTCTTCGGTCTCGGTGGTACCATCCCAATGTGCCAAAATAAATCCACCCTCTTCTATCTTCTTCTTAAATTCGTCATATGTATCTACTTTTGTAGTATGAGCCAAACGATAATCAAGCGCCTTTTTATAAATATTAGCTTGAATGTCATCCAGAAGATTTTTTACATAGGTTTCTATATTTTCACAAGTTACGGTTTCTTTTTCGAGTGTGTCACGACGCATTACTTCCATCGTATTGTTTTCAAGGTCGCGTCCTCCCATAACCAGCCGTACGGGAACCCCCTTCAGTTCATAATCGGCAAATTTGAATCCCGGGCGCTTGTTGTCTGCATTATCGTATTTAACAGATATTCCCAATGCTTTCAATTTTGCCACGATACCGGCTACTTTTTCATCTATTTGTGCCAACTGTTCCATGTTTTTATAAATAGGAACGATTACTACCTGTATCGGGGCCAATTTTGGAGGCAGTACCAAACCATTGTCATCGGAGTGAGACATAATAAGGGCACCCATCAAGCGAGTAGATACACCCCATGATGTCGCCCAAACGTAGTCTAACTTATTATTTTTATCGACAAATTGCACATCGAAAGCTTTTGCAAAATTCTGGCCCAAGAAATGAGATGTACCTGATTGCAGCGCCTTCCCGTCTTGCATCAGCGCTTCGATAGTATAGGTATCCAATGCTCCGGCAAAACGTTCGTTGGCCGATTTCACTCCTTTAACTACCGGTACTGCCATATATTGTTCGGCAAAATCGGCATATACATTGAGCATACGTTGTGCTTCTTCTTCTGCCTCTTCCCGAGTTGCATGAGCGGTATGCCCCTCCTGCCACAGAAATTCGGCAGTACGAAGGAAAAGACGGGTACGCATCTCCCATCTCATTACATTGGCCCATTGGTTGCAAAGTATGGGCAGGTCGCGGTATGATTGTATCCAATTTTTATACGTACTCCATATAATTGTTTCTGATGTAGGCCGGATAATCAGTTCTTCTTCAAGTCTCGCTGCGGGATCAACGATAACTCCCGAACCATCTTCAGCATTTTTCAGGCGATAATGTGTGACCACAGCACATTCTTTAGCAAAACCTTCGACATGCTCGGCTTCACGGCTCAGATATGATTTGGGTATCAATAACGGAAAATAAGCATTTACATGTCCTGTCTCCTTAAACATATCGTCAAGCTGACGTTGCATCTTTTCCCAAATAGCGTATCCGTAAGGTTTTATAACCATACAGCCACGTACAGCCGACTGTTCTGCCAAATCGGCCTTTACAACCAAGTCATTATACCATTGCGAATAATTCTCGCTCCGCTTGGTAAGGTCTTTCAGTTCTTTTGCCATTGTTATTTTATGATATTTGTATTTATTTTTTCTGAATTGACAAAATTATAAAAAAGTCAGGATTATTCGGTGATAATTCATGAATAAATAAACTCCTGGCAATTTCTTCGCTCTCAGTCTTACTCGCATTTTGCTTTAAAGGTAGATGCAGGCAAAGCTTCTTTGTTTATCAGATTGGCTCTTGTGAATGGTTGCCAAGCATATCTTACATATTTCGGATTTTTTACGCGCGAAGATGTAAGTCGAACCTTATCTTTTTCTATAACGGCTTTAGCGGGGTAATAAAGCCCTTCAAATTCCGCTATTTCAAAACAGGAGGGTTCTTTACCGTCTGATGTACTCAAACCATCTGCGTAATCGAATGAAATGATAATGGAAGTATGGTCTTTCTGAGCTGACCTGAACAATGGTCCGGAAGGTGTAATATTTTTGTTATAGGTTGCGCATAATGCCCACCGGCCAAGTCGCTCCCCGATTTCTTTTTTGAACCGAGGGTGTACGTCAAGCGAATCTCCGCGGTCTGAGGAGACTGCCATTCCGGTATATGGAACGGATTTCATCAATTGTAACTGACTATTGCGAAACCACGGCCACGACGGACGGTCGAGACTCGACAATTGTACAAAATAGAAAGGCATATCTTTTCTGTTCCAGTTATTCCTCCAACTGTCTACCAATAACCGGAAAAGCGTTTCATGGGTTTCAAAATTATGGGCATTTGATTCACCTTGATACCATATAACTCCTTGAATCGGGAATTGATACAGAGGCTTTATTCCACTTTCAAAAAGATAGCAAGGTTCGTATGGATGTCTACCCGAAATTCTTCCTTTGCTCTTCAAATTTACTCTTGCCCGATTCCTTACCCATTCTTGTATAAAATCATTGTGTAACCAATCTTTCAGGATAGGTTGAAACTTGGTCTCCAGTGTATTGCGGTCGATCCAGGCTTCCGTAGGCGAACCACCTACGGCGTTACATATAAGACCAATCGGAATTTTCAGGCTGTCTCTAAGCATTTTTCCAAAGTAATATGCCACAGCCGAAAATGTCGATGTGGTTGCCGGGGATGCTTCTTCCCATCCGGTATTTCGAAAATAGAGCAAATGATTGACCGAATCTAATGCTTCTATTGTCCAAGGTGCATCTGTAGTATTCCAGCGGCCTTTCATATTATACAAACGCAAATCGTTATCGGTGGATGACGGAATATCTTCTTTTGCAGTGATAGCCTGCTGAAGCATAAACTGCATATTGGACTGTCCGGAACAGAGCCACACTTCTCCTACCGCCACATGATGAAATATTCTTTTTTGTGTTCCGGCTTTTATGCTCAATATATAATCACTGCCGGCTTTCAAAGGCTGTAACGTAACACTCCATCTCCCTCGATTATCTGCCATGGCTATCGCTTTCTGTCCGCCTATTTCTACAATAACTTCGGTTGCAGCGTTTGCTATCCCTTGTATTTTGAGTGGAATATTACGCTGTAATATCATATTATCGGCATATAATCCGGATAATTGCAACCCTCCATAATCACCTGTAATCGCTGAATAGACTGTCTTGGCAAGAATGCCGGCTCCTTCTGCATCCGGATGTACAGCATCGGGCAACAAATATGGATATGGATATAATGGCTCATGAAAGTCTATCAGTTCTGCTTCACTTACTTCAGCCACAGTCGCTATTGCTTCTTGTATTTCGTCATGCCACTTTTTTGTCCCAGATATGAAACGTGGATGAGTGTAGGTTATGGGTGTAAGTTGCGCCAAAATGAAACGAATCTTTTTATTGCTACTTTTCAAGGAATCTATCAGGGCAAGGTAGTCTCTTACAAATTCATCCCTATAATTGGGCCAATCTCGTGGGTCGGTATCATTGATGCCTAAATGAATTACCGCTATATCGGCACCGAATGTCATTGCATCGAGAAACTCTCTTTGCTGCATGTAAGGGCGATGTCCCCGACGCAATAAGGTAGCTCCTGGTTTCCCAAAATTTTTCACAAAATAGTTATTTCCCAAAAGGTTTTGCAGTTGTACCGGATAGGAATATTTTTCCCGATCGGTAATACCTGTTCCATAGGTTATGCTGTTACCTATGCAGGCAACTTTTATTTGTTTTCGGGCAGATACTGCTTCAAATATACATATGGCTATTGTAAACAGGAGGAATCTTTTCATCATTTTATATTTTTAACGGATATGCAATATCTTATTATAATTTGTCTAAAAATACGTAAATGATATTGTCTTGCCAAATTTCATAAAACAAAATAGCAGGGATGTTCACTTACATCCCTGCTATTTTTATAATATATGTCGATATAATCGCTACTCGAATCAGAACCAACGAACGTATGCAAAATCTTGACGATGAGGCAGATCAGGATTTTTCGGGAACATACGGAACGAATATTTATAAACTCCTGAATTCTTGAGAGAATAATCGAGTTTATAATATGTTTTGGAACCTTCGTTTTTCACTATCTGGAGTTCTTGTACGATATAAGGTTTCATCACTCCGTCTTCGATAGGTGTAACTACCAGCTCGACACCGATACAGTTGGGCAAATCCTTGTGGTCGATTACAACTTCTATCGGATACTCCTGTCCTACATGCGGGCTATAGAGCAATCCTTCCGGCAGATTCACTGAAGTTATTTCGATCGAATTCCATTTAGAGGCGATGTCTTCTTTCCAAGCTGCGATTTCTTTTGCTTTAGCAAAATTATTTGCAACAAGCAGCTTAGAACGTTTGGCTTCTTTCATATAGAACCGGTCAATATAGTCTTCGAGCATACGGGTCATCGTATAATCCGGAGCAATCTGAGCGATAGAGTTTTTGATGTATTGTATCCATTCGGGAGAATATCCTTTGCTGTTTTTTGCAAAATACAAAGGAACTATCTGATTTTCAAGCATCGAATAGATAGTAGCTGCATCTAACTGGTCTTGATGTCCCTGGTCTTGGAATGTGCGTTTGTCGGTCAATGCCCAACCTGCGCCATCTTTGTAACCTTCGTACCACCAGCCATCGAGCACAGAGAAATTCAAAACACCGTTCATTTCGGCTTTTTCTCCGGATGTACCGGATGCTTCCAACGGGCGAGTAGGTGTGTTCAACCAGATATCAACCCCGGAAATCAGACGCTTGGCCACTTTCATATCGTAATTTTCCAAGAAAATGATTTTTCCCAAGAACTCGGGACGGCGAGATATTTCTACAATTTGCTTAATCAGACCTTGGCCTGCACCATCGGCAGGATGTGCCTTTCCTGAGAAAAGGAATTGTACGGGATAGTTGGGGTTATTTACGATTTTGGAAAGGCGTTCTAAATCGGTGAACAACAAATGTGCACGCTTATAGGTTGCAAAACGACGGGCAAAACCGATAAGAAGTGCATTCGGATTGATTTTTTCCAATACGGATACAATGCGTGAAGGGTCGCCCTGATTCTTCAACCAGTTTTCACGGAAATCTTCTTTTACGAAATTGACCAGTTTATTTTTCATGGTCTGACGCATTTTCCATATTTCCTCATCGGGCACGTCATAAATTTTTTCCCAAATTTTCTTATCGGATTGGTGTTCGAATATCTCTTTACCGAGCTTCTGTGTATAAAATTCTTTCCACTCAGTTGCTGCCCATGTAGGCATGTGTACACCATTGGTCACGTAACCGACATGTAACTCGTCTGCTGCATAACCTTTCCAGATGGGCTGGAACATATGTTGTGATACTTTACCGTGCAACCAACTCACACCATTGACTTCCTGGCAAGTATTACAAGCAAACACACTCATGGAGAATTTCTCGTTCGTACCCGGATTTTCACGACCCATGTCCATCAAATCTTGCCAAGAGATACCTAATTTTTGAGGGAACTCTCCCATGTACTTCCCGAATAAGGATTCGTCAAAGCTGTCATGTCCGGCAGGTACCGGAGTATGTACCGTATATAACGAGGATGCCCGTACCACCTCAAGGGCTTCCTGAAAATTAAGTTTATCATTTTGTATATAGTCTACCAACCGCTGAATATTGATGAGCGCGGCATGGCCTTCGTTGCAGTGGTATATGTCTTTCTTTATTCCCAGACGGTTGAGCATGATAATACCCCCGATACCCAACATATATTCCTGTTTCATACGGTGTTCCCAATCGCCACCATACAACTGGTATGTAATAGGACGGTCAAATTCACTATTCTGTTCAAGGTCGGTATCCATCAAATAAAGCTGGATGCGCCCGACATTGACTTTCCAAATATTTGCATAAATAATACGTCCCGGGAACGGTACTTCAAGTATCATCGGATGTCCATTCTCATCAAGAACTTGCTCTACGGGCAACTGGTTAAAATTCTGTGGCTCATAATTGGCCAATTGCTGCCCATCCATAGACAAAGTCTGGGTGAAGTAACCATAGCGATAAAGGAAACCTACCCCTGTCATGTCTACATTCCGGTCACTGGCTTCTTTCAGATAATCTCCCGCCAATACACCGAGTCCACCCGAATATATTTTCAGAACATTAGCCAAACCATATTCCATACTGAAATAAGCAACGGAAGGAACATCTTTTCTCTTTTCAACATCCATGTATTTTTTGAAATCGTCATAGACGTCATTGATATGGCGCATCATCGACTTGTCAGCTGCTATCTCTTCAAGGCGTTCATAGCTTATACGCTGAAGTAGGGCAACCGGGTTACCGTTTGTTGATTTCCACAATTCAGGAGAAATGGAACGGAACAATTCGATAGTATTACTATCCCATACCCAACGGATATTGCGAGCCATCTCTTCTAAACTTTTTAACTGAGCAGGTACTTGAGAATTTACTGTAATATCTCGCCAACAAGGTGCGTTAGTATTACTTACTTGTACTTTCATATGCTTAATTATTAATGAATAATTCTATATAAAATGTCATTTTTTCTTTTGTAATGCTATATCGTATGCCTGACTGTAATAGGAAATAAAGTATTTCCACTGAGCCTTTGCGGCTGTTTTCTTTGCAGCTCCGGATATTGCCTTTCTTTCCGTATCGGTCTTGACTGATAATGAATGGACAGTCATAGCCAAACCGTCGGCAACTTCATCAAAATTGGAGTCGTTCCGATGCAATATGGCTACGCCTTTTGCTTCCAGTCCCCCTTCTCCCAACGAACCCGTCCACAATCCAAAGCCAGACAAATCGGTGGTAATAGTAGGAATGCCAAAAGCAACACTTTCGAGCGGAGTATATCCCCACGGCTCATAATATGAGGGAAATGCCGTCGCGTCGAATCCTATCAACAGATCATAGTAAGGCATGTTTACTATGCCGTCGTCTCCCCGAAGATATGAAGGGACAAAGATAATCTTTACTTTATCGCTTGCCAGATTCTTAAATCCGCTACCATGCAACTGATTCATAATCATATCTTCGTTATAATTATTCAACGAATGTGTAATCAGCGGATCAGGAAGAGCTGTACGGCCGAATTTTTTAGCACTCATCCTCTCTGCCAAATCTTCACGGGCGGCATTGACCCATGCCGGAACCAACACAAACGCTATAATTTCTTTTTTATTGGTACTCTGCTCCTTCAATCGTCTCAGTGATTCGATAAACAGATTTATTCCCTTATTTTTATATTCGTACCGTCCCGAAGTTGCTATAAAAAACGCATCTTTCGAAGGTTTGTATCCTATCAGCGAGGCGGCAATTTTTATCAATTTTGCCCGAGCAGCTTCCCGCTCTTGAGTATATGCTACGCCTTTGGGAACAAAATTTTCTTCGAAACCGTTCGGAGTCACTACATCGGGAGTACGTTCCAGCAATTGGGTACATTCTCTTGCCGTAATATCACTCACGGTTGTGAAACAGTCGGCATTGTGAGCCGCTGCCTTTTCTAAAGAATGTTTTGCTACCATATTCAATTCACGTGCCATCTGGTCTCCATTATATGCTGCCAGATAATCATACAGGGGCTTATTATTCCCCGCGATAGACCGTCCGATAGAAGTAGCATGGGTCGTAAATATCGTCGCAACTTTGGGTAACTGATGTTTTACATACAGCAGGCCCATACCTGTAATCCACTCATCGAAATGAGCTACTACGTTGTAGTTGTCTCCACCTATATATTTATACAGGCTTTCAATAACCCGTGCCGCCGCATATGAAAAAATACAAGATTCGTCATAATCGCCATAGGCATATAACGAATCTACTCCATACCAATTCCACATATTCGTAAATAGCTCATTACGAACATCGAACATCCGGCTAAAGTCTACCAATATAACAACTGGTTTGCCCGGAATGTTCCATCGCCCTACTCTCACTTGCAGATTTTCATTGGATGCCTGTATCTTCCAGTCCTTCAATAAAGAAGGACTTTCCGTAAAATAGGGAGATTCTTTGCCCTTCCACAAATCGGGCCCGATGAAAATATTTTTGTCTTTATTTATCTTCTGTAAGGTTTTGGCTTTGGTGGACAGTACGGTATAAATACCACCTACTAAATTGCATACTTCCCAACTGACTTCAAATAAATAATCGGGAGTGAGCTGACCTTTTTCCATATCTGAATTTATTATCAACACTTTAAGCAATTAAATTAAGGCGCAAATGTACAATTAAATTTCATCTTTACCAAAAATAGTCTTTATTTATATATTATAAATAAAAAAAGAAAATATGGTAAAACTCTTATGCAAAAAACTTCTTTTATATAGTAGCCAGCCGTTTAAACTTTCCAATAAAAAATCTGTCAGGTTCTCTTTAAATTTCCTTTCGGCCCGCGTTCCCGTTTATTTTTGTCAAATCCTGCTATTCTTCTCAGGCAAATAGAGGGACAACCCCAAAAGTAATTCTCTAAGCTACCCAACCTATGCAAAATTGAAACTGGCTCTACAAATCTTTTTTATTATAAAACTTTATTCTGAAAAAGGTTTTATCTATATTTGTAAAAGTAATCTTAAAAATAGAAAAGTCATGGCTAATAAAAGACAATTGAAAAAAGAAATCAATTACATTACCGAAGAATTAATTTCGGAATGTCTATATAATCGCTATTTTGTAACAGATTGCGATGCTCAAAAAAATGATGAAATATTGGCTAAAATCGTCTCTATGCAGGATGAATTCCTGCGTCGGGTAAATGTAACTGACGGTAAAAATAATCCCAAAATCGTAAAAAAATATTATCAAAACCTCATTGCCAGTTTTGACAAGGGTATAGAAGAAATTATCAGCGAATTTGCTGAAATGAACAAGTAAACAAATACAGTCACAGATAATAGAGCTTCTGTCCGGAAAATCATCGAAGTGATGTATTTCCTCTTTTTGTTGTACAATATCTCCCAGTTCCTCTCTCATACGGGTAGAAAGAAATGGTGATATGAGCTACCGAGAGAGTGAAATACATTCTTGTGAATAAAGTCACACTTTATCGGGGCAGGATTTTAAATTCAGTTTTTTTATGAAAAAGGCGTTGAGCCGGTTTATATTGAAGCTATTCGGGTGGAAAGTTGTCGTAGATGTCCCGGACCTGAAAAAATGTGTGATATGTGTTGCTCCTCATACCAGCAATTGGGACTTTATCATAGGGAAACTGGCGTATTTGTCTATAGGCAGATATGCCGGATTCATGATAAAAAAGAGTTGGTTTTTCTTTCCATTGAATTTGATATTCAAAGCGATGGGCGGTGTGCCCGTAGACAGGAAGCAACGTTCGGAACTGACCGACCAGATTGTGGAACAATTTAACTGTCGGGAACGATTCGGCATAGCAATCACTCCGGAGGCTACCCGAAAAAGAAACAACGATTGGAAGAAGGGATTCTATTTTATCGCCTTAAAAGCCAATGTACCTATTGTACTGGCCTATATAGATTATAAAAAGAAAGAAGTAGGATTGTCCAAAATTTTTATTCCGACCGGAAATTACGAGAGGGATATCGTGACTATAAAGGATTTTTATAAAGGCGTATCCGCCCGGAATCCTCAGAATTTTGGATTATAAAAACACTCTTTCGGTATGGATATATTGCGTGTATCATCGGTGCAATCAGATATTGTTTGGGAAAATGTTGAAGAGAATCTACACCGCAGGCAGCGGGATATAGAAAGCCTGTCGGGTAAAACTGACCTTGTCATCCTGCCGGAAATGTTTACTACGGGCTTCACGATGCATGTCGGACAATATGACCATACTATAACAGAATATACCATAGAAACGATACGGAATTGGAGTGACAGATATCGAATAGCTATTGCCGGAAGTGTCATTGCTTACGAAAATGGAGATTATTATAACAGAGGATTCTTCATCTCCCCCGACCGGGCTCCCCAATATTATGACAAAAAACATCTTTTCAGAATGGGAAGAGAAGGTGAGTTTTTTACAGCGGGAAATGAAAGGCTGATTGTACAATATCAAGGATGGAATATGGCCCTTTTCGTCTGCTATGATTTGCGTTTTCCTGTCTGGTTGCGTAATGTGGACAATGAATATGATATCTTATTGATAGTTGCCAACTGGCCTCAATCGAGGAGCTATGCTTGGAAACAATTATTGATAGCCAGAGCTATCGAAAACAGTTGTTATGTATGCGGCGTAAACCGTATCGGTGAAGACGGTACCCAATTGAAATATTCGGGCGATTCCATGATTCTCGATATGAAGGGGTATCCACTGGTTTCTGCCCGACCGGGTGAAAATGAAATTATCACTACTGAACTTTCTTTGTCGAAATTACAATCATACCGACAAAATTTTCCATTCTGGCGGGATAACGACAAATTTTTATTGCAGTGAACTGAAAATATAATCTTCCAATGAAGAATATCAGAAAAGGTATCATATAGCCTTTTTTAGTACCTATTTATGCTTTTCCCCAATGACGTCGAGGCTTTCTTTTCTTTCTCTTTCGGGGTGTTTCCCCTGTTTGTATTCGCCAAATAGCCCGCTATCTTCTTCATAAAATTTCAAAAAAAATTCTCAAAGCCTGTTCGAGTAAAAGCCAAACAGGTTCTTTCTTTCACTTCCTTCTTTCCAAACCCCACTCCATCACTTATAGTATAAAAAATGGAAGAAGCTATTTCGGAGCCGGTTGTAGGCTCCGAAATAGCTTCTTCCTATTCTATGCAATATGCATTATTTATTTTCAAACATTTTATAGAAATCTTCGGCAGAAATTTCTTTTTCATTTAATGTTACCGTATTCTTGATAGTAGCTGTAATCTTTTCTTCAACAGCACGGTCTGCCACATTGCGAGCCGTATTTTTATCTTTCAGCATATCGGCTGCATACTTGTCGAGCAAATCAGCAGGAACATTCATCATGCCATATTGGGCAAATTGTACTTGTGTCGCTTTACGAGCCATGGCACGAATATCTGCGTCTTCAACTTTGATATCGAAATTCTTAACGATTTGTTCTTTTATCAGGTGCCATTTCAAATCAGGAACCATTTTCGGATATTCTTCTTCAACAGATTCGGCTGTTCTTTTTTCTCCGGTAGCGACCAACCAACGTTTGAGGAATGCTTCCGGTAATTCAATGTCTCCTACTTTCTTCTCGATAGCGGCACGGGCATCGATAGAGAACTTATAATCGCTCTCGGGTTTCAATTGCTCAGCCAGCATTTCACGTACTTTAGCAACATATTCTTCTTCGGTCTTTACCGTATCTTTACCAAATACTTCATCGAAAAGAGTCTGTCCCATCTCTGCCGGCTTGAATCCTGTAATTCCGGTCACTTCCATTTCGAAATCACTTTTTACATTGGCTGCTTCTTCTTTAGAGATATGCAGCATAGATGCCAGCTCTACTTCAAGGCCGTTGCATGTGTTTGACGGATTAAATACTACTTTGTCACCCACTTTCACTCCGGCAAATTTCGGCTTTTCTTCCTCGTTCTTAAAATATGCAGGAGAAAGGACAGTGCTTTCAACGACAATACCCCCTTCTTTTACGTTGCCGTTCTCGTCGAGCTCAACCATCTTGCCACGAATCATGTCTTTCTCACCGGCAACCTCAACTTCTTCCTGAGTTCCGTATCTACCGGCCAACGATTCGCATTGTTTCTTTACCATATCATCATCTACTTTGATGTTATAGTAATCTATTTTGTCTTTTTTCGAAAGTTTCACTTCAATCTCAGGAGCCAAAGCAATATCAAATAAAAATTCAAAATCTTCCTGTGTATCGAAGTTTACTTCTTTCTGGTCGGCAGAAGGTAGAGGTTCGCCCAATACATTGAGTTTATTTTCTTTGATATAATTGAACAATTGTTCAGAAACCAACTTATTAATTTCTTCGATTAAAGCCGATTTTCCAAACATTTTCTTTATCATCCCAGCCGGAACCATACCTTTACGGAATCCCGGGATATTTGCTTTTTGACGATAAGCACGCAATGCTTTATCTACTTTTTCCTGATAATCCGCTTTTGCAATCTCTATTTTGATTACAGCGTTTACTTTGTCAATGTTCTGTTGTGAAACGTTCATTCTTTCGAATTATTTAATTAAAACTATTTTTTTCGTCCAAAATCATTGCCCCAAAGAAAAAAACGGCATAAAATATATATACCTTATATTCTCTTCGCACTTTTGGCAGCGCAAAAGTAATTTTATTCTTTCGATATTCAAACAGGTTTTACAATTTTATTGCAAAAACTTGACGTAATTATGTGAAAATAGTTGGAGCCGGCTTAAATTTTCCGATAAAAAAATTCTGTCAACTCTTCTTGGTATTTCCCTCCGGCCATTTTTCTTGTTTGCATTCGTCAAATAACCCGCTATTATCTTTATACAAACAAAAAAATCAACTTCAAAATAAATTTTCAACCCCAGTTCGAGCAAAACTTAAAATCAGTTCTTATCTTGAAAAAAAATTTCACTTTTGCTTGTACATCCAAATTTTATCTTTTTCTTTGTATCCGAATAAGAGCTGGTTTGCTCTATGTTGAACTCCTCATGTAATTTTACGTGAATTAATAAACTTTTTCAGACCCGCCTGTTCTAAAATTACTATTTTAATTTATTTTTTTATGAACATTTACATTGGAAACCTTAACTATCGTGTTAGGGAAGCTGACTTGCAGCAAGTGATGGAAGAGTACGGTGCCGTAGATTCTGTCAAAATCATCAAAGACCGTGAAACAGGCAAATCTAAAGGATTCGGTTTTGTCGAAATGGGAAATGATGCTCAGGCAAAGCAAGCTATTGAAGAGCTTAACGGAGCCGAATACGAAGGTCGCACCATGATTGTGAAAGAAGCTCGCCCAAGAGCTTAAGGACCTCGTTCCTCATTTGTAAGACCCTAAAGTCTATGCAAGTCTATACAGAAAAAGAAAATGACTTACTATGACTTAATAAAAAAATAAAGTGGTTCTAATTTTCTGAACCACTTATTTTTTTGAATTCAAAGACAAACGTTTATCCCGGAAAAAATTCGGATTATAGCCATAATATAAACAGTCATTTCTCTACTACGGGTGCTTCCCATTACCGACAATGTTTCCAATATAGGCTAAGAACCTATATAAAATTTTCAATAAAGGTAATTCTGTCTGGTCTTTTTTGCCTTTTTATTGGGCCTGTTTTTCCCGTTTTCATTCATCAAACAACCCGCTATAATTATAAAAACTGAAAAATATTTTCTAATTCTGTATGCTAACCTGTGCAAAATTTGGACTCTAAACATCCAATCCTTTATTTTTTTTCTGCCTCCTGTCCCGCTCCCGCTTTCTCATGTATTGTGAGATAAGAATATATACCAAGCCTCCTATTATCAATATGCCGGCTCCCCAATACAACAAGTAAATCTCTTCTATTATTTTCATAATCTGTTTTGTTTAACAGTAAGTATTAGGATAACATCCGATATGTATGAATGTTCATTTTGTCCGAGTATAAAAATCATATACGTGACGAGATATTTGCGAGATGATACCGGCAATCGTCTTGTCATCTTCGTCAGCATCCATGACAAAAACGGCAATTGTATATCTTTTTCCATCGGGCAGTTGTACAAAGGCTAAGTCATTATCCGCAATTTTGGTTCCTCGTGCTGTTCTGGAAGAGCTTCCGGTCTTATGTCCCATAATAACTCCTGACGGCAGACCTCCTTTTATCTTGTCGGCTCCGGTCGATGTACATATCAGAAGATTTTCAAGAAAATCGGAAAGTGAAACGGAGAACAGCTTATTTCTCAGGAATATATCCATAACTTTGGCTGCTTCCAACGGGGTAGTCCAATTTGCTCTCTCGGCATCGACTGATGTATGCATTTCGTTTTCGTCGAACTGTATGACAATCTTCTCAATGCCTAATCCTTTCATGTATTTTTCTGTCTTGCCAGTCCCCCCGAAATGTTTGAACAATATATCGCAAGCATTATTGTCACTCAACGTTATACTGTACCTCAAAAGTTCGGCAACCGTCATGTCGAAATTGCCTTGTGGGACAGAGTCTCTTAAAGGGCTGTAGGTATCGGGATGTAAATCGGATTTTTTTACAAAGATTTCGGTATCGAGCGGCAAGCCTCCGGAATCCAAATCATTCAATACGGATAGTGCTTGATGAAATTTAAAGACACTCATCATCGGATACCGATATTCATTATTCAAGGTAAGGGTATCTTTACCGTCATATATCACGGCTACTCCTACCCTGGCCTTTTTGTCCCGAATCACGGCTTCCAATTCTTTTCTCAACTCGTTTTGCGAAAATGCAACAGATGCTCCCCAACAACAAAACAGTAATGCAGCAACAATAATTCTTTTCATTTCGTCTTTTCGTTTGATTTCAGCCGTCGAAAGTAAAAAGAATATTTGCAATTTCAGCAAATATTATCTCTAATAAAATATTTTTATATATAAATTCCGGTCGTATTATCGGATTGGGAAATTCTACGATATACGACCGGAACATTCTTAGCAGTCATTTTCCTGATTCAGTTGTACTGAGTCTGTATCGTTTACGATTTATAGGCATTTATCATCCAAACTAATTTTTCCTGTTCTTTCAGATAATCGCTCATCAGAGAAACCGTAACTTCATCTCCTGCTTCAGAGGCATCGGACAATAGTTGTCTTTCTTTGGATATAATGTAAGACAAAGTCTCCAAAATATTTTTCAACGCTTCATCGGCACTATCGACATAACCGGATTCTTTTACACCTGAGGCTTTTAAATATTCGCTGAAATTATGGCTCGGAACTCCGCCCAGCATCAAGATGCGTTCGGCAATCTCGTCGACTTTCTCTGCCGTGTCATCATACATTTTCTCGAACTGGCTATGCAATACGAAAAACGATTTGCCTTTGATGTTCCAGTGAAAGCCTCTCAGGTTGGTATAATATACCTGAAAATCGGCTAATAAGTGTTGCAAACCTGTCACTACGTTCTCTACTTTTTTTGTATCCAATTGGATATAGTCTAATGTTTTCATCTTTTCTGATTTTTTAATTGTACTTGTTATTTGTTTGTTACAAAGATATGCTCCTATATTTAATAAATCAAACTGATAATTTCTATCTTTGCATAGATAAAATCTATTAATATATCGTTACTAAATGAATATACAGCAATTGGAATATATTGTAGCCGTAGAGGAATATCAACATTTCGGGAAAGCGGCCGAGCATTGCCGGGTAACACAACCGACATTGAGTATGATGATACAAAAACTGGAGGAGGAACTGGATATAAAGTTATTTGACAGAAGTGTGCAACCGGTACGACCGACGGGTGCCGGGACAAAAATCATAGAACAGGCTCGAAAGGTTCTGCATCAGGTATCTCTTATAAAGGATATAGGCCATGAGGAAAAACATAATCTTTCCGGGACGTTCCGCATTGCCGTATTGCCTACCGTAGCGCCTTACCTATTGCCGCGCTTCTTTCCTCAATTATTAAAAAAATATCCGGTTATCGATATCAGGATGCTGGAAATGAAAACTTCGGACAGTATAAATTCCTTGCTAACTAATAGAACAGATGCTATCATCATCGCTACTCATATAGAGAACAAAGACTTGGTTGTATATCCTCTATATTATGAAGAATTTTACGGGTATATATCCAATAATGAAGCTATATTCAAAAATGAACTGATAAGAACTTCTGATATTGACGGGGAACATCTTTGGCTCTTGGACGAGGGGCATTGTTTCAGAGACCAACTGGTAAGATTTTGCCAAATGGACAACGTGAGGATGCATCAAATTGCATATAAACTGGGCAGCCTCGAAACTTTTATGAGAATGGTGGAAAGCGGAAACGGTATGACCTTTATTCCCGAACTTGCCACCTATCAGCTCGATGACCGACAGAAGCAACTGGTTCGGCCGTTTGCCATTCCCAGACCGACTCGACAAATATTTCTTATAACCCGGTCTGATTTCGTACGTCATGAATTGCTAAACTTATTTATAAAAAGTCTGAAAGAGACGATACCTGAAGAGATGTTGACGCTGAAAAATACGCAAAAACTGGTTTAGGAATTACTCTTCATAACATTTGCAAGGGTATTTTTTGACTCGGTACAGGAAAGGCTTCATCCAATCGGGATAAGTCGCTTTGGGTAAGGTGTATCGACAGACTTTTATAATTCTCGAGGACATGCTTCTTGGTAGAAGCTTTCGGAATAGCAATAACGCCCGGCCGACGCAATACCCAAGCCAATGCAATCTGAGCGGGTGTCGCAGAATGGAGCAATGCAATCTCTTGTAATACAGGATGCTTAAGCAGACGCCCTTGTTCTACGGGAGAATAGGCTATTACCGGAATGTGCCTATTATTGCACCACGGCATCAGGTCGTATTCTATTCCTCTACGGGTCAGGTTGTACAACACTTCATCTGCTGCACAGGTGTTTCCTTCGGGTATCGCATAGAAATTTTCCATTTCAAGCACATCCATATTACTTACTCCCCATTGGAGGATTTTCCCCTCTTGCTGTAACGAGAGCATAGCTTCCACCGTTTCTTCAAAGGGGAAAGGACCTTCCCAATGCAACAAATAGAGGTCTATATAATCAGTCTTCAACCTTTTTAAGGAATTCTCGCAAGCTCTCCGAGTCCCCTGGCAATTTGCATTTGAAGGTAAAACTTTAGAAATCAGAAATACATTATCCCTAATACCTTCAATTGCTTCAGCCACTAACTTCTCTGAACGTCCCGAACCATACATCTCGGCTGTATCAATGACCGTCATACCCAATTCTATGCCTGTGCGTAATGCTTTTATCTCTTCTTGTTTATTCAAAAGGGAGTCGCCCATATTCCAAGTACCTTGCCCTAATGCCGGTACGACTTTTCCATTGGGAAAAATAACTACGTTTTTCATCTATATGTCTTTTACTTATTACAATATATTAAAAGATAAGCTCTCCTTCCGGTTCATTTTTTTTAAATAATTCACTTTTCAGTCATTTTTACACTGTTTCAAAGTCACAAATAATTATTGATATTAAAGACATCTTCTAAAGAAATTCTCAAAAGCGGCTGAAACCGATAAAGGCAATATCCGGAAAAGAAATGCTGATAAAACAAAAATGGTTGTCTCACGACAACCAATCTTTGTTAACCTTAAATCTAAATACCATGAAAAACACAGTGCAAATATAAAAGGGTAATTTGTATTTTACAAATATAAATATAAAAAAACGAGTTATATTAACATTATTTGAGTGAAATATGATTCTAAATTAACATTTCATTTGGGTTGAATTATTTTTTACGGTTCAACGATTTTTTTCTTATTGAACTAATAAAGATTTTTCCCCGGTCTATCTCCCCCGTTCCTGTATATCACGCGGACCAACGCGCTTTATCAGAATAGAAAAGCTCTCTTGAAAACTGTCATAAAAATATCATTTTCAGAATACACTGTTTCCCTTTACCAATTTGTCCGATGAAAATATTTATCCTCAATAGGCAGGAAAGATTCCTGAAGATAATAAAAATATATTCATTCCAAATCTTGTATTGCAGTGCCCTCTGAAACTCAGAAACTCACCATCCCTTCCCAAGAAAATAACTCGATACTACTCTTTATCATTGCCTGCTTTAATAAGATTTTTAACCTTGAAACTACGGATTATTCCATATATCCACCCTTCATCGGTGATACTGCATATTTTGTATATAGTCTCAATATGCCTTTAGTCTTCTTTTTTTCAGGAGGAGTCCATTTTCTCTTTCTCTCAATCAATACTCGTTCCATTTCTTCAGAAGAATATTTAATACCCTTGACACCTATAACATTTAAAGACCGAGCATCTATATCAACATGTATAAGGTCATCCTTTTCAATTAATGCAATATTCCCACCCTCCATAGCCTCAGGAGATACGTGTCCAATAGCCGGTCCTCTTGTCGCTCCTGAAAAACGACCATCTGTAATTAATGCGACAGTGGATGAGAGAGCCTGATCCGAAGCTATAGCCTCAGTTGTATAAAACATTTCCGGCATACCACTTCCCTTAGGCCCTTCATACCGGATAATAACGGCATCTCCAGGAGATATTTCCCCTGATAAAACAGCTGAAATCGCACTTTCTTCACTATCAAACGGGACAGCTCTTAATATAACATTCCTCATTTTACTTGACATTGCAGAATGCTTTACAACAGCACCTTCTTGGGCAATATTCCCTTTTAATACAGCGATCGCACCTTCTTTACGAATAGGCTCTTTACAAGTTTTTATAATATCGTTTTTACTGACATGACGTTCTTTTAATTTTTCATTCCAATAATCATAATATTTATTTTGCCTCAGTTCTTCCAAATTTTCTCCTACACTTTTCCCTGTTATAGTAAGGGCATCCAAATGAAGGAAAGATCGTAATTCTTCCATTATTGCAGGTGTACCACCGGCATATATATAATATTCCGCCGGATAAAATCCGCTTGGGCGAATATTCAATATATAAGGTATATTTCTATGAATGCAATCAAAGAAATCGCCATCAAGCTCTATATCCAATTCATGAGCAATTGCCGGAATATGCAATAAAGAATTGCTTGAACCAGCAATTGCAGCATGCACCATAATAGCATTTTCAAATGCTTCAACAGTAAGAATTTTTTTAGGAGTAAGTTTAGTATGAGCTAAAGAGACGGCACATTCCCCTGCTTTTTGTGCCATTTTCAAAAGATCTTCTGAAGTTGCAGGCAAAAGTGATGTTCCTGGAAGGGCCAGCCCTAAAGCTTCTGACAAGACTTGCATGGTTGAAGCTGTTCCCATAAAAGAACACGCGCCACAACTTGGGCAAGCATGATGTTTAACATATTGAAATTGGTCAAAATCAATTTTCCCTTTTATATATTCTGCATTATATTTCCCCAATTGTTCGAGTGTCAAAGAATTTGGCCCTGCCGGCATAATTCCTCCAGGAACAAATACAGCAGGCATATTTAATCGAGCGATAGCCTGTAAAAGGGCCGGAATACCTTTATCGCAAGATGAGATAAAAATTCCAGCATCATATGGTGTTGCCGAAGCGTGTATTTCTACAAGGTTTGCGATTGTTTCCCGAGAGACAAGAGAATAATTCATCCCATCATGACCTTGAGCTTGACCGTCACAAATATCCGTTGCATAAAATTCTGCGGCTCTCCCTCCGACATTTGAAACCCCATGTTTTGCACTTTTTACCAACTTATTAAGATGCGCACTTCCCGGATGGCTTTCTCCGAAAGTACTTTCTATAATAATTTGCGTCATATCAAGCTCTTTTTCAGACCACCCCATTCCCAATCGTAGAGAATCCATTTCCGGGGCCAAATCTCTTATTTTTTGACTGATCAGCATAGCATTTTTTATTTTAATTCCGGAATAATAGTCATTTCTTTTCCCTGTGCAAAAGCATTAATATTACGTACAACTGCTTGAGCCATACGATTACTTGCCTCTTTCGAGTTAGAACCACAATGAGGTGTAAGAATTACATTTTTCAAATTTCTCAAATCTGCATCTTCTGAGATAGGAAGATATGGCTCTTGTAAAAAGACATCAATGGCAGCTCCAGCCAATTTACCTGTAGATAAAGCATCATAAAGGTCCGACTCATTAATAAGATTGCCTCGAGAGGTATTTACCAATAAAGCGCCTGTTTTAAATTTGTCTATGGTCTCCTTGTTGATATAATTTTGGGTTTCTGTTGTCGCTGTCATATGTATGGAAATTATATCGGCTTCGGCAACTGCCTCTTCAAAATTTCCGGTAAAGAGATCTGCAATCCCATCATTTGCTCCGTACTTATCAAAGGCATGTATTTTCATTCCGAATCCCAATTTGGCAATTCGGGCAACACTACGGCCTATCTGTCCATATCCAAGAATAGCCAACGTCTTATTTTTTAATTCCAATCCTGTCCGGCCCTGCCATATACCACTCATCATTGTACTATGCAGATATGGGATATTTTTTGCCAATGACAAGATAAGGCTCATGGCATATTCTGCTACAGAATCGGTCAATGTTCCGGGAGTATAGGCAACTTTTATCTTCCGCTGACGACATATATCAATCGGAACGGCATTATATCCTACCCCATACCGAATAACGACAGATCCCTCTTCCAACGATTGATAAAAATCTTTAGAATAAGCTTCCGCTCCTATGACAAAACACTTTATCCCTTTTCTATGAAGCTGAAGCATTTTTTCTTCATCTAATACATCTGTAAGATGATATTTTATGGAAAATTTATCTGCACTATCCGAAAACACCTCACGACTTCTTTCAAATAAATCTTTTTGCAATACTACATCCATGATTACAAATAATTATAACGATTAGTTTTATATATTTTATTAACATCACTTCTTGTCTTTATAGGAATTATCTTATAATTGTACACATATTCTTTTGATGTTAATCGATATTTTTCCAACGGCATTCCTGAAGGATTCCAAGAAGTATTACCTCCTACACCAGCTTGCAAAAGATCAATATTTACAATATACCCTTGATTTTGAATCAGCTGAAAAGTATATTGGGCACGTTCTATACCTTGTACTGTGTAAGGCCAAACAGAGCAACTCAACAAAGAGTCTCCAGACATAAAAAGCAAGCCTGTCAAGTCATTATTTAGTCTCAACCAACGAATATCCATGTGATTAGAGCTTTCTTGAGGTTTAACATAACTGTAGTAAAAGTCTTTTACCTTTCCTTGATATAATCCTATTTCTGCACCGGCTCTTCTATCTATATAATTTTCAAAAGGTCCCATTCCATAAAATTGCATTTGATCAAAACTCTTGTTTACACCCACTTGCATACCTACACGCATAGGATCCGGTGATGTATTGCCTATCGACAAAGATAATTGCACGCTTATAACTCCCTGATTATCTATAGAATAATTTTCCACACATTTGATCTCTTCATCTATAGATATTCTTTTTACTTCAATATCTATTTTTTCAAAAGATACATTCTTGACTTCAAATTCATTTATTGGAAAACTCTCAGAAAGAGAATACCATATCTTTCTTGTTTCATGGGATTTCCAGCAACGACGATCATTATCGGTTTGAGGCCTCCAAAAGTTAGGATGCAAAGCTTCCGAGAGATATTCTATTCCATCTTTTTTTATTGAGGCAAGTACAGCCTTTTCTTTATCAAAATGACACTCAAAAGTTTTCCCTATACAAATCGCCAACTCTCGTTCTGAATTCTTGGTTATAATTTTAGCGTTTGTCTTTAATTCAGATTTCGGCTTATTATAATTATAAAAGGGTAATTTAAACTGCTCTTTCGCTATTTCAAAACCAGCATCTGCCCAATAAGAAGAATATTTTGTCTGTATAGATATACGCAAATAATACTCACTGGCAAAATCCGGATTTATTTCTTTGAAAGGAATCCTTACAAACGTAGAATCCTTGGGAGACAATTGAATTTCTGATAATATTCCATTTCTAATTTCTATACCGTCTTTTTGAATACTCCAACATACTTGATATTTAGATAAATTAGTAAATACGGAACGATTATAAATTGAAATCTCACCATTTCTCAGATTGACCGGCTTAATGGTGAATGGTTGAAAAATATATTTTATGCTCCATAATGCCGGTTTCGGAGTACGGTCAGGAGCAACAATACCATTTAAACAAAAGTTCGAAGCATTAGGCTTATCTCCATAAAAACCTCCATATGAATAGAAAATCTCTCCGGTTTCTGATTTTTCCTCCAATCCTTGATCTATCCAATCCCAAATACATCCTCCGCATAATCGTTTTTTTTGATGTATCAAATCCCAATATTCTTTCATGTTCCCAGTCGAATTTCCCATAGAATGCGCATACTCGCACATAAAGACGGGTTTATTCCCTGTCTCAGGAGCGGAGAGGCTATCTATTGTTGAAATATCAGGATACATACGGCTAACAAAATCTTGAAAATCGTAAGGATCATGTCCTATTATGCCACTGCATCCTTCATAATGTACAAGACGAGTAGGATCGTATACTTTTATCCATCCTGCCGCTGATGCAAGATTGGCTCCGTATCCAGATTCATTACCTAACGACCAACTAAATATAGACGCATGATTTTTGTCTCGTTCTACCATATTGATAATACGAGACATAAAAGCAGAGTTCCACTCCGGTTTCAATATCAATGTCCCCGTCCATTTACCATGATTTTCTATATTTGCCTCGTCCATTACATAAAGTCCGTATTTGTCACAAAGTTCATACCAATATGTATCATTCGGATAATGGCTTGTTCGTACGCAATTGATATTGAATTGTTTCATCAACTTGGCATCCTGCTCCATTTCTTCTCTCGAAACATATTTTCCGGTATACGGACTATGTTCATGTCGATTCACGCCATATAGTTTTGTAGGTTGTCCGTTTACCAAAAATTCACCATCAGAATTTATTCGATACTCTCTGAATCCTATCTGAGCGGAACGACATTCCACAATCTTACCATACCGGTCTCTAAGAGTGAGGACCAAGGTGTATAAATACGGGGTTTCTGCACTCCATTTTATAGGTTTCTCAATTTTCTTGCTCATTAATGCAAATGGTTGTGCATAGCGCACTTGGGATAAAGGATTCATCGCCATACGTCCACCAACCGAGAATGTATCAGTCACCGCCACACCTTCTTTATTATACAATTGAGCTACCACAGACCACTTCCATAGATTTGCATTATCAGTTGAATATAGTTCGGGACGAATTTCCAATATTGCATCGTTATATTTATCATCAAATACAGTCCGTACAAAAAAATCATATATTCCTGTTTTGGGAGTGGCCTCTATATATACATTCCGAGTAATTCCGCTAAGCCTCCAATGGTCTTGATCTTCAAGATACGACCCATCACTATAACGAAACACTTGTATTGAAATGCTATTTTTCCCTACATGTGCCACTGATGAAATATCAAATTCTCCAGGGAGACAACTATCTTCTTTATAACCAACAAACTTTCCATTAACCCAAACATAATAGGCCGAATATGCACCACCGATATGTAATACAAGTCGTTTGTTTTTATAAGAATCGGGCAAGTCAAATGTACGTTTATAAGAACCTACATTGTTATTGTTGATTTTATGAGAGATATACGGAGGGTTAAAGTCAAACGGATAGGCTGTATTTGTATAAATAGGTTGTCCATACCCTGCCCTTTCCCAATTACATGGGACTTGAATAAGTTTCCAGTTAGAGATATCAAATGTATCACAATAAAAATTTGCAGGTCGAAGTTCAGGCTTCTCTGAGTACATAAAACGCCACTCTCCGTTCAACGATTTTACAGTCGAAGGGACATTTCTTTCCAAGGCTTGTTTTATATTAGGGTAAGAGTATGTTATCACTCGTGCCGGCAACACATTTATATAATTTATCTGCTCGTTTTCCCAATATTTACTATCCTCATTTTTAGCATGTGATAATACAAAAGCCATACTTAAGAGCAAAGCCATAAACTTCATTGATTTCATATCTTTTACGGTTAATCAATAATCGAGGTAAATTCTTTTGATTTTTCCAGCAAAAAAATAGTATCCATACCACAAGCAATAAAACGCATGCCACTATGTATTAGATTTTTTATTTTTTCCTGCGTAGGATGTACCTCATGATACCCCATGGTTACATTATGTTGGACCGCTTTCTCTTGTATCAGGTTTATAACCTTTTTAAATTCCGGATTATCAAATTGCCCGGGGATATTCATAGAACCAGACAAGTCATAAGGACCAACAAAAACAGCATGGATATCTTTGCAAGAAAATATCTTATCTAAATCCAATATTGCATCGATGTGTTCTATCATTATAGCTATAAAGATCTCTTGGTTTGCTGTTTCAAAATAGTCTTGCGACCACTCGCCATATCCCGTACATCGAGGTAAAGCAAAAGATCTATTCCCTTTAGGAGAATATTTGATATAAGAAATGGCTTTTTCTACATCTTCATAAGATTTTATCATGGGAATAATTATTCCCCGCACTCCCATATCCAAAAACTTTTTTATCTCTACACCATCATTACTACTGATGCGGACAAATGGTTCTGCTCCATACATTTGAATACTTCTGGTCATGTTGAGAGCTGTTTCTTTAGAAATTTGAGAATGTTCAGCATCAACACATATCCAATCAAATCCTGCTTGAGCCATGATTTCAGCTGCAGTTATACTATTTGACATAACCCACCCACCAAGAGAGGGCTTTTGTTCTGCCAATTTTACCAATACTTTATTTTTTTTCATTCTTTAATAAACGTTTTTGAACCTACCCCTTCGACTTTAACGATATACACATTCGATGTTAATTCCTGATTTATATCTACTTTATCATCTTTTATCTGATGTATATTGGTATATATTATTTTTCCTGAGGTATCGGCTATTGTTATTTTCTTTTTCTCTAAATTATGGTTGGGGATAGATATTGTAATCCTATTGTTTTTTGAATGGGCAGAAACATAAAATAAATTATTCAAAGTCAAATTATCCACTGAAGTTACTTTATGTATCTCCATGGTAAACTTGGCTTTATCACACCCATATTTATTATAAGCGGTTACACAATACTCTTTGCTTTCCGATTCAAACAGCGGTTTTCCTGAAATCATTCCGGTCGACGAGTCAAATACTAATCCTTCGGGCAATTGAGGATGTATGGTATAACCGGTAGTCGTAATCTTACGTATTTTATGATTCCCGTAATCGGTTACATATACATAACCTTCACCATCCACAGCAACATCTGTCGGGGAATTGAAAAGAGCTTTTGATCCTATTTCATCTTTACACCCACTCTCTCCTGAGCCGGCCAAAGTGGTTACATCTCCTAACGAATTGATACGACGTATTCGATGTCCTCCATAATCTGCTACAAAAACATCTCCATCTATCCCATAAGCCACTCCATAAGGACTACGAAATCCGGCCATAATCCCAGTCTCATCATCATCCCCTCCACAAAAACATCCGGCTAAAGTCCGCACATATTGTTGGGTTCCAATTATACGTATTAAATTATTACCATAGTCTGCCACCGCAATTTCTCCATTTGAAGATACTGCAACACCTGTTGGCAAATGGAATGTCGCCATTTCTCCTTGGGAGTTGATTCCGGAGGCCTCACTATTCCCTGCAACAGTTGATACATCACCTTCCGGTGTTATTTTTCTTATCCGATTATTATACCGATCTCCGACATAGAGATTATCCGCTGAATCGATAACTATCGATATGGGGAAATTAAATTTGGCTTGATCTCCCTTTCCATTTACATATCCGACAGTGCCCACTCCGGCAAATGTACTTACATTCCCATCTGGAGTAATTTTACGGATAGCATGATTTCTAATCTCAACGACATATAAATTTCCATTTGAATCCATAACCACATCCCCCGGCTCATTAAACTTAGCAGAATCAGAATTTCCATTAACGAACCCGATTCCACTACCACCGGCAATAGAGATCACTTCCCTATCCGGAGTAATTTTACATATTCGGTGGTTATTACGGTCTGCCACATAAATTATTCCATTCTGATCGACAGTAAGTCCTTGAGGAAATTGGAATTTTGCCTTATCTCCTTGTCCATCCGCCATTCCTCTGGTACTTCCTGCAACCGTAACTGTGGTACCATATGCCTCTACCGGGATATCTCCTCCTACATTTTGAGGGATTATCGGCTCTATCATTTCTCCACAGCTCAAATTATAATGTTCACTGTAGATTATTTGAGGAGTTTGAGCTTTTATTCCGGCAAAAGCCGGAACAAAAGCCAGACAGAATATTTTGAATAATTTATTCATGTTTTTTATTTTACTTCTTAATGATTTTGCAGCAATCCACCCCTTCCGCTTTTACGAAATAGATTCCAGCCGGAAGATGAGCGACTGAAATAGCAGAACTATCCATAACATTGCGAGTTATGACTACATTCCCGGCTATATCATAAATATTTACAACAACCGAATTTCCTTCACCAAGTTCTACGTTGATTACGTCCGTCGCATAAGTCGGGAAAACTCGAACCGGAAGAAGTTCTTTTTTAGATAATCCTGTACTTAACGATTCGAATGTTACCTCAATCGTATGATCTGCGGTTATATTTTCAAATGTATATGTATCTCCTTCAACAGCTGTTACAGTACCATCTACTTTTACTTCATTAACAGCAAATCCTTCATTGGGTGTGATTTTAAAGGTTGCATCTTTTCCGCTTACAACCTCTTTTGAACGAGTTATCTTCCCATTTTCTCCTGCCGTAGAAGTAATCGTATATACATCTGTGGTAGCTTCCACTACCTCTATATTCAGAATAGTAGAGTTAGTTGCATCAAAATTGAATCCTTTAATCAAATAATCGGTTGCCGGAGATACTGCTGTCGGAGTTCCATATATTTCGGCATTAAACATATTCATACCGATACCTGCCGGGAATTGCGGAGAATTGTTAAACCCGGTCAAATTGATTTTACGAATGGCATGGTTGTTAAAATCAGCTACATATAAACAACGATTTTTAGTATCATAGGCTAAATTTGCCGGTTGTTTAAAAAATGCTGCTGTACCAAGGGTGTTGTCAACAAAACTTCCACCGCTTTTTCCCGCTAAAGTAAACACAATGTTTTCGGGTGATATTCTACGAACATTATGTTTATTGAAATCAGCTACGTAAATTTCTCCATATTGGTCACAAGCCACACCGATAGGCATGGTAAATCTGGCCAACAGCGGGTCTCCATCCTTAGATCCCTCTTCTCCTGCTGCTGCAGAATTATCTCCGGCTACAAGCGATACTGTACTGGCTGTAAGATCTACTTTACGTACACGGTTTCCTCCTGCTTCTGTAATAATAAGATTTCCATCTTTATCTATAGCAATTCCTGCCGGATTATTAAATGTTGCCTGCGTCAAGGCATCCCCATCTACTGCAGAAGCACCTCCTCTTCCGGCAATAGTCGTAACCGTTCCGGTCGGAGTCACTTTACGTATACGATGATTACCCCGATCGGTTACATATAAATTATCTTCCGCATCTATAGCCAAGCCAAATGGGTTATTGAATTGGGCGTCGGCCAAATCACCATCGGCATACCCTTTAGTTCCACCCACAAATGTGGTTACCGTTCCCTCCGGAGTAATCTTACGTATACAGTTATTTCCCGATTCAGCTACATAAAGATTACCTTTGCTATCGACGGCAATATCCATCGGATTATTAAACCTGGCCTCTGTCCCGGTACCATTTACCAACCCGGCTGCTCCTGCAACGGCCGATATGTCTCCAGCTATAGTAGACACTTTACCGGTCTCGAAATCGACCTTTCTGACACGATTTCCATAACGTTCTGTTACATATAAATTCCCGTTATTATCTATACATATACCATGAGGAGAATTGAATTTTGCTTGCGCTATATCTCCATCCTCATAACCCGCAGCTGACGAAGTTGATGCGGGTTTATAAGTCACAGTCGTTACGGTAGAATAACGGTTCGTACTGGTAGCGGGTATCTCTTCCGGGTTATATATCGGTCTGAAATTTGTCATTTTCACTCCTTTCTTGAATACTCTTGCAGAAAAGCCGAATTCAAAGTCTGATATTTGAGCCTTCACACCATGTATAACTCCAAAAGAAAGAATAGCATAACAAATGCCACTTAGGATAATTTTTTTCATATTAGTATAATTTAAAAATGGTTAATTAGTTCATATCAAAAAATGTCTCATATCTATAATGTCCAATAGCTTCCGAGGTCGTCAGATAGCGATTGTATATCTTAAATTTTATAATTTCTCCTGAAAATGAAGGAGACAATACTATTTTTCGAGAGGAATTCAGATCGCCAAAATGTTTATCAAACCGGCACCATCCCCATTTACGGGTGATACCTCCGTCACAAAACTTTCCATTTACTACAGAAGTAATAATATTAGATATTCCATCAATAATAAATACGATATGTTGAGGTGTATTTGTTTTCAATAAACCGGAATCTATATCCCATTCTTTCAGTAACCGGCCTTGTCTCATAGAGAATCGAACAGTCTGTCCCGATGTAACCGATATCCAAAATCCATCACCGTTTTCATCTCTATTATCGGCAATGATATCTCCCCCATTCCACTTTTCTGACCGAATTAACATCTCTATTGAGAATGCACCGCATCCTAATTCGGGAAGATTTTTCAAATGCCAAACTTTATGATTATAAATCAAACTATCATTCATAATAATACCATTATCTGAACGCAAATAGTTAGTGTGCTGATTCCATATACCTTGTAATAATTTTTCAGAAACTTTATGTACCCCACAAACTGTCTTTTGTGTCTCGGTCATCCAATAATTACCATTTTGTTTTATCAAATCCGGATAACTAATTTTTTCGGTTGTATCATTTGAATAAAATAGAATTTCAGGATAAGACCATTCTATTTTATTACCAACCGCAATGCCTCCTATTATCCATACAGGATTTCGATAATTCCACCATTCAATTTTATCGGTATTATGTATCCACATCAGATAACGCCCATTGTCACATTGAAACAACCGCGGGCATGCTCTTGGGTTTTTTATTTTACTCCCATCCCGATAACAAGCATATTGAGGAGAACTCCAAGTATGCCCTCCATCATGGCTATAACAACATCCTACATATCCGTTGTTTGTACGAAAAGACATATATAAACTACCGTTTGGTAAGCTAACCAAAGTATGTTCTTCTTGCACTTTTCCTAAAGTATCATTACGGATGCCCTCATCTCCATCCGGCAACATTTCCCATATTATTTTATCAGGATTAGAAATCGTATCAATATTCGGGGAACGCAACAGCCAACCTTCTCCGAAATCCATATTTTTAAAGGCATACTTGGAAAAAGATAGATAAAGACAACCATTTAAAGAAATAGGCTTGCAAACACTCCAAAAGTATTGTTGCTTACCAGGAAGGTCATTTCTCTTATCTACGTCTGTATACCGTATTGGTATTTCATACCTGTTTTTACTCCAAGTAAGACCTCCATCATCACTATATTTAAAACAAAATTTCCTGTTTCTATTATAAAATACATATATTCTTCCTGCCGGTGTAATATAAGGTATAGCCCAAGCTGTACTTAAAGTCTTATTATCTACAGGTTGCATAGATGTCCAACTTTTACCTAAATCACAGCTAACAGATGATACAATATATTTAAATCCGCTCTCGGAACCTGGTCCTGTAGTCATGACTGATACCCATTTCCCGGTCGGTGTCACTACGACATATCCTTGGTCACAATAATTATCATCAGGAATTGTACCTATCGAATTATCAATATCTCGACTATCAACAATCTTAAAATTCATTATCCCAATACTCTTTTTTCCATTTCCTCTATCAGCTATAACCGTATAATTATCAGACTCGGCAATACAAAGCGGAGTTCCACTTATTATACCGGTAATACTATCCAATACCAAACCTGCCGGCAATTGAGGACTTATCGTATATCGAGTTATATTATCAGTAAAATACGTTTTACTTTCCGAGGCTATTACAGCAGGTTCATACTGTAAAATGTTTTTTCCTGTGTTTACAGGTATGAAAGCCTGTATCGGCTCACCTACATTGAAAACCCAATTCTTCACACTTCCATCTTTAATGGAAGTGTGAAAGCTATATGCCTGTGAGACATAGCATACAGTTAAAATCAATAATTTTATTTTTCGTAATTTCATCAAAGAGAAAAATAGTTATTCTTTTACAGGTCTTTTTTTGAATATATTCACCAATGCCGAACCCGTCAAATTTTGCAACGGACCAAAAATAGCCGAAGCTAAACCTACCGTTGCAACTTTACCCATCGCTAACGCCAATCCTGTAGCTACACCTCCATTTTGCATACCTACTTCAAAAGCGATAGTACGTCTGTCTTTTTCCGGTAATTTGGCCAATTTGGCGGCAGTATACCCCACAGTATAGCCAATAATATTATGCAAGAAACAACTGAGTATCAACAAAAGACCTACCTGCCTCAAACTCTCTTGTCCCGACGCGGTAATAATGACTGTATTGATAACAATACCCATCATGGCGATAAATGCTAAAGCCGAACTGATGGTTGAATAGGATATAGACTTCATGTGACGTAAAATAATAGCCACAATCATAGGTGCTAAATAGAACCATGTAGTAGCCATAAGCAAAGAGTACAAACTGTCACTCAATGTATTTTCCTCTGATGAAAAATGAAGGATAAGATTTGTGACTAATATAATGGAAAAGAATGATCCCATTTGCACCAATTTGCTCCGCGTCGATTTTTCATTAAAATAGAACAAATTAAAGATAAATCCGGCGATAATAGGTACAATAATCATATTGGTAATATCTACCATCATCCCGACAACATCAACTTCAACATATTGTCCACCTAACAACTTCATCAATTGCGGTGTCAAAAACGGAGCAAGTAATGTTGCTGTAGCACCAATGGTAACGGCAAGGGCAAGATTGGCCTTTGCCAAATATGACATCACATTAGAAGCCGATGCACTGGGAACACACCCTATCAGTACAACTCCTCCGGCTATCTCCGGCGGGAAATGAAAAACCTTAGATAGAATAAAACCCACTAAAGGCATTACGGTAAACTGACAGAATACACCGGTAATGACCCCCTTAGGCATTTTTATAACCCCCTTGAAATCATCTAATTTCATTTGTGCACCCATTCCCAACATGGTTACTTGTACAAAAGGAACAATAAGTCTTTTTAGTTCAAAATCTCCCCATTGGATAAAACTATGAGGATAAAGCATACCCAAAGATATGGCTACAAGAATCCACATGGTATAGGCAAATCCTTTCAATTGGACAAATCCATTGAAAGAGATAGCCAATGCAGCCATTCCTGCAGTAAAAAAGAATGCACTATAACCTTGCTCTCCTTTTACTAAGTTTATAATCATTAGCAAAAAGAATACTCCTGCTATATAAGCAAAAGATCGAAAAATCTTTTGTATCATAATTACATTTTTTATTTGTAGTTAATAAATAATCTCGAATAATTTACACCCCATCGGTCGAGGAATTTGATGTTTGTCATGAGTCTACGATAAAAATCATCATAATTTTTACGTGATGACGGAGTCCATGCAACTTCAGCAACCGCACATAATCTCGGATATGTGAGCGACTCTGCTTGTGCCGGAGTTTTACAATATTCGGTCCATAAAGATCCTTGTAAACCAATAATATGTTTTTTTCTTTATCATTTAAAGATTTAGGGAAAGGCGTATACTCATATACCTTGCGCAGGGGCAATGCATGCGTATTGGCCAAAGGCTCCAATTTGTCTTTTTGATCGGTATTATAAAAATTAAGATACATATATGCGCTGGGTGTCATAATAACATCATTTCCCAAGCGAGCGCCTTTTATTCCTCCTCGTTCTCCCCGCCATGACATAACGATGGCATCAGAAGGGAGACCACATTCCAAAATTTCATCCCAACCAATCATACGACGCCCTTTTTGAGCCAGATAATCGCGCATAAACTGACTAAAATATCTGAGTATCCCTTTTTCATCGCCCAAATTATTTTTCTGAATAAAATCCTGACAGAGCGAAGATGATTTCCATCGGTCCATTTGAACCTCATCCCCTCCAATATGGATAAATGAGTCTGGGAATATCGTCAAAACTTCATCAAATAAATTTTTTAAGAATTCGAATGTCTCTTCTTTAGGACATAATATATTATTGTCATATCCCCAAATTCCGGATACGGTATAGGTTGTATCTTCTACACACCCCAATTGAGGATAAGCAGCCAATAAAGCATGAGTATGCCCCGGCAAATCTATTTCAGGAATAATACGAATAAATTTCTTTTTTGCATATTCTACCAATTCTGAAAGTTCTTTTTGAGTATAATATCCACCGTGCCTTTCTCCATCAAACTTATGGGGGACATCTGTTCTGTGTCCTATTTGCGTTTCACTTCTCCAAGCCCCGACCTTATGAAGTTTCGGGTATTTTTTACTTTCAAAACGCCATCCTTGGTCATCGGTCAGATGTAGATGCAATACGTTAAGTTTGTAAAAGGCCATTCGATCTATGGTTTGCTTCAAATATTCAAAAGGCATAAAATGACGTGCAACATCTATCAAATGAGCCCGATAACCCAATGTCGGATAATCTGAAATTTCAACTGCAGGAATTACTATTCTGTCAGTCTCCTTTTCTATAGGGAAAAGTTGCCTGAGAGTTTGTACCGCATTAAATGCTCCGTGAGGAGTGATATAACGTATTTCTATATTCTCCCTTCCGATAGATAATTTATACCCTTCCGGATGAGAAATCGCTCGATCTACATAAAACGATATTACATTTTCCCTTTTCTTTTTGCTCTCTTTAAGCACTATCCCTGATTGACTTTTAACGGCCTTTTTTAATTCTGTTAAAACGTCAGTTATTTTCATCGTATTGTCAGCGACCAATATGGTCGTAGCTTTATTTATCTTTACTTCCCCCTCTTTAGGAGTCAATTCTGCCGGTAAAGGGATAAGCGGATAGCGGCATGTATCTGCTATTCCATTCCAAAACAAACTACAGAAGAAGCATATTACTATAAGTTTTTGTTTCATGATTCCTATTTTACTTATTAGACAAAAAACGGTAGTTTGCAATACATTCTGAAGTTCTAAGATATCGTCCGTATATGCGCAACGTCTCTATAGAAGCATCACATTGGGATAAAATATGTAATTTCCCAAGAGAATTTATATTTCCCAAAGAATGTGAATATTTCCCCCAACCGTATTGTCTATCTTTCCCACCATCACACAAACGTCCATCGATAATCGTAGATAGGACATGTGCCTTCCCATCGACGACGATTGATATATAATGTTCTTTTTGGATAGTCAACATATTTTTATCCGTTATCCACGAGTAAGAGTTACCAGCATTATCGATTAATGTTATCTGTAATGCATTATTTTCTGCAGTAGCTATGTATATGCCTTGATTATTTTCGGAACGAGAATCCAACAATACTTGTCCGGGAGCCAATGATTCGAACTTGACTTTCATTTCTATAGTCATTCCATTGTCCGAGATAAGAGGCAATCGCGGCAATCGAACCGACATTTTTTTCCGGATATTTGACTTTGACCATATCAAACCTTTCGACGTCAACGTATTATTATCCGGTTGTCTCCAGAGTCCTTCCAACAAGGAAGGGTCAATCATATGAGTACGAGCTGTTTTTTTCTGAGTCTCCGTAATCCAAAAGTTCCCATCTTTTTCAATCAAATCGGGATAACTCATACCATTCACATCGGTATCATGTGTATATAGTAATATTTCCGGCTGCATCCATTCGATGGTTCCGTTCTTTTCAACACCTCCGGCTATCCACACCGGCGATCTTTCTTTAAAGTCTTTTCCTCCATGATTGTGATACCACAAAAGATATTTTCCATTACTGCATTTGAAGAGTCGAGGACATGCTCTGGGATTTTTTATTATATTGGGAGCATCTGCCGCATAGCGTAACGTATCAGGATGAGTCCAACTTTCTCCATTGTCACGACTGACAGTATATCCCAAAAAACCTAATGCCGTACGAAATACACAATAGATAGAACCATCTTCCAACACTACCGTATTATGCTCTTCCTGAACGGAATAGAAATCAGCATTACGTATACCATATTCTCCATCGGGCAACATTTCCCAATTTACTTTCGAAGGGTCACTCTCTGTATCAAGATTATCTGATTTTAACAACCAACCTTCTCCTTTTCCTTGAGGAAATTCTCCCAGTTTGGAAAAAGCAAAATATACAGCTCCATTGAAATAATGGGGCTTATCTATTCCCCAAAACATCTGTACCTTGCCGTAAAATTCATTATATATATCGGCCGCAGTCACACGAATAGGAATTCGGTATCTTTGATTGCTCCAAGTATTGCCATTATCATCAGAATATTTATAACAATACCATCCCAACAACCCGGCTTGTTTTATGCTTTTACCTCTCACAGTAGATACATTATCTCCGTTGTAATTATAGAACACATAGATACGACCATGGCTCGTTCTATACGGAATGGCCCAAGAAGATATAGGGCCCGTATTTTGTTCTATCTTTACCGGATTGCTCCATGTCTTCCCGTGATCAAAACTTTTGATTGCAACAATATGCTGACCGGGGCGACTTTCACTTTCAGCCCCTGTTGTAAACACACACAACCAGGAATCATCGGGCAATTGTAATACATAAGGCTGGTCTATATAAGAATTTTTATATATGACATCCCCTAAATTTACGTTTCGCAAATCAATACTATCTTGTGCTATTCCTACCTTTACAACAAAAAATAAAGCAAAAACAATAAGGATTCTAAACTTCATACTTTCTATTTTTATATTTAAAATAAAATTTCATTTCAAGGCTATTGTTTTATTTGATCCAACATTTCAAGAGTCTCTTTCCGATTATGATGATAATTACTTGAAATTAATTCATATCCCCGTTGTACATCATCCGCTATATAGGGATAATCTTTCCAAGGTCTGTCTTGTCCTTCTTCTATTTGCGGCCATATCAGCTTATCCAACTGTTCTTTCGTTTTGTCCGGATAAACTTCAGACAATTCTTTCAATAAAGCAACATCAATAAGCCCCTCTTTAAAGCTTAACATTCGCATAGATCCTATCAGGCCATTCGTTACACGATAGTAAAACCAAGCATCTCCCGGACAATGTTTCTGCGTACCATCCGGCAATGGGCCTAACGAAGTGGCATATTCATCGGGAACTCCTCTATATGTATTGACAGCCCAAAATAGATATCCCGAAGCATTGTATTTAAGAGCGAGTAATGGCCATAACCTATTTTCCGGCAAATATCTATCTAAATGACGATTGGGATAAGGTGGAAAAGGGCTGGTTGTATTATACAACCACACCGGTCGACCCGACTCGATTCGACTTTTTACTTCACCATTTTTATTCCTTATTATACCATTCAGATTATATACCTGAAAATCGACCATCGGACTGAATTGTTGTGGCGAAGAATTAGTAGCATCTATAGTCTTTATCCCGGGCATAAATCTATTTACCATACCCTGATAATGTTTGTATTCATCAAGATATCGGGGATAAGAGGGTTCATCTATTACATGCATGAGAAATTTATTCTCCCAACCCTGTTCTACTAAATGACTATATAAATCTTTCAAAAATTTTTCAAGGAAACATCCGGTATTGGGACTAACCTGCAATATGGTTTTAGTAGTATTCGTAGATTCATCTATGATTTTTGTATTAAAAGTCAAACTTCTCAAATGGCTTCCTGCAAAATACCGGAATCCTATATTTGAAAATGAAGTTATCCACTTATCAAACAGAGAATAATCAAATCTCAAATTTCCATTTTTATAATATGTTTGTATCAACGGATGATCTCCTCCGCATAAAGGAGTAAACATCATATTATTTCCATCATCATATAGACGTTTTGCGGCCTGTTCGAGTAACTGCCAATGCTCTTCTCCCCACCATTGTACCGTGCTACCGTTTCTGCATAAATCCTCGGGAAAATAAGAAAGCCAATGTGCACAATCGATAAAATTTTCTCTCTTGACAGAAGTCTTGTGCAGATGTACAGTAAATGGCAACACTACCGGTGCAAGATTATTCTCGACAAATTCTATTTCAACACGTCCATTATATGTCCCCGGAATACAGCCCTCAGGCCAATCGATACGAATAAGAGTTCCTGCCGTTATATCAGGAGAGACCGTAAATATATGATTGTTGCTTACCGGCATCAGTGCTTCCAATATCTGAAAAGGGGCTTTTCTTACTAAATAAGGAGTCCACGATTCTGGAAAAGATCCACCAGGAACATTTATCATAGAACCTTGCGTATTACCTTCGACAGTTACCGGCAAGATTGAAAAAAAATTCATCTCGTTTTCAATCTTATTCCCATCTTTTTCAATCAGTACCTTTACCTTATAAGAACATTCTGTATCATGCCTTACAGCAATAGGAAAAGAAAGTTGATAGTTCCGAGGAATATCAAATGTTGCATTATATTCACCGACAGGAAAACTGTCGGTGAATATTCTTTCATATAAATCTATAATCTTTGCTTGTTGAGATTGAACCGATACAGACAAAGACTGCAATAAGATGGCGATGATTGTCAAACAGACAGTTTTCATGTAAACTCTTATTTACGGTTACAACATAAAGCTTTGGCAATAGTAGGTTCTACTGCAACAGCATAACGGTACATACCCAAATCTGAAGGATGCGATCCATCGACCGTAGCTTCAGTATCTTCTCCTAACAGAGATTCGCCTTCTATGTAGTAAAGATTGGGAATCTCTTTAACTAAAATATCATACGCTTTTTTCATCGCAATACGACGTTCGTTAACAACCGGAACTCCTGAAAGATTAGCATATGCATGAGTTCTGTCTTCTATAAGAACAATAGGGACATCAGGTCTCTTTTTATGCAACTCCCTTGTTAAATAGAGCGTGCGATTAGTAATTTCCGTAGAGGAGAATATAGCCATATTGGCAAGACAGTCAATCACATATACCGAAGCATCTATCTCGCTTAAAATATCTACAAAGACAGAGTCCATCAGGCCATTCCCGGAAAATCCAAGATTAACGACCGGAATATCGAATCGTCTGCCAAGTATTGATGTAAATGCCATTCCCGCACGGGAAGCACTGCATCCATGAGTAATAGAAGTACCATAAAATACCAACGGTTTTTTTACCGAAGGTTGAGCTGCTTCTACTTTTGCACCTGGAGAGAATCCTAATTTTAAAGATGTTATCCCCGAATACAACGGCAGATATACCATACATTCATACGTTTTAGCTTGAGAAAAGCCACCCTTAAGAGAGTTAACTTGTTGCAATCCATCTTTAGTAGGTTTACCGACACCGGCCCATACCCATTTGCCATCCAGTTTCACATATAAATCAAGGCCATTTACCCCTTGAGGTGTCATGTGTGCCATATACCCATTACCTCTCAAATTCCAATCGGCATTGATAAATGCAGTTCCACTAACAGTAAAGCGGACAGATACTCCTGCAGAATGTCTACTTAGAGCCCATATCTTAGAGCCTACACCATCTCTATATTTCTCAGGAATACGGGTATAATCCTCTATACCCTCTTTCCAACCGATACCTTCAATAGTCAAATCTTTGGCATCTACCCATAAAGTGGAATTGTCTACCTCTTTTTTCAAAGCCAATTCTTTATCTAAAGTCTCTAAAGATTGTACGAGATCATTCTTTTGCAGCTTTCCCTTATAAACAAAATTCTTTAGCTCACCTTTAAAAGGAACGGTTTTGGCATTATCAAGCAAGGGTTGTGCTCCTATGTAAAATATGCGGCCCGATTGTTGATCCATTTTATTGTCATAAGTCGTTGTATATCGGTATTTGTCGATAATCAACTCCATTTGATTTCCTTGAGGATTCCAAGACACTTTAAAACGATGTTCTTGACCATCGTCAAATTCACGAGTAGCACTTAACAATTGTTTGCTTTTCCCATAGCTGTCAGATACATAAAAACGCATTACTCCATTTCGTAGCATGGTTACATCCCAACCAGAATAAGCCGATTTTTTTGACCGGGTACCGGCAAGTACCATAACACTGTTTGCCTCTCCATTTGTCTTAAAGACACCTTCTAACGACCAAGGTGAATTCCATTCGTCAAAGGTTTTCCAATAACTTTGAGCCCAGCCCGAATAACACCCATTTGTAAATGCGACATATTGGGTCAAATTAAATTTTTTCTGAGTATCTGAAATTACCTGTTGGCCGGGAGTATCTCCCATAGGCCATTGAGCGATAATTTCCTGAGCCTTCACACTCACAAGGCTCACCAGTAATAAAGCAATGATTATCAAATTTTTCCTATTCATTTTTTTATATTTTTTTGAGTTACCATCCATTATTTTGTTTCAGATTTTTGTTAAATCCTCGTTCTTTTTCCGGAATAGGCCAAAGCGTATCTCTCGCTGAGGCATTTGTAAAATACGCTCTGCGGGCATTTGTTCCCCAGCCCGGAGCACGCGACATCTCTTCGGCTGTAAAAGCCATACGTTCGGTAAAAATTCCCCAACGTACAATATCTCCTTTTCGAAGAGCTTCATAACATAATTCCCGAGGTCGTTCATCTCTAATTTCTTGTCGTAACTCCTCTTGCGACTTTCCTTTAGGGATATCTACAAATGCATCATCTTGATCTACCGGTATGCTCATTCCTCTTCGACGAACCATGTTCAAACACATCAACGTGGAATCTTCATTTCCTCCGATTTCATTATTTGCTTCGGCAAACATCAATAAAACATCAGAATAACGAAGTATCGGGAAATTCTGTGGACTGAAAACACGTACCCTACTGGTTGCCGACTCGTCCCTACGATCCCACTTACGGGCAGCCCGTCCGTATGGAGTAATATTACTTCTATCGATAAGTTCTCCGGTCTTTGTATTAAATGCATAATTTGCTATGTTTCTATCTCGACGGACATCCCCTTCAGTATAAGAATTATGTAACCAAGCAACCCCATATACCCAACCATACGAAACTCCATATGTCGCAGATTGGTCCTTATGATATAAAGGTCCTCCTACATTGAGACCGACTTTTCCTCCACTTGTATAAGGAGGCTCATTGTTCCCATAAAATTCCACTTCAAAAATGCTCTCTTTATAATCATATTTATCTTGTGCATAATTTCTAAACACCTGTTCATAATCCGGATTCAGCTCGTGAAGATGGCTATCTATTACTTTTTGAGCCCATAATTTAGCCTCTTTCCATTTGCTCTGATCCTGCAACGGATGACCGGCCATAAACAATGAAACCCGGGCCAAAATGCCCTGTACAGCCGATTTACTTACACGTCCTCCATAACCTACTTCATCAATTGGGCTCACCAAAGCCTCTGCATTAATCAAATCTTCTCTAATCTGAGCATATACATCCGCAATAGGAGATTGGAGTTCATAACCATCGTCTGCAGTCTTACTGGATTCTAATTTCAAAGGAATCTCGCCAAAATGCTGGACCAATAGAAAATAGAAATACCCTCGCAGAAATAATGTTTCTCCTTTAATTTCATTCCTACGTTTCTCATCCATATCCTTTGGCCGATGAATATTTTCAAGCAATACATTCGCCATATCAATACCTTTATACAATGTTTGCCAAAAATTATAAATATCTTTATCACTTGCTGACACGTTATAATGGCGCACATTTCCCATAGGTGAAGCATTGTAGTTGAATCCTTCATCGGCTTGTAAAGCAAGCTCCGATTGCATTCTGTCTCCATATAAAGAATAAGAAGCGAGAATTTGATACACCGAACGTAAAGCTGCATCAAGCTGGTCTTCTGTTTCATAAAAAGTTTCCGGACTCAAAAAATCCTTAGGATATGTCTCTAAAAAGTCTTCACATGATCCCCAAAACAAAGCGGATATAGAGACAAAGAATATTTTTATATATTTATATATCTTTTTCATGGGTAATGTTTTTTATAACGTTAATTTCAGATTTAAAACAAAAGTCATGGCCCTTGGATAAGACGAATAATCAAATCCGGGAGTAAGTAAAGTATTACGCACCGACACCTCAGGGTCAAGACCCGAATATTTGCTCCAAGTAAATAAATTTTGTGCCGATACCCCGACAGTGAGACCTTTCAAATAGATTTTCTTAATCTTTGAATATGGAATCTTATAATCTAACGATACAGTTTTTAACCGCAAATACGATCCGTCTTCAATATACATAGATGAGTAAATGCCATTAGGTCCTGCACCTGATTCAGACCCACCCTTACCGGCACGGAACATTTTGTTAGTTTGATTTTCCGGAGTCCATCTGTTTTCATATGAAGCAAATTGGTTCTGTAAAGGTCTTATATTATATCCTCCTTCAAAGAAAAGACGATTAGCGTTGAATATATCATTGCCATAAGACCATTGGAAAAATATATTTAAAGAGAAATTTTTATATTTAAAATTATTACCAAATCCACCAGTATGTTTCGGTATAGGATTACCTATAACTGTCCTATCTTCACTTGTAATATTTAAATCCCCTGTAATATCTTTATATTTAATGTCTCCGGGCTGTATCTTTTCCCGAGGATTTCCGTTTGCCGCAATATTTTCTTTCAATACATATTTATCTCCAACTTTATCGAAATCACTATATTGATAAATTCCGTCCCATATAATACCCCAAAATTGGGTAATCGGTTCTCCAACAGCAGTTCTATATAAAGGCGTTTTATTATAATTAGCATCCCAATTTACGTCACTATACCGATATGGTTCTTCTCCGTTTAATGCCAACACTTCATTACGATTAAAACTTATATTAAAATCAGTGGTCCAACTAAAATCTTTAGTCAAAATATTGGTTGTCGAGAGAGAAAGTTCCAAGCCATCGTTACGTATAGATCCAATATTTTTGTATGCCGATGCAAATCCACTAACAGCCGGGAGATCAGCATTCATTAAAAGATCGACAGTTTTTCTTCTATACAGATCAAGTGTAAAATTGAGTCGTCCTTTGAACAACATCAAATCCAATCCCAAATCGGTCTGAATAGAGGTTTCCCACTTCAAATCCCGATTTCCTAAAGAAGTCCGGTTCGCACCTCTTTTCGGAGTCTCATTCTCAAAAGAATAATATCCCTCATATGGAGAAGAAACAGAAGCAAAATAGCTAAAATCTCCTACCCGATTGTTTCCGGACAATCCATAACTTGCCCTAATTTTTGCATCATCAATAAATTTTGCTCTCTTCAAAAAGGGTTCATCACTGATGCGCCAAGCAAATGCTGCCGATGGGAAATATCCCCAACGATTTCCTTTAGCAAATTTAGAAGATCCATCAGCTCTGAATGTGGCCGTAAATAAATATCGAGAAAGTAGGTTATAATTGACCCGACCAAAATAAGATGCTGATTTCGATTCACTTAACACAGAAGATGAGGGAACCGGTACACCCAAATCTATACCACTTAATCCCAACTCTTCATAAGGTATTTCTTGATATTTAAGTCCATGAGCACTCGTGTTTATTCCTTGAACACTCATTCCCAACTGAGCTTCCAATTTATGTTTTGAGTTAAATGTTTTTTTATAAGTAAGAATATTTTCATTATTCCACATACGATATTTATTGAAATTTACACCTCCTTGTACTCCTGCATAAATAATACCGGGGCGTTCTATACCGATACGGGTTTTAGTATTATAAAAATAATTATATTCTCTTACCCGAACATCAGCTCCTCCTCTAAGCAACAATGACCAATTCTTATTGAAATTAATTGACAATGTCATCGATGGTACAAAAATGGAAGTGATCGTATTCTTTTCTTCATTTTCAGCCATTATTTTGGGATTTAACCTATAATCGGTACCCAAGTTAATATTAGGATCATCATCTATAACACTATTTTCCAATTCCCAATTTGCTTGAGGATCAAGTCCGGCTGTAGGTCTATATCCATAAGCGCTAAAAAACAGCGAGCTACTTGCCGTACTATTAAGAGAAGCATCTGTAGGAACAATTCCAGAAGAATGGTCTTGCGTGTACATAGCACTAAGTTTCAAATTCACCTTTTTATTGATTGCCTGGTCAAGTACCATACGTCCCTGCAACTTATTATATTGAGTATGTATAATAATTCCTTCTTGCTTAAAATAAGAAAGTGATGCAAAATATTTAGAATTAGCCGTTCCTCCATTTATCGAAACATTATGAGTATGATTAAATCCCGAGCGCAAAATCTTATCTTGCCAATCTATAGTGGGGGCATTACGATATACCTCCGGATCCATAGGTTCGTTTGGAGCCAAATCAGGGAAAAAAGCATATCGTGCAGATTCAGGGAATCGTTCTACTTGCAATTTAACGAACTCATAAGAATCCATCAATTCCATACGCTTTGTTGTAACATTAAGCCCGAACGTGGCATTGTAATTTATTGTAGGTTTACCTATTTTCCCGGCTTTGGTTGTTATCACAATAACCCCATTTGCCCCTCTTGCTCCATATAATGCTGTAGAAGAAGCATCTTTTAAGACATTGATCGACACAATATCTTGAGGGCTAATAGACGCCGGATCAAAATCGTCAAAAACAAATCCGTCTACAACATACACAGGAGCCACTGATTGAGTAAGAGATCCGACACCTCTGATAACTATATTCGATGCTGCTCCCGGTTGTCCGTCCGGAGTAGATACCTGCACTCCGGCAACCCTTCCAGCCAAAGCCTGATCAAAAGAGGCCACAGGAGCTTTCTGCATATCTTCTACACGAACCGATCCTATAGCTCCGGTCAAATCTCCACGTCGGATATTAGAGTACCCTGTAACAATAACTTCATCAAGATTTTCGGTTTTTTCCCGTAAAGTTACGATAAAATGTTTTTGTGTTCCAACGGCAAGATTTATAGTTTCATAACCCAAATAAGAGATAATAATAGTAGATTTTTCAGAAGCTTTTATCGAAAATTTTCCATTCTCATCGGTAATTGTTCCTGCTGTTGTTCCTTTTACCGAAATGTTGGCCCCAATAATCGGTGTTCCTGAATTATCTTGTACAATCCCCGAAACACTTCGGGTTTCAGACTGAGCCCAAATCTCTTTCGGTATCCCTGTCATAACAATTAGCGCCATTACACTAATAACCTTATGCGATAGCCAATAATTTATTTTATTTATCATAGCATTATATATATATGTATTATAATCAGAGTATTAAATAGAATAAACGTTTTAGCAAAATCAAAAAAAATTATGAGCTTTCTCGAACAATCAATTTTGATGTCAAATAAACTTGTTTTACTGACTTTTGAACTTCTTCTCTCATATTTTGCAATAGAATATGAGCACATTCTTTGCCCATCTCCTCTATCGGTTGACATAATACTGTAATAGAAGGTTTTAACAAGCTAAAAAATTCGTTATCATGAAAACAAACAACGCTCACTTGCCCAGGAATATCATATCCCAAATCAAAAATAGCTTGCATGCCGGGGATTGCCGTTTGATTGGTCTGAAAAAAAATGGCATCGGCCTGGATTGTTTCGATTAAATATTTTATATTTTCTTTTACAACAGTCTTATCTATTCCTGAAAATGGGATCAAGGGTGTAAGTCTTTTACTATATCGTATTCCATTGTCTTTCAAAGCAGCTTTATAGCCATCAAACCGGTCCAACATATGCTGCATATTGGTTTCATATCTAAATGTTGCAATCTTCCTATGTCCCCGTTTTATAAGATGGTCTACGGCCTCGTATGATGACCTGTAATTATCCATGACCACCATATTGGCACTAACCTTTTTAAAGTAACGGTCTAATAAAACAAAAGGAATCTGTTGTTCTATCAGATGTTTTATCTTCTCCTTTACACCTTCACTAACGGCAAGAATCATACCATCCACTTTAAAATTTAAAAAACTGTCGATCATCTGAATACATTTTTCATCATTTTCATCAGAACCTACAACCATAACACGATATCCATAACCGGCAACTTCTTGTTCTATAACTCGAGCCACTTTCATGAAAAAGGGATTAGATATATCAGATATGACCATTCCTATGATATTAGTAAATCCTCGTCTAAGGCTACTTGCCAACAAATTCGGCTTATATTGCAATTTTTCTTTTGCTTCTCTCACCCTAATCGCAGTTTCTTCACTAATACGATTTTTTGAAGCTTTCCCATTCAAAACAATGGATACAGTAGAAATGGAAAGTCCTGTATATGAGGCAATATCTTTAATCGTGACATTCATGATATTCTATTCAAGTCAAGCAATACATCGCAAATATGAAAATTTTTTTTTATAAAACCAATTTTTTTCGTAAAAAATTGCATATTAAACTATTAATATGCTAAAACGTTTATTTAATTTCTAAACGATAAAGAAACGAATGGGAATATTTTTCTACACGACACACATCGATAATATAAAGGAAGAACGACATTCTCCATTGCATTTTAAAAGATATTAAATGATTGAATACAGTATTCAGCAGTTTTAGCCTCTGACAAATTTTTGACAAGTCCATCATTCAAATAATAATTACCCGAATCATAATCATCCAAGATACCAATATATTCAATAATGTGGACTTTCCAGATACGGACGTTCCCATTATCGAAACCAACTTCCTCTTACCACTCTCCTAATCAGTACTTTTTAACTCGTGCGACGAAGAACCATTATGATAATTTTGTGGATTTGCTCAAAGTGTATCATAGTCAAATATTCTATGCCACTTTAATTTTAGACGTACATTACAGTTCATCGTCTAATCTTAGAATAAAAATATTATCCGGTCTTTTTTTATTTATCAGATAGCCTATTATTCTCCTCATAAAAAATATCCTCGAAAAAACTCACTAAACTGACTTGTACAAAATTTGGATGGGTCCTAAGAGCAAAGACATTTCTCTTTATTATATAACAGTGTATGAAATGTTCATCAATTCTATACAATAAGGAGAGTATATAAAAAAGAAAAGGTTGTCTCACGACAACCAATCTTCGTTAACCTTAAATCTAATACCATGAAAAACACAATGCAAATATAAGCGGTTTTATGTTATAAAACATAATTTCATAGCATAAAATTTCTTCGTTTAACATCATTTAAATTTTCAAGGAGTTTACTCTGGGATGATGAAAGATTTTTCTTCTGAAAAATTGCCGATATAAGATAATTATCATTGCAAATAAATATTAACTTTGTTACAGTTAAAATTTCTTTGTTATGAAAATACAGTTTTTTATATTCTCGGTTTTTCTATATATATGCACTATCTCATATAGCCAAAATACAGCAAATAATGCCAATGAATGGGTAAAACAGGCTGAAAGCAGCTTAAGCCAAAAGGAATATATCAAAGCTCGTTATTTGTTCAAACTGGCTTACGGGGCTTTTGCCAATCAGGGGAACTATACGAAGGCCATCGAATGCGGAATCAAAGCTAACTCGTTATTTACACGTGAGAATTTATATAAAGAGGCTTTTGATTTGTGCCGGGACATGGACCAACGTATCCGGGAGGGTGAGCAAAAACAGAATAAGGCGTTTCCTGATTTGAAATTTCTGGTCACTAAAGAACGTTTCCTGATGTATATATCTCTTAAGAACGCAGCTCAAGCCAAGGTGCAACTGGATAGGCTGGAAGAGATTGCCCAAGCTTCACAAAGCTCTGAATTAAATAGAGCTCTGCTGTACGCTAAAGCTAATTATTATTATACATTCGGGCAAAATACCCAGGGGGATACTTATTTTAAACAGCTTATTTCTGAGTACAAGTCTCAAAAAGAGTACGAAAAAATAAATGATTGCTACAGAAATCTGATATCTATTGCCCGAAAGGCTAACAATGTCTCTTTTATGGACCGTACGTACCGGAATTTTATGGTATGGGCCGATTCGGTAAAAATACTTACGGCTCAGGATGAACTGAATGTTCTCAAACAAAAATATGACAAGAGTTTAGAGACTATACAAGAAAAAGATAGTTCGCTCAAAACCCGGCAATATACAATTATCGGGCTATGTACTGTCATTGCCATTCTTTCGGCTGCATTGGTTGTCATCATTTTTGTTTTATTGCGATTTGTTCTGAGCAATAAAAAACTCAAAAAGAACATCTCTATAGCCAATGACCATAATGAATTGAAAACTAAATTTATCCAAAATATTTCTGCTCAGATGGGCCCTACACTGGATAGCTTGTCGGCAAGTGCAGAGTCATTGTCGGATATTGCCGAGGCTCAATCGATACAAATGCAGAGACAGATAAATGCCTTGAAAAAATTCAGTGATGATATACAGGAGCTCTCGTCACTGGAAAATTCATTATCCGATATTTACGAAATGGAAATGATAAATGCCAACCGCTTTTGCGAATCGGTAATGAACAGCGTAAGAGATAAAGTACAACCGGGGGTCTCGGTCATGGTAAACGCCATAAATATGCAGGTAAAGACCAACCCTGTCCAACTCGAAAAAATACTTTCTCACTTGTTGGCAAATGCGGCAATACACACTCAATCGGGCAAAATAATGCTCGATTATAAAAAGAGAGGTGCTCATACGCATCAATTTATTGTGACGGATAACGGCCCCGGTATTCCTGCAGAACGTCAGGAAAATTTGTTCAAACCGTTTGCCGAAATAAAGGATTTGACTCAGGGCGACGGGCTGGGTTTGCCTATATGTTCTCTAATCGCCGTAAAGATGAATGGCAGCCTTACTCTTGATACTTCGTATACACGGGGATGTCGTTTTGTCCTGGAGCTGCATGTATAAAAAACAGGCGATAATATCTTTTATTTTGTACACGTTTAAGATTGTCACAAAATCATCTATCCAAATTCTTGGTAAAAAGACGGGGTATTTTTTATAAAAAACAGTCGTAACCGATTGGTGTATTGTTATAATTATTGCATAATATCCGGTGTTTCAAAGTATGTAATAGGGGGGGCTTTTGAGGTTATTGTCATCTAACGACTTTATCGCCAATTAGAGGCAGACATAGAACAACCTATCGGTTTTTGAGGTATTTATAAGCCCAAAGAGGACGTTTTGCAAAAATATTTCTATAAAATATGGATAAGCTCTAAGTTTATACAGCAAAATATGTCTACCTTTGCACCCGAAAAATAAAAGGACATTTTATCATCCATATATGATTATGAAACGGGGGTTATTGCTTTTTTTTAGTGCGGTATTTTGTATTCCGGCGTTTACTCAAAGAAAAAATTTTACGTATAATTTTTATGGCTTTGTAAGGGCCGACTTATTTTATGATACTCGTAATAATGAGACTACGGTATCTGACAACTTTTATCTTTTTCCCAAAAATACGGTTTATGATGCGGACGGAAAGGATTTGAATGCAAAGCCCAGCGGCTCATTCTACACATTCTGTACTCGTCTGGGCTTAGATGTCACCGGCCCACGGATATGGGGTGCTGAAACCTCGGCTAAAATAGAGACTGACTTTGGAGGTTTCTCGTCCAGTACTACCATGTTGCGTATACGACAAGCGTATATCAATCTGGCCTGGTCTCATTCTTCATTGCTTATCGGGCAAACATGGCACCCGCTTTTCGGAGAGGTATCGCCTACTGTGCTGAATCTTTCTACCGGAGCTCCGTTCCAGCCGTTCAACCGCAGCCCGCAATTGCGATATCGGTATAACCATACATATTTTACGGCAACTGCCTCGGCTATTTACCAATTGATATACCAGTCGACCGGTCCTAAAGGGAAAAATGCCGAATATTTGAAAAACGGAATGATACCGGAATTGTTTGCGGGAATCGATTTTCATAAGAATAAATTTCTGGCCGGAGTGGGTGTCGAAATGATTTCTCTAAAACCTCGTACGGAAGCGACCGTAACACAAATCGTAGAAGGAGAAGGGGTATCCAAGACATTTAAAGTAAATGAGCGTATTACGACGACTTCGTTTGTCGCCCAGATAAAATATACCGAATCTAAATACAGGCTGGCAGCTAAAACGGTATATGGGAAAAATCTTTGCCATTTATCTGTTCCCGGCGGTTATGGTGTAACTTCGGAAGATCCCACTAACGGAAGCCGTAAATATACTCCTTACAGGACTTCTTCAACATGGGTAAATGCTGTATACGGGACTAAATACCAGGTAGGTATTTATGGTGGATATGCCAAGAATCTGGGGACGTCACAATCTCTTGCCAACGTCGACAACGGTCGTTACGGGAGTGCTCTGGATGTAGACCAGATGGTATGCGGTGCCGCGCATTTTGCATACGTTCTCCCTCACTGGAAAGCCGGCATCGAACTGAATTGTACAACGGCTTATTATGGCGATATAAATATGTCGACAGGAAGGGTCGGCAATACGCATGCCGTTACCAACTTGCGGATCTTGGGTTTGGCTATTTACTATTTTTAAGCGGCTCTACTCACGACATACCCCGTTTCCTGAAAAAGGAGGCGGGGTATGTCGTGTAAAAATTTCTCCAAACCGGTCTTAAATTCCGAATAAAAAAGTCAGGGATTTACTGTCTTTAAAGTCTTTTGCCGTATTTCCTGCGTAGATTTCTCCTTGTGTCAAGGACAATTTTTTTACCGGACTGCCCGGAGCAAAATTCATATCTTTCAAATCGACCCAAAATATATCGGGGCTTAACGTAGATTCGAAATAATAGACTTTGTTTCTCTGGTCTGATACCGTACGCCAACGTGTCGAGGCAATATTGGGCTGTTCGGGGACGGATATTCCCAACGGGACGGAAACGTTCCGCATTACACTAAATACTCCGGCTACTGCCAAGCGAAAGTCCGGAGTGAGCGGCAGGGCATTGATGTAAAACGATGCCCGGACAAAACGGTCGGATGCGCGATTTGTACCCGGCAACATCACCATACCTCCTATTTGTTTCCAATAATCATTTAACGTCAGCTGCTTGTCGTATGTAGGTGAATTGGTCATCACCTGACATTCCTTACCTTGGTGTATTATGAGATTACCGTCAATATATTCAAAAATCGCACTGTTCCCTGATGCATCGGAAACGGACAAGTGCAAAGTAGATTTGTAACCATTGGGCAGGTCGGGTGCATCGATTCTGAACAGCTCTTTTTTTAATTCAGCAACTGTTTCTTCTACTGTGGCAAAATTATCCAGGACATACTGGGTCCATATGCTCAGTCCCATTATGGGGCGATTATCGTTTTCTTTCTTATATGAAGATTCTGTCAGAAAGAGCAAATTGGCAACCAATCCTTTTTCGTTCATTCCGTCACATACTCCTATATCGTATCCGGCAGTCACGACGCTTCCGTACTTGGAGGTCCATTTTATTGTATTCTCCGTTATTGCGCCTCTTTTTTGCATTCCTCTCGGAAACATATATATGTTTGACTGGGGATCTTCTTTCCAATCCATGGTTCGTCCGGTTACTATCATATGATCCGGGCCCAAATAAACGGCTCGTGTACAAGCTTGAGATTGTTCTACACAGATAGCCAAGCCAATACCCAACATAAGGAACGGTATAGTTTTTTTTGTTTTCATAGATGTATTTTTTATAATGACTTTATTCTCATAGTTATATAACAAATGTTCTCGCTGCATTGTTTCTAAGGCCCTGTCTAAATTTTCCGATAAGAGTAACTTCTGCCAAGTTCTTTTTGTCCTTTCTTTTGAGGGTGTCTTTTTCGTCCGTATTTACCAAACGGCCTGCTATCATCTTTTTAAATTCAGAAAAATATTCTTGAAAAGAACTCTCAATGCTGACCCGGTCAAAATTTAGACAAACTCTTGGAATACTCAGGGGTTTATCACATAAAATGATTATATTCGTGGCGGAAAAACTTCAGAGTCTGTTTAAGCCGGCTCTTCATAATTCAGTATTTAATATCATGCGGAAAGAATTTTTTTTTATCGGTAGTGCTTTAATCGCAAATGCTACACTTCTCAAAGCTGAGAAACATCGTGAAAACCCGGTCAATGTCATTTATATTCTTGCCGACGACCTCGGTTACGGAGATATAGGCTGTTATGGACAAGATAAAATAAAGACTCCCCACATAGACCGAATGGCACAAGAGGGTATGTTGTTTACCCAGCACTATGCCGGATGCACGGTAAGTGCGCCGTCCCGTTGTTCTCTTATGACGGGATTGCATACAGGACACTCACAAATACGAGGTAATAAAGAGATAAAGCCTGAGGGACAACAGCCCATGGAGGCAACGACATATACATTGGGCAGGCTTATGAAATCGGCAGGATATGCAACGGGGATTTTCGGTAAATGGGGATTGGGGTATCCGGGTTCTGTGTCGACTCCCAACAAAATGGGATTTGACGAATTTTATGGGTATAACTGCCAGAGGCAGGCGCACAGTTATTATCAAGACCATTTATGGCACAATGAAAATAAAGTCATATTTGACGGGAACAGGAACAATGAACGAAAGGTCTATGTACAGGACTCTATCCATGCACATGCATTACAATTTATACAGGAAAATAAGGACAGGCCTTTTTTCGCCATGTTGACATACACTTTACCTCATGCCGAGTTGAACTTGCCTCACGATTCCATTTATAGAATGTATGAGAATGCCTTCGAAGAGATTCCGTACAACGGCCAGGGAGGTTATTATCCTTCGGAAAAGCCATATGCTTCCTTTGCAGCCATGGTTACCCGTCTCGACATGTATGTAGGGGAGGTAATAACTCAGTTGAAAGAGCTGGGTATCGATAAAAATACAATCGTTATCTTTACCAGTGACAACGGCCCTCATCAGGAGGGCGGGGCTAATCCCGATTATTTTAAAAGCTACGGTCCGCTTAAAGGCCTCAAACGAGATGTATATGAAGGGGGTATCCGGGTTCCGATGGTTGCATGGTGTCCCGGTCTGATAAAACCGGAAACCAGAACCGACCATATTTCGGCTTTCTGGGATGTAATGCCGACGCTGGCCGAACTTACTGGTACCAAACTGCCTCAATCGGGAGATGGTATATCATTTCTTCCTACTCTATTGTCAAAGGATGGGCAGAAAAAACATGATTATCTCTACTGGGAATTTCATGAGCAAAACGGCAGGGTGGCTCTCAGAAAAGATAACTGGAAGTTGATAAAACAGCCTATCGTCGGAAAGACGGTTATTGAGTTATATGACTTGAGCAATGATATACATGAGGACCATAACCTGGCTGAACAATATCCTCAAAAGGTAAAAGAACTCGAAAAAATTCTGGACCAAGCCCGAGTGCCCTCTCCTATTTTCAACTTCGGCAGACCGGAGTGAGTTCCCAACCGGTAATTTGCTCTTATTTTTGCCATAAAGGATTTAGGGAAACTATAATAATATTGGTATTGTCAAAGATTCATTATTAATTATATTGTCTTATTAATTAAATATAATTACCTTTGCACGCTGTTATGCAAAGGTAATTTTTCATAGAGAGGTATGTGAATTATCGGATTTCAAGTATAGTAGAGACGGAAAATTATAAAATTTTCGAGAGGTGTACCTGAACTTAATTTATACAATAATATAAAAATGACTTGGATTGAAAATCTTCTGTTTACCACTGAGTCGGTCGCGCATACCGTATTTCTATACGCGTTTGTGATAGCTTTAGGGGTATATTTGGGGAAAATAAAATTTTTTGGAATTTCCCTGGGTGTTACATTTGTGTTATTTGTCGGTATTGTCGCCGGGCATTTCGGATTTGTCGGAGAGAAGAATATCATGCACTTTTTGCAGGAGTTCGGACTTATTCTTTTCGTTTATTCCATCGGTTTACAGGTGGGACCCGGATTTTTCTCGTCTTTCAAAAAAGGAGGTATGCGACTGAATATGCTGGCAGCCGGCATCGTGTTGCTTAATATCGTCGTGGCATTTGCCATCTATCTTATAGCTAATGGTCGTATAGAAATGCCTATGTTGGTAGGTATCCTTTCGGGTGCGGTAACCAATACACCGGGACTCGGTGCTGCACAACAAACATTGGCGCAATTACATTTTGACGGAAAGTTGGATGTCGTACCGGAAATCGCTTCGGGATATGCGGCCGCGTATCCGTTAGGTGTTGTGGGCATCATTGGCTCTATGTTGATAATCAGAGCTTTATTTAAGGTAAAACTGGATAAAGAAACGAAAGAGATAGAGGAAGAAAATAAAGAAAGTCTGCTCACCCCTCATCTGGTGACTTATAAAGTGGAAAATCCTCTTATTTTCGGCCGTACAGTGCTGGATATGGCACATATTATCGAACGTAACTTTGTCATTTCGCGTATTAAGAAAAAGAATGACGAGGTTATCATCCCCAAATCGGATACGGTTATCGAAGAGGGAGACCTCTTGCTGACTGTCTTGTCGGTACAGGATGAAGATGCTTTGAAAGCTTTTATCGGGAAACCGGTAGAGATGGACTGGAAAGCGATTCCCGCTCCGGTCGTTTCTCGTCGTATATTGGTCACCAAGCCGGAATTTAACGGCCGCAAAATCGGTTCGCTCCGTTTGCGCATGGGTTACGGCCTAAACGTCACCCGCCTCAACCGTGCCGGTGTAGACCTTGTTGCCAATCCTAATCTGACTTTACAGGTAGGTGACCGGTTGACGGCAGTAGGAAAGATTGAAGACATCAACCGCTTGGCCGAGAGACTGGGTAACTCCATGAAACGTCTGAACGAACCTAATATGATTACTTTGTTCGTAGGTATCTTGTTGGGTATCGTCTTAGGAAGTATACCTCTTGCCATACCGGGTATGTCCTCATCCATGAAATTAGGATTGGCAGGCGGCCCTCTGGTCGTGGCTATTCTTATCGGTCGTTTCGGATACAAATTCAAACTGGTCACTTATACCTCGACCAGCGCCAGCCTCATGATACGTGAAATCGGTATCTGCCTTTTCCTTGCCAGTGTAGGGTTGACTGCCGGTGGCGGTTTTGTGGATACGGTAGTGAATGGAGACGGTCTGTTATGGGTATTGTGGGGATTTCTTATTACAATCATACCTCTGTTGATTATCGGAACCATCGGCCGCTGGCATTACAAGCTCAATTATTTTACTTTAATGGGACTGATTGCCGGCAGCAATACAGACCCTCCCGCATTGGCATATGCCAATAAGGTAGCCAGCAATGATGCTCCGGCCGTAGCTTATTCGACAGTGTATCCTCTGACGATGTTTTTAAGGGTACTGACTGCCCAGCTCATGATATTGGCTTTTGCTTAAAAGTACAATTACATCAATAATAAAAGCCAAACGACCTGGTCACGTTATTGTGAGCAGGTCGTTTTTTTATTATAGCCATGTACTGTTTTTTGGGAATACTATGACGGAACAAAGCCTGAAGTTTATTTGTTCTAATGAAAAAATAAATTTTTTAGACTGTGAAAAATAAGAAAACCGAGGCCAACATCTGCATGGTCATTTCGAAAACATTCAGCGGGTTGAATATGAATGCGCTGAAATATCTGTTACCTTTATGGATAAGTCCTCTAACGGGGGTTACACTAAGGTGTACTTTTGCCGCTATCGCATTTTGGATAATCGGCTTCTTTGTACCTAAAGAAAATACGACCCGTAAAGAAAAAGGCATATTGTTCCTTCTGGGGGCATTGGGAATATATGGATTCATGTTTTTCTACCTTACAGGTCTCAGCAAGACAACTCCGGTTTCGAGTTCCATATTTTCTTCATTGCAGCCGATATGGGTCTTTGCCATAGCGGTTCTTTTTTTGGGGGAACGTATCACCAAGATGAAGATTATCGGAATTCTGATAGGATTGGGGGGTGCTCTGCTTTGTATCTCCACTCAAAAGAGCGATGACTTGGCATCTGACGCGTTTACGGGAAACCTTCTATGCCTGCTCAGCTCTATGGTATATGCTGTTTATCTGGTTTTAAGCAACCGGCTGCTCAAGTCGTCCGGAACATTTACGTTATTGAAATATACATTTACCGGAGCTGCCGTTTCGAGTTTGATAGTCACAGTCATTACCGGTTTCGACGCCCCTATCTTGGACCAACCTATACATTGGCTGCCTCTCGGGATACTGTTGTTTGTACTTATATTCCCTACTGTCGTCAGCTACATGTTGATTCCGATAGGGCTCAAATATTTATCTACTACTCTCGTGGCAATTTACGGTTATCTTATACTTATCGTAGCTACGATAGTCTCTCTTTCTATCGGGCAAGACCGGTTCAGCTGGACACAGATGATTGCTATCTTTGCGATTTGTATCGGTGTATATCTGGTGGAAATTGCAGAGAACAAAGATAAGAAAGACTCTGCCCCGGCAAATCAACAGGTATAATTTGCCGTCCGAGACAGAGCTTCTCTACCTTCTAATAAATACGAATCAAAAAAACTATCTGATACTCGGTGTATATCCCTTACCTCCACATGAGGGACAGCGGTCATGGCTATGCGATTGGGGTACTTCTCTACGGCATTCGTCACACCAATATGTACCCATATTGCCATATATAGGAGTCTTGGAACCGGCAATCCAACCTTTGCCCCCACACAAACTACATCTGTTCTGCGTAACAGAAGAGCCGCTATTATTACCGTTGTTTATCGGTGCATTGTTATTGTAATTGATATTTCCATTGCCTGCCATAGCTGATTTTAACTGGAGCATAAGTTTTGCACCTTCATGCCCCTTGGATGCGGCGAGTGCAAGCAATTGTATTTGCAATGTGTTGGCTTCATTAGTATTGAAGGTATTTGACATGGATGCGGCCAGATTCATAGAGGCAACTGCTCCCAAACCTTCTTTTCCCAATCCGACAATTATATCCTGCATCAACGTGGCATATCCAAACTGGGTATCGGCATCGGACGGGTAATTACTTTTCAAAACTTCTTTCAAATATCCTAATGCCGCACTGCTGTTTCCCTGGTTTATATAATTTTTCACGATTTGCCCATCATTTTTCAGCGTATTTTTCGACGGTTTAGCAGATGACGACCGGGAGGAGGAAGCTAAACCATTACCTTCTTGAGAGGTCAGATATTCCTGATAGGTCATTACATTTTCACTGTCTTCTGCCACCATGATACGCTTATATTTTGAGGAATATCCGGCCCAATAAAACAGGCATGGAATAATTTCTTTTCCGCTTGTGTCACATACTCCACATTTGGCTACATGATTGACAAATTTTTGCACTGAAAAATAGTTTCCTTTTTTATGATAACCTATAAAATCGTATTTGCCGGGCGGGATGACTGTCTTACCGTCGGTATTGCGAACACTGTACGTTTTCGCTTTGGTCTCCGGAGACTTTTTCCCTATTATTATGTATGGGCCGGAAATGGATACATATTCATATTCATCACAGGGTAGTATCACTTTACCGTCTGCACGATAAATGCACTTTTTTGTATAAGTAGGGTCAATGCACTCGAAACATAACCAATTGCCAGCCACTTCTCCTGTCACCATACTGTATTTCGGAGCAATTATTTCTTTCCCGTCGGAACCACATGCTCCCATCTTCTCTCCTACTGTAATTTCATACCAGGAATGATCGTCTTTGGTCTGATAGCTTACCTTATCGGCATTATACTTTTCTTTAAGAGATGCCGACATCTTTATGGGAGCCATAAAGTCATCTAATTCCGAAAAATCGGAAGTACTCTTTGCGGTTTCTTTTTCCTCTGCCGCAATGATTTTATCCAACTCTTTCCGGAGCGCATTCCTTTGTATAACCAGTGACTTTTTCGAGGCTTCGTCTTTTGTCGTGTTTATCTGCTCATCCAATTGCCGGACTTTATTTTCCAGCATCAATTTCCTGGTTGTGACAACGCCATATCCAAAACTTGCTTCACATAAGCAGAAAAGAAAAAAAAGAAGGATTGTACACGTACGTTTCATAATAAATTATATTGACTTGTTATATGCTTAGGACCCGCTTAAATCTAATAAAAGTGTTCGGTCAGTTCTCCATTTTCTTTCGTCAAACAGATTGTATTCTCTTTGCAAAAAACTGAAAAAACATCCTTAAAGAATCGAAACGGGGTGTTGCTTTGAAAAACAAATATAGTATTAATTATATATACATTGTACTCGATTTTCGTGAAATCTTCTTTACATTTTAATTTTCCAATACAAGGGATTTTATCAGGCCTTCTTTGTATTTTCCTTCGTCAAATAACCCGCTATTATCTTTCAAATCCTCAAAATTGACTCCGGTTCTAAGTCACATTTCACAACCTTTGGCAGCATCTCGCTCAGACCTATTTAAGTCACGCATCTCACCGTAACACCCCCCTTTAATCCCCTCTCCAGAGGGGAAGTTGTTCATTCAAATATCTTATTATCAATAAGAAAGCTATATATATTTCTCCAGATAAGATAAAAAAAGAGCCTGAACCCGATTAACGGTCAGACTCTTTCCCATATATTTATTTACCAATTAGTCGTTCATAGACAACAGCAATTCTTGGTTCGATGAGGTCTTTTCCATCTTGTCTTTAATAAATTCCATCGCTTCCAAAGAATTCATATCCGAGAGGTATTTGCGTAATATCCACATTCTATTCAATGTGTCTTTGTCGAGCAACAAATCGTCACGACGAGTACTGGAGGCTGTAATATCTACAGCCGGGAAAATACGCTTATTGGACAATTTACGGTCTAACTGCAACTCCATATTGCCGGTACCTTTGAACTCTTCAAAAATCACATCGTCCATCTTAGAGCCTGTATCGGTAAGGGCTGTTGCAATAATAGTCAAGCTACCTCCGTTCTCGATATTACGTGCTGCACCGAAAAAACGTTTGGGCTTGTGCAATGCATTGGCATCGACACCTCCCGACAAGACCTTACCCGATGCCGGAGAAACTGTATTATAAGCTCGAGCCAAACGAGTAATGGAATCTAACAATATCACGACATCGTGCCCGCACTCAACCATACGTTTTGCTTTTTCGAGAACGATGCTGGCAACTTTTACGTGACGTTCGGCCGGCTCATCGAAAGTAGAAGATATCACCTCGGCTTTCACACTCCGCGCCATATCGGTCACCTCCTCGGGTCGTTCGTCGATAAGCAGTATTATCATGAAAACTTCGGGATGATTTTCTGAAATAGCATTCGCGATGTCTTTCAACAACATCGTTTTACCGGTTTTGGGTTGTGCTACGATAAGTCCCCGCTGACCTTTACCTATGGGAGAGAACATATCTACTACACGGGTAGAAATGTTTCCGTAACGCCCTGAAGTCAAGTCGAATTTTTCTTCGGGGAACAGCGGTGTCAGGTGGTCAAAGGGAACACGGTCACGTACATATTCGGGTGAGCGCCCGTTGATCTTCTCCACTTTTACCAACGGAAAATATTTCTCTCCTTCTTTCGGCGGTCTGATAGGACCGTCTACAACATCTCCGGTCTTCAAACCAAAGAGTTTGATTTGGGATTGGGAAACATATATATCATCAGGGGATGTCAGGTAATTGTAATCGGAAGAACGTAAAAATCCGTAACCATCGGGCATCATTTCGAGAACTCCGCTTCCGGTAAGTATTCCTTCGAATTCGTAAGATTTCTCCACTACTTTGGGTTCAACGGCAACATTGTTGTTCTGATTGTTGGCCTGCGACTGATTGTTTTGAGGTTGTTGAACCGGGACAGGCTGTTCGTTTGTATTGGCCTGGTTGTTATTGTTGTTATTATTATTGTACCGTTGTTGTTGATTGCGAGGTACAAAGCGCTGGCGTTCGCTTCTGGGGAAGAAAGTTTGCAAATGTGAAGTACCCGGAGTCGGGATATTCAAGTCATATTGTCTACGTTCACGCGGTTGGAAATCGTTATTTTGAGCCGGTGTTGCCGGTTGGTCCGACGCGGTTTGCTGGTCAGTATTCTGAGCACTTGCAGGTTTCTGTTCGGGAACGACTTTACGTATAATCGTTTTCTTTACTTTCTGTATAACAGGGCGAGCGGGTTCACTCTTATCTTCTACGGCAGGTTCTTGTGCGGGAGCTTCTTCTTTTTTTACAACGTCGGCAGAGGCGGGTTCTTCGTTCAAAGGCAATTGCAGTTCCACCTGATCTTTCAATGCCGGATGGGCAAAATGTGTTTTTTTAACTTTCTTCGGCTCAGCTTTTTTCTGTACCACCGGTTGTTCTTCAACAGGATTCTGTACTTCAACAGTTACAGGTGCCGGCAAGGTTTCGGGAGTTTTGTCCTTCTGGACGGATTTACTGCTGCGAGCTTTCTTTACAGGCTTAGCTTTTGCCTCTTCTACTACTTCAGCAGCCATTTCTTTGACAACGTCCTGCACCGGTTGCCCGACAGCCGCTTCCTTTTCAGGAGTTTTTTTAGGCTCTGTCCGAGTTGTCTTTTTCTTTTTAGGAGCTGCCTCTTCAGCTTTTGCCGCCATTTTTTTGCCAGCAATGTCTATGGCTTGCTGATCTAAAATTTTATAAATCAAGTCTTCTTTTTTCAGGGCGTCGACTTTTTTCAAGCCCATTTCTTTTGCAATGACTTTAAGCTCTGCCAAGAGCTTGTCGTTTAATTCCACAATGTTATACATGAATGCTTATACTATTGCTAGTGATAATTAAATTTTTCAAATAATATTCATCTATCTACGAACCTCTTCTGCTTTAAGACATAAGTGTAGAAAATAAATTTTGTTTTTTGTTTGGATTTATTGTCAGAAAATGTGTTTTTACACACGAACCTTGTAGGTTTTTTATTCACGACAAAAGTAGATTGTTTTTTCGATATTACAACAAAAAGCGTTAACGTTTAGTTTGATTATTAACTATTTTTCACAAATAATTTGAAATATCAACTTCGTTTCACATTTAACGCGGACTTTTTCACTGATACGCTCACCCATTAACCAAATTATTTCATCACCTGAACATAACAACCATGCTTTTTCCTTATCTATACTTGAGTATTTATGGTCGTTAAAATAATCACTTAGTTTTTTACTTCCTTTCATTCCGAAAGGTGTGAAACGGTCACCCTTTTTCCAATGCCGGACAATCAATGGGAACTTAAGTTTTGCAGCATCAAAGCAGGCAATATTCCGGTCGCGGGGAATTTCATAGTGCTCCTCATTGGATATAAAAGCAAATTTCAGTGCGACCGGTACATTTATCCCCGACATGTTTTCTGTTATTTCGAAGGAAACATCGGCTTCTTTTTTTTTCGAGGTAAGAATCAGCCTATTCCGGTCTTTTATCAACCGATAATCTGCCGACAAAAATTCTTTCCCTGAATGGGCTTCCAGTGATTCCCATATATCATCGACCTGTGACGAAAGAAAGCCATATTCCCGGACCATTTCGAATAACAATGCTTTTGGTGAGGGCTGTTGCAGCAACTCTTCAATTTTAATATAAGTCTCTTCTTCCGTTTTCATGAGTATTTTGCTTTTTTGTTCTGCAATGGAATGCCGATAGACGGTGGCTACTTCCTTCAGATGGTCCATCGTACGTACTATTGTTTCCGGCACAGCAGGATTGACAGACTGCAACAGAGGTAACACATGCAGCCGTATTTTATTGCGGGTGTAATTATCTTCCCTATTGGTACTGTCCACTACATATGGCAGTTGCCTGAATGACAAATAGTCTTCTATATCTTTGCGGGAGAGCGATAGCAGAGGCCTTATCACTCTGCCATATACCGGCTGTATGCCGCACAATCCGACGATACCCGTACCGCGTATCAAATTCATCAACATTGTCTCCACAGAGTCGTCCCGATGGTGAGCTACGGCAATCCAGCGGGCTCCGAGTTCGCACCGAAGTTTTTCGAACCATTCGTAGCGTAACTCCCGGCAGGCCATTTCGATAGAAACTTTCTTTTCGGCAGCGTACTTATTCGTATCGAAAACCGTTTCATAAAAAGCCACTCCTAACTTCTGCGCCATTTCATAAGCAAAATTGCGGTCGCGAACTGCTTCGTTTCCTCTTAACTGAAAATTACAATGACATGCAATGCAATCGTATCCCAATTGCAACAAAATATCTAACAGGGATACAGAATCGGCCCCGCCACTCAACCCGACCAATATCTTGTCTGTACCGGAGAGCGGAATATTTTCCGAGATATATGATTTTACTGTTTTTACTATTTTCTCTTTGTCCATGAGAAAGGATAAGTTTGCATACAAACGTACAACTTTTTCGCGGTATATAAAAGCAAAAGGTGCAATTATAGCATTCCAAGCAAAAGTTAATAAACGAAAAAATGAAAATGTGCATTTAACTTCGGACGCCATTAAACATCTAATTAAACAAAAATGTTTTATAGAGGGAGCTTTCTCCTATATTTATGTTTAATATTTAAATTTGAAAATTATGAAGACAAAAATCGGTATTTTATTAGTTACCATCTGTTTCTCTGCTGTAGCTTTTGCTCAAAAACCTAAAGAAAGAAAAGAGGTTTCTCCCGAACAAATGGCTCAGAAACAAACAGAAATGCTCAAAACCCGTTTACAACTGAACGAGACTCAAAAGAAAAAAGTCTATGAGTTAAACTTGAAGTACAACAAAGAAAACAAAATGTTGATGGAGCAAATGCAAGAACTGAGAAAGAAAATGCAAGAGCTGAACCAAAACAAAGAGGCCGAACTGAAAGGAATGCTGACTCCGGAACAGAATGCAGCTTATGACTTGTGGAAGCAGGACCGGAAACGGGAAATGAAGAAAAATTTCAAAACCGAAAAGAGACCGGGTACCGCACAGCCCCGCAAATAATATTATACTTGCAACAGCTGTCCTATATCGACAAAAGAACTGCTCCCAAAAGTTAGGCACAAAACTTTTGGGGGCAGTTCTTTTTAGTCAGGAACTCTTTTCAAAGGCTTCCAATTTATCTTTAAGCCTTTCTTGAAAAATATCCTCTCCATCATCGTCACTCTTTCTTCTAAGCATCGTATAATTTATTCTTCCAATAACAAAATTGGACTTTTTCGAGCGAATAACATACAACTAACTACACTTTTTCAAACGAATCAAATGTTTCACTCAAAACTACAATACAAACCACAGAAATCCCCCCAAAAAAGCTCTACCATTATACTCAACGTCCGACCACACAAAAGGATTAACTATCAAATGATTATATGGAATCTAAAAAGTAATAAAGATTCATTCTGGTAGTTGTTATATGAACTCATCAGACCGAAAAATAGACGGCAGCAATGTAGGTTATTGAATAACATATCAATTCTATTTCAGCTATTCTTCGCTGAGAGTATATCAAAACAGACAACCAACGTATGAATCTCGCACTGCTGAGTTGCTGTACGTATCCTGAAGAAAAGAAACGATTGAGAAAAAGTATTGTTTTTAATGCAATAAAAGAATGTAGAGCAGTAACCTGTACGATATAGAATGTTGCATAATCAAATTTTTCCATATTCTGCTTGTACGGGTTACTTTAAAGCTTATTAGCATTTTGCCCGGGTAGAAGCTTTGTGGATTATTTTTATTGACGGGAAAAAACGGGAAAAACGACCGGATAATATATTGGAAAATTCAGACAAGCTCTTGGACATAAGTCATCAAGATTAGCTATATAATATCGAAATAAAGTGATGTATCGTTTGCAAAACAATGCTTACCCGGCTTTGTTTTTTATGGGAAATAACTTTCTTCCGATAATTTTTGCGCATTATTATGAAACAAAGCAGTTTCTTATTAAATTTGCATCTGAAAAACAGAAAACAAGATCATCATGCTTGATAAAATCAATCATCTTAAAGCAGAAATAGAGTCTCTGAAGGCTTCTAAAGCTGACGAGATAGAAACTCTGCGTATAAAATACCTGAGTAAAAAGGGCGAAATATCACAGCTTTTCAATGACTTCAGGAATGTAGCGGCTGAGCATAAAAAGGAAGTAGGAAAGTTGTTGAATGAACTGAAAGAACAGGCTCTGACCAAAATAAATGACCTGAAAAATGAATTGGGCAGCGAAGAACAGGATGCTAATCTGATAGACCTAAGCCGTACATCGTATCCGATAGAGCTAGGTACACGCCATCCCATATCTCTCGTAAAGAATGAAATTTGCGAAATTTTCGGGAGATTAGGTTTCTCTATTGCCGAGGGTCCCGAAGTGGAAGATGACTGGCATGTATTCTCGGCACTGAATTTTGCCGAAGACCATCCTGCCCGCGATATGCAAGATACATTTTTCATACAGCGTAGCCCGGATGTACTGTTACGTACACACACCTCATCGGTACAAACCCGCATCATGGAGCACAATCAGCCTCCTATCCGCATCATTTGTCCGGGACGGGTTTATCGTAATGAAGCTATCTCGTATCGGGCACACTGCTTTTTCCATCAGGTAGAGGCTCTGTATGTAGACAAAAATGTATCGTTTGCCGACTTGAAACAGGCTTTGTTGTTCTTTGCCAAAGAAATGTTCGGCCCGGAAACCAAGATACGGTTGCGCCCGTCTTATTTCCCATTTACCGAACCATCGGCAGAAATGGATATATCTTGCAACTTATGCGGGGGTAAAGGTTGTGCATTCTGTAAACATACCGGCTGGGTAGAGATTCTGGGTTGCGGTATGGTAGACCCGAATGTACTCGATGCCTGCGGAATAGACAGCAAAGTATATACCGGTTATGCCCTGGGTATGGGTATAGAACGTATAACGAACTTGAAATATCAGGTAAAAGATTTGCGCATGTTCTCGGAAAATGACCAACGATTCTTACAGGAATTCGTGTCGGCTCATTGAGCATCGGTGTACAATCTAATCTAACTTTATACAAAAGGCGCTGGGGACGAAGGGGGCATGAATACCCAGTCGGTACTGCGTCTTTTGCCGTCTAATTGTTATACTCATGAGAATACAGGAAAGATATGACAAAGTTATAGAATGGTTCTCGACGAACGTTCCGATAGCCGAAACAGAGTTACAATATAAAGACCCGTTCCAGTTGCTTATAGCTGTCATCTTGTCGGCTCAATGTACTGACAAAAGGGTAAACATGATAACTCCTCCCCTGTTCGAGGCTTTTCCTACTCCGGAGGCTCTTGCCGCCACGACTCCGGAAGTCGTATATGAATATATCAAAAGTGTCTCTTACCCCAACAACAAATCGAAACATCTGGTAGGAATGGCGAAAAAACTTCTCAGTGACTTCAACGGGGTCATCCCCTCGGATGTAGACGAACTGCAAAAGCTGCCTGGTGTCGGTCGCAAAACGGCTAACGTAATCGCTTCGGTGGTTTTCAAAAAAGAGGCTATGGCTGTAGATACTCATGTGTTCAGGGTATCGAACAGAATAGGTCTCACCAACCAATCAAAGACTCCTCTCGAAACGGAGAAAACTCTTGTCAAGCATATACCCGGCCACTTGCTGCCTATCGCCCACCACTGGCTAATCTTGCATGGACGTTATATCTGCGTAGCTCGCAAGCCTAAATGCCTCGAATGCGGAATACGGGAATATTGCAAATATTTCAATGGACCGGACAAAAGCAAATAAATAAATGGACAACTTGACATTCGATAAATATACTTTTGCTACGGACGAGCTTTCGGGAAAAGAATTTTCGGAATGCACTTTTTCCAATTGCAATTTTAGCGGAATGCGCCTTTCGGGAAGTGTATTTATGGAATGCCGTTTTGAAAATTGTAATCTGTCGCTTTGCCAAGTCGTGGGGACAGGATTCCAACAGGTTCACTTTTCAGATTGCAAATTATCCGGTGTGGACTTTACCGCCAGCAGGGATTTTCTTTTTTCGGTACAATTCAACCGTTGCATTATCGAATATGTCCTATTTTCCCGTAAAAAGATGAAAAAGACACATTTCTCGGAATGCCGTATTTGCGAATGCGACTTTGCCGACTGTGATCTCACCGAAGCGGTATTCTCTCATTGCGACCTGAGCCGAACGGCATTTTACCACACCACGCTGTCAAAAGCCGACATGAGAACAGCTTTTAATTTCCATATCGACCCTGAAGAAAATAACCTGAAGCAAGCTCTGTTTTCTCCGGAAGGTGCCATTGCCCTTTTACAAAAATACAAATTGGTTATCGGCTGAACCGATTGCCGACCGGCTATACTCCGTCATGGGCTATCTCTCCCGAACGGGCATCGACGAATGCCATCAGCTCTTGAGGGGCTATCTTTATCTGCAATCCCCGGATACCGGCACTTATATATATGTAGTCGAAAAGCGATGCGCTGGCATCGATATATGTAGGGAAATGTTTTTTCATCCCTATCGGTGAACATCCTCCTCTTATATAACCGGTTATGGGCAACAGTTCTTTCATCGCTATCATCTCGGCACTTTTATTACCTGAAATTTTAGCCGCGGCTTTTAAATCGACCTCTTTATCACCGGGTATCACACATACAAAAATGCCATTGCGATCGCCCCGTAGTACTAAAGTCTTGAACACTTGCCGTATATCTTCTCCCAACTGTTCGGCAACGTGCGTAGCTGCCAGATTGTTCTCATCCACTTCGTAAGGAATGAGCTCATAAGAGATTCCGGCTTTGTCCAATAATCGGGCGGCATTGGTCTTGTTTATCTTCATACTCATCGTCTTTATCCTTAAAAGCTTGTTTAAATTCCACCACAAAAATAACCTATTCAGAACTTCTTTGTATCTTTTTCCGGTCCGGTTTCCCATTTTCATTCGTCAAGCTATCGGTTATCTTTCTCACAAAAACAAAAAGATATCCTCGAATAAAGATTTACAAAGCTGAACCAGCGAATTTTAAACCGCTCTAACAACAAGGCAAATTTAATGAATAATGCAATTATATTTACTTATAACTTGTTTTTTCTGCTTTTGCCCGTCAAACCACCTGCTATTATGGGTGTTGGAAAAGTATTTCACCCGAGGAAATAATATTTAAGTGTTTTCAACTCTTTGTCCAGTTCAAATATTACAGGTTTCCCGACCGGTATCTCAACCTTGACAATTTCTTCCGGAGTGAGTTGCAAGAGATGCATTTCCAATGCACGCAAACTATTCCCATGGGCTACAATCAACACCGTTTTTCCTTGCTTGACAACAGGTGCAACATCGAGTTCCCAACAAGGCAATACTCGATTTACCGTATCTTGTAATGACTCTCCATGTGATAACAAAGAGGCATCTATACCTTCATAGCGTATATCATGTGCCGGGAAACGGGGGTCAAAGTCCGATATCTGAGGCGGTCTCGCATCATAGCTTCTGCGCCATATCATTACTTGCTCTTCACCGTATTTCTCGGTTGTCTCCGTTTTACTCAATCCTTGTAGTGCTCCGTAATGCCGTTCATTCAGTCTCCAGTTTTTTATCACCGGAACCCATAGCAACCCCATTTCTTCGGCTATTATATACTGAGTTTTTATGGCTCTCTGCAAATAGGAAGTATAACATGTATCGAACCGAAAGTGAAATGATTTCAAAAGGTCTCCGGCATGCCGTGCTTCTTCTTTTCCTTTTTCCGATAAATCCGGGTCGGACCAACCCGTAAAACGGTTCTCCTGCTCCCATATACTTTCACCATGCCTCAGTAGTATCAATTTATACATTTTATAGTGTATTATTGGTTTGTCTTTCGTTTACCAATAAACGCTTCGAATAGTAAAATCGTTCATCCGGTGACAAACTCTGTCTAAATTTTATTTTATGACACACCGACTATGCTTACCGGCAATCATCTATATATAAATCGACTATTCGCATTATTTACTTACAAAGGGGCTGAGAAATAAGTGGGGTTATCCAGTTTTCAACAACTCTTTGCCGCTTTTTGCCTTTTGAAAGAAGAAAACATGAAATTACCCCTATATTAAAAGCAATAATTCCAAGTTTCTCGAATGATATTTTTTTGTAGGCTTACGAACCATGTAATAAAAAGCAAGAAGCGGGCTTTTGAGAACCTCTTGTCCAATGCAGTACGAATCCTGGGAATTTAGAGATTACGATGCTCATTAAGGTATTTGTTGGATTTCATCCGACGTTTTTGTGCCATGACATAGCTCGAACTAATCCGGCTCTGCCCGTTTGGCTGAATCAAAACGCTCTTTTAATATGAAGTACTACTTCCGGTCAGCCACTCCTTGAACTCTCCTACCCGGTTCTTGCTGACTACAATCTTCTCGGGCGTGGCAACCTGCAAATTGACAATCACACGTTTATTGAACCATAGACTGATATCTTTCACTGCTTCTCTGGCTACAAGGTACTGGCGATTGGCCCGAAAGAATCGCTTCGGCTCCAGACAATCAGCAAGTTCATCCAAAGTCCGGTTGATAACATACTCCCCGCCTTGCATCGTGACTGCTTTCACAATACCATCTGCAATGTAGAAACAGCAAACGGTATTTACTGCGAGAGGCAGGAGCTTATCGCCCTTGACAGGCACCAATAAATGTGTCTTGTAATTCTCTTCCCGTTTTAAGGCACGCATCAATGTCCGGAGGTCCGGTTCGGCCGGACGAACAGTACGAAGTTGCTTCAGTTTGGCAAGCGCGGCACGCATCTCCTCCTCTCCGATAGGCTTGAGCAGGTAATCAATGCTGTTGACCTTGAAAGCCCGCAACGCATATTCATCATAAGCGGTAGTAAAGATAATGGGGCAAGTGATGTCTGTGTGTTCGAATATCTCGAATGCCGACCCGTCTGCCAAATGTATATCCATGAAAACCAGTTCGGGCATAGGATGCGCACGGAACCAATCAATAGCGTCCTCCACACAGTCCAGCACATCAATCACTTCAATATCGGGGGCTACCAGTCCTAACACAGCTTTCACGTTGCGAACAGCCGCTTTTTCGTCTTCGATAATCAGAGTTTTCATTGCAATCTATAAGTTTTTCAGGGTTTCATAAGAGGAATACAAACGCGGAAACGGCCATCCGCCTCCGTTATCTTGATTTCTTTGCCCAATAACAGTTCGTAACGCTTGGCAAGGTTGACTAATCCTATGCCCGTTCCAGAAGAGACTGTGCGGCGGGGCTGCAAAACATTCTCCACAAAGAGAGAAAATGTACTGTCGGCAGGGCTTCTTATTATCCCGATTTCGATAACAAAAGGTTTCCGGCTGCTGATTTCGTTATGCTTTACAGCATTTTCCACCAATGTTTGTATGGAAAGTGGCGGCAGTACATAATCCAAACAGCGAGAATCTACCTCAACTATGAAATGCAGGTTATCTTCATAACGCATCTTCATCAGGTAGATATATGCCTCTACGAAATCCATTTCTTCGCGGAGGGTGACGACATGCGTATCGTTCTCTTTCAAAGTGTAGCGCAGCACGTGAGAAAGTTGGCAGATATAATCCTGTGCCCGTTCAGGCCCCTCTCGTACCAACGACTGCAAGGTATTGAGCGAATTGAACAGCATGTGAGGATTCAGCTGGTTCTTCAGTGCCTGGTATTGGTTGCGTACATTCTCAGCCTGCAACTCCCCGTTCTGCAACAACATGGCCTGCCACTGAGCGGTCAGGTAATAGATATAACAAGTGCCTGTGACAACAATACTCATCATAAAATCACGTACCGGATGCAAGTAATGGTGTACAGTAGCATCGATAGCGGGAATGCTGAAATGATGGTGCAGGAAAACGAATGCTCCCCCTAATGCCTTGCTCAGCAACCATACAAGGATAAAAGAAAGTGCTACTTTCCACCATGTCATGCGGGTATTCGGACGATTGAACTTGAAAAAGACAGTGTTCACGACAAAAAGTGCCAGAAGAGAAAGAAAGGCGTAGCCTACTTCAAAAAGCACATCGGCCAATGACATATCCGGGAAAAGCGTACGTTGCTCCTGCGCATCTGAGAGCGATACCAATTCCGGGAAATGGATAAGAAAACTGACAGCTAGCGACACTACCACCGTCAACTGGACGTATTTCCTGTTTGTCACGCACATAGTTGTCTTTATCTGGGTTCCGACATAGGAACAAAGGTACAAAATCCTTTTCATTCTCCTGTCATCCGAGCAGAAACATACATACCCGGACGGAAGAGCGGACTGGCATCTGCCACCTCGGCATAGAGCTCGATAGACCTATTGGTATTGTCCACCTGCTGCCCTATGGATACTATCCTTCCGTGAAAAACCGTATCCCCCAGTCCGTTAACACGGAACTGTATGGAACTACCGGTCTTCACTGCCTCCAAATCTTTCTCATAAGCAATCAGGCGTATCATAATCTTTCTTTTATCTATGATGTCACAAAGAGAAGTTCCGGCTTCAAGATACTTGCCAAGATTGGCTTGCACGTTGCAGACATAACCACTGATGGGCGCTATAACCTCCATATAAGGCGATATGCCATTGGCAACCAACTTTTCAGGGTCGATATCCAGCAAGCGGAGTTGAGCATCGGCAGCTTGCAGGCGGCTCTTCATCGACAAATAATCGGCTTTGCTCTGCTGTAGCTTTTTCTGCGAGGCAGCCTCTTCCCGCGATAGATTCTGTTGCCGGCGATACTCAGCTTCTAAATATTCCAATTGCGCCCGGCTATCCAGATAGGTCTGCTGTAACATGATAAAATCCGGATTTTCTAAAATACCTATAAGCGTGCCTTTACGGACATAAGTACCGGGCAGTGGCAGAAGTTTACTTACCACTCCTCCCATTGTGAGTGTGACGGAGACAAAGTTCTGGGGAGGAATAACCAAAGTGCCATTGAATGATGCCGGATTGGCTTTGGCAGTGGCCCCAGTTGTCCCATCTACATGCAAAGAATCCTCAGGCCGAGCTGTTTCGACCATCGTGTCCACAGAATGGACAGAAAGGCTTGTCGTGCCTTCATTCTGTTTATCGGAAGCGTTGCAAGATGCCAGTAACAGGGCTGCAACCGAGAAAATCATCTTTTTCATTTCGATGCGTAATTTTTTTATTGGTGATACAATTCATATTCAAGTGCCGCAACGTTATATTGGTAGACGGTTTCGACATATCCTTTCCTGATTTCCAATGCGGCATTCATACTCTGGACATACTCGCTGATATCCGTTTCGCTCTCGCGAAATTGCAAGTCGGCGGTCTTCATCAGGTTATCTGCTTCGACCAATGCACTTGCTGTATAGTAACGTATGCTCTCACCATATCGCCGAAGGCTGGCACGCAGTTCCGACACTTTCAACTCCAGATTGCGACGGTCAGCCTCAGCTTGCATCTGTGCTTTGTCCATTTCGAACCTTGCCTGGCGGACTTTGCTACGTTGCGGCAGAAACCACACGGGAAAAGAGACGCCCACCATCCAGGAATCCAATCCCTTATCGGGCAAAATATTTTGTCTTACATATCCTACGGACAGTTCCGGGAAAAAACGGCTGCGCTCCACATTCAACATCGCCCTCTTTTCCTCGGTCTGACTTTGGATATAGTTCAAGTGAGCTTCGGATAGCGAACACGTATCCAAATCAACCGGATAAAGCTGAAGCTCCATATCGGCTGGCACAAGCGGCATATCGGCATAGCAGATCCATTGAAAACGAGAAGCGGCCAATTTGAGCTCCTCTTCCGCCTGAAAGAGCTTGTTGCGCATATCAGAGGCAACAGTAGCGGACATACTCTTTTCGAGCCGGGTGATTTCGCCCTGTTTATAACGCAATTCTCCCGCCCTTTGCAATCTGTCTGCCAGACGACTTTGTTCACTGTACATATCCTTCAAATTCCAAGCATACAGGTAATAGGCCCACGCACGCTTCACCTCTGCTTTCACTTCTTTCTCCACCATCTGCTTGTAGAATGAGCCAGTGGCCACCTGCTTGTTGACAAGGACATTCTTGTAGAAAGGCACGAGCAGCGAACCGAGCGGTTGCGAGACAGCAGTCTCCTTGTCTTTTCGCTCAACCCCGTTCAGTTGTCCCCAAGAATAGGAAAACTCAGTAGCGCCCAATTCCATCACTTCACCCCGAACGGCCCGAAGGCGTTTGATGTCGCTGTCAGCGATGCGCAAACGTGGGTTGTTTTGCAAAGCCATTTCCAATGCTTGTTTCAAAGTGACGGTTCTTGCCGTACCTTCTTGTGCCTGAACAGGCAATGTGACCGCGGTCAACAACAACAGATAGCTGCCGAAACCGAACCACTTTCTCATTTTGCTATATCGTAACATAACTGTAGAATTTACTATGTGATAAAATACCGGAATAATGAGCAACGTCAGTGTAGTAGAGACAATAAGCCCGCCAATTACTACTGTAGCCAATGGCCTCTGCACCTCGGCTCCGGCAGAAGTGGCTATAGCCATCGGCACAAACCCAAGTGAGGCAACCAGCCCTGTAAGGAATACCGGACGAAGCAAGTGCGGGCAGCTCTTGCGGATTATACGCGAGGTACACAGCGGGTAATGGGTGCTCTTACGGACTTCCTTGAAATGGTTTATCATCAGGATGCCGTTGAGTACCGCCACACCGAAAAGCGCAATGAACCCTACACCGGCCGATATACTGAACGGCAACCCGCGTAACCAAAGAGCCACAATGCCTCCGATAAGCGACAAAGGTACCGTACTGAACACTATCAGCGTATAGGTAACAGACTTGAAAGCGAAGAAAAGTAACAACAAGATGAGCATCAAGGCAATCGGAATAACTACGAGCAGTGTATCAATGGCGTTTTGCAGATTTTCAAATTGTCCGCCATAAGAAAAGTAGTAACCGGGCTTCAGCTTGATATTTTTTTCCAACGTTGCCTGTATGCCCTGCACTACCTGCTGTATGTCAGCATCACGCACGTTCACTCCGATAACGATACGCCGTTTCGTAGCATCACGGTTTATCTGCAAAGGGCCGTTGACCAAATCGATGGTTGCCACTTCACTCATCGGTATCTGTATGCCTTCAGCAGTGCGCACAAAGAGCTTATCCAAGTTCAGGTCTTTCACTTTGTCATAATCCAAGCGGAGTACAAGGTCAAAACGACGTTCGTTTTCGAATACCACACCGGCGGCTTCACCTGCATAGGCTGTGCGCACGATAGTATTCAGTTCCTCGATGTTGATGCCATAACGGGCTATTTTTGCCCGGTTATAATTTACCACTAATTGCGGAAGCCCCATCGCCTGCTCTACGATAACGTCAGAGGCTCCCGGAATCTTTTCAATGTAAGCGGCTGCCTCCTTTGCTTTATCATAAAGTTCCGCCATGTCCTCGCCATAAAGCTTGACAGCGATGTCGGCTTTGGCTCCCGTCATCAGCTCATTGAAACGAAGCTGGATGGGCTGGGAAAAGTTAAACTCGGCACGGCCAGCCAATGGTTCTAAAGCAGCTTTCATCTTTTCCACCATCTCTGCACGGTCGGAGGCACTGGTCCACTCCTTGAAAGGCTTCATCACAATCATCACGTCGGCATCTTCTACCGCCATCGGGTCAGTAGGAACTTCTGCTGTACCGATTTTGGCTACTACATGCTTTATCTCAGGAAAGCGTTCTTTCAAAATCTTCTCCGCCTGGCAGGATACTTCTATGCTTTCGGTCAGCGAACTGCCTGCAGGGAGCGTCATCTGCATGGCAAAGTCGCCTTCGTCAAGCGTAGGAATAAACTCCGCCCCTAATTTTGTAAATAAGGCCATGCTGCCTGCCAAAGCCAAAAATGCAATGAAAACCGTCAGACGGACATGGTGCATACAGACTGCCAGAATCTTCATATAGACAAGGTTCAACTTATCAAAGAAACGGTCGGCAAACACTCGTTTTCCTTTTACCTCCCGTTTCAGGAAGAGGGAAGCCATCATCGGGACATAGGTAAGCGACAGCAACAAGGCTCCGATGATGCAGAACACCAATGTCTTTGCCATCGGTGTGAAGTATTTCCCTTCGATGCCCGTCAGCGTCAGGATAGGGAAAAACACAATCAAGATAATCAGTACGGCAAAAGTGGCCGAACGCGCCACTTTGCTTGCGCCTTTTTCTATTTCGGCATCCATCTCTGCTTGCGTAAACTTGCGTCCTATGAATTGCCGCCCGTAAATATGAGCCAGTATGCCTTCCAGAATAACAATGGAACCGTCCACCACAATTCCAAAGTCTATCGCCCCCAAGCTCATCAAGTTGGCAGAAACTCCAAACACGCGCATCAAAATAAAGGCAAACAGCATGGCAAGCGGAATGACAGAAGCTACAATCAACCCGGCACGCACATTGCCGAGAAACACAATCAGTACCAAAAATACGATGACCGCACCTTCTATCAGGTTACGGATAACGGTGGAGATATTCCGGTCCACCAATTCCGAACGGTTCAGGTAAGGCTCAATGCTGATGCCCTCGGGCAACATCTTTTGTACTTGTTCTACCCGTTTCCCAAGTTCGGAAGTGACAACATTGGCATTAGCCCCTTTCAGCATCATGGCAATGCCACCCACACACTCCCCTTTCCCATCGATGGTCATGGCTCCAAAGCGCTTGGCACTTCCGAAACGTACATCAGCCACATCACTTACGTGTACGGGGATACCGTTACGGTTTGCCACTACAATGTGTTCTACATCCTGCAAGCTGCTTATCATTCCTTCCGAACGGATATAATAGGCTCGGTTCACTTTCTCGATGTAACTGCCACCCGTATTCTGATTGTTACTATTCAACGCTTCGAACACTTCCCCGATGGTGATATTGAGCGAGTAGAGTGCATCCGGATCCACTGCTACCTCATATTGCTTCAGGTTACCACCGAAACTATTAATTTCCACGATACCGGGAATACCGGACAACTGCCGTTTCACGATCCAATCCTGAATGGTGCGCAGCTCCATCGCATCGTATTTGTCCTCATAGCCGGGTGCCACCTGCAACGTATATTGGTAAATTTCACCCAGCCCAGTGGTAACAGGCATCAACTCCGGAGTACCTAATTCCGGAGGAATCTCACTTATCACGGTCTGTATCTGTTCGTTGACAAGCTGTCGCGCCTGTAAGGTAGGAACACTTTCTTTGAATACTACTGTCACCAAGGAGAGCCCGAAGCGACTGACTGACCGGATTTCCTCTACGTTCATGATATTACTCATGGCTATCTCGACAGGGAAGGTAATCAACTGCTCCACCTCTTGCGGTGCCAATGTGGGTGACACGGTGACAATCTGCACCTGATTGTTTGTAATGTCCGGCACTGCGTCGATGGGCAATGTCAGCATGGCATAAATACCTCCGATAAGGAGAAAAATCGTCGTCAGGCCGACAAAAAGTTTCTTCCTGACAGAGAAATGTACTATTGCATCAAACATCTTATAGCATTGTTTTCATTTATATATCGATTGATGATACAAATGTAGAAAAGCATAAAGAGATCAGCTATAAAGAATAAAGTGAAATGGAACAAACGGGTAGTGAATGGAAAGAAACAGGCAGTGAAATAACTATTCGGGAGATTGTCTCTTGGCTTACTTTATTGTATTTATATTGTAGGATCATACTCTGGCTCTTCCCCAGAATATCTGCGTGTGTAAGTACATCTAAAATTCCTCGTACTACCGGTTCAACACTATCCTTGCTTAAGAGCTTGTCTAACTTTTCCGATAAGAAAATTCCAAATCTAACCCGAGCAAAATTCAGACAGACTCTAAGGGGAACAATCGTATTTATACATTTTTTAGGCTCAATAATTGCGTATATGTTTATTGCTAATTACTTTTACTTTTAAAAAACATAAATGGTATATGAAAATCATCACGTATAATGTAAATGGCATACGGAGTGCCTTGTCCAAAGGGTTGACAGACTGGCTGGCCGAGGAATTGCCCGACGTACTGTGCCTGCAAGAGACCAAAGCCCAACCCGAACAAATCCCGACCGAAGTATTCGAGGCTATCGGATATAAATGTTATTTTTATTCGGCAAAGAAAAAAGGATATAGCGGTGTCGCTTTACTCTCCCGCAAGGAGCCCGACCTTGTAGCTTATGGAATGGGTATGCCTCAATATGATGACGAAGGCCGTTTTCTCCGCGCAGATTTCGGAGACCTATCTGTCGTCAGCGTATATCATCCGTCCGGGACATCGGGCGACGAACGCCAAGCCTTCAAGATGGTATGGCTCGAAGATTTCCAACGGTATGTTCTCGAACTGCAAAAAAGCTGTCCCAACCTTATTTTATGCGGTGATTATAACATTTGCCATGAGGCCATAGACATTCATGATCCGATACGTAATGCAAAGAACAGCGGTTTCTTACCGGAGGAACGGGAGTGGATGAGCCGTTTCTTGTCGTCCGGATTTACCGATAGTTTCCGCTTTTTACATCCCGACTCCCAGGAATATACCTGGTGGAGTTTCCGATTCAATGCCCGTGCCAATAATAAGGGGTGGCGCATAGATTATTGCATGGTAAGCGACTGTATGCGACAAAGGCTCTTGGATGCTTCTATCTTACCGCACGTAAAGCATTCGGATCATTGTCCCGCAGTTCTGGTTATCAAATGACGTAATATGGAAAGTCTTCCTGTTCGGAAAATTATCCATATCGACATGGACGCTTTCTATGCTTCGGTGGAACAACGCGACCATCCTGAATACCGGGGCAAAGCGATTGCGGTGGGACGGGATGAATCGCGAGGAGTGGTGTCTACAGCCAGCTATGAGGCTCGTAAATACGGTGTGCGTTCGGCCATGCCTTCGACTCGGGCGCGGGAATTGTGCCCCAACCTGATATTCGTCCCCGGCAGAATGGCTGTATATAAGGAAATATCGGCCCAGATTCATGAAATATTCAGGGAATATACCGATATTATAGAACCGTTGTCTATCGATGAGGCTTTTTTGGATGTTACTCATAATAAAAAAAATATCGAGCTGGCTTCGGACATCGCCCGGGAAATAAAGGAGAAGATAAAGGTGCGTACTCAGCTGACGGCCTCGGCCGGAATTTCGTTCAATAAATTTCTGGCCAAGATAGCTTCCGATTACCGAAAGCCTGACGGATTGTACGTCATTCACCCGCAAAAGGCTCTTGACTTCATTGCCAAACTCCCTATTGAATCTTTCTGGGGTGTGGGGAAAGTTACTGCCCAGAAAATGCATAAATTGGGTATCCACAATGGGCTGCAACTGCGACAATGCTCTCTGGAGTACCTTACGCGCCAGTTCGGAAAGGCCGGTCAACTGTACTTCGACTTCTCTCATGGTATAGATAACCGTACGGTAAATCCTGAGCGCGAAAGGAAATCGGCAGGTTGTGAAAGGACATACGAAAAAGACCTGACAGAAAAGATGTCGGTCATCATCGAATTGTATCACATTGCCGTAGAACTGAGCGAGCGCCTGAAGAAATCAGAATTCAAAGGTAACACTCTCACTTTAAAGATACGTTTTTCGGACTTTTCGACTCTAAGTAAAAGTATCACCATCGGTCAGGCTTTTACTTCTCTCGAAGAGATACTGCCCCATGCCAAAAATCTGCTCAAAGAAACACATTACGAAAATCGACCGATACGCTTACTCGGGCTCTCGGTATCGCATCCATTAAGCGACGAACGCTTTCCCCGACAGTTGCGCATACCTTTTTAGAAGGAACAGGTGGAAAATAATTTCCGGAGATGATGACTTGTTCAAATTTTCGCAATAAAAAAGTATGTCTGACCCTTTTGTAAGGAAATAAAACTTTCACAGATATTCAATATTTTCCGTTCAATTTATATTTTTAATAAACAATTTTATTTCGAAATAATCAAAATATTTTGCCCTCTGATGTATTGCATCACAAATATTTTATATCTTTACCTGCGAAATCCAAACAAACTTTAGTAAAAAATAATACTTAATATAATAACATTCTTAACAAACGGAATAGGACAATAATATGAGAATCCTAAAATATTTATATTGTCGCAATGCTTATTATTCATATATTTTAGTTCAAGGAAATTATCTTTGATTTCACACTCTGCTAATATAATAATATCATATCTTTATAAAAAAACAATCCGGCTTTCCGATTAGAAAGAAAAAAGGTAATTTTAATTTATATATTAAGGATTCATTTTTTACTATTCTAAAAAAGCGGATATTCACATTAACCCCAAATATATAAACAGGAATTTTAATATATCATATTATGAAAAAGGGCTTCATCAGGGTGTCAAAGAATGCTGAGCAACTGCAACAGGAAATAAAAAAACTAAACCAGCACGGAGTACCTTCTGATTCTATTTTTTTGGAACGCAACCTTTCTCTGGTATTACCGCAATTAGAAAAGGGTGACACGATTGTAGTCTGTTCTTTGGCCCATATTTGCACGGGGATGAAAGACTTGTTATCCATCATATGCGAAATACTGAAGAAAGGGATAGGGTTTGAATCGGTCGATGAATATAAACTGCAAATCTCGCCTGAAGATACCCAAATCATAGATTTGCTCTCGAGCCTGAACCGCTTCAGACAGGATATTGCAGGATTGCGTATCACCGAAGGACTGGACAAAGCGATAAATGAAGGGAAAAAACTGGGACGGCCTTCCGGCATGACTTCTCAAATGGCTCATAAAATAAAACTGGCCAAACATATGTATGAGATGAATCAAATGTCTATTTCCCAAATATGCCGCCAGTTGAAACTTAACCAAGGTTCTTTCTACCGTTATATCAAATATAACAAATAAGCTTACTTGAATTTTTTTTGATAAAAGTAATTTCGGGCTGTTTTCCCGTTTGCATTCGTCAAATAGCCCGCTATTATCTTTATAAAAATGGAAAAACAGCTTCAAAGAAATTGCCCCAATTGGTTCGGGCTCCAAGTTATATTTTACATCGCTCGGCAGCATCTTGTATAGAGCTGCTTAAGTCACGCATCTCTCCGCAACATACCTCTTAGTCCCTTCTCAAGAGGTGAAACAAATACTATAACACTCTCATTTACAATAAAACTTCCCAAGCTCACCTCTGGAGAGGGGTCGGGTGTGTGTGACGCCCGAGCATATCTTCTTCAAATCAAAAAACTCTTACTAAAGACTAACAAATATTGGCTCGCAGCACTAATACCAACTGCCCGAAATAGTTCAGCCTTGTCGCACTTCTCTCCGTAACACACTCCTTAGTCCCCTCTCAAGAGGGGAAATAGACACTATAAAAGATATTCTCAAACGGACACGAACAAAAGCTAAACAGGGGAGTTATTACCGATTGTTTAACGAAAACGGTATATTTGCAGGATACAACATCGTATCGTATAGTGCCTGCAATTCGGCGAAAATCAATGAGTCGGCATTGGCAACCCATCTTCTGAAGGCTGTATTTTTCTTATAATCAGGTATGTAATCGAGAAGCTTGTTCAGGTCGAAAGTATCGGATACGATACCGGCTCCTACTTTCATCGCGTCGAAGGCGTTACACTCCTGTTCTATATGGACAGGTACCATCAGTACAGGTTTCTGCAAATAGAGGGCTTCACAAACCGACTCAAAGCCGGCCGTAGTCGAGTATGCCTTACATCCTGCCATATAATAAAGGAACTTTTTATCGTCGATACGGTGTAGGGAAAGGTTAGCGTCTACAGTCATATCAGAGGGTGCATCCTGCTTGTCCCAAAAGAAATCGAGTTTCGTATCGGGATGGGCCTGATGCCATTTTTTTATTTCTTCTATATATCCGCTATTGAGTACATATCCATGTATGTAGTCTCCATCGGCAATCTGTAACTGCATCACTTCTTTTCTCAACAGAGGCGGCACAACGATAATACCCCGCTTATAATCATCGGGCATCGGGTAGAATGATAACGCCAGTTTCTTAGAGGCTCCTAAAGAGGTCATCCGAGTGAAAAAGCGAAGAGAAAACATAGGGATGGAAAAAGTCTTCTTGAAGCGGAATTTACGGTGCAAAAACATGTATTGATGCCCGACACAGACCATCGGGACTTGAGGGGAAATAAAGAAATAGGTAAGGCCTGTGAGCAGTTCGTAAAAATTGACGACTATATCGGGTTGGTATTCGCGTATTTTACCTCTTATGAACTTCATCCCCGAAACATAACGGGGCAACCGAAGCAGATTATATAATGTACTTTTCACCAGATTGGGGCGCTTGTTCTGCGCTGTAGGCAAGAAATTGGGACTTACGAAAGATTCAACAGGAGTCTTCATCTTCGAGAGAAAATATTCCGGTAAGCGGCGGTGTTCGCTCTTCCCTACCAGGCACGCTACCACTTCGTCTCCTCTACTGCGAGCCAGTTCTTGCATCACCAATGCTTGTGTAAAATGGCCTCTACCCTCTCCCTGAATTATAAATAATAGTTTCATATTGTCATTTACATTTGACTTATATTCAAAAAACAAGTTACCATATGTCCTTGTTCACTCTCCTGTCCGGGTTTTATGATGCTACCACCCACTGTTCGGCGGAGTCATTGTTCAGAAGGCACTCTTCATATCGCCATATTTCCCAACAGCCATCGGTATGCTCTATCAATGCACTTAACGATTCGACCCAATCTCCTGAGTTCAAATAGCGAATATTTCCGTACCAACGGTCTGCCGGCTGATGAATGTGTCCGCATATAATGCCATCGAAGTGGCGGCTTGCAGCAATGGTCGCCAACTCTTTTTCGAAATCGGAAATATAGGATACGGCCGATTTTACTTTATGCTTTATCGATTGTGAAAAGGAGTAATAGGGCTTGCCGTTTTTTTGCCGGTAGTGATTTACGATTTTGTTCATCCACAGGAGCAATGTATATCCGTAATCGCCCAACTTGGCGAGCCAGACCATCCTGGTGCATATATTGTCGAATATATCACCATGAGTCACATAATATCGTTTACCGTGAGAACAATGTATATAATCGTTTACAAATGAAACCGAGGAGAGTGTCAACGGCAATATCCTGTCCAGGAAACTATCATGATTGCCTCGGACATAGATGACTTGTGTACCGTGATTTTCCATCATTTTCATGATAACTTTTACCAGCTCGGTATATTCTCTTTTCCATCGTCCGAAGGGATTGCGTTGTAACTTCCAGCCATCCAGTATATCCCCGTTGAGGATGAGTTTGTCACAGTCTACATTTTTAAGAAACGATGTCAGTTCTTTGACTTTGGCATGCTCCGAGCCGATATGTACATCTGACAGGATAACGGTAGAAACTTTTGTTCTCATCATAGTATATCTATTTTACTGATACAAAGAAAGGGGGGATATATTGCTTCAGCATGACAGACCGATGTTGTTTTCATGTCGTATCCATTTCAAAACTATGAAAAGAGGAGCAATTTCTCCCGAAACAGCTCCTCTGCTTGCCAAAAATCGGCTATTTAGTTATATGCAGTCTCTCCATGTTCATAAATATCAAGTCCTTCTTCTTCGATACGGGCAGGGACTCGTATTCCATAAATTTTGTCTAATCCTTTAAAAACTATATACCCCATAAGTGCTGCCCAGGCTCCGACAGTGACAGAGCCAAAACACTGTGCCAAGAAAAAGTTCGGTCCGGCTCCATAAAGCCAACCATCCGCCGTAGCAAATAGTCCAGTCAAAATAGTTCCCAAAAAACCGCAGACTCCATGTACCGATGAAGCGCCCACAGGATCATCAATCTTTAACACATGGTCGATAAATTCGACAGCATAGACCATGACAACACCGCAAATAATGCCGATTGCCACAGATCCGAAAGGCGAGACCAAATCGCATCCTGCCGTAATTCCGACCAACCCGGCCAAAACTCCGTTCAATGTCAAAGACAAAGAGGGTTTTCCGTACTTAAACCAACTGGTAAACAAAGCGAACAGGCCTCCAGCACATGCGGCTAAATTTGTTGTCAAAAATACATGTGATATAGCAGTCCGGTTTTCGATTCCTGCAGCAGCCAATTGAGAGCCGGGATTGAACCCGAACCATCCGAACCATAATATAAAAACGCCTAATGCGGCTAATGTCAGACTATGTCCCGGAATTGCTCTCGATCTTTTATTTTTATCGTATTTCCCGATGCGAGGACCAAGAATCGCAGCTCCGACCAGGGCTACAACTCCTCCGACCAGATGCACCACTGTGGAGCCAGCGAAGTCATGAAACGGAACGCCAAATGCCGTCATCATAAAACTCCCTTCGTCAGCATTCATCAACCAGCCTCCACCCCACGTCCAATGCCCGGAAATCGGATAGATAAACACGCTGATAAACACCGTATATACCAGATACATAGAAAATTTTGTGCGCTCGGCCATTGCCCCGGAAACAATTGTTGCCGATGTAGCACAAAAGACTGTCTGAAAAATCAAGAACCCTTCTATCGGCAAACCATTGGCAATAATCTCATCCATAATTTCCAAATCGAAGAAATGCGGTGTCCCGACAAATTTTCCGATTCCAAACATCAATCCGAAACCGATAAACCAAAACAAAATCGAACCGAACATAAAATCAATACAGTTTTTCATCAAAATGTTAGTCGTGTTTTTGGTCCGGGTAAATCCGGCTTCGACTAATGCAAAACCCGGCTGCATAAAAAATACCAACATAGCTGCCAGCAACATCCAAACCGTGTCAATGGAGGCATTCGTATCTGCAATCATTTCCATGATATTGGTCATACGGACACTTTCTTCCATATCCGGCACTTCTGCCCGAAGAGTAGCCATCGGGAAAATACTCAATACTGCCATCATCCAGATACATCTTCTATTCCGGATTTTCTTATCTTTACTTTTCATAACTTTTACTTTAAAAAAAGATACCTAAAAACTAATCTTCTTCACCTTAAAATTGACAACCTGACTATTTTTTTATTGGGCATTATAGAGAGCGATATCTCCATGCTCGCCTGTACGTATACGAACAGCATCGTCTATGGGTATTATGAAAATACGTCCATCTCCGACTTCGCCGGTCCATGCCGCCAGTTGTACAGCCTGTACCGTTTTTTCGACATTAATATCCCGGACAATGATAGAGACAAGTGTACGCTCTATACAACTCGTGTCATAAATAACTCCTCGGTATATGCGTTCTTCCCGAGCCTTTCCTACACCTCTGACATCATAATAAGAAAACCATTCAATGTCAGCAGCCAATAAGGCTTCTTTCACATCTTCGAATTTGGTTTTTCGAATAATAGCTTCAATCTTTTTCATATTTTACAAAAATTAGAATGAGACGCCTGCAATCAGATAAGCTTTATCTGTCGTCGGATTAAATACAATTCCCGCAAATAACGGCAAAGAAAAGGACTGCGTTATCGGTATGGATTTCTCTCCTTTCATCGATATATCCACGACATTAAACTTATCAGCGTAGATTCCTCTCCAAGGAGTGATGCCCACCTCGGCTGCCATATCGATACTCCAAAGCTTAAAGGGATAAGATAACTGTACATAGGTAGAATAAGAACGTTTCTTGTCGTACGAGGCATCTGCTCCGGCAAAATAGGTGTTCCAACTCAAAGACAAAGGAAATTTTTCATTAAAAGTATACCCGAGTGTGGCCTCGAATGTATGGGATGTTTTGCCGTTTCTATACTTAAAATAATTATATTCTACCCCGTCAACCTCATTAAAATAATAATCGGTTATGGTTACTTCAAAACCTTTGAATACATAACCCAAGGCCAAATCCAATTCCAAATCGGGAGATGTCAAATCTGTAGATCCCCATGCTCCGAACGTCAAACCTTTGTACTCTATTCCCAAAGAAGGCTGGATACTGACAGATCCACAATAGGACCCGCGCCAGATATAGCTGCTTACGCAATCGACCCCTACTGTAATCGATTGAGATTTTGCCTCCGAGAAGAATACACCAACCCATGATAATATGACCCACACAATCACTTTTTGTCTTTTCATTTTTCCCAAGTTTAAGTTACCAGCATCAAGAAACATACCTATAACATAATGTCGACATATATCTAAATAATAAATCTTTTTGCCATAAATGCACAGCAAAAATAATCAATATGAAATAAAACAATCAAAATATACATCTTTTTGTTTTGTTATATATAACAACAAAAGAAATATGAAAATATTTTCGCTAAAAAGATGTCATTTTGAAATATATACTATATTTTATGTAACAATTTATTATACCGAAGAAAAAAAAAGGTTATCAGCAATCTTTTGTACATAAAATTTTACATAAGAAGATGGGACCAAAATCTACATCTTTCGTTAAAATTAATTAGAGAAACCAGCAGAAAGGGATGTTTTTATTATGGAAAATTTTCTTTATTGAAAAGTATTATTGTACATTTGTGTTTATCTTTCGTTTGTCTATGGAATTGCGAAGGGTTGAATAGGACCTCCTTTCGTAAGAACGGGAGATATGTTGTACTTTAAATCACTAATAAAAAAGAGAACGAAAACACTATGGCAGATTGTAAAGAAAAGCTGTTCGACCAGTTTCCTCCGGTTTCTACGGAAGAATGGATGGAAAAAGTGACAGCAGACCTGAAAGGCGCAGACTTCAACAAAAAGCTCGTATGGCGCACGAATGAGGGCTTCAATGTGAAACCGATGTATCGTGCTGAAGATACGGAAAATCTGAAAACCACCGATTCACGTCCGGGCGAATATCCTTATATCCGAGGGACGAAAAGCGATAATAACTGGCTCATCCGCCAGGAAATCATCGTAGACGACGTAACAGTCGCTAACAAAAAGGCAAACGATATTCTGACAAAGGGTGTCAACTCTCTGGGATTCCACGTCGAAGAGGCTCATATCACTCCTGAAAATATGGCTGCTTTACTGAAAGATATCGATGTGGAAAACATCGAAATCAACTTTCATACTTGTATAAAAAATGCGGCCAAGCTTATCGAAACCACAGGGGCTTATTACAAATCTATACATGTAGATACGACTAAGGCTAAAGGTTCGTTTAACTATGACCCTTTCAAACGGATGTTGAAACGAGGACGCGACTTTGCCAACTATGCGACGCAAGCCGCATCGCTTATCAAATCGGCATCGGAATTATTGCCTAAATTCAGAGTTGTCTCGGTAGATGCTGTCATGTTCAACAATGCCGGCTCATATATCTCTCAAGAACTGGGGTATGCGCTGGCCTGGGGCAATGAGTGGTTGTCGGCCTTGACCGAAGCAGGATTGAGCGCAGATGAAGCAGCCCAGCAAATCAAATTCAATTTCGGTATTTCTTCGAATTACTTTATGGAAATTGCGAAATTCAGGGCTGCCCGTATGTTATGGGCCCAGATTGTGACGGCTTACAAACCGGAATGCAACTGCTCTACCAAAATGAAAACTCATGCGCAAACGTCAGAATTCAACATGACGGTGTATGATGCTCATGTCAATCTTTTACGTTCGCAGACCGAAACGATGTCGGCTGCACTGTCGGGAGTGGATTCTATTACGGTAACTCCATTCGATATCACGTACAAGACACCGGACGACTTCTCTGAGCGTATTGCACGCAACCAACAACTCTTATTGAAAGAAGAGTCCCACTTCGACAAAATCGTAGACCCGGGCGCAGGTTCTTATTATGTTGAGAACCTGACTATCTCCATTGCAGAACAGGCTTGGAAACTGTTCCTTGAAACAGAAGATAAAGGCGGATTTTACCAAGCAGTAAAAGACGGCTATATACAAGACCAGATAAACGCTTCTTCTGTAGCCCGCCATGCTGCCATAGCCCGCAGAAAAGAGATATTACTGGGTTCGAACCAATATCCGAATTTCAACGAGACTGCTGCCGGAAAAATCGAGAAACAGGATTCTTGCGGATGCGGATGCAACCATAATCATACATGTGAACCGGAATTTGCAACCCTGAAATTTGACCGAGGTGCCAGTGATTTCGAGGCATTACGTCTGGCAACAGAGCGTTCGGGCAAACGTCCCAACGTATTTATGCTGACTATCGGCAATCTGGCTATGCGTCTGGCCCGTTCTCAATTTTCAAGTAACTTCTTTGCTTGTGCAGGATATAAAATCATCGATAATTTAGGCTTCGATACGGTACAAGCCGGTGTAGATGCTGCTCTTGAAGCAAAAGCCGATATTGTAGTATTGTGCTCAAGCGACGACGAATACGCAACACTGGCTCCTGAAGCTAAAAAGGCTCTCGGGGACAAAGCTATCTTAGTGGTTGCGGGTGCTCCTGAATGTATGGACGAATTGAAGGCTCAGGGTATCGACCAATTTATCAACGTCCGCAGCAACGTATTGGAAACATTACAAGCATTTAATGCCAAGTTATCTATTTAAAAAGAAAAGCACGAAGTTATGAGACCAAATTTTAAAAATATAAATATTACTTCTGATGCTTTCGCTGCCAAAGGTTGCACCGAAGCATCATGTCAGAGTCAAGAGACATGGATGACTCCTGAGCTGATTCCCGTAAAACCGATTTATACCAAAGAAGACCTGGAGGGAATGGAGCACCTCAACTATGTAGCCGGTATCCCTCCGTTCCTTCGTGGCCCGTACAGCGGAATGTATGCCATGAGACCTTGGACAATACGCCAATATGCCGGATTCTCTACAGCTGAAGAATCGAATGCTTTCTATCGTCGTAACCTGGCTTCGGGGCAGAAGGGTCTGTCTGTCGCTTTCGACCTGGCTACTCACCGCGGATATGATGCCGACCACGAACGCGTTGTAGGAGATGTAGGTAAGGCGGGTGTATCTATATGCAGCCTCGAGGATATGAAAGTATTGTTCGAGGGTATACCTTTGAACAAGATGTCTGTCTCCATGACCATGAACGGTGCCGTATTGCCTATCATGGCCTTTTATATCAATGCCGGCCTGGAACAGGGAGCCAAACTGGAAGAGATGGCCGGGACTATCCAGAATGACATTCTAAAGGAATTCATGGTGCGCAATACTTATATATATCCGCCTGAATTCTCGATGCGTATCATTGCGGATATCTTCGAGTTCACTTCCCAGTTCATGCCCAAATTCAACTCCATATCCATATCGGGTTACCACATGCAGGAGGCCGGAGCTACCGCCGATATCGAGCTGGCCTATACATTGGCCGACGGGTTGGAATATCTCCGTGCAGGAGTGAATGCGGGTATGGATATCGATGCTTTTGCTCCGCGGCTGTCGTTCTTCTGGGCTATCGGCATGAACTATTTCATGGAGATTGCCAAGATGCGTGCTGCTCGTATGTTATGGGCAAAAATCGTAAAGCAATTCAATCCGAAAAATCCGAAATCTCTGGCTCTGCGTACGCACTCCCAGACTTCGGGGTGGTCACTTACCGAACAAGACCCCTTCAATAATGTGGGGCGTACTTGTATAGAAGCCATGGGGGCTGCTCAAGGACATACGCAATCATTGCATACGAATGCCCTCGACGAGGCTATCGCATTGCCTACGGACTTCTCGGCCCGTATTGCCCGTAATACTCAGATTTACATTCAGGAAGAGACGTATGTCACCAAAGAGGTAGACCCGTGGGCAGGCTCTTACTACGTAGAGTCACTGACCAACGAGCTGGCTCACAAAGCCTGGGAGCATATACAGGAAATAGAGAAGTTAGGCGGCATGGCCAAAGCTATCGAAACCGGACTGCCCAAGCTCCGTATCGAAGAGGCGGCAGCCCGTACACAAGCCCGTATCGACTCGGGAAAACAGACTATCGTGGGTGTAAACAAATATCGTCTTGCGCATGAAGACCCGATAGATATTCTTGAAGTAGATAATACATCGGTACGTAAACAGCAAATCGCCCGCCTGAACGACCTCAAGGCCCACCGGGATGAAGCGGCTGTAAAAGAGGCTCTGGCAGCTATCACCGAATGCGTGAAAACGAAAAAAGGCAACTTGCTCGACTTGGCGGTGAAAGCAGCCAAAGTACGGGCTACACTGGGTGAAATTTCTGAAGCTTGCGAAGTTGTCGTAGGCCGTTATAAAGCTATCATTAGAACTATATCAGGCGTGTATTCATCAGAAACAAAACGAGATGCGGACTTTATACGTGCTACCGAACTGGCCGAAAAGTTTGCGAAAAAAGAGGGTCGTCAACCCCGTATCATGATTGCTAAAATGGGACAGGACGGGCACGACCGCGGTGCAAAAGTGGTTGCAACGGGCTATGCCGATTGCGGTTTCGACGTCGATATGGGACCTTTGTTCCAGACGCCGGCTGAAGCTGCCCGTCAGGCCGTCGAAAACGACGTCCATGTCATGGGTGTTTCATCCTTGGCAGCCGGACACAAGACTCTGATACCTCAGGTCTTCGAAGAGTTGAAGAAACTCGGACGTGAGGATATTATCGTCATTGCCGGCGGTGTGATTCCGGCCCAGGATTATGATTTCTTATATAAGGCCGGAGTGGCTGCTATTTTCGGCCCGGGAACATCGGTTGCCAAATCGGCATGCCAGATACTGGAAATCTTACTCGACGAATAAAAAAGTTTTCTCAAACAGTAACAGAAAAGGGGGCTATTCGACTTTTTGGATAGCTCCCTTATTGTTTCCTTTCCGTTTAGGAATAAAAGGTATGAAATTATCCTCATCTCCCGATAGGAAAAGTATTATTGGCGTTAAGCAGCTGTACACAAACGTAACATATCCCTGCCCCCTCTCCGAAGACGGGGATTGCGGTTTCTTTTTCTTCCGAGACAGGGAGTATACATATGGAAAGGCTTTTGTCAAATAGCTTGTTATCACATCTTCATGCAAATAGAAAATATCCTTAAAAGATATTCTAAAAGCTGCCTTAAGAAAAATTTAATCAGTCTCTACGTTTTTCCAAATAATATTTCTTTGTAGATTTATAAAGTATAGATTAAAAAATGAAAAACAGAACTTTGGGGCACTTTTACGTCTATCAAAAGTCATCCGACAATACATGTCTTTTTTCGAAGAACCATTATTTTCGTCCAACTCGTAACGAAGATATTATCCCCCTCCTATCTGCCTTCAGAAAACAAAATATGCATTGAGGGTAATTGTAGAGCTATAATAAAATAATTTTTGTCGTAAGCCGAATAAAATTCAGGCCGGGACCGGATAAATTTTATATATTTATATTATAGATATCATGAAGTTTTTGCACAACGAATATGTATATTTGCAGGCATTATTAAAGGTAATGAGGCATGAAAAATATTTATTCTTTTTTTATTTGTTTTATTTTGATATTTTCGGTCAGTTGTGATGATGATAACAATGATAATGACTTTCCACAAGATAAATCTATAACACTGTCTCAAGAGAGACTAAGCGTATTGTACTTAGAATCGACAGAGGAAATCGCATTGTCTGCAAATATAGACTGGGAAGTCAGCAACAGTTCAGACTGGATAGATGTCTCGCCTTTGTCGGGCACAGCTTCCGATGAACAACAAATCTTAACGTTGAGTATCGCCCGTAATGATTCGTATGACAGCCGCAGCACGCAAATCGTAATCAAAAGCATCGATGGGCAAACGGCCGATACACTGACGATAGAACAATGGGGAATAACCGATTACGTCCCTGTGGACTGGTCAACGACGACCATCACCCATCTGGACCTAAAAGGCGGAAAAGTGGTACTGGACTTTGATGGGAAAATGCCTTCTTTTATCGACAACAAATCGGTCATCGTACTGCAAAATGATACCGGCTGTTTTATCCGAAGAATTCAGAGGCACACTGTCAATGGAAATACTACAACGTTGCAAACCTCACAGGGCAATATGACCGATGTATTCATAGACCAGAGTCTCAAATTATCGACTGACCCATCATCCCAATCTGGCTTGACCAAAGGGGGACTTTTAACGGCAATACCGAACCGGAAGGATGTGTTACGCCCATCTAAAATCATACAACAAAATCCGGACGGGAGCTATCAGGTCATCTACGATGTAAACAATGCTGCGACAAAGGGCTCGATAAATATTCCCTTTTTCAATTACAGCCAATCTTTTGCAGGAAAGACCTTGTGGAAAGGCCTCCAATGGGAAAAATGCCTGGTCAGCAGCGGACTGGGAGTCAACGTGTACATAAAATTCAACAGTACAGTGACAGGTGATGTGCCGGGTGCCGATGCTCCCAAAGGTGCAATGGAAGAATTTGAAATAACATTCGACGGGTCCATGGGTATGGATTTGTTATTGAAATATATCGCTGAAACAGGAATAAAGTATGATGAAGATCCTATCAAATTGCTACCATTGCCTAAAAGGGTTTTCTTTTTTACTCCTCCGATGACTCCTATACCTTTTTCTATAACTTTGGAGTCGGATATTATGATGGAATGTCTTATGGAAGCCAGCGCCAAAGTTGAAATGACGGCCGGTTTCCGATTCGAACCACAGGTATCCGTGGGCATGCGATACAGAACAGGTGATTCTAACTTTACACCGATACACACGTTCGACCCGAATTTCGAGGTTTATAAGCCTACGATAAGCGGAAATGCGGAATATTCAATCTACACTTCGGTATACCCTCATATAAAAGTGAAATTGTATGATTTCGTCGGTCCGATTATAGACCCTTGCTTTTATCTTGCGGATGATTTTAAAGGAGGATTTTCTCAGGAGCTATTCGGTACGGAGAGTACTTGCGGGTGGACAAACAGGCTCTATTCGGGTCTGAACTTGAATATGGGCCTTTCCTTGGGATTTGCTGGGTTGACATGGGAAAAATATTTACCTACAAAATCCTTAAATGAGACAACTTTGGTAAAGTCACCTTGCAAAATCGCGAAAACTTCACCTTCGGATGACTTGGAATATAATCTGAAAGACTTGAAAACGAATCCTCTGGATGTCGCATTTAAAGTCACAGATGAGAAACTGGGACAGGAAGATGCTTGCTGGGCTGCCGTAGTAAAATTTGTACAGAGCGGCGGTAGCATAACTCGCCAATATGCTCTCTCAGATACTCAGGGCAGAGTCAACGTACAATGGGTTCCTGAAAAGAAAGGGGATAAACTTACCGCCATGATTTTAGACTCGGAGGGGAACACTATATCCCAAGTTACCTATACTCCCAAAATAAAAGTAGAAAAATCTATAATAGGTGAATGGCTGGCTATCAGGGATGAAGGGTATATAAAAGAAAACGGTATAGTCACAGACAAATGGGACGACGAGATTGCCGAGCAAAAAATGACTTATATATTCTATGATAACGGGATATATCATTTTTATGACTCGGACTGGATAGATATGGGGAAATCACCGGAAAATGGGACATATACGTACGATGAAACTACGGGTAAGTATACGGAAATCGACTCGGACAGCGGAGAATTGAGCACCTATACCATTACCCTGACAGATGATGATTATATGATTCTGGAATATAAAGATAGTAGCAGTTATGAAAAAATCACATTCAGAAGGCAGTCTTAAATCATCTATCCAATAACAACAGATTCTGAAGATGTCTGACGGCTCCAGTATGGTTTATTCAAGTTTTTACCAACCAAAACCCAAGATATGGAAACCGTATCGCACAAATTGGAAGATATGGTAAAAACTGCCTGCCCTGCAATCATTTAGTTATCCATGTATCTATATATTGTTTCTGAAAAACAATAATCACAAGGGAAGCTGCAAGGCTTCCCTGTTTCCGTGAAATGCTATGGTTGGAGAACCTCTACCACCTTTCGGGGATTCAGCGACAAGCAGGAGAAGTAGTCAGACCTCCTCGAAAAAGTCCGGTTAGTTACCGGACATCATCATATTAAAATGTACGAGCACAATACCTTATCAAAACGACATGAAACTCAGACTTAATGTATTCCTAATTGATTATGTATGGTACATCGGAGAGCGGTTTTACCGGCAAGAAAAAAGTCCGGGTGATGGGAATATGCTGATTGCCATGTGTTGGTATTGCACTCTTTTTCTTCCCTTGTCATCTATTATAAACAGGTTGAGAATACCTGCTGTAATACAAATAGCAGGAACTGTTTTTCTTCTTATTATTCCATTTATATTTTGTCGCATCAGATATAATCCAAGGCGCAAAGAGTCGATAAGATTACGATACAAGAATAAAAGGAATTGGGGACGTCGCTTGCTTGTGGTATGGGGTTTCCTCATCATGATAGTCGCAATGGAATGTATTGTTCTGATTAAAATTGGATTGTGGCATATCGGAACATAAAGCCAAATGGCTCTCGCCCTATGGAATGGACAAGGGACGGCAAACCGGATGTAACCCAATATACCGACGGGGAGAAATTGGGGGAATTGTAAACCATACAACGCCCACCGACGGTATAACCCGTGAAAGAAACGAATGGTTTTCTTTTATTTTATAAAACTGTTGCTGATAATTCGAACTTTCGGAGGGCATAATATATTTACAAATGAAAGGGTTATTTGACAATATAGCACCATAAATAACTGAAATTCAAATAATTGCCAAATCATTACTATTGTCTCTCAAATAAACCGCTAAAAGTTTATTCCTCAATCGGTTGTGTCACACCGATAAAAATATAAAATACAAAAATTAACGACGTTCTTCATCCCCATTCTTGTAAATCAGCTATTAATTGAGTACGTTTGCATGTCAGAATAAAAAGTTACGGCACATGATGGTGCTCGGATATGAGATTGTCTGGGAAAAAATATAATTATATATTAATATGTCTTGTTGTTACTGTATTGGCTTCATGCAGCACGACTCGTCATGTGGGTCCCAATCAATATTTGCTAAACCGGGTAAGCGTGACGACGGACAATAGTGCCGTCAAAGCCGGAGAACTCAAGCCTTATATAAAACAGGAGCCCAACCATAAGACTTTCGGTATCATAGGACTCCCGTTGTTTTTCTATAACTTGTCAGGCCAGGATACAAGCAAATGGTTCAACCGCTGGTTACGGAAAATAGGTACTCCACCCGTTATCTACGACAGTACCCTGACGATAAAATCCCAAAATGAAATAAGGAAGGCACTGAACAACAAAGGATATATCAATGCCGTAGTAAATGTAGATACTATCGCTCACAAAAAGAAGATGAAGGTACGTTATAAAGTAACGACCAATAAGCCTTATCACATTGAAAACATATCTTATAACATACCGAATACCGATATCGAAAAAATCATCATGAAAGATACGGCTTCTTTGTTATTGAAACCGGGCATACTATTCGACCGAAATGTCCTGGAGGAGGAACGGCAACGCATTTCCAATCTGCTGAGAAACAACGGTTACTATGCGTTCAACAAAGAATATATTACTTACACGGCCGATACTTCTTTAAGGAATAACGGTGTGGAACTGGAATTGAACTTGATGCCGATACCGGTAGAAAATAAAAATAATGAACTGATTTACCGCAAACACGATATATATCTTATCAATGATGTCTATTTCGTAACGAACTATAACCCGATGAGTCTGGAACAGGACAAACGTTTCAATGTAAAGGATACGGTAGAATACAAGGGCTATTATATATTGTACGGGGACAAACAGTATTTGAAAAAAGAGGTTCTCATCAATAATTGTTTTTTACAACCGGGGGCTCTCTTCAACAACCGGGATGTAGACCGTACTTATGCGGCTTTCGGACGGTTAAAAATATTGAAATATGTAAATATCCGATTTGTTCCGGTGAAGATTGGAGAGCAGGACATGCTCAACTGCTATATATTGCTGACCGAAGGTAAAGGACAAACTATATCGGTCGATGTGGAGGGAACAAACTCCGCGGGTGACTTGGGTTTTGCTTTGGGGCTTACTCACCAACACCGCAACATCTTCAGAGGGGCGCAGACTCTCACGACCAAATTCAGGGCGGCATACGAGAGTATGTCGGGCAACCTGAGCGGAATCATCAATGACAACTATACCGAACTCGGTGGCGAAATGGGTATCACTTTGCCTGAATTCCTGTTTCCATTTATCCAGTCGTCGGTACGTAAGAGGTTACGTGCTACGACAGAATTTGCCGTAAATATCAATTATCAGCGTCGGCCGGAATATACCCGGGTCATCGCCGGTGGCGGATGGAACTACAAGTGGTACACTCACCAAAATATTTACCGGCATCACCTCGATTTGGTAGATATCAGTTATATATACCTGCCTAAGACATCGAACGATTTTCTGAATAATCTGCCATCGGATAATCCTCTGTTGAGAAACAGCTACGAGAACCACTTTATCATGCGCTCGTCATATGTATTTTACCGTTCCAACCTGAACCCTGTCGTAAAGAGCAACCACAATATTTATACGTTGCGTGTTGCGGGGGAGATTGCCGGTAATGTGCTCTATGGTATATCCAAACTTACTAAAATGAAACAGGGTGAGTACGGAGAGTATTCGATACTGGGTATCCGTTATGCCCAGTATGCCAAATTCGATATGGACTATGCTTATACATTTGTGTTCAATGAGCGTAATTCCCTGGCGCTGCATGCCGGTGCAGGTATAGAGATACCGTATGGAAACTCCGAAATACTGCCTTTCGAGAAACGTTATTTTTCCGGTGGGGCTAACAGCGTGAGAGGATGGTCGGTGCGGACTCTCGGCCCGGGCCGCTATAAAGGGATAAACCAGACCATCGATTTTATGAACCAATGTGGAGATATACGGCTCGACCTCAATGCCGAATACCGAAGCAAGCTTATCTGGAAACTCGAAATGGCAGCTTTTATCGACGCCGGAAATATATGGACGATAAAAAACTACGAGAGCCAGCCGGGAGGCCAGTTCAAGATAAACTCATTTTACAAAGAAATAGCCTTGGCATACGGCCTTGGTATACGATTTGACTTCAATTACTTCCTGCTCCGTTTCGACTTGGGTATGAAGGCTTTCGACCCGGGCATGCCTGACAGCAAACAATGGGTGCTCATCAAGCCCCGTTTCAGCCGTGACGCTACTTTCCATTTTGCCGTAGGTTATCCTTTCTAAGGGTATTTTCAGAGGTACATTTTTTCAATTATCTTTTGTTTCCTGTAAACATTCATGACCGAACGTTTGTTGGTATGTAAACGGAATCTCAATTGATATGAAATATTTACCTTTATTGCTCCTGTTTGCCTTACCGTGTACAGGACAAAACTCTATAGCAGACACAGATACGGAACCGGCTACCGAATCGGCATCGGGGTTATACGGCCCTGTGGCTGCCGTACATACTACCTTCTTGTTTTCCGCTCCTCAAAAGCGTGATGCATCGGCACAAGAGAGTTATATTACAGTCGTAAAATATGGACGCGACGGCCAACGAATCGGGAAAAAAATGTACAGTCGGGACAGTACCCTCATCGGTTCGGTCTCTTTCCAATTTTTGCCCAGCCATCGATTGGCCGAAACCGATTACCTGGATATGTATGGCAATCTGGTTACACGAGTGGTTTATTATTATAATAAAGCCGGACAAAAAACATCGGCTGTCGTATATCGGGGAGCATTTTACCCTAAAGAGCAAATATATTACAGTTATAATGCAAAGGGCGAAGTTTCGGATATCGTCAAGAACAACTCTTTCAGTATACCGGTGGAAAAGGAAAAGCTTTTCTATAATTGTCAGGGACAAGATTCGGTAAAAATATTCTATGACGGGCGCAATCGTCTGAAATCGTTCGTACGGTTCCAATATTACCCGAACGGCCAACCTATGGGATACGACCAGGCAGGACCTACCGGAGAAATAAACAAAAGATATCGTATTACTTATCGTACGGACGGAAGTATGCTCTCATCTGAAATGAGGGAATATTATCCGGGGTATACAGTCTTTACCCGTACGGAATATGATGCGTGGGAAAATCCGGTGAAAGAAACCCGCATACTGCCTGGAGGTTCTACGGAAACGACTGTAATGAAATACCGTTACGACAAGCATAACAACTGGATATTTAAAAGTATCGATACCGACAATATCCCTACGGCATCGGCACAAAGGGAAATCAGCTATTACTAATTTTGAACAGGTTCTTCCTGAATCATCCCTCTACGCACTCTTGATTTCCAAATCAATGTGCCTATTTTATTAATTTCAATATCCATAAAGACCTCCTTCAATACAAAAACAACCAATAGTTTCCAATTTAGGAAACTTTATAATGACAATTTTACTATCCACATCTCATTAGAGCCTGCTCAAATTCTCCGATAAAATGATAATATGTCAGGATTACTCGGCAGCACCTCGCACAGGACTGTTTAAGCCACATATCTCACTGTAACATATCTTTTAATCCCCTCTGCAAAGGAGAAAATGTAATTTCGGTGTCCTCTCCCAGAAGGGAGATAAAACAAGAAACTATCTTTAATTATATATTAAGAAGTTACATTAAGAATATCTATAATTCTCTCGTTCTCATCATAGGCATAATGATATTCGGCCTTACACATATCACAATCTTTTTATCTTTAAAACATAAAGTTGAGTCCTTTTTTCTGAGAAGCCTCGAATCGCTCTATTTCCAAAGCAAGCGATTTTTTCAGTTGTTTTGCCATGAAGTCCAAGAATGGCCGATTGGTTTCTTCTTCCTGAGACTGCCGTAAGGATAGGATATACTCTTCCCGCTCTTCCTTGAATATTTTCGTAGGAAAAAGATGATAGCAGAACTGGATATAATTCATCAACAAACGGGCTGTCCTGCCATTACCATCCACCCACGGATGGATAGTTACCAAATTGAGGTGTGCATTGAAGCTTAATTCGTACTGTTCCCGAAATGTTACTGCCAACTTTTGTTGGCCCTGCAAAATGGTACACAGTTCTTCTACTTTGGCGGGCACTTTCTGATAACTTATATAGGAACGTCCACCGATTCCGGCCGTAACACCGCACAAACGATATTCCCCTTTGGAAGAATCGAAGGAACCGGCCATTACACTATGCACATTTCCCGTAGTACACATTAAGGTTGCATTCAAACCTTGCAAAAATATCGGAGTGACCGGTACATTGTGTTGCGCTTCTTTCTTGGCAAGTTCGTATGCTCTTTTCAAATCTTCATTCATCAGATGATGAACTAACGGTTTTCCTTTGGCAGTCACTCCTTCATCAAACAGCAATTGGTTATCTATTTCGGTAAGTGTAGAACCTTCGATAGCCGTGGAATGGGTAATGAGCGAATAGAGGTAATATTTTTCATAGTCTACCGCCTCACTAATACCCAATTTTTGAAACTTTCGGTATAGTTGTTCTATTTCCTGCCAAATATCTGTTTCCATTATCAAACCATATTACTTTCTCAAAAATACGCTGATTTTGTATTCTTGCAAAGCAAAATGAAATGTTTTTGACCTCAGAACGATTTATTTCAAGATGATTGAAAACCATTTGAGGACTTTTTCTTAAAAAGAATAAATATAAATATTTAATAATAAACTATTTATTCATTATTTTATATATAACTTCAGCTCCTTCCTTCTCAACAAAATATCTGTTATCGGGTTTTCAATAAGAATACTGGAACTTCTTTCCTCTAATTTATTTCTGTCCGAGTCACATGGATAACAGATATATTCTTTAGAGCCTGCTCAAATTCTCCGATAATATTGCTGGCAGTATCTCGCCCACACTTATTTAAACCACATATCTCACTGTAACATATCTTTTAATCTCCTTTCCAAAGGGAAAAATGTAATTTCGGTGTCCTCTCCCAGAAGTAAGATAAAACAAAAACTGCCTCTAAAGAAATTCCCAAACAGACCTAAGCAAAATTTAAACCGGCTCTTTGCGCTTACTTGCCTATACTTTCATTTTTTCTTCCTATCTTTGCACGTTTTGAAATCAAAAGATAATTTTTGAATGGCTCGAAAACTCTTATCAGCTTTTTTTATTACGGTATTGTTTTTCTCTGCTGAGTTATATGCCAACGATTCTATATATATACAAAAAAATATCCGGGAGATAGAGATTACCGGAAAAGGTACAGGGACAAAGTGTATCATCCCGTCTGACGTACTCATTGCTCCTAACCAGAGTGTGCTCAATAATATCCTTGAGCTGATTCCTTCTTTCGAGACCGACCTTGAGGGTAATGTACGGTTACGGGGCTCAGACAAAATGACGATTCTCATCAACGGTAAACCGACTGCTCTGCTGGGCGACTACCGGAGCGAAGTGCTCATCCAATATCCAGCTTCAGCTATAGAACGGATAGAGGTAAATTATATTCCGGATGCGACCCGGCTCTCTGATGGAAGTGCGGGTATCATAGACATCATACTCAAACAGAGTTATAATGGCAAAATGTCGGGTTCAGTGCATGCCGATGTCGCCAACAATGACCGGTACAGTGCCGGTGGTACGTGGGGGGCTTCTTTCGGCAAAGTGTCGGTGAACGCTAATGCGGCTTACAAGAAAGAAATGCGCCAACGGGCTTTTAAAAGGTATGACAGGGACGGTAATTTGTTGCTGGATAATACGGCCAAGGCCAGACCTCAAACTGTAACGAGCCATATCGGTGTAAATTATAGCATCAATTCTGCGAACCGCCTGGGTGGCGAGGCTTCGTTTTTCTATCTGAACTTCGACCGTATAGGAAATATCATCAACCCGAAAGCTCAGGTAAGACGGGATAACGAACAGTCTCAAAAGGACGGAAGCGGGTCTTTATTTTACGAGCATACTTTTTCTCTGAAAGGACGAATCAAAATCGAGGGTACGTATCGTAAATCAGTATATCGGGAGGACAATCAGAATACCCGAATTTCCACTGCTCCCCATGCTTTGATGTTTACTCATACCATAGACCAATCGGTCGATGAATATGATGCCAATCTGTCTTATCTACAGCCGTTGACTGACGGGCAGGTACTGAAAGCCGGATATAACGGACGCTGGCAGAGTGCAGATAATGAATATAACAAAGATAATCGCCTCCCCCGCCCTTCTATATTGGCTTACAACACCGATTTTTGCCAAAACATACAATCCCTGTATGTACAATATGAAATAAACCGTACCGACTGGGAAGCACGTGCAGGTCTACGAGGAGAGTATTATCATCGTCATCTGTCGCTATCAGAGGCGGGAAACAAGTCCCGGACTGACTGGTATCTGTTGCCATTTGCGTCTCTTTCTTATCGCATCAACGGCAGCAACAGCGTCTCTATCGACTACGGAAGACGTGTCAACAGGCCTGTGTTTTCCCAACTGAATCCTACTCCTATTCCTTCGGCTGAGGATGAGACATATAATGTGGTCGGAAATCCTGATGTAAAACCTGAATTTATCGATAATTTATCTCTTTCGTATGAGTTCAGGCATCCGATTATCAGTATCGTACCTTCACTTTACTACCGTCATCGGGATAATGGCATCGCCGAAATCATACAGGAGAATGCCGACTCTAAAACGATAGGTATTGTAAATATATTCGATACGAATACGGCAGGGTTCGACCTTTCGCTACGTATATCTCCTCTGTCATGGTTCGACTTGAATATAGCCGGAAATGTGTATCATGACGAAATACAGGCGGACAAACGGGGCGGGATAAAAAAGGATTGGGCTCAGAGTATACGTGGGACTGCTGATGTAAAATTGTCTCCCAATACGCTTCTGCAATGTACCGGATTATGGTACTCCGACATTATGACGGTACAGGGTTGTATCAAATCGCACTACCGCATAGATACGGGTATCACCCAACAGGTATTCGCCCGCCGGGGAGAGGTAAGCCTATCCGTTACCGACTGGCTCAACTCGGCTCGGGAAACGATTGTCATAGATACACCTGACCTGTATCAGAAAAATGTCAAAACCAGAGATTCCCGTATTGTGTGGTTGGGTTTTGCTTGGAATTTTCACTCTAAATAGAACAATGGAATATTATAAACAACTTAAACCAAATAGCTTATGAAACAAAAGAAATGGATTGCGAGTTTAGCTTTGGCTATTGTTTTCGCTCCGGCAAAGGCTGATGAAGGAATGTGGCTGTTGCCTTTCTTGAAACAGCAGAACACTGAAACTTTGAAAGAGTTGGGATTGAAACTTGATGTAGACGACATCTACAGTCCGGATACAACATCTTTGAAAGATGCGGTCGTTATTTTCGGTGGAGGATGTACCGGTGAGATTATTTCTCCGGAGGGTCTCCTGCTTACTAACCACCATTGCGGATACAGCTCGATACAGCAGCATAGCACCGTAGAGCACAATTATTTGCAGGATGGTTTCTGGGCCATGAACCGCGATGAGGAGCTTCCTACTCCGGGATTGCAGGTACGCTTTATCGACAAGATAGAAGAGGTTACTGATTTTGTGAAAGCCGAACTTGCCGATGATGTGGAAAAGGATGCGATGAAAGCATTTAAGGCGAGTGTACTGGACAGCCTCGCCAAAAAGAAAATAGGACAAGAGTATCTTGAGGAACATCCTTGGGTAGAGGTTTCGATAAAACCATTTTATGGAGGTAACCGGTACTTCATGTTCACCATGAATGTATATGACGATGTTCGTATGGTAGGTGCTCCTCCTTCGTCTATCGGAAAATTCGGTGCTGATACCGATAACTGGATGTGGCCTCGCCATACCGGAGACTTCTCGCTATTCAGAGTATACACCGATAAAAACGGTAATCCGGCCAAATATTCTCCAGAGAATATACCGTTGAAGCCCAAGCGTTACTTCAATATCTCGCTGAAGGGTATCGACAAGGGCGACTATGCCATGATTATGGGCTTCCCCGGAACGACCAACCGTTATTATACTTCTTGGGAGGTAAAGCAACGCCGTGACATCGAGAATGCCATCCGCATAAAAATGAGGGGTGTAAGGCAGGAGGTATTGCTGGCCGAAATGCTGGCCGACCCTAAGGTACAAATACAGTATGCCAGCAAATATGCCAGCTCAAGCAACTACTGGAAAAATGCTATCGGCATGAACCGGGGTATCGACAAGTTGGATGTCATCGGACAGAAAGAAAAGAGAGAAGCCGATTTCAGAGCTTGGGCTGAAAAAAACAATCATCCGGAATATGTCGAGGCTTTGGAAAAGATAAAGAATGCCGTAGAAGCTCAAAATGGTATCTTGTCTCAATATTATCTTCTCAGTGAAGGTTTGCTGCGGGGTGTGGAATTTTCGCGAGTACCGACTTCTTTGGGCAAGCTCAAGGAGGCCTTGGAACAAAAAAATCAGGATATTGTAAAACAGGAGCTGGAACAGTTGCAGAAGGCTTACAAGACGTTTGCCAACCAGGATTATAACCGGACAGTCGACAATCGTGTATCGAAAGCCATGCTGAAAGCTTATATGAAAGAGGTAAAACCGGAGGACCGTCCTGATATATTCGAACTGATAGAAAAGAAATATAAGGGGAATGTAGACAAATTTGTTGACGATGCTTTTGCCAAATCTATCTACGGAAGTGATGCCAACTTTGAAAAGTTTGTCAAAAAACCGTCGGTCAAAGCTATTGATAATGACTTGATGATCCGTTTTGCCTCTTCCGTAAGTAAAAAACAAAGGGAACTGCTGAAAGACAGGAAGTCTTATAACCAGGATTTCACTTTGGCTAATGAAACTTATATCAAAGGCTTGCTCGAAATGCAAAAGGGGCAGCCGACTTATCCGGATGCCAATTTTACGATACGTATGACATACGGACAGGTATTGCCCTACTCTCCTGCCGACGGTGTGGAATATAATTATTTCACGACTTTGAAAGGTGTTATGGAAAAGGAAGATCCCGATAACTGGGAGTTCGTCGTACCGGCTAAACTGAAAAAGCTTTACGAGAAGAAGGATTTCGGTGAATATGCAATGAAAAACGGGGAGGTGCCTACCTGCTTCCTTTCGAATAACGATATTACCGGCGGCAACTCGGGTAGCCCGGTCATCAATGCCAACGGAGAACTGATAGGTGCGGCTTTCGACGGCAATTGGGAGGCCATGAGTGGCGATATTGTCTTTGAAAAAGATTTGCAGCGTACTATCAGTGTAGATATACGTTATATTCTCTTTATCATCGATAAGTATGCCGGTGCCCGCCACTTGATAGATGAAATGACGATTATCAAATAATTGTCTGAGGGACAAGAAAACTAAAAAGCCGTTGCAAGTAACTGTGCAACGGCTTTTTTTTGAAACGGCCCGTCCGATATTTGAACAGTCTCTTAAAACCGGACAAATGCTCCCACTCTCTTCAATATCTCATCCTAAGCCGCCTATTTCATCGTAACACACCCCTTAATCCCCTCTCAAGAGGGGAATATTGCATTATAACTGTCTTATTTTCTAATGAAAATAGCTCCTTGAACATCTTCTATAATCTGCATCTCGCAGTATTTCATCCTATGCCGCGCGACTCATCGTAACAT
>JTDA01000012.1 GCA_000803105.1 Coprobacter secundus
AGCATTTTGTATATGGAAACTAAGTCTAAATCAACCTTCATGTTTTTTGTGATGTTTTTCCATATCTTCAGCAGCTTTTTCAAGCTGATATTCCGATTTGTCTTTATGTTTACCGACAAATTGACCTTTTTGCTTTTTATTACCAGATTTCATGACTATATATTCAATTATTTGACTTCGATTTTTTTTGTTCCTTTAGTTTCAGGCAAAATTTCTTTTTTAGGAATATCTATTGTCAAAACTCCATGTTCCACTTTAGCTGCAATTTTATCTTTATCAATGTTATCAGGCAAAATCATATTTTGCTGAAATTGCGTATATGTAAACTCACGACGTAAATAACGACCATGTTTATTGTTTTCCTTATGTTCTTGTTTCTTTTCCATAGAAACAACTAACTGATTATCATCGTCGATATGGATGTTGAAATCTTCTTTTGTCATTCCAGGAGCAGCGACTTCAACTTCATATCCTTTTTCTGTTTCCATAATATTGATGGCTGGTGAAGTTGCCGTAGCTTTTTCCATCCATTCATTTCCAAAGAAATCATTAAAAATTCCCGGTAACCAATTTTGTGATCTTCTAACAGGCATCATAATTATTATCTCCTATATTTAATTAAACACTCTATTTTATTTGAACCTGAACTATTCGATTCAGATTCACTAAACTTTATGCAAAGTATATGCCAACAAATTAAGGCGAAAAACTGACATATAACATGTCAATTTTTCGCCTTACCAGATGACAAAAATTCTCAGCTTTAATTCTCATTAACAATGAATTAAAGTCATTAATAGTTCTATTTTTCTAACGGTAAAATTTCTATCCAATAATCATCAGGGTCGCAAATAAAATAGAGTCCCATGTCAGTATTTTCATAGCAAACGCAACCCATTTCTTTATGAAATTTACGAATTTCGTCATAGTTCCCAGGAACTCTTAAACACAAGTGACTTTCATTATCTCCTAATTCATAGGGTTCTTTTCTATCACGAAGCCAAGTTAATTCCAACAAGAAATCAGTCTCTCCATCTCCTAAATAAGAAAGAATAAACGAGCCGTCGGAAGCTTTTTTCCGCTTTACTTCTTGAAGGCCCAACGCCTCACTGTAAAAATTTATACTCCGTTCCAAATCAAGAACATTGATATTGAAATGATCAAATCGTCCTTTTATCTTCATAATTACAAATATTTTATCATACAAAGTTAAAATATACCAGTTATCATTCAAATTTTATTGAGTTCTAAATTCATTTAGATTACTTCAAATATGCAGTAACATAAAATTCAAAAAAAAGAGGGAATACAACATGTAACAAAATAGGTATCGACTTCTTCTATCATTTTTCTTCATTTTTTATATATTTAAGCTCTCAAAGTTATAACAAATATGGACATATTTTTGATTATAGTTTCAGCATTGTGCCTGATAGTTGCTTTTATCGGTAGCATCGTTCCCATATTACCCGGTCCGCCTTTGGCTTTTGTAGGAATGTTGATATTACAAGCAACAGACAAGGTTCAGTTCTCAACGATGTTATTGTGTGGATGGTTGGTTGTCATACTCATAGCACAAGTTTTAGACTATCTGATTCCGATATGGACTACACGTTTTTGCGGAGGTAGTAAATGGGGTACGCGAGGTTGTGTTGCAGGAACTCTTGTCGGTATGTTCCTTTTTCCGCCTTGGGGAATTATTATCGGCCCGTTTTTAGGTGCATTTTTAGGAGAAATAATGGGAGGAAATGACACAGTTTACGCTTGTAAATCTGGATTGGGCGCTTTTTTGGGTTTTATCACAGGAACGCTATTTAAACTCGCAATATGCATATATTTCACTTTCTACTTTATCAGTGCTTTAGTATGAAATTACCAAATAACAACCTCTCCCGGGTGCTGCCAAGATATATACCGACAGTTATAATCTTTCGCAATCAAAGCAAAATCTGTAACCGCTTTATAGTCTTCTCCAAAATGCATAGGAGAAAATATCTTTACTTGTACTTTGTCTAAGAATTGTTTGGCTCCTAATGCATAGTCGGTTCCCAAACGCGAATCTACAGGAAACATTACTAAATCTATGCTTTTTATTTCTTTCCTCAAATCGGATAGCTCCTTTAAATAATCTCCTTCTGATTTACGTATTTCATTAGGGGTAGATTCGTCTTTCCAATGCCAATTATTTAAATCCCCAGCATGAAAAATTGTATAATTGTCGTGATATATCAGGAAAGAGACTCCAATATCTGTAGACCCAAAAGCTTCTATTTTTAATATGCTATCAGTATATATATCACCTTTTTTAAGAAAATGTATACTATGATCAACTATTTTTTTATGTTTTTTTATATCATTTGAAAAAACATAGACTATATCTTGACGAACGTTCTTCCAAAATAATATATCGGGATTGTAATGGTCAGCATGAAAATGGCTACATAATACATATAATTTTTTCTCTGTTTGTTTCAAAATGGAAGGTATAATATTAGCCGGGTCTTTATAATAGTCAATAACAATATTATAAGATGAAGTACTGATAACAAAGCCGCTATGATATATATATATCAATTCCATACTCAACATTTTGATTCTCCCAGAATAAAAATTAAGAAATATAATATTTTCATGTTTTCAAGATTATAAATATTATATTTCTTTTAAAGTATATTTGTTAGAACAAATATAATAACAATTTTTCTTTATTCGCTTACTTTGACGAGCATCTTTCCTATGTTTTTACCAGAAAATAGACCGAGAAAAGCGTAAGGTAATTTATCAAACCCATCGATAATCGTTTCGGTATAGTGAAGCTTTCCTTCTTTGAGCCATGTCATCAGATGCGAAAGGCCTTCTAAAAAGCGCTTTTGATAATCTCCGACAATAAAGCCCTTAATTGTTCCGCTTTTGGACAAAATTTGTGGTAGCAATCTTGGTCCCATTTCCTGAGTAGCAGTATTATAAGAAGCAATCTGTCCACATAATGCTATACGTGCATGATAATTCAGATGAGCAATAACAGCCTCACTAACTTCTCCTCCTACATTATCAAAATAGCAATCTACCCCTTTGGGGCATAATTCGGATATAGTCCCGGATAAATCTTTGGTAGTTTTATAGTTTATGGCCATATCGAAACCAAATTCGTTCTTCAAAACATTTACTTTCTCATCAGACCCTGTAATTCCTAAAACTTTACACCCTTGGATTCGAGCAATTTGTCCGGCTACCAGCCCTACTGCTCCAGCTGCTCCGGAAATAACCATTGTCTCTCCATATCGTGGCTGACATATGTCCATAACTCCGAAATAGGCTGTCAAGCCAGGCATGCCTAATACTCCTAAATAATACCCATCAGGAAATTCATCTGTATGTATCTTACGCAACCGATCGGCCTTATCTTTAGAATAAGTAGCCCAAGGAAGCATTCCTACTACTCTATCTCCTTTTTTCAAAATATCACTTTCACTTTCAATTACGGTCGCTATTGCTCCTCCGTCTATTGGCTTTCCAAGTTCAAAGGGTTTTATATAAGATTCTTCATCACTCATACGACCTCTCATATATGGGTCTACGGAAATATATTGGGATTTCAATAATACTTCTCCATCCTTAGGTGCTGAAATTTCAATCTCTTCAAACCCGAAATTATTTTCTGTCGGCATACCTATCGGATGCGAACGTAATACAATTTGTCTGGCTTTCATCACTTTATTATTTAATTGTTTCATATATATTAAACATCGAACACCCAATATTCGTTCACTTATTGCAATTAAATAACAAATAGAAATCTTTCTTATTACGTTATCCTATGAAAAGTACTACCGCTTCAGTGTACCCGAAAATTAAATAATGGTGCAAAAACGAGAATTATAAAAAATAAAATATATATGGTGAAAGCTACATATTTTGCTCCATTTGTACGTGAATATAAAGGAACAGGTTCCGAATATATCCCTTTTGTAAAAAGATAACGATGTAAAACAAGATATAGATATTTATATACAACAAAAGATGTAATGATACCTATAACAATACCAGCCAATATATCTCCCGGATAATGAACTCCGACATACATCCGAGAGTAACATGTTATTAAAGCCCATAAAACGGCAGTAAATGAATAAAATCTATTTTTAAACAAAAGAGCTGTAAATATAGCTAATCCGAAACCGTTTGAGGCATGGCTTGATGCAAAACCATATTTTCCTCCTCTATAGTTATTGACAATGGTTACATATTGAGAAAAATCTGGATCTCGTGTCGGTCGTAAACGTTCAAATAGAGGTTTAAATATAGACGATGCAACTTGATCGCATATTGTAACAACTAATACAATCATTAAGGCTGCTAATATTCCTTCTTTCCAGTTTCGATGAAATACAACATAAACTAACACTATAATTAAGGGAAGCCAGATGATTTTTCCCGTGTATACCCACATAACCTGGTCTAAATACAACGTATGAAAATGATTGAAAAATAATAAAACGGTCCGATCAAGTTCTAACAAGTCTTCAAGCATATATATTTAAATAAAGTTTTTTGGCACTCAAAAAGAATTCGCGAAATAATTTGTAAAGATAGGCATTTTCGAGTAACGAGCCAACCACACCTCTTTACATATTATCCCGCGATAAAATATTATTGCTCTTAGAACCTAAAAAATAAGTCGACCAAATCATTCTTACTTTTCTTTCGGTCTTTTTTCTCATTTTCACTCGTCAGATAGCCCGCTATTCTCCTCGTAAAAACAAAAAACATCCTCGAAAGAAATTTACAAACCTGACCCGAACAAAATTTACAACTGGCTCTTCGACTTTTATATAATTTCTATATCCGATGATGGTAACCAACCCCGGTTTCCATCTTCAATCAATATTTCCGACCACTCTCCCACCTTACTTAAAACCCTCACTTTAGTACCCTCATGCAAAACAAAAAGATCAGTACCGCTTTCAGCCGGAGCACTTTTAATTGTAATCGAAGGAGCGAAAACAATGGCTTCATTACGAATTTCCATTTTTTCTTTTTGCGCTGAGGCGAAACAATTGGCTACGATAGAAACTATCAACAAAATAAGGCCGACAAAAAATCCCATTTTCTTTAACCATATCTGACGAGTAAAGAAGTAAAGATATGCCCCTATGATAAATAATATAAAACAAATAATTCCTAATATAGCCCAGCTATTAGATGAAAGTGTATCACGAACTGTATTTATCCACATAACCAGAAAAAAAGTCCCTACAGGTTCTATTTTATCGGTTATACGGGCTTTTGCCATGTCTAGATTAAACTTTACATCAGTATTACCAGGAGATAATAATAACGCTCTTTCGTAATTTAGTATTGCCTTGGGATATTGTTTATTTTTATAATATGCATTCCCCAAATTGTAATATAAATCGGTAGAGTTTCCTTTCTCTTTTTGCAATTGCTCATAAAGAGCAATTGCTTTTGAATAGTTCTCTTTACTATATGCCTCGTTTGCTTGTTGCCATAAATCCTGACTCCACAATTGAGTAAAACAAAACATACAAAATATCAAAATACTATATATCCTTTTCATTTGTCTAGCGAATTTATTTTTTTACCGTACTTTCCAATTTACCTATCGCTTCCACCGTCTCGGCATATAACTTATCCATTGCATCATCGTTTTGAGCTGGTGCATATTGCGCAAATTCACATGTATCCAATATTGACATAAAGCTATCTACAAGTTCTTCTGCTGCCCCATATTTAGATAATTCTATAGCAACATTGTCCCGAGTAAGAACTGACAATGGAAGATTCAATTTATCGCTTAAGTATCCCCATACGGCTTTTAATACTTCATCATAAAAAGCTGTTTTATCGTGACTTTGCAAATATTTACCAGCAATCTTTAATCGTTTGGTTGCCACTTTATTTGCTTTTTTATTTTTCATTAAAGCTATATTCGCATTAGCCTGAGCTTGTTTACGATTTATTATGGCAAAAGCAATAAACAACAATGCCGGAAGTATATACCAAAGCCAATAAACCAAACTTCCATATATCACAGATTGTTCCTTTTGCAGATTTTGTTTATTCAACTTGATAAAATGAATATCTTGATTGAGTAACCGTACCGATTCTTTATCTGTGAAATCAGATATTGAGGAGGAAGAATTTCCTGCACCTTTTGCTACTTTTAAGTGATATTCGGGAGTTTTTAAAGTCTTGTATGTTTTACTTCCAGAATCGAAATAAGAAAATTCAGCAGAAGGAATAGTAAAGTCTCCCGGATGACGAGGAATAGCGGTATATTCAATAATACGTGTACCATCAAGACCATTTACTTTTACATCAATTTTGGGGTCATAAACTTCAAAATCTTCAGGAAATTTTATTTCAGGATTTTTTATATATTTTACATTTCCTCGGCCTTTTATCACCAATTTTACAGTAACGGCTTCATTTGTTTTCAATGACTCTCGAGTGATAGACGAGTTCATCGAAAAAGAACCTACCGCACTCATAAAAGAAGCGGGTTTTCCTGCCGGAAAGGGTGATACATGTATAGTAACCGGAGCTGTAGTAATTGTTTTCGATACTTCTTGCATCGTATTCATAATTCCAAACGGACTGCGCACGGGCCGCAATACTTGTATGCTGACTTCGTATTTCCCTTGAGAAATTTTTAATTGTCCCGCATGCTGAGGAAATATAATATAACGTTTTACGACAACTGTTCTGTAATTTTTACCGTTATAGTGTTCTAATTCCATCTGAGGATTTGCAATGGGTATTTCCTGAACTGCAAATCCCTCAAAAGTTGGAAAAGTGGTAGCTCCTAATCCTGAAATATCAGAACGTGTGTATAACTTAATCGCAACAGATATTGCCTGTTGTTCATATACTTGCGTCGGGGAGACAATTAAACGTGCAAATGTTTCTGTATCCGACGATGGAGAAACTGCAGAACCTTCTGATGAAGGACTTCCGTTTCCATTACCGGCAGACTGCTTATCTGGCGGCAAAATTTTCAATGAAACGGGTGACGTCGACATCTGCTTTCCACCAACTTTGATTGTTGCTGCACCTATCTGGTATGTCCCTTCTTTTTCTGCACGTAGAGTATAAACGTATGACTCTTCTGTTTGGGAAGTCGCCCGCCCGTTTATATTACTATACTGCGATCCTTGAGATACAGCAGGACCATACAATATCCGGCATCCCGGAAAATCAGGTACACGTATATCCTGCCCATTGGCATTGATTAATGTGAAAGTTACTTGAAAGGTTTGCCCTTTTACAACTTGTCTTGGAGCTGAAGTCGAAAATGATACATTATCAGCTTTAGACAAGATGTTACATGACGTTAAAATCGTTAATATGAAAAATAATTTTTTCATCATTGTGATATGCTATTTTATATTTTTCTGTTTTTAAATGGTTGGATATTTTTTTTCAGCTTCCAAAAATCTTTTCATCCGTTCTTCTTCATTCAAAGGACGTATTTTAACTTCTGACTTGCCAACTTTGTATTTTTTGTTATTAACTAAAATCTTAGCTTCAGGAATTATAATCTTGCCAGACTCACCTGCTTGTACTATATATGTATAAGTCGTTATTATCCTACCCTGAATAGGCCAACCATTCATCAACATCGGTTCTCGTTCCAATGTTATCGATGGTCCGGCCAACACTTTGCAATTTTTGAAATCGCCAGTATTAAAATCTTCGCCATCTCCGTTTATTACCTGATACCTCACACGGAATGTCTCCCCCGAACGAACTTCTTCCGGAACAGAACATATGAACTGTACTGAAGCCTGCTTTTTCTTTTCAGACCTTACAGATATTATTTCTATTGTTGTTTTCCTACTTTTATATGTTTTACCTTCAACCGAAACTGAAACTGAAGGTATTACTACTGTTCCCTTTTTTCCAGCTTGAAGAATATAAGACCTATTTTCCGAAATGGAACGTACAAAGTGCCCTGATATTACCGCCAACTGTGACGAACGGGAAATAGAAGGACCGGAAAGCACCTTGCATCCTCTAAATTTGGGTGATTTGAAGTTCTCGGTAGATGCATTCCTCAAAGAAAATATTATTTCAAATCGTTCACCTGCCTGAACGGACTTAGGTACTTGTACATCTAAATGTATATCATCCCGAGCATATACTCCGGTAACAGAAATAAAAAATAATATCAGTATCGATAACTTTTTCATTTTCACTTTTACCATTCTTTATCTGTTTTCTTCCGTTTTTGTTGCTGCATCATTGCTTTTTTTACTTTTTCTTGAGTATTTTTCTCGTCTTGTTGGATTGCATCCAATATTTGCTGCGCATTCTCTTTAGTCATCTGAGGAGGTGCCTGCTGCTGTTGCTGTTGTTGTTTATCTTTTTTATCATCTTTATTATCTTTGTTATTCTGCGGATTTTGGTTTCCTTTGTTATTCTTATCTTTGTCTTGCTGGTCTTTGTTATCTTTGTCTTTATCTTTATCCTTATCTTTGTTCTCATCATTTTGCTGTTGTTGCTGATTTTTCAGTAACAATTGGGCTAAACGTAAGTTATAACGGGTTTCGTTATCTTTGGGATTTCGACGCAATGCATTTTTATAAGCATCTATGCTCTCTGCATATTTCTTTTCTTGCAAAAATACATTTCCAATGTTATGCCATATACGAGCTTGTTGTAATGAGTCTTTTTCATTCACCACAGATTTTTTGTACTGTTCGAGAGCTGCGTCCATTTTTTGCTGCTTATATAGAGCGTTACCCAGATTATAAGTACCTAACCAAGATTCGGGATTTGCATCCAAAGCTTTACGATATTCTATTTCTGATTCTGTAAATTTTTCACCTTCATATAAGGTATTTCCTTTCCGTATACTATTACGTTCGATTTTCGGATTTACCTTTTTATTGATTTGTGGTATAGTATCTCTTGTCTGAGCCGATACTATCGATATCACCGACATAAAAGAGATAACCATTATATATTTCATTTTCTTCATATTCATAAAACTTAAAACTTTTATCAAGAAAAGAAATTGACTTTCTTCATCAGTTTATTTTTACGGTCAAGTATAAAGATATCAAGCAAAAGCAAAAGCAAAACTATCCATGCCAATCCTTGGAATTGCTCATCATATTCAGAATAGACTTTACTTTCTATATCAGATTTTTTCATTTTTTTCACTTCTGCAGTCAAGGCTCTTAATGCGCTTCCAGTATTATCTGCCGATATATATATACCATCCCCGGCTTTTGCTATATCTCGGCCTAACTGAGCATTGAGTTTAGTAATAACCACGTTCCCTTGATTATCTTTACGTAAGTTGGTATCATTTCCTCCGATAGGTATAGGGGCTCCTTGTTCTGAGCCGATACCGATCACATCTACCATAATTCCCTTTTGGGCTGCCTCCTTAGCCATCTGGACAGCATCATCTTCATGATTCTCTGCATCAGTAATTACAATTATTGCCTTATCGGCCGACTGGTCAGGAGTAAATGAATTCATTGCTAAAGCTATAGCCCGTCCGATAGCTGTACCCTGAGTAGGTACCATGTCAGGAGAAATTGTTGATAAAAACATTTTCGCTGATACAAAATCAGAAGTTATAGGCAACTGAGTATACGCATCTCCAGCAAAAACAATTAATCCGACTTTATCATTATCTAATTGGTCTATTAATTTAGATAGCATCTGTTTGGCTTTATCTAAACGACTTGGTGCTATATCCCGCGCCAACATAGAATTGGAAACGTCTAATGCAATAATGATTTCGACTCCTTGCTTTTTTACCGTTTCTATTTTAGCTCCCATTTGTGGACGTGCTATAATAAAAATCATGATAATAAGAGCTAATTGTTGCAAAAAGAATTTGGTTCCAGGTTTGTACTTTGATACATCGGGAGCTAATGACTGAAGTATCTGAGGATTCCCGTATTTGGCCATATTCTTCCGATTCCGGTAAACACTATAGAAGTATATAGCCCACATTAGAGGAACTATCAATAACAGGTACAAATATTGTGGTTGTGCAAATCGAAACATAATTAATTATTTTTATGGAATATTCCGTAAAATGGTATTTCTTAGGATAATCTCAATTCCCAACAGAACAAATGCCAATATAGCCCACGGAAGATAGTTTTCCTCACGTCGGCTGAATTCTTTCACTGAAAGTTTAGTTTTCTCAAGTTTATCTATCTCTTCAAAAATATTTTTCAATACCCCTTTGTTTGTGGCTCTAAAATATTTTCCATCTGTTTCGGCAGCAATTGTCTTCAGAGTAGCCTCATCTATTTCTACCGGCATGTTTTGATACATCACCCCATAAGGAGTCTGCACTGGATAAGGCGCTTCACCCTGAGTCCCTACTCCTATTGTATATACCCTGATTCCGAAAGATTTAGCAATTTGTGCAGCAGTTAATGGTGATACATCTCCTGCATTGTTGGTACCGTCTGTCAACAATATAATAGTTTTAGATTTTGCAGGCCCGTCTTTTATACGATTTATAGCTGTCGCCAGACCATCTCCAATAGCAGTCATATCGGCAATCATACCACACTGGACATCCTTCATTAAATTAAGTAATACAGCGTGATCTGTAGTCATCGGACACATGGTAAAACTTTCACCAGCAAAAATAACAAGTCCAATATTGTCATCCGTACGTCCACTTATAAACTGTGATGCTACATCTTTTGCTGCTTGTATACGATCGGGCTTAAAATCACGTGCTAACATACTACTGGATATATCCAAGGCAACTACGATATCAACACCCTCTCGAGTTTGGTTTTCCCATCGATCTGTCGCTTGTGGACGTGCCAATACTATTATAATACAAGCTATTGCTCCTAATCTCAAGATAAAAAGAAAATGCCTCAAATAATATTTATATGTTTTAGGCAATTTGGCAAATGCCTGAGTAGAAGAAACCTGCAATGCAGCTTGTGCCTTTTTATGCTTCAGAATATACCAGATAATAGCCGGTATAAGGCATAGCAGTAATAGTAAATATAGAGGATTCGCAAATACCATTTTTCTTTAATTTTAGTTTATTCACATCCTATTTTTATGGAAACGAATATATGCCATATCAATTTATTATTGCCCTGTTTTTTCTCCTGAAATGTCTTCTTTTTGCGCTTCTGCAGTAGAATCGCTTTTTTCTTCCACCGGAATTTTTTCAACAGGTTTTGTTTCTTCGACAAACGTAATAGCATTACGCATCACAGCTTCGTTGTCTTCTGGTAATGGCCTCATCTTTGCAAATTTCACAAAATCAGCCATTTCTAAAATTTCTTTCAATTTATGATTGACCAATTTGGCATCTTCATTTTTCCGCAATATAGAAATGATTTCAGAAGATGTCATTTCCATTGCGTTTACATGGAAACGTTCATCTATATATTCCCGTAAAATATCAGTCACTCGAGTATAATATTCTTTTTCTTGCCCATTTTGCCACAATTTACTTTCCTTTACTTCTTCCAAAGCATTCATGGCTTTTATATGGGGCGGTAAGAGCGATTCGGGTGAAATTACTTCTTCTGGATGTTCACGCTTACGCCACCAGAACCAATACAGCAAGCCCAAAGCAACTAATAACAAAACAATACCAATGATGACAAGAGCTGTATTCGAGATATAATCCCATAAAACAAAAGGAGGTTTCTGCACACCCTTGATATCGAATCCAGCCTTTGTTGTATCAACTTCCATAGGTACCACTTTGAGACTCAAAGTTTCTGTAGTGAAAGTATCTTTGTTCAAAATATATCGAAAAGGCGGAATATAATAGAATCCAGAATCGAACGATGTAATCAGAACATCACTTTTTATTTGGATACGATTATTTCCCAAATCAGTAGTATCCGGCATCGTTACTCGCAAAATTTCTATTCCGGTTACTAAAGAATCGGTCAGGAAAGGCATCTGAACAACTTTGCCCTTGTCTTGCGCCATTTCGAGGTGTATCATTGTTTGTTCACCCATCCAAATCGCTGTTGAGTCCATCTTCGCACTCACCACTACATTATCAGCAAAAACCATTGCCGAGGAGACCAGACAAATTCCCAGAACTATTCCTTTTATTGGTTTATTATATTTCATTATATCTCATATAAATTTTATCGATATTCGATTATCAAAAAAATATGCAATTAACTCCTTCTCTTAAAAAGTCCGATCAAAGCTTTGACGTAATCCTCATCTGTTGCAATCGAAGCTAAATCGACACGACTTTTCCTCATATAATCAAGCATGACATTCTGCCGTTCATTCCACCAGCGTATATATGCGTCACGAACTTTCTTGGAAGAAGAATCTATCCAATCTTCACTGCCATTTTCAGCATCATACATTTTTACCAAACCTACATTGGGGAGCTCTGTTTCACGCTTGTCATATATCTGTATACCAACTAAATCATGTTTTCGATTAGCAATCGAAAGTGCATTTTTATAATTGTCTAAAGCAATAAAGTCAGAAATTAGAAATGCTGTACAACGTTTTTTTATCGCATTGGTCATATACTCTAATACCAAACTCAAATTTGTTCCTGTACTTTCGGGATGAAAATCGATTAACTCTCGTATGATATATAGAATATGTTTTTTCCCCTTTTTGGGAGGAATAAACTTTTCAATTTTATCGGAGAAAAAGATAACTCCAATTTTATCATTATTCTGGATTGCCGAGAATGCGAGTGTTGCTGCAACTTCTGTCATTACAGATTTTTTCATTTCACCTACCGCACCAAAATCCCGACTGGCAGATACATCTACCAACAACATTACCGTAAGTTCTCGTTCTTCTTCAAAAACTTTTATATACGGTTTATTATGCCGGGCGGTTACATTCCAGTCGATATCGCGTACATCATCACCATATTGATATTCCCGGACTTCAGAGAAAGCCATACCTCTCCCCTTAAAAGCCGAATGGTATTGTCCGGCAAAAATATTACGGGACAATCCCCGGGTTTTTATTTCGATCTGACGAACTTTTTTTAATAGTTCTTTTGTTTCCATACGCCAGGCTTTGTTGCTTTATTATCTAATCAGGGTACCTCAACTTTATTCAAGATTTCACTGATAATCTCTTCTGAAGTCATGTTATTGGCTTCTGCTTCATAGCTTAATCCTATACGGTGACGCATTACATCATAACATACTGCACGTACATCTTCAGGAATTACATATCCACGTTGTTTCAAGAATGCATATGAACGAGCAGCCAAAGCCAAATTTATCGAAGCACGAGGAGAAGCTCCAAAAGAAATCATTTCTTTCAAATCTCCAAGCCCATGGTCTTCAGGATAACGAGTAGCAAAAACGATATCTACTATATATTTTTCTATCTTTTCATCGATATATACTTTACGTACAATATCCCTTGTTTCGATAATTTCCTGGGCCTTCAGTACCGGTTGCACAGTTTCTCGTTCGCCTGTAATATTCTGACGTATAATTAATTTTTCCTCTTCTTTTTTCGGATATCCAATGATAACTTTCAACATAAAACGATCGACCTGTGCTTCGGGTAACGGATATGTACCTTCTTGTTCTATAGGGTTCTGTGTCGCCAATACCAAGAACGGGTCATCAAGCTTAAATGTAGTTTCTCCAATTGTAACTTGACGCTCCTGCATAGCTTCAAGCAAGGCACTTTGTACTTTTGCCGGAGCACGATTTATTTCATCTGCCAATACAAAATTAGCAAAAACCGGACCTTTTTTTACCTCAAACTGTTCTTTTGCCTGACTGTAAACCATTGTACCGATAACATCGGCAGGGAGCAAGTCCGGAGTAAACTGGATACGGTTATATTTAGCATCGATAAGAGAAGCAAGTGTCTTTATCGCAAGAGTTTTTGCCAATCCCGGAACACCTTCGAGCAATATATGGCCATTTGAAAGAAGGCCAATCATCAGAGAATCTACCAGATGTTTCTGCCCTACAATTACCCGGTCCATACCCATGGTTATCATATTCACAAATGAACTTTTACTTGCAATGAGTTCATTTAATTCACGAATATCTACTGTTTGACTCATATTGTATTGTTTTTTATTAAATTATTCCTGTTTATGCAGCCCATAATAGCCTAAGTGCAAAAGTAACTACGATGTGTTTACATTTAACACTTTAACTGTTAAAAAAGGCTAAGCTTGTAGTAAAAAAAACTAAGTCGCCAAAGTAATGATACCGGCGACTTAAAGACTTTATTTATTCATATTCCGATAATATTTTTGTAGCAAGAGCTTTCGCTTTTTCCACCGATTCTCTATTGTTGGAATCTATATTATATTTTGATTTTTCGGGAATTATCAACTTGGTTCCTACAGGCACACTATTAGGATTGGCTATATTCGCTTTATTTTCCTGATATATGTATACCCAAAAAGTTTTATGACCGAAATGTTTCAATGACAAAGTGGTCAAGAAAATTCCCGGTTTCATGATTTCCGTAACAGTCTTCTCCGATAGCATTGTATCATTATTTATCTCTTTTTCAGGTACTTTATTGCTCTTTTCATTCATGTTGGTTATTGGCTTATTTTCGAGCGTAGCAGTATCTTTTCTTACAACCTCTGTTGTTTTTAGAGAATCCGTAACCAAGGCTTTAACAACCGAAACAGAATCTTTGTTCTTTTCACCCTCCTGATTTTGATTTTTTATAATAGCCGGAATCCAACTACTTATCGTTACTTGTCCTTCCTCAAAAGTGCCATTATAACATAGCCATATCAAATCTGCTACAACAAAAATCAATAAAGAAGTTACAAATCCGTACCAAAAGTTTTTCCGATTTCGCCATGTTTGTTTTCGTCTAAATTCTTCTTTTTCGTAATTATCAACAACTGATACAGATATGACTTCTATATGCTCCTTTTCTTCTGGTTCTTTTATTTTTTCTTCAGGTGCTGTTTGTGCATCATACACTTCAGCAGGAAGTTTGTGTTCGGTATTTTCGTCTTTACTTTCTTTTTGATTGGTTGTATCAGAAATATTCATTTCATTTGGCAACTGGTTGTTTTCTGGTTGTATTTCATCTTTTACATTTTGCCGCTCATCTGGAATATCCGCTATCACAATATCAGATGTCTCTTTATCCAATGACATTACAACCGTTTCCATTTCTGTAGAAGAATCATCTATATTGGTCTCTGTCATATCACTATCTTCTGCTGCCATATCAAAAATTTCAGTGTCTTTTATATCGACATCATCGGCTATGATTTCAGCTTCGAAACAGGCAAACGGAGCATTTACAGCATCTCTCATGCTCTTATCCGGTGTAAATGATAATTTATAATGACCGGGAATTTCACAAGGCTGTCCTGTCTGAACATTTACACTATTTCTCTTCTCTACCCATACAGGTTTAAACACACCCAAGCCATTGATTTTAAGTGACTCTCCGGAAGATAAAATTTCTGTGGCTAAAGTAAAAAATTCTTTTAAGAAAGCTTCTGCTTCCTTCTTTGTACAGTCCGATTTCCGAGATAGCAAATCGACCATTTCAGGTAATGATATTTTACTGTTCATTATCGGATTTCTCTCTAAGTTTATTTTTTATAATCGTTCCGGGTTTAAATGTCAGCACAATTTTAGGCGGTATCAGCATCCGTTTTCCAGTGGCGGGATTAACAGATATACGTTCAGCCTTTTTTCGAGGCTCGAAAGTTCCAAAACCTTGTATAGAAAATGAATCCATCATTACACTATGCTCTTTTATTATTTGTAATGTGTCTGACATCAAGGCATCAATACTTTTTTTATTTTTGCCCAAACGTTTTTGCAATTCTTCTATAAACTTTTTGTACTCCACACTTATTTGTTTTTTAGATGAAAGTCGAAAATTACACTTTTTTTTCGACATCACAAAATCTAAAACTATAGAATCGATAAAAGGTTCGATAATCGGAGAATGCTTAAAATTAAAATTTAATCTTTTGAAAATTATAAGAGAAAAAATTATATATTTATGCTTGATATGGAAAATCGTAATGGATATAAGGATATGGATTGGAAATATTTCAAGCGAGATATCAGTTGGTTGTCATTCAACCGACGCGTATTATTAGAAGCACGAAATAAAGAGCTTCCACTGTTTGAACGAATAAAATTTTTATCAATATATTCATCAAATCAGGAAGAATTTTATCGTATACGTGTATCGGAACATCGTAATCTGGTAATGTTGAAAAATTGCTCTTCTGCAGAATATCAAAATGCCAAAGAGACATTGGCTGAAATCAATGCTGAGGTCAGTCGACAGGTAAAAGATTTCTCTTATATCTTCACTCACGAAATATTACCAGAATTAGCCCATAATGATATTGTTTTGTATCAGGGACAACCAATGCCAGATTTTCATAAAGATTTTATCAGAAATTACTTTAAAGAAGAAATTTTCCCATATTTGCAACCGGTACTTATTCTTAAAGATCATATATCATCATTTTTAAGGGATAACCGATTATATTTGTCTATCCAATTACATCCTCGAGGCAGTCAGGATTCTCAAATATATTATGCCTTGATAAAGGTACCTTTTTCCAAAGTACCACGTTTTATCGAGCTTCCAGCTTATGAAGGCAAACATTATCTCATGTTCGTCGATGATGCTATCGGATACAATTTAGATATTGTGTTTCCCGGATTTGTTGTCGATGCATATTATAGCGTACGAGTGTCCAGAGACGCAGACTTTTCGATAGATTCAAATCAAAAAGAGAATATCGTCGATGAAATACGCAAACATGTAAAAAAAAGAAAGACTGGTGTAGCCAACCGTTTGGTATATAATGCCATGATGCCTCATGAAATGCTCAGCTATTTATGCCAAGCCTATAATATTCCTGAAAGTCAATGCATTGCTGCCGGAAGATATCTAACACTTGAAGATTTGATAAAATTACCGAATCCGACAGGCAAAAAATTGGCGGTAGAATCCCCTATTCCTCTTCGCGTACCGGAGTTTGACCGATCCGGTTCCGTATTTAAAGTTATAAAGTCCCATGATATGCTGTTACATTTCCCGTATCAATCGTTTGACTATCTTATCCGATTTCTTATGGAATCGGCATATGACCCCAAAGTGGAAGAGATAAAATTGACTCAATATCGTGTGGCAGAAAATTCAGAGGTAATCAATGCTTTAGTTACTGCTGCGCGAAATGGTAAAAAAGTTACGGTTTATGTGGAATTGAAAGCACGCTTTGACGAAGAAAACAATATATTTACATCAGAACAGATGCAAAAGGCCGGTATACACGTCATATATGGAGTGCCGGGACTAAAAGTGCATGCCAAAGTTGCTTTGATATTACGTCGTTCGATAGGAGGAACTAATATGGAAAAAAGCTTCGCGTTTTTGAGTACCGGGAATTTTAATGAAAAAACGGCAAAGGTATATTCAGATATAGGTCTTTTTACCTATAATACACAAATTATCACAGAACTGAACTGCTTATTTGAGATTTTAGAGGGAAAAGATGTACCCCCTGTTTTCAATACATTACTGGTAGCACAATATAATATGCTGGATGTGCTGAAATCTATGATAGACCAAGAAATCGGAGCTGCCCAAGAAGGTAAAAAAGCTCATATTATACTAAAAATGAACGGATTGCAAGATACAGATATGATAAATAAACTGTATGAAGCCAGTAACGCGGGTGTACAAATAGACCTTATTATTCGAGGTATTTGTTGCCTTGTTCCCAACCAGCCATATAGTCGCAATATACGTATTATTCGAATTATAGACCAATATCTCGAACATGCTCGTATATGGTATTTTTATGCCGGCGGAAACGAATGTGTATATCTATCTTCTGCTGACTGGATGAAACGTAATCTAAGCCGACGAATAGAAACGGCATTTCCCATCGTGGATAATAAATTGAAAAGACAGGTTATCCGTATTTTACATTATCAACTGACAGATAATGTACAGGCGTGCCTGATAGATGAACATCTGAATAATATATACGTCCAGAATAATAATCCTGAACGGGTAAGAGCACAGCAAAAAATATATGAAATGTTACAAGAAGAAGTTACCTTTTCTATGAACTATCAACAATCATAAATCTTTAGAGCCAACAAATACTATGTCAGATTTTAGATTAAAAGCGTTTATCAGTGTAGCTAAAAATCTTAGTTTTACAAAAGCATCAAAAGAACTATATATCAGTCAGCCAGCAATAACTCGTCATATACAGGAATTAGAAGCTAAATATCACATCGCTTTGTTCGAGCGCATGGGCAATAAAATAAAACTTACCCGAGCCGGAGAAATTTTGTTAGAGCACAGTGAACGGATTGTTGAAGATTATAAACGTTTGGAGTATGATTTACATTTGCTTACGAATACTTATGCAGGAGAGTTAAGAATCGGGGCCAGTACTACTATCGCCCAATATGTATTACCTGCTGTACTGGCAAAATTTGTGGATAAGTTTCCTGACGTGAAAATATCGCTTCTCAATAGCAATTCAAGACAAATAGAGTCAGCTTTGGGAGAACATCGAATCGACTTAGGTATGGTAGAGGGTATACAGCATACTCCCAATATAAAATATACTGTATTTATGCAAGATGAATTAGTTGCCGTTGTAAGCAATCGGAGCAAATTGTCGCAACGTGATGAAATAAGTTTATATGAATTGCCCCATATCCCATTGGTATTGCGTGAACAAGGTTCCGGGACGCTCGATGTTCTCGAAGCTGCACTTCTACCCTATTCGATAAAGTTATCATGCTTAAATGTACAAATGTTTTTGGGAAGTACAGAGAGCATAAAACGTTATCTCGAACATTCCGATTGTATGGGTATTGTTTCTTTTAGGGCTATTCAGCAAGAAGTGCTGGAAGGAAAATTGAAAATAATAGACTTTAAAGAATGCCGTATAGAACGAAATTTTAGTTTTATACAACAATACGGGCAAGATACAGGGCTTGCTGCGGCATTTATTCAATTTGCAATGCATTATAATAAGGAAATATAAAAAGAATTCCTCAAATTTTCGAAATAAATGAAAATTTGAGGAATTTGGTCTATGCAATTAAGTAATTAAGACAGTATTGGGGTTAAATATTTAGCCATAAGATAGCCTCCTACCAATAGCCATATAAATAATACGGATGCCAAGATAAAAGGCCGAGCTCCTGCTTTCTTAAACTTATCTATACTGGTTTCTGCTCCTAATGCAGTCATAGCCATTGTCAACAAAAATGTATCGAAGCTATTTATTCCTTCGACAACAGCATGAGGCAATAAATCAAGCGAATTGAATCCTATAATCAATAAAAATCCTACAGCAAACCAGGGAATCGTGATTTTGCTCTTGGTGCCAGTTTTAGCATGTCCCTTATTTCCGAACTTTGCCAAACAGAAACTCATAATCAGCAATACAGGAGCCAATAACATAACTCTGATCATTTTCACAATGACAGCCGGATCTGATATTTCTGTCCCCATAGCATTACCAGCACCTACAACATGGGCTACTTCATGCAAAGTAGAACCTGTGTAGATTCCCATCTGCTCCGGAGTCAGTTCTAATATACCTGCCCGATACATTGCCGGATATAAAAACATGGATATGGTACCGAATATAACAACTGTAGAAACAGCGACTGCTGTTTTATGGGGTTGGCTTTTAACTACCGGCTCAGCTCCTAACACAGCAGCAGCGCCACATATAGCACTTCCTGTGGAAGTGAGTAAAGCGACATCTTTATCCATCTTCATCAATTTACTAACTAAAATTCCTAATAATAGCGTCCCCGTCACAATAATAATATCAATAAATACAGCAGGCAATCCCACATTTACAACGTCTTGAAATGTCAAGCGGAAACCATAGAGCACGATACCTGTACGTAAAATCTGTTTTGTGCAAAATAATATTCCGGGAACCCATGTCTCAGGCAACCTATTGCGTAAACTATTGGCATATAACATACCCAAAATAATACCGACAATCAAGGGGCTGAACGATAATTTTTTTATAAAAGGAAATTCGGCAATATAAAAGGCCGAACAAGAAAAAAGAGCAATGAGCAGGATGCCATGAAGAGTATTCGCTTTCTTTTCACCTAACATAATAACTGTCTTTAATTTTTTATTTAACTGAAGACAAAGGTAAAGTTTTTCGTTTGAATTTTAATTTAATATTTTGTTATGGCTTATAACATCTTGTTAAGAGTCTATCTAAATTTTCCAATAAAGAAATTATGTATTCAAATTATGTCTTTTCTCAGTCTATATTTATGTTCTTATATGTCATGTAACCCACTACACTTTTTATCAGAACTGAAAAATATCCCCGGGGACAGTTCTCAAAAAATACCTGTTCCCAATGAAACAGGCTCTAAATCTATTGATAACGAAACTTGAAAAATGGATGTATTGTATTTTCATACCATGATGGGTGTCTGATTTTTGATACTAACTCCGTGACATTGACCAATGGTAATGGGTAATTTTCGAAATCAGAATTTTTGGTACGCATTACCAACATACCTCTTAATGAACCGATAGATACGCTCAGCATAATTGTCAATAGTTCAGGTTTTACTGATATCCTATTCTTTTCTATCGAAATGTATTCTATCATATCTTCTATTTCAAATGCTACGTTTATTTTATATTCGAGGATAGATGTCTTTCTACCTTCTTTTTTTATATCATAGTGTACCCCCAGTAGTATATCTGTACGATTTTGTTCTATATCGGGGTTTAATTGTACCGAAAAGCCTACATGGACACTATCTTTTTCCAAATCACATTTATAGTTTTGGGTATTATCAACAAACTTTATTTCCTTGATATGATACAATCGTATTTGCATCGCAATTCTATTCATTACTTTGTATTTAATTAGAACATTCTTCTTAAGAACAAATTGGAGGTTTTAATGTTTATTTATAACAATAATGAAAAATCTAATTTAATAGAGAAATAAATTTTATGGATTACAAAAGGAATAGATTTTCTCTTGAAATCTTTTCTTATTTTTCTGTAGTTTGTTATATCTTTGACATATCAGAAATAAGAAAATGAAAAAAAGGGATTCTTTTTGGAAAATAATGTCAGTAATATTGCTGCTGTTATTGGCTATGACAGGAGGCTTTTATCTATATCGGTACAACATTGTCTCAGAACCATTTGAAATAACCGATGAGCTTGGTGGAAACATTTTTCCTTCTGCAGTTTTGTCTGTTGCTGTTACCGATACGCTTATTGTCATGCCTGCTGATACTTCTTATTTAGGCAATCCCAAATCATGCATCGGGATACGAGTTAAATCGGATAAAACAAATAGTAAGTTAAGAATTAAGGTTGCAGAAAGTCCTTTTTTTAGTGAGTCCATTTCAGAATTTATTTTGCCTAAAGCTCGTACAGAATACCTTGTTTATCCGGATATTGTATGGAAATATGATGCATTGAAAGAAAATATCCAGCCAACCCCCGTTAGTGTTGCTGTACAAGTAGAAATGAACCGAGATAATCTGGGACAAAAGGTAAGAACTTTTTCTATGCGTAGTATCAATGAATGTCTTTTAGGATATAATGATATAAACCAAAAATTTCATGAGACAGGTATTTTTTTTGCTGCTTATGTCAACGAAGACCATCCGATGATAGACATGATATTGAGAGAAGCTCTCAATACCCGAATTGTAAACCGATTTCTCGGCTATCAATTAAACAAAGAAAGTTCGGTAGAGAATCAAGTATATGCCATATGGAATGCTCTGCAAAAAAGAAACTTTAAATATAGTTCTGTATCGGCCTCGAGCTTGTCTTCTAATGTTGTCTATTCTCAGCGGGTCAGGTTATTCGATGATGCCATAAAATCTGCTCAAATCAATTGTGTAGACGGTAGTGTACTTTTTGCTTCTTTATTACGGGCTATTAATATAGACCCTATTCTGGTACGTATGCCAGGGCATATGTTTGTAGGCTATTATCTTAATAAAAATCATACAAAAAAAAATTTTCTAGAAACGACAATGATAGGAGATGTGAATCTGGATGAATTTTTTCCGGATGAACAGATTGATTCTACCATGGTTGGAAAGTCTCAAAATCAGGTTTCGAAACTGGTATTTGATAAATCAAAAGAATATGCCAATAAAAAATATGAGCAAAACAAGGCATCAATAGAGCAAAAGAAAAAATTTTATATGTATCTTGAAATTTCAAAAGCTATACGGCGTAAAATACAGCCTATAGGAAAATGATACTGTATTGTTTCAAATAAAATCAATAAAAACTTCAGTATTTTTTCTTTATCCGAAAAAACTATATTATCTTATTGTAAAATATACTTCAAAATATAATGACAAAGTTCAATATTCTAATACTTTTTCACCATTTTTTAATTTCCTGTACCGATAATGACGATATAGATTCTCTAAAGTTAAATAATTAGAGGAACTTCTATTGGGAAATTTTGCCATTCCCTCTTTTTACTTCAGTTACTCTTAAAAGCAAGTAAGGAGCATCCGGCAAACGTACTCCACGTTGTTTCTTGTCTAATACACGATAATCCACAGCTTCTCCTGTCTCAAAGATAGTCGGGCACTTCGTTATAGTCATATTCCATACATCAATAATATCTACTCTAAAATATTTCCCTGCTTTCAGTATCTCATAATTTGCATTTTTTACAGGAAGATTGAATCTCCAAAAATCTCTTATTTCTTTTCCCAGGCTGATAAAATAATATCCCTCACCTGCAGTAGACGTTACCAAGTCTCGACTAATATCTGACATTTGCAAAGGTCCAGGCATTTCTTCAAGTATGGCTTTCAAAAATTTGACTCGTTTCCAACTTTCCCCTTTTAATTTTCCACCTTGCGCCCAAAAAATAGGCTCATTCTCCTCTTGAAAACACTCTCCATGAGTCACATAGATACCCCCCATCAAACCGTTCACGATAAAATAAGTCAATTGTTGGGCACTCAAACGTCCCCAACGAGATTTTAGATTACCTTCATATCCTACTTCATCACAAATTACGGGTTTATGGAATATCTGACGTAACAAAGCTGCCGCTGAAATACTATATACCGGAGCTTCATCTTGTACACTAACATGTGTAAATTCAGGCATCCAGTAATCAAAATAGGTTGCAGTAGATCCGTGTATAGAACATAAATGCCGGTATGGATCATTATTTACTACGGTTTTTGTTAACAGCTTCCAATCATCTATTGTCTTATTTGTCACATAATCCCATTCATTTGCGATAGACCACCATACATTACAGAAAGACCCTAAACGATTTATAATATAATGAATATACCGTATATTTACTTCATTTGTCATCGAATCAAATCCCCAACGACCTTTATCGTACGGATGAAATAAAATTAAATCGACTTCTATATTAAGTTCACACAATTGGTCTATACATCTTTCCAAATGACGAAAATATGCAGGATTGAACCTCTTAAAATTCCAAACTCTAACTTCATCTCCTTTCTCATTTATTATCATCTTTTTTATTTCAAAAGGATATAATTGGGGTTCTTCCTGTACCAAATCATAATTCTTGGGAAATACACACATACGTATTTTATTGAATCCGCTGTGTTTCAGAGATTCTAAAGTCTCTTCCTGGACTTCTTCATTCATATGTAACCATGCGTAAGAGGTTGTCCCTAACGGGTAATAATGAGTACCGTTTGCATATTTGAAAGCATGCTTACCGTCCACCGATACCATACCGGGATTACTACTTAAATTCGGGATAACAGTTAAAAGTCCTGATTTCTTATTCAATTCTTTTATTGGACTCGACACAGAATATTTCCATACTCCAACTTCCGTAGGCATAAACCGTATGCGATATGTATCATCTCCATCATAGAACCCTTTCACTTTTAGTTCTTTACCATCACATGAAAATATTGCAGACAGTTCTACATCGAATGGATTTCCGATTGCTTTATAGTTAAAGGTTAGTTCAAAACGTTTCCAACACTCGACTTTCGTTTGTCCCCATGAATAATCGACGAAGGCGATTAAGACAAGAAATGTACTGATAAAAAATTTCAAATTCATTCCGTTATATAGTTGCGCTTTTAGAACTAAACACTCTAAAACTTATCTCCCAATTCCACAATCTCCAAATTCTCAAATTCTCCATTATCAATACAAAAACGCACTAACGTCCTTTTTTTATGAAATCCATATTGTCCTGCCGCACCCGGATTTATATGCAACAAACCAAGAGTTTTATCATACAGAACTTTCAAAATATGGGAATGCCCGGAAATAAATAATTTTGGAGGCTTACGATATATTTCAGGAATAACGTCCGTAGCATACTTTCCAGGATAACCACCAATATGTGTCATCCACACATCAACTCCTTCAATGGTAAATCTCTGATGCTTTGGGCATATTATCCTTATTTCATGTCCGTCAATATTACCATATACAGCCCGTACCGGTTTTATAGCTTCGAGCTTTTTCAATACATCCATCGAACCTATATCTCCAGCATGCCATATCTCATCACATTCAGAAAAATATTTAATATACCGATCATCCCAATATGCATGAGTATCCGATAATAATCCTATTTTTTTCATATCAGTCACAGTTTGATACAAACATACACAATCTTTTATAATATGTGAATATTGTACATTCATTTTTTAACATCACAGATAGTATAAATAAAGACAAATAAAACATTTTTTCATTTTCAAATATAGTTTTATTACAGATATTTGGTTATCTTTGGATAAATCCTTCGGATAATAGCGATTATCATTTACATCAGGACTCTCTTTTTTATATCAACACTTTAAATGATACCATTATGGGAAATAAAAAAAATTTTGTGTTAGATACAAATGTTATTCTTCACGACTACAAATGTTTATTTAATTTTCAAGACAATGATATCTACATACCTATTGTCGTATTGGAAGAGTTAGACAAATTCAAAAAGGGAAACGACCAGATAAACTATAATGCAAGGGAGTTTGTCAGGGAATTGGATGAAATAACAGATGACGATTTATTCACCAAAGGGGCTAAGCTCGGACCAGACCTCGGAAACTTATCCATATTGGTCGGTTATAACTATCCTGAAGAAGTAAAAGCCGCATTTCCGGAACGTACCCCAGACCATTTAATTCTTGCTGCAACTCATTTTCTGGCATCCAAAAATCCTGATACAAAAACAATATTGGTCACTAAAGATGTAAATCTAAGAATGAAAGCCCGTTCGTTGGGTATACTAACAGAAGATTACAATAATGACAAAGTAGCCAATATCGATATTTTTGAGTCAGAACAACGATATTTTGACGGTATTGATCCACAAATAATCAATGACATCTATAAATCCCATGAAGGAATTCCGGCAGAAAAATTAGGATTAAGCATTGATTTTAAATCAAATGAATGTTTCATACTAAACAGCGGCAATTCTACCGTTTTAGCCCGGTATGTATCAGCGACCGGAATGGTAAAAAAAGTCATAAAAGAAAAAAATTTCGGTATTGAACCTCGTAATGCAGAACAAAGTTTTGCTTTCGAATTACTCAATGATCCCAACGTAAAACTCTTAGCTCTTACAGGAAAAGCTGGTACAGGAAAAACACTTCTCGCGTTGGCCGGAGCATTACGACAAAGCCGAGATTACAAACAGATTTTATTGGCTCGCCCTATCGTTGCTTTGGCAAATAAAGATTTGGGATTTTTACCGGGTGATGAAAAACAAAAGATTGCTCCTTACATGCAACCGCTATTTGATAATTTAAACGTCATTAAGCACCAATTTTCGTTAGGGGGTGCGGATTATCGCTATTTACAGGACATACAAGACAAAGGTCAATTAGTTATAGAAGCCTTAGCTTACATTCGCGGACGAAGTCTGTCTGAGACATATTGCATTATCGACGAAGCTCAAAACCTTACACCCCACGAAATTAAAACCATTATAACCAGAGCCGGAGAAGGTACAAAAATGGTATTTACAGGAGACATTCAACAAATAGATTCCCCTTATTTGGATTCTCAATCGAACGGATTAGTCTATATGATAGATAAAATGCAGGGACAAAGTATATTCGGCCATGTAAACTTAGTAAAAGGAGAACGCAGTGAATTATCAGAATTGGCAAGTAACTTGTTGTAATAAGATAATGAATAAATACCTATAAAGTTCTTAACTTGTGTATACCATATCTCCCAAAAAATAAGAAAATTTCATTTTCTGGGAGATTGGTTATGTAATTATTACCCCTGCATTCATATGTCAAGCTCTGTCTTAATAGTATCTATAACTTCCCAAAAAGCCGTATGAATAGGCTCAATAAATAATTTCTTAGAATTTTCCTGAGGAATGACAACTTTTAAGCCATTACGAATACACTTTATTTCAATTTCTTTATCCATCTCAACAGGTTCCCCATCAATATGCATGATTCCGGGTTTCTCTCTAATAATTTTTAGATATGGAGTTTCAAATGTACGTATATTGGGATTTTTATCAATAACTTTCGTAAATAATTGTACAGCCATGGGCGCAATATCAAAGGGGGTAAATGGCAATATAATTGTTACATCAATTTTTCCATCCTGCATATTAGCATGAGGAGCTATATAGGCATTATTCCCATATTGTGATGCATTGGCACAAGCTATTAAAAAAGCTTTTTCTTTTATTTTCCCATTCTCACTAACGATAAGATAAGTTTCCGTTTTATATTTCAAATATTCGGTAACAACTTTTTTTACATAAGTCATTCCTCCGCGATGCTTATCCTCAGCAAAACGACGACTAACCAATGCATCGAAACCTACACCACACGTACAAAAGAAAAGCTTCTCATTTGCTTTACAATAATCTAATGAAACAATATTTCTTTCATTTATAATTTTTAACGCTCCCATGACATCCATTGGAATATCCAAATGTCTCGCCAGTCCATTTCCTGATCCCATAGGTATAATACCTAATGCTGTATTGGAATGAACCAACGCTTTAGCTATTTCATTACAAGTACCATCACCTCCTATCGAAAGGACACAATCCAAGTTGGACGATACAGCTTCTTTAGCTAATAAAGTCGCATGACCGGCATATTCAGTAAAACATATATCTATATCATATAATGACGAGTCTAATACCTCCTTAACAGCTTTTGGTATATCTGATTTCTGATGAGTCCCTGAAATAGGATTTATTATGGCTAATAATTTTTTTTTAGACGTCATTATTTCAATCTATAAAATTTCGAAATACAAAAATAACGGAATAAATTGATTTTCCAATTTTCCAAATACATAGTAAATTTATTTTAAGATATGGGAACAATTGGATTTCATACTCCCCCTTTTATGTTTTTGACTATGTAGAGATTTTCTTATATATATTGAACTATATTTTCGAAAAAAGGTTATATTTGTAGTTAAGAATAATAAAATTTAGATATATAATATGGGAACAATCCAGTGGACTCTGATTCGTAGTGTTTTTGCAATAGTATTGGGTATTGTAACAGTTAAATGGCCAGATCAAGTTTTGGGTTATATTGTTTCCATTATAGGCATAATGTTCATCGCAACAGGTATTGTTGCCCTTCTCAACTATTTTTCTCGTCGTAAAAAGGTTATATCCAAATCATTTTCTTATATCCCAGTAGAAAGTATAGGAAGTATTTTATTGGGTCTATGCCTCGCCCTTATGCCTACTGTTTTTATCGGATTTTTAATGTATGTTTTAGGCTTTTTATTATTATTGGCTGGTATTTTTCAAATACTGACACTTGCATCCATACAACGTAATACTACAGTAGCACTTTTTTTCTATTTATTCCCGGTTTTGATTCTTATAACAGGAATTATCATTTTAATTAATCCATTCGATTCGATGAACACAGTCCTGATTGTATTTGGTATCGCGGCTATTGTTTACGGAATTATTGATATTATCAACTATTTTAAATTCAGATAAATACAATTCAAAATATCTGGTCATATTTATCCTTTATCTTTTTCTCTCAACTCTACCCGCTCCTACCCAAGTTTTGCGGTAATAATCCTCATTTAATGAACTTAGAATCACTCCACGAGATGTTGTAGAATGCACAAAAAGATTATCTTTTAGGTAAATACCTACATGATTTATCTTTTTTTTATTTTTGGTCGTAGCAAAGAAAACGAGATCACCTCCTCTTAATTGTTGTTTAGAAAGTTCTCGACAATCCTGCTGCATCATTTGTTCTGAAGAACGGCTCAGCACAACGCCATACACTTCTCGATAAACATTCAATACTAATCCAGAACAATCTACACCTTTGCGGGTAATTCCTCCGTACTTATAAGGGACTCCAATCCACGACGATATTTCAAGGTAAAGAGGAAAATAATCTTTATTACTAACATGTATCCCTAATGCACAACTCACACTTTTAACAGAAGCAGGAACTGTTTGAGGAACCTTTGTTACATGGCATGATGAAAGCAATACAAGAAAGAAAAAACATATATTCTTAACATATCTACTTTTCATTACCACATTATTATATATATAAAAAACTTCTCAAAAAATTACAATCATAATATGGTTATATACAGATAGTAAATTTTTGAGAAGTATTCTTTTCTCTATTCAATTTAGAAACTTTAGACCTTATTTAAATTTTACTCTGCCTTTTCTGCCGATGAATCTTCCTCTGTCCTTTCTTCAACAAAATCAGTCAAGCCTTTCTCAACTAAAAGATTATACCACCCCAATAATTTTTTTATATCTGTAGTATAAACTCTTTCTCTATCAAAATCTGGCAATATTTCAGCAAAGTAATTACGTAAAACCTTATCTTCCGCTTTTGTGCTCACTGATGCAACTCCCCCATTTTCCTTTTCTTTAATCTTATTCATAACATCAGGAAGAGGAGCTTCTCCACCTTCGGTAAAAATAGCAATATCACCTACTGAAATTACCTTATCATGAGCATATGCAGGGATACGCTTTCCCGTCAGCAAAGATTCAACAATCAACATATTTTTTCCTTGAGATACTAATTTATATAAACCGGGTTTCCCAGATATAGACAAAATTTTCTTTAACATATCAATTATTTTTTGTGTGTTAATAATATTATTTAGCAAAAGTAATATCGAATATTTAATTTATCAATTACACACCATAAATTTAATAAATATTATTTCTCATATTTTGCAAGTAAAGTCCTCAATTGGGGTATAACAGGTTGTATACCATCATTATAAATGATATCATTTGATTTTTCATTTCTCTCATTATCTGATGTTTGCTTCGAAATCCGAGCCAACACCTCTTCCCGAGTACAGTTATTTCGTTTCATAACCCTCATAACCCTCATTTCAAGAGGAGCTGAAACATTCCAAACAAAAGTTACATTTTTGTCAAATCCCGCTTCATAAAGAATTGCCGACTCTACAAAAGCAACATCTGTATTTTGTTTTTGTACCCATATAGAAAAATCAGACCTGACGGCCGGATGTACTATTGCATTTACTTTTTTCAACTTTATCTGATCATTGAAAATTATAGATGCCATACGTGACCTATCCAATCCTGTATTATTATAGATATTGCCTAATAAAGCAACCAGCCTATTTTTCACTTCATCAGAATTATCCATTAATTTTTTTGCTTCAATATCCGTATCATATACAGGATATCCCCAAATTTTTAATATCCGACTAATCAGAGACTTTCCGCTACCAATTCCTCCAGTAATGCCAATAGTTACCATAACCCTACTTTTTCTTCCAATATATATTCTACACTATCTGGGGTTACCTGCACATTATTTACAAATGGCGGTTTCTTTAAAACCTGAACAGCAACTTTTTTCCCTATATGATCTTTCAATTGATTATAATCAACCCCTACAGAAAAATCATCAGCATGAATTTTAGAAAACATACTCACCGGTATCATACAATTAATCTGCACATTCGCAGGAAAGGTAAGCATAGAGATACCTGTAGGTAAATTCTGGGGTGCAACTGACAATGTAAGCTTCTTTGTCGTTACTTCTTCTATAGGAATTGTTACTTCAACTTTTTCGGGAACAATCTTTGCTCCTCTTATATATGTCAAATTCAAGCTTATACGAGCCGTATCAGATAATGACTTTAAAGCAAATGAGTCTGTTGTAATTTCCTTAATATTTTTCAAAATAGATGATGGGGCATATACTGTGGCCGAATCGATACTCATTTTGATTTCTCCATTCATAACACACTGAGGGACCGTAGAAAACGAACCTATCAATCGTATTTTATATTTTTTACCAGAATTATTTGTATAATAAACAGGAATAGAATCGGGACTAACAGATAATAAAGTGGTCGTATTCTTTAACTGCTTCCGTACCAATGTTGACAACTGAGACGAGGTTACAATAAATACACCCTTATTATTTTTATATTGTTCAAAGTCTATTTCAATGACAGGCATACGCTCCATTAAATATCCCATAAGGGTAGTTCCTTTATCCCTCAAACGCACATCAATTTCATCAGGAAGTTTATTAGTAAATACTACTTTTTCCGGAACATTCACATACTTGACATTCAAAGAAAACGAACTTTCTACATCTTCATTTAGAGATTGTAAAACCCAGAAAATAAAAGATATGACCAAAAAAAACATAAAAGTGAGAATTTCTCTACTCCTATCGCTCCTCAGCAAGGCATACAGTTTATTTCTGGATTTTACCCATTTCAATTTTATATATCTAAAATTATTTTTCTTCATTTACCTATCATTTTTAATAAAGAAAATATAACCACTATTCTTCTTTATGAGTGTAAATGTAGTAAAAAATAGAATTGTATTCAACAGAATTCAAAGGAATCCTCATATCCGAAAAATATATCGATTTATTAATTACAAAAAATTCAAAATAAAAAAACTTTCACTTTGCCACTAAGCAAAATGAAAGTTTTTCGCCTGATAAATAGTTATAATTACTGGGCCTGCTGCTGATTAGAATCGGCTGCTGTTCCATAAATAGAAGACTTAGCCACACGTATACGCACATTATCTGCTATCTCGAGAATTACATCTTCTCCCTTAATTTCCTTTATTTTTCCATAAATTCCCCCAGCAGTAATAACCTTATCCCCAACGGATAAAGAATCACGAAATTTTCGAATTTCTTTTTGCTTTTTAGTCTGAGGACGAATCATGAAAAAGTAAAAGATTGCAACTAATGCAACCATCATTAATATGCTTCCCCACGGAGATCCTTGAGGCGTTCCGGTCTGTTGCAATAAAATTGTAAGTAATGCCATAATACTGTTAATTTGTTAAATAAATTTGTTCTTTTTTTAAGTGAAAGACATCCTTTCGAGTACAAATATATAACAATTTAATTATTCTTTTGTTAGAACACCCTCTTTTTTTAACTGTGTTGCAATAGCGTCTAATATACCGTTAATAAAATGTCCGCTCTTCACAGTACTATATGATTTAGCTATCTCAATATATTCATTCAAGGTAACTCGTATCGGAATAGATGGAAAAGTTTGCATTTCTGCAAGAGCGACCAGCATAATAACTACATCCATAAAAGCGACACGCTCAATTTCCCAATTTTGGGTATGCTGATCAATCAAAAGTTTATTGTTATCGGCATTCAATATAGATTTCCTAAACAACATCCGTGCAAATTCAGCGTCTTCCTCATCCTTAAACATAGGTAACAAAGGTTGTTTTTCTGAATGTGTTTCTTCAAAACGCTTAATGGACTTAAGAACAAATGTAGATATTATTTCTAAATCGTCATTCCAATATAAACTCATCGATTCAAGAACATCACATAAATCATCACTCTCTATAATAACATTTTTAAACAGCTTCCGCCATAATTCTCTGTCCGCTTCATAAGAATCATTTTCATCAGCCATATAATTCTTATAAATATCTGAAGCCAGAATACGATCAAGCATGACACGTATGAAATCAGGTTCGTTAGCCCACGAAATTTTATGCTCATTTACATATACTTCCAACTCTTTATTGGCTTTCAATTGAGCGATAAACCGGTTATGGATAAACTTAGGATTAGGGTTTTTCTCTGCTTGTGTAGCCAAATGCTTTGCACGGGCAACCTCAATTCTTGCATACTGCGCATCTGTGAGTTCCACCATAAGCAACAGTAACATATGGTATAATTCATAAGCCTTGTCTAAACTAAAAAAGAGCTCTTTCTCTGTAAGACCCATATTTTTATCTTCTTTTAAGAAATAAGAATATAGAATCTGTACCACCTTAATGCGGATTAAAATTCGATTTATCATTCTATTTTTGAAATATTAATTTGCGGGTGCAAAGTTATCACATTTTTATGGTTCTTTGGCTATAAGCTTATTTTATTTTTTCACACATAGGAAAATTGTTCTACACAACATTTACTTATTAAAAAAACTTATCCAAAAATATAGTTTTTTCAAAAAAAAATATCATATTTGTAAATATTCTTGAATAATCTAAAACCAGAAACAGTATTTATGGAAGATGTAATGAAAAACAGTGCGCCTGATAAGAAAGAAAATGACATTATTTTTTCTAAAGCTCTAAAAGCTGGAAAAAGAATTTATTATTTAGACGTCAAGAAAAATAGAAAAGATGAATTGTTTTTGGCAATAACCGAAAGCAAAAAGATTGTGACCGGATCAACAGAAACACCTTCTGTTCAGTTTGAGAAGCATAAAATCTTTTTATATAAAGAAGACTTTGAAAAATTTGTTACCGGTTTAACTGAAGCAATACAATTTATTAAGGAAAATTCTTCTGTTACAACAAATGAAACAGAAGAAAATACAATATCAAATGAAGGATATGAAATAGAAATATAGTGATAAAATAATTTACAAAATAAATGATAAAGAAAACCTGAAAACCAAAGTTTTCTTTATCATTTATTTTTTTCACTATTTTTCAATTCATTTTTCAGATAATGAGTAGTATAGGTATTCTTTTTCTTACATATATCTTCCGGTGTTCCCTCCACTAAAATTTTTCCTCCAGATTGTCCTCCTTCGGGTCCCATATCAATAATGTAGTCTGCACATTTTATAACATCTAAATTATGTTCGATTACCAATACTGTGTTTCCTTTATCGACTAAACGATTCAATACTGCCATCAACACCCGTATATCTTCAAAATGTAATCCGGTAGTAGGCTCGTCCAACACATACAAAGTTTTACCTGTATCTTTCTTAGACAGTTCTGTAGCTAATTTAACCCTTTGGCTTTCTCCTCCTGATAAAGTGGTAGAAGGTTGTCCTAACTTTATATATCCAAGACCAACATCTTGCAATACTTTTATCTTATTTAGAATAGCCGGTATACTATCAAAAAACTCAACAGCCTGATTTATTGTCATATCTAAGACATCTGCAATAGATTTACCTTTAAAACGAACTTCCAATGTCTCTCGATTGTAACGCTTGCCATGACATTCTTCACATGGAACTAAAACATCAGGAAGGAAATTCATTTCGATAGTCTTATAGCCGTTCCCGCCACACACTTCACAGCGTCCGCCCGCTACATTAAAAGAAAACCTACCAGCTTTATATCCTCTGATTTTTGCTTCCGGCAAATCGACAAATACATTCCTTATATCTGAAAAAACGCCCGTATACGTTGCTGGATTGGAACGTGGTGTTCGTCCTAAAGGTGACTGATCAACATTAACAATCTTATCAATATATTCAAGACCTTCAATCGATTTATAAGGTAATGGGTCTTTGACAGAACGATAAAATTGCTTACTTATTATCGGCTGCAAAGTTCCATTGATTAGACTTGATTTCCCGCTACCCGATACTCCCGTAACACAGATAAAACAACCTAACGGAAAACGAGCTGTGACATTTTTCAAATTATTCCCCGTGGCACCTTTCAGTACAATAGCTTTACCATTACCTTGTCGACGTTTTTCAGGAACAGATATTTCTTGTTTACCATTCAAATATGCTGCAGTCAATGTATCAGACTTTAACATCTCTGAAGGAGTTCCAGCAAATACAACATTCCCTCCCAATCGCCCAGCTCTCGGGCCTAAATCAATCACATAATCGGCTTCAAGCATCATTTCTTTATCATGCTCTACTACAATAATAGAATTACCAGTATCCCGAAGCTGTTTAAGCGATTGAATCAAACGTGTATTATCTCTCTGGTGCAATCCTATACTGGGTTCATCGAGAATATAAAGGACATTAACCAGTTGAGATCCAATTTGTGTAGCCAATCGTATGCGTTGACTTTCTCCTCCCGATAATGTAGCCGAAGCTCTGTTCAATGACAAATATTCCAGGCCTACATCTATCAAAAATTCAAGCCGCGTACGTATCTCTTTAAGTATTTCTCGTGCAATCTGTGCCTGTTTGAGCGACATATAATTTTCTACTCCATCGAGCCATTTATACAAATCAGCTATATCCATTTCCGCCAATTCGGCTATATTCTTACCGTTTATACGATAATATAAAGCTTCTCTATTGATACGCTGTCCATGACACTCGGAGCAAATTTCTGTTTTTACAAATTGCCCGGCCCACTTTTGTGCTTGCGAAGACGAATCGCTCTGCTGTTGCATTTCTATATAACGAATAAGACCGGCAAAAGACAAACTATAATTAGAATGCCCTAAAGCTTCATTCTTAATATTTAATCTCTCATCTGTTCCATTAAGAATATCATCCAATGCTTCGTCCGGAACATCCTTCAAAGGAGTTTTCAGATTTACCCCATACTTATCGCAGATTGCCTCGATTTGCCAAAATATCATTGTATTTTTATACTTACCTAAAGGCACTATCCCCCCCTGATATATAGATAAATCAGGATTAGGAATAATTTTTTCCTTATCTATAACATTGGTAAATCCCAATCCTTTACATTTAGGACAAGCTCCTTGCGGTGAATTGAACGAAAAATTATGCGGAGCCGGTTCACTGTATGACAAACCCGTTTTCGGATCCATTAATGTTCGACTGAAATGCCTAACTTCTCCCGTATCTGCATTCTGCACCATAATAAGGCCATCTCCCTGTTTCATGGCTATCCTGACACTATCTTTCAAACGCCTCTCATCCTTTTCTGATACAACAAGTTTATCTACAACCAGCTCGATACTATGATTTTTGTAACGGTCAAGCTTCATTCCCCGTAAAATTTCACGAAGTTCTCCATCTACCCGCACAGTAAGATACCCTTTTTTACGGACTTGTTCAAAAAGCTCCTTATAGTGTCCTTTCCTATTTCGCACTAAAGGAGATAAGATGTATGTTTTTTTACCTTGGTATTTTTCCTGAATCAAATCCAAAATCTGTTCTTCGGTATACTTTACCATCTTTTCTCCTGTAAGATAGGAATATGCCTCTCCTGCTCGAGCATAGAGCAGACGAAGGAAATCGTAAATTTCAGTCGTAGTACCAACTGTAGACCGAGGATTTTTATTAGTAGTTTTCTGTTCAATGGAAATAACAGGACTCAATCCCGTAATTTTATCAACATCAGGACGTTCCATATTCCCCAAGAAATTACGGGCATAAGAAGAAAACGTTTCTATATATCGTCTTTGTCCTTCAGCAAAAATAGTATCAAACGCCAAAGAGGATTTGCCACTCCCACTAAGTCCTGTAATAATCGTAAAACTATTACGAGGTATTTCTACATCAATATTTTTAAGATTATGTACACGTGCACCGTATACTTCTATTTTATTCTCGTTATCAATCATCTCTTCTCCCAAAATTTTCCTCAAAAAATCAATCCACTGTCCAGTTTTTATGATATACTTTTATTTTACGAGTACTATAGTATAAATCCTCCTTATGAGGTATCAACAGTTTATATTCTTTTCCTGTTTTATTAGGTAATTTCCTATCTCGGAGCCACGAATTGAACTCTTTCAACTGTGCATACGTAATACCTTGCTCTTTGGCAAATTGTGCCAAATCATCAATAGCAGTGTTTACGATTACGGCATGCGTTCTTATAGGTTGATACAGCTGTTTCTTCTTGACGGCAAAACCATAACGATATGGATTCGATAATATTTCCTTCATCACCATAACCCGAAATACGTAGCGAGAAGTCTCATCATTCAGCCACAAATCAAAAGAATTCAGTTCCTGTTGCTTATCCAATTCATTGGATATTCGTCCCATACCCGCATTGTATGATGCTGCCACTGTAGCCCAACTACCATATTTATCATAAGCCGATTTTAGATAACGGCAAGCTGCTTCGGTAGATTTTTCGAGATTGTATCGTTCATCTACAAAATCATTTACTTCCAAACCAAACTGCTTAGCTGTCCCAGGCATAAGCTGCCATAACCCAGCTGCCTTAGCATAAGAAACAGCCCTCGGATTTAAATAGCTTTCAATAGCTGCCAAATAGATAAAATCTACCGGTATTCCATTCTTTTCCAATATGGGCGCTATAATAGGAAAGTAGCGATTAGCTCTTTTCAAAATCAGCAATGTATTGGAATGAGTATAGCAAAAACTAGTCAATTCTCTATCGTATCTTTCATACATATCAAACCGATCAAGCTCTATAATTTCACCAGCAAATTCTACTTGTGAAGGAACATCCGGTATAACAGACATCAAATGCATAACAGGAGTATTATCTGATTGTCCTGAACGGGATGATGCTGTCAAAAAAATAAGAATTCCAACACACAAAAATACAAATACTATTTTTAATATACTATTCTTTATATTAGTCATCACACGGATAAATCTTTAATTTTTAGATCTGATAATATTTATGTGGCCTTTCAGATTATGTGATTTACCATCAGCACCCTTAGCTTCTATCACATAAAAATAGACGCCCGGATCAACCCATTTTCCTTTATACTTCCCATCCCATCCAATTGCCGGGTCCTCAAAATGAAACATCTGTACCCCCCAACGGTTAAATATCCAACACTTAAAGCTAACGATAGATTTATAAGCAACTTTCCATTCGTCATTAACCCCAGGCGTCGTTCCTGGAGAAAAAATATTAGGAGCTTCAAGCCTCGACTCCCCAACTGTAATAGTATATACTTCAGTCGAATCTTGACAAGTTCCAGTACTCACCATCAACCGTACATAAGTCGTTCCTTCTTGATTGAAAGTATATTGAAAATCATCTGCATTATAATAATGTGCGTCAATAACATTGAAATCTTTATCTTTCGAAAACTGCCAATCACTATGTGTAACCACGTCATTATAATATGCCTTAAACGTCATGTCTACCGGAGCCGACCCTCCAAATGACCCATCTGAGGGTTGCTCTCTATCCCATTCGTTCTTATAATCGCGAGTATGCTGCTCAACAATAGCTCCACAAATAGGAGTCACTGATATATATTCCTCTGACCTTACCGAGGGCTCCATTCCCCATTCCTTCAGATATTTATCCGTCAACATAAACTCTGTATCACAAGTTGGAGCTTGTACGGAAAGACGATTACTATCTGTCGCCTTTTCTTCTATCTGAACCTTTTTAAAATCAGCATTATCTTTATCCCATTCCAACGTATAATATGTTATGTAAAACTCTTCTGGAAGAAACATCTGTTCCCCTGCAATAGTATAATACGGTAATTTCTCGACAGTGCCATTCAATATTAATCGAACAGAATTACACTCATCATATTCATCTCTTTCTACGGTCATGCCAATTCCTGCCAAAGAATAATTTAAATAATTGATTATCCAAATAGCTCCTGTTTTATTTCCCTGCTGGTAAACGTAACCGCAATCACCTTCGACTCCAGACAAATAAGCTGATGTAGCACCCGAAATAATAGATTTATTACCATTCTTGTCTATTCGATACCAAATAATAGAAGATCCATCATCTTGGAGATAACGGATATCGACTTTGCTGTCATTTGCCTGATAAACAACATAAACTGCATCTAATCCTGTTGCAGCTGTAACCCCTTGTCTAATACCCGATAAACCTCCACAAGCCACCTCTACATTCTGGGAATAAATCAAAGCCGACACTAAGCAATATAGGGTAATAAGCAATACTCGTTTCATTATTCTAAAATTGTAACTGTCAAAGGTAATGCATTTCAAAGAAAAAATAAAGACCAGGAATAGTAATAAGCAGGGAAAAATCACAAAAGAGATTAAAATTTCTTACTCAAAAGAATGAATTGTCACCAAAAAGAATTTTTCTTACCTTTGTCTTTTCAAGCTGAATGATATACCCAGCTATTTTAAATGTAAATTTTATGAAATCAATTCATATTTCTCATTTTTTCATTCTTATTCTCGGATTTGCGTATTTAAACGTAGCAAAGGCTCAAAATTACAACAATCCTCCAGAATTTTATAAATACACAGTAAACAGTGCTGAAGGTTTTTATTCAGTTTGTAAGAAATTCAACGTCACCAAAGAAGAGATTATTAAATACAACCCAAGTGCTAAAGATGGGTTAAAAAGCGGGCAAGAATTATTAATACCCATAAAAGGTGTTAATTTCCCCAAAACAAATATTGCCGAAAGTGAGTTCAAGCACACCATCTCTTCCGGAGAAACATTGTATTCTATAGCCCGAATGTATAATGTTTCGCCCCAATCCATCATAGCATTAAACCCGGAGGCTAAAAATGGAATAAAAGCCGGTGCAGTTTTAATAATCCCTCAAAATTATGCCTATCAAAAAACAGAAAAAACATCTTCTGATAACAACCAATATGTATATCATACTGTAATAGCCAAAGAAACATTATTTTCCTTAGCTCGCCGTTATCATACCAGCGTAGAATCCATATTAAAAGATAATCCGGGATTATCTCCGGATAACTTTACTATAGGAAAAGTAATTCGTATCATGCCATGCGACGGAGAACCGGAAATTGCCAGTCATCAACCCCAAATGCAATATAAAGACTATACAGTAAAACGAAAAGAAACTTTATACAGCATCGCTCAAAAATTCGATATAAAGGTTAGTGACATAGTCAAAGCCAACCCTACAATTTCCAAATTAGAACAGGGTGACAAATTAAAAATACCCGTATTTACCAATGTACCTACAAAAGAAGAATCTGTAATAGCCGAGGCTACTACCCTAAACCAAATATATTCGAAACTGAATCCTATAACTCAGACTGGACAAATAAATGTAGCTATCATGCTCCCATTTATGCTGAACCATCCTGAAGACGTCAAAAATTCTCTATACACGGAATATTACCAAGGCTTTCTCTTAGCTGTTGATAGCGTGAGGAAACAAGGAGCCAATATCAATATTTATGCTTATGACACCAATAATTCTAAAAACAGAGTAAATCAAATCATCAATTCTCCGGAATTTAAGAATATGGATTTAATTATTGGTCCTGTCAATGACTCCTACCTGAGTACAGTGGCTGATTTTGCAGAAAAAAACGACATAAATATTGTTAATGCTTTTTCTCTAAAAAATGAAGATGTCAATCAAAATTCTAAAATATTTCAAACTAATATTCCACATTCTTATCTGTATGCCGAAACTATAGCTGAATTTATCAAAAGATTCAAACATAAAAAAATAGTTTTTGTAAATAGTACCCCCGATAACGATGATAAAAAAGATTTTACAACAGAACTCAAAAAAGAGCTCGTTCACCAAAATATAGCATATTCTGAAATAGACATCTCTAACACAATGGATGTAACAATCGGAAATTTATTTCCGACTACAACGGCAACAGATATCGTAATTGTTCCTTCCAGTGGAAATCGTAGTATTGTGGGGCGCACCGTTGCACCATTAAGCAAATTGTCCGATTCTCGCCCAGACCTGAGTATTACTCTATTTGGCTATCCTGAATGGCAAACTTATACAAAAGATTATTTAGACAGCTATTATAAATTAAATACTTATATTTTTACCCGATTTTATGCTGTCCCCACTGATACAGATATGAAAAATTTCGATCGGAATTTCCATTATTGGTATAATAAAGATATGATTAACGCTAATCCAAAATACGGGCTATTAGGTTTCGACACCGGAATATACTTTCTGACAGCATTGCACCGATATGGGAAAAATATCGACAGGGAAATCGAGAATATGACATCAAACAGTTTGCAAACAGACTTCAAGTTCAGACGTATTAATAACTGGAGCGGATTCATAAATAAAAGTCTGTATTTTGTACATTTTACGCCTTACTATACAATCGAACGTATCGCAATTAAATAAACAAAAATTGAGATGAAAAACAATATAATTGGATTATTTTTATTGTTATGCACATTAAATATACAATTAGTTTCTGCACAGAGACACTACAGACCTGAAATTTCGGTTGGTGTAAAATTTGGTACCAACTTGTCAAATACCACATTTCAGCCCAAAGTACAAGAAGGGCTTTTACTCGGTTATATGGGTGGATTATCCTTCAGATATATCGAAGAAAAGCATTTCGGATTTATTGTCGAAGCTAATTTTTCACAACAAGGTTGGAAAGAAGATTTTGAAAACGAACCATATCAATTTTCAAGAAAGATGAATTACATCCAAATTCCTTTTATGAGCCATATCTTTTTTGGAAATAAATTTTTTAGAGGATTTGTAAATTTAGGGCCGCAAGTAGGATTCTTTATATCTGATTCCTACAAAAGCAATTTCGATATAAATAATCCCCCAACATTTACTTCATCCAGTCGTGAAACCCAACAATATACCATGCCAATAGCCAATAAGGTCGATTACGGCATTACTGCCGGTGCAGGCTTAGAATTTAGAATATTGAGAAGTAGTTTCCTTTTAGAAAGTAGATACTACTTTGGTTTGGGAGACTTTTTTAAAAACCGCAAAAAAGATTATTTTGCTACTTCCTCGAATAAGAATATACTTATCGCTCTCTCATACATGTTCAGAGTAAGATAGAAGGAGTATTAACAGAAAAAAAATTAATCTCTGTATTTTTATCATATATACAAATACTATATTATATCATAATCTCCGTATTACGGTGTCTTTTCATCGGATTTGCTTCATCTTTGCTCTTATTCTGCTTAAACTCACAGGTGTAATTCCCAAATAAGAAGCAAGACATTCCAACGGTATTCTTTGTAGCAAATCTGAATTATCTTTTAATAGAGCTACATATCGCTCTGTCGCAGTTGAGAACAATAATGAAATAAGTCTTTCTTCTGTCTGCAAAAATTCTAACTCGGCAAATTTTCGCCCCCAATTAGCTATATGTATATCTTCCTTAAACAATTCATATAAATCATTACGTTCCAATACATACAAAACAGAGTTTTCCATTAACTCTACGGTCTCATATCCACATTGATTATTTACATAACTTTTTAATGATACTATGGTATCACCCTCCCGGCCAATCCAAAAAGTCAACTCTTTTCCATCCACAAGAACATAAGCCCTTACAATTCCCTTTTTTATAAAAAATACGTTTCTTTCTATTTTACCTGCCTCTAATATTCGAAACCCTTTAGGATACACCTCAGTCGACAGACTCGCCACTAATTTATTTATAGAAGCTTCTGGCATTGAATATATCTTATTTATAATCCCATATATATCCATATCTCCAATTTATCCGCGACAAAGATATCAAAGTAATTGCCACGCTGTTTCTTATATAATTATTTCTTATCAAATGTAAAGTAAATATACAAACTCCTCAACTAACTTTGTAACATCAAACATATAAAAAGAAACAGTAAATGAATTGGATTATATTGATTATAGCTGGATTATTAGAAGTTTGTTTTACTTTTTGTTTGGGTAAAACAAAAGAATCTGCAGGGACAGAATTTTATCTGTGGGGGATCGGATTTATTACATCAGTTATATTAAGTATGTGTCTCTTAGCCAAAGCAACACAAACGCTACCATTAGGTACCGCTTATCCTGTATGGACCGGAATAGGTGCAGTAGGTACCGTACTGGTGGGGATTCTTCTTTTTCATGAACCTGTAACATTCGGACGCCTATTTTTTATCACAACATTAATTATTTCGATTATCGGTCTAAAAGTCATATAATAAAAAGACCCCTCTACCAAATTAGAAGGGTCTTTTTATTGCATCAAAAAATCATCTACTTAATTAATATGCGGGTTACATAGGCTCCCACCTTAACTACATACACCGCATCTTCAACAAGTTCTAAAGGAATTACATCTCTATCCCCATCATATTTCACCACTAATAAACCTTGCATATTATAAATACTTACAGGTAATTTTCCCGTATTACCTTTAATATAAAGATTCCTTTCGGTAGTATATATGCATATCCCCTGATTCATATTCAATTTTTCAACACTTGTATTTTCGACAATTGTCAAAATACCATTCACATAATTGACATTATATTTAGAAGACTCCCCAGGAACCATTATAATATTGAATATATCTCCCACTTTTACTGAAGAAGGAAGCTCATTTTCCAGTATCGCTGTTGGTAATACTGTAAATGCTTTTTCTTTGTCATCATTATTGACCAATCCGTCATACTCCAGCTCGAATATTTCAGGAGCATCACTACCAATTATAAGATTTACATCTTTCGCTTTAACCGTTAAAGGAGCCTTCGCAATTTTCACTTTTATTTCTTTCTCTATTCCTGAAAAATCTTCTTTGGGAGAAATATAAGCAAAAATAGAAGTCTCTCCGGCTTGTTTAAACGTCACTTTCCCGGAACTTGCAGAAGCAATGTCATAATCATTATTCTTATAAGATACTTTTGTTCCTTCATCAATAGCAATGGTCAATGTTACAGGTTCTTTACCATAAACTACATCCAATTCCGTCTCTGCAATTTCCAATTTCGGAGCTGTTTTTACAATCACTTTGCCATCATCCGGAATACAATTTTTCACCACATAATTCTCATACTCCATCTCTGGGATAGAAAGAGAAACCGTACCCTCTGTTCCTATAGGGTCATCTTTAGTAATACTCCAATTTGCAATAGGCAAGTTTTCACCAAACACCGAAGTTACATTATCTCCATACTGGAATCCCATAAATGAAACACGTAACGGACATTTATCAAGCCCTACCGGAGCAATTATTTCTTTATAATTATATTTTGTATTAAGACTTTTACCCGCATATTCTACATAAACAGACAATGTTGTTTTTGTTATTATAAGAGTCTGATTTGGTACATAACTAATATCATAATTAGTTGCTTCTGCTCCTGAAAGAGACACTGAACGGATAGCTCCGACAACTTCTGGCTCTTCCGAAGCCTTACTGGTAACTTTCACCGGTGCAGACAACACAGTTTCATCCTCTCCATTTTTAAATCCTTCGTAAACTATAGTATATCCACAATTTCCACTTTTAAGGTATGTATCGCTTACCGAAATTCCTCGTTCGCACCATGCATCTTTTACCGAAACTAACAATTTTGCCTTATTTACCGTCACAACCAAGGGCTTGGATTTGGCTGATGAATATGATGAGGTACCTCTTTGGGAAGCAGTTATTTTAGCTGTCCCTACCCCGACTGCTACCAAAGAACCACTCTGCTCATCATATTTGATTACAGATTCGTTATCTGAGGAATATACAAACGGAGCCGGACTATTAGATATAAATCCAAGATTGTCGATATTATCACCATAAGTAAAACTTGGTTCCTCTGTTGGATTAGTTATTGTTGCCTCTTCTCCTCTAAATGTGAACGTATAAGTCAATTGCTTTTTCCCTGCTGTCTCGTTACATGTCACAATTACAGTCTTAACAATAGCTTCAGAATCTCCTGTCTCCTCTACCTTGACTGTAGCTGTCGCTCCATAAGGACAAGCATTTAAATCCTTATCCTTATCAGCATAAGGAAGATAATATTCAAAAACATCCTCATCAAAATTTTCCAACATTTCTCCACCTAAAGTTACTGATTTTAATTTCGTATTATAAATAAACTTTACATCATCTGCCCAAAGAGCATTTCCCGAACCAATATTACTACGAGTCCAATAATTGCAGGCAGAAATGATAATATTCGCCTTTTCCGGAGTTTGCATATTTCCATTCTCATATTCGACCGGAACTGAAATACGACTCTAATCCTTCAATTCTCCAGTAACGACATACTCAGCTTTACCAATAAGTTGAGCATTCCCACTATCAGGAGATTTTTTACCGAGAATACATATATCCTGATCTTTCACCTCTGTTGTTTCTTTCGAAGAAAACCCTCCTGTCGGATTTACCGGAACCGTCGATACACATGTTCCCTTCCATAAATAAGCCAAAATAAGAGCATCTTCCGGTTTCGAACTTTCTGCCAACGTCCTTTTATAAAATCCCACCAAAGAATCTGGACGTTCTGTAAATTCAATACCCCCAACTGTTCCTCCATCACATTGGTCAAGAGATGCTACAGCAAAAACCCAAGGAATACCTAAAGTTATATATCCAGGTGCAGGAGAAGTAATACCCACTGCACCTACCGATTTATTTTCCATCTTTACAGAAAAACCATCACTTTTTCCAAAACAATCATCATCCGGAGTAACAAGCGTCTCCTGAACAGATATAAGAACTTTCTGATGTACATTCGATGCTTCCCATCCTTGTGGCTGAATGCCAGGACGCAAATACATGCCTGGCAATGCACCATTACCTTTTGTATCTTTCACCCAAGGAGCATCAAAGTCACCTTTTATAGTCTGAGCATAAGTGACACTCATTACTCCCAACAACACTGCAATAATAAAAGTAAATTTTTTATTCATAAGTAAGTTTATTATATAATATAAAAATAATTACAAAGGAAGACTAATAATCTACCACCTACAAGGTCAATCTTTACGTTTTTATGTTCTATCTTTAAGAAATAATTCCATTTTCATTCTAAATAGAACATATTTTTATTCTATTTTTCTACCAAATCAGCCAACCCTCATTTTAAATACAGAATTCCACATCTCTGTCTACATATCCACATTTACCTGCATCCTATTTCGTAAAGTTTTTTCGCTCAATAGAGTAATACAGCAATAACATTGGCTGTGTATATATTACAGACATTTGTAACTTATTTACTGATTATCAATAAGACAATATATATAATATAATTTTATTCTCTACATTTGTACCACACCAAAAATTTGAACTATATGAGCGAAGTAATCAAATTGGATACTGTAGACCAATACAACAAACTGTTTCACCTCGAAACATTACATCCATTAGTCAGTGTCGTCGATTTGTCAGAAGCGTCACAATTTCCGACACATTTTACTTTAAACTATGGTGTTTATGCCATTTTTCTAAAAAATACAAAGTGTGGAGACATTCGTTACGGAAGGCAAATATATGACTACCAAGAAGGCACAGTTACCAGTTTCGCTCCCGGACAGGTCGTAAAGACAGAAATGGCCGAAGGAACGCAACCCAGTGCCCACGGCTTACTATTTCATCCCGATTTGATTAAAGGTACATCTTTAGGACAAGAAATAAAACATTACTCATTTTTCTCATATGCCTCAACCGAAGCATTACATTTATCAGAAGAAGAAAAAGAAATATTCTTAGATTGCCTAAAAAAAATAAAAATGGAACTTTATCATCCAATTGACAAACATAGTAAACGGCTTATTTCTAGAAATATAGAACTTCTACTAGACTATTGCATGCGTTTCTATGAACGGCAATTTATTACACGTTCAGAAAAAAACAAAGATGTATTAGTAAAATTCGAAGCTTTACTTGACGACTATTTTCAAAGTAATGCACCTCAAACAGACGGCCTTCCTTCTGTAAAATATTTTGCAGACAGAGTATTTCTATCTCCCAATTATTTTGGAGACCTAATAAAAAAAGAAACGGGAAAAACCGCACAAGAATATATACAAAACAAGATTATTGATTTGGCAAAAGAAATGATAATTGGAACAGAAAAAAACATCAGCCAGATAGCTTTTGATTTAGGCTTTCAATATTCACAACACTTCAATCGCATATTTAAAAAGAATGTAGGCTACACGCCCAATGAATATAGAAAATTGCAGATGTAACAAGACTTTTTTGTGTAAAGACTACACATAACGTAAAATGAAAACAGATACATTAAATCTAAATACGGTACATGAGTGTAATTGCATTTTAGGGAAAAAGACTCTTCACCCTTTAGTAAGTATCATTAACCTCTCTTCTAAAAATTGGGGACAATTAGATTGCCTAAAGGTGGGATTTTATGCAGCACTATTAAATGAAAGTTTTTGCAAAAGTTTTATTTACGGACGGGAAAAATGTGATTTTTCTGACGGTACTATTCTTTTCTTTTCTCCTGGAGAAACAATAGAAATAAAAGAAAGAGCCGAAATCTTTCATTCAAAGGGTTGGTTATTGACTTTCCATCCCGAATTTATTACAGGAACTTCATTGGGAATGAATATCGGCAATTACACATTTTTCAACTACCAAAAAAGTGAAGCATTACACCTCTCTTTCCGTGAACAAAAAAATATCTGTAGGTGTATGGAAGATATAGAAAAGGAGCTTCTCTGGTCTATAGACATTTATAGCAAAGCGCTTATATCTAAATATATTGAAATATTTTTGGATTATTGTACACGATTTTACACACGACAATTCACCACACGGAGTGAAATCAACAAAAAAATTATAAATAAAGTCGAAAAAATCATTGAAAATGTTCTTCTCAACAGACAAATAAATTCATTCGGAGTGTCTATGACAAAATATTGTGCTTCACAACTGTCTCTGTCTGATACGTATCTCGAAGATTTATTAAAACATGAAACCGGAATGAGAATGAATGAATATATACAAATAAAATGTATAAATATAGCAAAAAAATCACTGTTAGAAACAAACAAATCTTATAACCAGATAGCTAAAGATTTAGGCTTCCCTTCATCCCAACATTTCAGCAGATTATTTAAACGCATTACAGGAATTACTCCTACCGAATATAAAACTCAAAACTAATAAAATTGCACAGAAACATGAAAAAATCGGCCTTAAAAGACTGATTTTCAAACTTTTGAGCTACCCTATTTCGATTTTTACCCTCCGAGAATCGAAATGAGATATTGATCTTATATACTCCGATACAAATATTCAATTATCACTACCTCCAATCCGGATAATCCTGACCTGTCCCCCCCTCAAGCTTAGGTTCTTTAGTCAAAACAGGTCAAATTCAGCAACGGACGCCACTTTATCGCCTGCCGCTATTTCTGTTACTTCTACACGTACATAACGGGCAGATATCGTTTTTTTGAAATAATGATAGCGTTTACTCGGATCATTGATTATGTTACCAAATTCAAAACATTCCACCTCAGTCCAGCTTTTTCCATCATCACTAACCTTAATAATACCGTTTGCTATCAGACCTTTCGAATTACGGGTTTGAGGAGTGTAAGCAAAACCGTTTAGTGTCTGCGATGAACCTAAATCAATTGCCCAATAAAGGGGGAACATTCCTCCTTTTCCCGATAACCAGAAAGTATTCGGTTTAGCATCGAAAGCGGCTATTGCCGGATTAGACTGAGTTTCACTGCTGGCCCCCAACAATTTCTAATTTTTCTTAATTAATCCCAAGCGTTCAGTAGCAACTGCTCCTTTCTCTCCTTTCAGTATAGCCACAGCTTTCACTTCGCCACGATCCATTATAAACGGAGAGCGGTATTCGATCGCTTTTTCGTTAGGTTATTGACCATCAGTCGTATAATAAATTTTATATTCCCCATTCATATTCTGTCTACGATAATTCCAACCGGAATTATCAGGTTCGATAGTTACTTTCCCGTTCACATCCTGTTTAATACACAGTTGAGGTGGACGAGCTGCATAATAATGAGCAGAAATATGGCTAATCGCCGGAATTAACCGAGATTCCAACAAACGGAGACGAAGTTTATCTGTCGTCACTTCCGGAAAGCGGAGAATACGTCTATAACCAATATTTGTAGAAGCAACAATCTCAGTCCATCTTCCGTCAATCCAGGCATCCACCGCATGTTTTTCTACCCGTTCACCATTTGTTGCGATAGCATTCTGAAGCATATAGATTGCATATGCCTGGGCAAGATATATTATGTCCCGGTACTCGAGAACGGGGATTCAAGAAAACAGTTGCTGGCAAGAAGCATATACTCCTCTATCATGAAAGAATCGTTATGGACTGAGTTACACGTGTGTGGTCGGTATTCTGTTCAGGGAATATCCTGATATAAAAAAGGCATATTATCTTTCAATAAGGCTTAGGGAGGTTTACCACCAGCACAAACATAAGAATACGGCTTAAAAAAACTGGCAAGATGGTATGATGAAGCGAACAAATCCGGCTTCCTTGCTTTTGGAAGGGGGACTAAATCCGTACGGACACATTATTTGGGAACCATACACTTCTTTGAAAAACGTTCTGCCAATGCTGCTTCTGAATCTTACAGTGCTAAAATAAAGAGTTTCCGTTCACAATTCAAGGGAGTAAAGGACAAGGCTTTCTTTCTGTTCAGACCGGCCCCAATTTATGCTTAAGCAATGAAGCACTCTGGAGGTTACATTGAGCCCTCGTTGCTTATATATAGATATTATTTAACTCAATATTTTAAAAGATAAAGAGAGTATAACCTAATTAATTCAGTTATACTCTCTTTATCTTTTGTGACCCCGGAGGGGATCGAACCCTCGACCCAATGATTAAGAGTCATTTGCTCTACCAGCTGAGCTACGGAGTCATTACCTCTCAGTTGCGGTTGCAAAAGTAATGCTTTTTATGAAACCAACAAAAGATTTTTATAAAAAATCAAAGAAAAATTATTCAAATTCATAATATTCGGACGCATGGTTTCTTTTTAAAGCTATCAGTTGTACATCTTTTCCTACCCTAATGCCCTGCTGATACAAACTATATTCTACAGTTTTATAAGCTAACTCAGGATGATTATTTTCTCGACTTAAATGGCACAGAAATATATAACGCAGATGTTCGTTTATATTATTTGCTAAAAATTCGGCTGTCGCAGCATTGCTCATATGACCGTGATCATTAAATATCCTTTTTTTCAAATAATAAGGATAAGAGCCTTGCTGTAACATTTCTTCATCATAATTGGCCTCTATCACCAAATAATTAGCCTGGCACAAATATCTCGCTACTCGCTCTGTAATATGTCCCAAATCTGTCGCAAAAGCAAAATTATGATTTCCATATCGGACAAAATACCCGACATTATCACTCCCATCATGAGGGACCTCAAAAGCAGTAATTACAAAATCACACAATGCAAACTCGACTTCCTTGTGTATTATCCGCCCAGCACTATATATTTTCTCAGACATACAATAACTACGGTTCATACCCGCCAGAATATCTGATGTCGTATACACTGGTATTCCATATTTCTCACCTAAACATCCCGCTGACTTTATGTGGTCAGCATGATCATGGGTAATAAGCAAACCTATAATTTTTTCAAATGCTATACTATTTTCTTTCAGTGTCTTCTTTATTGTGCGTATCCCTATACCAGCATCAATCAACAGTCCATATTCATTATTACCTAAATAATAACAATTTCCGCTACTTCCGCTGGCCAGACTCATAAAACGTAGGCTCATTCGTGGATATATTTTCAGCTTAAATTTTACAAAGATACCTTTTGTCATCTAAATACAGAAATTTACAACTATAAAGTTTAAGAGCTTATCTCTATTTTCTGATAAAAGTAATTTCTTGTTTCGGCTTACATTTCTTCGTCATATATCCCCGTCTTTCACTTTGGGATGAGGGAAAAGTGTACAATTTCCTTTCGAAACAAGAATAAAGGGGGTATATAACGATGAGAAATGCAGCCTGAATTGAGAAATTCTCAAGATGCTGTTAAGGAAAGTGAAATGTAACTCCAACGGAAATATTTAAGATGCTTACTGGATAAGGTAGTATATTCTGTTTTTCAATGGTCAATTTTAATTCTAATTTTCTTTTGAAGAAAAAGTTTTTTGAGATATTATCTCAAAAAACTTTTTCTTCAAAAAAACAAATCTTATTTACTCAAATCAAATACAAAAGATAATTTTATCCCCGCTGCAATAGGAATCACTTTATCAACAAAATCAATAGCAACACCATCAGTACCGGTATATCTCGAATCCATAACACTCTTACAAACAAACTTTTCCGGAGATAAACTATTATAAGATACAAACATATTTCCAGGCTTCTCTTTATATATATTATTAACTCCATAATCTACATACACCCCTGTTTTAACAGCAATATTTTCTGATAACTTCCATTTCATTCCAAACTCTGCTGATACAATACAAGCTAATTTAAAATCAATATCTCCATCCGAATCACGTTTAAAGTTTCCAAAACCCAAAAATTCAGGGGAATCATATTCTACATTTTCATATTCATAAAATCCCGTATTTTTCAAATTTACGTTCTTCGCCTTAAAAGTAGATTTTACAGGAATTCCCAGCTTAACACCGACTCCTGCATAAAACATATCATTTGAAGTCCGATATCGAAACATAACCGGAATTTTAAACATCATTGTTTTTTGTTTCTCTTCATAATCAGTTATCTCAGAACGAAATATAAAATCACTCCCTTCAAAATCACGACTTCTGTAACTTATATCCATACGGTCGATCTTGCTTTTAGCATTATAAAATGATACTCCAAATCCCGTTCCTAACCCAAAACTTTTAGAGAAATAATATGTATAATCTAAACCAAAAGAACCTCCTAATCCATTTTTTACATCACCAAGAGAAGAATTATAATTTAAAGTTGATAAACCATAATCTCCGAAAACAGACAACTCATGGCCTTTTACATTTTGTGCATTTGCCGATAAAACACTTATAAGACCAGAACAAGCTAATATAATTATTTTCTTTTTCATTGTAACTTTTTTTTATTTTGCTTTACTTAATTTCACCAAAAGGACAAAAGTTTTATTTTCCAATCTTATTTAACTATAACTTTCATTTCCTTTAATACTTTATCTGTCGAAAATATACGAACAATATAAGTACCTTCACTTTGAGGTAAATCCACTATATTTTTCTCTGAAACAACTTTAGTTGTATACATCCTCACACCTTGTAAAGTCAAAATTTCTACCAATGCTCCTGTTTTTACCATTTCAGTATCAAGCTCCACTATCAAAGGAGTACCTTTCACTACCGGATTAGGATAAGCTCTCAAATGTAACTCCTTCAATGTAGGAAAAGCATTATCCGTTCTTAATGTACCTAAAGAAAGTCCCCAATTATCTTCGGCTTCCACTTCCAGATAGTATTCATCTTTTTCATTCAACCAACTTCCTAAAACACTTCCTGCAGAGAAAATCTGGTCTGTTCCTACCAACTTATATTCACTCTCTCCTGCAGCTTTTCGGTACCACTTATAAGAAGTGAAATTATATCCACCATTATTATCCGGATTATTTACCGCTGCTAATGTATTATTCCAACGCTGTTTTACAATTGCATCAAACTCAAAATAACGTTCTATTTTCAAATTATATTGTTTCGTCTTTGATCCATCACCAGTAGTCAAAGTAAATGTATAATTCTTTACTAATGGTTTCGACACATCTAAAGAAATTTTCCCCTCAGAAATCTCATCACCTGTTATTGTTCCCGTTCCTGCCGGTATAAGCTTTACATCTACAGCATCTGTCATATTATCTTTTCCTACTGAATAATATATATCATATATGTTATTCGTTTCGCCAAATATGCCAAACAGTTTATCATTTACATATATTTCTACTGAAATTACATTATTCGGTAATACATTAACTACCTGTATCTGATCTTCTGCAGCTTTATAATTATTATTTCCTGTCTGTGATGCAATGATATTGGCTGATCCTACTGATAAGAACGATAACAAACCATCTGAAGTGACTGAAACGACTGAAGGATTATCACTCGTAAATGTCACAGCCAAACCTGAACTTGCAGAAGCAGTCAGCTGAACAGGATCCATTCCTACATATTTATCTGTAATAGCATCAAATATTATACTTTGAGACGCTTTATTTATAATCAATTTTCCTGTTATCTTAATCTGAGGATAGGTACCTGTATTGTCCGTCAATTTTGCTTCTATAGTATATTCACCTGCATCTGTTTTTGGCTCATTACCTATATATTCACAAGTATACAAATCTGTAGCATTTTCAGGCATACCATTTAATTGTAAACTATATTCCTTACCATCATAATCAACAGTAACAGGCGTTAGCTCAGCTCCGCCAAACAGATACTCATAAACACCCATATCTACCGGACCACTACTCCGTGGCAGTCCATCCAAATCAACTGAAACGTCAGGAATCAATGCATTATCACCCATATTAATTGCCGGACTCCCTGACTGTAACCTGAAATTCCCATTTTCAGCATCTACAAACATTGGATCTTGAGCCCCAGTTTCTCCTTCAATCAGACAGTTGGTTCGAGTTATCGATTGACTTTCTTTTTCTACGTCAACAGCACCTTCTCCACAATTCCAAACAATACTATTTTGTAAGGTCAGTTTCTTCCCATTATGATATGCAGCTCCAGCTTTTGATGATGCTGAATTTCCAAACATAGTCGCATTTGTCACTGTCATCGTACCAGAATAGATTGCAGCAACAGCACCTCCTTTTTGGGCCGAATTATTTACAAAAAGCATATTCGTTCCACTAATAGTACTTGAAGATGCAGCACTCAACGCACCGCCCTGACTTGCCTTATTATCTTCAAATACAACATTATTCAATACCATATTGGACGAAGCCTCTGTACAAACAGCTCCTCCCCCAAAAGATGCTGCATTGTTATTTTTAAAGATAATATCTTCCAAATTGGCCCCACCCCGCTGAACGAACATTCCACCACCATGTTTACGTGACAGATTTTTCTGCGTTACAACATATATGCTTCCATCTCCTGAGGCATTGGCATTTCCCCCTTGAATGATAAAACCTTTAATTGTAAGGTTTTTACCAAAAGAATTACATACCACGACAACATGATAAACGTCCCCATTCGAAAGGATTCCATCACCATCCAAATCACCACTCAATATAACAGGATTATCCTTAAAATTCGCTTTATCCGATCCTCCTGTAGAATAACCTCCTTCTATCAATAAATTACTACGAGTTATAAGAAAAGCTTTATCTCTATCTGTAGTTGCTTTGCCCTTTTGGTCAGTACCTTCGCCTTCCACAACTTTGTATGCCGGCATATATACACCTTCCGCAACTAATATTTTTGTCACAGCATCATTTGCATTTGCATACTTTATAGCTTCAGCCAACGAGGTAGCAGCATTTGACCAACTCGAGCCATCGTTTGTTCCAGTTGCGCTTGCGTCTACATAAATAGTCTCGGAAATAGGATTGATTACTGCCTCTGACGAAAAAATTGTCATTAAGCTAAATCCTAAAAACAACATAAAAAAAATTGATTGTGTTTTCATACTTAGAAGATTATTTACTATTATACTTTTTATTTCGTCAACGCATCAATAATACGCTGATCTTTTACTGTTCCATTCTCATTGAATATTCCAAAATTCGATTTATATCCCCATACAGAGAAAGCAATATTATACTTCTTAAATATCGTAACCATATCATTAAACCAAGCTACTTGTATATCTTTTTCTGTCCCATCAATACAACCAAACTCTCCACAATGTAATTTCAATCCAGTTTCACGAGATTTTTGTAAAGCAACAGACAGCCCTTCCTCTAAAACTTCTTGATTATAAACTTTAAAAGTTGTATATTGACCATTGATATCTTTATCCATACCATAATAGCGCAATACATTATACAGCTCTCTATTATCGGCATACTTATCCAAAGCTGACTGTTCTATGAGCTGTCCCGGATAATTTACATCCACTTCAATATCTTTAAGTTTAAGCCAGCCTGCTTTATAATGTGTCAGTAAAAACGGAGTATAAGAATGGAATGTAAGCATCAAATTTTTATCATTGGCTGGAACTTCCAAACTTGTAAGTCCCTTTATTGATGCATGATCACCCGAGTCTATTATAATCAAACGATTTGGCTGACTCTTACGTAACTCGGTAAGTACCCTCATATATAATTTATTCCAATTATCAGGATTATCCCCAGAAACAGGTTCATTCAACAGTTCAAAAGCCAATAGCCCTATAGGATATTGCCCATATTCTCCTACTATTTTCTTCCACATAGCTACAAATTTATCTTGCTCCTTCACATCCTTCCATAATGTCATATTCTCGGTATCATTAAAATAATGTGATCGCAAAATATGAAAATCAAGAATTACTCTTAGATTATATTCGCTACACCATGCTATAGCATCATGTATATATTGACGTACCTCTTTGTTCCATGATCCATCTTCACTGAAAAGCTCAGATTCGTCCACCGGTAAACGAATATGATCAAACCCCATATCGGCTAATTTGCGTACATCCTTTTTCAAAAAATAAGCGGCTTGCTTTTTCTCTATTGTCGGACGATCTTTTCCCAAAACATTTGTCTGTGAAATCCAACAACTGATATTCACACCAGAAGAAATTTCAAAAGGGACATTTTCCCAGTCAATTTGAGATATCCCTTCAATGGGATTATCTTCTTTATTTTCAGAACAAGCCGGAGCAAACAATAATAAACATAAGATTGCAACACAACAAAGACGTTTAAAAAGAAATCTTACATTTAAGCAAAATTTTTTGTTTTTTGTTTTCATGATAATTTTATTTATTCTTAATTTTATAATTATTTCTTAGAAACAGGTATCTGATAAAAATGCCTTTTTGGGTTAAAATCAAGCATCAACTGGTCAAAAATCATATTTTCATCTAAAGCTTTTATAATAATGCTATGTCTACCCGGTGTATTTATATTATGTACTGACTGACATAAAGCTTGATTTCTTAAAACATTATTTTTCCACTCTTCACTTCTTATAACCACCTTGGATGATACAACAACAGGAGATGCTCCATCAACCGATATTTCATATCTCTTATCGCCACCACCAACTGCATGATTAGGAACTAATCCTACACGAATAAGTACATCACCCGATGAAACAGTATTTACTTCATACTTTAACTCTTTTCCTTTAGGTAAAGCCACTGCTTTAGTGCTGTGCCCCAACCCTTCTATAACCCAACTTGCCGACACTATATCCCCATCAATAGCATTCCAAGCAATCATACCAGCAACTTCACTTTTTATTCCATTATCAGCGATATACGAATCATCTTTGGCTGAGACACTCAATATATATTTTTCATTATCTACACACAAGGTTATTTTTGCTTTATCACTACCTTGTATAAAATTCCAATTAATATCAAATACAATTCGCCTCTCTTTTAATACTCCAATATCTTTTTCATGTACATTCAACCAATTCGGAGCACCAGTTACAGACCACTTAATATCCCTGTTTTCTTCTCCATATAAGGATATAAAACAAGCATTGCCGACAGAACGTAACATATCGGGAAATACATAATTTGTCCCCGGAGATATTCCATGAGAACAACCTTCAGGCCACACCTGAGAGGTCGGGACACCAGCCCTCCTTCCTACTTTATTTGGCAGTACAGGAGGGTCAAATACCGGCAAACGACGAGGCATCATATCCATTATGCCATCCCATTTTCCATCTCCTACTATTTTATTGTAATACATCGTCAAAGCTGCAATCTCATTATAGGCATCCCGGCTTTTTGAAGCATATTCGTCAGCAACAGACATACCTCGAGTTGCGAAAAAACGAGCCTTCTGTGCATACAACATTTTACGATTCATTGCTGCAGCTGCACATACAGGATATTGAATCATCTCAAAATAAGCATCTTTACGCCCGACAACAATTCTACTTGCATACTCCATCACTTTATCTGCAATAGCCGTATAGTCATCTATACGCTGCTGTATCTCATCTCCAAAAACAAAAGGATTAAAATCTGTATTTTCTACAGGTGTAATACCTCCCCTACGTTTCGATAAAGCATATTCTTCTACTCGGTTCCATCCCATAAACTCCGGACGACGAATTGAAGCTAAACGAAAATACTCTTCCATCACAGGAAGTAATGCAGAGGAAGCATCTTTTCCAAATTCCCGCCTTAACCACCGAGCCAAATGCCCCGATACTCCTTCTGCAGTTATCACGTCTATATTCCATGCTAAATCAAGAAAAAACTCTATTCCATATTCTCCCGGCTTTATATCACCCACATTCAACATCCACAATTTCCGAGCTCCATATTCCCACGCACGTTTCATCTCTGTATAAATCAAAGCAGGAGGTGTCGTATATAACCATAAATAATCATGAGGACGACCAAAATAAGATATATGATAATACACACCTGCACCCCCTATTCTTTTCTGCTCTTTTATATTACTTAAACGAGGAATATAGCCATAATTATCGTCACACCATACAAGAGTAACATCATCTGGAATTTTCAAACCATTATCATAAATATCTAAAACTTCTTTATAGGGCATAATTACTTGCGGTATTTGCTCTACGTTCTTATCTATATATTTTTGCAATAAACTCCGTTGATTTGCAATCACACACGACAACAATTCAGTTTGTTCATCCAACGATTCTACTCCATTCATTTTTCCATCATGTATCCCTCGCATCCCCAAAGTATATATATTCTCATATCCGCACACCTCTTCTAATCGCTTACTCCAATACTGATTTACCAATTCTTTATTCGTCACGTAATTATATTCTTCATCTTCTGACCTATTCCATTCTCCAACATTGTTTCGCATCAATGGCTCACAATGTGATGTCCCTATAACAATTCCATATTGCGCAGCCAATTCTTTTGCTCCTTTCAGCCAGTAAAAAGGTGTCGAACATTTATGCATAGCCGGCCATAGAGTATTTGCACGTAGTCGCAACAACAATTCAAAAATACGGGTATACGTTTTAGTACCTATTTCATTTTTTACAGAAGACTGTTCAAAATTACGAGCACTCCAAGGAGACAATCCCCAATCCTCATCATTCAAAAATATACCCCGATACTTAACTGAAGGCTGTTGCTTATTTTTATAGTTTACGGGTAAATCAAGTCTCTCTCTCTTCTCCGGGGTCACATCGGCCCACCAACACCATGGAGATATCCCCATAAGTCTCGACAATTCAAGCAATCCATAAGCTGTTCCCCGAGGATCACTTCCCAAAATGATTAAGTGATATTTTCCTTCAACTTTGACAGTCTGTAAAGAAAATGCTTCCCAATGGTCCCGCAACTCAGACATATTTATTCCAAGCTCTTGTAACCATTTATCTAATTCTTTATCACAACCGACTGTTCCAATGACTACTTTCCCTGACAATATATCCTCGCATACTGACGGGACTATATCAAAAACATTTTTCATATCCTCTGAAAAAAGGGAAACAGCCATCTTTACTACCGAATTTTCTTTCTCCGAGACAAATACAGAAGTAGACTCACCTTTTGTAAACAAAGTAAATGTCTGAGAACATATCGAATTTGCCCAAGTAAGTATCGATAGACCTACAATCAATATATATCTTATACTAACCATTTATTACTGCACTCTAAAAGAAATATCTACACTACCCTTTTTCATTGGTTCATCTATCCGTATAGCCAGCCGTGTATACGGTTCACCCCCTTCACATATACGTTCGTCGTACAAAGAAAATTTACCGGATGAAACATTTATCTCTACTATAATTTTCTCTTTATTGCGTTCCAGTATTATTCGATTATCTCCATCTCTCTTCCAATCTGCGCGAGTTATTAATGCGGTCTCAAATAAATGAGGTAAAGAAAATTCAAAACAGTCTTTCACCTCAAACCTCATCGCGTCACGATAAAATGTAAATTTTCGTAATAGACTTTTCAAAACTGACAAACCATAAGCTGAAGTAATATTCATCATCACTTGATCACAACTATCACTCTCCAGTACATGTAAAATACGGGCTTTTGCCATTTTTCCGACACGTTGTCCCCCCTCTGCAACAAACGGCACCGGATGTCCGTAAGAAGCTAATGATTTAAACGCTGTATATCGCTCAGCACTAAAAGTTTTTTTCGTATAAGGAATCAACCCCGGATCCTCTACCATCATTTCCTTGCCTATAACTAATGTATAACTCCCTACATCATTATGATTATGATGTTCTCCATTATTTCCTCCTTTAATAGCTACCCCCATTGGAACTATCGTATTTGGCAACGTACGAAATATAAAAACTCCTGCATCCGGAAAAGAAGACCTCAACAGAGATGATGAATACGGAACATTATTTACGGGACAACAATCTGTTGAATTAGGAAAATGTACCAACACATGTTCGCTCAAATCATCAGTTACACCCAACAATCGATCCTCATCAGCAGGTAATTGTAACCCATACAATTTACTTAAATAATGTAACACAAAACGAGAAGGCTTCATTCCCATTTCACAATCAGCAATAGCCGGATATACATTATTGATAATCTCCATTCTCGGTAAAAAGGTTGCCACATTGAGCATATTAGGATTGCTTCTAAATATATCTATTTTTCCTCCCGTATCCTGCCATATTTTTTCTCGTAGCACAATATAATGGCTCATCCCAAAATTGTAGTAATTTATACCTTCCGAACAATATCCGTCCGGTAAAAATCCTTTAGCATAATTTTGTACATACAACTCTGAAATAGCTATAAACAGAGCTCTTTCCTTTTTATCCGGAATCATAGACAAAGCTGCACAAGTGATTCCCTCTAAACAAACCGGATTCCAATTGCCCGTTGAAAACAACCAATCATGGTCCATATTTTCACCTCTTATTGTTCTTAACAAAGGATTAAAAGCCCTTATATATAATTCATTCCGGACATCAGCTCTCACTTTTAATGGCAATTTATCATCTAATAAATACACAGCTTGCGCCATACTCCGTGCATTCAAAGCTGTAGCCAGTTCTACTAATCCCCCGTAGTTCTTTCGATTATAATTACGTGGATTAACCCATGTTTTTTGTTCTATTATATCGTAAAGAAAATCTATAATCGAAGAAGTAAATCGGTTTCTATTTTCCAAACATTCGGCCCATACCAATTCAGACAGAGCTTTCAAACGCCTATTAATCATATCTTTTCCTGATTGAGTATCGTCTTCCGTAAATACACGATTATATAACGACTCATCCCACACAGGAAATCCCTTGTTCAACATATCTTCAGCATTCTTAATCGTGGTTTTATAAGCTCCACTTTCATATAAAACATCCCATACATTTCTGTCTTTATAGGTATTGCCCAACCCCTTTAATGTATCAGGTAATATGCAGGCAATCTCTTCTACTCGAGATTCCTTTATCGGGATAAGTTCATATTTATCTGCTGAAAACAAATCTATAGCCGGAATAAATACATAAAAAATAAGACTATATATCAATTTACTAAATCGTCGTTTCATGGCCTCTACATAATTTGTATATATCTCTATATATTTAATACAATCCAGCTTTATTTTTGTAATACCTTTGCATCACAAAATATGCTTTCTTTTTTATACCCCAACTGGATATCAATCCTTTACGATTAAAAAAATCTTGTATTCCCGGAAGCTGACGACGTGGAGAACGAAAATCGACCAATATCCAAGGCGAAAGTCCCGACAAACCTTCTATACGATCCAGCATTTTCAAATTCTGTATATACAATTCTTCTTGGTAATCTTCCGTCCAACGCTCTGTCTTATCTCCATACTTCCCTTGTAATGCACCACCGCCAAATTCGCTCACTATTACAGGTTTTTCAAAAGGAATCTTCCACTTCATATCGCGACACGACTCATTTGTACCCCGATACCAGCCTATATATTGATTAAAGCTAAGAATATCCACATATTTGTGCATGTTATCTTTCAATTCATTCACATTATCAACAGCCTTAGTTACTTCCATAGCCATACTGATAAGACGTGAATTATCTAACTCTCTTGCATACTTCGATAAACTACTCAAAAAATAATCTCTATCTTTACCATGAGGGGTTTCATTAGCAATAGACCAGATTATAACACAACAGCGATTTTTATCCCTATATATCATATCATGCAACTGCCGCTTAGCATTCCCGTACGTTTTCTTATTTTTCCACTGAATAGTCCAATAAACAGGTATCTCCGACCATACCATCAAGCCCATCTTTTCCGCAACGCGTATCATATGTTCATTATGTGGATAATGTGCCAAACGCACATAATTACAACCCATTTCTTTGGCCCAAGACAAAAGAGTCACAGCATCTTCTTTTGACCATGCACGCCCTTGTCTAAAGGGGGCTTCTTCATGGATACTAACCCCTCTTAAAAAAATCGGATTGCCATTCAAGTAAATTTTTCTTCCTTTAGTAGTTATCGTACGGAAACCTATTTCATCTTTCAAAACCTCTTTATTATAACGTATTACTACATCATATAATTTGGGTTTCTCCGGTGTCCATAATTCAGGTTGAGCCTGCAAATGAAAAGTTGCTTTTCCAGAACTATCGGTACGTAAAAATTCTTTCAGCTGAAGTTCTGGAATCTCAAATTCTATATTCTGTAATGAAAGAGTAGTATCCAACTTCACCCAACCAGAGATATATCCTGACATATCTTTGGCCAAGTGTATCTGATAATCTTCAATATATATTTCCGGAACTTCCGCCAATAGCACATCTCGGGTGATACCTCCATAGTTCCACCAATCCATATTTACCGTAGGTACCCCTTCTGGATGACGCTTGTTATCAACTTTCACCACTACAAAGTTATGACCATCAATCAAATACTTTGTCACATCAAAATTAAAAGGAGTGTATCCCCCCTCATGCTCACCGACTTTCCTACCATTTACATACACTTTAGCATCATAATTTACAGCTCCAAAATATAATACATACTTCATACCTGCTTTTTTACGGGTATCAAAGTCTCGTTTGAACCATACTGTACCTTCATAAAAAAACAAACTTTCATCTTTCGAATTCCAGTCAGAAGGAATATCCATTGATTGCGCTGTATCAAAATTATATTCTATTAGATTTGATGAAGAAGTCTTAACTTTTTCATTCAAGAAAAAACCATTTTTCTTAGGAGTAAGACGATATCCATAATAACCATTTTCCAAAGGGTCTACAATATAATTCCATTTTCCGTTCAAACTTATATATGAACGGCCATAGATATTCGAAAGTAAAGGTATCTCCTTGGCCTCACATAATGAAAATAAAAATGCTCCCAATAATAATATACAAACTCTCTTCATTTTTTACCTTTTTATTTGTTTAAATAACCATCTCCATGCATTCTGCCACTGTTCCGGATAAGCAAAATGCCCATTTTCCTCAACAATCATCACCTCTTTAGGTGCTTCAATTTCATAAATTGCAGCGCATACGGATGTAGGAGGACAGGTCATATCATTATAACCAAAAGAATAAAATCCCGGCACCTTAATCATCCTTGCAAAATTGACAACGTCAAAGTATGCCAAATTTTTGATTTTCCGAGAGGTAATATCAATGCCAGATTTAGATATATGTGGCCATCCACCTCCTTCAACATTGCTGTTTCTCGTCATTTCACAAAGTCCCGGGAAAAAAGCAATTATGGCTGATACTTTCCGGTTTAAAGCTGCTGTTACTATAGATAAAGCTCCCCCTTGACTTCCTCCTATAACAAACATATTTTGTCCATCATACTGAGATAAGGAACATAAAAAATCAACAGCTCTTACACACCCCAGATACACTCGTTTATAATAATATAAATCCCTGTCATCAGAATTAAATACCATATATTCCCTCAAGGGGCCACTATATAAACTTTTATAAACTTCATCCGGCAAATTGACAGGAATGCCATGTATCCCTATCTCAAAAGTAATCATACCACGAGCAGCATTGTCTACATCACCTTTATATGAACGAACTCCTGCTCCGGGGACCCGTAAAACCGCCGGATATTTTCCTTTTGCCACCGGTACACATAATATGCCGTATAAACGGGCTTTTTCAGGATAGTTCTGTATATTAACTCGATAAACATTAACTTTATCTGTACATCTCTCGGGCCAAAGCTCCATTTTTGTATCCATTGGCAATTTTGAAGCTTCGCCAACTATATCATTCCAATATACTTGAAAATCATCGGGGAATTTCGTCTCAGGTACAATATTCTCTTTATCAAAAGCTGCTGTCACCATACCTGTATATATTCGTCCATCATATTTGACTTTCACAATACAACGTAAGAAACCCGGTTTCCATAACGTTCCCATCTCAATCATTTTTCCATCTTTTGCACTTCTGCCTAATCCCTTCTCCCGAACAGGCATCATATCTTCCGATATTTCATATTCAAATGCCAAGTCTTCCAATGGAACATCATTACGAAGTATCCAAACATTTACTTTTACCGACTCTCCTACTTTATAGTTCCAATCAGCATGATTGGGAACAACTTTTACTTCTATCAATCTACGGGCAAGATGTGATGATTGTGCTTTTGTCTCAACCATACACATCAAGCATATCAGGGATAACACAAAACTCTGAATTTTCATTATATCATCTTTTAATTTGCTATTTTTCGATTAAAGCTGCTGCACACCAAAGCATGGGCCCTTGTCCATGAAAATCTCCGGCTTTCCTGGGACGCTCATAATAATAAGATTCACTATTTTTCTTTCCCGTTCCCACACATATCTCGGTTAAATCACCTTTATCATTGATATAAGAGACTAATGATTTCCAACCTTTCATCGCTACATCCATATATACTTCACTATCCAACCAACCCTGTTTTATTCCTGTAATGACTGCATATACAAACATAGCAGAGCCCGATGTTTCAGGCCATATATTTTCACGGTCTACCAACTGTCCCCACATCCCGTCTTCATGCTGATATAACTTTAATGTCTCCATCATCTTCCGATATGCCTCCATAATATAAGCACGACACTCATGATTATCGGGCAAATAACAAAGAAGCTCTGCCATTCCCGCAGCCATCCAACCATTACCTCTGGCCCAATAAAAAGGGACATCCGGAGCATGATAAAACAGGCCATTAGGTCGCTGCAATTTTTCCAAATAATACACCATTTCCTTTGCAGCTCTATCGATATATTTCACATCTCCAGTCACTTGATAAGCTTTTGCTTGTACAACCGTTATCATATACATATCATCAATCCAAAGACGAGTCTGCCACGTAAAACCTTTACGAAGATATTCTCGATGCTTCTCCGTTGCAAAATCCGGCAAAGACCACTGTGAATCAGCATACGGTATACCTATATCAAAAAATACTTTCCGACCTGTTATCCGGTACAACTCCAGAGGTAAACAGCCAAACATATTGAAATCAACATAATTATTAAAGTTCTCTTTATATCCTATTAGAGGCAACAAATCTCTACGATTATCCAATAACGGTTCAAAACGAGCTATCAACTTCTGCAACAACTCTTCTTTGCCGGAAGCTTCTGCAAATCTTACAGCTCCATACCATGTGCACACCTCGGCATAATGAATTGTTTTCGCATACAACATATGCTCCGATGCCAAATAACGTTCGCTTAATTTAGTTCCAACTCTCTCTGGAGCAAATTTTCCTTTCAAATGAGGGAAAATAATCGGTTGACTGCCCATAAGAGGAAATAATATTCCCCCCAAAATAATGACCGACAGACACAACCTTAAAATATTACTTCTAAAAAACAACATAGCACCATTCATATAATCCTATCTATAAACTCAACTGCCCATGAAAAAACTCCGGCCGTCCAACCTACCATAGAAGGCATTTCATATTCATTCATTACATTTGTATTCCCTTCTACTACATTATATTTCTCCCATAAATTATGAGTCACTTTATAGGTAGACACAACCATAGATACATATCCCAAAGCAATACGCAAAGCGTCATCACAAAAATCATAACGCTCCAAACCCTTCATCGCAATAAACTGAAAAGGAGCCCAGCCATTCGGATAAGACCACTGATAATTAAAACCATAATCTCTTTTTTCACAAGCAACAATACCATACGGATACTCTAATGATTTTAAAGCAAACTCTTTCAGCCTCCGAGCCTCTCGTTTCGAAACAACTCCGGCATACAACAAATGGAAAACTGCAGCAGAAATAATATCCGAACGCTTATCATTAATAAAATCATAATCATAATACATTCCGGTATCTTTATCTCTCATGTAATTATACATCAACCATCGACGTCTTTCAGCTCTCTTTGCCCATATTTTAGCCTCAGATATATTTCCAAGCTCATAAGCAAAATATTCAAAATTCTTCTCATAATAATATAGATTCGAATTCAAATCAACAGGACAAAAATCTTCACAACGCATATCAAAACGAGGTGTAAAATCCCATCCTGATTCGGCCTCTGCAATATAATGAGAAGCTATTTCCAGTTGTTTTCCCTCCGATAAATATTCTACTTTCTTTCTAAAATTAGGACCTAATCTTTTCTTCAATACATCTACAATTCGTCTTTTTTGAGCCAAAGTAGCTTCATTCGAATATCGATTCAATCCCACCGGTGTCATTCGGTGAGTCATCCAGAACAAATATTCTTTTTCCAAATTCGGCAACACTCGAGCAAGCCATTCTTTATCAAAAGTCTTACGATAAATACTCTCTATCATCATGCTCAAAAATGGAGGCTGTGAGCGATTTTCAAAAAAAGTTCTATTCCCATTCAACATCTTTCCATACCGCTCAACCAAATAAAGCATATTTTCTACATTGGAAATAGCCAAATCAATGTGCCCATCTAAAATCAAACCCTCTCCTGTAAAATAGGTATCCCAATAGTACAATGCTTGAAAAGAATCACTTATACTCGGAACAGTATACCTATAAGGCAATCCAATATGCTGCCCCGAATCTTCTGGAGAAAATCGTACTGTCTTTTCCCAAGACTTCTTTATAAAATCACGTACTTCAGCAATATCACCGACATCAATCACTGGTGATTTTGCAAGAGACAACGATATATTTATCACTGCCATATACAGAACATACCGGTATTTCATATTATAATATTTATCGAATATTTACTGAAACAGTATCATGAATATCAGTCGAAGACGCACCACAGAAAAATGTAAAACAATCAGATTCCACTATCCACATTTTCGATATTTCATCATAAAAAGCCAACTCTTTCGCAGGAATAGAAAATGTTACATTTTTTGACTCTCCCGGTAATAAAAATACTTTCTTAAACGCTTTTAACTCCTTTATCGGCCTTAATACAGACGGGTGAGACTGACCTGCATAAATTTGGACTGATTCTGCTCCGCCACATTTACCTCTGTTTGTCAGCTTAAGAGATAATACAATATTTTCATCTTTATCATATATCTTCTTATCGGTCTTAAGTTCACCATACGCAAATTCTGTATATGACAATCCATGACCAAAGGGAAAAAGGGCCGGAATCTTCTGTGTATCATGCCAACGATACCCAACCAAAATATCCTCTTTATAATATACATTCGTTCCATCACCAGGATATGAACTGGCTCCGAACGAGCAAGCTCCATTATCTTCCAACCTCACCGGTATACTGAAAGGAAGTTTCCCTGAAGGATTTACATCTCCTGCAATTACTCTCCCCATTGCATTTCCTGATTCAGAACCAAGATACCATGATTGTACGACTGCCGGTATATCATCTATCCAAGGCATCGACACAGCATTACCACTTATAAGTACAACAGCGACATTCTTATTTACTTTCAATATCTCCCGAATAAGCTGGTCTTGCCCGTAAGGTAATCCATAAGATGTACGGTCTACGCCTTCACAATCTTGCTTATAATTTTTATTCAGCCCTCCAAAAAATAAAACGATATCAGCATCTTTTGCTAATGCAATTGCAGCATAACGTAAAGAATCAGCTTTATCAACTGCGGGCAATTGTGGATGAAACTTACTCGGACCAGATGTATATCCCATTGAAAAATAAATATTTTTCTTTCCATATATGGACATCAAACCTTCTAATGGAGAAATCTCCTTTTTCGCTTTCAATTCTGAAGAACCGCCCCCTACTGTCAAAGAACGGACAGCATTCTGGCCAATAACTGCAATTTTTTTATATTTGCCTCGTTTTATCGGGAAAAAGTGATTATCATTTTTCAATAGGACAATCCCCTCCTCTGCAATCTGACGAGCAATATCTGCATGCTCTTGAGTAGCTAATGAACCATAAGGACGTCTACGATCCATATTCGTCCTTAAACATAATCGTAATACCCGCTTCACTTTATCATCTAAAGAACTTAAAGGTAGCTCTCCACTACGAAGCATTTTAAGATAAGGTTTTGCAAGATAATAATCCTGATACGCCAAAGGAGTATTTTTAGTCAGTCCATCCGTACCAGTCCCCATCTCCATATCTAAACCATACAAGGCTGCCTCCCGCGTATCATGAGCACTCCCCCAATCAGTTACCACAACCCCATCAAATTGCCATTCTCCTTTCAGTATTTTCTGCAACAAAAACTCATGATGACTACAAAATTTGCCTCTAAACTTATTATATGCACCCATCACCATCCAGACTTTTCCTTCTTCCACACCGGCTTTAAATGCCGGCAAATATATCTCCCGCAAAGCCCGATCACTCACCTCTACATTAACCTGTTTACGATTTGACTCTTGATTATTCAAAGCAAAATGCTTTAAACATGCTGCCACACCATTAGATTGTACCCCCTGAATATAAGGAACAACCATACGAGATGCGAGATAAGGATCTTCTCCCATATATTCAAAATTACGCCCATTTAAAGGCACTCGGTAAATATTCACACCTGGCCCCAAAAGCACATCTTTTTTCCGAAAACGGGCCTCTTCTCCTACCGCTTTTCCATATTTCCAAGCAAGTTCCGGGTTAAATGTCGCAGCAAGGCAAGTCAGAGCAGGGAAAGCGGTACACGAGTCATTTGTCCATCCTGCATGTTTCCAGCTATCCCAAGCAATTTCCATTCTAACACCATGAGGACCATCACTCATCCACAACTCAGGAATGCCCAAACGGGGACATCCTTTTGTACTGAATTTCGATTGAGCATGTATCATATCGACTTTTTCTTCTAAAGTCATTCTCGAAAGGATATCTCCAATTCTCTCTTCTATACTTTCAGTTTCATCAAGATAAACAGGTAAACTTGTCTGAGCGACCATTATACAAGCACAACAGTGCATCATTAATAAAAAAAAGAATTTATTCATAATTATAATATCAATTTACTTTTTTGAAACCCTAAACACACACCCTCCACCAGGAGCCATATCTATATTTATTCTACGATTATCAGGTACTATCCCCATTACTCTTTTATAATCGGTCGCAACACGGTCAGCATTCTTCCCATCTTGGAACATTTCCATCACATAATCTCCTTTATCCAAAAACGAAAGGTCTAAAGACAATTTTCTTGACGACCAATCTGTCATAGCACCTACATACCATACATTTCCTTTTTTCCTGGCAATAGTCACATACTTTCCTATTTTGCCATTCAATACTATCGTGCTATCCCAGACTGTAGGGATATCAACTATAAAGTCCGTACACACACTATCATTCTCATATTCAGTAGGGCTATCACACAACATTGATAAAGGAGATTCAAACACAACATATTCGGCCATCTGCCTACAACGAGTACCTTGGCTCATCGGATATGAACGATTGGGTCTATAAAAAGATTTGATAGCATTCCTCATTGCCCCTGGAGTATAATCAAAGGGCCCTGCAACCATACGTATAAACGGAATCGTTACATCATGTGTAACTTGATCTACACTTGGAGCAGCCCACTTCATATGTTCAAGACCTTGTACAGCCTCGAAATTAACCACATTTGGATATGTTCGTTGAAGTCCTGTAGGAGGATACGTTCCATGAAAATCAATCAAAAGTTTATATTTAGCTGCAACACGGGCAGCTTCTTCATGAAATGCAACCATCAATTGATCGTTGCGGTCCATAAAGTCTATCTTAAATCCTTTTACACCCAATTCTGAATAATAACGGCACACTGCTTCCATATTGCGGTAAAACGCATAATAACCTGCCCAAAGAATTATACCTACATTTTTCTGACGTGCGTAATAAATCAGGTCTTCTAAATCGATTTCCGGTACCACACTAAATAAATCTGCCTGACCACGAGCTGACCACCCCTCATCAATCACCAGATATTCAAGTCCGTGGGATGAAGCAAAGTCAATAAAATACCGATATGTCTCATTGTTTAATCCTGTACGAAAATCCACGCCTGTGAGGTTACAATCATTCCACCATTCCCATGCACACTTACCCGGCTTTATCCATGATATATCCTCAATGCAAGATGGAGAAGCTAAACGATATATCATATCATTATCAGCTAACTGACACTCCTGATTCGCAACTATAAATACCCGCCAAGGAAAAGACCTTGCTCCTTCACAACGTGCTATATATGGCTCTCGGGAATATACAACTCCTTGTAAATCATTAAATCCACCCTGACGAATCTCCTTAGGATAAGGAGCAAACACACCTCGGATGACATTTTTATTATCTGAACGGTTAAAATACAATCCAGGATAATTCAATACATCAGACTCTGCAATACAAATAGCAGATTCGTCTCCAGGGCTTACAACTATCGGAACAAGAGCCAAACGTCCTCTATCCCATTCTGATAATGAAACATGAGAATATGTATTTACAAAAGATTTAAAAAATTGGTCTTCAAAACTACCTTCCTGACTCAAATTATTTTTATGGTAACCCTGTGTCCGGACAAAAGCGACATGAGATTTCCAGTCATCCGGAAAACAATATTCTACAGTCTCCTCCTTCACGACAAATGACTTCTTACCCGTAGATATAAAACGATACGCTACACCATCATTATAAGCACGAAATATAACTCCATAATCACCCCGAAAATGCAATTCAAGTTCATTATAACAATCTTTCACATGGGCTTTTTTATAAAAGGGAGATGAAATATTCCTATCAGCCTTCCTTCTCTGTATCTTACGAACCAAAGCTCGGTGCCCCCACTTTTGCCCGTCTCCCAATAACATGGACAAAGATGAATTACAAAGCAACCTCTCACCTCCTTTCCAAACAGAATATTCCATCTTTTCACCGATATTGATTCTTACTTCTAAACAATTATCGGGAGAGTACAAGGAAAACACCTTTTGAGAAAAAACAACTGTCACATTACAAAAAAATAACAAAACTAAAATCAATCGTCCCATAAACATTTTTCTTACTTTAAATCCAATCTAAATTTCTATATCTTTTACTAATGGAGTAATACGTAGAGGAAACGTTTGTTTATCTATCTGTCTTTTCCATGCAACTATATCATATTCACAATCTTTCTTCAGTATTGCAAAAAGTTCTTTCCGAGCAAATCGTCTAAAATCGGAATGAATATCGTCTAAATAGTCCAGTAACACTTGTATCCCTCTAACAGAACCACATCGGGCCAATGCCGCAGCAATAAAAAGTTCCAAATTAGCACTATACAATCGCCAACGAGTTTCTTTATAGCAAGTTGTTTTGAACCCCCCAATATTAACATCGTCCAATAGCTTCTCAAACCCATGGATAAACAAATGTGAAGGATTACGCTCTGCATAAAAACAAAGATTGATTATACGGTTATAATATGGAATAAGTTGCAAATCTATGCGTCCTTCGTTATAAGCATCTTTTGCAGGAACTCTCCGGCCTCCACTCGTAGTCCCAGATAATATACGACCCACAATTATATGGTTATCTCTATCCCCGGACATTCCAAGTAAAGCGATATCCTGATTGATATGCCAATACAAATTCGTACCGTCATATTCTTCATAATAGGCCGATGAATGTCCCTTGATTAATTCTTGCTCATATAAATATTCCAGTTCATCCCGAATCTGCTTCGTTCCCGAACAGTCACCAAACCATGCTAATGCCTTGGCTAAAACCAATGCTTTTGACAATTGATACTCTTTCTTTAACAAAGGCAATATCTCTGCCCTATTTTGTAGGCAACAAGATAACCAACTATAATTATTTCCTGCTAAAAGCTGGTTAATGATATCATTTGTATCTGATGTCCGAGATACACCTACATCATCGGATAAATATCCTATTGCTTTTAACTCTTTGCAAATATCATTTACTACAAAATCACGAGGTCGAACACCCGTTTTTACAATATCAGCAGCAATCATACCGGAAACATACCCTAAAACTGTAACATCAGCCGACATTCGAGTAAATTGTAAACCTTTATATGTCTGTCCAATAGCTTTTCCAGATAATAATAGCCCATCTATTTCTTTAGGAACAATACAACGATAAGGAATATTTACTCTCGAACCATTATCAAAATGAGGTAACAAAAAAGCACATCGAGACAACTCAGAACTGGAAAAATAATGAGGATCATAATCGCTCCGAGACTGAACTATCGTATCTGGAAAAACGGATTTATTCACAATATCCACTATACTCAAACAGTGCAACGCGTCAGGTCGTCGAGACTCCCTCACGGCAAGCATCGGATAAAAATCATAAAAATGAGATTCATAATGTGACAGATATAATCCTCTTTGCACTTCAGATATCAATGTATTATCAATAATATCATAATCACGATTATAATTTTTTACTTTAGGTCTAAACGGAATATCCCAATGGCTATAATTCTGCGTTATCCCCATACGCGAATCTCCCATCTTATATTTAGCACCGGCAAAGTAAGCAATATCTCCATCTCCTGTTGCATCAACAACAAGACGAGCAAATATTCGTCGCAATCGACCATTTTCACAAAGAAGCACACTATCTACACTTCGTCCTTTCATTGATACATTACAGACAATTGCTCCATGTATAACAGAATTTCCCGCTTCTGACAATTTTTTCAGAAAATAAAAACTTCGAGGAATAGTTGTTTTTAAATGATAGGTATCAGCAACAGACTTTATTTGTACTTCCAACTCTTTTATTAACTTATGGTCTTTAAAACCAAAATAATAGCTTGAGACCCCTCCAACAGTCTTCGTCCCTCCCAAATCATTGAAATACTCTACGACTAATGGCGTCATTCCTTTACGCATTGCACCTAAAGCTGCAGCAGTTCCTGCTGTCCCGCCTCCGGCAATCAATAAAGGGACATTTTCCTCTGTTACACTCAGTCGTTTGGGGATATAGTCATACAACGGTAATTTAAATCCATCTTCCCTGACAACATCTCCACAAGCAAAAACAGTTTTACCTCCTACATATATTACAAACTTTCCTTTACGGTCATTATGATAACGAGGCATCATTCCTGTCACTTTCCGCATATTCACATAAAGGCTACTCAAGTCTTCGCAATCGGTATATATCTCTGGAGCTGTAAACATATGATATCCTTTCGGAAACATTGTTTCATCAATATCTCCTACTACAGATAATGAGCTTTCTAATGCCCAATAACGAATTTTCGATTCAGATAAAAAAGGACTAAGTTCCGGCAATCTCTTTCCTATTTCTGCGGCCAACAATCGAGCCTGACGTTCAATACAACTCAAATCATTTGTAGATACACGAAACCTAAATTCCAACAAGTACTGATCTGGGAACTTTTTTCCTTTATGCAATTTCACACAATTATCAGAAATGCCCCATGATGTATCTACAGATAAAATATTCGGACATTCTGGAGATACACCCTCCAACTCAACTACAAAACCGGCTTCTTTTATTTCATATGCAAGACCAAGTACTCCTCTTGTAAAAAGGCTACCATCCGAAACATCTAAAAAACTACCGCAAGAGACAAAATATAGTCCATGTTTACTGGCTATGGTGACACCACAAACTTGATTTTGATTATCTACTACAACGCCCCATATATCCGTCATCAACAATACATCTATTCCATTCACCAATAACGAACGCAGCATACCTTTTTTTAGACTTCCTGCAAACAGAAGAAGTTCGTTTTTATAACAACTCCGGGCAACCCCTGACAATGCAGGCTCTCCTATTTCATTTCTCTCTCCTTCAGGACAAAACAAATCAATCATGGCATCATCCCACTCCCGAATCCCATTCGTATTCAACCATAAACGTCGTTTTCCTGCAATATCAAATCCCGGAGAAGTTCGTTTATCCAAAATCAAGACTTTCAACCCACGTTTCGAAGCCTCTATAGCAGCATAAAAACCAGCCATCCCGGCTCCATTGATAACAAGATCATAGAAACCTGAAGTATTGTGCAATGAATCTGAAATTTCTTTCAATGTCTCTGCATACGTAAATTCCGGACCTATCAATACACCTCCTACACTTAATAGACCCATATTCAAAAATTCCCGCCTCTCCATAATCAGATTATCTTGATATTGTCATTTCATTTTTATAATTTCACTCCCCGCCAACAAAAATGCTCCAGTGCCATACACTTCCCAACTATCTTCACTAAAATTTTTACGAGGATCGGCACCTATAGGTTGTACCCAACCTACACGTCCTTCAGGACTGACACACTGATTCAATGCTTTCCAAGTTCTCTCCACAAAAGGTCTATACAATTCCTCATCTAACAAACCGTTATTGATTCCCCATGCCAAAGCATAGCAGAAAAATCCTGAACCACTGACTTCCCCTCCCGGATACGACTCAGGGTCCAAAAGACTTGCCCGCCATAATCCATCTTTTTGCTGTAATTCTATAACCCGAGATGCCATCTCTTTAAAAAGAGATTCATAGAAAGAACGCATCTTATAATCGGCAGGAAGCTCCTGCAGAATACGTACTAAACCACCCATTACCCATCCATTACCACGAGACCAATATATCGGTTTACCATTAGCTTCCAATAGATTCCTCTTATCATTACGAACCACATAGTTCAAATCCCTAAAAAATAACTTTTCATTATTATCATAAAGTAAATCATATGCTTCTTTGAAATAAATATCACTAAATTCAAGATAGATAGGGTTATTTAATGTAATACCCAATTTGACAAATACAGGAGGAGCCATGAATAAAGCATCACACCACCATAACTTGATAACCTCTACTGCTTTCTTTTTAGCCGGATAAGGGCGTGAGATAAACAATGCTAAAGTATCTATAGTCGGCTGTATCATTTCTCTTTTACCAACCGTACGATACAAATCGATATAATTCTGACACACAGCTATATCATCAGCATGATACCAACGCCGGGCCGGCCTCCACCGCAAATTCTGCCCAATAGACATTAATTTGTCATAAATTTCATTTTCGCCCGTTACCTCCCAAGCAGCAAAAGCACCTGCATAAAAGGCTGCATTTGTCCAGTCTCGAGCGCCATGATATGGATTAGAAAATTGCCATCTTACAGTTTTCAACATGATATTTCGAACATATTCGGGAGCAAACACGTCTTTTTTTTCTCTTTGAGCATATACAGAAAAAGAAAACAATAACACTAAATAAAATAAAATCGATTTCTTCATTTTGTTACCTCCACATATTAACAACTCAGAACATCTGCAACTACACGGCTCGCTACTTTGTACATATCTCCTATTTTTTTGACTTCTGAGGCAACTCGATTGCATGCCTCCGAATAATTCCGCCACATTCCTTGTAGGCGATCAGCAATTTCCTTTCCCGTTGTCTCCTCTATTTCAAAAATCCAATCACTAAAATTCAAATCATAATACATTTGTCCCTTAATTGTATCATGCGGCTGTCGTAAATAAAAAAAAGGAACTCCATTAGCTGCAGCAATAATAGGTGAATGACATTCAAAACTCAAGACAGCGAATGCCCGAGCATATACAGATGCTGCTTCATCAGGAAGCCAATATCCTCTTTTCTCTACAAAGGGTTTCACGTCATCAGGTAACGGATTATAAAGCAACTCATCCATAATATCCACCTCATATGTCATTTCAGGGCATAGTAATACCTTATTTCCCGTTCCTCGTACCCAAGCTATCAATGCTTCTCTCAACTTGGCGTGATCGACTTCTTTATATCTATTATTCAAATCTTCAACTCTCTGTATAGCTTCCTCCGTCCATTTATGACGATTCTTGATTAAATAATAAGGTGTCTTTCTTAACCGAGGAACGGCACAAATAAACTTACCTTTTTCCAACCCTTTTTCTTTAAGGAAAGAGGCGGCAAGTTCATCATTATGCAAATGAAAGAAGAATGTTGCATCCGGTACAAAAGAAATGTGCTTACCCATTATACCGGCCTCTTTCAGAACTTCAATTGACGCTGTTTCCCGAGTAAAGATAAATGATGCTTTCAACAAAAGAGACTTCAACCTATCATCTACATCTCCTATCGTCGTACCGAAAATGCCAAATGGTTTTCCTGTGTATTTTACCCAAGCTTCTAAATTACTCTGTCCTACAATAGACGGCCCTGAACCATGAATCATCAAATCGCAATCTTTAAAAGATTCCAAAATTTCCATTTGATAAACCGAACCATCTTTTTCGACTGTTCCCTGAATAATTTCCACCTTTGGAAAATTTTTCTGTAACCATGATCTCACCTCCTGTCCCACATTCTTCTCCCACAAAACTAACTTAGTATTGGGCAAGAAAGTCTGTAAAACGGTCAACAACCCGGGAGTATGTGCGATATCACCTATATTTACATCCTGCCATCCCGAAACAATTAAAATCTTTCCGGGAGCATCTTTACAAGCTTTCAATAAAGGAGCCAACCCCAAAGCAAGTGTGGCATACATCATTCTTTTCAATGATTCTCGTCTATTCATATATAAATATTTTTAAATTATAAACTAAAAACACTGACAGATATCTCATATAAATATATCGTTCGGGATAGGTCCAAAGACATATTTTTCCGCTTTGCCAAAAGATAAAAATCTATCTATCTGACAAAATATTCGAAGATAAATAGCGCATCTCCTCTCCATCCAAAGCTCGATTATATACTGCAATTCCACTTATCTGTCCGACAAAAAAATTCCCCATTTCACCAGAACGGTTAACCGCTCCTACTGTAAAATCAACTTTTGAGCCTGAAACACAAAAAATACCTTTATCATAATAATAAGGATTTTGCTTTTCCCGTCTATCCAACACACCATTCAGATATACTCTAATTTCACTCCCATCATACGTCATACCAATGCACTGCCATATTTCCAAAGGTACTTGAGATTGTCCAATAGCTGCATCCATACAATACTTATAACCATTTGTAGGCCCTCCCACTCCGGAGATATGACCACCGACTTGTTGTCTGCTATTCCAAATCCCAAGATTCAAAAACAGACCATATTGCCTTTTTTTATCTGTTTCATTCCACATACCTGCAACAGCCTCACATTGTTTTACCTTTTTCTTCTTTCTCTTTATCCAAGCAACAACTGATATTTGTGCATTTTTTCCACATATATTCAATGCAGAACACTCCTCCGCCGGGATATATAACCATTGTCCTTCCGTCAATAATACAGACCTATTATTCCATAAACCATCTTCTACACTTTTTACAGAAGATGCTCCTTCCCGTAACCAATAAGATTTACCAGAAACAGCTTTCCAAGGACCTTTTAGTTTTTCAAAATTCCAAAAACAAACCAAATCTCTAATCCTTTCAGGCTCTACCTCTCTTACTTGGGCACTCGATATACAAAAGAATCCTGATACAATAATCAAAAAAAAGAGTTTTCTAAACATAATGATTATCTTAACCGGGCCAGAATTCTCCGGCCCGGCAATATTATAATACAAATATTTTTTACATATTTACTTATCGAGATTCGCACCCTCTCCGACAGTAGTCGACCAACCCGGATTTTGGTAAATCGGAGACGTAGATATAGTCTTTCCGTCAGACGTAGTCAATAAAAAATGCTTAACTGCTATCGGTGATAGATAATGAGCATTACAGAAAAACAACCCATTATAATAATTATTATTATCTGTTGTTCTCTGAAATGGACGAATATATTCACTTAAAGATGGTGAAGAAACATTATTCTTACTCGGATCAGTTTGGTCTGTAACCAAACGGTCTCCATAAAGAGATTTCATCGGACCCCAAATTTTACAACCTTCTAATTGAAATCCATTCAACTGGTCCAAAGCTCTCCAACGGATAAGATCATCATATCGAAAGCCCTCACCAATTAATTCACACCGACGCTCACGACGAATATTATACAAAGTTGCATCTACAATCTGCCCATGAGAATAAGCCCCCCAATCTAACTCTGCTTCTTTTGTCATAATAGTAGCATCAATAGTTTTCTGGAAATCAGGGTCTACACCAGCACGATTACGCAAATCTCTCCAATACTTCTTAGCCTTATCATCCAATGAATTATATTTCAGATAATAAGCCTCCATGTAAATAAGATAAGCTTCTGCTGCACGAAAAGTTACAAACGCTGTTTCATCGCTCACCGACATATTATAATCATAAGATGCACCTTTCCCTAATAAATAGCCTGTCGATGTCGATTTAGTGTAATCAGACTTGTCTACTTCCGGTGGATCAGGATATTTTATAATGGCTGTAGCATTCTCTATAACTTTCACTTCACCCGGAGCTTTCATAAACAGGCGCCATCTCCAATCCCGTTTTTTCTTCGTATCACCCACATAATCATCACCAGCATACTCAGAATCACTATCATAATAAGGAAGACCATTTTCCATTAAAAAAGCTTTCTCAAATTGATTGGTATACCCCTTTGAATAACCATAGAATACCCCTTGGTTATAACCATGTTTAATCTTCAAACCAGAATTATATAACCGATACATAATTACTTCGGAATATGAAGAAGGATCTTTTCCCGCAAACATATCGTAGTATGGATTTACTGCGTCACCTGATTTCTCACGTATAATTTTATTATTTGGAGTCAATGTAAAAGCATCAGCCACTTGTTTAGATGCATCTATTGCTTCCGTTAAGAAAAAATCCACTTCATTCTCAAGGCTCCCAGATGGATACTGGTACCCTCTATTATAATCCTTTTCTGCCCCAGGCCAACCTGGACCATTAGGTACTTGTGATGTTCCAGCATGATATTTTAACCAAGTAGCCTCGAAAAGTGCGACCCGAGCTTTCAACAGCAAAGCAGCATTTTTTGTTATTCGAGCCTTTCCACCAACAGGACTATTCGATAATAATCCAATAGCCTCATCAAGGTCCGAAAGGATAAACCGAGCTACTTCATTCCGAGGACTACGTTTCGAAGCCTCGGTCAATACTGACTGATCATCAGGCAGAACTTTTTTTATAATAGGAAAATCTCCTAATTTTCTCAAACGGAAAAAATATTCATGAGCTCTCAAAAAGAAGCCTTCCCCTATATAGTGTTTCACATTATCTTGATTCCCAGTTATTTCTCCAGCTTTAAACCGAGGAAGAACAGTCTCAAGAAAATAATTCAACTTATAAATATTACTAAATGTCCAGTAACCTCCTGAGTCACCAACGCGCAGAAAACCAGGCAGATACCTATTATCTAAACTTTTGCCCACCGAATTATCAGTGTAAGTATCTAAAAAATACGAACTTTTGGTAGGATCTCCCTCTCCATATGAATCCAACATCCCTCCTGTAGAAGAAGAACCTGCCTCATACGAACTCGAAGTATAGTAATTAATCGTATATGCAGCCAGTTGTTCCTCCGTCCACAAATACTTTTCAGGTGTAACACTTGATAATGGCTCAATATCCAAATTGTCATTGCAGCCAGCAATAACAGCTAAAAAACACCCCGACAGAATAATATATTTACTTATTTTCATATAAAGACATGTTTTAAAAATTCACACTCAAACCAAATGAATAAGTTTTAGATAAAGGATATACCGTACCTCCACGTCCTCCTATACCTGCAGTTTCTGGATCCATTGTCTTTGACAATTTTGTAAAAGTCAGCAAATTCTCTCCCGAGAAATAAATCCTGAATTTCTGAACAAAAATTTTCTTGGTTAAACGTTCCGGAAAAGTATAGCCAACCTGCAAATTTTTCAACCGTAAATAAGCTGCATTTTGCATATAACGAGTCTGAATAGCCTTATTCTGATTATTAAACATAGGTTTCGGATAATAAGCATCCAAATTCAAGCCTAAAGGAGAATCCGGGTCATCTCTAAAATAATCAAGATGTTGTTTAAATCCTGTCGACCAATCTTTTCCACCTTTTGTTATACCCCAAAAAACGAGGTCAACACCTCTTTTATCACTACTCTTATCTTCCGGAAAATAATCTCGCTTCAGAACACCCTGCCAAAACATTGAAAGGTCAATACCTTTCCAAGCCATATCTATATTGATACCTGTACGAAAACGTGGAGTAGAATTTCCAATAAGCTTCTTATCCCCCATATCGTAAATTGTATTATTCCCTGAAGAAATCTTTCCATCCCCGTTTATGTCTTTATACATAATATCTCCCGCAGTCCAAGTTGCAAATAAGGCACTCTGTCCACCATTCGGCAAAGATGCTAAATGAGCTTGCATTTCCTCATCTGTTTTTGCAATACCTATAGTCGTATAACCATAATAATTATTCAAATAAGTACCTTCTACATAAGAAGACAACAATCCAGTCGGATTAGGATATTTCACAACCTTAGTTCTCGCATCCGAAATATTAAGTCTTATACCATATGAGAAATCACGTATACGATCTCTCCAAGAGACTTCCAATTCCCAACCTGAAGCTTTCAATTCAGAATTATTGGTTCGGGGAACAGCAACACCTAAAGTAGCCGGTAATTCTACTCCAGGTCCTACCATACCTAACGTTTTACGAATAAAATAATCAAATGATCCTGTAAAACGATTTTTAAACGCACTCCAGTCTAAACCAATATTCATAGTTTCTATCTTTTCCCAAGTCAATGTTGTAGAAATCATCTTAGATGGAGCATTAGCTATATTTGGCTGTACAGGAGCTTCTGTTCCAGGAAGTAACCAATGCCCTCCTGCCGTAGAAGTAGCCATAGTCTGGTAAGTAGGATATAAACTTGTTACATTTTGGTTAGCCAGAGAACCATACGAAAATCGAGGCTTCAAAACATCAATAAAAGCATTTGCTCTTTCAAAAAAATGTTCTTGAGCGATATTCCATCCTAAAGAAAAAGAAGGAGAAAACACCCATCTATTATCTCTCCGAAATCTTGAAGTTCCATCATAACGACCACTTACCTCCAATAAATATTTTCCCTTATAATCATAATTTATACGACCAAAGAAACCTGCAGTAGCCCATTCATTATATGCACTGCCTACTGTGATATCTTCTGTATTTGTAGTAAGATCCAACACAGGGAGGTCTGAAGAAACTAAATCTTTTCTTTTTCCATCCAAATCCCGATTTTTGTTACTTTCATATTGAAATCCTAATATTACTCCAATGTTATGACGGTCTTTAAACGAATGAGTATAGTTAGTATAAAAAGTAGGATTCAAATACGTATTTCGATAAGCGTACTCATAAACAGATTCATGACCGCCATAATTTGATGTATAAATATAAGCAGGATACACTTTATCGGGATCATTAGCATAATGTCCATTTACTCGATTTGCTACCTCGTGTTGCCAACTATTATAAATATTGGCATTCATTTCTGCAACAATATTCCAATTTTTTAAAGGAGTTAAGGTAATCTGTACCTGTTGTGCCATACGATCCCCTTGTTCTCTACGACGCCCCCCCTCCTCAAACACAGGAATATAACTATTATAATAACCATTCGGGTCTTTGGCCGGAATAAAAGGTTTAGCCCGACGCAAAACATCATTATAAAATGTAGAACTCATAATTGTAGGCCTATCATAATCTGTACGAACAAATCGATTACTATACCTAATACTCAAAAAATCAGTAACTTTTGCTGTAAATTTACCCGTAATTGTATAACGATCATGAGTATCAGTCCCATAACGTAAAAAACCATTCTGCCCAAGATAATTTCCCGATAAATAATATGTTACCTTATCATTACCTCCACTGATACTAATATTATGCTCCTGAGAATGAGACCATTTCTGATAATACTCATCTAGCCAATTCGTATTTCCGAAAGCAGTTTGTTCATCCCATTTTCCATCAGCATTCATATTCATAGCAACAGCCGGGTCTATCTTTCCATCCAAATAATCCCTTATATTTTGTACCATTGAGGCATCAAACAAATAAGAACCTGAATTATTATAACTCGCGTCATTAAACATATTCACATATTCCCATGAATTTACCATTTCAGGCATCATCACGGGAGTATTATAACGAAAACTATTATTATAATTTATCGTCATTTTACCTTTATGTCCAGACTTCGTTGTTACCAAAATAACCCCAAACGGTGCACGTGCCCCATAAATTGCAGAAGCCGAAGCATCCTTTAATACAGAAACAGACTCGATATCCTGAGGATTTATCGAATTCAAATCACCCTCCATACCATCTATAAGTACTAGTGGAGACCCTTTGGAATCACCACCTATCGTTCCAGTCCCACGAATATCTATTGTTTTAGTTGCATTCAATTCTCCTCCATTACCAGAAGTTGTAATATTCAATCCCGGAATTACTCCTTGTAATGCTTGTACGGCATTAGAAATAGGTCGTTCTTCAAATGCTTTGGAATCAATCATTCCTACCGAACCCGTTACATTAACTTTCTTCTGTACACCAAAACCGACAACAACAACTTCGTCAATGGTTTCCTCACTCTCAAGCATCGTTACCGTAATATTCTCTTTCCCTGCTATCGAAACCTCCTGCTTATTATAACCAATATAGGTTATCGATAATGTTCCATCGACAGGAGCTTTTACTGAAAATAAACCATCCAAATCAGTCATCGTTCCCGTATCATATCCTTTTACAGACACAGCAGCCCCCATCAATGGCTCACCTTTTTGGTCTATTACTTTACCCTTAACTGTTTGTATGTCGACCCCATTGAAACGATTTTGTTTTATTGGAGCCTTAACTTCGTTTCTTTCCGAAACTATTATTTGTTTACCATTAATATGAAATTTTAAATTCAAAGGGGACAAAGCTTTATTCAATACAACCTCAAGGCTCTCTTTCTTTGCTGTTACCGAAACCCTCTTGGCTGCAATTTCCTTTTTATATAAAATAACAAAACCTGTCTGCTTCTCTATCTGAGCACAAAACACCTCAAAACTGGCATTTTTTTAAAGACAATGTGACAATAGAGCTTTTAAACTCCACTACACCAGCGGAAATATTTCCACACAAACACAAGAACAAAAATATTGCACATATCTTAATGTATTGCTGCAACAATAAATTTTGTGTGTTTCCAATCTTGGCTTTAGAGTTTTTTTTTCATACATTTGAATGATTTTAATTAACACTGAATATTTTAGTTTATTAAATTCAGCGAACCGTATAATACGCCCATTATTATGCGGTTCTTTTTATTCTCTTTGCTACATTTAGAGTCAGTTCCAATTTTCCTATAAAGGAATCACATGTTCTTATTTCTTGTATCTTTTTTCGTTATGTTTTCCGTTCCTATATACATCATGAGCACAACAACTCTCCTTACCGGAACTGCAAAACAGCCTCGAAAACAACTCTCAAAAAATATCTATGCAAGATTTATACCGACTCTTAAGGCATAGAAAGGACTGCCCAACTATTTTTAAGATGGTGGATGTCTCATAACTTTAAAGATTTAAGATTAAATAATTATTTCTTTATTGGTATATTTTTCTATTTTATTTATATATAATTTTAAAATGGTTTAAAGTCTGTGTTTATTATTATTTACATGATATATATATAGAATCTCCTTTCTTAGTATAAGTAAAGGCTGTTGATTGCGACAAATTATACAGAACTTCTTCCAAAGAACCGTCTATATTGATTTTACCCTTATAAATTTCGTTACTAACATCACAATCACATTTAATACTTACATGATAATACTCAGAAAGTACATCTAAAATATTTTGTAAGGACTCTTCCTCTTCTAATTCCATAATACCATCTTTCCAACAGATATATGGATATACATCTACATCACGAACCTCACTACCAATCGGCTCATAAAAGAATCCTTGGTTAGGCTTCAATAAAGATTCATCCTTTTTCGAAACAACTTTTACAGAACCTTCAACCAAAACGACCGAACCGTCAGATTTTGTATTATAGGCATTGACATTAAACTTTGTTCCCAATACCTCTATCGATACTTTTTTACTAATAACACGAAATGGCCTCTCTTCATCTTTCGCTACTTCAAGATAAATCTCCCCATCCAGGTAAATTTCTCTCTCATCCGCCTCAAACTGTTTTGGATATATCAATTTTGTCCCTGAATTAGCCCAAACCACAGTCCCATCACTGAATCTTATCTTCGAGTGCTTGCCATAAGGTACGACCAACTGCATTACCTCACTTTTAATATCGTCAGACTTCAGTTTCTCATTATGACCAACAACAATATCTCCTACTGCCGTTTGTCGTATCATAGCATTATCTCCTATCTCTGCCTTAACATCTCCCGCTATAATATGCACTGTCTCTACATGCGTATCCAGAGAATCTAACATTGCAAACATAGAATCACGCTCACTCCAAAAGGATTGAGAAAAATAATATAAGCATGAAAGACTTATTAGAATAAAGATTACAGCTGCCGCACTCCATTTATACCAAACTATATGACGTTGCTTATCCTTATGGAGAAGAGCCTGTAAACGAAGCAAATCTTCTTCAACCTGTTCTTCGGGAACAGAATCTTCTTTAATCTTCAAATTTCTCAACAGAACAACAGCATCTGAAATCAAATCTTTTGCATCTGGAAATTTACTAAGGAATAAATCAATCCCCGCTTGATCCCCTTTCTTAACCAAATCAACCAATTCTTGATTAAAAATAAAATCTTCTATCGTATATTTCCCAGTCTTTTTCATTATCTATTCTATGCTGTATATTAGTAATACAAATAAAAGTCTATTATGTAATCACTAAAAATATTTTTCTTTATAATATTTTTTACACCTAATACTAAATAATTGACTTTAAACAAAATAAAATTAAAATTAAAAATCCAGTATCATTTTCTTTTCGTAATTTATCCATTGCCCGATGCGTAAGATTACGCGCAGCCTGTTCTGATAGATTCATAATAACAGCAATTTCTTTATAATCCATCTGATGCAAAAAACGCAAATAAATAATCTCTCGCTGACGAGGAGTCAAACCATCAAGAATTCTTTTTATCAAAGCCGACATATTCTCTCTCTCTTCTTTTTCTTCTAATGCATTATTTTCAACAGAAAATGTAAATTCAAAATCAGAAATATTCTGAATCGCAACTAATCTATCTCCATAATTTCCTAAATTGATATATGCATTCTTTATCGAAGCAAATAAAAATGCCCTTATCGTAAACCGGTCTTTGACTAATTCCGGACGAGTATAAATCTTAAGAAATATATCCTGAATAACATCCCGAACTTCAGCATCACTCATTCCTAAACGACAACCATATGCATATAGTTTAGGATAACACAACCTATATAAAGAAGAAAACGCTTCATTCTCCCCCTCTATAAAAGAGAGCCATAAATCAGACTCATTTTTATTTATATTCTGTGATGACAATACCTGAAATTTTTTATGGTACTAAATCCTTAATAACGCAAACATACAAAAATTTCTGAAAAAGAAAGAGGACACATCCATAAATAGATAGAAATATTTATTAATTTAAAACATTAATATAAAATAAATCTTCTCTATTCTATAAAATTGAAAAATCATAAATCAGCTTTCTCCTCACCTTTCAAAAAAAGCAAATCAGGACAAAACTATTTTCACTTATACAATAAAAATATACAAGGTTTTCTATGTAAATCGGGATGCTGATCTTTCCATTCTTTCAATGTAAGAGTGCGAATATATTCATCTTCACAAGTTATATTAGCAGCTACACACAAACGTATTTGCGGACGACAGGTCCGTATCAAATCTTCCAACATCTTTTGATTACGATAAGGCGTTTCTATAAATATCTGCGTCTGATGTTCATTATAAATACGGTGTTCTAAAATTTTTAAAGTCTTAGACCGCTCGACAGCTTCAATGGGTAAATAGCCATGAAAAGCAAAACTTTGTCCATTAAATCCTGAAGCCATAAGTGATAATAAGATAGAAGAAGGCCCCACCAAAGGAATTACCTTATATCCCTTTCGTTGGGCAATAGCAACGACATCAGCTCCCGGATCGGCAATAGCAGGACACCCTGCCTCTGAAATAATACCAACCGAATTTCCTTGAGACAAAGGCAAAAGAAAATTACTTATTTCCTCAAAGTGTGTATGCTGATTCAATACAAAAAAAGTAAGGGAATCAATATCAATATCCGGATTAGATTTCTTCAAAAAGCGACGGGCTGTACGTACATTCTCAACAATAAAATAGTTAAGAGTAGAAATAATCTCTTTATTATATTGAGGTAACACTTTATCTATCGGTGTGTCTCCCAAAGTTACAGGAATCAAAAAAAGTGAAGCCATTTGCATATTGTCATACTATTTCCGAAAACAAACATACACAAAAAACTTCATATTTTTCTATGTTCACAAAACAGATTTTTTACAACTTTCCTTTTGGAAAATAATTTTTTATTAAATTTATATTTCTAATTACAGCTCATCCATATTCCTCCCCCATCTTAAAAGGGAAAATCATTATCCAAAATATCTTTATCACAGAGAAGAGACAAAAGTGCATAATAGAGAGAGTGCATACCGAAATAAAAAGATTACTTCTACTGAAAATTCAGACGACAGGTTCTAAGTAGAAATACCTAAAAATAGGGATTGCGATTGCAACTCTTTTAGATTTACTTTGTAGCAAAGTTTTAAGGTTATATTCATCCTAATTATGTTTTATATTTCCGCATCGGGTAATGTCCCGATGCCGGGGATATGAAGAAAAGCATAATAAAATATTATCTTTGTAGGAAAGATAAATAAATATGATACATAAATATAAAGCAACGGACAAAATGAGTGATTTAATAGAAGAAGAATACTCATTGCTTACAGTCCTAAGTCGTTTTAATATCTCATTAGGATTCGGAGATAAAAATGTAGCTGAAGTTTGTCGCCAAAATCAGGTAGATACCAATACATTCCTTACTATTGTAAATTTCCTTAGTGAAGATGATTATTCATTGGAACACAGCTATGAGAAAATAGATCTTCCTTCGCTCATCTCCTATTTGAAAAATGCTCATAAATACTTTCTAGAATTCAAGTTGCCTTTAATACGCGAAAAACTTATATTAGCTATTAAATCTTCAAAAGAAGATGTCTCATTCCTCATTATGCGATTTTTTGACGACTATGTAAACGAGGTAAAAAAACATATGGATTATGAAGATAATACCGTATTTACATACGTCGAAGAATTACTATCAGAAAACATGCCTTCCGGATACAATATTGGTGTATTCAGAAAACGCCATTCTCCTATTGGATTGAAATTGTTGGAGCTGAAAAATATAATTATCAAATACTATCCAGCGGGAGAAAGCAGCAATTTACTCAATGAAGTTCTTTTTGACATTTTTTCTTGTGAAAAAGACTTAGAAGATCATTGTCGAGTGGAAGACTATCTTTTTGTTCCGTTGATTGCCAAGATAGAAAAAGAGAGAATGCTATGAGTCGGAAATCTTTGAAAATTGCTATTGCTGAACCCTCGGTTATTATTCGGAGTGGTGTAACTACAGTTATCAAACGTATGTCAGGATTTAACATACAGCCTATAGAAATCACTGGATTGGAAACACTGAATGATTGCATTCGTCTGCACAAGCCTGACATATTAATTATAAATCCAGCATTCATGGGATATACAGATATACGAAAATTCAAATCAGAATGTGGCGCACCCCATATAAAATGTATTGCTTTATTATATTCTATGGTCGAGAATACAATACTCAACCATTATGATGGAAGCATTTCGATATATGATGATTCAGAGTCAGTAATCAATAAAATCTCTGCTCTTTTATCCCGTCCCGAAACCGGAGAAGAACAAGCCCAAACTCTAAGTGATAGAGAAAAAGATATCGTCATTGGCGTCGTCAAAGGTCTCACAAATAAAGAAATCGCTGATAGCTTGTTTTTATCTACTCATACCGTTATTACTCACCGACGCAACATAGCTAAGAAATTACAAATTCACAGTGCTGCCGGACTTACAATTTATGCCATCGTAAATAAACTTGTCGAATTAGATGAAATTAAAAATTTAAACTAAACAAAACTTTTTTGCAATCTTATCCGTTCTTGCATTATCTCATACATTCTCTCTATTTCTTACCTTGTCCTAACTCTCATCTTTTCAAAAATATCATAATACATTTTAAGAGATAAATTTGTATTTTCAAAAAACAAAGACAGTAATTCTATTTACTTTAAATACCAAGTATCTTATTATTTAGAACCAGAAAGGTCATTATTCTGTTATAATCATACATATTCAACTCCTTTTATTATCTTTATACAAAAATTCAGAATTATATGAAACCTGTAATCGCTTTTTTTGGAACTAAACCTTATGATGAAAAATCTTTCAATACAGCTAATGAATTGTACGGATTTGACATACGCTACTACAAAGGACATTTAAATAAAAATAATCTTATTTTGACCCAAGGGGCCGATGTAGTATGTATTTTCGTCAACGACACAGCTGATAAAGATATCATAGATGCTATGGTAGAAAATGGTGTAAAACTATTGGCTTTACGCAATGCCGGATTTAACAATGTAGACCTAAAAGCAGCTGAAGGAAAACTTAAAGTAGTCCGTGTCCCTGCCTACTCTCCCTATGCTGTGGCAGAATATGCAGTAGCCCTCATGCTTACATTGAATAGAAAAATTCACCGAGCATACTGGCGGACCCGAGATGGAAATTTCTCACTTCATGGTCTTATGGGATTTGATATGCATGGCAAAACTGTCGGTATAATAGGTACAGGTAAGATTGCTAAAATATTGATTCGTATACTGAAAGGTTTCGGAATGAATATTTTAGCTAACGATTTATACCCTGATTACAAATTTGCACAGGAAATGGACATTACTTACACTTCACTTGATGAGCTTTATCATAATGCAGATATTATTTCGCTTCATTGCCCGTTAACAGACGAAACAAAATATATCATCAATGCAGACTCCATTTCTAAAATGAAAGATGGTGTCATGCTTATTAACACTGGTCGAGGTATGCTCATTCATACCAATGATCTTATAGAAGGACTTAAAAATAAAAAAATAGGTTCGGCAGGCCTCGATGTATACGAAGAAGAGAGTGAATATTTTTATGAAGATAAATCAGATAAAATTATAGATGATGATGTACTAGCTCGCTTACTATCTTTTAATAATGTGGTTGTTACTTCTCATCAAGCATTTTTTACTCATGAGGCGATGCAAAATATTGCCGAAACTACTCTTCAAAATATTCAAGACTTTATAAACAATAAAAAATTGATAAATGAAGTCAAATATAAATAATACATACGAATACTTCTTAACAAAACTTATTTCCATCAAGTATTACTGCACAGATAATAATATTAAACACAATAAATCGCTGATTATCAACTATTAAACTAAATACTTATGAATATAATAGGAAATATTATTTGGATTGTTTTTGGAGGGCTGGCTTTGGCTTTAGAATATCTAGTCTCAGGTTTCCTTCTTTGTTGTACAATAATCGGGATTCCTTTCGGTATTCAAGTTTTCAAAATCGGAATTTTGGCATTGTTACCCTTTGGGCAGACAAGTATCATAGTAGAAAATAATCATGGCTGTCTCTATTTCATTATGAATGTAATATGGTTGTTTATCGGAGGAATATGGATTGCTCTTACCCACTTAGGACTCGGTCTCCTTTTTTGTATTACTATCGTAGGTATTCCTTTCGGTATTCAGCATTTTAAATTAATGTCTGTAGCATTGACACCATTTGGCCGAGAAATAATCAGTGCTCGATAATTATTTTTTTAAATCAATATATGACATCCACAAAAAACTACCTTCAAAAAAGAAAACATAATATCAAAAAATAAAAGTGACGAGTAATCTCAACTAATATTCTTACCCGTCACTTTTATATATCTTTCTTCTACCTCACTGACATTAAATTTCTTCCTTTAAGTCTTTTTAAAGTAAAAGAATAAATTATCAATATATTCCCATACAAATAATTATTCAGGAATAATGTATTTGTACATAATAAGGTCTTTCTGACTGTCTAGACAAACGATATATCCTGTACCATTCTGGTCGAACTCGATGGCAACATAGCTAACAGTAGCACTACCCAAAACGAATGGATCACTCCATTGTTTACTTTCATTATCAAATGTGATGACCGATGCTTGTTTTGATGAATTTACAAATACAACAACCGGAAGCCCTTCAGGCGAAATACCTATATCCATAGAACCGGGAACTTTACCTCCTGTATCAAGATAGTTATCCACCATATTCCATTTTTTCGTATTTGCATTATATTTTTGTACACTCACCTTATAATTTCCCTGCCCATCGGGTCCATCATCTGATACCAATGCATAAATATTTCCGCTTTTATCTAAATCAAAGTGAATCTCTCCACCTCTATAACATATTGCCGCACCTGAAGGTACAATAATCTGACCAATGGTAGACCATTGTTTATTCTGATATTTATAGATAGAATAACCTCCTGATGTCACCATATCAAAAGTCCCAAGATAAAGAGCATCACCATAACGTTTTATGAGATTGAACCATGCCGGAGCATCGGCAGGACGTCCAGCCATCAACGATGGAGATGCCCAACTACCATTATATCCTGATACCATCAATTTTTTATAGTCATCACTTTTCTTATTGTTTACACCAAATGTAGTTACAACATCCGCAGGAGACAATGCTCCGATAGTTATATAATTAGTTTTGTCTCCCGTTAACCCTTTAGCTCCCAATACAGACCAAGAAGAACCATTATACATTTGGGCAGTCATATCCTGTGCAACCTCTGCACTATAATCGGAATAAGCAACATACATATTAGCATCAGCATCAAAGTTGAATGCTAAAGCTGTAGCTCGCCCATCCGAAATTCCATCTTTGTCACCAACATAAGACCATGCCGAACCTGTAGTTTTCAATACAGCAACTTTCTTCTCATCAGCTTCTTTTCGAGCTTTAATTATAGCTACATAAGGTTCGTATGTCTTAGGATTTACCCGTAATACGATATCTGAAATAGAATCTTCGGTAAAAGTAGAATAGGCGGACCATGTAGGCATTTTAGTAATACGTACAGTGTATCGAGCATTATTATTACCCGAAGTTACCAGATAATCTACAGGTACTGAAAAATTATTTGCTGTAACGCCACTTACTTGAGTAATTCCATTTACAGTTACTGTAGCACCATCTGAAGTCGTAAAACGAGCAACCAAAGAAGCTCGATTTATTTCATCCGGCATAGGAATTTTGATATCTGTCCCTGCAATAGCTGAAACTTCGTAATCTCCTTGTATTACACCGTCATTATCAGCGGCATAAAAACCAAAAGTTAACATTTGTACATCACCTGATTCAACTCCTTTGTTGTCGTTATCATCATCACTACATGAAGCAAACAACGATATCAAAGCCAATGAATAAAGTAAAGTTTTAAAACATTTTTTCATAAGCGTTTGTTTTGCGGATAAGGACATGTATTCATCCTTCTCCAGTTAAAAAAATATAGTATTTATCTCTCTGTTCACTTTATCTCTTCTTTAGGATACAAAACCGCCTTAATTACAGGAGATTCCAAAAAGCATCGGTGTATATATATCATTATTTCCTCTGCTGTAATACTGTGTATTATATCTTCATACCGAGTTACATAATCCCAGTCAGGATCTCCATTATATATAGTATTGCGAATACACCCACTCCAAAAAGAGTTTTTCTGCATATGGATACGATTTTCTTTAATCAAATTTTGTTTAACGTCGGCCCATTCCGTTTCGAATGCAAGAGAATCAAAAGCAAGCTTCTGCAACTGGGACATCGTTGCCGCAATGAGTGCAGGTACATTTTCTGATTCACAACTGAATCCTATTGTTCCCCGAGAAAGTTGTGCAGGATATTGTGTTGCTCCGATAGACACACTCACACTATATACCATCCCCATTTTTTCTCGCAATTCACCAAGTAACTTAGTCCGAACTATAGCTTTTACTATATCACCTTTAAGATTGAAACTCCGCAACTGCTCAGATAAAGTATCTTGCTGAAATATAAGTGAGACAAGTGCTTTGGGTGAATCTCCTACTTTTCTTATAAATTCAGTATTTTTTCGAGGTATATTATCACCTTTGTATACATAATCCATCGTAGGTATACCTCCTGGTAAACCACCAATATACCGTAAAACAAATGATTCTATTTCAGAGAATGTGCAATTACCTGTAATAATAAAAGTATACCCATTTGCAGAACCAAAACATCGATTGAAAACAGGAAGGATACGCTCTTTTCTCAACTCTGAATTTATTAGCGAGTCTGTAATCTCACGTCTGACATAACTATACCCTTGCATCAAATCAGATAATTCTCTATAATATTTATCAGTATCTGTTTTATTTCCAGTAAGGTAATTTTCTATTGATTTTTCTTTAACCTGCGCATATACGGATTCATCCAATCGTGGTTGTGTCCATTTTAAATACAAAAGTTCAAAAAGAGTTTGCATATCTCGTTTCTCGGCTGACCCAGCCACCCCTGTACGTGTCTTGTCAATAAGAAATCGTAATGATGCAGAATTTCCCGCCAAATACTGGCTCAATGCATCACGACTAAAATTTCCGGCTCCACTAACCGGAACAATACTTCCGGCAAATAAGCCAGTAACATAGTCTACTGAATCAAGAGCATAAAGTCCCCCTTTGCGAAACCCAGTAAGCATAATTCTATCTTTATCTACAGTAGTCCGTTTAAATATTACTCGGGCTCCATTAGACAAAACCATAGAACGGGCACCTATTTCCGAAATGGTATCATCAATTTCTATAATTCCGGATACAGGTAATTCAGATATCAAAGCATCAGGTACATCTATATTCTTTTCATATCTGGCAATATCATCACTTCTAATGTGAGCAAGCATTGACAAAAGTTCTTCTTCTGTAGGAAGCTCCGCTGACACTTTGTCAAAAGCCGACAAAAAATAGTGTGTTCTATGAGGTTTACGCACGCCCTTCATCAACTTAACTAATGATACAGAATCGACACGCCCAATATATTTTTGTATCATTCTATATTCTTCAGCAGGAGTTAATATGATATTTCCTTGGTAAAAATCCGAATATATCTCGTCGATATATGATAGAGATGCTACAGGTGATTTAGATTCAGCCCGTCTCAATGCATCTCGCAAAAAACTTTTTTTTACTTTCTCAATTTCAGATGTAGTAAAACCATACCGATACATTTGTTCCAATTGTGTAGCAAATTCTTTTATACCCATTTCTATTTTCCCAGAAACGAGCTCAACCGAAGCCATTAGCACCCCTTTCGTATTAATAAACGACGTCAGTGCTGCTGACGCATCTTTATAGGATGGATTCTCAAATGCTAATGCATTTAAACGCACTTTCATCAACCTATTAAGCAAAGCTCTCTGTAAAAAAACAAGAAAATCTTTCTCTTTTTTTACCGCTGACGGTTTGGGACACAACTGTATGAAATTAAGCTCTATTTTTTTCAAAGAAGGATGTATAATCTCAATTACCTCTTCTTCGGAATAATCAGGTATCCGATAATTCTTTACTTTAGGCCTGTCCAGTACATTCATTTTTCCAAAACGCTCATGGACAATCTTCTCTACCTCATTTGCATCTATATCTCCAGATACGGCAACAGCCATTAAAGTAGGATGGTACCATGTTTCATAATAACTGCGCAATCTTTCATGAGGGAAACGACGAATAACGGCGGTATCACCTATCGTCAATCTGCAGGTATATCGCGAACCATTGAGAAGTTCCAATAAAAAAGCATTTTGTGCATCGTACTCTGGTCCTGTTTTCGACAACCATTCAGAAAGTATGACACCCCGTTCTTTCTCTATTTCCAATGAATCAAGCAACAATCCATCAGCCCAATCAGCCAATATCATCAAAGTAGAATCTACCATGTGAATATCGGACGAAGGTAATTGTAACTTATATACTGTTTCATTAAAGGAAGTATGGGCATTCAGGTCTTTTCCAAATTTTGCACCTTTCGACTCCAGAAATTTCACCATTGAATCTCCCGGGAAATGACGAGTTCCATTAAATGCCATATGTTCCAGGAAATGAGCCAGTCCACGCTGGTTTTCTTCCTCAAAAACAGAACCGGATTTTATAAACAAGCGATAAACAGCCTCTCCTTTAGGATAATCATTAGGATAGATATAATATGTAAGTCCATTGTCGAGTTTTCCTTTTATAAGTCTCGGATCTGGTTTCAACTCTCCATAAACAGTTACCAATTGTAATTGCACGAAGATACAAGACAATATTATTGCAAATTTGTATTTCATTATCATTTTTACTAAGAAACAATGGATTATTATATTCGTACCTTGCACTTATCAATCGTTCGCCTTAACCTTTGTAATAACCATCTGACGCTGAAAATGGTCAGGACCCGGCATTCCAATAACAACATCGGGATTGTTGGTACTTACCAGTGTGATAGTCATAGTATTGTTTTTAGTAATGTCAATAGGATTGGCTATCCACCGTACTCGAATAGGCATATCATATACTCCTGTCGGAAACACAACTTTATTCCCAGGAGTCAAAAATTCATAATCGACTCCAGCAGTAAGCCCATCACCTACTTCTATACTATATGTTACTTCAAGAGGTGTACTTAACGGTGCAGAACTAAGACAAATGAGATATTCATCAATCAAATTTCCAGCTTCTGAAACTGTCACCGAATTAAGTTCTTTTTTCATTATTCGTATAAAAGGTGTGTCATAGGGTTTGAATTCATCTCTCCCGCAAGAAGTAAAGATGAATATAATCATAAGCCAAGTCGTTATCTGTTTTGCTATTGCTTTCATAAACTTATACTTAATCTTATTTATATATACCAATTATTTAATTATTAGGATTAGGCTGCATATTCTTATTAGCATCTAACTCTCTACGAGGTATCGGTAAAATAAAGTTATCATTGGGATAAGTAAGAAACTTGAGTGACGATGTCGTGCTGGACGAACGCACAAGATTCTTTTTACGCCGAGTAATATCAAAAAGGCGGTGACCTTCGAAACACAACTCTTTAATCCGCTCTATCTCTATAATACGTGCCAATTCTTCATTATCAGCATACTCCAATGTAATTTCAGCAGGGTCTTTCCCTAAAGCCCGAGCTTGAATAACTTTTATATCTTCTGCAGCTTTATCAGGCAAATTTTTATTAAGATAAGCCTCTGCCCTATTCAGATACATTTCGGATACCCTTAGGACAAAAGGATCATTATGCTTATCGCTATCCGTTAATCCCTGATTTTTAGAAACATACTTCTGACAATTAGGTAATAAAGTATATTCATCTACTAGAAGTTTACGTCTTATATCATCGGGATCTGTAAAAAAAGTAAGCAAAGTATCGTCAGGTATCGCTCCAGATGTATATGATTGGTAAAATTTTGTAATCCACTGAGATTTTTCCAGACCACTCAGCCTAAAAACAGCTTCAGTACCTGCAACATTAACATCATTGTACATAGCAAGGTAATCATCACCTTTAGAAAGAGACATATTCTCAATTACCTCAGTAGCATTCGTTATCACATCGTCCCACCGTTCCATATACAAATATACTCTGGAAAGCATCGCCGGAACAGCAATAGGTGATACATGATAAGCATCTGTCCGTGCCATATTTCCGAAATCAGATTTTGCATTATTTAAATCTGTTATAATCTGACTATATACTTCAGCAACGGATTTACGTGAAACATTTTCATCAGCTCCAGGAGTCTTCAACAATACAGGTACTCCTAAATGTGAAGCATCAGAGGTATAAGTATAAGGCTGAGCATACACTCTGCAAAGGTCAAAATGGCACATTGCCCGTAGAAAAAGTGCTTGTGCCCTAATTTGTTTAAGCTCTTCAGTGGAACTGGGGAATTTGGCTCTCAGTTCAGGCTCATACTGCAATATATTATTCACATTACGTAAAGCCTCATATATTTTACTCCAGATATACCCCACGGCACCAGACTCTTGGTCTCCCGAAGAGGTATAATTATACTGGTCAACCATATCTCCACTAGCATCAACTTGTGGCATAACCAACATATCTCCAGCAACATCCGGATACACATAAAGCTCACCATTATAATACTTAAACATCATATAATAAGCACCTGGAAGAGCAGCCCTAATACCATCCATATCAGAGAAAAAAACAGGGGTAGTAGTTTTTCCAATGGGATCTACTTCCAGAAAATGGCAGTTTGAGAATGATACCGCCATCAGCAATAAGGCTATATATTTTTTATATGTTTTACTGAATTGTTTCATATTGCAAATATTCTTATCTTAAAAAAACTCAATTAGAAAGTCACATTGGCACCTAATGAATAAACAGACTCCCAAGGGTATCCACGCATCATCTGACGATATGAGTTACGGTCTTTTTTATCATAAGGAGTCCATATAGCAATATTATCCATAATGAAAGAGAACTGACAACCTTTCATATTGAGTTTCTTCAACACTTTATTCGGCAAATTATATGAAAGTGTTATATTCTGTAAACGCAAATGTGTGGTATTATATAAAAAACGAGTACTCGTCATTGTCGACTTTGTATCATTATTTACAGACGGTTTAGGATTCAATGCCAAATCGCCCGGTTTCTGCCAACGATCAAGTTGATTGACCGATTGATTTTTCGACAAAATATTCAGACCGTCAGATGTAGCCCGACTCCCAAAATTACCAAAGGCATATCCTCCAATAGTATAATTAAGCATTACCCTTAGGCTAATGCCCCGATAAGCAAATGTATTGGTCATACCTCCAAAAAGTTTTGGGGTAGATGACTTGCCCGGTACTCGATTAGCTTCACTATAAGTACGGGTCACATTTCCATTTTTATCTAACCACAAAGCATGTCCATCTCTAGGATCAACACCTACCCAGCGAACAAGATTATAAGTATTCATATCGTACCCTTCTTTCCATACTTTAGGAGGAAAGCTCTGCTCTATACCATTATACAATTTTAATATTCGATTTTGATTATGTGACATATTCAAATCTGTTACCCACTCAAACGGTCCTCTTATATTCTCAGAAGTAATGGTTACTTCAATACCTCGATTCCTAACCGATCCCATATTACGATATACTCGCGTATCTCCAGTAGTACGTGATACATCCAACTGACTTATCAAATCTACTGTCTTATCATTGTACACTTCAGTCTCTATATCCAAACGGTTCAGTAATTTTATCCTCAGACCTAAATTGGTTTTATAGGTAGTCTCCCAACTCAATTGAGGATTTGCCCCAGATGAGACAACTGCCCCTGACTGCCCATTATAGTTATTACTTTCACTATAAGTGTACAGACCTAATGCTGTCTGACTTCCCAAACGTGAATTACCGTCAGCACCATAGCTGGCTTTTATTTTCAAAATATTCACAATAGATGAATCAAAAAATTTCTCGTTATGAATATTCCAGGAAACTCCAACAGAGCCAAAATTGGCCCATTGTACATCTGAACCAAAATCAGAATCCCCATCACGACGACCGTTCACAACCAAAAAATAACGTCCATCATATGAATAACTACCCTGTAAAAAAAATGACATAGAATGTTTTATCTGTCCTCCACTGGAACCTTTTCGAGTGGCTGCATAAGATATTTCTTTTATATGGTCATTAACAAAACCTTCTCCCGTAGCAGATACCGTATTGTAACCTTTTGACGACATTTCATATCCGAACAATCCACCAACAGTATGTTTTCCAAATTTTGCATCATAATTAAGTCTGTGTATAGTAGTCCATACCAAAGTATTGGTATGCCCTCGAGAAGAATATCCCTCTATGACACCATCCAAAGAGGCACCCGACCAATTTGACCGAGCATCATAAGTATCTTGGTAACTACTATTAAAGTCTGTACCAAATTGTCCGGTATATTTCAACCCTCTCAAAATATCATATTTCAACAATATATTAGCATTCGCCAAAAATGTACGCTGGCGGTTGTCATTTTGCTCACGTTCTGCAATAGAATTCAAATATTTTACCGTTTTCCAAACAGGTTCTCCTCCGGTTACCGAACTATCCACATATTTATTATACAGACGCAACGTATGACCATCTAAATCATAAGGAGAGTAAATAGGCAACATCTGATAATAGTCATCACTGGGAACAAACAATTCGTTAATATTATATGATGTCGACAAATTGAAACTAAGAGAAAGTTTCCTGTGTAATTGTATGTCATTGTTGGCCCGCAACGATGCCCGATGTCCTAAATTCCCTTTTACTGTAAGTTGATCCCGATAATAGGAACCTGAAATATAATATTTTGCTCTATCTGACCCACCTCTAGCTGAGAGTCCAGCCTGTAAATAATGCCCTAATCCGTAATATTCTTTTAGCCAATTAGTATCGGTAGTACTATACTGATTTAATTCATTATCTTGAAAAGGAAAATATTTCATATCAATACCGGCATTCCGAAAAGATTCTTTAGCCAATGTCATATATTGTGATGCGTTCAATGTTTTGAAATAAGTACTCTTATTTACATGAGATATCCCATAACGTACCGATACATCAAATTGAGGCTTACCCTTATATCCACCCTTTGTTGTAACAAGAATCACACCATTGGAACCATTAGCTCCATAAATAGCAGTGGCTGAAGCATCTTTAAGAATAGTAATAGAAGCAATATCATCTGGGTTAATAAAAGACAAAGGACTTATAGAATAATTCATCCCCGGAATTTGATTGGTGCGATCACCGGTATAGATAGGAGTACCATCTACAACCCACAAAGGTTCATTTGATGCTGATAATGAAGATTCACCTCGAATACGAACATCATAACGTGAGCGAGTACTGGATGCCAAATCGGTATTTACATCAACTTTTAATCCCGGGACGATACCATCAAGCAAATTATCAATACGGTTCATCGGAAGATTTTTAAGTTGCTTGTCATTTACCTGAAATGCACTACTCACTAAATCAGCTCTTTTCTGTACTGTTCCATAGGCCCCCACAATTTCAACATCTTCCAATGCAATAGAACCCGGTTCAAGAATGACATTGATGTGAGTCTGTTTACCTATCGTAACCTCTTTCGATTCCATTCCCAAAAAAGAAAATACCAACTTCGAAGAAGGACCACCAACTACAGTTATACGATAATTTCCATTTATATCAGTAGCAGTAGCTTTATTTTTCATTCCTTTCACAGCCACTGTGACACCCGGTAGCGGAGATTTTGTGTTATCAAATACCTGCCCCGTAACAACAAATGTAACATTTGTTACTTTTTGCTGGCTAATGGATGAATTTCCACCGGAATCGGAAAATTGAGACGCTTTTACCACCGCAATGTTGGAATATATTCCCAATAATAATACAGCAATGCTTACATTACACTTTAGAAAAAACTTTTTTCGAGACACTATTTTTTTCATACCTGTTATGGTTAATCTGTCTTTGAAAACTCGATGCATAAATATGCAATTCTTTTTAGTAATAGGTCAGTCCCTATTAGTAAAACCCGCCATTATATACATATATAATAAAGAAAAAAAGAAATTTTCACACCCTAAATTTCTTTATTTTCATTTTTTATACACATGTTAATCGATACAAATGTAGTTGTATTTTTTTTAATAACAATACATTTTGCCACAAAATATCAATTATTCACCAATTTAAGTTTCAATTTATAAGAAAAGAACTGATTATTTCTATTTCTAAAATAGTAAAATAGGAATAATTTTTATACAAATAAATACAAAATATTTATAATAAAAAAGCTGAATTTAAGGTCATTTTTTAATAATTTATATCATATATATACATAAACCAATAAATAAATTTCCTTATATATAAATATTTATTTATCAAAAATTTATATATCAATATAAAAAGATATTTTTATAATATAGTTTTATAATTTAGTATTTATATTTATATGATTATACATACATATTTTATTCTCAAATATGATACTTTTCTCATAGAATAGAATTATAATAATAATAATATCATATAAATATAACTTTTCCCCAATAAAATATGAAATCCAATAAATATTAATATTATCTTGATATTTTCTTATAGACAACCATTCTTTACTTTTATATAAGCTATTTAGTCAATCAATATTCTAATTAATATTATTTTAATTGTTACAAAAACATATTATCAAACACTACTTAAATACTTTATCAAGACACATGTGTATCTACTACGTTAAGATATATAAATTAACCTCTTTAATTTTCTATATTTTCTTTTTTATCTACCCTAAACGTACGTCGATAACTGACCGGAGTATAATCAACCTGCTTTTTAAAAATCTGCGAGAAATAGGAAAGATTATCAAAATTCAAATAATAAGCTATTTCTTTGATACTCATATCTGTATTTGCAAGTAGTTTTTTTGCTCTCTGAATTCGAAGTTCTATTATATATTGTGCTGGAGAGAAACCTGTATATTCTTTAAACTTTTTACGAAACCACGAATAACTCATATTCACTTCTCGAGCTATTTCCTCCGGAGTAACAGGATTCAAAATTTTCTCATGCATTATAATTTTAGCCTGATTGATTTGCTCTATAAGATTGCTTTCTGCGAAATATTGATTGCGGTCATAATACATAGTCATACCCAAAAGCAAATTGGCTATACCAGCCAAATATTGCTGATGAGCAACACGTTCAGAATGAGCAACACGTATAGCTTGCTCATACAACTCTACCACATCATCTCTTAAACCGATGTGATAAAGTACCTGCTCAGAATCAAAAAAATTATTGGTAAACCGGCTATCAATATTACGACCGTGAAAACCAATCCAATACTCGTGCCACCCAGTTTTTTTATCAGGGCTATAACTATGCCACACGCCCGGCTTAAGTATAAGTATATCTCCCGCTTTTATATCGATTTTCTGTTCTTTAGTTGTATAATAGGATCCCTGACCGTACGCTATATATAATAACTGATAAGTTTCGAGAACTCTCCCCTGTCGAAGATTAAAATAAAATTCTTCAGGATGACCATTGTCAGGAGGATACATTGTATAACCAGATTGAATTACTGCCTTTCCAACAGTATTCACAACAATCCCCCAATTTAAATCTCTATCACTACTTATCAGATATTTATGTGTGTTTTCCATCTCTTTCATATCTTACACTCCAATAATGGCAGACAGCCAATTTTAGATTTTACTTCACTATATTTTTAGTATTCCATTTTTTATCGTCACAAAACAATATTTTCATCACTCTTAATATAGAATTCATGACTTTTTGTTATTTCGAAAACAGAAAATATAGGCCTCCCAATATCGTCATACAAATGTATTCAAATAAAATCAAAAAACAACATATTAGCGTCATATTCTGAAATACAGCCAATGGAAATAACTGTATATTTGTCAAATACAATAGAAAAACACATATGAAGATAAATCATTTTTTAGCATTTGACTTAGGAGCTACCAGTGGACGCACTATTTTGGGAACATTGTGTGACGGAAAACTGGAAATAAAAGAACTCACTCGTTTCCCAAATCGTCTGTTACGTCTCGGGGATCATTATTACTGGAACATCTTTTCTTTGTACGAATCTTTAAAAGAAGGATTAGCTACTGCAGCAAAAGAAAATGTTTGCATAACATCAATAGGAATAGATACTTGGGGAGTTGATTTTGCTTTTATTGGGAAAGACGGTTCTCTAATGGGACTACCCTATGCCTATCGTGATCCTCATACTTTTGAAGCTTGTACAGAATATTTTGAGAAAATCATTCCCCGTGAGGAAGTTTATAATCGTACCGGTATACAGATTATGAATTTCAACAGTCTGTTTCAGCTCTATGCACGACATCGAGAAGAGGCATCTCAGCTGGCATCAGCAAAGCATTTATTATTTATGCCTGATGCCTTATCTTACTTGTTATGTGGAGAGATGGTCACAGAATATACAATAGCCTCAACCTCCCAATTATTAAATGCTCATACCCGGACGTTTGACACAGATTTACTTAAATCAGCGGGAATTTCTACATCAATGTTTAACAAGATAGTAATGCCTGGTACTCAAATTGGGACCTTACGTCCAGAACTCGCAGAAGAGACCGGACTAACACATATCCCAATCGTTGCAGTAGCAGGACATGACACAGCTTCAGCCATTGCCGCCATTCCGGCTTCGAATCGCAATTTCGCATATCTAAGTTCCGGCACATGGTCACTCATGGGAATTGAGGTTTCCTCCCCTGTCATCAATAAAGATACTTATCAAATGAATGTCACGAATGAAGGAGGCGTAGAAGGGACTATCCGTTTGCTAAAAAACATTACAGGCATGTGGTTGGTCGAGCAATGTATGAAAGAATGGGAAAAAGCAGGAAGAACATATAACTACTCAGAAATGGTCTCTTTAGCAGAAAAATCCGAACCATTCAGGTGTTTTATAAATCCAGATGATGCCATATTTGCCAACCCGGAAAGCATGACTGAAGCTATAACTGAATATTGTATCCAAACTGGTCAAACTCCACCCTCAACTGATGCCGAATATTTCAGAACGATATTTGACAGTTTAGCTCTAAAATATCGAGAAGTATTAGGTCATTTACAATCTTTAGCTGACTTTCCAATAGAAAAATTACATGTTATCGGAGGAGGTTCCCGTAACCGTCTATTATCACAAATGACAGCCAATGCTATCGGTATACCTGTAATTACTGGGCCTTCAGAAGCGACGGCCATCGGTAATGTCATGCTACAAGCCAAGGCTGCCGGTTTAGTATCTTCATTACAAGAAATGCGTAATATTATCACCCAAACTGTAACCCCTGAAACGTTCCTGCCGGAAGATTGCGAATCATGGAATAACGCGTATTATAAGTATATTAATATTATCACAAAAAAACAATCATTATGAAACAAGAAAAAATCAACAGAAACTACGAAATAGCTCGTGAACGATTTGCCGAATTGGGAATAGACACTGAAACTGCCATATCTGCCTTACAAAAATTATCTTTGTCTTTACACTGCTGGCAAACAGATGATGTTTCTGGCTTTGAAAATCCTGATGGAAGTCTCTCAGGAGGAATCCAAGCTACAGGAAACTATCCCGGAAAAGCACGTAATATAGATGAGGTAAGAGCAGATATCGAGAAAGTAAATACTCTGATTCCAGGCAACCATCGATTGAGTCTACATGCCATATACGGAGACTTTAAAGGGAAAAAAGTAGACCGCAATGAAATAGAGCCGGAACATTTTCAAAGTTGGATAGATTGGGCCAAGCTCAACAACATGAAACTCGATTTCAACAGCACAAGTTTTTCGCATTCAAAAAGCGGTAATCTATCTTTATCCAATCGCGATAAAGGTATCAGAGACTTCTGGATAGAACATACTATACGAAGCCGACGCATTGCTGATGAAATGGGCCGTCAGCTAAAGAGCAAAGCTTGTCATAATTTATGGATACACGACGGCTCAAAAGATATTACGGTAGACCGTTATCTTTATCGTTCACTATTAAAAGATTCCTTGGATAAAATTTTTGAGAACAAATTTACAAATGTAAAAGACGCTGTAGAGTGTAAATTGTTCGGAACAGGACTGGAAAGTTTTACTGTAGGTTCCCACGAATTCTATATGGGCTACGCTATGAAAAATGGACTGATGGCAACTCTCGATATGGGACATTTCCATCCAACAGAAGAAACTTATGATAAAATTTCATCTCTCTTGCTTTTCTCTCCAGAAATTATGCTTCACGTGAGCCGTCCTGTTCGTTGGGATAGCGATCATGTTGTAATTCTAAACGACAGCGTACAAATGTTGGCACAAGAAATTATATGGGCCAATGCTCTCGAACGTGTCAATGTCGGTCTCGACTATTTCGATGCATCTATCAATCGTATCGGAGCTTATGTTATCGGCATACGTGCTACCCAAAAAGCATTTTTACAAGCCTTACTTACTCCAATCAAAAAACTACGCGAATATGAAGCATCAGAGCAAGGATTTGAACGATTAGCTTTATTGGAAGAATCGAAAACTTTACCATGGAATGACGTATATAACTATTTCTGCATGCTCAATAATGTTCCTGTTGCTGAAGATTATATCTCAGAAGTAGAAAAATACGAAAAAGAAGTAACTTCTAAGCGTTGATTTAAATATGGAAATTATAAAAGGATTATTAATCATAGCTATCGGCAGCTTGGGCCAATCCAGCTCATACGTTCCGATCAAGAAAGTCAGGAAATGGAGCTGGGAAAGTTTCTGGCTTGTCCAAGGGATTTTTGCTTGGTTGGTATTTCCTCTGATAGGTATGCTAATAGCAATACCTCACGACGTAAATCCTTTATTGCTATTGGAAAGCGGAGGAGCTGGAGCTGCTATTATTTACGGAATGCTATGGGGTATAGGTGGCCTTACTTTCGGATTGAGCATGCGATATTTAGGTGTGGCTTTGGGACAATCAGTTTCCTTAGGAACTTGTTCGGCTTTCGGAACTCTTTTCCCCGCACTATTTGCTGGTACTGACCTTTTACGAGGAGATGGATTAATCCTACTACTGGGTGTTATAATAACATTAACCGGTATCGCAATCATCGGCTACGCCGGAACCCTGCGCTCCCAAAATATGAGTGAAGAAGAAAAACGTGCTGCTATTAAAGACTTTGCATTGACCAAAGGACTGGCTGTTGCATTGTTGGCCGGAATAATGAGCGCTTGCTTTGCCTTAGGACTTGATGCAGGAACACCTATCAAAGAAACAGCTATAGCCAATGGAGTCCCCCCACTTTATGCAGGGCTACCAGTGATTCTTATTGTCACATTAGGCGGATTCATCACAAATGCGACATATTGCATATACCAAAATATAAAGAACAAAACAGGAAAAGATTATTTCAATGTAAATATTTCTGTTTTACTCAACAACATATTGTTCTGTGCTTTGGCAGGGTTATTATGGTATTCGCAATTCTTTGGTTTAGAAATAGGAAAAACATTTCTTACTTCATCGCCTGTATTACTGGCGTTCTCCTGGAGCATATTGATGTCTCTGAATGTGGTATTTTCCAATATGTGGGGCATAATCCTGAAAGAATGGAAAGGATGTAATCCCAAAACTGTCACCGTATTGATTTTGGGACTATTTATATTGATATTTTCTATATTCTTTCCATCTTTATTTTAAAGCTCATTACTGAATTTATAAAAATATTTTTAGTAATTTCAGCTCACAATGACAGCAAAATTCTTTCTCAGGCAAAAAGTTTGTAAAACAAAGAATAACGCTATTTAAAATAACAGAGAAAAAAGTATTTTTTGAAAACATCAAATTTTATAATTACAATTTTATATATTTTAATTTCATAATATTATATGAACTATAATCAAAACATAAATAAAGCAATCGGCTTAGTTTCTGAAATTGCCGGTTATCTATGGGATAGAGGTTGGGCCGAAAGAAACGGTGGCAATATCTCGTACAATATTACTGATGCTATTGATGACCAAATACGTACGCTGAATGCAATAAGTGAAAAATACGAGTTGCCCCAGACTATGGAAAACTTGAAAAATAACTTCTTTATCGTTACCGGTACAGGATGCCGCATGCGTTATGTACATTCTGACCCGATGAATAATGCTGCAATTATACGTATTTCTGCCGATGGAACATATTATGAAATCATAGCTGAAAAGAATATTAAGCCTACCTCTGAGTTGCCGTCTCATTTACTAATACATAATGTCATACTGGGAAAAGGACGCAAAATCAAAACGGTAATCCATACTCACCCCATTGAACTAGTGGCTATGACTCATAATTCCGATTTCTTAGGAAAAGATGTATTAAGTAAATTGCTCTGGAGTATGATTCCTGAGACACGAGCTTTTTGTCCTAAGGGCGTAGGCATTGTACCATATGCCCTCCCCGGCTCAATGGAATTGGCACAAAAAACAGTAGAACAACTCGACGATTATGATGTCGTGTTATGGGAAAAACATGGGGCCTTGGCTATAGGTGAAGATATTATCGAGGCGTTTGATATGATAGACACACTAACAAAATCGGCTAAGATATACGAATCAGCCTGTTCCATGGGGTTCAAACCCAAAGGCATGAGTGATGAACAAATGGATGAATTGAAAAGAGTTTTCAATTTGTAACGTACCTAAAAGTAAATTATCATAAAAAATACCAGCCTCAACAATAAAATTGAAGCTGGTATTTTTCCAATTTTATAAGTAAGTAGTAAAACATTTATACACAGAAAAATTTTCAATAACTCATATCCAAATCTATCAACAGATAATCATACAATTAACATGAAAACAAAAATATTGATTTTTATCTTTTATTCTTTTTGTATCATAACTGCAAAAAGCCAACAAATGCAAATAGAAAAAATATGGCCGAATGGTCCAAAAGAATTAAATGGCCTGACAGAAACAATAAACGGAAAAACCACTGATATCCCCCAAGAAGCCTTATTGTATATTTACACTCCAGAAAAGAATAAAAATAACGGTAAAGCTGTGATTTTTTGTCCCGGAGGAGGATATGGAGGATTGGCCATTGATCACGAAGGTCACAAATTTACCCAGTGGTTAGTTAATAATGGATATACAAGTATAGTTTTAAAATACCGGTTGCCTAACGGTAACAAAAATATACCTTTAGCTGATGCTCAAGAGGCTCTGAAAATAATAAGAAATAAAGCAGATGAACTAAATATACATCCTCAGAAAATCGGTATAGCCGGTTTTTCAGCAGGTGGGCACTTAGCATCAACAGTAGGGACTCACTGGTCTGATACTTCAGTAAGGCCTGATTTTATGATTTTGTTCTATCCAGTTATCAGTACACAAAAAGAATATGCACACAAAGGATCTTTTACAAATCTATTAGGTACAAATTTTTCAGAATCAGACCGTAAAGCTTATTCAAATGATAAACGCATTACACCCAGAACACCAGAAACATTATTGATGTTAAGTGACGATGATACAACTGTTGTGCCGATGAATAGTATTTTATTTTATGAAGCACTCAAAAAGAATAATGTAAATGCTACCATGTATATTTTTCCTGAAGGGAAACATGGTTGGGGATTCAACCATCAATTCCGTTATCACGAATTGATGAAAACTTTATTATTGGACTGGCTCGGTCGATTTTGAATATCTTTTCAACAAGTTACAAGATTTATAATGGTAAAATACTATAATTCAGATTTTCTAAAATGCTTATTCAATATATAAGCATTTTAGAAAAATCATTTATTCTTCTCCTATCTCAATCCGAGCTCGATAATGAGTATGAGATGTTATAGGAGCCAATGAAAAATAACCTTTTTCAATTTTCCCCTCGGAAACAATCAAAGGTGACTTGGATTGTCGCATTTGATGGTCTTTCCATAATTGTGCAGAATCAGGATAATAATCAACATAATAATTCCCTATCGACCAATCATTTACATATCTATCATAAAAAATACGGGCTACCATCCCCATATTCATCCTCAAGTTCATCTCAACACATGGATGCAAATGATATATTCCATTTCGATTATATATCATCATATCAATCCCTAAATACCCTCTATAAAACATACCGATAAGTGAGGATAATAAATCAATATAAGCTTTTTGCAACTGTTCTATCTGGTAATTCTTTATTCCAAATTGCAATATTTCAGCAAGAATCATCTCATCCGATGCCAAAAGATTACTTTTATACACACCTTTCGCGTCTGTCGTAAATAATGAATAACCAGCAAAAGAAACAGTACCAGCCCCATCGCTAAAAAATTCCATGGCAAAATCTCTGACTTTTTCATAAAAAGGCTCTCCTATAACCATTCCCTGACGTTTAAGAATACCATTACTCCATCTTTCAAGAGTTGTATCATATACTCCACGTCCCCAACTCAACCCTTTTCCACTGCCAGACCAAGGAGCTTTTAATACTGTCTTAGGCGCATTTTTTATGAAGTCCCGAACTTCGCTTGCTGCACATAGTTTTACGGGTAACTGATACGGAATATCTGAATAACCATAATCAATTAACGAAGAAAGTATGGCTATTGTAATTGCCCGATGAGATAATCTTTTTAACTGAGATAGGCTATCATGAGTCGGCAAATGACAAGAATCTATTCCCCAACGGTTCAATCTGCAAACTATTTCGGGGCTCCATCCCCAAGGTACAATACTTGATATATTTTCATACAGCTTTATTTCCTCCGGTAAAAGTAAACTCGGAAACAATCCGAATTGTTTTAATAAACATTGTGCATTGTATCTATAACCTGCATCCGGACATAAAACATAATCATTTGCCCCCGCATACCACATCGGAAGCATGGACAAATCATAAGCTATAGACCTTGCCTTAGGTGGAGCCATATAATGCATCCCTCCATTTGCAATTGCCAAATCATTCTCCGGATTAAAAATATAAAGTTCTTGTTCCATCATAAAAGATAACTTTACTCACTTTCTGAAACAAAAATAATGATTCTCCAGACAGGTAAAAAATATATGAAATATTTTATCTATCTGTTACCATTCAGTTAGAAGCATCCCCTAACTACATCTAAAAGAAAAAACAAAAAGCCGGTCATAATACTTCAATTATAACCGGACTTTCTACTGCAGATTGTAAAAACAAAGCAATATGAATAGGACATATTACTTACTACCTGAAACATAGATTTCATACAGAGTAACTTCTGTACAACTTTCATTATATACAAAATTTATATCTTAAAGATATCGAAGCTTATTCCTCGTAAACTTCTAAAAAAACGTATGGCAGGTCTTCTGACTGACTCCGGTTTCGATAGCCTTCCCATTTAAATAAAAACAGTGGCACAAGTATTTATCGCAACCTTTTATAAGGAGATCACAGCAGCGGGACTGTCCGGGATTTGCACCCGATTCCCTTTTAATCATATATCACTGAACAGTGATATACGAACCATTCGGAGCAAATATAATACTCTTTTCGGAAAAATAGAATAAAGTCTACCACTTTATTTATTATATACACACATTTTACAGCACATCCCCAAAAACTACAAATGATTTTTTGAAACTTCTATAATATAGAACAAAGTAAAAAATAAAGAAGGAGCTACCCGACTAAAGTAACTCCTTCTTTCTATCTTTAATTAGATGACATTTAAGATGGTAACACTAATAACGGTGTATCGGCATGGAACAACATTTTATGCGCAATACTCGGATTGAATAACCGGGCAAAAATATTGCGTTTCCGATTAGCAATAGCTAAAACATCAATTTTTTCTTTACGTACCAAAGTTTCTACTCCATCGAGAAAACCCGCACCATCAATCAATGTATAACTTGCCTCTCTACCCGGATATTGTTTTCTAAAATAATCCTTTATACCTGCCAGTTTTATTTCATTCCAAGTATCCTGTTTTGTAGTCATGTGCACAAATGTTATCTTAAAGTCAAAACTTCCGAACAATCTCATAAATGTATCGAGAGCTATCAAATCTTGCTGATCAAAACTGGTAAAAAATGCCATATTATTTACCTCGTCAATCATTGTAAACGGTACATTTTCTGGAATTGCAAAAACCGGAAATTTTGTAGAATCAAGAACTTCTGCCGTTACACTTCCTATCAAATCTATCTCCTTTTGATTTTTTCCTCTCGTTCCCATTACAATCAACGTAGGATGATATTCCTTACTAAAATGATTAATCTCATCTTCAGGTATACCTTCACGCAAAGTATAATCAAAATCAATATCTGGTAACAGCCCTTCTTTTATCTGATTATGTAATGTCTCTGTAAAAGTTTTCATCTCCTTAGATACTCTATCCTGTACTTGTTTAAGAGCTTCATCCTCACTTACCTCATACGTAAACGCATCCGTAACAGGAATAGCTCCCGGAAAATAAGGGCTAAAATATGCATGGAGCAACATTATCTTTGCATCGATACTTTTTGCAAAATCAAAACCTATCTGGCAAGCTTTAAGAGAATAATCAGAAAAATCAATAGGAATAAGAATACGTTTAGGATGATGTACTGTCTGTAATTCGGATTCGGTATCCTTTTCTTCAAAAATAGAATATTGTTCCAAAATCTGCAAGGCGTGAGGCAAATCTCTCTCTCTAATTCTTACACGTACTCCCGATGAAATGACAGGCTGAATCAAGTTTACATTTTGAATAGCTACCGGTATATCCTCATTCTCAAGAATGCCCTTTATAATCTGAGCTTTCTCATATGTATAAATGGCAATGGTTATTAATCTGTCCTCATCCATAACGGTATCAATTTTTAAGTTGTTTTTTTAATTTATTTTTCGGCTGAACAATTCTCCTCCTGAAGAATATTCATTGCCATATCATAAATAGTTGTATTATCAAGAACGACAATACCCCCATCCGGACCCGGCTCAATGTGTAAACCACAGTTTTTACCAAATTCGTAATTATTACCTCCAAAATAATTGCGAACAGTTTGAACGGTTACATTCAACTCGTCTGCAATTCTATGCATCGAACCGTCGGGTAAACAATCTTTGATACGACGAAGTTCATTAAATGTTATAGTCTTTGTCATAATTGTAAATGTTTTAAATGGTTTATAGCTATGGTTTATTTTTTTATTCGCATTAAATTTAAGTTCAAAAAATGGTATTTCCAAATTTTATATAACATTTTTATCAGGACAACAAGAAATAATAATAAAGTTCCATTTATAATAAAAATACGACTTCTATTCTGTATTGTCTTAATCTATTACATATCATCACCATATATTTTTCTGTTACCATAATTATATATATCTTAATATAAATATCAAGAATCTGTTTAGATTTTCCAATAAGAGTAATTCAGTCAAGTCTCTTTTCTCTTTCTTTCGGGCTATTTTCCTTCTTGCATTCGTCAAATAGCCCACTATCATTCTCATAAAATCAGAAAAATATCCTCAAAAGAAATTCTCAAAGCATACCTAAGTAAAAGTTAAACTGACTCTGAAATCCTGTACATAATTTCAGTAAATATTTTGAAATGCCGTCTTTAAGCTCTATTTATAAAAAACTGCTCTTACATATAAAATATATAAGAGCAGACAATACATTTCATTTTTCTTAATTATCACTCTTCCAGTAACTCAAAATCATCTTTTCCAACACCACAAACCGGACAAACCCAATCTTCGGGAATATCTTCAAATGCAGTTCCGGGTTCGATTCCTCCTTCCGGATCTCCAATTTCCGGGTCATATACCCAGTCACAAACAGTGCAAATATACTTCTTCATAATTCAATAATAAATTAAAACTATTTTATATAACAAATAAATCTGAAATTTGTTAGAACATATTCGATATCTTTTCATACATCTAACCATATTCCTATTCGAAAACTGAAACTTTATATAATCAAATATAAAAATTAATTTTGATATCTCGAATTCAGATGTCATTTAAATTTTTCTATTTTACTTATAAATCTATATACTTAAATAATAATGATATATTAATTGCCGATTTTAGTTATTTTTGTAATACTAAAAATAAAAATAGGATGACACCCTTTTTATATCGTATTGCCGAGACCTATTATAAAGAAACTTCTGGAAACTTATCAGATATTGCTTTTGTTTTTCCCAACCGACGAGCTGGTGTATTTTTTCAGAAATATATTGCTCAAGTTGCAAAAAAACCTATATTTTCACCTCCAATACTAACTATCAGCGATTTGTTCTGCCAGTTTAGTCCGTATTTACAAGCAGACAGGACAAGTATGCTTTTTATCCTGTATCAAAAATTTCAGGCACTCAGTCTTTCTAATGAGTCTTTCGATGATTTCGTATTTTGGGGAGATATGTTACTCAACGATTTCGATGATGTAGATAAATATGTAGCCAATCCAGAACAACTATTCAGAAACATAAAAGAATTAAAAGAAATAGATGAACTATTCGATTATCTTACTCCAAACCAACTAGATGCTATACGACAATTTTGGGGTAACTTCATTCCGATAAACGAAAGCCGAAAAAAAATGGAGTTCTTGGCAATATGGGAACTTTTGTATCCATTATATTGTGCTCTCCGAGAAGAATTACAGAAAAAGAATATAGCCTACGAAGGAATGATATTCAGAGATGTAGCAGAAAAGGCTTTATCAAAAAAATTGAACAACATGCCATATCGACGTATCGTTTTTATAGGGTTGAATGTATTAAGCAAATCGGAGGAAATCGTTATGTCCCGACTACGAGATATGGGGATAGCAGATTTTTATTGGGATTATTATTCTCCTCTTGTCTGTGATAAATATAATAAAGCTTCTTTTTTCTTATCAGAAAATAGATTAAAATATCCATCACAATATGATATATTTGAAACGGATGAAAATACGGACAATCTCTCCCAAATAGAAATTATCGGTATTCCTTCTGCTGTCGGTCAAGCAAAACAGGCTTGCAAAATACTGTCAGAATTACTGAAAAATAAAGATATCCCTAATCCTGAAAAGGCAATAAATACAGCAATTATTTTACCTGATGAACATCTTTTGTTGCCTATGTTATACTCTGTTCCCAAAGAGATAGACCCTATAAACGTAACAATGGGATATACTCTATCTAATACCCCTGTAGCCGGACTAATGGAAGAAATCTTCGACCTACAGAAACACCTGCGTCTCATCTCCGGTCAACCATACTTTTACCATCGTAAAGTATTATCTCTTCTTTCTCATCGATATATAATGATTTCAGGAGAAAAAATAATACTCGAACTCAGTAACTATATACGAAAATATAACCGGGTATTTATACCTGTAAATGATTTGGCAAAAAACGAATTATTAAAACGAATATTCATACCATTGACCAATGCACAAGAAGCTGCCGACTATCTTATTTCAATTCTCGAATATTTACAACAAGAGCATTTTTTTACTTCCAAAGCTAATGACGAAAAAGAAAATAATAAACTGACTCCTCTTGAAAAGGAATTTTTATATCATTATTACATTACTGTAAACCGATTGAAGGAGGTTATGACTGAATATAAAACGGGAATGAATGTAAGCACTTTTTTCAGATTACTGAACAAAATGGTCAACAACATCACTATTCCTTTCCGAGGAGAACCTTTATCGGGATTACAAATAATGGGTGTACTTGAAACTAGAGCTTTGGACTTCGAAAATCTGATCGTATTATCGATGAATGAAGGTATATTCCCCGTGAAAAAAGTAGCAAACACCTTCATCCCATATAATTTGAGAAAAGGATTCGGTCTTTCAACTTCAGAACATCAAGATAGTATATATGCCTATTATTTCTATCGAATGATTTACAGAGCAAAAAAAATATTCCTTATCTATGACACACGCACTGAAGGAACTGATATAGGAGAAATGAGCAGATATATATATCAAATGAAATATCACTATCGCCTCCCTTTAAAAGAAAAACTAGTAACTTATGATATTTCAGTAAACGATATCCAGCCTATTTACGTAATAAAAACAGAGAGTGTAAAAAAACGACTTGACCGTTTCTTATCAGGTGGTGATCGGGCCTTATCTGCCAGTGCAATAAACACATATATCAATTGTCCTCTACAATTTTATTTGCAATCGGTAGAAAGAGTAACTCCAGATGACGATGTATCGGAAAACATTGAAGCCAGTACATTTGGAAGCATTTATCACAGGGTCATGGAATGTATATATAATCGATTTAAGGGAAATTTAGTCATGGGTGATGCCCTTGAGAAAATACAAAAAGATGATATATTTCTAACAGGCCTAATAGAATCAGCATTCAACGAATGTTATTACCAAAAGAATGAGCCCCAGCGCTTAACAGGACAAAACTATTTGGTAGGCGAAATCATTCGTAAATATGTAAAAAGGACTCTTTCATCCGACAGAAAACTGACCCCATTCCTTTACATAGAATCCGAACGATTAATAGAAACGGAACATAGTATTTCCCCGAATAAAACAGTTCGATTAAAAGCTTTTATTGACCGAGTAGATGAAGTTAAAGGCAAAGTTCGTATCATTGATTATAAAAGTGGAGCTAAACCCCGTTCCAACTCTGGTAGCAGAGAGATTGTATTCCGTAAAATAGAAGACTTATTCGACAAAAACCTTCCAAACCGACCTAAAGCAATTATGCAGGTTTTTATGTATGCAATGATGTATTCAAAAATAGCGAATGGAAAAACCTTAAAACCAGGAATTTATTATCTCCGTTCATTATTCGAACATAATTTCGACTGGGAGATAAAATTAAAGATTGATAAGACTAATAAAATAATTGAAGACTTTCACGACATATGTTCTGATTTTACAAATCATTTTAACCAATGTCTCAATGAAATCTTCGATGAGAATATTCCTTTCACACAAACAAACGATTTAAAAACTTGTGAGTATTGTGACTTTGCATCTATATGTAAACGATAATACAAATGCCATATTTATACTTTTATTCCCTTTTAGAACACTTTTTAGGGTAAAAAGAGAAATCATATTTTTCTTTTTCTTGTTATATTTATACCATAAAATCAGTTATTAATTTTTTTTGGACAAAAAGTATAATATGCTTACATCATTTATTATCCTGGCTCTTTCGGCTGTATTTTTTATCAATGGTAAAATACGTTCAGATTTAGTTGCTCTTTGCTCTCTGATATTGTTAGTTATATTTAATATTTTAACTCCTGAAGAAGCACTATCAGGATTCTCCAACAATATCGTCATTATGATGATAGGCCTATTTGTAGTAGGAGGAGCTATTTTCCAAACCGGACTTGCAAAAATGATAAGCCGTAAAATACTGGAACTCGCCGGACATAATCAATTAAAACTTTTTATCCTCATTATGCTCGTTACTGCAGGTATAGGTGCTTTTGTCAGCAACACCGGAACAGTCGCCTTAATGTTACCTATTGTCGTAAGCCTTGCAGCCAGTGCACATTCCCACCCAGGGCGTTTCTTAATGCCTTTAGCTTTTGCCAGTAGTATGGGCGGCATGATGACTCTAATCGGTACTCCTCCCAACCTCGTCATACAAAATACTCTTACAGAAGCAGGATATGAACCTCTATCATTCTTCTCTTTTACTCCTGTAGGGCTTATATGTATTGCCGTTGGTATCATTGCACTCATACCTTTAAGCAAAATATTTTTATCAAAAAATGAAACTGATAACCAATCGAAACACAACAATGGAAAATCCCAGAAAGAATTGATACAAGAATACCAGTTGATGAGTAACCTTTTCAGAGTTCAGATAACAAATGATTCCCATTTCAATAATAAAACATTACAGAATCTTGATATTGCGAGAAAATATCATATCAATGTTCTGGAAATACGTCGCAAACCTTCAAATCAGCGGTCTTTTTTTCAAACAATAGATCAAATGACCGCAGGCCCTGAAACTGTAGTAAAAAATGGCGATATGTTTTATGTTATGGGTGATTACGGACAAGTTGAACAATTCATAAAAGAAAATCATTTAGAACTGATAGATATTCATATACCTGAAGGAGCTGATATCCCAGACAATATTGACCTTCATGACATAGGCATAGCTGAAATTTTACTAATGCCTAGTTCCAAGTTAATCAATGTTCCTATCAAGGAAAGTGGATTTAGAGAAAAGTTCAACATCAATGTACTTGGAATACAACGTGGTGGAAAATATATTTTACAAAATCTAAAAGATGAAAAAATGCACAGCGGTGATGCTATCCTTGTTCAAGGCACATGGAATAATATTGCCCGTATGAGTAAAGACCAATCAGACTGGGTGGTTGTAGGCCAGCCTGAGGCTGAAGCAGCAAAAGTTACTCTTGACCATAAAGCCCCTATTGCTGCTACCATTATGTTACTAATGATTTTAGCCATGGTATTTGATTGGGTACCAGCCGTTATCGCTGTTATGGTAGCGTCCGTACTAATGATTTTTACTGGATGTCTAAGAAACGTCGAAGATGCCTACCGCACTATCAACTGGGAAAGTATCGTTTTAATTGCTGCTATGTTACCGATGTCTATGGCACTGGAAAAAACCGGAGCTTCTGCACTGATTTCCCAAAACCTTGTCGGTAGCCTTGGTCACTGGGGGCCACTAGCATTACTGGCCGGTATATATTTCACAACGTCATTAATGACTATGGTTATCAGTAATACGGCTACGGCTGTACTTTTAGCACCCATTGCCATGCAATCTGCCATAGGGATTGGGGTAAGTCCTTATCCTTTTTTATTTGCCGTCACTGTAGCTGCAAGTATGTGTTTCGCCTCTCCATTTTCTACTCCTCCCAATGCATTAGTCATGTCTGCAGGAAAATATAGCTTTATCGATTATGTAAAAGTCGGACTGCCATTGCAAATAATCATGGGTATAATTATGATTATAGTACTCCCTTTACTATTCCCATTCTAATATAAACCAATAAATCTACCAATCAAATATAAATACAGATATCGAATCTGTATTTATATTCTTTCTTATTGGTCAAATTTATTCAAAAAAATATTTAATCCAGAAACAAATATTATCTTTCAGCAGTTTATAATATAGAGTATTTATTTCTGAAAAATAATATATAAACTATAATGCTATTAGATAAATTAAAAATAACTTTTACATCCATTATTTTACTTCTATGCATTACAATTGCATGTCATTCACTAAATAATGATAATAAATCAGAGAATATGAAAACAAATAATCTTCGCGAAATATATTTTGCCGGTGGTTGCTTCTGGGGTACCGAGCACTTCATGAAACAAATAAAAGGAGTAAAAACAACAGAAGTAGGATATGCAAACGGAAACACAAGCAATCCTTCATACGAACAAGTCTGCAATGGAAATACAGGATTTGCAGAAACAGTAAAAGTCATTTACAACCCTCAAATTGTAGATTTAGAATTATTGATAAATTTATATCTAAATACAATAGATCCCACCAGTATTAACCGACAGGGTAATGATCAAGGCAGCCAATACCGGACAGGAATATATTACACCGATTCCAGCGATGTTCATACTATAAACAATACAATAAGAAGCATTGCTGGTAAATACAATAAACCAATAGTCGTAGAAATAAAGCCATTACAAAATTTCTATGAAGCTGAAGAATTCCACCAGAACTATTTAGATAAAAATAAGGGTGGATATTGTCATATCAGGCCTGAATTATTTGAATTGGCTCGTAGAGCTAATGAAAAAACAAAATTTAAGAAACCAGATGATAGCACATTACGCTCAATTTTATCAAAAGAACAATATATTGTCACCCAGAAAAATGGCACCGAACCTGCTTTTAAAAACGAATACTGGGATGAAAAAAGAGAAGGTATTTATGTAGATATCACAACCGGAGAACCTCTATTTGCATCTACAGACAAATTTGATTCGGGTTGTGGATGGCCCAGTTTCACAAAACCTATTAAAAAAGAATTGATAAAAGAAAAAACAGATACATCTTACGGAATGAAACGAATCGAAGTAAGAAGCTCTACAGGAGACGCTCATCTGGGACATGTATTTAATGACGGTCCAATAGATAAAGGGGGACTACGATATTGTATAAATAGTGCCTCACTACGCTTTATTCCAAAAGAGGAAATGAAGGCTGAAGGATACGAAGACTATATATATTTATTGAAGTAATATAACCTAAATATGCTTTTCAATAAAACAAAAAAATATGAAGGTATCGACCAGACATTCATTACAAGGTCATACCTTCATATTTTTCATTCTCTATTAAAGATTATTTTGCAACCATTTGGGCTATGACATCCATTACTCCTGCTGCTGTTTTTTCCGCCAATTCAGAAGTAGAAGCCTCAGCATAAACACGGATAATAGGTTCGGTATTCGATTTTCGCAAATGTACCCATCTATCAGGAAAATCGATTTTAACACCATCTATATCCGTCACATCATACTGTATATATTTTTCTTTTACAGCTGTCAATAAAGCATCAACATCAATATCTGAAGTCAATTGAACTTTTTGTTTCGCTATGCTATACGGAGGATATGAAGCGCGAAGTTCACTGACTTTTTTCCCTGATTTTGCCAAATAAGTAAGGAATAAGGCAATCCCTACAAGAGCATCACGTCCATAATGACTCGCCGGATAGATAACTCCCCCATTTCCTTCTCCTCCGATAACAGCATTAGTTTCCTTCATTTTCGCCACTACATTCACTTCGCCAACAGCTGCTGCATTGTACTGCTGACCATAGGAACGGGTAATGTCTCGAAGAGCTCTCGAAGAACTTAAATTGGATACCGTATTCCCTGGAGTATGCTGGAGTATATAATCGGCTACCGCAACCAATGTATATTCTTCTCCAAACATATTCCCATTTTCACAAATCAAGGCTAAACGGTCAACATCTGGATCAACAACAAAACCGACATCAGCTTTCCCTTCTTTCATTACGGAGGCTATCTCTGTCAAATTTTCGGGCAAAGGTTCCGGATTATGAGCAAAATGACCATTTGGCTCACAATTTAATTTTTTTATTTCCTTTACTCCAAGAGCTTCTAAAAGTGCAGGAATAGCTATTCCTCCAACAGAATTTACACAATCAATAGCCACACTAAAATTGGCAGCTTTTATGGCAGCAACATCCACTAAATCAAGGGCTAAAACACTTTCAATATGCTTTTGTGTATAAGAATGATTTTCAATCACCTTACCCAGCTGATCTACTTCAGCAAAAGAAAAATCTTCATTTGCTGCAATCTGCAAAACTTCATTTCCCTCAACAGCATTTAAAAATTCTCCCTTTTCATTCAACAATTTCAAAGCATTCCACTGTTTGGGATTATGGCTGGCTGTCAAAATAATGCCTCCACAAGCATTTTCCATTGTCACAGCCAACTCCGTTGTCGGAGTTGTAGCCAAACCTATATCTACAACATCAAATCCCATGCCCATTAAAGTACCCGTAACAGTATGTTTTACCATTTCACCTGAAATACGAGCATCACGACCAACAACAATCTTATTAGTTTTCACACTTGTTGTTTTACGAATAAAAGTGGCGTAAGCAGCTGTAAACTTTACTATATCGAGAGGATTTAATCCCTCTCCTGCCCGGCCTCCGATAGTTCCTCTAATTCCAGAAATAGATTTAATCAAAGACATAGTAGTTTTAATTTAAGATTATAAATTGTGTGTGTTATTTATTCTTATTGTATACTTTCTCTATAGGTGATATCCCATAATATAGGTTGTACCGCTGTAGCTTCAGACTGGGTCCCTTGCTTTGAAGGAACAATCAACCGAACCTTGGAATTTACACCTAAATATTTTAGAGGTTTTTCTACCCCGTATCCAAAATACAGATACGGAGAACTATATCCATAACGGAAATTCCCATTTATTGATGATAATGCTGACATCGTAAGCAAATCTGTACGATCGGCAATAATCTGAATTTCTTCTCCTTCTTTTGCTTTATCATCCATATCTCCAGTAGCTACAACCTGCATATAAACACCTTCATCTAATTTATAAAAAGGGGCACTCGTATCATCCCACTTTCCTCCTGTAGTGATAAAGGATTTTCCATCGTCAGGGATATCAGCAATCTGATAACCATCGAGAAATTTATTGATAGCATTCTCTTCTTGCTCTAATAATTCAGCATATGTTTTATTATCATCACAAGACAAAAATAAACCTATTGACAAAATAAAAAAGGTTATATAAGAAACAGATTTTATTTTCATAAATCAAAGTATATATAATTTGAGGTCAAAAGTAATCATTTGCTATTTATAAAGTCAAATTTTAAAGCAACAAAAATAAACGTTGTATTTATATTTTATGTTTTATTTTTAAAATAGGCAACATTATAACAAATCAAAATAAATTATCCGAATAATAATAGCCTACACTATTGTAAATATTGAACATACATTGGCAATAAATTCTTAAATCGCTCTATTATCTCCTCCATCGTACCATAAAATTCTCCTCCAGCAGCATTCATATGCCCACCTCCATTAAAATATTCCGAAGCGACTTTATTTGCCGGAAAATTACCTTTTGACCGTAAAGAAACTTTTATATATTCTTTTTCTTCCCTGAAAAATGCAGAAAATACGACTCCTTCAATACTTAACGGAACGTTTACCAAACCTTCACTGTCTCCTTTTCTATAATGGTAACGATTGAGTTCTTCTCGTGTAAGGGTAATCATTGCGGTTTTATATCCAGGAAAAATTTCAAGTTTCTCGCTGGTCGCATACCCATTAAGTCTTATTTTGTCAACAGAATTAGTATTAAAAACTTTAGTATATATTTTATCTTTATCTATCCCTTTTCGCACAAGTTCCTCGATGATGAAATACATATCAGGCTTATTCGAATTATAAGTAAAATTTCCCGTATCTGTCATCATTCCAGTATATATAGCTGCCGCACTCAAACAATCAAGTACATCAAACATTCCCATCCGGCAAATCAATCGGAAAACCAATTCACTTGTTGATGAAATTTCAGGATGAGATATAATCACATCACAAAAGTTTTCAGGGTCAAGATGATGGTCTATCATAACTTTCTTAGCTTTCGCTTTTGCAATAAGCGGAGACAAGTCATCGCCTACTCGAGATAAAGCATTAAAATCAAGGCAGAATATCAATTCAGCTTTGTCTATCAATTCAGCTACAAATTCAGGATACTTACTAAAATTTAATATATCCTTGGCCCCTCCAAGAAAACAAAGATTGTCAGGCAACGCATCCGGAACAACCACTGTAACAGACTTGTCTAATGCATTCAAAAAATGATATAATCCTAAAGACGAACCGACAGCATCTCCATCGGGTGAAACATGACATATCGTCACTACATTGTCATACTTATTTATCAACTTAGCTACCTGATCAATTTTACTCTCAGATATGATTTTTTCCATCATAAATTTTTACTTTTTTGAAATAGCAAAAATAGACAAAAAAAACGGAATTGAGAAATACATCACAGCCAGCATTGAATAATGGAATGAACATTTTTTTAATTCATATCGGTTAAATTAAAGTCTATGAAAACTTAATTATAATATTATCGGTTATCTTTGCATTGGATAAAAAGAATTACACTTTATTTTAAACAGATGAAATCAAAATTATTTTTTTTAATCGTATTGTTATTATCTGTATTTTCTTTACAGGCACAAATTCTTGAACCAATAAAATGGAATACACAATTAAAAAATGAAGATAATAACAACAAAGAAATTATTTTTCATGCAAAAATAGAAAATGGTTGGCATTTATACGGTCTGAATATACCTGAAGGTGGTCCGCGTTCCACCCGATTTGTTTTTGAAAAAATTCAGGGAGCCATTCTGTCCGGCAATATACATGCTTTAAATGAAGCAACAACTGAATATAGTCCACTATTTGAACTAAAATTAAGCTGGTACAGCAAATCGGCCGACTTTTCTCAAAAAATTGAGATAACAGATTCTAAACAATTTTCAATTTCAGGATATATAGAATATCAAGCTTGTAATGACTTGACATGTCTACCTCCTACAAAATATGAGTTTCAATTAGGAAATATAACAGAAATTGAAGAATCCAGCAATACGACAAATACCGATAATGAGATGCAGATGAATGTCTTCACTCCTAAAATAAAAAATAAGCACACCGATTTCTGGGTTCCGGTTATCAACGAGATGAACAATATAGGAGAAAACTCTGTCGGGACTCAAACTTCTTTGTGGTTTATTTTTATCAGTGGATTTATAGGAGGGCTGTTAGCCTTACTAACACCATGCGTGTGGCCCATGATACCCATGACCGTAAGCTTTTTTCTAAAAAAATCCCAAAATCGTAAGCGCTCTATCATAGATGCCCTTATTTATGGATTATCCATAATAATTATTTATTTGATATTAGGACTTGCTGTAACCGCCATTTTCGGGGCGAGTGCATTAAATGATTTATCAACAAATGCAGTTTTCAATATATTATTTTTTGCCCTCTTAGTTTTATTTGCTGTGTCTTTTTTCGGAGCTTTCGACATTACATTACCTTCTTCCTGGACAACTAAACTCGATAATAAAGCAGAAACAACAACAGGACTCATCAGTATCTTTTTTATGGCTTTTACTTTAGTGTTAGTATCCTTTTCTTGTACCGGACCTATAATAGGAACCTTATTGGTACAAGCTGCATCTTTAGGAGATACGACAGGGCCAGCCATGGGAATGTTTGGTTTTGCTTTAGCTTTATCAATCCCATTTAGCCTATTTGCAATATTCCCCTCTTGGATGAAACAAATGCCTAAATCCGGAGGATGGCTCAATTCTGTAAAAGTAGTCCTTGGATTCTTAGAATTGGCCCTTGCTTTAAAATTCCTATCTGTTGCAGACTTAGCCTATGGGTGGCACATTCTCGACCGAGAAGTATTTCTTGTTCTTTGGATTGTTATTTTTACATTCTTAGGGTTATATCTGTTGGGTAAAATTACCTTTTCTCATGATTCAGAAATAAGACATATCTCGGTATTACGTCTGTTTTTGGCATTAATCTCGTTCAGCTTTTCACTATATATGGTTCCCGGATTGTGGGGGGCTCCACTAAAAGCTATCAGTGCTTTTACACCACCCCTTCACACACAAGATTTCTCTTTATTTGATGGAGAAGTTAAAGCCCAATTCACCGATTACGATGAAGGAATGGATTTTGCTGCTAAAGAGAAAAAACCAGTACTCATCGACTTTTCCGGTTATGGGTGTGTAAACTGCCGCAAAATGGAAGCTTCTGTGTGGACGGCTCCACAAGTAAGGCAACTAATCGAAAACGATTATGTCCTAATTACACTAATGGTCGATGATAAAAGTTCTCTGCCAGAACCTATAGAAATTACCGAAAACGGGAAAAAAGTAACATTAAAAACTTATGGAGATAAATGGAGTTACTTACAACGTTACAAATTCGGTGCTAATGCTCAACCTTATTATGTCCTATTAGACAATAAAGGTTATCCTTTAGCTCCATCCTACTCATACAACGAAAATGTAAATAAATTTGTATCATTCTTAGAAACAGGATTAAAAAATTATAAGGAAAATAAAAAATGAATCATAGCAAAGAGGAAAAAATGGAAGCCTTCGGTCGCTTTTTAGACATTCTGGACGAGTTGAGGGTAAAATGTCCCTGGGACCGAAAACAAACAAATGATAGTCTACGTACAAATACAATAGAAGAAACTTTCGAATTATGTGATGCCATTATAAAAAACGATAACGAACTTATCAAAAAAGAATTGGGTGATGTATTATTGCACATAGGCTTTTATGCTAAAATAGGTGAAGAAAAAAATATCTTTGACATTGCGGATGTATGTAATACTCTCTGTGATAAACTTATATATCGCCATCCACACGTATTTGGGGAAGACTGCGTAAACGGTGCAACCCAAGTAGAACAAAATTGGGAACAATTGAAGTTAAAAGAAAAAGGTGGCAACAAAACTGTACTCGAAGGTGTCCCTTCTGCACTGCCTGCAATGGTAAAAGCTCACCGCATCCAAGACAAAGTACGAAATGTAGGTTTTGATTGGGAAGAAAAAGAACAGGTATGGGATAAGGTATACGAAGAATTCGGAGAATTAAAAGAAGAAATCTCCCATATGGATACCGACAAAATGGAAGCAGAATTCGGAGATTTAATGTTCAGCATTATCAATGCCGCACGCTTATATAAAATAAATCCAGAGAATGCTTTGGAAAGAACTAACCAAAAATTTATCCGCCGATTCAACTATCTCGAAGAACATACTATAAAGCAAGGTCGTGACTTGAAATCCATGTCCCTTGCAGAAATGGATGAAATTTGGAATGAAGCAAAAAAGCACGGATTATAATCGTCTTTTTTTATTCCTGATTTATAAAAAATATTATTATATTATCTTGATTAACAAAATAATATAATAATATTTTTTATCTAATCGCTTTCCGATAATATTTTTGTATAGATTCATACAATTGTGCAAAAGTACAATCTAAAGCCCTAACAGAAATACATACGGGTGAACCATAATGATGTAATTTCAGCATCAGAGAACGCTTTTTTATTTTTGATGATTCTTGCATTATATACTGATTAGGATTTTTTACAACCAACACGACATACTGATAGTCTATATTTTCTAAATCATCCATCACTTTTATTTGTTCAACATCTCTCCACGTCACTGTACCAATATAATATCCGGTCGATAAATCTGTTATCCCTTCATCTGAAATTATTACGCCTATTCGCCCCTCTTTATGTATTCGATAAATAGCCCACAAAGTAAAAATAAACAGTAAAAAAGCGACAATCATTAGTAACCCTGTAAAATGGAACCATAATTGATGTGCTCTGAAAAGATAACATGACAGATAACCCAGAGCGATAACTACCACTAATGTCACTACTGATAAACCATATATACCGAAAATTTTACTTTTCTTCAATCGAAATGTAACAATGGATGATTCTGCCATAAATAAAATCTTTAAATAGACTTCTCAATATTCCATACAAAAGCCCTTAATCCTAATGCTGGAGTCTGATTATCAAGTTTATGTAATAAATCTAACAATGTATCTACTTGCCGGTCTTCAACCATTGTAATAATGGCCGAATTCATACTGGGCCAAGCATGACTGCCATAGTGAGGCTCACCTTTTACCGAACCTCTTCCTTGTATATTTTCCCAATACGAAAAACCTCGGCAATTATTGTGTTCTAGAATACCCATCACCATCTCAAAATGAGCCTGATCAAATGTTATAAATATAGCTTTCATCTTATTATTCAAATTATATTGTGCTTCTACTTTTCATTTTCAAAAAGATATGCCGGGTAACCCCGGTATATCTTTTCTTCTATCTTTACACACGATTACATTTTCTTTAAATCAGCTAAACGGGCAGCCAACTTCCGTCGTTTCCGTTTGATACCATTTCCCGCAAATATACAATATACAACTGGTACAATAATCAACGTAATCAACGTAGAAACCGAAAGCCCCCAAGCTACTGTAGTACCCATAGACCGCCACATTTCAGATCCCTCTCCAGTTCCTACAGCTAAAGGTATCATACCAAATACAGTAGTCAACGTTGTCATCAATACCGGACGAAGACGGGATTTACCAGCATGTATAACAGCATGTGTAACCGATAAGCCTCGCTCCCGATTCAATATGGTATAGTCGATAAGTACAATTCCATTTTTCACAACAATACCCACCAACATAATTACCCCCACAAATGCCATAACACTTAATGGAGTACCAGTTAAAGCCAAACCGATAAATACACCTGTCAAAGCAAACGGCAGAGAGAACATAATGATAAATGGATCTGTCAATGATTCAAATTGAGATGCCAATATAATAAACACCAAAATAACAATTAAAGCCATCAACATAGACAAATCACTAAATATATCCTGTTGGTCTTCATAAGTTCCTCCTATACTCATTTCAATTCCTGCAGGGATATCCATTTTTTCTATTTCAGCTTTCACACCCGAAACTGCCTCACCTAATACACCATCAGCACTCAATACAGCTGATACAGTAACAACTCTTTCCCGGTCTTTCCGCTCAATTGTAGGTGGAGACATCCGTTCTACGACCTTCCCGACATCACGTACACGAACGCCCTTTCCCTGAGAATTATATATCATTATATTTTCTATATCAGCAATAGTTTGCCGATATTCAGGAGCATAACGTACTTTTATATCATATTCGTCTCCATCTTCACGATAATAAGAAGCCGTCGCCCCATTGATACGATTTCTTAAATATGATGATGCTGTCGTAATATTCAACCCATTTAACGCCAATTTTTCACGATCAAAATCAACTTGATATTCAGGTACATAATCTTTACGGCTGATTGTCGTTGCAGCCACATCTTTAACATTCATCATCCGTTTGGCCAATTCTGCTGCAACCTTATCAGTCGTAGCAAAATCATACCCGTATACTTCAACATCAACAGCTGCCTGAGCTGCCATACCATGCTTACTGCCTCCGGCATTTACTTCAAACGTTTTTATTTCAGGATATTTAGACAAGTCCTCACGCATCATATCACAAATCATTGTTAACCCCCGTTCACGGTCACCGACACTTGACAATGAAATAGTAAACGAAACAATATGTGTTCCATTTTCCTGCATCGAACCAAATACATTATCTGTATCAGCTTGTCCAACCGTGAAATTCGAAACTTGAATTTCAGGATATTTTTTTCTGAATTCTTGGTCAATCCTCAAAGCTAAATCTCGGGTTATTTCGGTACGGGTGCCTACAGGAAGTTCCAAAGTTATACCAATACGGGCATTATCTTGCGTAGGAAAAAACTCTGTAGGAATAAAACGTACCAACATCATACTTCCTGCAAATAATAATACTGCTCCGGCAACAACCGTTTTCCGGTGACTTACCGCCCAAGTGAGGAATTTATAATAACCATTATCCAAAGCATTTAGTCCTTTTTCAATAGGACGGAAAAACAACATGAAAAGTTTTCCTTTTTTAGGGTCGAGACGTAGTAATTGAGAACATAACATCGGAGTCAAAGTCAGGGCACCTATTGTCGATATTATCATAATGATACTTACAATCCACCCTAACTGCCGGAACATAATTCCTGCCATACCGGTAATCATCGTCAAAGGTAGGAATACCGCCAACATTGTCAATGTCGATGCGATAACCGAAATTGCTACTTCATTTGTTCCATGTATAGCCGCCTGTTTCGGTGCACTTCCTCGCTCAATATGGTTAGTTACATTTTCCAACACTACAATAGCATCATCTACAACCATACCTATCGCAATACTCAATGAACTCAAAGAGATAATATTCAAAGTATTCCCAGATATCAATAAATAACAAAATGATGCTATCAAAGAAATAGGTATAGTAAGTATAATAATAAACGTCGCACGCCAACGACCTAAAAATACCAGTACAACCAACATTACGATAATGAAAGTCACTGCTACAGTCTCCACCAAACTGGCAATAGTATTTTCAATATTGGTAGAAGTATTCATAATAATACCCAGTTTTACATCTGATGGCAATGATTTTTGGATTTCCGGTAATTTAGCTAAAACCTCTTTCGATATATTCACAGAGTTAGCTCCCGACTGCTTTTGTATCACGATCATTCCACCCTGTCCACCATTATTATAGGCCTCCTGAGCTCGTTCAGCTACAGTATCCTCAACCCTGGCAACATCATGCAAAAATATATTTTTACCATCGTAACTGCCAATTACCAAATCCTCCATCTGTCTGGCATCCGTGTATTCACCTTGTACACGTAACGTATATGTATTAGAACCTATATCAAACGTTCCGCCCGGTGTATTTCGATTTTCTTGGGCTATTGCGTTAGATATACCCTCTATTGTCAAACCGTAAGCCTCCAATTTATGAGGATCACAATACACTTGTATCTCTCGCTCTGGAGCTCCAGAAATAGACACAGCTCCTACACCGCTAATACGTTTCAATGGATTAGCAACTTTATCGTCCAAAATTTTATAAAGAGCCGGCATACTTTCTTTTGCTGTTACTGACAAAATAAGTATAGGAATATCTTCAGTACCAAATTTGAAAAGGATCGGATTTTCTACATTATCCGGCAACTCAGACTCTACAAGGTCCATCTTGTCTCGTACATCGTTTGTTGCCACATCAATATCTGTACCATACTCAAATTCAAGAGTAACAATGGATAAATTTTCTTTTGATTGTGAAGTAATATGTTTCAAATCACTTACTGTATTCAATGTATTTTCCATTACTTTGGTCACATTGGTCTCGATATCGGCCGCACTGGCTCCCGGATAAGCAGTCATTACCATTATGGTATTGGTTTCTATCTCAGGCAAAAGGTCGATAGAGAGCTTACTTAATGAAAAAAGACCGAGAATAACAACTGCTACAAAACATAAAGCCGTAGTAATCGGTTTTTTTACAGCTGACGAATATAAACTCATAATATTATCTTTTTAGTGTTATTTGAGAATCAGACATTAACCGTTCTCTACCTTATTTTGCATTTTCCACTTCAACTTCCATTCCATTTGCCAAACGGCTTTGACCGGCAACAACGACCTGGTCACCACTCTCTACCCCCGAAATTACTTCATACGTAGTACCTAATTGTCGACCTATCTCCACCTTATTATATGAAACTTTTCCATCTTTATATACATAGATAAAACGGTCACCAGCTCCCGATTGTTTTACAACAGCCTGATCAGGAACTACAACATAATCCTTCACACCGAAATTCATTGTCACACGAACAAACATTCCTGGGCGAACTTTTTGATTGGTATTTGCCATAATAACTTCAACAGGAAATGTACGGGTTTGCGGATCAATTGTCGGATAAATAAGATTTACTTTTCCTGTAAATTCCTCATTATCAAAAGCATCTACTTTCACTTTAACCGGCATTCCTTTAGATACTTTCATATAAAAACTTTCCGAAACATTTATAAGAATTTTAACCGGAGAAATTTGTTCAACTGTTACCACAGGCTCTGCTCCAAACATATCACCATTATCATAATTACGTGCCGTTACAATACCATCTATCGGGCTCAACAACTGTGTATTGTCCACCAAATTTTGATATGCACTACGCGCAACATCAAGTTGCATCTTCTGTGCATCCAAAGCCTGCTTCGACGCTCCACCTACCTTGTACAATTCTTCGGCACGTTTATACTCTATTTCTATATTTTCAAGCTGAGTTTTCGACTGTACAAGATTTGTTCTATCCATTAAAGCCAAAACCTGGCCTTTATGCACCCGGTCACCTACTTCTACCAAAATTTTATTAATACGTAAAGGCATCGAAGGAGAAATATTATTGACAATATTAGCTTCTACAGTAGCTGTAAAGTCTTGAGATTGTTCAACGGGTTGTGCATGCACAGTCTCGAGTCGCACAAGAGGTTTCTCATCAGTTTTTTTCTCTTCTTTTTGTTTAGAATTACAAGAAAACAGAACAGCAACTAAAGCTATCATGCAAACGCCAAATTTCTTATTGCTTTTCATCTCAATATTTTTATTTTATATATTTTACTTTTATAATAATCTTATTTATTTTACCGAAGAATCAGGAAATATTCTATTTCCCAATATTAAATCAAGCTCAGACCTGGCAGCCAAATAGTCATAAATCGCCTGATAATACGCCAATCTTGAATTGGTCAAAGCTAAATCTGCATCATTTAATTCAACAAATGTAGCAGATCCTATTTCAAAGCTTTTCTGCATAATCATATATGCCTTTTCAGCCTGTTTGACACCTTCACTATTCGACGCAATTTGCTTGATAGACTTTTGTATATTATCTATAGAAGATTGCACTTGCATTGACAAATTACGATGCAAATTCTGACGCTGATACGCCATTGAAGCAACTGAAACTTTCGCTTGTTTTACCTTATAATAACGAGTACCTCCTTGAAAAATAGGAATCGATAAAGAAAGTCCAATCGTAGAATATGGATTCCAATGGCTATCTCCATATTTACCATTATTAAACATATCAAGCCAATTATACATTGCCGTTGCCGACAAAGTGGGATACCAAGACATTTTCTGAACTTCGAGAGCCCGTTTCAAATAATCTGTCTGCAAATCCAATTGTCGTAAACTCGTATTATTCGTCAAAGTCGTATCGATACTCAATGTTTCAGTATACATTGTCTTTTCATAGTCAGATAACGTATTAGCTACATCCAAATCAACAGACATTTCAAGCCCTAAAAGAACCTTTAATTGCATTTTAGACAAAGAAACAGCATTTTCTGATTGCAATAGACTGGGCTCCAAATTACGCACTTGCACTTGAGACCGCAGTACATCATATTCCGATGCGGATCCCTGCTTATATTTATTTTCATAATTCGCAGCATTCAATTTGGCATTATCATAACTTTGCTTAATTACATTATATGAATCATTTGCCATCAACACACTATAATAGGCTTTTTCCACCTGATTCACCAATGACAACCGAGAAGAACGAGCAGATTCAAGAGACTGCTCAATATCAGCCTTGGAAAGCTTTACGCTTTTCCATAATGACGGAGCAATAATAGGGAGTTGCAAATTAAATCCCATCGTCAGCGTATTATCTCGTCCTACCTCCATGCCGTCATCCATGCCTTGCATTTCTGTAGTAGACCCTTCCGTACCACCCGGCATAAACGATGACATATCAAAGTCCATATACATCACTTGTTTTTTCAAGGCATAACTATAATCGGCCGATGCCCCTATCTTAGGGAACAAATTACCTATCGTTTCTCTTTTTGCATAATCTTTTCGAGTAATTTCCATATCGGCCACTTTAATGGTCGGATTCTCACTCAAAGCAATTTCAATAGCTTTGTCCAAATCGACCGTTAATTTGGGAGCCTTTTCCTGGGCCCATAAACTACCGGACAAAAAGACAAGGAACATACTTGTTCCTACCTGTTTCAATCCTCTGTTCATAATCATTAAACACGCTTTTTTCTTCCTAATATAAATAATCTCTATTCTACTCTTTGGGATTTTGGGAAATAAATTCTTCAATAAAAGCAACCCCCCTTGCCGTAGCAATACCTCTAATGAAATTTATAAAAATTGTTTCAAATATCTCTATGAATGAATAGCGGGACGTATCAAACTCTTCCGAATTTTTCAACATTTCAAACTGAGCTCCTAAAAGCATCAAAACAATTTCAATTTTCAAATCCGGTCGTATCAATCCCTCACGTTTTCCTTGCTCCATCAATTGCTCTGCACTCCGAACTCGTTCCTCTTTATCTTTCTCAAATAAAGATGATATTGCCGGATGGTACTTTTTCATATCACTATAAAAATTTCGGTTCGTATTTCTCAATTTTCGCCATGTATAAAAAAATACCCTTAACAAAAGTTCCATCGAATTAGCACACGTCACCGCTATTTTTTCAAATTCTTTTTGAGCTTCCCTACTCTGATATACAAAGCACTCCATCAGAAGCTCATCTTTATCCCTAAAATTTTCATATAAAGTTCTTTTGGAAATCCCCATCTGCCCAGCAATATTATCCATTGTAACAGATTTTATTCCATTCCTCATAAATAACATAGAAGCTTTCGCTACTACCCGTTCTTTCAAAGACACATTCATAATACCAACATAGTTTTACAGGCACAAATATAAAACGAAAACTTTAGATACTATAAAAGTTTCCTATATTATTAAAGATATCAAAAGTTAATTATATATAATAATTAGAAATAGTGTATTTCATACAATTTAACAATGTTATAATTTGTATTTTTTACTTATGCAATAAATATAAATTATTAGCTTTGCATGTAATTATGCGATGAAAATATATAAAATCATCAGAATCAATAATATTTCTATTATATGGGAAAAGTAACTAAAGAAGCAGCCCTGCTTTATCACAGTCAGGGAAAACCAGGGAAAATAGAAGTAGTTCCCACCAAACCTTATAGTACACAACTAGACTTATCACTTGCTTATTCTCCAGGTGTAGCGGAACCATGTCTGGAAATTGAAAAAGATCCGGAAAAAGCGTATGAATATACATCAAAAGGTAATCTGGTAGCAGTAATATCGAATGGCACAGCTGTTTTAGGACTAGGAGATATAGGGGCATTAGCAGGCAAGCCAGTCATGGAGGGGAAAGGCCTTCTCTTCAAAATATTCGCAGGAATCGATGTTTTTGACATTGAAGTAAACGAAAAAGATCCTGACAAATTTGTCCAAGCAGTGAAAGCCATCTCTCCTACTTTCGGAGGAATAAATCTGGAAGATATCAAAGCCCCCGAATGTTTTGAAATAGAAAACAGATTAAAGGCAGAACTGGATATCCCCGTAATGCATGATGACCAACATGGCACAGCAATCATTTCGGGAGCTGGACTGTTAAATGCGCTTGAAATTCAAGGGAAAAAAATAGATGAAGTACAAATTGTAGTCAACGGTGCCGGAGCATCCGCCGTATCATGTACCAGACTATATATGATGTTAGGAGCCAAGAAAGAAAACATTGTAATGGTTGACAGTAAGGGTGTCCTCAACGAATCACGCACCAATCTGACCGAATCTAAAAAGCAATTTGTCACCAGCAGAAAAATAAATACTCTTGAAGAGGCAATGAAAGGTGCTGATGTATTTTTAGGACTTTCACGAGCAGATATTTTAACTACAGAAATGGTACGTTCGATGAACGATAAGCCTATTGTTTTTGCATTGGCAAACCCCAATCCTGAGATTGCATATGATAAGGCAAAATCCTCACGTCCAGACTTAATTTTTGCAACTGGACGCTCAGACTATCCTAATCAAATAAATAACGTATTAGGGTTTCCTTACATATTCCGTGGAGCTTTAGATGTAAGAGCTACTTGTATTAATGAAGATATGAAATTAGCTGCTGTATATGCTATTGCTGATTTAGCTAAAAAGCCTGTACCTGATGTCGTCAATGCTGCATACAATTTGAAAAGAATCAGCTTCGGACCTGAATATATTATTCCTAAAGCTTTGGATCCGAGATTACTGACATCAGTAGCTCCTGCTGTAGCTAAAGCGGCCATAGAGTCGGGTGTAGCACGTAAAAAGATTACTGACTGGGTCGAATACGAAGGACATCTCAGAAGTGTCATGGGATACGACAATAAAATGATACGTCGCTTTACTGAAATGGCTAAACAAAATCCTAAAAAAGTCGTATTCGCTGAAGCCAATCATGCTAATATGCTTAGTGCTGCAGCTATGGCATATCAAGAAGGCATATGTTATCCTATCCTATTAGGGAACCAAGATATCATTACCAAACTTGCCAACGAAATAGGTATCAGCCTGGAAGGTATGGAAATCGTAAATCTTAGAAGTGAGGAGGAAACGGAACGCAGAAACAGATATGCAGAAATTCTAGCTCAGAAAAAAGCTCGCGAAGGATTTACAATTGCAGAAGCTCGTGAAAAAATGTTCGATAGAAACTATTTTGGAATGATGATGGTAGAAGTCGGAGATGCAGATGCATTTATGACCGGTACATATACAAAATACACTGAGACTATCGAAATTGCCAAAAATGTAATAGGCATCAAAGAAGGACATAAACATTTTGGAGCCATGCATATCATGAATACCAAAAAAGGGACTTATTTTCTTGCCGATACATTAATCAATAGACATCCTAATAGCGAAACACTCATCGACATAGCCCGATTGGCACGCCATGCGGTCAAATTCTTTGCTCATGAACCGGTAATGGCCATGGTTTCTTATTCCAATTTCGGTGCCGATTCTGTAGGCAGCCCCGCTTCAGTACACGAAGCTGTAGCTGAAATGCAAGAAAGATACCCAGATTTGATCATTGACGGAGAAATGCAAGTACATTTTGCATTAAATACGAAATTAAGAGACAAAACATTCCCATTCAATAAATTGGCAGGGAAAGAAGTCAATACTCTTATTTTCCCTAATTTAAGTTCCGCCAATACTGCCTATAAAATGCTTCTCGAATTTGGTCTATCCGAATGTATAGGACCGATTCAGATGGGGTTGAACAAACCTATTCATTTCACAGATATTGAAAGTACAGCCCGGGACATCGTAAATTTAACCACTGTTGCAGTATTGGATGCTCAAGTTCAAGAAGAAATAGAAAAAATAAAATCAAATAAAAAATAATTTGTACTATTTAATAAAAAAAGCACTTTC
>JTDA01000013.1 GCA_000803105.1 Coprobacter secundus
TGTTATGTAAGTAAGGGTTACATTTCCTTGTAAAGCTACAGCCCATTCAATCTTGCCACTATTATCTAATTTAGCCAAATAGGAACTATTTCCGATGGGGAGGAGAGTTTTATCTCCTATGTTGAAATCCTGGGAATATACTCCACATACGTAAGTGTTCCCATTAGCATCAATATGTGTGAGATCTTTAGCAACGGCATCATCTTTTCCTCTTGGTTCTCCTAATGAAAAACTCCAATCTTGGGTTATTTCTTGAGCGAAAGATAGTGAGGCAACAGTCACCAGACAAATAAATAGTAAAATTTTCTTTTTCATACTGTTAAAATTTAAATGAATACTGAAATTTATTATTTGAAAAGAAATTTTGGAGTTTTTCAGATAACTGTATTTTAAGGGTATTGTAAAATACAGCTATCTAAAAAATTTCTCTATAATTTCTAATTCATTTTTATATTTATAAATAAGGGTTAGCTTCTTTGGCTTCATCCGGAATTTTTATTGTTAGCTCGGGATAATTATCTTCAATACGGTAGGTTTGTCCTTCGTATTCTCGTGTTAATACTGGTCGTTTTTCTTTTTCCATTCTGCGAATATCGAACCAACGGTGACCTTCATATGAAAGTTCCAATTGGCGTTGCAGGTAAACTTCATCTAATAAGGCGTCATCGTCCATCGCATTGATGTCTATTTCTGCTTGTGTATAGGCTGCGGTTTGATATCGCTTTTCGAGCAATTTCAGTAATAGTGTTTTGCATATTTCCGGATGGTGATTTTTAAGTGCTGCTTCAGCTGCATTTAGGTATATTTCACCTACTCGGAAAGAACAACGATATTCACTTGAGCCTCCTTTTATTAAGCTATATCCTCCGACTTCTGTTTTATAAAATTTTCTGGCTCGTTGGTCTTGAGTACCTGGTAAATATAGATTATACAAAGCTTTAGGGACCAGTTTATCTACATTATTGTATGTCGAGGTCATATTCATTTCAAGGGCAACAATGCTCTCTGACGAATTATAGGCATTTGGAAGTGTTCGTCCCGAGACCAGGTCGACAAGTTCGTTTTTCTTTGAAAGTACTCTTTCTGAGGCATTATAGCAGTCTTCCCATCGTCCCATATAGAGGTATACACGCGAACGGAGAGCGTCTACCGATAATGTGTTAAACCTGTAATTGAGTCCGGTTTCCCAAGTTTCAACGTTAAGCTTCTTTTCTGCATTATCTATATCGGACAGAACTGAAGCGTAAACTTCGGCGATGGAAGATGGTTTTAAGACTTCATCCATACTGCTGTTTAATTTCAAAGGAATCCCTGTGCTTGATGTTGCTGTTTCACTATTATAAGGAAGGGCGTATAAATTGACCAGAATAAAATGGTTATATGCCCGCATCATATATGCCTCTCCTACGATTTGGTTGATTTCTGCTTCTGTTCCGTTTGTTATTGATTTTTCATTCTCAATAACGGTATTGGCTATGAATATCATTTTGTAATACTTTTCCCAATCAAAATAGGTTGTAGACCCTGAAGGGTTTACGTTATTCCATAACCAAAGGTCCAGAAATGTGTCTTTATCATAAGAATCTAAATTTTTTGATGTCATATCGATTTCGTCGGAAATAAAAGCTGTCAATCCTCTCGAACTCGGCATCAAATAATAAGCTTCTGTCATTAGTTTTCGGTAATCTTGTGCTGTTTCGGGGATAACCCGCCCGGTAGGAGTGATATCGAGAAAGTTGTCACATCCGGTAGTTACCAAGAGTGAGATTATTAATAATATGGATGTTAATTTCTTCATAACTTATGTATTTGTTTTGTTTAGAAATTAAGATTCAGAGTAAGTGTTACTGATTTAGGTATAGGTTGTGCATATTCATTACCCATTGTTTCAGGATCGAGATAATTGGTATAGTCAGCAGCCCATACGAGTAAATTTCGGCCTTCAAGAGATATAGTGCCGGAAGTCATCTTGAATATATTCAATACGCTTTCAGGTAATCGGTACCCTACACGGATACTTTGTAAACGCATGTAGTCGGCTTTTTTTACCCACAAATCCAAATAGCGGTCTACATACAGGCTCTCATAAGCATAATAATCAGCTCTTCGCTTATCGTCAGGCATCAATGTCGGGAATACGGTATTTGTGTTGGTCGGAGTCCAACGGTTTAAAATGTCTCTATTTGTATTCATACCTCGGTCAAAAAGAGTAGGGGAGTAAGATGGAGATGTTTGTACTACGTGGCCAAGGTTGAAAATACAGTTGATTCCGATTTCGAATCTTTTGATTCTGAAAGTATTGAAAAAACCTCCCGTCCATACAGGTTCTGTTGTTCCTGCATATTTGTACCGGTTTCTTCTTTCTTCTACAGAAAGGTTTGAAGCATAAGACCCATTTTCGGTTGTTTTTATATTAAAATATTCTTCGGCGGAAACTTTGTTTCCAGCACTGGTTATAAATAGAGGATAACCTTCACTGTCGAGACCTCCGAACGGATAAGCAAATATAGAACCGACTGCATAACCTCTAAGTGATGGAGTCAATTGGGTTTCCGGAGTACTGATTTCCAGTATTTTGTTTTGGTTGTAAGCGATATTGAATGTCGTATGCCAATCGAAATTTTTCATTTTGATATTATGTGTATTCAAGCTCAATTCGACACCTTGATTCTTCATCGATGCCCAATTGATTGTAGTTGATGAGAATCCGGTTTCCAGTGGCAACATTTGAGTTCCGATTAGGTCTACCCCTTTACGGAAATAATAATCTCCCGTGAGGTTGATACGGTTGTTTAATACGGAAAAATCAAATCCTATGTTTGAAGAATGAGTTTTTTCCCAACGTAATTTTTCATTAGGAGGTGATGATATCGATATAACTTCTTCTGTCGTTCCCGGCAAGATAGTTCTATTTTCATATTTCCCAAGAATTTTAGGAGAAGTGTTCTTGTCGATGTTGCCTTGTAGTCCGTAAGATGCCCGGATAGCCAGATTGTCTATCCATTCTATACCATTCATAAACGATTCGGATGAGATACGCCATAGTCCGCTGACAGAGTATAGAGGAAGATAACGGTATTTCTTGTCTACTCCGAAGAGGTCAGAACCGTCGAATCGGATACTGGCACCTAACGTATATCGATGGCGAAATGAATAGGAAAAAGTTGCAAATCCTGAAACATAAGCATTTTCCGTTTCACTGATAGTACTTAATGGGAACATGGAGGAGTGTGACTCTTCAGGGAATAAAATCGGTTTGGATTGCATTGTTTTCCGGTCATATCCATATGCAGCATCATATAATGATTTATACCATGTTTTACGGATTTCAGTTCCTAACATAGCTTCTATCTCATGTTCATTCCGTATGTTTTTTCTGAATTCACCCATAGCTTTCCATGTTACTTGCGAGCTTTCTGTGTCTGTTTGCTTGTGAAAACCTCCGTCTGGCAGATAAGAGGCTCCATTCACAATAGAGCGAAGTTTGTCTTTCCGAATTGAATAACTATCTTTATCTGCAATTTTTTCTATTGTACTTTTATCTACCTGCAAACCTACTTGGGAGGTAAGTTTGAACATTGAATTGATTTTTAGTTCCACATCGAAAAGGCTTTTAAAGGATTGTGATGTATTTTCGTGGGATGTATTGGCCCGTTCTTCGAAAATGTTGAAATCTGCGTTTCGGTCATCACCTTTACCTTGTACATTGTCATCATATACGTAGTTATGATTTTCATCATATACCAATTGGTACGGGTTGGCTCTCCGGGAATAGTATGTCGGACTTGAGAAACTATCTGCATCTGTCAAAAACGAATTATTTTTCATTTGATTGGCAAATACGCTTGCTCCGAATTTCAAGTGTTTATTTACTTTATAGGTCGTTTTTCCTGTAAAGTTGAAGCGACTGGCATCTACACCTATGACATTTCCTTTTTCAGTGTAATAACCTAAAGATGTATAATAGGTAGCTCGGTCGCTACCACCGGATATACTTAAGTTGTATTCTTGATTAAATGCATCCCGGAAGAGAATATCGTTCCAGTCTGTCGTTGTATTACGCAGTCGATTGATGGCAGCCTGTGCATCAGAAGAAATAGCATTGAATCCTCCGTTTTTGAATGCCTCCATTTGCCCATATTGTTGCAATATTTGAGATACACCACCTTTTTCTTCACGATAAGTATAGTCTGACTGCAGTAAATCCATTTCTAACTGAACTTTCTCGTCTGAGTTTAGAAGATTGAGCCTATCTATATTAACGTTTGGCGTATAAGAAAGTTTGGTAGAGAATGAAACTTGAGTTTTCCCTTTTTTACCGCTTTTAGTAGTAATGACGATTACCCCATTGGCAGCTCTGGCCCCATATATAGCTGTTGCTGCAGCATCTTTTAATACGGTGATATCTTCTATATCATTGGGATTGATTCCGGCAATAGAGGTATTGTAAATATTATCTATATCTTGTAGTTCTTCCATTTTGGGAATATCTGTTCCTTCAAGAGGAAGCCCATCAAGTACCCATAATGGATCTTGAGTTCCATTAATAGAAGATGTACCCCGAATTCTTATTTTAACGGGGGCTCCAGGGGCACCGGTAGAGGTTACGGCAGATAGCCCTGCTATCTGACCTGCTAAAACTTGGTCGATAGAGTGGGTGTTGCCAATCAACTCATCTGTAATTTTGACTTTAGATATGGCAGATGTCAATTTTCGGCGTTCAATGTTCTGATAACCGGTAACGACAATGTTGTCGAGCTCATAAGAAGATGGTTCGAGATGGATGTTGTAGAAAGTCTCTTTTCCAAGTTTGATTTCCTTTTGGTTATGACCCAAATAACTACAATAAATACGGGTGATACCATCGGGAACATTGATAATGAAACTGCCGTCGATAGCAGTCATTACTCCTATCGATTCTTTTTGATGGTTTATTTTTTTCAGATCGTCAGTTGATACAAACACAGATGCACCTATGAGGGGAAGGTTATCTCCATCTGAGGTTACAAGCCCTTTGACCTCGCGTGTAGCCGCGAATATCGACGTAGTATAAACCATCAGGACTAAAATAAATAAAATCTTTTTCATCTGGCAAAATCTGTATGTCCGGGAAATTGTTATTTCATCGGACGGTTATAATTATTTTTTCTTTAAGGATAATTTTTATATCCCTATTTTGGATAGATAACTCAATATTTCCGAATCTAATGTTCGGAAATATTGCTTGTTACTAAATTTATTTTGTTATACAATTGTTATTTATTCAATCCTAATCCTGTATTGATACGCAAGAGAACATCAGTATAATGATAGCGTGCTGCTAAATCGGATGTTGAATTAACTCGCTTTTGTAACAGGTCTCTAATACGAAGTAATTCTCCTCGTTTTACTGATACAGCATCAGATGTGCGGTTCGACTGTCCGCTGTAGAAATTGACATTACGTACAGAATGTCCGTCTTTTCCTTCAAGGTGCTGACCGTAACAAGGTAATACAAGATCTTGCAGACCTGTGCCTACTAATTTAGGTGCACTTTTTGTTGTAGCTTCTTCTTGTGCTGCAACTAAAAGGGCGTCAACAAAACCTTTTTGTAAAGCTCTCATATTTGCATCGGGTATGCCTCCTCTTTCGGTAACACCGAATATATGCTTATGCATCATATCTAACATTTCGATAGCAGTGAAAGCTTTTTTTCCATTCAGTTTTTCGTTTTCAATCATACGAATAATGCGGTTATTGGTCAATAAATCCCAGAAAATATAACCATGCATGTTTTTCAGCGTATATGAAGGAGAATTTTCGATAGCTCCAATAACGGAGTTCTGAATGGGGAATGTATATTTATTGATTTCAGCATTTAGTAACCAATCTGGACTGGTCAACACCTCATCAAGTAAAAACTGTACGGCTTCCTTTTGCCTGTTTTTTTCAACAAAGGCGTATGTTTCTTGTCCATCACCAATGGCTGTATTTTCGAGATACATACCACCGATATTAGAGAGTACATGGTAAGCATAGAGATTCCATTGTCCGATGATTGCATTATATAGCCGTCCGGCATCCATGTAAGTTTGGCCTTTCTCTCCAGTTGTAGTCCATTCTATAATATGGGGCATGATTCGTTTGATATTGGCCATACCGAATCGAGCTGCCTTTACATTATCATCACCCAAATCTTCAATCATAGCTCTTGGATCAGTAGCTTCTCGCATTGATTGAGCATCTGCAAACCGATATAATGGTCCGGTATGTTTACTCAGAAACTCATAGATAGCGTCTTTTTCTTCATCAGGAGACTGTATATCCCTCCAACGATATCCGAACTCAATTGCAAATATGTCATAAGGACCGATGTGCGGAGCAAGATGGGTCACTCCGTCTCCAGGCTGCGTTACATAATTATATCGAGCATAATCCATGATAGAGGATGCTGTTGAGTTCATCTTGTCCGTAAACGTTTTTGACCGTAACGAATCGGTTGGATAAGCAGCTGAGGCAATCATATTATGGCGTAACCCTAAAGAGTGTCCTATCTCGTGGCAGGCGACAAAACGCATAGCGTCTCCCATAAGGCTGTCTGGTAGTAAGCATTGTTGTGCGGCCGGATTTACAGCTCCGGTTTGTATCGTAATCCAGTTTTTTAGTATAGCAATTACGTTGTGCCACCAGATTACATCAGCTTCGATGATTTCACCTGAACGGGGGTCGTATGTCGATGGTCCCATAGCATTCGATTCTGCCGAAGCGACATAGTTGATAACAGAGTAATTTATATCATCTTCATCTGCGGCAACGCTATCAGGTAGTTCTTTGGCAATAATTGCATTTTTGAATCCGGCTTTTTCAAATGCTACTTGCCAATCTTCTACTCCCTGCTTGATGTATTTTCTCCATTGTACAGGAGTTGTTTTATCAATATAAAATACGATAGGCTTTACAGGCTCTACCAATTCTCCACGCAAATAAGCATCTTTGTCTTCCGGTTTGGGTTCGAGTCTCCAGCGGGTAATCAATTTTCGAGAATCTAATTTTTGTTGCTTATCACTGAAAAATAGTTGAGGGACATAAAAGTATCCGACTAAAGGTGACGTGTAACGTCCAATCATAGGTTTCTCCGGTAACAAGACAATGGACGAACTGACTTCTGCCGTTACGTTACTGATCTGATTGAATTCTTTTACATGTGTTGTCAATTCAGATATAACGACAACATTATTTTCAAAAGCCTTAGTTTTAACAATTCTCGACAGGTTTTTATCGATTGAAGAGCTTATATTTAAATTGGGGAAAAAGCGGTTAATAGGAGAGTCCCCATTGTAAATGTCATTTATTTTAATGACAAAAGCTGTTGTATCTTTATTATATGCTTCTATCTTAAATCCTGTCATTAATGGTGATATGTAATTTTCATCAACAGATTTTCCGATAGCATCACCATCAGGATATTGAGGTTTAGGCTGTATTTCACGAACAAGGATTTTATTATCATCTTTATTCCATTCGAAACGCACCAATTCTGTCTGATAGTTAATCCCTTTATTTATTCCGGCGTCATTTACAACTGCGGGGACTTTGGTCAACTTATTTACAATCAGCATATCCCGATTGAGCAGCTTTATCGGTATTTCGAAATAATAATCATTTTTCTTTTTATGGATGCGAAACATCCCTTCTTGCGTAATAGTTTCTGCCCCAACAATTTTCCCATAATCATTTTTTGATTTGGTCGTATCGCTTTTAGCTGAAACATCTCCTTTTTTTGATTTTCTGGATTTTTTACCTTTTTTTCTGAATATATTAAGTTGGGTTTCTTCTTGTTGTGAATGTATTGTACTATTATCAACAAGGAGGTCTCCTGCATAGCAAGACCCTATAACTGAGAACATAATTCCCCACAAGATAAACTTGCTTTTTTTCATATTTGAGTTAGTGTTTAAGTTAATTCTTCTTGTTTTTTGACTTAATGCGATATTTAATTTAGTAATTTAATTGAATAATTTTCTTTCAATTTATTATATAACATTTTTATAAACCTACCAATTCCAATCTTTTTCAAAAGGCAAAAGTATGTATAGTTTTTTTTATTTGCAAATAATTGTTGCTGTTTTTATGTATTTTCAATCAAAATGATGTTCTTAAAGCTTTTTACCGACAAAAGTTTATCGAAAATATTTTTTTTATGTCAAAAAATAATAGTAAAGTTTAAAGGGGTATATAGAATAAAAAATTGTCATATACATTAAATATACAAGTGATTTTTGTATTCTATAATATGTGGGTATTGGTTAGAATTTATTTTTGTGTTCTATTTTTTATTAATCTTGTGATGGAGTATTATTTTTCTTATGTCTATGACTTTGTTTCTAAATAATATAAAGTGATATGAGCGAGATACCTTTGCTACATTCGATGAATTGGCGGTAGAAATACGATTACAGGACAGTGCTGCGTCAATGATTTGGTATAGGCCGGTAAAATTTGTTCTGGTGTTATTCGTTTGTGTATGATTTCAGAATTTAGACTTAAAGAGCTTTTTTAATTGTAGAAATTCCGAGAGATCTCATCATGAAATAAATCTTTTGTCTTTTATCCATTTTTCGAGAACAGGGATTAGTGTCTGTTCTATGTTGTATGAATCGAATTCTTTATAGAGTTTTCCTGCTAAATCGGAGTTCAGTTTATTAAGTGTACGTTCTTTTAATAGGCAAACAGGTTTTCCTAAGCCTATAAATATGCCGATTTCCATGGCTACATTGGGATTAGGATTCTCTGTAGTAATACGTTCATGAACAGCTATACCGAAATCACAGGCATAGATGTAAGCCAATATATTATTCATAAGGTCATCGGTATATTCTATATCATCGGCACGTAAAGCTGAAATTTTGTATTTGTTTAAAACTTTTTTTATTACTTCGTGTATTTGGGCATGTATGGGTGTTTGTTGAAAACTCATTATTATAAATGCCTTTTTACCAGGAAAATCATTGTGTATGCGATCAATGTATTCAGTCAGATATGTAGGCTTTTTCTGTTCTATGATTATATCTTGTGGGTCTGTTCGGGTTACCGTCTCAAATTCATCATCATTCAGACCAGAAAAGATAGCGACTATTTTTGCTTTTTCTTTTAGAGTTGGATCTTTCGCTACTCCCCAAGTAATTTTTTGTTTGTCGAATTTGGAAAAGAAATACTGAAGTTCTTGGATATGCTCCATTAATAATTCAAATTCCGCACTTATAAATATATTGAGTAGAATGGATTTGGATTTATTTACGTCCTTATCAGTTAAATGAGCATATCTTAATATTTTTTGTAGTGTATCTTGAATAGGGTTTTCTTCAGAACTTGTTTCTGATATGATGATGGATAAATTATGTAATATACTTCTTAAATCTGCAAAATCAATTGTGATTACTCCTTTTTTTTCAGAATGTCGATGATGGAGAAAAAAGTATCGGAAAATAAAGTCGACAATATTTTGAAAGCATTCATCAGCGTGAGCTCTTTATCTCTTTTGATAATGAGGTCACTGGGGAGTATAGCAACAGAATCGATGAGAGTGTTGAGCATCTGAATCGCTGTTGTTGCTATGGAATAACTATTATTTCCTTCGAATGTGAAAGGAACAGATGCTAAAGCAATGGTATATATATGGAGTTCTTTTGCGATTTCTGCTATTTCTATGGCGACTTTACTTCCGGTTTCTCCTCCTAAGGGAGCAATAAGGACGAGCATATAAATATTATCCTTCTGCAATAGTTCTCGAATAACTGCTTTTCTCCCTTTTATTTTGGATAAGTTTTTTTGACGAGATTTACTATCTGCATCTAAGAGTAATATTTGTCTGAGGGGAAGGTTAAGTTTTGTTAGTAGTTTTTCGTCTGAATCTACTGCCAAAAAGTCAATTATGTCGGAGTCGTTTAACTCATCAATTTTTTGAGACTTTTTTGCTTCTTGTCGAGCTTGGTCTCTCAATAAACATTGTTCTTTAATAGATGAGATTATCTGACATGCAGCACTTCCTGCACCAATAACCAGTATTTTGAGATTGTCATCGAATTTATAGTTTTCCATACTCCGTATAATTGTCGATTTTTTACAGTCTGAGACTTATTTTACAAAAATATTAAATTATCTGTTTATTTTTTATTAAGACCTTGTTTAGTATCTCATTTATATTGATAATTTGATGATGATTTATTTTTGTCTATTCTTAACCGTGTTGTATCATGCTTTTTGTAGTTCTATTTTCGCATAAAGTAAGTTTTTATTCTAATTTTACAAAAGCGTAAGGTTTATGTGTCAATAATATTGCGTTACGGTAGTATATCCATATGATAGTAGTTCTGCAAATAAGCATTGATAGTCTTGTTTATTAATATGTTATTCGTACTCTATTGGAAGGAGATATTCCGAAAGAAGGTGTTTTATAGAACTTTATTAAATTGACGAATCTGTTCGATGAGAATAAGGGTGTAGCTTTTCTTCTGTATATTTGCAAAGATAAGCTTTTCTGTGAATATATTGATGGTATATAGAAATGGTTGGTTCTTTTTTGTTTAAAATGATTCCTGATTGTTGGTATATATGATTTATCTATATAAAAGTATAAGCAAAAAAAATGGTTGTCTCACGACAACCAATCTTCGTTAACCTTAAATCTAATACCATGAAAAACACATTGCAAATGTAGAGATAGTTTGTGGTTTGTGCAAATGATTGCACTGTTTTTATCTATATATTAGTTATATTTAACATTTTGATGTGCTGTTTTTTTTGAGGATTTAAGGTAATCAGTTAATTTATAATTGGTTATTTATTCTTTGTTGTGAAATTATTGTTGTTGTATTACAATGTCGGATTACATGAAAAATGAGAAATACACTGTTTAGTTTTAGGAAAAATTTTGTTTGACGATTTATTTTTGAGGAAACAAATTTCGGAAAAGTAAAAATTATTTGAGAAAGACGTTGTTAGGAGATTTAAGATTTAGGAGTCATTGGTATGGTTCTATCATTGGAATTACCTTGTTTGATTATGAGTGGAGAGGTATTTCAGAATGCTTTTAAGAAGTTTTATGTTGGAGAGGTTTGTGTATAAATAGAGCAAAAGACTATCTGATTCCTCTCAGTACAGTCTCTTGCTTTGTCTTTATCTATTCTACGTATAAAACTAATCCTTTAAGATATTCTCCTTCTGGATGATAAATATTTACAGGATGATCGGCAGGTTGGGTTAATTGATGAATAATGCGAACACGTCTTCCCGATTGGGCTGCTGCGCTAAAAACAGCCAGTCTAAAGTTTTCTTTCGATACTACTTGAGAACATGAGAAAGTAAATATTATGCCTCCAGGTTTTATTTTTTCAAAAGCCTTTGCATTTAATTTTCGATATCCTTGTAATGCATTATGCAGAACTTTCCGATGTTTGGCAAATGCTGGAGGATCGAGAATTATGAGGTCATATTGATCTCCCATCTGGTCGAGAAATTTGAATGCATCTTCAGCGAAAGCTTTATGCCGAGTATCTCCAGGGAAATTTAATTCTACGTTTTTACATGTCAAATCTATTGCCTTAGCCGAACTGTCCACCGAGTGTACCAGTTTTGCTCCTCCCCGCATTGCATAAAATGAAAATCCTCCAGTATAACAGAACATATTTAATACGGACCGTCCTTTAGAATAGCGTTCGAGAAGTGCCCTATTTTCTCGTTGATCTACAAAAAAACCGGTTTTTTGTCCCTTCAGCCAATCTACATGAAATTTGAGTCCATATTCAATAGCAATATTTCCGGCTTCTCCTCCGATTAGATATTCATTCTCTGGGTCAAGTTGTGCTTTATAGGGCAAAGTTGTTTCAGATTTGTAATATACATTTTTTATATGGTTACCCAAAACTTGTATAATGGCATCAGCAAGTATGTGTCTTGCATAGTGCATACCGGGAGAATGGGCTTGCATAACAGCCGTTTGGTCGTAGATATCGATAATAAGACCGGGAAGATTGTCTCCTTCTCCATGAACAAGTCTGAAAGTGTTGTTGTAATCTCTGTCAGTGAGCCCTATACTTTTACGTAATTCATAAGCTGTCATTAATCTGTTCTTAAAAAAGTCAAGATCGATTGTAGTGGGTTCGAATGATAATACTCTGACTGCAATGCTTCCAATCTGGTAATGCCCTAAGGCAATAAAATTCCCTTTATTATCTGTTACTTCAACGATATCCCCTTCTTCGGGCTGTTTTTCGAAGCGCTGAATAGCTCCCGAAAATACCCAAGGATGAAACCTTTGTAAGGATTCTTCTTTCCCGGGTTTTAAGTATATTTTGCTATATGTCATATGTAAAATCTGTGTGTTTCATCGGTTCTTTATTTGAAAAAGAATCGAAATATATCATTTCCATTGGCAAAAATCAATAGAGCAAATAAGAATGCCATACCGGCCATTTGAGCATATTCCATGAACTTTTCGTTTGGTTGTCTTCGTGTAATTACTTCATACAAAAGGAAAAGCACATGACCTCCATCTAATGCTGGAATGGGCAATATGTTCATAAACGCTAAAATGATTGAGAGGAATGCCGTCATACTCCAAAATGCTTCCCAATCCCAAACTGGGGGGAAGATACTACCTATAGCTCCAAATCCTCCTAAGTTGCTGGCTCCTTCTTTCGTAAATACATATTTCATATCACTGACGTATCCTTTTAAGGTATTGATACCTTTTTCAATCCCTTTTGGAAAAGATTCCCAAAATCCATAATGGATAGTGACTAACGGATATATGTCAGTAATTGGGGTTAAGGCAATACCCAATTTACCATTTTTATCTACTTGCACAGGCAAGGTCATTTCTTTTCCGGAACGGTAGAAAGTTACATTTACATTTTTCCCTTTTACGCTATCCAAAGCTTTAGTAAGTGTTATAAAATCAGGAACGGGGGTTCCATTAATATTTGTCAAACTATCGCCTGGTTGTATTCCAGCGAGAGCGGCTCCTTGTCCGGGAGAAGCTTCTTTGACGACGATTGGAAATCTGAAGGAGGCAAATTTCTCGTTTTTGTCGATTAATTGTAGCATAAAATTTTCGGGCATGTTTATCTCTACGATTTTTCCATCGCGCTCCACTTTTATTATTTTGGCTTCTGCCATTGCTCGTACAGTTTCTCCCGTTAATGTTTCTAACGGTTTTCCATCAGCTTCTAAGGGAATGTCTCCATCCTTAAACCCGGCCTGATGTGCTACTTCGCTGTAATTGAGTCCGGCTTTTGCATTTTTAAATGGGAGATAGCTATCACCCCAAGTGAATGTAATCATTGAATAAATGAGTAGAGCCAGGATGAAATTAAATAGTACTCCGGCAATCATGACCATAAGACGTTGTCCGGCAGGTTTTGACCGGAACTCCCATGGTTGGGCAGGTTTTGCCATTTGTTCTTTGTCCATTGACTCATCTATCATGCCGGCTATTTTTACATAGCCGCCCAAAGGTAACCATCCGATACCATACTCTGTTTCACTGTTTTTGGGCTTAAATTTGAAAAGGGTAAACCAAGGGTTGAAGAAAAGATAAAATTTTTCTACTCGTATTTTGTATAACCGTGCAAAAATAAAATGCCCGAATTCATGGACAATAACCAGGATAGATAGGCTTAAAATTAATTGCAAAGCTTTGATAAGAAATGTCTCCATCTGTTATAAGTTATTATAAATTTTTGATTAGTTCTTTTGCTTGTATACGACTTTCTTTGTCTGTATTAACGTAGTCTTCGTAAGTCGGATTTTTTATGAAGAACATCTTTTCCATCGTCTTCATGATGAGGGATGTGATTTCTATAAATCCGATTTTTTCATGTAGAAAAGCTGCGACAGCTACCTCGTTTGCAGCATTTAATATGCATGGCATATTTCCCCCTGTTTGCATAGCATGATAAGCGTATGACAAAAGAGGAAATTTTTCTGTATCAGGGCACTCAAATGTTAGATGATGATAATCTTCGATTTTAAGTTTATGACTGGAATTCTTCAATCGATTCGGATAAGAAAAAGCATAGCTTATGGGCAATTTCATATCAGGAGTTCCTAACTGAGCTTTGATAGCTCCGTCTTCGAACTGGATCATTGAGTGTACAATAGATTGGGGGTGTACAACAACTTCAATTTGCTCAGGTTTCACATCAAAGAGCCATTTGGCTTCGATTACTTCAAAGCCTTTGTTCATCATAGTGGCTGAGTCTATTGTTATTTTGTTCCCCATTTTCCAACGGGGATGCTGCAATGCGTCTTTTAGTTTTACAGATTTCATCTGTTCCTGTGTATATGTCCTGAATGGACCACCAGATGCTGTAAGTATAATTTTTTCTATCGGATTGTGTATCTCTCCTGCTAAACATTGGAAAATAGCTGAATGCTCAGAATCGACAGGGATTACAGCTGTTTTATGTTCGAGTGCCAGTTTATTGATAAGTTCTCCTGCCACAACTAATGTTTCTTTGTTAGCCAATGCTATAGTTTTGCCGGCTTTAATGGCTTGTATAGTAGGATATAAACCGGAATAACCAACCATAGCGGTGAGAACCATATCTATGGGTTCTGACTCTACTATTTGGGCAATGGCTTCCTGTCCGGCATATACTTTTACAGGTATGTCTGCTAATGCTTCGGTTAATTTTTTATAGTGTTTTTCGTTAGCAATAATTACTGCTTCAGGCTCAAATCGTCGGGCCTGTTCGATAAGTAAATCAACATTATTATTTGCTGTTAGGGCATATATTTCAAACAAATCAGGATTTTCCGAAACGATTTCTAAAGCTTGAGTTCCTATAGATCCGGTCGATCCTAATATCGCAAGTTGCTTCTTCATATTTACAGTTTTCCAAAAAGTAAGGCAAAGATATAAATTATCTCTCTTTAAATAGTGATAACTATGTAAAATCGGCTTTTAGTTTTTTTATTTTAAGAAGTGAGGGTTAAATAATTTGAATAATTTTCTTTTTTACTCATTTTATGCAAAACCAATTCAAAAAACAATATAATCAGCTGGATCCAATGGTTGTCCCATATACCAAAGTTGAAATTCTATGGATGTGTTTTCGGTAGATATTCTGTCATTGTAATTGTCTACAACTGCAATTTTTTCACCTCCAGTTACTTTATCTCCTACTTTTTTTAATAAACCTCCGGTGTATTTGTATATAGAAATAAAATTGTTCCCATGTTGGACCGCAATTATATAACCTTGTTCTAATGTATAGTTGGCTACAATAATAGTCCCATCGAGAACAGAAGAGACAGCTGCGTTTTTTGAAGTTCGTATATCGATACCGTAATGTCCCCGTTTGGGGTTAAAATTGTTGACGACCTGTCCTTTGGCTGGAGGGTAGAATATGAATCCGTCTGTAGGTATATTATCGTGAAATACATTTAATCGATATTTTTCATCTTTTTCGTATTTTTCTATAAACTCGGAGGTCGTTTCAGAACGGTTCAGAAATGAATCTTTAGGGAAAGTCAGCAAAGAATCTTTTATTTGTTCTATGGAGTCATGCCGAATATTCCCGGTTAAGATACGATTTAAATTTTGCAGGTAATGATCTTTTATTTCAAGTTCTTTTGATAGTGAGTCTATGCGCAAAGCATTATCCATAATTTTTGCACGAGCATCTCTTTTAAGATATCCTGGGAGAAAGTTCTTTAAAGGGGTTCCTGCTATTAAATAAGTTGCTGCCATGAATATGATGATAACAAGTGCAGTAAAAAACATGAATGCCCCTAAACGGGATAATCTGAAAGTCCATACCTCTTCTAATGTATTTTCGTTGAAAAACGAAAGTTTATATTTAGAACGCATTTTTTTCCAAAAGATGCGTGATTTATTTTTTTTATGCATATTACGTCTTTCTGAAGTCTATACACTGCAATATTACAAATTAATTATGACAATAACAAAAACGATGATTTTGTAAATAAAAGAGAACGTTGTATTTGTCGAGACTTTGTGTTGAGTATTTGAAAATATATTTGTATTTTTATGCGTCGACAAAATTGATGAAGTTGTTTTTTATTTGTCTAATTTATAATTGAAACCATGAAGCGATTTATTCTATTATGTGTGGTATTTTTTTCATTTTGTAGTGTCGGAATGTATGGTAAAAATGTTGAGCTGAAATCTCCTGACGGGTCATTGATCGTAGATATTCAGTTGAAAGACAAGATTTATTATTCCATTTATGCCGGAAGTGAGTTGTTATTGAAAGATTGTTCTATGTCTTTGGATTTGAAGGATGAAGTCTTGGGACGGTCGCCAAAGTTGCGGAATATAAAGAGAAATAGTGTAGATGAAACTGTAAAACGGGAAATTCCCTTGAAAAATGCCGAAGTGCGTAATCATTATAATGTTTTGCGGATGGATATGGCCGGAGATTATTCTGTAGAGTTCAGGGCGTACGATAATGGTGTGGCCTATCGTTTCATTACGAACAAAAAAGGAAAAAGAGAAGTTTTGGATGAAGAGTATTCTATAAATTTCCCCGATTCTTATTTGGCACATCTTTCGCAAACGGAAAGTTTCAAAACATCATGCGAAGTCCCTTATACCCATGTAAAGACGACCGAGTATAAAAATGTTGACCAGATGAGCTATTTCCCGGTTTTGCTGGAGACGAACAATGGATACAATATATTGATTTCGGAAGCTGATTTGTACGATTATCCTTGCATGTTTATAAAAAGTTCCGGGAATAATGGTTTTCGGTCGGTATTCCCAAAATGTCCTTTGGAGTTTGGAGAAGATGGGGATCGCAGTGTTAAAATATTGAGAGAAGCTGATTATATAGCAAAAACATCCGGGTCTCGAAATTTTCCTTGGCGTTTCTTTGTAATTTCTAACGATGTTCGGGATATTGTATCCAATGAAATGGTTTATAACCTTTCTTCTCCTTGTGAATTGGTTGATTATAGTTGGATAAAACCGGGACAGGTGAGTTGGGAATGGTGGAGTGGTGCTACACCGTATGGACCCGATGTAAATTTTGTTTCTGGTTATAACTTAGATACCTATAAATATTTTATCGATTTCGCAGCCCGGTATGGTATTCCGTATATATTGATGGATGAGGGATGGGCATTGAGTACACAGGATCCTTACACTCCCAATCCGCAAGTAAATGTGCATGAAATTGTTCGTTATGGAAAAGAAAAAGGAGTTGGTGTGCTGTTATGGCTTACTTGGCTTACGGTAGAAAAGCATTTCGATCTTTTTAAAACATTTTCGGAATGGGGTATCTCCGGTATAAAAATAGATTTTATGGATCGGAGCGACCAGTGGATGGTTAATTTTTACGAAAGGGTAGTGAAAGCTGCTGCCGAAAATCACTTGGTAATAGATTTTCACGGAGCCTTTAAACCTGCGGGCTTAGAACGTAGGTATCCTAATCTGTTGTCGTACGAGGGAGTACGAGGTATGGAATATATGGGAAATTGCATTCCGGAAAATAGTTTGTATTTTCCATTTATAAGAAATGCAGTAGGGCCGATGGATTATACGCCGGGGGCGATGATAAGCATGCAGCCCGAATCGTATAAAGCTGAGCGTCCTAATGCGGCGAGTATCGGAACAAGAGCTTATCAATTAGCTTTATATGTCGTTTTTGAAAGTGCGATTCAGATGTTGGCTGATAATCCTACTCTGTATTATCGCAATCAGGACTGTACTGAGTTTATAACAAGTGTGCCGGTTACGTGGGATAAGACGGAGGTTTTGGATGCTAAAGTTGGAGAATATGTTGTTATTGCTCGAAATAAGAACGGGAAATGGTATGTCGGTGCGATTTGTAATGGAAAAGAGACTCGACGTGAATTGACAATCGATTTTAGTTTTCTGAAAGGAAGCAAAGAATATCGGATGACGTCTTTTGAAGACGGAATCAATGCTGGTAACCAAGCGATGGATTATCGAAAGAAAGAAAGTATCGTTAAATCTGGAGACAAGATAAAGATAGAGCTGGCTCGAAATGGAGGATGGGCAGCTGTTCTTGAGTAAAAAAATTATAAAATCAGTGGGTATATGTGGATGTCAAAATTGAATTAATGATTGAATTTTTGATATAAGAAAGTTTGATTGGATTATGAGCTGGGTCTTGAAAGTTTTTAATTTGATTTTCAAGACCCAGTTTGTGTCTTTATTTTTCCAAAAATGATATATAGGAATAAGTGTAATAGTTTTATCGATTTATTGTACATTATTATATTCTGTTTTCTGAAAAAAACATATAATTTACTAAATGGCTTTTCTTTTGACTATCCGAACTTTAAGTTCTGTCGGTGAATGTTTTCATGATATTTTTATCTTATCGTTTTGAACAGAATGACGACGCGAGTTGTTTTACCATCAAAAGAAATAAAAATGGAGTGTTTGTATTGTAAATAGGGCCTTTTTTACTCTATCAGGAAACAATTACAAACACATAATAAATGTAAACTAAATTGTCAAAAAGATGAAAACAAAACATGTTCTTTACTCGATGGCGTTGGCCTTGGTAGCTTCCTGGGCGTTTGTCGAAAGTGGAGCAGCTCAAGTAGCTGTGGTTGAAGAGGAGGTGACGGTTGCAGAGATGTTGCCCGGTAAAACTCATTATTATGCAAATAAAGTGGGAGATAATTGGTACATATCTCTTGGTGCAGGAGCTCAGACTTTCCTTACCGAACATAAAGGGAATGTGCAGTATACTTTAGCAATGAATTTTGCTTTAGGCAAATGGATTACTCCATATTTGGGAGTTCGTATTAGTGCAATGGGCGGAGCTCTTCATCCGTTATGGCCAGATAAAGAACATATGAATCATTTTCGCTATGCTGCGGTTTACGGTGATTTGATGTGGGATTTGACGAATGCCTTAGGTGGTTATAATGAAAAACGTGTAGTTTCGGTTATACCGTTTGCTGGTGTTGGAGCTGCGTTAGCATTCAAAAATCCGATTAATGACCATAGGACGTATGGCTTACCTGTATCAGCTGGTATAAAACTGAATTTCCGTTTATCTCATTATGTTGACTTTTTCTTAGAAGGTCGGGCAAATGCTATGGGTGATCATTTTAACGGAGTAGTACAAGGAAAACAAGTGGAATCTATTGTATCGGCTATCGGTGGTTTGACTGTAAAATTTGGAAAGGACCGTTTCAACGCATTTGATCCTTATGGAGAAAGAGTTGTTATTAATGATTTGAATAATAAAGTAAATGATTTACGTTCGAGATTACAAGATTGTGAATCTCGCGAATGTCCTCCTTGTCCAGAGGTTGTTGTTGCAGAGGAAGTTATCCCTGTTCCAGAACCTGTTTCAAATTGTGATGCTGATTTGACTTCAGTAGTTCGCTTTACAATAAATAGTGCAGTGGTTTCTCCTGAAGAGATGGTCAACGTTTATAATATAGCTGAGTGGATGAAGAAAAATCCGGATTGTAACGTTACTGTAATTGGATATGCTGATAAAGAAACTGGTACTCCAGCATATAATAAAGAGTTGAGTAAGAAGCGTGCTGACGCTGTTGTGAAAATTTTGACAGGTAAATATGGCATCAAGGCCAATCGTATCCAGATGATAGGGAATGGTAGTGATTCTCAACCTTATCCTAACAATAATAACTGGAATCGTATTGTGGTGTTTAGTGGAAAAGCTGCTAAATAATATTCTCGATTCGAAATCAAAAATGAGATGTCGTTATTATAAAAGGAGAACGGCATCTCATTTTTTGTTAGAAGAAATTATAGTTAGAAAATGCGTCCAACTAATTTTAAGGAAATCATGGGATAAATCGTTATTTTATCCATTATATCTGTAATACCGGAAGAACTGAGTTCGTCATTCAGTAAATCATTTACACTGGCTATGCTGCTGACAATTTTGGGTTTACCGTGAAACATGACACCCATCTCAAATTGGCATCCAATTCTTTTACGGGGTACCGAACGCCCAAATCCAAGCCCTACATAAGGTTTTATACTATTTATTTTGATTGCAGCATCTACATTGCCTAATTCATTGGCTTGGATAGAGTAATCTCCTAATGCAATACCTGTTTCAAAATCTACTCCTGTTTGTTGAGAATATTTGTTTAAAATCTCAGATACTTCGGTTACTTGTTGTGGCATCTTTCCGGTGACAGATACTAATTTACTCTTTCCGATATATAATCCTGCTACAAAATGAAAAGAGGCTTTTCGAAATGGGTATATATCTACTAATATTTTTCCATTCAATAGACCTAATTTTGCTTTTAGATTAGCTTCTGTATCCAATTCGGAAGAATTCGTTGGCAATCCGTTTTGTTTTAATTCGTTTTTGATATTAGGATATTGATTGACGATATTATCCATTTCTGAACTGGCGAAATCAATATCAAATCCTGTGGAATAGGAGTAAGGAAACATAGCGATACCGGCTCTTAATGCGAAATGTGGATGTAATGGAACAGCGACATCAAGGCCTATACCTGTTGTTCCGGCTTCCAATCCTACAGCTAAGTGTTCGAATGCTTTCATATCTCGTTGTGCGAATGAAATAGTTGTACAGCAAGATAGGAGTAAACAAATAAGAATAATCTGTTTTTTCATTTTATCATTTAATAATTAAATATATAAATAAATTGTAAATTATATTTTATATGACAAAAGTACAGAATCATGGTTTAAAAACAAAAATAAAGGGAGAAATATATATATATTTTATTTATATAAATATCTCATAAAGCGAAAATAGAGTATATTTATATATTGTTTATCAATATGTTAATTGAAGTAATGAAAACTGTTGTAATAAATATTTTATTATATTTCCAGTGTATTAATATTTTGTTTGAATAGTCTTTTTTAGAATCTTCCCATGTTATAAAATGTTACAAAATCTGGGCCGAATCTACCGGATAATGTACTGAAATCAAGTCGTAATTGGTCAAAATAGGTTTCGGCCCCATCTCTATAACGCCATATAAGGGCATCATAGTAATAACTGTTCCATCTCCATTCAAAGGGAAATGTTTCTATTTGGGTGCGGTCGGGATAGACTGTACGTAAGGTTTCTTCTCCATAACCATCCGCCCAGAAACGGAGTTCTTGTGTTACTGTAAATCCTTGGTTGTTTCTAAATGTATCGGACCATATTTTATAACAAAGCATATCAGTAGCCTCTCCTGGATGTCTTGGTCTATCGTCGCCCCATTCTATTTCACAGGCTTGTAAGTTAACAATGGTCAGTAGTATAAATATCCATTTGGTATATATAGAAAATTCTGTTTTTTCCATTTTTATATATTTATAATATTAAGACAAAAAAACAGTCCAAAAGTTTAATATTTGGACTGTTTTTAAAATAAATATAATGATATTTATTTAGACAAATGAGTTTAGAAGGAATGGGAAAGTCATAATTGATAATTGCTGATATAATTTGTTATCCATTCTCCGACCTCAGAAGTAGAGTATGTTTTACCATCTTTGGTTAGGTCTTCAGTAACGATACCCGCTTCTATGGAGGCGTCAACAGCTTTGCGTATCAATTTTCCTTCATTGGGCAGATTGAAAGCATATTCAAACATTAGGGCAGCGGATAATATGGTAGCAATGGGATTAGCTATATTTTTCCCCGCAGCTTGAGGATAGGAGCCATGGATAGGTTCGAAGACGGAAGTATGTATACCTACCGATGCAGAAGGGAGCATTCCTAATGAACCGGTGATGACAGAAGCTTCGTCAGTGAGAATATCTCCAAACATATTTTCTGTAACGACTACATCAAAACGTCCTGGCCATTGTATCAATTGCATGGCAGCGTTGTCTACAAACATGTATTCAGTGGTTACTTCAGGATATTGCTTTTCTATTTTTTGAGCAACTTCTCTCCATAATCGAGAAGTACATAAGACGTTTGCTTTGTCTACCACTGTAAGCTTTTTCTTTCTCTGCATAGCATATTTATATGCTAAATGAACGATACGTTCAATCTCTTCACGGGTATATACACATGTATCATACGCTGTGTTATTGTCTTCACTCCTACCTTGAGGACGTCCGAAATAGATGCCTCCAGTAAGTTCTCGTATGCACATCAGGTCAGTTCCTTTTACAATATCAGTACGTAAAGGAGATTTATGTATCAATGATTCGAATGTGGTTACGGGACGTATATTAGCGTACAATCCTAATTTTTTTCGCATACTTAACAACCCTTGTTCAGGACGAATTTTTGCTGATGGGTTATTATCATATTTAGGGGAGCCTATTGCCCCGAACAAAACTGCGTCCGATTGCATACAGAGTTCGTGAGTTTCGTCAGGGTAGGGGTTCCCACATTCATCGATAGCACATGCCCCGACCAGAGCTTGCTTGTATGTCAGTTCATGTCCGAATTTTTTACATATGGCTTTAGTTACATTCAGAGCTTGAGCAACAATTTCGGGCCCTATCCCATCTCCAGGGAGTACAGCGATGTTCATTTTCATAATAAGTAAATTTTAATATAAATATTTTTTGTTATTACATACTTTCAATTTGATTCAGCATTTTAATAGTCGCCTGTATAGCTGCTTCAGTTTGGTCGGCATCGAGCCCTCGGGTTTTGAATGTGTGCCCGTTATGATTCCATGTGATAACTGTCTGTACAAGTGCGTCTGTTCGTCCGCCAGGAGGAATGTCTACCATATAGTTTGTCAGCATAGGAAACGGTTGTTTCAGTTGTATTTTATAAATCTTTCGTAGAGCTTTTACAAAAGCATCAAATTGTCCGTCACCTATAGATGTCTCTTCATATTGAATACCATGTATTTCCATTTTAATGACAGCGACAGGTCTTAGACCTTGAGCCAGAGCTAAAGAATAATTAAGTACCCGTATTGGTTGGTCTTTGTCATTGTGCTTCAATACGTCTGAAATTATATATGGAAGATCATCTTGAGTTACTAATTCTTTTTTGTCACCGAGAGCTATAATTCGTTCCGTAACTTTTCGCATCGATTCATCATCCAATTCTATTCCCAGAACTTCCAGATTTTTACGAATATTGGCTTTTCCTGATGTTTTCCCCAATGCATATTCCCGAGTGCGACCGAATCTTTCGGGAAGTAGATCATTAAAATATAGGTTGTTTTTGCTATCTCCGTCGGCGTGGACTCCGGCGCATTGAGTAAAGACGTATTCACCGATGACCGGTTTATTGGAAGGTATGCGGATACCGGAGTAAGATTCTACGACACGGCTTACTTGATTTACTTTAGTTTCATCGATATGGGTTTTTTGTTTTAGCTGGTCATGTAATACGGCTAATACACTTGATAAAGGTGCATTACCGGCACGTTCTCCAAGACCATTGATGGTACAGTGGATACCTTTTATACCAGCTTTTACTGCCGATAAGACATTGGCAACTGCCAAATCGTAATCATTATGAGCATGAAAGTCAAAATGGATATCAGGATATTGTTGGCATATATTGTTGCAGAATTCGAAAGTTTGATATGGATTCAATATACCTAATGTATCAGGTAACATGAATCTTTTTATTGGTTCATCTTGTAGACTATTGATAAGATGGAAGACATAATCGGGAGATTGTATCATACCATTAGACCAGTCTTCCAGATAGATATTGATATCAATGTCATTCTTTCGAGCTTTTTCTATTGTTGATTTTATATCAGATATATGTTCTTGTGGAGTTTTACGTAATTGTTGTTCGCAATGTTTTTTAGAACCTTTACAAAGTAAATTCACTATCTTTCCTCCAGCTTGTTTAATCCATCTAATAGAGATTCCTTCATCGATGAATCCTAAGATTTCTATTTTGTTTGAGTGATTGCGTCTTTCTGCCCATTCACAGACTCGCTTTACAGATTCGAATTCACCTTCTGATACTCGGGCCGATGCTATTTCGATTCGGTCGACTTTCAGTTCTTCAAGTAGAAGTCTGGCGATACTCAGTTTTTCTTGAGCTGCAAAAGAAACTCCCGAGGTTTGTTCTCCATCACGAAGAGTGGTATCCATTATTTCTATCGACATACTTATATTTTATTTGTCAGTTTAAGAAAATTTATATATTTCTCTCTATTGAATAAGTCTGATATATATCCAATTTTTAATAGGAGATAGTGATAGAAAATGTTATATTTTATTTTTTTCCCAAGCTTCAATTTTATCTTTCTGGCTCAGCAGGTAATCAATATCATCGAATCCGTTAAGTAAACAATTCTTTTTGTAAGGATTTATATCGAATGTCTCTATAGCCTTATTTGCATTGTTAACGATAGTTTGTTTTTCCAGATTTATAGTTACGGTCGTTTGTGGGTTTTCTCGGATGGCCGCAAACAAATCGGCAAGGAATGATTCGGATACTACGACTGGAAGCACACAATTGTTCAATGCATTGTTTTTGAAGATGTCAGCAAAAAAACTGGATACAACGACTTTAAATCCGTAACCGGCTACAGCCCAGGCTGCATGTTCTCGACTCGATCCACTACCGAAATTTTTTCCGGCCACAAGTATAGAGCCAGTATATGTTGGATCATTTAGAACAAAACTTTTTATTAAATTACCTTCTTTATCGTATCTCCAGTCGCGAAAGAGATTATCTCCAAAACCTTCACGGGTAGTCGCTTTGAGAAAACGGGCTGGAATTATCTGGTCTGTATCTACATTTTCCATAGGTAATGGGATACAAGTTGATGTTAAAGTTTCAAATTTATCTGTCATGATTATTATAGATTAAACATTCTGAATCAATTATAAAAAGTCTCTTGGATCTGTTATTTCTCCGGTGATAGCTGCTGCTGCTGCAACAAGAGGGCCTGCGAGAATTGTTCGAGCTCCTGGACCTTGTCTGCCTTCGAAATTTCGATTTGATGTAGATACCGCATATTTCCCGGCAGGTACTTTGTCGTCATTCATAGCGAGGCAGGCAGAACATCCGGGTTGGCGTAGTTCGAACCCCGCATCATTCAGTATCTTATCTAAACCTTCATTCCGGATTTGTTTTTCTACTTTCCAAGAACCAGGAACGAGCCAAGCGGTTACACATTCAGCTTTTTTCTTTCCTTTAACGAACTGAGCAAAAGCTCTGAAATCTTCAATTCTTCCATTTGTACAACTACCTAAAAATATGTAATCTATTTTTTTCCCGATTAATTTTTCTCCCGGTTTGAATCCCATATAATCCAATGATTTGCAAAAAGATATTTTTCCGGCTTCATCAATCTCTTCAAGAGAGGGAATTGTATCTTGTATACCCATGCCCATACCGGGGTTAGTCCCATATGTAATACGAGGTTCTATTTCTTCGGCATTGAAATATATTTCTTTATCAAATATTGCTCCATCATCGCTTTTTAGCTCTTTCCACTGGGCAATAGCTTTATCCCATTCTTCTCCTTTAGGTGCGTATTCCCTACCTTTTACATAAGCAAAGGTTGTCTCGTCTGGAGCAATCATTCCTCCACGCGCTCCCATTTCTATACTTAGATTACATACTGTCATCCTCTCTTCCATACTTAAAGATCGGATAGTTTCTCCGGCAAATTCTACGAAATATCCAGTAGCACCACCAGTTGTCATTCTTGCAATGACAAACAAAGCGATGTCTTTAGCTGTCACACCTTTTTTCAATTTGCCATCAATTGTGATACGCATTTTTTTCGGCTTTGGTTGTAAAATACATTGTGAAGCCAAAACCATTTCAACTTCGCTGGTTCCTATTCCGAACGCTACGGCACCAAATGCTCCATGTGTAGATGTATGACTGTCACCACAGACAATAGTCATTCCCGGTTGTGTGAGTCCGTTTTCAGGACCAATAACATGAATGATACCATTTTTTTCATGTCCCAAACCGAAAAGTGTCAATCCAAACTCCTGTGCATTTTTGGTCAATTCCTCAACTTGTTTTCGTGAAATAGGGTCTTGTATCGGTTTATCCTGATTTAAAGTCGGAATATTATGGTCGGGTGAGCAAGTTGTTTTTTCTGGACGGAATACTTTTAGATTTCGTTCTCGGAGGCTGTTGAATGCCTGAGGACTAGTTACCTCGTGGCAGTAATGCCTGTCGATGTATAGTTGTGTCGGACCGCCTTCTACTGTTGATACTACGTGAGCATCCCAAATTTTGTCAAATAATGTTTTCATTGGATATATGTTCTTTTAATCATTTGATAAAACGTATTCTTTAAATTCTTCCAATTTAAGAATAATTTTTAATAGATTTAGAATCTGCTTATGATATTTGTTAGATGATGAATTTGTTGATAGCATCTATAAAAGCTTCTACCGAAGCTGCTACAATATCGGTATTGGCTGAAAATCCGTAGTAGTGAGCTCCTTCGTAAGAAACAGTGATGTGTACTTTACCTACATCATCACTTCCTTTGGTAATGGCTTGTATGAGAAATTCTTGTACAGTCATTTTACGATGAATAATTTGTTTTACGGCATTAATTGCAGCATCGACTGGTCCATTGCCTGAGGCCGCAGCTTCGAATTTTTCTCCGGCAATATCAAGACAAATACTGGCTACCGGGCGTACACCGACACCGGAAGTTACTTGTAGATACTCTAAACGGATGCGGGCATTCGCAGAACGCTCTTTTCCGACTAACATCAGTACATCGTCGTCATTGATATCTTTTTTCCGGTCAGCTAACTTTAAGAAATCTTCGTATGCTTTGTCCAGCTTTTCTTTATCTAATTCTACCCCTAATATATGTAACCGATGTTTTAGTGCTGCTCGTCCACTACGAGCTGTCAGTACGATAGAATTTTCATCTATACCAACATCTTTAGGATCTATGATTTCATAGCTTTCCCGATTTTTCAATACACCATCTTGATGTATTCCTGAAGAATGGGCGAATGCGTTTCTTCCGACAATTGCTTTATTGGGTTGTACAGGCATATTCATCAGGCTTGAAACCATACGGCTGATACCATAGATTTTTTGGGTATTTATATTTGTTACGATATTTGTTTCGTGATGACTTTTAAAAATCATAGCTACTTCTTCAAGTGAAGTATTTCCTGCTCGCTCACCTATACCATTAATAGTTACTTCTGCTTGTCGGGCTCCATTCATAATACCCGAAATAGTGTTGGCTGTAGCCATACCCAAATCGTTATGACAATGCGTGGCAATTACGACATTGTCTATTCCCTTTACATTTTCTTTAAGGAATTTAATTTTTCGGCCGAATTCATCGGGCAGGCAATATCCAGTGGTATCAGGAATATTGACAACGGTAGCTCCTGCTTTGATTACAGCTTCTATCACACGTGCTAAGTATTCATTATCGGTACGGCCTGCGTCTTCAGCATAAAACTGTACATCTTCCACAAACTTTTTGGCATATTTTACGGCAGCAACAGCTCGTTCAATAATTTCTTCCCTAGTAGAATTAAATTTGTATTTTATGTGATAGTCAGAGGTACCGATACCAGTATGTATTCTTTTATGTTTGGCATATTCAAGAGCATCGGCAGCAACTTTTATGTCATTTTCTACAGCGCGTGTCAATGCGCAAATTGTAGGCCATGTAACAGCTTTTGAGATTTCGACAACTGATTTGAAATCGCCTGGACTGGATACAGGAAATCCCGCTTCAATAACGTCTACGCCCAATCCTTCTAACGCTTTTGCTACCTGGATTTTCTCGACTGTGTTCAATTGGCAGCCTGGTACTTGTTCTCCGTCTCGTAAAGTAGTATCGAAAATAAATAATCTGTCACTCATTTGTATTTAATTTTATTTTGTTATTGTCATAAAAAAACCTTTCTGCACATGGTGTGAGAAAGGTTTGCATTTTTCTTTTATTGATTTCCCTTTTATAAAAGGTTTGTACCCGCTCACATCCTTTCGGTAAATCCCGATAGAATAATAATATTTAGACCGAGTAGTAGATCAATAAAGTGTCTCATTTTTTATAATGATAAAGTATTGTTTGTTTTATTTTGATTGCAAATATATAGATAGTTTTTTAATCTCAAAATAAAAATGATACTTTTTTATGATAAAAAATTATATCTTGTAAGATAATAACTTCTATTTTATATTAAATTGTAAGTATTCAGTCTCCTTTTGTATTCATTATCAATTTTTTATGGAGGGAGGTAAAGTTTATTGTAATAATGTAGACGTTTTTCTATTTTTTTCTTTATTCGATAGTGTACTTATGCAAATTCAGTACTATGGGCTAAAAAGTCAAAAATAAAAAAGCACCTATACTTAGGTGCTTTTTTTGATAATCTCATTTGCAATTATCCCAAATACGTTTTTAGCAATTTGCTACGAGAACTTTGTCTTAATCTCCTAATGGCTTTTTCTTTAATCTGGCGTACGCGCTCTCTTGTAAGGCCGAATTTATCGCCGATTTCTTCCAGTGTCATTTCCTGACATCCAATACCGAAAAACATTTTGATAATATCACTTTCTCTTTCGGTCAGTGTAGCAAGAGCTCTGTCAATTTCTTTAGCAAGAGACTCGTTAATAAGTGAACGGTCGGCGATTGGGGAATCGTCGTTAACCAATACATCCAACAGACTATTATCTTCTCCTTCGACAAATGGGGCATCTACCGAAATATGACGGCCGGATACTTTCATTGTGTCAGAGATTTTATCTACGGGGATGTCCAACTCGTCAGCAAGCTCTTCTGGTGATGGTCGACGTTCATTTTCCTGCTCAAATTTAGAAAAGGCTTTACTTATTTTGTTTAGTGAGCCTACTTGGTTCAGCGGTAAACGAACGATGCGGGACTGTTCTGCCAAGGCTTGAAGAATTGATTGACGAATCCACCACACCGCATAAGAAATAAACTTAAAACCTCTGGTTTCATCAAATTTTTCAGCAGCTTTAATTAGTCCTAAATTCCCTTCGTTGATAAGATCGGGAAGACTCAATCCTTGATTTTGGTACTGTTTAGCTACTGATACAACGAAACGTAAATTTGCTCGAGTCAGCTTTTCCAAAGCAACTCGGTCGCCTTTCTTAATACGCTGGGCAAGTTCAACCTCTTCCTCAACTGTAATCAAGTCTTCGCGTCCGATTTCCTGAAGATACTTGTCAAGAGAAGCACTTTCCCTGTTGGTAATTGATTTTGTAATCTTTAATTGTCTCATTTTGCAAAATGAAAATTTGGAGTGCAAATATAACGCTTTTTTACCAATATTCAATCCTTATACCATATAAATATATAGTAAGTAGAATATAAATTATATTCGTTTTTAGCGCTTATAGGTACAACACTTATAATAACGATTTGTTTCTGATTTTATTGTGTTATAGCCATTCTTATGATTTGATAAAAGCACAACCTTTTGTCTAATTATAACCAGAAGGTTGTGCTTTGTTATTGTTCTTTATATCTTCGTGCAAATTATTCAGTCAAATCAACGGCATAATATCCGGTTTTACCGTTGGGATAAATACCTGTGATAAACATTACTTTATCCCTATTGTTCCCTTTCATAATACTGTTGAATATATCTTCGACATCGCTTACAGATGATACAGGGGTATTGTTGATGCGGAGAATAATAAATCCATTTCTTATTCCGGCAGCTTGGAATTTACCGGCTTTAATACCGTCAACTTGTACACCATAACGGATATTCAATTCTTGACGTGTCTTGTCTTTCAATTCTTTGAAGGCTGCCCCTAAAGAATCTATACCAACAGCTTTACTTACAGTTGTATTGCCTTGGCTATTTTTCAACGTAACTTCAATGTCTTTTGTTTGTTTATTATGCACGATAGTTACTTTGATCTTGTCACCGGGACGATAGCGGTTGACCTGTTCTTGTAGTTCGGCAACATTTTTAATTTTGACGCCATTAATAGCTTTGATGATGTCACCCTTCTTTATTCCTGCTTCCATAGCAGCACTACGTTCGTTTACTTCTTCTACATATGCACCGTCCTGTACATCAATATCTTTTTCTTTTGCCAATTCGGAGTTTATAGGACGTATAGCAATACCTAAAACAGCTCTTTGTACAGTTCCATATTGTTTTAAATCGGTAATTACTTTACTTACAATACTTGTAGGGATAGCGAATGAATATCCTGAATAGGCTCCTGTTTCGGAATATATAGCAGTATTGATTCCAACTAATTCACCGTTAGTATTAACTAATGCTCCGCCACTGTTTCCTGGATTTACTGCAGCATCAGTTTGGATAAATGATTCGAGCCCCATAGTGTGGTTTTTACTATTACTTGAAATGATCCCTAAGGAGCGGGCTTTAGCACTTACAATACCGGCTGTTACAGTGGAAGTTAGTTGGAAGGGATTACCTACAGCTAACACCCATTCCCCTACCTTCAATTTATCAGAGTCTCCAAAAGTAATGATAGGAAGGTCTTTAGCCTCTATTTTTAATAGTGCAAGGTCTGTAGATGGATCTGTTCCTATGACTTTTGCATTAAAAGACCGTTTGTCATTCAGGGTTACTTCTAATATATCAGCACCGTCTATTACATGATTATTGGTTACGATATATCCGTCAGTCGAGATAATGACTCCCGATCCCATACCGACACGTGGTTGGGGTTGCATATTACCATTACCTCTTTGTCCAAAAAAGAATTCAAAGAAAGGATCTGGCATCATACCTTGTTGTTGAGCTTTTGTGTTTGTTGTCGATTTTATACTTACTACAGCATTTACTGTACTTTCTGCTGCTTTTGTAAAATCTGTTTCTACAGCTGGAGCATGCGAGGTCATCGAATACCCTACTGGTCTGGCAAAAACGGATTCGTTTTCAATACTACTGCTATTTCTTATTGATTTTGATGCATTTAGTAATGAATAAGCACCGATTGAGATGCCCGAACTAATAAGAGCAACAAGAGCGAAACTTAATAGTTTTTTTCTGTAATCTTCCATAATTCTGTTTTATTCAAATGTTAAATTAATGTTCGTTTTAAATATTTCAGTCGTTAAATTTAATACAATATTCGTGCGTTTATTCTATACTGTCATGAATTTTATAAACTTTTAATAGCACACATACCGACTTAACAGCACTTAACGCAAATATGATTGGAGACCCGACAAAGTTGCTGTGTTTTACTGACATAAAGTCTGCATTTATAATTAACAGTATCGAATAATTGACAGATTATTGTTTATTTGATTGTGTTGTAAGGATTCAAAAATGAATACATAATGAGATGAACTGAAATGCTCTTATATTTATAGAATATATTAAGTTGGAATATGGAGAAAAATATATATTTATGTCTGTATTTTTTATTTTTAGATTAGTTGGATTGATATTAAATGATAATGGTGTGCTATTTTATAGATTTTGTCAGACAGTGAATATATATTTTTCATTATAGACCTGATTTATATTAATTGAGTAGAAATAATGTAGAGGGTTACGTTTAAAATTCTATTTCTTCTTTTTTCGAGAATTGATTAGAGATGTAAGATGATATTATTACATGTCAAAATATTTGATTATTTATAATTTGTTACTGCAGTAAGGATTATAGGGTGGTACTCCAAAACTGATTGTTTGGTAGAAGTTGATGCAGAAAAATTTTTTGATAAGATATTGTTCCCGTTATATTTTAATATAAAAGTATATTTGTATTAGGCTTAAAGTTAATCAGATTCCGATACTAATGTTTGCATAAGCCGAGCTGAAGGTGTATCTTTGTACAAAATACAGTAGGACAATCTGTCGCTTATGTTTTTTACATATGAGGAAAGTCCGGGCAACACAGAGCACCATATTTCTTAACGGGAAGCTATCCGTGAGGGTAGAGTAATGTAACAGAAAATAACCGCCTTTAAAAAAGGTAAGGGTGAAAAGGTGAGGTAAGAGCTTACCGGTTTTTATGGTAACATAAAGAGCCGTACATCTTATGGGTTGTAAGGTTATGTATACCGACGTTGTAGGGCTGCTCGTCCGATGTCGGGGGGTAAACCGCTAGAGCTTTATGGTAACATAAAGTCAAGATAAATGACAGATTCCTTTTGAAATGAAGGTACAGAACCCGGCTTATCGGCCTACTGTATTTTTTCTATAAAAAAAGATGTCAGAAGATACAAAATAAGGTATTATTTGTTTTAAAGGATATGCGTTTGTTTCTTTATTTAGAAAGGAAATAAAGATAATGACGATATATACAAATAGTTACTGTAATCTTTCCTTAGTTAATGGTTAGAAAAATGGCAAAGATATCAATCATAGAGCGTTTAAAACAATATTTTCATTGGGGACTTAAATTTGTACTCGAAGATATGTGGCGTATTACAGAGAATGAAGTGTCGGGTACTCGCCAGAGATTGATTAATTTGGTTAAAACTATATATATATCGATACGTCGTTTTATTGAAGATGATCTTATGTCAAAAGCTTCGGCTTTGACATATAGTACATTGTTGGCTGTAGTTCCGGCTTTAGCCTTGATTTTTGCAATAGCTAAAGGTTTTGGATTTCAAAATATCATACAAAGCCAGTTGTTTGATTACATTCCGGCACAAAAAGAAGCCTTGTCTCATGCGCTTACATTTGTGGATGCTTATCTTAATCAGGCCCAGAGTGGTGTTTTTGTAGGAATAGGATTGATTTTTTTGTTTTGGACGGTAATAAGTTTGATGGGAAATGTTGAAAATGTTTTAAATGATATATGGCAAGTAAAGAAAAACCGTTCATTTTATAGAAAGATTACCGATTATACCTCGATGTTTGTTATTCTGCCTATTTTGATGATTGCTTCCAGTGGTTTGTCCATTTTTGTTTCGTCAGGCATAAACAATAGTGTTTATCTCAATTTTATTAGTCCTTTGGTTCGTAACCTTTTATCTTTTGCTCCTTATTTTCTTACATGCCTTCTTTTTACAGGCATATATATACTGGTTCCTAATACGAAAGTAAAATTTTTGAATGCATTTGTTGCAGGTATTATATGTGGAACCGCTTTTCAGATTTTTCAATATGTATATATTAGTGGACAAATTTGGGTATCTAAGTATAATGCTATTTATGGGAGTTTTGCATTCCTTCCGTTATTTCTTTTGTGGATGCAACTTTCTTGGCTTATTTGCTTGTTTGGGGCAGTATTGTCTTTTTCGGCCCAGAATATTCAGAATTATAATTTTGAAAGCGATACTAAAAATATAAGCCGTAGATATAAAGATTTTTTTTCTATACTGATTGCGTCTGTAGTGGTTAAGCGGTTTGAAAGTGGAAAAAGTCCTCTTACCAGTGAAGAAATATCTAATTTATATCATATACCCATTAAACTTACCGGGCAAATATTATATCTTTTGGTTAAGATAAATATTCTGATAGAAACGGCTACTGATGATGAACGAGTTTTGGCTTATCAGCCGGCGATGGATATCAATCGGATAACAGTTGGATTATTGTTGTCCCGTATTGATCGATTAGGATCTGAAAATTTTAAGATTGATCAAGATTATCTTTATCATGACCAGTGGGAATCCTTGATACACTCAAGGGAAGAAATGTATAAAGTTGCTGATCATATTTTATTAAAGAATATGAATTTGAATGAACCGTTGCCGTTAAAGTAATGTTGGCGGAGTATTTTTAGGTAAATGGTGAGAGGCTTATTTCTGACTTTATATTTAATTAGTTGTACCAAAAGATATAAAGATTTAGGTAAGTTGCAAAAATTAGCCATAGTATGTATGGAAAAAATAAAATGGAACTGATTTTGTTTATCTTAAAACTTTTGTAAGTATAATATATAACAGTAATATCGAGTATTATAATGTTTGCTAAGCCCCATAGGGGGTTGCGTAAATAAAAGAATAGGATACTCCATGAAAAATTGAAAAATAATTGAATGATAAATAGCCATATCATATTCTTTTTTTCGAAAGATTTTGAACTAATGATTAGCCCGATCGAAAGTCCCATGCATATATAAAGGAATGTCCAAGCTATAGGGAAGACGATATTCGGAGGCGTTAGCGAAGGCTTATTTAAATAAGGGTACCATTCGTGTATCGACGTTGATTGAAAAAAATTTGCTGTTAATCCCACCAGAAAACAAATAAGTATGGGAATGAGAATATTGGCTAACTTTTTCATAATACTGTTTTTTCTGTAATAACAGAAATACTGTTTAGTTTGTTTTTACAAATAGGAAAATAATAAAAAGAAGAATAGATTATTATATAATATAGATATAAATCAGGTGTATTTTCTAATGCTTTTCGATAAGATATTTCCAGAAGCGAACGGGCATGTTTTGACGATGAAGTTTGGGATTTATACGTTCTTGTATTGTGGTTGCTTTGAAGTATTCTTTCCAAAGCTGTTGGAATAGTTTCTCATCTTTATCCATGATATTTTCATTTAGTAGACCTGAAATAAATTGGATATCTTTGAGGTTGTCAAAAGTTATTTCTTTTACTTCGAATAAGTCATAATAATAACCATAGTTGCGTTTCATGTCATAGATAAGCCATTTTTGGTCTTTAAATCTTCTTTTCAGATGTTCAATAACTAATGATAGGACATTGTAAAGAGGTTCTATTGCAGCAAAATAAATTCCGTCAATAGTTTTTTGAAAACGAAGGAATTGAATGATTCTACCTTTTTCTTGCCCGACTTTTCTCCCTATTTTACTTATTTCGAGAACATCGGGATCTCCAAAGTTTAATTCAATAGATTGTTTAGCATCTATAACTTTATGTATATATCTGAACATAACAATGTCAATATTGGGCAATTCTGAAAGCCAACAGGCAGCTAAACAAGAAAGTGCTAATTGGGACAGTTTATGTTGCAGACATATCCATACACGACTCGATTTTTCGTTGTCAGTATATATAGTAATTAGTTCATCATAAAACAAGGGTAGAGAATCTTTTTCGGATAAAAGAGAATCAGGGAAGCTTTTTTTGAAATAAGCGTCGAATATACAAGTTAGTAACCCTTCAAAAGTTTTATCATATATGAAAATTGTCATTCTGCTGAATCAAAAGGAATATTTAGTTGTAAGTTTCTGGGGTTGCTTTTAGGCTTGGAGATAAATAAGTTTTTGATAAAATTGGGAGACATTTCATGTATAGTTTTTGGTGGAAGTTCACGACAAGTAATAAAATATTGAGCTTTCTTCATAATGATACCTATTTTTTTTAGTTGATATGTTCCCAAATTCCCATGACGGCGCGATACAATAATCAATTTTGCAGATTTTATGCCTATTCCGGGCACTCGTAACAGCATTTCATAATCAGCTCGATTAATGTCTATTGGAAAGTATTCAGGATGGCGCAAAGCCCATGATAATTTGGGATCTATTTCAAGATCCAAATCTGGGAATGTATCGTTTACTATCTCATCTACTTTGAAAGAATAGAAACGAAGTAACCAGTCAGCTTGATATAAACGGTTTTCTCTTATCAACGGAGGTTGCTTTAGCATAGGTAATCTCTTGTCATATTCATTAACAGGAATATATCCGGAATAGTAAACTCGCTTCATTGTTGGCTTTTGATAAAAGGCAGAAGAAAGTTGCAAGATATCTTTGTCTGTATCTGTCGTAGCTCCTATAATCATTTGTGTACTTTGTCCTGCAGGTGCAAATCGAGGAGCATACCTATATTTTTTTCGTTCCTCAGCACTTTGTAAAACTCCTTGTTGTATATATTGCATGGGTTCCAGTATACTTTTGAAATCTTTTTCAGGAGCTAACTGTTGTAAACTTTTTTCATTGGGAATTTCTATATTGACACTCAGTCTGTCGGCATAAAACCCAGCTTCTTTGACTAGTTCTTGACTGGCACCCGGAATACTTTTCATATGGATGTATCCATTAAATCGGTGTATCGAACGTAGGTCTTTTATTACTTTGACAAGTCTTTCCATTGTATAGTCTGGGTTACGCACAACTCCAGAACTTAGAAATAATCCTTCAATGTAATTTCTTCTATAAAATTCAATAGTCAAATTGACCAATTCGTTCACTGAAAATGTTGCTCTTGGCAAATCATTACTTCTCCGGTTTATACAATAGGCACAGTCGTAAATGCAATTGTTGGTAAGCATTATCTTTAGTAACGAAATACATCGGCCATCCTCTGTGAAACTATGACAGATACCCCATCCGCTGGTATCTCCGATTCCACCTTTTTTGTAGGAACGAGATACTCCACTGGAAGCACATGAAACGTCATATTTCGCAGATTCCGCTAGAATCTTTAGTTTATTGAGGACATTTGTGTTCATCCTTGATAAGGAAATAAATGGAATTGCAAAAGTAAGAATATTCTTTGGGTTTTATCTAAATTAGAATGGATTAACGATTGTGTAAATATTAATGGTTGAATGTTATAAATACAAGTTGGCTGAAGCAGAATAAAATATTATAAGAGTAGAATTTTTGTCTGAGAGGATTAAGAAAAAGGAGTTGGAAATGTCCTAACTCCTTTTTCTTATAAATATTGATTTTAGAATTAAATTCCTAAGGATAATTTGACTGCTTCTATTTTTTTGTCGGCTGCAGCATCTGCCTTTTCGTAATCTTCTCGAGATTTCAATTCTCCTTTTACTTCAATATAGAACTTGATTTTAGGTTCAGTTCCTGATGGCCGGATAGAAACTTTGGTTCCATCTTCTGTAAAATATTGTAATACATTTGATGTAGTAGGCATATCAATGGTATATTTTTCATTTTCTGTGAGATCATTAGCTACCAAAGTTGCATAATCTTTGACTAAGATGACCTTAGAGCCGGCAATTTCTTTCATTGGGTTATTGCGATAGTTTTTCATCATCGCCTCAATTTCTTCAGCTCCCGATTTTCCTTTGCGGACAACAGAGATACCCTTTTGTTTTGCATATCCGTAGGTTAGATAAATGTCCTGTAACATTTCATACATAGTCTTTCCATTATCTTTAGCCCAGGCTGCAATTTCAGCCATTAAAGCGCAGGCAGATACAGCATCTTTGTCGCGAACGAAATCTTCAGCGAGGAATCCATAGCTTTCTTCACCTCCACCGATGTATTTCATTTTGCCTTCATTTTCTCGTATTACGGCTGCAATCCATTTGAATCCGGTGTAACAATCAAAATACTTCACATTGTTTTTATCGGCAATATTCTTAATCAATTCTGTAGTAACTATTGTTTTTACAATATATTCGTTTCCTGTCAGTCGTCCTAATTCCCGATAGCGGGTGATAAGATAGTTTAAGAATATCATTGCAATTTGGTTACCATTAACCAAGATGAATTCGCCTTTGTCATCTTTAACAGCAATACCTATTCGGTCAGCATCGGGGTCTGAAGCTAAGACTAATTCAGCACCTGTTTCTTGAGCTTTTTTGATAGCCATGTCTAAAGCGGCCGGTTCTTCAGGGTTAGGAGAGACCACTGTCGGAAAATCTCCACTGACTACATCTTGTTCGGGGACATGAATGATGTTACTGAATCCATATTCCTTTAAAACTGCAGGAATCAGTTTCACTCCGGTACCATGTATTGGAGTATAAACAATCTTCATGTCTTTATGTCGTTCGATTGCTTCGAGACTTAAAGATAAAGTTTTAATTCTTTCGAGGAATAATTTGTCTATCTCTTCTCCGATTATTTCTATCAAATCAGGATTACCTTTAAATTTTATATCTTCTACCGAACGGATTTTGTTTACTTCGGCTATCGTGTTTTTGTCATGAGGTGAAATCATTTGAGCTCCATCATTCCAGTACGCTTTGTACCCGTTATATTCTTTAGGATTGTGTGATGCGGTAAGTATGATTCCACTTTGACATCCTAATTCGCGTATGGTAAAAGACATTTCGGGAGTAGGGCGTAAAGATTCAAAAAGGTAAACCTTGATTCCATTTGCAGAAAATATATCAGCAGAAGTTTCAGCGAATAAGCGGCTGTTATTTCGACAATCGTGTCCAATTACAACTTTGATTTGGGGTAGATCTGCGAATTCTTTTTTTAGGTAATTTGATAATCCTTGAGTAGCAGCGCCTACTGTATATATATTCATACGATTTGTTCCAGCACCCATAATACCACGCAAGCCACCAGTCCCAAATTCCAGATCCTTATAGAAAGATTCAATCAGTTCGGTTTTATCTTCATTTTCAAGCATGCGACGAACTTCGGCTTTTGTCTTTTCGTCATATCCTTGTCCTAACCAAGTCTGAGCTTTCGCTGTAACTTCTTTCAATAATGTTTCGTTTTCCATATCTAAAATGTTAGTGTATAAAATTCCTAAACGCAATATACAAATTTAATACTAATTTTTCGAAATTAATGGTTTCGATAAAGATAATTCTATTTGTAGAATTAAAATCTTACTTTTAGCCGTTCTCCTGCATCTTTGGCAACTGCTCGATAATATTCTTCTGAATACCCGGGGAATTCCGGTGATTCGGGCAATCCATAACCATTATCCATAAATTGTCCATCTTTTTCTCTCTTTATATTTCCATCCAAATATTTTACCATCAAATATTCGCCCAATTCTTTCCAACGAGCCGTTGATCTTTGAGCTTGGGCTACACTATAAGCCGTGAGAAAACGTATAGCTGCATCTTTATCATTTTTATATAGGTCGATTGCCGCTTTCTCTATGGATGGTTGCCAAGTATTGAACTCATTTTCCAATTGTTGCTGTACTGGCCGTATATCTTTTATCATATAATTGTATCGGGCATATGCCATATTTGCTACCCAATTGTGTATCCAAAATGCAGAGGTCCATGAAAGTTTGTATAGACTGCCGTTTTTAGGATTAAAACATTCGGGAACTTCAGTGGCACTACAATAGATAGGTATATATACGCAAGTGTTGGTATCGTCTACTCCAAACCAAAGCACACCGCCGACAGCATCAGGTAACCAGTTGCGCATTTGTGCTACCAGTGTAAATCCGGTTTGTTGGGTCGCAATGGCTCTTTCTTGTGTATATTCGACACTATCTACAGTAAAAGTCATAGGGCGAAAACGATATGGGACTTTAAACGGTCCGGCGCCTACATCTTGAGTCATGTCGAAAGGAGTATTTTCAAAATGGTCGCGCATAGCGTCTTTCATGTCTTGAGCCGATAGTTTTCGATTAGGTTTTACATATAGAGGAATTGGTGTTTTGGATTCTCCGTTGATATAAGACAGGTAATCATCCATCGTATTATTGAATTTACGGAAAAATGACCAGACTCTTGCTTCACACCCACGGAGAGCTCCAAAATCGGCTGGTGCATATGCATTGGCGAAACTGAAATCTTTGTTTAGTCCATCGAAATATCCTTTTTCTCGAGCAAAAGAGATTACATCGGGAGAATAAACACAATTGTCTTTATCATCTAATGGAAATGTGTGGATACGCGCTTGATTGGCATGAGCTGAAATGCAATCGTCTGGAATACGTACAGCGACCCATACGGCTCCTTTGTTATGCACACCTTTACCTATCATTTCCATTATCCATACCTCATTAGGGTCAGCAATAGAAAAAGATTCTCCGGAACTGTAATAACCATGTTTTTTTACTAAGTCTGTCATTACTTTTATGGCTTCACGAGCAGTCTTGGCTCTTTGCAATGTAATAAACATAAGACTGCCATAATCTATTATTCCCGTAGTGTCTACCAATTCTGGACGTCCTCCCCACGTAGATTCAGTGATTGATAGTTGGTATTCATTCATGTTTCCCATAACAGCATATGTCGACTCTACTTGAGGTATATGGCCAAGAGGCTTTCCTGTATCCCATTCTTTGACTTCAAGCATTGTATTTTCAGGATAATGAGTTGCAGGGATATAGACTAATGAGCCATACAGGGTGTGAGAATCTGCAGCATATGTGATGAATGTGCTACCGTCTGTTGTTGCTCCACGGCCAGCTAATAGACTGGTACAAGCGTCGGCATTTGTTATATGCCAACAACAGATTGTTGCGAATAGAATAAAGAATTTTTTCATATGTTTTATATTTTCAATTTATTTGTTTAACAGTTGTATTTGTATTTAAGTGATTACCAATAAAATTCTTTTTTATATTGTTTTATATTACCACAAGAATCTATAACCTCGAAATGCAGACTGTGTTTTTTCCCACGAACAGTGCGTGATGTTTCTAAAGTATGCTGTGCAATTGAGGTTTTCCCATCCATTGAAAATATGACAAACTTTCCGTCAATTTCTCCTCGGAAAGATTTTATTCCACTTTGTGTATCTCCGATTCGGAGTCGGATACGTCCTGATCGTCCCCATTTTTCTGGAGTTAAAGGTGTGATTGTAGGTGGTATACTATCTACCTTAACAGTAAAGCGTCCCAAGTCTCGGACTGATACAGTTATATATCCATTTTCATAATTGCCACAAAATGCGGATTCGCCTTTTTTGCCCAATCGAGCGACGTAGTATTGTTTTTTGTCTTGGATTGTATCTTTGGTAATCTGTATTTTTAAGGTTGTGTAAGTATGAAGAGGAATATTCTCTTCCCCTAATGTGTATACTGGTGAGAAATATTCGGAGTATTCATTGTTGTATCCATATTTTAAGTCGATATCTTCATAAAGTGCTCCTTGTGGTAGTTCCCAGTATATACCTTTTCCTTTAATTATGTTTTTTTTGTGATAAGGCAAATGATATGAGTTTTGTGGAAATGTTGTGTCGGGGATATCTTGTTTACGCCCTTTTATTATCATGTTAACAACGGAAGTATTGCCGTATATGTCAGAAAGCTCATATCGAATCTGGTAGTCTTTTTCTTGTTGAATTTTGAATATACCACGGTCTATGACATTTGTGTAAATAGGTAATTGATTTCCTGGGGCTACATATGAACGCATGTAAAATGACTTGTTATTTTTCCAGTCGGCATAATCGATAAGAGAATTTACTGCTCGGTTTACATCAAACGAAAGATCGTTGATTTCAAAGGAATAGATTGGGGAATTATCAACAAATATTTTCAGCGAATATATACCATATATGTTTGACGTATTGTTCATATGGTCGTAAGCTTTAATACCAAAGTAAATGTCTCCCCAAGCTGTAAAAGTATCATTAATAATGTATTTTCCGGAAGTTATTATAGTGGGAGTTGCTATTTTTCTATGTGAACTTCCATTGATAACGCCTTTACCTTTTACAGGGTAAATCGCTACGGAACGAACGGAGGGACACCTGGTGTCAACTAATTTATTTTTAAAATAAGGAGCAGGATTGATGAGATTTTCTGATTCTGTATGACGCATTTCAAAATGTAAATGTGGTCCTCCAGAACTTCCTGTGTTACCGCTATAAGCTACAAGTTGTCCTTGCTCTACTTTTAATTCATCTTTTTTTAAATAAAAATTTACGGAAAAACTTTCTTCTTCATATTGTTTTTGTTTCACTATTTTGTCAATATAAGGGGCAAAGCGGTCGAGATGCCCATAGACAGTAGTTATACCAGATGGATGGTCTATATAAAGAGCTAAGCCATAGCCGTAAGGTGATACGCTGATACGTGATACATATCCTTTATCAGCAGCATATATAGGTAATCCTGTTCGACCTTGAGTTTTAAAATCAAGGCCTGTGTGAAAGTGATTGTTTCTTAATTCTCCGTAATTTCCGCTTAATAATAGAGGTATTTTTAGAGGTGATTTTATAGTAATTGTATCCTTTGCATAAATATTTGACAAATAAGTCGGTATGATACAAAAGAAAAGAAACAATAGGGAATATTTCATAGTTAAGCATTTTTTAGAGGAGACACAAAAATACGAAAAATAACAAAAGGATGAAAGTTTAGAAATTGAATATAAGGATAAAAAGTATAAAAATTGAAGAAGAATATTATTGCTTTTTTTGAATAAAAAGGTGTTTATGATGAATTTTTTGGACATATTTATTCTCTGAAAATCAATTTTTTAGTGGGGAAGTTTTTTTTGATAAAGAAATGAATGAAATAAAAAATTGTAGAACTTTTGCTGAATTAAAAAATTTAATATACCTTTGCAGACGCAAAAGAGAACGGGAGAGTTCTAATAGAAAAAGGTGCGGTAGTTCAGCTGGTTAGAATACATGCCTGTCACGCATGGGGTCGCGGGTTCGAGTCCCGTCCGCACCGCGAAAATTAAAAGAAAAGGTTCTGAGATTTTTAAATTTCAGAACCTTTTCTTTTTTCCATTTCAATAGAAAATATGAGGTTTAAAGTAATTTTCATGAGACTTGTTCATGAGATTATTTGAAGAAGTGATTTATATATATGTTTTTCGCGGCATTACTCAGCTATAGATAAATGTCCCTTTGTATTTTTTCTCGTATGCTGCTCTGCTGCTTTGTTAGGTTGTAGTCAAGACTATGCAAATAGTCTACTATGCATATCTGCTTTACTTTATTCATATGAGTTCCTAATTTAAACGAATATCGTTTTTTTGTTTTCGCCTATACTTTTCCTTATGTTATGGTTATATCCACTTTACTTAATAGAGAGTTAGAAGTCTTATGTTTGATGCAACAAGGTTCATTGAGTGAGGGAGTAGTGGATTCTAAAAGTTTGGCATTAATACGATAAGTAGACATAGACAAAATATATTGTGAAAACTAAAAGCTAATAATTCGATTGAGGTATGAATTTTGCTCAAATTTTGGTACTGTTTAATAAATGAATATGATAATCAGTAAGACCTAAAATGGGAAAGATTAGTTTACATAAGAGGGGTAGAAATACATTTTGAAATAGATATTTATACTTTGACTCTATAATGGGGATTCTTTACTCTTCTAATTTTATTTGAAGTTTTACGATGTTTATTCAGATGTATTAACTCATTATAATGGAGATTTTATTGATATTGTATTTGACTTATTCCATCATTATTTAATAATTAATTATTAGTTTTTCTTCCTTTAAATCAGTCGAAAAATTATTCAAGTTTTTGAGCTTTTACTTAAAATGTAATCTGATTCTTTAATATATTACTTTGTTTTATACAAAATATTTATTCAACATTTTTTAAAACATAAATGTTATAAAGATATGAGTTATTTTGAGAATGGTTATTGTTAGTTACGGACAATAATCGAATAATAGATATGAATATTCTTTATCAGCGTAAAATTTATTTGTATGTTTGATAAAATTATTTATACCTTTGTTTGAGAAAAATAATATAGATTTTAATTGTAAACGAAAAATTATGACAAACGATTTTAGAAAGTATGCGACCAAACATTTAGGAATGAATGGTCTCGCTTTAGATCAATATATGGATATATCCAGTAGTTATATTTCTCCGACGATTATAGAAGAGCGTCAGTTAAATGTGGCCCAAATGGATGTGTTTTCTCGCTTGATGATGGACCGTATAATATTTTTGGGGACTCAAGTTGATGATTACACTGCCAATGTTATACAAGCTCAGTTGCTTTATCTTGATTCTGCAGATCCGGGTAAAGATATCTCAATTTATTTAAATACTCCGGGTGGCAGTGTATATGCAGGTTTGGGAATATATGATACGATGCAATATGTTGCAAGTGATGTATCGACTATTTGTACCGGTATGGCCGCTTCTATGGGTGCGGTTCTTTTAGTTGCAGGTACTAAGGGAAAACGCTTTGCTCTTCGTCATTCTCGAGTAATGATTCATCAGCCTATGGGAGGTGCTCAGGGACAAGCTTCTGATATAGAAATTACAGCGAGAGAGATACAGAAGTTGAAAAAGGAGCTGTATACTATTATTGCAGATCATTCAGGAAATATGTATGAGAAAGTAGAGAAAGATTCAGACCGGGATTATTGGATGACTGCTGCGGAGGCAAAAGAATATGGTATGATAGATGAAGTGCTGGTACGGAATAAATAAAAAGAAAAGATACCGGAAAGAGAATAATGGCAAAACAAGAGAATAAATGTAGTTTTTGTGGCAGGTCAGAGAAAGAAGTGAATCTGTTAATTGCCGGACAAACAGGATATATTTGCGATACGTGTGCTGAACAGGCGTATCTGATTACTGAAGAAGCTTTTGGAAAGAAAAAGAAACAGAATTCTGCTCTGGGTTTCACTCAAAAAGATTTGCCTCGGCCACAACAAATTAAGAAGTTTTTGGATGAATATGTGATTGGACAAGATGCGGCTAAACGATTTTTAGCTGTATCGGTGTTTAATCATTATAAACGATTATTACAAAATCAGACTGCAGATAAAGACGATGTAGAGATTGAAAAATCAAATATAATCATGGTCGGTCCTACCGGGACAGGAAAAACTTTGCTGGCTAAAACGATTGCTCGTATGTTGCATGTGCCATTTACTATTGTAGATGCTACAGTTCTTACCGAGGCCGGATATGTAGGTGAAGATATAGAAAGTATTCTGACTCGTCTGTTGCAGGTTGCTGATTATAATGTTGAGGCTGCGGAACGAGGAATTGTGTTTATTGATGAGATTGATAAGATTGCCAGAAAAAGTGATAATCCGTCGATAACTCGGGATGTTAGTGGAGAAGGTGTACAGCAGGGGCTTCTTAAGTTACTTGAAGGCTCAGTTGTAAATGTTCCTCCTCAAGGGGGACGGAAACATCCGGATCAGAAAATGATTGCCGTAAATACAAAAAATATATTGTATATATGCGGTGGTGCATTTGACGGTATAGAGAAAAAAATAGCTATGCGGCTCAATACTCGTGTTGTTGGATATACTGCAGGGAAAAAAACAGCAGAGATAGATAGAGACAATTTATTGCAATATGTATCGCCTCAGGATTTAAAATCTTTTGGATTGATTCCTGAAATAATTGGACGATTGCCTATTCTTACTTATCTCGAACCGTTAGACAAAAAATCTTTACGTCGTATTTTGACAGAACCTAGAAATTCTATTATCAAGCAATATGTAAAGTTGTTTGAAATGGATGATATCAAGCTCACGTTTGACGAAGGTGCTCTTGATTTTATTGTAGAGAAAGCGATAGAATTCAAGTTAGGTGCGAGAGGATTACGCTCAATTGCTGAAAATATTATGATGGATGCTATGTTTGATATGCCTTCTTCTGACGAAAAGTCTTTGGTGATAACCAGAGAGTATGCAGAAGAGAAGCTTGCGAAAACAAACATGTTGACTCTACATTAAAATTGGTTTTTTTGTAAGAAAATATTGGTTTGTAAAAAATCAATGTTGTATATTTGTTTTTCAAGATTGTAATAATAAATTTTATACGTACTTAAAAAAAGAGTAAAAATAGTTGGTTATTTTGCAGACTTGTTTATAAATTTGTTATAGTCCAAAGTTTAGTGCGGATTTTGATATTGATATTTACGTCGTTAATCACAGAATTGCATGACTAAAGAGATAAACCTGACAGAAGAGCTGAAAAAATATTTCGGTTTTGACACCTTTAAGGGTAACCAAAAGGCAATTATCGAAAATTTGTTGGCGGGTAAAGATACATTTGTATTGATGCCTACCGGGGGTGGTAAATCGTTGTGCTATCAGTTGCCTTCTTTATTGCTTGATGGTACAGCGGTAGTTATTTCTCCATTGATTGCTTTGATGAAAAATCAGGTAGATGCCATGCGCAATTTCAGTGAAGAAGATGGCGTAGCACATTTTATAAATTCATCTTTAAATAAATCTGCAATCGACCAGGTTAAAACAGATATTCTGTCTGGTAAGACTAAATTATTGTATGTTGCTCCGGAGTCCTTGACGAAGGAGGAAAATATTGAATTTCTTAAACAAGCTAAAATCTCGTTTTATGCAGTGGACGAAGCGCACTGTATTTCAGAATGGGGGCATGACTTTCGTCCTGAATACCGTCGTATACGTCCCATTATTAATGAAATAGGATCTCATCCGCTGATTGCTCTTACAGCAACAGCGACACCGAAGGTACAACACGATATTCAGAAAAATCTGGGAATGACCGATTCTGCGGTTTTTAAATCGTCGTTTAATCGTCCGAATTTATATTATGAAGTACGTCCCAAAACCCAAAATGTCGATAAGGATATAATTCGTTATATCAAGAATCAGCCGGGAAAATCTGGTATAATCTATTGTTTGAGTCGGAAGAAAGTAGAGGAGCTGGCTGAAACTTTGAAAGTAAATGGGATAAATGCTTTACCCTATCATGCCGGAATGGACTCTGCTACACGTACTCAAAATCAAGATGCATTTTTGCTTGAGAAAGTAGATGTAATTGTAGCAACTATAGCTTTTGGTATGGGAATTGATAAGCCTGATGTGAGGTATGTGATACATTATGATATACCGAAAAGTCTTGAAGGATATTACCAGGAGACTGGGAGAGCCGGACGTGATGGAGGTGAAGGGCAGTGTATAACATTCTATATGAATAAGGACCTGCAAAAGCTTGAAAAGTTTATGCAGGGGAAACCCATAGCCGAGCAAGAAATCGGGAAACAGCTATTGCTTGAAACGGCAGCATATGCTGAGTCGTCAGTATGTCGTAGAAAATTGTTGTTGCATTATTTCGGTGAGGAATATAATGAGGAAAATTGTGGAAATTGTGACAATTGTTTAAACCCAAAGAAACAAGTGGAAGCTCAAGATTTACTTTGTGCAGTTATTGAAACTGTCGTAGCATTAAAGGAAAAGTTTAAAGCCGATCATGTGATCGATGTTTTGTTAGGAAAAGAAACAACAGAAGTGTTATCATATCATCAGGATGAACTCGAAGTATTCGGGTGCGGACAGGGTGAAGAAGAGAAAACGTGGAATGCCGTAATACGGCAAGCTCTTATTGCAGGTTATCTCGATAAAGATATTGAGAATTATGGTTTATTGAAAGTGACTAAAGCGGGATTGGCTTTCCTTAAAAAGCCTGTTTCATTTAAGATAGTGGAAGACAATGATTTTGAAGAGATAGAGGAAGAGGTTCCGATGAAAGGAGGGGCCTCATGTGCTGTCGATCCCACATTATATTCGATATTGAAGGATTTACGGAAAAAGATTGCAAAGAAACTAGAACTTCCTCCCTATGTCATATTTCAGGATCCTTCATTGGAAGCGATGGCAACGACTTATCCGGTAACGATAGAAGAGTTGCAGAATATTCCCGGAGTAGGGGCCGGTAAGGCAAAACGTTACGGAGAGGAATTTATTAAAGTAATCAAAATTCATTGTGATGAGAATGAAATAGAACGTCCTGAAGATTTGCGAGTTAGGACGGTTGCTAATAAATCTAAATTGAAAGTTTCTATAATACAAGGTATAGATCGTAAAATTGCTTTAGATGAATTGGCCGAATCGAAAGGATTAGAATTTTCTGATTTATTAGATGAGGTAGAAGCTATAGTATATTCAGGTACTAAAATAAATATAGATTATTTCTTGCAGGAAATAATGGATGAGGACCATATTGAAGATATATTTGAGTATTTTAAAGAAGCTGATTCCGATAGTCTTGAAGATGCCATCAATGAATTAGGTAGAGATTATACAGAAGAAGAGATACGTTTGGTTCGTATCAAGTTTCTTTCGGAAATGGGTAATTAATAAAACTATAATAATTGAATGTGGGGGAGAAGGCACTGTTTTATAAGTGCCTTTTCTATTTGTACAATACTTTATTGTGAAGAATGAGCAATTTGAAAATAGATATTCTATTTTTGTAACTGTCGATTTTACTTTTTGAGGGTAATGTATGGGTGAAATCTTAAAAAAATGAGAAAAATTTTCCGGTCGTATAAATATTCATTAAAAAAATAATTATCTTTGTACGCAATAAATTTTTAACACCTACCTCATATGTCATTTATTGCAGATAAAGTTGTTATGGATGGGTTAACGTTTGATGATGTATTGTTAATCCCCGCTTATTCCGAAGTCTTACCGCGTGAAGTTAAACTTACTACCAAGTTTTCACGAAATATTCAGTTAAATATTCCGTTAGTTTCTGCTGCTATGGATACGGTTACAGAAGCTCAATTGGCTATAGCAATTGCCCGTGAAGGGGGAATTGGAGTTATACATAAAAATATGTCGATAGAAGCCCAAGCCAAGCAAGTACATTCTGTGAAACGTGCAGAAAACGGCATGATTTATGACCCGGTAACGATTAAAAGAGGTTCTACAGTAAAGGATGCCCTTGATCTGATGAGCGAATATCATATAGGAGGTATTCCTGTAGTTGATGACGAGCGACGATTAGTAGGTATTGTGACCAATAGAGATCTCCGTTTTGAGAAGAACTTGCGTCGTACTATAGATGAAGTGATGACTTCTAAAAATTTAGTTACAACGAATCAGTCGACTGATTTACAACAGGCCGCTGATATATTGCAAAATCATAAAATAGAAAAGTTGCCGGTTGTAGATAAGAATGGAAAATTGATAGGGTTGGTTACTTATAAAGATATAACAAAAGCAAAAGACAAGCCTTTTGCTTGTAAAGATAAGTTGGGACGTTTGCGTGTTGCTGCTGGAGTAGGAGTGACTGCTGATTCGATGGAGCGTGTTGCAGCCTTGGTAGATGCGGGAGTTGATGCAATAGTTATTGATACAGCACATGGCCATTCTAAAGGTGTAGTATCTGTTTTGAAACAAGTAAAGGTTGCCTATCCTCAGATTGATGTAGTTGTCGGTAATATTGCAACAGGTGAGGCTGCCCGTTATTTGGTGGATGCCGGAGCCGATGGTGTAAAAGTCGGTATTGGACCGGGTTCTATTTGTACGACACGTGTAATTGCAGGAGTGGGGGTTCCCCAATTATCTGCGGTTTATGATGTAGCAAAAGCCTTAGAGGGTACGGGCATACCGTTGATTGCTGATGGGGGTATCCGTTATTCAGGAGATATTGTTAAGGCTTTAGCCGCTGGAGGATATTCTGTTATGTTAGGTGGTTTGTTGGCCGGAGTAGAAGAGTCTCCTGGTGAAACGATTATTTATAACGGACGAAAATTTAAATCATATCGTGGAATGGGGTCGTTAGAAGCTATGGAAAAGGGCTCGAAGGACCGTTATTTCCAAGCAGGTGAAACTGATGTAAAGAAATTGGTTCCTGAGGGAATTGCTGCACGAGTTCCATATAAGGGTTCTTTATATGAAGTGATTTATCAGATGGTGGGAGGATTACGTGCAGGTATGGGTTATTGTGGTGCTGCTGATATAGAAGCTTTGCATCAGGCTAAATTTACCCGTATAACGAATGCCGGAGTAGCAGAGAGTCATCCTCATGATGTTACAATTACGAGTGAGTCTCCTAATTATAGTAGTAGGGCCTAATAACATAAGATGAGATTTTTGTGTGTATATAAAAAACACCAAAGTCTATACTATTAAAATAAGGACAGATAAATACACTAATTTATCAGAATAAATATAATTTTCTTATATTTGATTCGTTAAATTAGTGTATTCTTTTTGTAGAATACAAGATTGTATGAAACAAAATGAAATTGAAATATATCATTTATAATTGTAGAAAACGATAAAAAACGATGAAAAACAATTGGTTATTAGTATCGCTTTATGTTGGTTGTTCGTTGGCTTGGCCCGGTTATAGCCAGAACGATGATCCTGAATTAATGAAAATAAATGGAAAAAGTATTAAACGATCTGAGTTTGAGTATATTTATAACAAGAATAATCAACAGCAGATAGATAATAAGTCGTTAGACGAATATGTAACATTGTTTAAAAATTATAAGCTCAAAGTTGCTGAAGCTGAGGCTAATGGCATTGATACGACAAAAGCTTTTATAAATGAATTGGCGGGATATCGAACTCAGTTAGCTCAACCTTATTTGGTTGATAGTCGAGTTGACGACCGTTTAGCTCATGAGGCATATGACCGTTTGAAAGAAAATGTAGAAGTAAGCCATATTTTGTTTAAAGTAAGTCCGGGAGCTTCTTCTGAGGAGAGGGAAAAGGTTTATCAGAAAGCCTTTTCTGTATTAGAGCGTATTCGTAAAGGTGAGGATTTTACGAAATTAGCCAAGCAATATTCTGAAGACCCGTCGGTAGTAAATAATGGTGGGTATTTAGGTTATATTACCGGTTTTATGACTGTATATCCGTTTGAAACGGCTGCTTATAATACACCTGTAGGTTCTGTTTCAGAACCGGTTCTTACGTCCTTTGGATATCATTTGATTAAAGTTTCTAATCGTAGGCCAGATCGTGGGGAAGTGCTTACTTCTCATATTATGATTATGGTTCCGGCGAATTCTTCGAATGAGACGAAGAAAGAAAAAGAGTTAAAGGCGAAAGAGATATATCAGGAAGTAATACAAGGTGGCGATTTTGCTAAAATTGCTAAAGAAAAATCAGAAGATAAAGCTTCTGGGCAAAGAGGAGGAGAGTTACCTTGGTTTGGAACAGGGCGTATTGTAAAAGAATATGAAGACGCAGCTTTTGCATTAAAGAATAAGGGGGATATATCGGAACCCGTATTGTCACCTTACGGATGGCATATTATTAAATTGCTTGATCGTCGCTCTATAAAATCTTTTGAGGAAATGAAACCAAATATTATGCGGCGTATTTCCCAGGATGAGCGAGGAAATCAAGGTCAGAAAGCTCTTATCGAAAAGCTCAAAATTGATTATGGATATACTTTAAATACAGTTGAAAAAGTAAAACTTGAACAATTTGCAAAGACTATGTTTCCGGCTGATTCCCTATTTATAGCAACTGTTAAAAATAATCAAGCTTCTTTATTTTCATTGGCAGGAAATGATTATCCAGTGTCTGGATTTGCTGATTATATGAAAAAAATGCGTAGAGGGAATGCTTCTACTGATGCCGTAACGTATCTGAATGATAAGCTTAATGCTTATATAGATAGTCAGATATTGAAATATGAAGACTCTCAATTGGAAAATAAATATGCCGATTTTCGTAATTTAATGAATGAATATCGGGATGGAATGTTACTTTTTGAGATTAGCAATCGTGAAGTTTGGGATAAAGCGGCTAAAGATGAGGAAGGTTTAGCAAAATATTTTAAAGAAAATAAAAAAGCTTATGCATGGGATAAGCCCCATTATAAAGGATATGCTGTTAGCTGTATAGATAAAGATGTGGCAAAAGCTGTAAAGAAAAGAATGAAGTCATTACCTGCTGATTCAGTAGTTTTTTATATTAATAAGGAATTTAATAACGATAGTGTTACTTCTGTTAAAATAGTGAAGGGGCTTTATGTTCAAGGAGATAATAATATTGTGGATAAACTGATATTTAAAGATAAAAATGCTGCTATAGATGAGAAGTTGCCGGTTATATTTGTTTCAGGTAAGAAGTTGAAAAAGATGCCGGAGTGTTTTACCGATGTTCGGGGACAAGTTACCGCTGATTATCAAAATTATCTTGAGAAGTTATGGGTAGACAATTTAAATCGAAAATATCCGGTTGAAATACATGAAGATGTTCTAAAAACAGTTAATAAGCATTAGAATCAACAGATTTCGTTGTACATTTATACCCTGATATAAATGTACAAGATAAGACTCATTTTATGTATAGATTATTCTCATTGTCGATGGCTGGTTTGTTAGCAATACATTTCTTTATGGGATGTAGGGGGAAAAACACGGGTAGCGGCAGTGAGAATGATGTTTTAGTAAAGGTAGGAGACCATATTCTTACACGAGCCGAATTGAATGAGGCTTTGCCGAGGGGATTATCAGTGGTAGATAGTGCAACATTTGCTGATAATTTTGTAAAACAATGGGCGGAAGATATCTTGTTGTATGATGTTGCAGCAGAAAATCTTCCTGATATGGTGCGTATAGAACGGATGGTTGAGCAATACAGGAGAGATTTAGTTATTTTTGAGTATCAAAAGCAGCTTATGAATGAAAAGTTGTCAAGAGAGATACCTGAATCAGAAGTAAAAGCCTATTATGAGGCTGATCCTGGCCGTTTTAAATTGAAATCGGGGATTATTAAAGGGCTTTTTCTAAAAGTTCCATATAATTCCCCTAGAATAAATCAATTGAAAAAATGGTATAAATCGGGTAAGCCCGAAGCCGTAGAGAATATTGAGAAATATGGATTGCAGAATGCTGTAATTTATGAATATTTTTATGATCGGTGGATACCTTTTAAGGAAGTAATGAATAATATTCCTTATGAAATTTCAGATGAAACTGCTTTTTTGCGAACACATCATAATATAGAATATCAGGATAGCTCTTATTTATATTTGTTGAATATTAGCGATGTTCTTACTGAAGGTAGTGAAATGCCTTTTGATTTTGCGCGGAAACAAATAGAAGAGATATTGCTGAATCATCGTAAAAATGAATTTATACGCAATACTCAAAGGGAACTTTACAATGAAGCTTTTAAAAAAGGAGAAATAGAGTTTCCGGGTCTTCAAGAAGAAAAATGAAGATATGAAAATTAGACAAATGTTATATAAAAAAGATAAGATGCGAAAGTTAACGAGAGTTATAGGGCTGGTGTTCCTGATGGTAATACCTGTACTGTCGGTTGTTGCTCAGGATAATGTTGTAGATGAAGTCGTCTGGATTGTTGGAGACGATGCTATTTTGAAGTCAGAAGTAGAAGAACAATATCGAAATTTGCAATACGAAGGACAGAAAATTGATGGTGATCCTTATTGTGTCATTCCGGAACAGATAGCAATACAAAAACTGTTTTTACATCAGGCGAAACTTGATAGTATTAGTATTCCAGAATCTCAGGTTATACAGCAAGTGGAGGCTCGTATGAACTATTTTATTGCGAATATAGGTTCTAAAGAGAAGCTGGAAGAATATTTTAATAAGCCATTGTCTCAGATACGGGAAGAGCTTACTGATATGGTTCGTGAACAGGGTACTGTACAGGAAATGCAGCGCCATTTGGTGAAAGATATAAAGATTACCCCATCTGAAGTTCGTCGGTATTTTAGTGATTTGCCTATAGACAGTATACCTTATATTCCTACACAAGTAGAAGTGCAGATAATAACAATCAATCCGAAAATACCGCAACAGGAAATAGATAATATAAAAGCTCGATTGAGGGAGTATAGTGACCGGGTGATGAAAGGTGAAGCAGACTTTTCTACATTAGCAATTATGTATTCGCAAGATCCAGGTTCAGCTCGTATGGGAGGTGAGTTGGGTTTTATGGGAAGAGGAAGTCTCGTTCCTGAGTATGCCAATGTCGCTTTTAATTTGAATGACCCAAAGAAAGTTTCTAAGATAGTGGAAACTGAGTTTGGTTACCATATTATACAGCTCATTGAGAAGCGTGGAGATCGTATTAATACACGTCATATTTTATTGAAGCCAGAGGTTGCGCAGAAGGATATTGATGATGCAGTTTCTCGACTTGATTCTTTAAAGATGGATATTAATGCTAAAAAATTTACATTTGAAGAAGCTGCACAATATATTTCTCAGGATAAGGATACTCGGAATAACAGTGGCTTAATGGTAAATCAGGAGTCAGGTACAACAAAATTTGAAATGCGTAATTTACCGCAAGAAATAGCTAAAGTAGTAGATGGAATGGCGGTAGGGGATATATCCGCTCCATTTACGATGATCAATCAAAAGAGAGGAAAAGAAGTTGTTGCTATAGTCAAGTTGAAATCTCGGACAGAAGGGCATAAAGCTAATATTTCAGATGATTATCAAGCTTTGAAAAGTATTGTAGAAAATGCTAAGCAACATGAGCTTATTCAGGAATGGATCAAAAAGAAACAGAAAGAAACCTATATCCGTATTAAGGAAGGCTGGCGAAATTGTGAATTTAAATATGACGGTTGGGTAAAGCAATAAAGAGTGAAATAAGGTATCATAGATTCGATGCGTAGAAAAAATAGATTTTTATATTTGAACAGGCATAAGATATTGGTAGGCATCTTATGCCTGTTGGTTCTTTGTGCATGGGCACAACATAGACCGAATCCTCCTAAAATTAAACATTTAGCAAAGACATCAGTTAAAGATGATCCGCAGAAAAAAGTTTATTTGGAATTTGCAGAGACACTTGATTTTGATGAAAAATTAAATCCTGATTATCAGATATTGAGGGGAAATGTTCGTTTTCGTAAAGAAGGCATGTATATGTTTTGTGATAGTGCCTATTTTTATGAGACAAGTAATTCTTTAGATGCTTTTGGCAATGTGCGCATGGAGCAAGGAGATACATTATTTGTTTATAGTGATGTCATGTTCTACGATGGGGTGACCCAAATTGCCCGTCTTCGTGAAAATGTGAGGATGGAAAATCAAGATATGGTACTTTTTACAGATAGCCTTAATTATGATTTGGTCCCTAATATAGGATATTTTTTTGAAGGAGGTAAATTAGTTGATAGTGAAAATGAATTGACATCTATTTATGGTCAATATAGTCCCGATACCAAACGGGCAGTATTTAATTATGATGTGCAGTTGGTAAATCCAGAATACACATTGTATTCTGATACATTGGAGTATAGCACGGTAACGAAAATTGCAGATATTTTGGGCCCGTCTGTAATAGTTTCAGATAGTAATGTTATTTATTCGAGAAGGGGATGGTACGATACCCAGAATAACACATCCATGTTGCTTGACCGTTCTATCGTTGTTAGTAAAAGTCAGCAATTGACGGGTGATACTATTTATTATGATAGGGACAAAGGTTTTGGTGAAGTATTCGGAAATATGTTTATGAACGATACGTTGCGGAAAGTTATTATGGAGGGACAGTATGGTTTTTATAATGAGAAAACAGAATATTCGTTTGCAACAGATTCGGCTCGGGTGTTGGAATATTCGGGGATAGATACATTATATTTGCATGCTGATACTTTGAAAGGTTTTACATTACCCGATTCTACTCGTATGTTGCAAGCTTATTACGGAACGCGGTTTTTTCGTAATGATATGCAGGGTGTATGTGATTCGATGAATTATTTTACTCGGGATTCAGCAATATATATGTATAAGGATCCGATTGTATGGAGTGATAATTATCAAATATTTGGAGATACGATAAAGGTATTTATGAATGATAGTACAGTAGATTGGGCTCATATTCCTCATTTTGCATTTGCTGCGCAACAGAAGGATTCTTTGTTCTTTGATCAGTTGGCAGGGAAAGATCTGAAGGCTTATTTTAAAGGGGGACAGTTGGATAAAGTAGATGTTAGTGGAAACGTGCAGACAATATTTTATCCTCAGGAAAGAGATTCTTCATACACAGGTTTGAATCGTGCAGAGAGTAGTTTTCTCACAATGTTTTTGAAGGACCAGAAAATGGATAAACTTATAATGTGGCCTGAAGTGCAGGGAAGCCTGACTCCTGTTCCTATGATAAAGAGGGATCAGCTTTTTTTACCCGATTATCAATGGTTTGAAGACTATAGACCTAAAGACTCGGCAGATATATTTCGGAAAATTGTGAAACAAGTAACTGATATGCCGAAAAAGAAACGCCGTTTCAGCAATCAATAGATAAATGAATTAATACCATTTTGTAGCATCATGAGTGATATTATACAGTTATTACCTGACTCAGTAGCGAATCAGATAGCAGCAGGAGAAGTAATACAGCGTCCGGCTTCAGTTATAAAAGAATTGGTGGAAAATGCTGTCGATGCAAAAGCTAGTTCGATTCAGGTTATTTTGAAAGATGCAGGACGTACTTTGATACAAGTGATAGATAATGGAAAGGGAATGTCTGCTACAGATGCCCGGCTTGCTTTTGAAAGACATGCGACGTCAAAAATTAAAGTGGCAGATGATTTGTTTTCGTTGCATACTATGGGATTTAGAGGTGAGGCTCTTGCATCTATTGCTGCTATAGCTCAGGTAGAGTTGCGAACGAAGCGGAAAGAAGATGAGATGGGGACTTTGATTACGTTGGCTGCCTCTACGGTAGAATCACAGGAATGTGTGTCGTGTCCTACGGGTTCAAATTTTTGTGTTAAAAATATTTTTTACAATGTTCCTGCTCGACGTAAGTTTTTAAAATCCAATCAAGTTGAGTTAAGTAATATTATTAATGAATTTGAACGTATTGCTTTGATAAATCCTGAAGTATCATTTATTCTGAAACATAATGATAATGAATTGTTCAATCTTCAGCCGGGTAATTTCAGGCAACGTATTGTTTCCATTTATGGAAAAGGCATGAATCAACAGTTACTGCCTTTGGAAATAGAAACTTCATTGATAAAGATATCTGGTTATATTGGTAAGCCGGAAGCTGCTCGTAAGCGTAATGCTTTGCAGTATTTTTTTGTAAATGGGAGATATATGAGACATCCTTATTTCCATAAGGCTGTGATGCAGAGCTATGAACAGTTGATTCCTGTAGGTGAGATGCCGAATTATTTTATTAATTTTACAGTAGAGCCTTCTCAAATAGACGTTAACATACATCCGACGAAAACCGAAATAAAATTTGAGAATGAGCAAGCCATATGGCAGATTATTTCAGCGACAGTAAAAGAAGCATTAGGAAAATTCAGTGCTGTGCCTTCTATAGACTTTGATATGACCGATGCTCCTGATATTCCAATCTTTCAAAAAAATAATCCAGTTGCACCTCCTAAGTCTAACTTTAATCCTTCGTATAATCCTTTTAAGATGTCTACAGGAGGAAACAGCCGTCGTCCCGATTTTGATTGGAATAAATTATACGCAGGGTTTACGTCAGGACAAGTTCCTGTGGCGGGCAAAGAGGAAGAATCCGAAATATTTGCTTCTGCAATTGATAGGGAAGATGATGAGCTCTCTGAAGAGAGTTTGATAGTACAATCGGTAATATCTACAGATAATATGGGAGATACTGGTGGAAGTTTTATGCAAATAAGAGGTCGATATATATTGACAAATGTAAAATCGGGTTTGATGATAGTAGACCAATACAGGGCTCATGTCCGTATCTTATTTGACCGTTATATGTCATGTATTCAGGCAAAACAAGGTGTTTCTCAACGAACACTATTTCCTGAAATTATACAATTGACAACAGCACAGGTGGCCATACTACAAAATATAATGGCTGATTTACAATTTTTAGGTTTTGATTTGTCTGACATGGGGAATAATGCTTATTCTGTAAATGGTATTCCTTCAGGTATAGAGGGAGTGAATATTGAGACTTTAATCTGGAATATGCTGGAAACTGCCACAGAAAAGGGGCGAGATGTAAAAGCCGATATTCATGAGCGATTAGCTTTATCATTAGCTGAAGCAGCGGCTATTCCTTATGGACAGGTTCTTTCGAGTCTTGAAATGGAACAATTAGTTGGTGATTTGCTGGCTTCGGTTATGCCCAATTATACTCCGGACGGTAAAACAGTCATATCTATTCTTTCAAATGATGAAATTACAAAACGCTTTAAGTAAGTAATATGCAAAGAGCAATAGCGAAATATCCGGTCATTCCGATGAGGAAAGAGAGGTCCGAAACCAGTGAAATGGTTAATCAACTCATATACGGGGAAGCTTTTACAGTTCTTCAGGATGAAGGTCGTTGGTATTATATAGAATCTTCAATTGATGGATACAAAGGCTGGATAGATTGGAAAATGGCCAGTTTTGTTGATGAAAAGATATGGCAGTCTATACAGGAGTCATACTTTATTGTAAGCTCCCCTTTTGCTGAAATATATGATAATATTACGAGCTCCACAGTAATTCTTTCTTCAGGAAGTCGTTTACCTTTTTATGATGATGCATTGCAAACTTTCTCATTAGGACCACTTTCTGGACGTCTGATAAGTGGATCAGTGATTGACCCACAATGGAGAGGAGCTGGAGCTTTGATAAATGACGCTCGTAAATGGTTGAATGCTCCTTATCTATGGGGTGGTAGGCATATATTAGGAACAGACTGTTCCGGATTTATACAAACGGTATTTGCTATTCAGGGAATTCGGTTGCCTCGTGATGCTCGGGAGCAAGCGTTATGTGGCCGTCGCTTGGAACAACATGAAATATCAGCTCCTGGAGATTTAGCGTTTTTTTCTAATTCTGAAGGAAAGGTAATACATGTAGGAATTATTCTGACACCAAATACAATAATACATGCATCGGGTAGTGTGCGGATAGATACTATTGATAACCAAGGTATTTTTAGGAAAGATATGGATAGGTATACGCATATGCTACATTCTCGTTGCCGTTTGATAGAATGAAATATATTTTTCATTTTTCTGTATACGTTTTGTCATTTTATCGTAATAAGTACATGTTTTATTTGCACTAAATAATAATAAAAAATAGATAAAATGAAAAAAGTATTTTGGATAATGATAATGGTATGTATAACATTGAGTAGTTATGCATCTGATAAGAATACAAATGAAAATGCTACAGCGTCATCTGGAAAAATGGTTGAAGTATATACGGTAAAAGGAATGGTGACTGATGAGGCGGGAGAGTCTTTACCGGGAGTAACAGTAATGGTAAATGGGAAAAAAGTCTTTACTGATTTAGATGGTCAGTTTAAAGTATCGGGAGTGTGTAAGGACTGTAATATCCAGATAAGCATGATATCTTATCAACCTCAAACTATTTCTTTTGATGCTACAAGCCAGAAAGAATTGAAAATCTTGTTGAAACAATAGAGATAAAATTATATTTCTTTTTGTAAAAAAGACAGGCTGATATGAAGCCTGTTTTTTTTATGTACTATCGAATTTTACGGAATAATTTAGGCGTTACATCATGTATCAAGTCATTTGTTTATTGTCATAAATAAAGTTTTTTTTGTATATATTTTTTATACTCTACATACTTTATACTATTTTTGTTCCCGTTCATAAAGATTTCATCCAAATAAGAATATAGAATAATACGTAAATTTGATATCATGGAGTTAGATATGGCTAAGCCAAATGCCAGAGTTGATGTGGCAGACGTACTTAGAGGGTTGGCGGTAATGGGCATTATTATCTTGCATAGTATAGAGCATTTTAATTTTTATCAGTTTCCTGATAGCTCTCCGTTTAAATGGATGCAATTTACCGATAAGGCGATATGGAACGGATTGTTTTTTGCTTTTAGTGGCAAAGCTTATGCAGTTTTTGCATTATTGTTTGGATTTAGCTTTTATATTCAAGATGATAATCAAAGACGTCGTGGAGAGGATTTTCGTTTACGGTTTTTATGGCGGTTATTTATACTTTTTGTAATTGGGCAATTCAATGCGATGTTCTTCACGGGTGAGATATTGACAATGTACGCTATCATAGGCATAGTCCTGGTATTGTTTTGTAGAGTAAGTAATAAGACGCTTCTTGTATTGTCAACGATATTGTTGTTACAGCCTTTAGATTGGGGTAAAATAATATATGCATTATGTAATACAGATTACGAAATAGGGGAGAGCTTGGCGCGTTATTATTTTGGTGTAGCGTATGAAGTACAATCCAATGGCTCTTTGGGTGATACAATAAAAATGAATTTGTGGGAAGGACAATTGGCAAATATGACGTGGGCTCTTGAACATGGCCGTATTCTACAAACTGCCGGGTTATTTTTGTTGGGGTTGTTAGTTGGTCGGAAAAAACTTTTTATACACACACCGGAGAACGAGTGGTTTTGGATAAAGGCTTTAATTTTAGGCCTTATTTGCTTTTTCCCTCTATACGGTATTAATAATATGTTGCCGGATTATATTTCTCGTGGAGCTATTCTTGTTCCATTACAATTAATTATAAGTTCACTGGCAAATCTGAGTTTTATGGTGATATTGGTAACGGGATTATTGTTAGTATTTTATCATGTAAAAGATAAGTCATTTTTTATGCGTTTTGCTCCCTATGGAAAAATGAGTATGACAAATTATATAGGACAATCTATAGTAGGTTCGTTATTCTTTTATCATTGGGGATTTTATTTGGGACAATATATGGGGATAACATATAGTTTTTTGTTTGGTATAGTATTATTCCTTTCTCAGTGGATATTTTGTATTTGGTGGATGAAAGGCCATAAACATGGAATTTTTGAAGGTATTTGGAAAAGGCTTACATGGATAGGCTCATCTCGTGTACCTGAAAGTATTTGGAAGTAGGTTCGTTTTAGAATATATATATCTTTAAATAATTTATCTATAGCGATGTGCATATAAGCCTTATGTTTTAGGTGAAAATTTTTAATATATAATTTATTATTTAAGTTATTTATTTGTAGAATAGATAATCTCTTTTTATTTTAATCTCGGACATATAAATTGTTCTCTTTATTGTACCTTTGTTCCAAATTTATAATGATAGATAATGTATAAGCTAATTGTTTTAGATTTGGACGGAACATTAACAAATGCAAAAAAAGAAATTACTTTACGTACAAAACAAGTTTTACTCAGGGTACAACAAAAAGGAATGAAGATTGTGCTGGCTTCGGGTAGGCCGACATGTGGTATCATACCTTTGGCAGAAGAGTTGGAACTATCAAAATACGGAGGATTTATTTTATCTTACAATGGAGGGAAAATCGTTGATTATAAGACAAAAAAAGTTTTGTTTGAGATGATATTGCCCTCAGATGTGATACCTCATCTTTATCGAGCGTCAAAAGAATATGGCACTGCGATATTATCATATAAAGATAAATCTATTCTTACTGAACATCCAGAGGATAAATATGTTTTGATAGAAGCTAATCTGAATAAGATGAATATTGAGAGAGTCGATTCTTTTACTCATGCTTTAAATTTTCCTGTAACAAAATGTTTAATGGTTGGAGAAAGTGGAAAGATAGCCAAGGCTGAAAAGCAATTACAGGAAAAATTAGGAAATATAATGAGTGTTTATCGCTCGGAACCATTCTTTTTAGAGCTGGTTCCTCAAAGTATTGATAAGGCTAAGTCTTTGGAATATCTTCTTAATTATCTAAAAATCTCACAGGACGAAATAATAGCTTGTGGTGATGGATACAATGATGTATCAATGATTCGTTTTGCAGGTTTAGGAGTCGCGATGGCTAATGCTTGTGATGATGTAAAAGCTTGTGCTGATTATGTAACATGTTCTAATGAAGAAGATGGTGTGGCACATGTTGTTGAAAAATTTGTTTTAAAGGAAATTATAGCTTAGTATTTAAATAAAATTGAAGTCCTATGAAAAAAGTAATTTCAACATCAAATGCTCCGGCAGCTATCGGTCCGTATAGTCAGGCTATAGAAGCTGGAAATTTGGTTTTTCTTTCAGGAATGTTACCAATTGATCCTTTCTCGGGTAATATGGTGACTGGAAATATTGCTATACAAACAGAGCAAATTTTAAAGAATATAGAGGCTCTTCTTAAACAAGCGGGATGTTCTATGGGACAGGTTGTTAAGACGACTGTTTTTTTAACAGACATGGCCCTGTTTTCGGAAATGAATGAGGTATATGCTCGATATTTTACAAATGACTATCCTGCTCGTTCAGCAGTGGCAGTGAAAGAATTACCAAAAAATAGTCAGATTGAAATAGAAGTAATAGCAATGAAATAGTTGCAAAATTTATATTCAAGGTATTTTCTACTTTCTCTTTAAGAGAAAGTAGAAAAATTTATGTATATGTTGTTTTTTTAACTGTTTCTATTCAAGTACTTTAATAAATCAGCTACAATAAAAGTACTGCCTCCTATAAATATAAAATCATTCGGTTGGCTTTCTTCCAAAGCATGTATATAAGCATCTTCGACAGTATTGTAAGTTTTTCCGGATAGGCCGAAATGTAGAGCAGCTGTTTTCATTTCATGAGCGGGTAGAGCCCTGGGAATAGAGGCTTGAGTGAAATAGTAAGTTGCATTTTGGGGTAACAAGGCAAGAACACCGTTGATGTCTTTATCATTTACCATACCGATAACGATTCTTAATGTATCATAAGTTTGAGATGATATTTGTCGAGCGATATATTGCATCCCTCCTGTATTATGGCCTGTATCGCAGATAACTGTAGGATTATTTTGTATTTTTTGCCATCGGCCTTGTAATCCGGTAAGGGTAGTGACATGAGCAAACCCCTCATATATGGCACTTTGGGATAAAGTATAACCTATTTTAGAAAGAACTTTTATGGCAGTTAATACAGTTGCTGCATTTTTTTCTTGACAAAAGCCTCCTAATTCTCCTATAAGGTGAGGATATGATTTTGATTCGAATACCCATTTACCTTCAGGAGTAAAGTGTGCATCCTGTATCGGATGTTCTTCTTCGGCAAATAAAATAGGTGCACCGATTTCTTTTGCTTTATCTATAAATACTTTTCTCACCTCTCCATCAGCCTCCCCAATAATAACAGGAATGCCTTCTTTTATGATACCTGCTTTTTCTCGGGCAATTTCTGGTAATGTGTGTCCTAAAAATTGCATATGGTCATAACTGATATTTGTGATAATAGCCAAGTCCGGAGAAATAATATTTGTGCTATCCAATCGACCTCCTAATCCTGTTTCGATAATTGCAACATCAACTTGACAATAAGCAAAATAGTCGAAAGCCATCATCATAGTAAGTTCAAAAAACGAAGGATGGATATTTTTAGTTTTCGGTATGTGTTTTTCTGTGAAATTGATAATATATGATTGGGAGATCATTTCTCCATTTACCCGGATTCTTTCTCTGAAATCTATTAAGTGAGGTGAAGTATATAGTCCTGTTTTATATCCACTTTTTTGGAGAATTGCAGCCAATAGATGTGATGTAGAACCTTTGCCGTTAGTTCCGGCTATATGAATAGTCTTGAACTTTCGGTGCGGATACCCGAAATATCTGTCTAAAGCTTCGCTGTTTTGTAATCCTGGCTTATATGCTTTTGCTCCGATTTGCTGGAATACAGGTAATTGGTTGTATAGATAATCTAAAGTTTGTTCGTATGTCATATGTTTTATGCATTTTAATAGATAAAAAATCCAGCAGTACCGGCAAGCACAATTACCCAAATCGGGTGAATTTTAGTGTATCGTACGAGAATAAAGGCTCCGATAGCGATCAATATGCTGGAAGTATAATCTGGAAAATTTTCTTTGTTCATCAATATAAGAGCAGCCGAGGCAATCAATCCTACTACAACAGGGCGTAATCCGGAAAAGACACTCTTTATATATGTGTTGTCTTTGTGCCGTAAAAGGATGTGACTGATAAGTAACACTAAAATAAAAGATGGTAAACATACGGCTGTAGTTGCTAATACTGATCCCCAAATATTTCCATTTGTAGCTACATATCCGATGTATGTGGCACTATTAATACCTATGGGTCCAGGTGTCATTTGCGAGATAGCTACAATATCGGTAAATTCTTTGGACGTAAGCCAGGGAGAAGATTCTCCCATATGAATTACTTCGACAGCTTCGTGTTGTATTAAAGACAACATTGCGTATCCGCCACCGAAGCCGAATAACCCTATTTTTAGATAGGCTATTAACAAATTAAGATAAACCATTATTATTCCCCTCTTTTCTTTATATTGCCTTTTCGTTTTCTATCGATATATTTATAATATACTATTCCTCCAAATCCACCAGCCAGTACAAAATATATAGGGGAGATACCAGCTAACCAAATGAGTAAAGCTACAGTTATTGGTATCCATATATTCTTTATATTTATTTTTGCTGATTTGGCAGTAGTAAGTACTGGTGCGATTATCAAAGCAACAACTGCAGGACGAATCCCTTTGAAAATACGTTCTACTATTGGATTATCATATGATTTAGAGAAAAATATAGCAATAAGTAGTATAAGGATAAAAGATGGAAGGACTGTCCCTAAAGTAGAAATAATACAGCCTTTGAGCCCTCTAACTTTGTTCCCTACCATGATTGAAATATTAACAGCTAAAATCCCAGGTAAAGATTGGGAAATAGCGAGTGCATCAAGAAATTCATCTTTATCAAGCCATTTATGATTATCGACCACCTCACGTTCGATAATTGAAATCATGGCCCAACCACCACCGAAAGTAAAAGCTCCAATTTTGAAAAAGGTAAAGAACAATTTTAAATATAAGTTCATAATAAAAAATACTTTTTCAACCAGCACAAAGGTAGATAAAAGCAATACGAACACCAAGATATTTGTTATATTCTCTTGATGTTCGTGATGTTTGTTTACACAATTTTAATTTTAAAAGGATTTATTTGTGTTCTAACAGATTACTATTTTTTAGTATTAAACAGTACGGAATTTATGATTTTTTCGATTTGATCTTTAGGACGTAATCCTTTTACCAAAGTAGGTTTTTCGTCTTTGGGTATGAATACCATTAGAGGGATGCTACTGGCATTGAATAGTTGAGCAAGCTCAGGTTCATTATCTACATTAATTTTGAAAACATCTATTTTTCCTGCATATTCTTGTGCAATTTCAGCCAGAATGGGTGCTAATTTACGACAAGGTGGGCACCAATCTGCATATAAATCTATAATAGCGGGTTTGTTTCCTAAGAATTTCCACTCTTTATTAGAACTGTAATTCCATATTTGAGTTTTAAACTGATTTGTCGTCATCTGTTTTACAAGACTATTTTTTTCCTTTTGGGCTATTGCCGGCATACACATACATACTATGAGTATGAGAACAAATGCAAATTTGCTTTTTTTCATTTGTTGATTTGTTAATAGGTTGATGTAATTATTTGTAGTTTTTAAGTAAGTCTTTTAGAATTGGGGCTTGCATGACACCTGATTGGCGCCAGACTATTTCTCCTTTTTTAAAAATTATAAGAGTTGGAACTGATTGAATTCCATATTTTGAAGCAATAGCCTGATTCTTGTCAACATCAATTTTTAGGATAGTTGCAGAGTCACCAATCATATTTTTTAATTCTTCCAATATGGGTTTCATCATTTTGCAAGGGCCGCACCATTCGGCAAAGAAGTCTACTAACACTGGCTTGTTTCCAGATATAATTTCGTTGAAATTGTTCATAAGTAGTTCTGAATAAAATTGAATAAGGGACTATTCCCATTTTTTACAAATATAACAAGAAGACGGGTAATTATGTTGTAATTGTGAGAAATAAAATGAAAAGTTAAAAAATGATTTTGTATTGGGCCAGGAAGGAAGATAAGTTTGGAAAATAAATATTTTAACTAAAGTCTTAAAAATGAAGATATAAAATAGATAATCAAAAATTTTCTCAAAAAATAATCTTATAAAATTTGGAGGACAAAAAAAACTTACTACCTTTGCATCGCTTTCGAAAAGGAAAGCTCGTTCTTTAGGAGAGGTGGCAGAGTGGTCGATTGCGGCGGTCTTGAAAACCGTTGTACTGCAAGGTACCGGGGGTTCGAATCCCTCCCTCTCCGCAATAAACATTGAAAATCAGTGTGTAGGAAAGTTAACGCCCGATTTTACATTTAATAATGTAAAATCGGGCGTTTTGGTGTTATTTAATTCTGAATTTGTGTTTGAGATAAATAATGGATTGCATACCGAGCAATATTACAAATAAATATTCTACTGACCAATAAGCAGCCAACGGAACAGTCCAACAGCTTAGTTCCCATAAACAGAACAAATAAGCAATAGTGGTTGATACCTGGAATAGGAAGACTGTTCGTGTTGCTCCCGCCCCGGTTACGGCATTCATATAGACATAGCCAGGCAACGCAAAGAAATAATTTAACACCATGACCGTAAACGGTAACTGTGCGGTTTGTACGATTATCAAATTTTCAGTATAGGCTCTGATAATGGGTTGGCGGAAAAGTAAGGCAAGGGCTACCAACGGGATACCTATTATGTACCCTAAGCGAATAATTCGGTGGCAAAGCGGAAAGACATTCTTTCTTTCTCTTGCTCCAATCAAGTTACTCACTAAAGAACTGGTAACACTTGCCAGTGCATTGACAATGACGGCAAATAGGGCTGAAACACTCCGTACAATATTAGATGCGGCAAGTTTCGTTTCTCCCAAACGCTCGATTGCTAAGAAAAACAGAAACCAAATGGCTACACTCATAAAGAATTGCAGCATACTCCATACTGAGATAGAAAAGACCTCTTTCAGTATTGTTATATCTATGCTCCAATGCAGACCGTACAGTCGTCTATTGATATGTCGGAATATATAAGTTGTCAAGACTATTAGCGAACATAGTTCTGCAAAGGCCGATGCAATAGCTGCTCCCGATATGCCCATGCCGAATCCGAATATCAGCAGCCAGTTCATCGGAATATTTACCAATACAGCAGTAAAAGCCGCTACGTTCAAGGCTTTTGTCTGTGTAATGCCTACCAAGAACGAACGTAAGGCAAGGGAGGGAAAAGTGAAAAATAATCCCCAAATGCGACTGTCCAAATAGCGGACAACTGCGTTGTAGACATCATTTGAAATAATCAGATGCTTCAGGAGGATAGGGGAAAGCGTTTTGGATAACAGACAAAGAACAGCCGCTAGTGAAAACAAGAAAGATAAACCTTGAAAGAAAGTTTTTCCCGTTTCCGAATACCGCTGTTCCCCATTGCAGTGTGCAATCATCACTTGTAGTCCCAAACTAAAACCGAAACCAAGCATGTAAATAGCTAAGAACCATATTCCGGCAAGAGTAGATGCTCCCAATTCTATATTGCCCACATGTCCCAAGAACAAGGTATCGGTAATGTTTATCAGCTGTTCGATCAGAATACTCATCATTATAGGAAAAGTGATGAACCATATATTTTTGTAGGTATAAATCATTTGTTCAAACCAATATGATACAATAAGTTATACCGCTTTTGGGCAGCATAACATCTTTGTAAATTTATAATAGGAATTATGGCAAAATAATAACATGCAAACTTAAATTATAAGCCTGTTTATTGCTGAATAGCGTAGATTGGAAATGCTATTCGTTGGATGTGGCTATATGCATAACTGCCATTTCATATTGTCGGACAACTATATATTTTTTCTGTTAGTTCTACAAAAATAGTGTTTTTTTTCTAAAATGAAATGCCCCCCAAAAGTTAGACATAAAACTTTTGGGGGACATTTCATTTTGAGACAGTTTTTTATATCTTGCAGATGTGAAAGTGTTCAATTTTAATTAATATTTGTTTAATGAAAAATATGGAATATATTTGAGTAAATGGATTTTTCTCTGATAGATTAAACACTTTCCAGAAGTCAAATTTGTCGATTTATTTCGTTTCTGAATTTTATTGGATTAGCAACAAATCTGAAAGTGTTGGTTACACCGCCTGTAGTAACGAGAATTGACCCAAATCCAAAGATACGTCCAATGAAACTTTGATTTATTCGTAAACCCTCACATTTGTTCACCATGAGTTCAAGAGCATCTCTGCTTAATATTCCCGATTTTAATATAACTCTTTTGTTTGTGATAACATATTCTGTACTTATTTTAAAAAGTAGTCGTTTTAGCAATTGGAAACTACTTAGGATTAATATTATTAATCCTGTATAATGTGTGAGACTGGTTTTTGTTGAATAAAATATGTATCCAAATGCCAACCCTATAATCGGCATAACAAAGATGAACCAATGTATATTTACTTTGTATTCTATGGTTTCATTTGTTTGTAAATTCTTATGTATGTAACTCATCTTATAATTTTGTGTACAGTATTTTATGCGAATTTTTCAACTGTAATCAATTCATAATTTATTGAATAAATTGAATTTTTAATTTTCAAATTTAATGATAAAAAAGAACCTGACAAATATTTGAAAGAGTGTTTTTTAACATATTTTGGTAGGAATTTTTTATGTTTTCTAATGTTTAATTTTATCATGTTTAATATAATGAGAAGAGATTGATGGATGTTGTAAGACTTATAATTTATCATTACTTTTAAAGCGGAAAAATAAATAATACAATGAAAAGCCATTTTTTATATATTGCTTTGTGGTTGATGGGGGCATGTATTCAAGCCCGTCAAAGTGATGTATGTATACCGGTAGATTTGACTTGTGAATATTTGGTCAATCCAATAGGTCTTGATGCATCTAATCCTCGTTTAGCATGGAAATTGCAAGATTCTCGTTCGGGAGCTTTACAAACGGCATGTCGTATTTGCGTAGATACGGACTCGCTGAGTGTAGTGGAAGAAAAAGTTTCTGTGTGGGATACGGGAAAAAGAGAATCGGATAGAACTTTGTGGACTTATGCAGGCTCAGATCTTCAACCGTTTACGAAATATTATTGGAAGGTTACTGTTTGGGATAAAGATGGTAAAAGCACGTCGTCTTTTGTACAGAGTTTTGAAACTGGAATGATGGATATTTCTCAGTGGCAGGGTGCTTGGATCAGTGATAATCATGATATTTATTATAAATCTGCACCATATTTTAGGAGAGTGTTCGAAATAGGAAAATCGGTCAAATCGGCTAGAGCGTATATTACCGTAGCCGGTTTATATGAGCTTTATGTTAATGGGTGCCGGGTGGGTAATCATATTCTTGACCCTATGTATACTCGTTATGACCGACGCAATCTATATGTTACATATGATGTAACTTCTCAGTTACAGAGAGGAAAGAATGTAATGGGGGTGTTATTAGGAAATGGTTGGTATAATCATCAGTCATTGGCTGTATGGAATTTCCATAATGCTCCTTGGCGTAATCGTCCTACGTTTTGTTTAGATTTGAAGATAGTATATGAAGATGGGAGTACAGAAGTTGTGTCTTCTGATAAAGATTGGAAGACTTCTACAGGGCCGTTGATATCCAATAGTATTTATACGGGAGTACATTATGATGCTCGCCAGGAGCAAAAAGGGTGGAGTACAATAGAGTTTAATGATTCTGGGTGGGAGGATGTTATTTATCGATCAGCACCTTCTCAGAAAATTGTTGCACAACAGATGCATCCTATTCGGGTAGTTGATACTGTCAATACTGTAAAATTGAACAGGGTAAATGATACGACTTATGTTTTTGATTTTGGCAGAAATATAGCTGGAATTACTTCATTGAAGGTTAGAGGAGAATCGGGAACGATTATCCGTTTGAAACATGGAGAACGTATTTATCCAAATGGCCTTGTCGATGTATCGAATATTGATGTTTATTGTCAACCGGTGGTCCTTTCAGATCCTTTTCAGACAGATATTATAACATTAAGAGGTGGAGAAGAAGAAAAATTTGTAACTAAGTTCAATTATAAGGGTTTCAGATATGTGGAAGTGACGTCGAATAATCCGGTTGAGTTAGAGAAAGAAAGTCTGACGGCATATTTTATACATAGTGATGTACCGCAAGTGGGATTTATTCATAGTTCAGATTCTTTAATTAATCGTTTGTGGAGGGCGACTAACAATTCTTATCTTTCTAATTTTGTAGGATATCCTACAGATTGTCCGCAGAGAGAAAAAAATGGATGGACGGGTGATGCCCATTTAGCGATTGAGACCGCATTATATAATTTTGACGGTATTACGGTGTATGAAAAATGGTTGGCTGACCATCGAGATGAACAACAACCTAATGGTGTCTTACCGGATATTATTCCGACGGGAGGATGGGGATATGGTTCTAAGAACGGTTTGGATTGGACTAGTACCATAGCAATTATTCCTTGGAATATTTATTTGTTTTATGGAGACAGTAAGCTTTTGTTTGATTGTTATGAGAATATTAAACGTTATGTCGATTATGTTGACCGCAATAGTCCGGGAGGTTTGACTTCATGGGGTAGAGGAGATTGGGTTCCAGTTAAGTCTCATGCTTCAATAGAACTCACATCGTCTGTATATTTTTATGTAGATGCTACAATTCTTGCTCGAGCTGCAAAACTTTTTGGTAAATGTGAAGATTATGCTCGCTATTCTGCATTAGCAAAGAAAATAAAGGATGCTATCAACGAAAAATATTTAAATAAGAAAACGGGTATATATGCAAATGGTGTGCAGACAGAATTAGCAGTACCGTTGATGTGGGGGATTGTACCGGAGGATATGAAGGAGATGGTTGCATATAATTTAGCTCAGGAAGTGGTGAATAGAGGGTATCATCTTGATGTTGGTGTATTGGGGGCGAAAGCTATATTGAATGCTCTAAGTGAGAATGGTCAGAGTGAAGTTGCTTATAAATTGGCATGTCAGGATACCTATCCTTCATGGGGACATTGGATTGTCAATGGAGCAACGACATTATTGGAGAACTGGGATTTACAGGCTACTCGTGATATCTCGGACAATCATATGATGTTTGGCGAAATTGGAGGATGGTTTTTTAAAGGCTTGGGTGGCATTTACCCTGATTGGGAAAATCCGGGTTTTAAACATATTATTTTGCGTCCATATTTCCCTGAAGGTTTAAATAGTTTTGAAGCTAGGCACAATTCTCCTTATGGCGAAATTTGTTCTAAATGGGAATTGAAACGTAACAAAATAATTTATACTGTAGTTGTTCCGGCTAATAGTTGTGCTACACTCTATTTTCCAGACAGAACAGGACAGAATATACCCGTGAAATTGACTGCAGGAGAGCATGTTTTTACTCTAAAAAGGGGAGCTTTTAAATATGGCAAATAGGCGATTTATAGGGTTATAGTGTATAAGCGTCTAATTAAATTAGATTTTATTACGGTGATTGGTAGTAAATCACCAAAAATACAAAGTCAGGGATTGAATATCAATTGGATAAAGATTTTCAGAGAAATATTCTTTTAGAAGTTTTTATTTAATTAAAGATGAATTGAATAAATATCTTGAAAACTTTAATGACTGATAATAAAGTTATTAAGGTTGTATTTGTAACAAGTATCCGGAATAATGTTGTGCGTGATTATTTATCTGAAATATCGTAAAATGGATTTGAAGTTATAATTCATTTTATTTTGATTTAGATAAAATAAAAAGAGTACTATGTAATTATTGTTTATTGTTGACACAGAAAAGGAAATGGAGCATATCAACATTCCGGTAGTGTTTTACGAAAGATGCAATTTTATTCATACCGTTTCGTAGAGCTACTTTCTGAGATGCGATGTTGGTATCTCGGATAATGGAATATATTTCGTTGATTTTCAGATTATTGAAGGCGTAATCACGACAAGCTGTCGCAGCTTCAGTTGCGTAACCCCGATGCCAAAATTCTTTTCTGAATAAATACCCTATTTCTGGTATTTTTTTGTCTTTATAATATTGGTAGGTGATACCACATTGTCCGATAAGTTCATTATTGCATTTTTCAATTACTCCCCATAATCCAACTCCTTCATTCTGGTATCTTTTAAATTGTTTGTCTAACCATTCTTGAACTTCTTTTTTGTTAAAGGGCCCTTCATAGGCATACATTACAATGGGGTCTTGCAGTAATTTGCATGTTTCGTTAAAATCGTTCTGTTCTAGTTCTCTTAAAATTAATCGTTTTGTTTCTAATATTATCATTTTTATATTCTTTATTGCTTACAAAGTTAAATCAAAACTTGTGAAAATTTTCGATTTTTTTATCTTTGTAGAAACAAATAAAGAAGTCGTATGAAAAAGAAATTAGAAGTTGTAGTATTGATGTCGATAATTATTGTGTCAGTATCATGCACTTCAACGTCACAGAAGATAGATAATGATATGGATATACCCCCTGCGATTGAGAATATATTTTCCCGCAAGAGTGTACGTAGTTATGAAGATAAGGATATAGAAAAAGAAAAGATAGCATTATTGTTGCAGGCTGCAATGGCAGCACCTTCAGGACGAGATTTGCGTCCTTGGGAATTTATAGTCCTTAATGATCGTAGGATACTCGATTCTTTGTCTGTGAAACTGCCTTATGCAAAGATGTTGAATCACGCTCGTTGTGCCATTGTCGTTTGTGGAGATTCTGTTCGTTCTTCTTATTGGTATCTCGATTGTTCTTTGGCAGCAGGCAATATTCTTTTGGCAGCAGAGTCATTGGGTTTAGGAGCGGTATGGACAGCAGCATATCCTTATCGTGACCGTATACAGTCTATCCGGACTTTTGTGTCCATGCCGGGAAGAGTGCTGCCACTTTGTATTATACCGGTAGGCTATCCTTCTACAGAAGTAAAACCGAAACAAAAATTTGATGAAAAGAAAATACATTATAATGGTTGGTGAGTAAGTAATTTTGTATAAGGCGATGCAATAAATATGTCTACATTTTTATTGCAGTTTTTACCTTGCTTTATTTCGGATGTTATATTGAAAAATTGAATATTTAAGTTAGTCAGATTTATATCGAGTAAATGTTTATAATGTGAAGTTTGAGCCGAATATAGAAATTTAAGGTGTAAAACAATTCATTTTTGTTGTGACGGGTTTTATTTTTATTATCATAAACAACATGAACATCCAAAAGGAAGGTTGCCTGAAAATAATTTTTCCAGATGAAATTTAACCTGATATTTGGGAAAATATAGTTTTTTGAAAGATTATATCGATAAACAAACAATTGGTTTATCTTTGTATTCTATATCTAATATCTTATGTGAGTGTAAAAAGAGAGATTCATGGCTGTACATATATTTGTTGTAGATGAGAGTAATTATGAGATTTGTATTCGCAGAGGTTTAGCTGCAATTCCGGATAGTGATAACCCTAATACAATGGACGGTTTGATATCTCGGATGACAATGGTCAGAAAAGGAGATTATGTATTGTTCTATATAACTTTGAAAAAGGAATTAAGAGGTATTTTCAGAGTGCTTGATGCTCCTTTTTATGATAAGGCGGAGGTTTGGCCGGTTGTAAATAATCAATATTATCCATTGAGAGTCAGAATAGAAAATTCACGATATGTTTTTCCCAACCCTATACGGTTGAGTGATATATATGATTTAAGAGATCGGGGAAAAGTCTGGACATTTGCATTAAAAAGACCAGGCTTTGGAAGTCGTAATGTAATGTTTTCGATCTCGAGTAATGAATTTGAAGAATTATTTAATCTTTATTTAAAATTGAATCCTATTTATGGTGAACCTCACCAAATTGAAGAGCCTTATCGATATTGTCCTCCCAATTTGTTGAATTATTTATCTATAGATAGGTATACTTACATCCCGAAATATGAATATACATTAATGAGTCTTTTATCGGACGGGTTAGCTAAAGGAAGGTATAAGAACATATTTGGTGATTATAGTGACTATTTATGTTATGTACCTACCAGTTTTGATAAGGAAATTGATGTTTTATTAGCATTTGCACATCCTGAGAATTGTAAACAAATAATAGCGTATAACATAATAGAGCTCAAAAAGGACCGTTTTGATGAAATGGCTTTGGGACAGCTTTTGCAATACGAAGATTGGTTTTTGCGGAAAAAGGTAAATGGCGATTCTTGTACTTTACGTACAACAGCAATAGCTAAGAGATTTGATATAAAGGTCATAACTTATTTGCGGACAAGAAAATTACTGGAAAATAAGTATGTAACGTTGCTTGAATATAGGAATACTCAGGATGGGTTGGAATTTAAACCAATTGAATATTAGAAATTATTTTTTTATGCAAAAGAATACGGTCCTTTTCTACCGTTTATAGTTGCTATTTATAGAAAGTTTGTTTTTGGGTTTAAAGGTAAATTTAGATTATAATCTGTAGAAAATGATTGTTCTTTTGCTATATATTTATTTTATCTGATAAAATTCATTACAGTAAGATATCTTTTTTGGGCAGTTTCTATCAATGTTCTATTAATGGAAATATTAGGATCGAAAAAAGAGGTTTTTATGCTTGTTTTTCCTTTAGGAGGTTTATTCCAGTTTCCTATGATTTTACCATTATATAGTATGACAGGATAGAAGGTTCCGAATGTATTGAATGCTTTTGAATGATGTTGGGTTTCGATAACGCTTGTTCTGTCTTTATAGCTGATCAGATACTCATCGAATGGAGGTAATAGATGTAAAATATTTTTTGATTTTATTGTTGGGGTTATAGTATATGTATTATGTATATATAGTTTTTTGTCTTGTATGAGATTGTGTTCTATATTACTTATTGCTTTTCGAGCCTCTGTGACTGTTAATCCCGACCACCAGACAAAGTCTTGCAGACTTGCTGGTGAGTGACTTCGGAAATAGGCGGTTGCTAATTTACTTAAAGCCTCATCATGATGTAATGCTTTTGTTGGAGGAATACGTTTATTGAGTAAAGCATAAGTAGGTTTCCCATTTTTGTCTATACCGCTACAGATAATTCCCTCTGTCTCTGCTCGAGTTAAATATCTGGATAATAGATGTATGTCTGTAGGAATACCATAATTTTTTAGCACTGTTCCGATTTCTTGTTTTGTCATATTTTGATATTCTTCAAGAGCTTTTTCGATTAGTCTATTACAGCGACTGTATGTTTTTTCTGTAATATTCCATTGCTTACCAAATGATTCGTTTGCAGACCTGATACGTTTTGACGAAAGTTGTAACATCCATCGTACATCTTCTGCAGCAACAAAGTGCCATGTGGGACGCATTATATGCATCCGGATGATTTTACCTTGCAGCAAAGCTTCATCTATTGAATTTAAATTGCAGCTTTTTAACCGTATACCGATGGCCCATTTAGACATTTCATAGTTTTGTGCTTGTAGGGCTCCCATCCATTTTACAAGTTCGGCTGGAGAATTGTATGTCGGGTTGACGAGTTGTTGACTCAATAAACGAATGTCGGTTATCATATCAATATTTTTTGTCAAAAATAATAAAGATATAATTAAACCGGCATTTGTATTGTTTTTTTATTTATATAATTATTTGATGAATAGTAATTCTGAAGAAAAATTAGATTTTATTGTTTATTTTATATTTCTTCGGATTTCCATTTTTTATATTGCTCAGTAGTTAGGATCTTTTTTATTTTTTTCTCTCTTTTGGTTCTCTCTTTTTGAATATTTCTAAAATTATCATTTATTGGTGGTGGGGGAGGAGGAAAATTTGGTTGTATTTTTGGCGGAGGCATCATATTATTTCTATTTTCAAATTCTCTATTAGGTGGAATAGGTGGCCTATTATCTTTTTGGTTTAATTTTTTTTGCTCCTCTTTGAGGAATAATTTATACATTTTTTTGTATTGTTTATCACTTAGTTGTAATGTTTCTTTCATTTCATCGGTTTTCTTTTTAGCGATGATTTCAGGTGAAACAAATTTAGACAAAGGCTTTCTGTCTGGTTCTTGTGCATTTGTTTTAGAGTACATTATCCCTCCAACGAACAAGAGAATGTAGAATAAAGATTTGTATTTCATAATTATTGATTTTGATGATGAAGGTACGTTTATATTTAATTGATTAAAAATAAAATCGACAGGAATGGGAATTTTATCGATTGTTTTTATTCTTTATATGAATTGTTTTAAAATAGTGATGTCCTGCAAAGTTTCTAAAGTATTTGATTTATTGTTTGTTTCTTTTTAAGTCAGTTTACAAACATAATTTACAGTAAATTGTTACTGATATAGATTATATTACATAAATTGACTAAAAATGAATTATCGTAGATTGTTTACAATGCTATTATCGGTGATAACTATGGCTGTATGTGCTGAGACTAAGAAAGATTCTGTGTGGATTACAAATGGTTATGCTGGGCTTAAATTGACACAAGTAAGTTTTACGAACTGGGCGACTGGGGGAGATAATGCCTTTGCATTTGACTTACAGGGTACTTATCAGGCAGATTATAAGCATAATAAGCATATTTGGCAAAATCGTATAGAACTTTCTTATGGTCTGAATAAAACGAAATCTGAAATTTCGAAGAAGACCAGTGATAAAATATATTTAAATTCAAATTATGGATATGAAATATATAAAAACCTGTATCTTAGTGCATTGTTTAATTTTCAATCACAGTTCACAAGAGGATATGATTATGGAGTCAATCCAGACGTTTATGTATCGCAGTTTATGGCTCCGGGGTATCTGATGACAGGGATAGGTTTCACATGGATACCAAATAAATTTTTTACTGCAGTTCTGTCTCCTGCTGCTTGGAGAGGGACATTTGTTTTAAATGATCGTTTGTCTGACGAAGGTGCTTATGGAGTAAAACCAGGGAAAAAATTGTTATCAGAGTTTGGTGCCAATCTAAAACTTGAGGGTAGATATGAGTTTTTAAAGAATATGACATTATATTCTCGATTGGACCTTTATTCTGATTATTTGAGAAAACCTCAAAATGTTGATATAAATTGGGAAGTGCAGATAAATATGGTAATAAATAAGTGGTTCTCTACGACTCTTACAACGAATATGGTATATGATGATGATGTGAAAATTACGTTGAGTGATGGGCGAAAGGTAAAACGTGTCCAGTTTAAGGAATTGTTAGGGGTGGGATTACAGTTTAATTTTTAGAGTATAGATATTTCTATAAAAATTTAAACATTTTGAAAATGAAAGTACAACCTATATTTTATATCTTTATGTCCAGATAATTTAAAGGGATATTTAGGTATGAGAACAAGAAGAGGACTTCTGTATATTGTATCGGTATTTGTATTGTTTGCATCTACATCTTTTGCTGAGACGAAGGTAATTTCACACAGGGGATTTTGGAAAACAGAGAATTCGGCGCAAAATTCGTTAGCAGCTCTTCAAAAGGCTGCGGATATAGGTGCATATGGTTCAGAATTTGACGTTTTGATGACCAAAGATAATGTTATGATTATTAATCATGATGGGCGTATTAAGGATATGGTGATAGAGGAAACTTTTTATGAAGAACTCAGTAGTATTACATTATCAAATGGAGAGAGATTGCCTACTTTAGAGGAATATTTGCTTTTAGGAAAGAACAATAAAAAAATCAAGTTAATACTGGAAATAAAGTCTCTATCTACTCCGGAGAAAGAGACTCAAGCTGTTCTTAATGTCATTAACATGGTAAAAAAGATGGGAATGGAAAAGCAAGTAGAATATATTGCTTTTAGCTTACATGTTGTGAAAGAACTTATACGTTTGTCACCGAAGGCTACTGTTGCTTATCTCAATGGAGACTTGTCACCTCAAGAATTGAAAAATATAGGATGTTCAGGTCTAGACTATCATATTAATGTGTATAAAAAGCATAAAAATTGGATAAAAGAGGCCCATAAGTTAGGGCTGACAACAAATGTATGGACGGTGAATGAACAAAAGGATATGGAATATTTTATAAATGAGGGTATTGATTATATAACTACAGATGAGCCTCTTTTGCTTCAACAAATATTATTTAAAAACTAGAATAGATATTATAATGAGAACTGCCCTATATACAAGGACAGTTCTTATTATAATAATTAGTTAGTTTGTCCCTCTCGTGAGTTTTGTCCTGTAGCTTGTAGGTATTGAGTACGTTTTATTAAATAAAGAGTGTAGTCTTCAGTATATTGGTCTCGGCTTTGTTGTAATAAAGATTGAGCTTCAAGCATATCACTTAATGATATTGTACCAGCTTTATAGTATTCTTTATTAAGTCTAAAGTTTTCATTTGCAACACTTATTGATTCTTTTGATATATTCATTTGTTTGTATGATTCTTCTAACTCATTCCAGCATTTTTGCATTTGTATCAAAAGCATTTCTCGTGTATTCTGACGCGTTAGTTCTGCATTTTTAACTTGTATTTTCTGTTTTTTTATAGCGTGAGTTCCTCCCCACCAATTTGAGATAGGTACGGTGACAGAGGCAAATATCATTCCGAAAGAATGGTCTTGATTTAGTAAATCATGATAGAAATATCCGGCTCCAATACCTAATGTTGGCATATTTTGACCAATCTTCATTTTTTGTTGGAGTTTAGATGCTTCTACATTTTTATTGACTAATTGATATGCATTGAGGCTTGGAAGTGCATCGATATGATTTATTCGATATGTAATGGGAGAAGGAAGAGAGTCCTGTTGAGGAGATATGATGTCGAAATTTGATTCAAAGTCGCCTATATATTGCCCTAATACCATTTTTGACAGTCGTATCCCGTTTTCAAGTTGTAGACGGGAGCTGGCAATATTATTTTTTTTCAATTGTATTTGCAGTAAATCGTTCTGATTTGTTATTCCAGCATCTACGGCATTTTTCACATCATTTTGAATATTGTTTATTAGAGATTCCATAATTTCGATTGTTTTTATTTTTTCTTGTAGAGAGACGAGTTGCCAATAATATTGATTTACTGTTAATATGATTTCGTCTTCAGTTTGTTTCAGTTGGTATTTACTGATTTCTGTACCTATTTCTGTCAATTTGTTTCCCAAATAAATCTGACCTCCGGTGAATATAGGTTGTATGGCTGATATTCCGGCTACAATCCCATCCTTCATCATAGACATTTCCATTCCTAGGACAAGTGGGGCGAGGCTAATTTCGGCCATCCCATTATTCGTTTTATAAGTACCTCCAACTGCAGAGATATTGGGAAAATATTTAGTGAATGCTTCTTTTTTATCTTGCTCTGAACTTTTTATGTTGTTTTGGGCTTTTTTTAGTTTATAATTATTTTCAAGGGCCATTTGGAGACATTGTTCTAACGTGTAACTTTGTCCGAAACTATAATCCTGATATAGTAATAGAATAATGATATATATAATTATTTTTTTCATACTTTATTCAATGTTATTCGATAAGTGATATTTTTTGTCAGACTTTTTGAAAATCATATAATATGCTACAGGTAATACAGTTATAATTAATATCATGGAAATCATTGTCCCAAAACATACGACTGTACCTAATGGAGACCATAGAGCACTCTTTCCTAATATCATAGGAATAACGCCCATAGATGCGGCGGCAGAGGTTAGGAATATAGGTCTCATTCTTCGTCGGGCAGAGTGGTAGGCAGCATCAAATACCGATTCTTTGTTTTTTATTCTTAATTCCTCTGCGTAGTCGAGCATAATGATACCATTTCTGACTAATATACCCATTAGACTGACTATGCCCAATATTGCTGTAATGCTTACCTCTAATCCCATTACCCATATTCCGATAGCAGCTCCTAATATACATAGAGTCATGGATGATAGGATAAGGAGCGCCAAATTGATTTTTTTGAAGTGAAATAGAAGGATAAAGAATATAATAATAACAGCAATAATTAAAGCCCCGGTAATTTGAGGAATGGCCTCTCTGTCAGATTCATCGGCTCCGCCAAAACTTATTGTTATACCTTCAGGGGAGTTAAAGTCAGAGATTTTTTCTTTTATTTGGGAGGTTATTTCTGTAACATTTACATGCCGTTTTACGTCAGCTAAGACTGATATTGTAGGTATACCGTTTCTCCGTACGATTTGTCCTTCGTTCCAGTCTCCCTTTATTGTTGCTATCTGGCGCATGGGAACAGAAAACATTCCACCCCATGCTGGTTGATATTCATTGTTAATATCGTCGAGTTGAGGTTCTTCTGACCTTTCTGTTTTTAGAACAACACCAATTGGATAGTCTTTTTCCCAGAGGGTTGTAACTGGCACTCCTGGTCCAAATCGCATAGCCATATTTAATGAAACTAAGGATTTGCTTATACCTAAACGATTGGCTTCGTCGTTGTCTAAAATAATAGATACTCCAGGCAATTGTTCTTCGAAGTTTGTGCGTACTAGAGTTAGCTCAGGTACCTTTCTTAATATTTGCATCAATGAGTCTGCCGAATTTTTCAAATCGGAAATATTTTCTCCACTTAGTCGTATTTCTATGGGAGAGGAAGCGTCAGAATATTCTAATTGTTTGAAACGTATAAGTGCATTAGGAAAGTAGTTTGTATATTTTCCTGAATATTCATCGAGTATTTCTACAGTAGCTTTATTGCTTTTTGTGTTTACAATAAATTGAGCAAAATTGCTACCAGGCATTTGGGGAGCATAACTTGTGTGGAAACGAGGAGAACTAGCCCCGATAAAAGAGGTGACAGAAACTATTCTGTCATCTTTGCGTAGGATATTTTCCATACTATCGGCAATAGCTGCAGTTTGTTCTATTGCGGTGCCTTTGGGTAAGAAAAACTCTACTGCAAATTGGTTCCTTTCAGCAATAGGCATCAATCTTTGAGGTAAATTTATAAACATAATACAGCCTAAAATTACAGTAGCTAAGCCTATACATAAAGTGATTTTGGGATAAATAAAACATTTGTTTAATAACCATTCATATTTTTCTTGCATAATGTCAAGAAAATTACGTTTTTTTCTTTTTCCATTACTCTTTAATCCCTTGTGTATAAAGAAGTATTGCATATATGGTACTAAGAGTACAGCTACCAATAAAGAAATTCCTAATATAATAGTAATTGCCCACGGGAATGATTGTAGGAAGTCATTGTACATTCCTTTTGTGGTGATGAGAAAAGGAAAAAATGTAATACTAATGGCCAAAGTTGCAGATAAAATAGATTTGAAAAATTCTTTAGCGCTGGTTATGGCAGAATACCATCGCGAAAATCCTTGGTCTAATTTTTCCATATAGCAGTCTATAATAACGATAGAATTGTCCACAATCATCCCTAATGTAACGATTAGAGCTGCTAAGGTTACAGTATTCAGTTCTATGCCACAGATGAAGAATATACCCAAAGATATGAAAATAGTAATCGGTATTGTAGATGCAGCAACAGAAGCAACCCGTAAAGGCATGAGAAGTATGACAATTAAAATGACAGCGAATATAGCGATTAATAACTCTTTCAAGAATGTTGTAACCGAGTCACTGACGACTTGAGGCTGGTCGGTAATACGATAAATTCTTACATCTTTGGGCAGCTCTTGTTGGTATTCTTTCAAAACTTTATTTACTTCATCGCCCATTGATACAATATTATTTCCTTCACGCATTTCGAGGGAGAGCAGGATGCATTTTTTCCCATTATTTTTTATATAAGAATCGGGGTCTGGATATTCTCTGACTATACGTGCAATATCTTTTAATCGAATAACGTTGCCATTAGCATCAGAATAAACAATTTGTTCGCTAATTTCTTTTTCACTGTTATAAGTTTCTGATATATGGATAGGTGCGACAAATTCAGAGTTGTCTATCGAACCGCTCAATGCTGTAAATCCTTGAGTTAGTAAAATGGAAGTTAGGGTGTTATTTCCTATACCATAAGCTGATAATTTTTTTTGATCCAAGTAAACGCTTATTTGTTCTTTTTGTAAACCATATCGGCGAAGATTTGCGACAGATTCTATTTTGCGGATTCGGCTTTCCAATTTGTCCAAATAATTTTCCAGTTCCCTGTAAGTTTTGTCCTCAGACTCCAGTGTTATGAGTAATGCAGATGTATCTCCGAAGTCATCGTTTGCTTGTAATGCTAATACTCCTGAGGGTAATTGGTTTTTAAAAGACGCAAGCCCATGTTTAAATTTTGACCAGAATTCGTCTTTATTTGTAACATCGTCATTTAGTTCTACATTAATAAAAACAATACCGTCACGACTTTGAGAAAATGTTTTCTTTTTCTTGACTTCTTTATAACTGAATATGAAATTTTCAAGGGGTTTGGTCAATTGTTCTTCAACTTGAGCAGATGTTGCTCCGGGATAAACTCCGACGACAAGTCCCTGACGGATGGTAAATGTAGGAAATTCCTGTTTGGGCATTTTATATAAAGCATAACAGCCAAACAATACTAAAATGGTTGTAATAAGAATTATAATTTGGCGGTATCTCATCGCCCCTTCTATAATATCAGTCTTTTTCATTTGATTATGATTTTCGAACCATTACTTACTTTTTGATTACCTTCGATAATGAGTTTGTCTCCTTCTTTCAGTCCTTCTGTTACAACTATACCTTTAGCTGCAAGTCTTCCAGTAGTTATAATTTGTAATTGAGCTGTCTCCTTATTGGCTAACCAGACAAATGATTTTCCCGAGTTATCTATCTGTATAGCATGATTAGGTATAATGATTTCAGGCATCATATTATTTTTAGGTATATTTACTTTGCATACCATTCCAGGTATGAGGTCAAGAGTAGGATTGTCAAGTAGAATTTTTACGTCATATGTATGAGATATGGGATTAGCTATAATACCTTTTTCTGAAATTTTACCTTCAAATATGCGATTATTCAATGCCGCGACTTTTATTAGGGCTATATCTCCTTTTTTTATATTTGATATTTCATTTTCAGGAACCGGAATTTTTATATTTACTTTCTCAATTTTTACCAAATTAAAAATGGGGATGCCGGGCGTCACATTCATTCCTATTTCTACATTTTTTTTAGAAATGATGCCGTCAAATGGAGCATAGAGATTGGCATCCTGTAGATTTTTTTTAGCGATTTCTTCCATACTTATTGCTTTTTGTAAAGAGTTTTGTACCTCTATCCATTTAATTTCAGGTAAACTTTTGTTGTCATAAAGTTTAGACATTCGTTCGTATGCATCTTTTGCTTGAAGAAGCGATGAATAAGTTGCATCATAAGTGCTTTGGAGTGAGGTTTTATCTAAGACGGCCAGTAATTGGCCTTTTTTTACAGGTTCACCTTCTTGAATAAGAACTTTTTCGACATTTCCTATTATAGGAAAACTGAGAGAAGAGCCATATAATTCTTCTATTGTTCCCACATAGTTTTGTTCTTCAGAACTTATATCTTTTTTTACATCATAGACTTTTACTGGAATATAGCCTATTGTTCTATTTTCTCCTTTTTCTTGAGTACAGCCTATACTTCCCCATAAGAAAATAAAAATACATAAGTAATAGTTTATAGTTCTCATATTGTTTTATTTTTAGTGTGATATATATTGTTTAAAACTTTGCAAATATGTTATGTTTCGTGGTTTGTAGAAAGCTCTGCATTCCTTTATAAATGTTCTATTTTCCCTTTTTGTAATTTATATAGATTTATTAATGTTTCTAATATTTATTTTTGTTTCGTAAAGAATGAAGTATGAAACAAATCTATATTCCGAAAATTGATTTACAATCGGTGTATTGTAACTCAACAATAGATTCTATTGATAATGATTTCGCTATATTTAATAGCATCAAAGAGGTTCCGGTAAGTGAATATCCTAGTCGCATAGATTTAGCTGTTGTTGCAGTTTGTCGTACAGGCTTTTGCCGGATAGGAATTAATTTGAAAGAGTATAACGTTGAATCTAATTCCTTAGTCATTACATTGCTAAGTCAAATAATACAATTATTTGAGGTAAGTCCAGATTTTTCAGGGGCATTTATTGCTGTTTCAAAAAATTTTGTCGATAATATGTTTCCGAATTTTAAAGAATTATTGCCCATTTTTCTTTATTTGCAAAACAATCCTTTTGCACGAATAAATGAATGTGACATGAATTGTATATTGGAATATCATGCGTTTTTATGGAAAAAAGTGAAAATGAGTGACAATATATATCGTAAGGGTGTGGCTCGAGGTATTTTGCAGGCGATGTTTTATGATGTTTGTAATATTTTCCGGATGCATATGGATGTCGTGAAGAAATCTAGAAAAGAAGAACTTTTTGAGCTATTTATCAAAAGCGTATATGAACATTATAAAAAAGAAAGGAGTGTTTCCTTTTATGCAGGAAAGCTTTATGTAACTCCTAAATATTTGTCGAGCCTTGTAAAGGCTGTTAGTGGGAAAACTGCAGGAGAATGGATTGCTGAAATAGTTGTTTTGGAGTCTAAAGTTTTATTAAAATCTTCATCTAAAAGCATTCAGGAAATATCGGTAGAATTAAATTTTGCAAACCAATCATTTTTTGGGAAATATTTTAAGCAACATACTGGTATGTCACCTTATGCATATAAGAAGATATAGAGATTTTTAGAGATGGTTATATCAAATGACAAACGGGCAGATAAAAATACCTGCCCGTTTGTTATTTGATAATTATTTTTCTTATTCAATTGCAGCCTGCGCCGCAGCTACACGTGCAATGGGTACACGATAAGGGCTACAACTTACATAATTCATGCCTAAAGAAGCACAAAACTTGACAGATGATGGTTCACCTCCGTGCTCGCCACAGATACCAACTTTTAGCCCTGGTTTGGTAGAACGTCCTTTTTCAGTGCCCATGCGTACCAATTGTCCTACACCTTGCTGGTCGAGGATTGCAAATGGGTCATTTTTCAAAATTCCTTTTTCTTGATAAATTTTCAAGAATTTTCCTGCATCATCGCGTGAATAACCAAAAGTCATTTGAGTAAGATCATTGGTGCCAAAAGAGAAAAAGTCCGCTACTTCAGCAATACGATCAGCGGTGAGCGCTGCTCGAGGCACTTCTATCATGGTACCTACTTTGTAATCAACCCAGTCATTACGCTCGGCGAATACTTGTTTGGCTGTATTATGAATAATTTCAGCTTGCATTTTTAGCTCTTCTACTACACCGACTAACGGAACCATGATTTCGGGGTGTACATCGGCCCCTTTGGCTTTTGCGTCAAGAGCTGCTTCCAGAATGGCACGAGCCTGCATTTCTGTAATCTCAGGATAGGTACAGCCTAAACGACAACCGCGATGACCTAACATCGGATTGAATTCTTCTAAGGAGTCACAAGCCAATTTTACTTCTTCAATAGTGAGCCCCATTTCTGCAGCCAATTCTTTTTGTGTGGCTAATTGATGAGGAACAAATTCATGAAGAGGTGGATCAAGTAAACGAATCGTTACTCCGAGCCCATCCATTGCCAAGAAGATGCCTTCGAAGTCTTGACGTTGTATTGGCAGTAATTTTTTTAATGCTTCACGACGTCCTTCTTCGTCTTTGGCCAGAATCATTTCACGCATAGCTTTGATTCGGTCACCTTCGAAGAACATGTGTTCAGTACGGCATAGTCCGATACCTTTGGCTCCGAATTTACGGGCTACAGTGGCGTCTTTGGGGGTATCAGCATTAGTGCGAACATCCATTTTGGTGTATTTTTCAGCCAGTTCCATTACTTTGGCAAAATCTCCACTTAAATCGGCATCGACAGTGTTTACTTGTCCTTCATACACTTCTCCGGTGGAGCCATTTAATGAAATCCAATCACCTTCTTTGTAGACTTTGCCGCTCATTTCTATAGTCCGAGTTTTATAATCTATTTTGATTTCACCGGCACCTGAAACGCAACATTTGCCCATACCACGAGCAACTACTGCAGCATGTGAAGTCATACCTCCCCGGGCAGTAAGGATACCCTGAGCGACATTCATACCTCGGAGGTCTTCGGGAGATGTTTCGATACGAACAAGAATTACTTTTTTACGTTTTTCAGCCCATTCTTCAGCATCGTCAGCAAAGAATACGATTTGTCCTGTAGCAGCACCTGGAGAGGCGGGTAATCCTTTTGCTATTACTTTTGCCGATTTTAGTGCAGCTTTGTCAAACACAGGATGTAAAAGTTCATCCAGTTTTTGGGGTTCCATTCTTTTTAAAGCTGTTTTTTCATCGATAATGTTTTCTCGCAGCATATCCATGGCGATTTTTACCATAGCAGCTCCTGTGCGTTTTCCATTACGAGTTTGCAATAACCAAAGTTTACCATCTTGGATAGTAAATTCGAGGTCTTGCATGTCTTTAAAGTAATCTTCAAGCTTTTGTTGAGTTTCGATAAGAGTTTTTGCACATTCGGGCATAGCTTCTTCCAAGGATGGATATTTGGATGCTCGTACACTTTCGTCGATACCTTGTAAGGCTGCCCAACGGCGAGAACCTTCTATCGTTATCTGTTGAGGTGTACGAATGCCAGCTACAACATCTTCTCCCTGGGCATTAATTAAATATTCACCATTAAATATATCTTCTCCGGTAGCTGCATCACGAGTAAAAGCGACTCCGGTTGCAGAAGTGTTGCCCATGTTTCCGAATACCATAGCTTGGACGTTGACAGCTGTGCCCCATTCTTCAGGTATCTGGTTCATGCGGCGGTAATAAATAGCCCGTTCGTTCATCCAACTGTCGAATACGGCACAGATTGCACCCCAAAGTTGTTCCCATGGAGACTCGGGAAAATCTTTTCCTGTACGTTCTTTTACTGCTGCTTTGAATTTTTTGACGAGTAGTTTCAGGTCTTCTACTTCGAGTTCAGTATCCAGTTTTACACCTTTTTGCTTTTTTACTTCATCCATTACTTCTTCAAATGGATCGATATCTTCTTTACTTTTAGGTTTCATGCCTAATACGACGTCTCCGTACATTTGTACAAATCGACGATATGAGTCCCAGGCAAAACGTGGATTACCGGATTTTTTTGCAATGCCTTCGACTGCGGAATCTGTCAATCCTAAGTTCAACACAGTATCCATCATACCTGGCATAGAAACTCGAGCTCCCGAACGTACAGAAACCAATAAAGGATTTTCTGCATCACCAAACTTGGTTCCCATCAGGTCTTCTACATGTTTAATAGCCTTCTCAACGTCATTTTTTAGTAATTTCGTTACAGCTTCTTTTCCCTGTTGGTTATATTCGGTACAAACGTCGGTTGTGATTGTAAATCCAGGAGGGACAGGTACTCCGATAAGATTCATTTCTGCAAGGTTGGCACCTTTACCTCCGAGGAGGTTTTTCATGTCGGAACGGCCTTCTGCTTGACCGTTTCCAAAAGTATACACTCTTTTCATATTTATAAAATAATAATGTTTTCATGGACTTTTGCTTTCTGCGAAATTGTAATGTTGAGATAGCAAAAATTTCAATTCACAAAAATATGGGTTATGATGAAACCGCCAAACATTATCATAATAATTTTTGAAATTAAGCGAATTTTCTTTTTTGAGTAAAGAAAGTTAAAGAAATATGTTTAACTTTGAACGAATTTGTTTTTATTCTAAAAGTTAAGTTTTGGCACGAAAAAAGAAAGAGCTACCTGTAATAGAGCAAGTTGAAATTGTTGATGTTGCTGCTGAAGGTAAAGCTATTGCTCGGGTAAATGATTTAGTCGTATTTGTACCATTTGTTGTACCAGGAGATATTGTAGATTTGCAATTGTATCGTAGAAAGCATAAATATGCTGAAGGCCGGGTGTTGAAAATTCACAAGTATTCGGATGTACGTACCAAACCTTTTTGTAGCCATTTCGGTATTTGTGGCGGGTGTAAATGGCAGCATCTTCCTTATGAGCAGCAATTATTTTACAAGCAGAAGCAGGTAGAGGACAATCTAATTCGTATAGGAAAAATTTCTTGTCCAGAAGTATCTCCAATAAAAGGTTCTTCGAAAATCCGATTTTATCGTAATAAGTTGGAATTCACTTTTTCGAATAAATCTTGGTTGACGCAAGAAGAATTAAATTCTGAACAAACATTTGACTGTCGTAATGCATTGGGTTTCCATATACCGGGAATGTTTGATAAGGTTCTGGATATAAAGAAATGTTGGTTACAAGACGATATTTCTAATTTGATACGTTTGGAGATTCGAAAATATACAATTGAACATGATTACCCTTTTTTCGATTTGAGAGAACAATCGGGGCTGATGCGCAATATTATTGTTCGTACAGCGTCTACGGGAGAGATTATGTTGATTGTAGTCTTTTTCAGGAAAGATACAGAGAAGATACAGGCCCTTATGAGTCATATTGCGGAAGTGTTTCCTCAAATAACATCTTTATTGTATATTATCAATCAGAAGGCAAATGATACTATTACCGACCAGAAAGTGCATGTGTTTCGGGGACGGGATTATATTATAGAGTCGATGGAAGGTTTGCAGTTTAAAGTAGGGCCGAAATCATTCTATCAGACGAATTCAGAACAAGCTTATGAGTTGTATAAGATAGTCCGGGATTTTGCTGGGTTGAATGGGACTGAATTGGTGTATGACTTGTATACGGGGACAGGAACTATAGCCAATTTTATTGCTTCGCAAGCTCATAAGGTAATAGGTATAGAGTATGTTCCTGAGGCGATAGAAGATGCTAAGGTAAATTCTGCGTTGAATGGAATCGGGAATATACTTTTTTATGCAGGAGATATGAAGGATATCCTTACTCAAGATTTTATTAATGAACATGGCCGTCCTGATGTAATTATTACAGATCCGCCTCGTGCAGGAATGCATGATGATGTGATAAAAACTATTTTGTTTGCTGAGCCGGGGACGATTGTCTATGTTAGTTGTAATCCGGCTACACAGGCTCGGGATTTGGGATTACTGGATGAAAAATATAAAGTGACACGAGTGCAGCCGGTTGATATGTTCCCACATACACATCATGTAGAAAATGTAGTATTATTAAAGAAAAAGTAGTTTGGAGACAGACGTTGACTCTTGTCCTGAGATTTTAGGATAAGAGAAGCGGATAGCCTCAAGAGAAAAATGACTCTTTAGCTTTCCGCTTCTTTTGTAAAATAAAGTGCTGAATTTATTTAAAATAAAATATATCATGACAGAAAAATTAGAAAAGATGATGAATGACTCCAAGGCGATGCGTTGGGGTGTGCTTACTCTTGTTGCTTTTACTATGTTGTGCGGGTATTTCCTGACAGATGTAATGGCCCCTTTAAAACCAATGCTTGAGGCACAGTTACTTTGGGATAGTATGGATTATGGTATCTTTACCAGTGCTTATGGTTGGTTTAATGTATTTCTGTTGATGCTTATTTTTGGAGGAATTATCCTTGATAAAATGGGTGTCCGGTTTACAGGAATGAGTGCTTGTATATTGATGGTGATTGGTTGTGCTCTAAAATATTGTGCTATTGCCGGTCATATAACGATAGATGGTACAATATTGGGTATGAAATCTCAGGTAGTACTTGCTGCTGTAGGATATGCTATTTTCGGTGTGGGAGTAGAAATTGCCGGTATTACAGTATCAAAGATTATTGTAAAGTGGTTTAAAGGTAAAGAATTAGCATTGGCGATGGGACTTGAAATGGCTACAGCCCGTTTGGGTACAATGTTGGCAATGTCGGTAACTATACCTTTTGCTAAATTATTTGGAACAACTATGCCTGATGGTTCCATTCAGCCTGATATTCCAGCTCCACTTTTACTTTGTTTGGTTATGCTGTGTATCGGAGCAGTAGGTTTCTTTATTTATACTTTTATTGACCGTAAGTTTGACGAGCAGCAAAATGAAGAGAATATGGAACAGGAGGAACCTTTTAGAGCAAAAGATGTATTTTTGGTAATCGCAAATAAAGGTTTCTGGTTGATAGCTCTTTTATGTGTTTTGTTCTATTCGGCTGTATTCCCATTTTTGAAATATGCAACAGACTTAATGGTTAACAAATATGAAGTAGATGCTTCTTTGGCTGGAATGATACCTGCTTTATTGCCTTTGGGGACGTTATTTTTAACTCCGTTTTTCGGTAATTTGTATGATCGTAAGGGAAAAGGTGCAACGATTATGATTATTGGAGCAATGATGCTGATTGCAGTGCATTTTTTGTTTGCATTGCCATTATTGAATGAATGGTGGTTCGCTACTTTTTTGATGATAGTGTTAGGGGTAGCTTTTTCTTTAGTTCCTTCGGCTATGTGGCCTTCTGTTCCGAAGGTTATCCCTGAAAAGCAATTGGGTACTGCTTATGCTTTGATATTTTGGGTGCAAAACTGGGGGCTGATGGGTGTTCCTGCTTTGATAGGATGGGTATTGAATACTTATTGTCGATTGGACGGAGAGGTGGGAACATCTGCTTATGATTATACGTTACCGATGTATATATTTACAGGTTTTGGAGTTGCCGCCTTGTTTGTTGCTCTTTTATTGAAACGAGAAGATAAAAAATGTGGATATGGATTGGAAGAACCTAATATTCAGAAGTAGGTCAAGTGTTCAGAAAAGTTTCACAAAAAATGACAAAGCCGGGATTTTTTAATCCCGGCTTTGTCATTTTTTGTGAATATATTACTGATGTTGTTCTCGTAGCAAATCATTGACTGTCTTTACTGGGTTGAATGTTGCAATAGGTACTTCCACAAATAAAGTATTCCAATCAGACATGGCACCATTCCACAGTCCAGGTAATTCAAGAGCTTTCAACTCTTTACCATTTTTTGATTTTAAAGAAATGAAGCCAGTATTATTATCTACATATTGGGGTAAATTATATTTTTCACCTTTCCTGTTTTTTACGGCACATACTAAATCGACCGGATTGAAGTGAGTAGACGACTTAAATAGTGCAACTGATTCAGGGTTATTCATGTCTATTTGGGAGCTTTCAAGAATTTGTAAAGAATAAGTTCCATCTTGGTTGTATGCGAGGAAAGGACCACCTCCTGGTTCTCCAACGTTTTTAACCATGCCACATACTCGGATAGGACGTTTTAGTTTTCTGAGCAGATAAATGGCTAAGTCGCTATCTTCAAGATGTTTGGTTTCTGGATTTTTGATAAATAAGGAACTTTGTAAAAATGCAATTATCTCCCTGAGATTTTCGATTGAGTATTTACCACTTTCCAATAATTCAGTATATCTATCTATTTTTTCTTGTAACGAGATAAGTACTCCACCTATAATTTTTTTATATTTAATAGTAGTCTCTTTTAGACGGTCAGGAACCACATTGTCTATATTTTTTATGAATATAATGTCTGCGTCTATGTCGTTTAGATTTTCGATAAGAGCTCCATGTCCACCCGGACGAAATACCAGATTACCATTATCGTCTCTAAATGGTTTGTTATCCATATCAGCGGCGATAGTATCAGTCGAAGGCTTTTGCTCTGAGAAACTGATATGATATTTTACACCATATTCCTTTTCATATTCAGGCTGTTTTTCGATAACTAATTTTTGAAAGTAGGGTAAATGTTCATGAGAGACCGTGAAATGGACATTTACATTGCCTGCTTTGTTTCGAGCATATAGGGCACCTTCGGCAAGATGTTCTTCCATAGCTGTGCGGTCCGTTTGTGGGTAATGATGGAATTTTAGCATACCTTTTGGCAAGGCTCCATAATTCATTCCATTCTCTGATAATAAGTTTTCAATGATAGTTTTATATTTGCCTTCAACGAGTAACTTATCAATATCTTTTCCTTCATTTTTCAAACAGGTCTCATTCAGATCGGAATAAAAGGCAAAGGATTTTATTTGCTTAAAAAAACTTTTTTCAAAATTATTAGTCGGAGTATCATATGATGCGCCTAAAAACTCAAAAAGATTTTTAAACATACGACTGGCAGCGCCAGATGCTGGAACGAATTTTACTATTTTGTGGTTCTTTTCCAAATAATTGTTCCATATGTTCAGATATTTTTCAGCTTCATTTTCATCTATAGAGAGAATCCCATTACCAATAGTGGCAGCAGATTGTATGTTGAGAAAAGGGAATCCTTTCTTAAAACATTCGAGTTGAGCCTCTATTTGAGATTCAGAGATTCCTTTTTGGCCTAGGAGTTTTAAATCTTGTTGTGTAAGCATAGTATAATGTTTTAGAAATAAAATTTGTAGCTTCAAGAACATCCAAATTTACAAAAACATCATTAAAAAATAACATTGTACATCTAAAAAATATATATTTGAGATGTATTTCGCAAAAATAAGTGATTATGGTAGAAAATACATATTTTACAAAAGCTGAGAAAGAAGAGTTTATCGTTGCATATAGAACATTGATTAGAACCTCTCGGACTTTAGTTGGTGCAACAGATTTTTTACGTATACGTAAGTGGATTGCAGGAGCAATAGAGTCGGGTAATTATTTACGGGATAAATATGGAATAAATATATTATTGAGGAATATCAATACAGCATTGATTTTATCGAAAGAAGTCGGCCTGGAAAGGAGTACATTGATTGCAGTATTGATGTATAATGTAGCTCTCAGTGAATTCTTGTCAATGGCTCAGATAGAGAAGGAGTTTGGTAGTGATATAACAAAAATTATCAAAGGTCTTATCAAAGCCAATAGCTTGTATGCAAAGCAGGCTACGGTAGAGAGTGAAAATTTCAGAAAGTTATTGCTGACATTTGCCGAAGATGTAAGGGTAATTATTATTATGATTGCTGATAGACTTTGTTTGATGAGAATGATTAATCATCATCCCAATCAAAAATTCCGTGAAGACATTGCTTGTGAAGCTTCTTACTTATATGCCCCATTGGCTCATCGATTAGGTCTCTATTCGATAAAATCTGAATTAGAAGATTTGTCTTTGAAATATACCAATCGGGAGATATTTGATCAAATAGCACATAAACTGAAAGAAACTAAACGGGCTCGAGACCAATATATATACAAGTTTATAGAACCCGTGAAAAAAAAGCTTGAAGAAGCCGGACTTAAATTTGAAATAAAAGGACGAACTAAGTCGATATATTCTATTTGGAATAAAATGAAGAAGCAAAAGGCTGATATAGAAGATATATATGACCTGTTTGCTATTCGAGTTGTATTAGATACTCCGGAGAGTCAGGAAAAAGCTGACTGTTGGAAAGTTTATTCTATTGTTACAGATATGTACCAGCCTAATCCAAAACGGTTGAAAGATTGGTTATCTATACCAAAGAGCAATGGATATGAGTCTTTACATATAACCGTATTTGGCCCGCAAAATCGTTGGGTAGAGGTGCAGATACGAAGTCGTAGAATGGATGATATAGCTGAAAGGGGATTGGCGGCACATTGGAAATATAAAGGAATTAAAAGTGAAAATGGACTAGATGATTGGCTGAATAATGTCCGGGATATTTTAGAAAATGCAGAGAGTGGTCCTATGGAACTTATGAAAGAGTTTAAAATGGATCTCTACGATAAGGAGGTATTTGTATTTACACCAAAAGGTGATTTGTATAAATTACCTAAGGGCGCTACAATACTCGATTTTGCTTTTCTTATTCACACTGGATTGGGCAGTAAATGTGTTGGCGCAATTGTTAATGGAAAGAACCAGACCATTCGATATGAATTGAAGAGTGGCGATACAATAGAGATTTTGACATCTCCGGCACAATCTCCTAAACAAGATTGGTTGAATATTGTTTCAACGTCAAAAGCTCGAGTGAAAATAAAGCAAGCTCTAAAGGAATCTCAGTTTAAGGAAGCCGAATTTGGAAAAGAACTCTTGCAACGTCGGTTTAAAAATCGTAAGATAGAAATGGATGAGGCTTTGATGATGAGACTCATCAAAAAGTTAGGTTTTAAAACTGTCACCGATTTTTATTATGCTCTGGCATCTGAGCATTTAGATGTAAACGTTGTATTTGATAGTTATTTAGAGTTGGAACGTAAAGAAAATGAAGAATCGACAGAACAGCGGACGGCCGAAAATTATGTACAGCCATATAGAGAAGAGGATGCAACGAAAGAAGATGTTTTAGTTATAGATCAGAATTTGAAGGGTATTGAGTATAAGTTATCGAAATGTTGTAATCCAATATATGGAGATGAAATTTTTGGATTTGTTTCTACTCAAGGTACTATAAAAATACATCGAGTTGATTGCCCTAATGCAACAGAGATGCGGACACGTTTTGGTTATAGAGTGGTAAAAGCTCGCTGGTCGGGAAAACAAGGTTCCCAATATGTAACTGTATTACGGGTAGTCGGTCATGATGATATAGGGATTGTGACTAATATAACATCGATTATATCGAAAGAGAAAAATATATCGATGAGAAATATATCGATTGATTCGAATGATGGGCTGTTTCAAGGCCATATAGCAGTGATGGTTGATGATATTACTGCTCTTAATTCATTGATTAAAAAACTGAAGACTGTAAAGGGTGTGAAAAACGTAGAGAGAATGCAATAATTAAGAGAAAAAAGGGAATAATACTGTTTCATAAACATCATTTGAATACGGTATTTTTATTAATTCATATTATTGTTATAATTAAGGATTTCTTCTCTGAATATTTGATTCATGTAGTTTTAAGTAGAAGCTATCCTTCAAAAGAACGAACTCTAAAAGCTAAAAAACTTTTAGAGTTCGTTCTTTTGAAGGCATTCCTTTTCTTATGAATAAAGTTTTTTATTAAACTCTCTTTATGATTTCCATACCTTTTTTTATTGCTTGTTCATTCATGGGAATAAGCTTATGATGTCTCTCCGGAAGAGACTTCTTGAGTCCGAGCAATACATTCTCAAGAGTAACCATTGGTCTTATTTTTAATAAACCACCGAGAACAATCATATTAAAGGCCTTGGAATTATTCATCTCAATGGCGGTATTCATTGCGTCTATACTATATATTTCTATATCTTTACGAGTAGGAGCATGGTGGATACCATATCCGTCGTATATAAGTATCCCCCCTGGCTTGACCTTGCTTTCGAATTTGTCGAGAGAAGGTTGATTCAGTATTATTGCTATATCAAATGTGTTTAGTACAGGAGAACTGATTCGTTCATCACTGAGTATAACTGTTACATTAGCTGTGCCGCCACGTTGTTCGGGTCCATAAGATGGCATCCAACTTACTTCTTTATTTTCCATCAACCCCGAATAGGCAAGAATCTTTCCCATCGAAAGTACGCCTTGTCCGCCGAATCCGGCTATGATAATTTCTTCTTTCATACACTTGCTGATTTTACAGATTATTCATTTTTCAGGTCCCCTAACGGATATTTTTCAAACATGTGTTGTTCCATCCATTTGTTGGCCTGGTCTGGAGTCATTTTCCAGCCGGAGTTACAAGTAGATACAATTTCGACCAAAGATGCACCTTTATGGTTCATTGAGTTTTCAAATGCTTGGCGAAGCGCTTTTTTCGCTTTTCTTACAGCAGCAGGAGTGTGTACACTTTGACGAGTCACGTAACAAGCCCCGTCAAGTTGGGCTACTAAGTCAGAAATTTTTAATGGATATCCATTGAGTTCGACATTTCGTCCGTAAGGGCAAGTGGAAGTTACCATACCTTCTAAAGTTGTAGGAGCCATTTGACCTCCTGTCATGCCATAAATACCATTATTGATAAAAATTATTACAATATTTTCCCCTCGGTTACAAGCATGAATGGTTTCCGCTGTTCCGATAGCAGCCAAATCTCCATCTCCTTGATATGTAAATACCATTTTCGATGGATTGAGTCTTTTTACAGCTGTAGCAATGGCAGGAGCACGTCCATGGGCTGCTTCGAGCCAGTCTATGTCGATGTAATTATAGGCAAATACGGCACAGCCTACAGGAGCTATACCTATGGCATTTTCTTCCATACCCATGTCTTCTATTACTTCTGCTACCAGTTTGTGTACAACACCGTGGCTGCAACCTGGACAGTAATGCATTGCATTATCATTCATCAGTCTCGGTTTGCCGTAGACCAGATTTTCGGGTTTTATAATTTCGTTTACATCCATAACATTCGACATTACATTAATTTTTCTTTAATTGCAGATAGCACTTCGTCAGGAGTGGGAACAATACCTCCTAAACGCCCGAAATGTTCTACTTTAACTTTCCCGTTTACTGCGAGTCTTACGTCTTCTACCATTTGTCCAGCATTCAGTTCTACAGAAATTATCCCTTTAACTTTATCAGTATATGCGGCAATTGCTTGGCTTGGGAAAGGCCATAAGGTAATGGGGCGGAGTAATCCTATTTTTATGCCTTGTTCTTGGGCCATTTCTATTGTTTTTTGACAAATACGAGCCATAGAACCAAAAGCAACGATTAGATAATCTGCATCTTCGCAGTTGATTTCTTCGTAGCGGACTTCTTCTTTTTCTATAATCTTATATTTTTTTTGAAAACGGATGTTGTTTTCCTCCATAACTGCAGGGTCAAGCTCAAGAGAAGTTATGACGTTTCTTTTACGGTCGGCTGTTTTCCCTAATGCTGCCCATGGGCAATTTTTCCGAATTTCTTCTTCGGTACGACGTTTTTGGAAAGGGGGGAGGACAACTTTCTCCATCATTTGGCCGATAACTCCATCGGCTAAGATAATAGCTGGGTTATTATATTTGAATGCTAATTCAAATCCTAATCCTACAAAATCGGCCATTTCTTGTACTGATGCAGGAGCTAAAGTAATTAGACGATAGTCCCCATGACCCCCACCTTTTACAGTCTGGAAATAATCAGCTTGGCTTGGCTGTATAGTCCCTAATCCGGGCCCTCCGCGCATTACATTTATTATGAGACAAGGAAGTTCGGCTCCAGCCAAATAAGAGATGCCTTCTTGTTTTAAACTGACACCGGGGCTGGATGACGATGTCATTACAGCTTTACCACATCCTGCACCACCATATACCATATTAATAGCTGCGATTTCGCTTTCGGCTTGCAATACTACCATTCCGGTGGTTTCCCAGGGTTTCAATTCCATTAATGTCTCCAAAATCTCAGATTGAGGAGTAATAGGATAGCCAAAATAACCATCTGCACCACAACGAATAGCTGCATGGGCTATGGCTTCATTCCCTTTCATTAATCTAATTTCTTCTGCCATATATTTAATTCTTATTTTATTATCTGAAAAGGTTGTTTGTTATAATTTTACTTTATAAATAGTTATACATCCGTCTGGACATACAAGCCCGCAACTGGCGCAACCGATACAATTATCGGGATTTTTCATATACGCATAATGATAACCTTTGTCATTTACTTCCTTTGGTTGTAATGCCAAGACATCTGCTGGGCACGCTACAACGCAAAGTTCACAACCTTTGCAGCGATCGTTGTTAACTACAACAGCACCTTTAATTTTAGCCATAATCAAAATTAGTTTTATCTATCGCAAATTTAGTGCTTTATTTTTAAACTTGATTCTCAAAGAACTAATTAATCATAAAAGGTGTTCTCCCTAAGATGTAATACTTTTGTAAATAGAGAGTTGTGTAAATATTTTTATTATGTAAAATATGTAATAAACAGATATTTTTTCATATAAAGGTATTGCTAAATATAAGTTATCATTCTGATTACAGTAAAATAATCTTTATATAAAAGATTGCTATTGTAGCTGGAATGACAAAAATCTATACTATGTAATTATACAAATTATATGAGTTAATCGATAAACCTTTTACTTATATTCTGGTATTCGTCGATACGACGGTCACGCAAAAATGGCCACCATCGGCGGACATTTTCCGAGCGTTTCATATCTATATCTATGATTAAATTTATTTCTTCATCGTTTGGCCCTGAAATAAGTATTTCTCCTTGTGGCCCTGCAGCAAAACTATTTCCCCAAAATTGTATTCCGTTAGTTTGTTTTGACGGGTCGGGTTCATGTCCTACGCGGTTTACTGATATGACAGGTAACCCATTGGCAACAGCGTGTCCTCGTTGGGAAATAATCCAAGCATTTAGTTGGCGTTGTTGTTCTTCAGTAGTATCGCTACTTTCCCAACCGATAGCTGTAGGATATATCAATATTTCTGCCCCTTTAAGCGCCATGAGCCGGGCTGCTTCGGGGTACCATTGGTCCCAACATACTAAAATTCCTAATTTCCCGATAGATGTTTCGATAGGATTAAATCCTAAATCTCCTGGAGTAAAATAAAATTTTTCATAATAAGCCGGGTCATCAGGAATGTGCATTTTCCGATATTTTCCGGCGATAGATCCATCAGAGTCGAAAACAACAGCTGTATTGTGATATAATCCAGGAGCTCTTTTTTCAAAAAGGGAAGTTACCAAAACCACATTGTTTTCACGTGCTATATTACTGTAAAAATGGGTTGAATCCCCAGGAATGGTTTCTGCCAGATTAAATAATTCAGTATTTTCAGTTTGGCAGAAATAGAGGCTATTATGTAATTCTTGCAAAACGACTAATTGTGCTCCTTTTTGTGCACAATCGCATATGTTGTTTGCGAGCTTCTTTTTATTAGTTTCGATGTCGGCTGTATTGCTTTGTTGTATAAGTCCGGCTTTGATTATTTTATTATTCATTTTTGACAAGGCTTATCGTGTTTAATTACTTTTTCTGGATATTGCATAGTAACGCAATGTAAAGAACCGTGCTGCTTTATAAGAGCTTGGCAGTCTATTCCTGTAATTTTATATTCAGGAAAAGCTTCTTGTAATACATTTGCAGCTTTTATATCGTTTTTGGGTTGGTTATAGGTTGGATATAAAATGACATTATTTAGTATGAGGAAATTAGCATAAGTTGCTGGTAATCTTTCACTGTCGAACCAATAGGTATCGGCCATAGGTAGAGGTATCAGCCGGTAAGGATGACCTTCTGGAGTGCGGAAAGACTTTAGTTGTTCTTCCATTTTACAAAGTTCTTTGTAATGTTCATCATTTTCATCTGTACATTTTACATATAAGATAGTATCATTTGGACACATGCGAGCCAAAGTATCTATGTGGCTGTCTGTATCATCTCCTGCTAGATAACCATAATCTAACCATAAAATCTGTTGGAGACCGAAACTCTTTTTTAAATAACTTTCTATTTGTTGTTTTTTCCATTCCCCGTTACGGTTTGGAGATAGGAGACATCTTGATGTAGTAAGTAGAGTCCCTTTGCCGTCTGATTCAATAGACCCTCCCTCTAAGACGAAATTTAGACGGTTTGCATAATCAGCCTCAAATACATTTTGTTTATAACATTCGGTTGTAATCAGATTATCATAATTCGAAGCAAATTTAAGACCCCAACCGTTGAATTTGAAATCTAATAATTTAGGAACACCGTTTTCAATGATGGTGATGGCTCCATGGTCTCGCGCCCAGGTATCGTTTGTTTCGCATTCAACAAAATGTACATTATTCATATTTACTTTTTGCCCTATTTGACTTTTCACCTCGTCAATGTTGGGAGCAACAATCAGTAGTAATTCTTGTTTTGCTATTTCATAAGCAATCTCGATAAAACATGATTGTACTTCTTTTAACATATGTGCCCAGTCTGTTCCGCTATGGGGCCAAGTTAACTGTATTCCAGACTGTTTTTCCCATTCGGCTGGCAAATATAGTGAAGATTTCATTTCATTACCTCCTCTTTGGGTTTTCTGTCAAAAAATGGGTTTTTAGATGATACACTGAGTGGTATTGCGATTACTTGGTGACAGTCTTTCAATAAACCTAATTGCTGAGCTGACCATCCGGCAGAAAACATGATACGTGTATCAAGGCGTAAATCTGATGCTTTTGCGCATGCCGATCCTATGGCTATACCGACATCTATAGAATTGATAGCACACGGTACTGTATCGGGCTTTTCTATGCAGGTCGGGAATCCGCAATATGCACAATTTAATCCCTGTTCCTGCTTTTTGGTTCCGATTAGAATCATTGCTTCAGCTTGTAAAATATTTTCAGCATCACGAAGAAGAAATTTCATTCCTGTTTCTTTTGACATTACTCTTAGATGTTCAGAAATTTGTTTAATATCTTCGTCTGTTACGGTAATTATCTCGATTATATCGATTCCTTTTCCTTTTGGGGCTGTACGGGCTGCTACCATTATTTGGTGTGCGGCTTCTAAAACAGATTGGTTGCGGATATCCCTTTCATTGATAATCATAGCTCACATTCGATTTAAATATCTGGTACAAAGATATGGATAAAAAACGAGAAATAGGAGAGCGATATATTTATAAGACTAATGGGGCTTCAGTAATAGTGAAAGAATATTGTGATTATAGCAATTATAACGTTGGTCCGGTTAAAATGTAGAGTTATCAGATTTTAAATTGTTTAGTAAATTCGTAGTGCTTTTTAGTTATGACAAGTAGTTTATAAATGTAATGGTTGAATAGTAATTTATTATTGATTGTGATTGTAATAAGTTGTTGGCTGATAGAATTTAATCTTGAGTAGAGGTTAAAATGTAATAGTTCGAACGTAATGAATAAAAAAATGTGGGTAATACATCGTTTTTGCCCACATTTTTTTATTGAGTCTTAATGTTAGGATATTATGGCTTATTTTTTTGAATAAGCAATTAGAGGTTTTACTGGAAATTTAGAGAATAGTATCTGTACTGCTTGATCTATTTCTGAAACATTACGTAGCGCTCCTTGACCGTTATCTAAAATAGTTGAGACAGATGAGGAGTATAGGAATTGTTTTTCTTTCATATTGATCATGTCCATGGTCAATACACCTTCTTTATATATGTCAGTAATTAATTTAGCATTGGCGTAATAACTTTGCCAATATAAGGAACGGGGGTAGATAAAATATGGATAAAAACCATTATAGGGATAATATCCCGGTGGCAATGCTGGTTCGGTATCGATTTTGGTCTGTACTGTAAGACCTATATTTATCAAGAGGTTGGAAGTTGAAGATTCTTGAAAACCACGTTCTACCATTTGAGTACGGATAGCATTAGCTATATTGTAGTAATCTACCATTGTCATGAGAGGAGGCAGTTTCCCTTCGTCGGGAGTCACAATACGGAAAGTCTTATAAGCTGACAAATCAGCGTTATTGTATACTTCGCTGTTGATTAGTTGGTAAGCACTACAACCTGATAATAAGATCACATTAAGTAAAAAAATAATTTTTTTCATGTTACGTTGTTTTGCAATTAATTATATCAATATATGCATTAAACAATTGATAAGACTTTTTGTTTATATTATAAATAACGATTAAATGGTAAAGTAATATAGAGAATTATATTAAGGATGCACTTAGAATTGGTTTTTAAAGAAAGAATCATGATAAAAAAATATTTATGTAATATTTTTATAATAAAAAATGTTGTATATTTGAAAAAATCATGTAGCCAAATATGTGCATGCGGCATATAAAATTTTGGAACTATGGACAGAGATATTACAGAAGTATTTGAAAATTTTATTAAAGAATACAGATCTTTAGAGGATTCTAGTGATGCCTTTTTTGAAGCATTAGATGCCGATGAAATTTTGCAAGATGAGTATCGGGAATGGTGTGATGCTATGGGCTATTCTGAAAAAAAAGGTTTTGCAGGCTATTATCATGAGTATATCGAAAGTCAAGATTCTATATGGGACAGTATGTTTCCCAATAAGGAAGAGTATAATGATGAGTTTGATAAAGAATAGTTGAATAATGAAATAAGAAAAAATTTGTTTGTAGAAAGGAGAATATTTGTCATACTTATAGTCTGACAGATATTCTCCTTTTTTATTATTTGAAATTTAATTATAAGATTTTGTCAGTACAAAGACTTTTATGATTCGGTTATATCATTAATGAGGGAAATTATTGAATCTACTAATTCATTTTTTTGTAGAAAAAATTCTTGAGCTAGCGATATTTTTACGGCAGCGTCATTCAGTAAAAGTTGTATGATATATGATGATTTACCGATTTCGTCAATAGCCGTGTTTAGCCGGTGAACCACCTCTGAATTGGGAAGTCCGTAAAAGGCTGCATTTAATAATCCTCCGATTGTAACGACATTATTTATTAGATTCTTGAATAAAATGTTTTCTACCATGTTGTTACTGCTATTTTTAGCCAATTCTATTGCTATTCGAGAGAACTCTTTAAGCTGATTTTGTAATTTATTTTTTATTACCATAATTTTTTATTGTTTTGGAATAAGTATTGTTTTGATTATATGTACAAATCGGTACAAAAAATATACAATAAATAAAATATATTCTATTATATATTTTTATGTATGGATTATTTGTTTGATAATTAAGTATATATATGATGTATAAGAAAGGTATGAGTAAGAATTTGAATATGAAGGTATGGCAATTGTATTGAATTAGAGCTTTTCAAAATGAAAAAGTGTATGCTAAAATGAAAAATATATATTTGATATAATAAGAAATGAGAGAGATGAATTTAAAAAAATGTGTATGTAATAATGTAAAAAAAGCAATGTCTATTGTTTCTAAGGAAAATCTTGTTACTTTAAAAATAACTTCAGATTATTCATTGCCTTCTTATTGTTTTTTATCAGAAACGATGGCGGTTTTATCTCATTATAGGATAAAAATAGAGTTTGTTGAAGTATCTGCATTTTCCGTGTTGATATTGATAGAAAAAAAAGATTGTATCGAACAAATGATAATCGAGTTATCTCGGTTTTCTACGGCAGAATTTTCTACAGGATGGGTTTCGTTTCGTTTTACTGATTACTTGTGCTATAAAGAAGGAAAAACAGTTTCACCTGTAGCTTTAGCTTTGGGTGAAAAGATTCCATTGAGAGTAATATCTTTTACAGAAAATAATCAAGTTTTGATTGTTGTTCGAAAAGAAGATAAATTTATGGCAAGAAATGTAATAGAGGAGAATCTTTTGATGCCAGAAAGTTCCTGCATCAATTGAAAATAAATTGTACTCCCCCCCTTTATACCTGAAATTGGTATAAAGGGGGGGGGGCTGAAAGCTATATTAATAATTATATATTAAGTACAGATTTTATCTTCTCTTTTAATAGATTAGCATGAATAGGTTTGGCAAGATAATCATTGAATCCGCTTTTTAATATCCGCCGTTCGTCTTCGGCAAAAGCGAAAGCAGTTACAGCAATAATAGGAATATCCATAGATAATGTTCTAATATTGGCTGTTGCTTCATATCCATCCATCTCAGGCATTTTGATATCCATTAAAATAAGGTCGGGATGATGTTCTTTAAATAATTCGATAGCTTCTATTCCATTCCAGGCGTGTATTAAAGAGTATTCTTTTTTAAGTATTGATTCGAATAATTTATAATTGCTGATATTATCTTCGGCAATAAGTAATGTTATTTTATTTTTCGTTGATTTTGTTTTTGTGTCTATAACTTCTTTTGTTTTTGACTCTAATGATTTCTTCTGTGCAGGAATATAAGGTAGAGTGAACCAGAATTTAGACCCTTTGCCTTCGATTGACTCGACTCCAATTTTCCCTCCCAGTTTGTTGACGATAGTTTCGCTGATAGCGAGTCCCAAACCTGTCCCTTGTTCAAAGTTATTCAATTTTACAAAACGTCCAAAAACATGTTCTATTTTATTAGCAGCAATACCACATCCTGTGTCTGAGACATAAAAGTATAATGTCTCGGGGTCGAGTAAGCGATATCCGAGTTTTATTTGGCCTTTCTCTGTAAATTTTATAGCATTTGAGATAAAATTATTGATGACTTGGAGCAGTCTGTTTCTTTCAGTATGAATAATACATTCAGATAGACGTTCTACGAAAGAAAAGGATACCCGCGAAGAGTCTATTTTGAGTTGGGTAATCTGTTCTACTTCGTCTAATAAAAGATTGATATCTACGTCATTATAAATAAATTCAAGAGTTCCTGCCTCTATTTTTGCTAAATCGAGAATATCGCTGATGAGTTGTAACAATAAAGCATTGTTGTTTTCAATAATATTGACGTATTCTCGTTTTTCCTCTTCGATTTCAGTATTAGCTAGTACTCCGGAGAATCCGACAATGGCATTTAATGGAGTCCGTATTTCATGACTCATATTGGCAAGGAATGCTGATTTTAAACGGTTACTTTCTTCAGCCTGTTCTTTAGCGAGCAAGAGATTTTGTTCTAACTGTTTTCTCTGGGTAATGACGATGGATGAACCAATGATAGTTTTAGGATTTCCATTTTCATCATATTCAAAAATGGCACCTTGTTTATCTATCCATTCGTATTCTCTATCATTATACCAATGTATTTGATACGTTTCATGGAAATTTTTTCATTTACCGGATATCAGCTCATCGAAAACTGTTTTTATATGTTCTTTAAAATCGGGGTGTATAGAGTTTATATAAGTTTCCAATTTGCAATAATATTTCCCATTTACTGGTCCAGATTGTCTTTCGTGATGGTAGATGTTATAATTGCAAGAGAAGGTCTGAGCTGTAATGTCGTAGTCCCACGGAAGTACGTGAGATAAGCTTAAGACGGAATTTAATATGGAATTTGTTTTTTCAATTTCGTTCTTGGTTTCTATTAGAGATTCTTCTAATGTTTTGTATTTATCGATAGAATTAGATGTTCCTATTAGTCGGAGAGGCATACCATCATTATTTGTTTTTTCAATAGAAATATGTATTTCTATCCAAGTGTATTCTTGTGACTTTCTGAAATTGGCTCTGAATATCCGTTGGGCTTGACTTATCTTTCCATTTATGAAATCGTCAAATACCATTTTTATATTAGGTAAATCATCAGGGTGAATGTAGTTGTAAAATTGAGATAAAGATATTTCTGTATCCCATGTGATTTCATCTTTATATTTTCCAGACAGTTGTTGACGATCTATTATGAAAACTTGTTTGGGAATATCGAAAATCCAAAGAATAAGATTTGTGATATTTAAGGCTAATGCCAGTTTTTGGGTAATAAGTTTTGTCTTTTCTTCTTGTTTTTGTAAATCCGTAATATCAATGCTACTGCATATCAGCCATTTGGACGAATCGTGTGAAAATATATTTTTGGTAACCATAAATGTCCGTTCTATCCCGTCGAGACATAAAAGTGTTTCTATACCTTGATAAGAACGGTTTTCTTCTGCTAATTTTAAATCGAATTTTTGTTTTTCTATAGCGTCTTTTTCATTTAAAAATATTTTTTCGTCATGGCCAATCATTTCATTTGAAGTATATCCATATATATCAGATTTCTTACTCCAAAAAATGAATTTTCCGGTGTTCATATCTTTTATTGAAGTCGGAATAGGTAGGTTTTCGAGAGCCCTACTTAGGTAAAGCTGCAATTTTTCGGATTTTAGTTTATAAATAGTGTTTTGAGTAGTATCCCTGAGAAAAGTTACGACTTTATTGTCAGGAATGTATGCAGAACATACTTCAAAATATATTATATTTCGATTTGTCTGAAAATGAAATTCGAATCGAAGAGGAATATGTGTGTTTAATGTTGATAGTAGCTTATTTTTATAGTCTTCTGCTATTTCATTGTTTTTTATGACATCTTCAATATTTTGACCGATTAGCTTTTCAGGGGGCTGGGGTAGAATGTTATCATTGGGATTAATGATATCTATGATAGTAAGAGATGAATCATGGATAAAAATTGTATCGGGACAAATAGAAACAATGTCTTTATATATTTTTTGTTTTCTATTTTTTGTTGATTTACTTTTCTCATTCGTTTTTGAGGTATTAAATGAGAATATATCGAAAAGTGTTTTCATATTTGATTTAATGTAATATAAGAACATTTTATCAAAGATAAATCTTTTTTATTATTTATACAAATATAAGTACTTTTTAATGCAATTGTAAATCCATTAAATTATATAAAATCACTTCAAGTAAAAATAGAATGAGAATCAATTTTTTAGTTACTTGGCTCTCATTCTATATGTTTAATTATTGTAGTTATAGATTATCCTATTTTTATTCCAGAAAATCCCATAAAGGCCATGGCTAATAAACCGGCAGCAATAAGTGCAATGGGAATTCCTTGCATAGATTTAGGAACATTTGTTAGACTGAGTTGTTCGCGTATTCCTGCAAATAATGTTAATGCCAGGGCAAAGCCTAAAGCTGTAGAAACGGCGAAAACTACAGATTCTATAAGATTGAAGTTTTTTTGGATTACAAGAATAGCCACTCCTAATATGGTACAGTTTGTGGTAATTAAAGGCAAGAATACTCCTAGAGCTTGGTATAAAGAAGGAGAAACTTTTTTAAGTATAATTTCTACCATCTGTACAAGCGCTGCAATAACCAGAATAAACACTATGGTTTGCATAAATTGTAATCCGGTAATGTCTAATAGATATTTTTGTAATAAGTAAGTTACAATGGTGGCAATTGTCATTACAAAAGTAACAGCAGCTCCCATTCCTAAAGCTGTATTTACTTTTTTAGAAACACCCAAGAATGGACATATTCCTAGAAATTGAGACAATACAATATTATTGACAAATATGGCTGTGATAAATATTGATATATAGGTAATCATTGTTTATTGCTTTTTAGTTTGTTGACGATTACAATCAGATAGCCGAGAGCAATAAAAGCTCCTGGTGCGAGAATGAATATTAAAATTCCATAATTTTCAGGGAATAAAGTCATATTAAATATTTTTCCTGTACCGAGGAATTCTCGAAGGGCGCCTAATAAGGTAAGAGCCAAAGTAAAGCCAATACCGATACCTAATCCGTCCAGTAAGGAGTCGAACCATCCGTGTTTTGCTGCGAAAGATTCAGCCCGTCCGAGTACGATGCAATTTACGACAATCAAAGGTATAAAGAGTCCCAAACTGCTGTATAAGGCTGGGACATAAGCTTTCATACACATTTCGAGAACGGTTACGAATGTTGCGATGATGACAATGAATGCTGGAATACGTACCTTATCCGGAATGATATTTTTTATCAATGATATTACTATATTAGAGCATATTAATACGAACATTGTAGCAAGACCCATCCCCATACCGTTTTCGGCAGAAGTTGTAGTCCCTAATGTGGGGCACATTCCTAATAAAAGAACAAAAGTCGGATTCTCTTTGGTGATACCGTTGAGTATTATTTTTAATTTATTCATTTTTTCTCCTCCTTATTTTGATTTGCTTTAGGCGAAGCGGCACTATGCACATCAGGTTCGCCCATAAAAGCTCTGTATGCGTTTTGTATTGCGTCAATAAAAGCTCTGGAACTGATAGTGGCAGCGGTAATAGCGTCGATGTTGCCTCCGTCTTTACTTACTTTCATTTCTCCTTTGCCGGGATTGAGGCCTAAAATACTTTGATGATTTTTATCGGTTCTGAACCATTCCTGCATTTTTGAGCCTAATCCGGGAGTTTCTGCGTGTTTTAATACTTGGTAATTTCGTATAGAACCGTCAGCATTAAACCCGACCATAATCGATATTTCTCCTCCAAAACCTTTGCGTGTTAAACTTTCAACGGCTGCACCCACAAGTATACCGTTTTTCTTGGCTGGAAATATTGTTAAAATCATGTTTTCATTTGTTCCGGCATAAAGTTCATGCGTATATTGTTCTGCAATTGGGTCATTATCAAAGTCTGGAGCAACGTCTTTTATTGCTTTTTCCTGTTTGGCTTTTTCTGCTTTAGCTATAGGAGCTTCCGTGAGCTTATAAACGCCTCCCAATATAGTACCCACAATTATACATATAATTGTTAACACAAGTACCATGTTTAAAAATGTAGATTCTGTTTTAGCCATGTTTTACTACCTCCCCGAATCTTTTAGGTTTTATATACATATTAATTAATGGGGTGAATGCATTCATAATCAGTATGGCAAAAGACATACCTTCAGGATATGCACCCCATTGACGGATAATTATGGTCAGTAGGCCTATGGCAATTCCATAGACAATCATTCCTCTTTTATTCATGGGAGAGGTGACATAATCTGTTGCCATGAAAATTGCACCTAACAAAAGGCCTCCACTCAATATTTGGGTAATGGGATCTATACCGATTAGTAAAGAGAAGATTGCAACAGTCCCTAATATTGAGACTGGGATATGCCATGTTATTATTTGTTTCCACAACATATATGCAAGTCCTAAGATAAGGGCGATTGCTCCGACTTCTCCAAGACTTCCTCCCATATTTCCTAATAACATGTCTGTATAATCGGCATCGATTGGCATATGAGCTTTTAACAGAGTTAGAGTGGTAGCACCGGTTTGAACATCAATATAATGTGTACTTAGAACTTCAGGTTTAGGCCAGGTGGTCATTTGTACAGGAAAAGATATCAGTAAGAATACCCTACCTACCAAAGCCGGATTGAAAATATTACATCCCAATCCTCCGAATGACATTTTTCCAATGCCAATTGCAACAAGTGCACCTATAATGATAATCCAAATAGGTAAATTTGAAGGTAGATTAAATGCTAGTAATACTCCGGTTATAATTGCCGAACCATCATGAATACTGCTTTTTGCTTTGAGTAAATACTTTTGAATAAGATATTCGAATATTACGCAGGCAAGAACTGAAGTGATGGTTACGATAAGAGCTCCAAGTCCAAAATAGAACAATGAGACGATAAATGCCGGTATCAGTGCGATAAGTACTCCGTGCATAGCTTTTGAGGTCGTGTTTCCCCCATGGATGTGCGGAGACAATGATATGATTAGTTTGTTGTTCATAAATATAAAGGATTTACATTTTCTATTTTTTAACAGCACGACTTCGTATGATATTTCCTACTTTTCCTTTTCCCAATCTTATATAATCTAATAATGGACGATATGCAGGACAGGTATAACTGCAAGAGCCACATTCAATACAGTCCATAATATGATTGCTTTCTGCCTTATCCCATAAGGCGTGACTGGCAAGATTCATTAATAAATTAGGTTCTAATCCCATAGGACATACGAAGACACATTTTGCACAGCGTATACAATTGGACATTTCTTTACGTATAGCCTCATTTTTTCTAATCAGAAGAACTCCGGAACATCCCTTAGTAACAGGAATATCTGTATTTGTAACTGCTTTCCCCATCATCGGGCCTCCCGATATAATTTTTCCTGTGTCTTCAGGCATTCCCCCAGCAGCTTGAATTAATTGTCCGATAGGTGTTCCTATTCGAACTTTAAAATTAGAAGGGCTATTCAATGATTTTCCAGTAACGGTTACAATTCTTTCAAATAGGGGCTTATTTTTTTGTACAGCCTCGTAAACTGCAAAAGCTGTGCCTATATTTTGCACTACAGTCCCTGTAGCTATGGGCAGATTTCCGCTGGGGACTTGACGTCGAATGATGGCGTCGATAAGTTGTTTTTCACCGCCTTGTGGATATTTCATTTTTAAGGGGCAGACTTCAATACCTGGATACTTTATAGTTAGGCGAGTGAGTAATTCAATAGCGTCTTGCTTATTATTTTCTATTCCGATGACGGCCTTGTTCACCTGTATGGCTTTCATTAGGATTTTTGTTCCTATCAGAATCTCTTCTCCTTTTTCAAGTATGAGCTGGTGATCTGATGTCAGATATGGTTCGCATTCGGCTGCGTTAATAATAAGAATTGTTGCAGCCATTCCAGGGGGAGGAGATAGTTTTACATGAGTAGGGAAAGTAGCTCCACCCATACCGACAATTCCACATTCGCTGATTTTTTGTATTATTTCTTTGGGAGATAAATTACACTCAGTTTTAAGGCAGTCATTACGTTCTATATTTTCCTCCCATTCATCACCTTCTACTTGTATGAAAATAGCAGGTTTACTATATCCTGATGTATCTATGATACTATCTATTTTAGTGACAGTCCCTGATACCGGAGAATGTATGTTAGCAGAGACAAATCCTCCTGCTTTAGCTATCAAGGTTCCGACTTTGACATGATCTCCTTTGGCAACTATAGCCTGGGCTGGAGCTCCGATATGCTGAGATAGCATTATGGCTACTTGTTCTGGGATAGCGGCAGTTTCAATACATTTTCCGGCAGATAATTTATTCTCGTCCGGATGGATGCCTCCTATACGAAATGTTTTTAACATGACAATATCTTTTATGATCTATATACTGAATTAGGCGTTCGAATCCTCTGCTACCAATGATGCTGTATCACTTTTTTTAGGAGGAAAATTTAGAGAGAGAATAGCTCCGGTGGGGCATACTTCAACGCATTTCCGACATAGACGACATTTGTTATCATCTATGTATGCCAGATTATTTTCAACAGTAATAGCTCCGAAAGGACAGGTCTTTTCACATTTTCCACATCCTATACAAGCTGCGGTACAAGCTTTTCGGGCTATGCTACCTTTATCCTTATTGACACATGAAACGAAAATTCGGCGTGATTTGGGGCCTTTCTTTCTTAGCTCAATTATCATTTTAGGACAGGCTTTTACACAAGCCCCACATGCCGTACATTTTTCCTCATCGACTTCTGGCAATGATGCTTCTGGATTGATATGTATAGCATCGAACTGACATGCGTTAACACAATCTCCACATCCAAGACACCCGAAAGAACATCCGGTTTCTCCGGCATAAAGAGTGGAAACGATTGCACAACTTGCCGCTCCGTTATAGATATTGGTATGTACACGATTTGTACAGTTACCATTACATCTTACTGTAGCAATCATAGGAGCGGTGCTTGCGACTTCTTTACCTAATATGCTTGCTACTTTAGACATGACAACTGTTCCACCTACCGGGCACATCATACCTTCGAGACTTTCTGATTTGACACATGCATCGGCAAATCCTTGACATCCCGGATATCCGCAACCCCCGCAATTTGCTCCTGGTAGTACTTCAGTCACCAAAGCATTACGAGGGTCTTCGTAAATTTTAAATTTTTGGGCAACAAGATATAAAATAATAGCACTAATGGCTCCAATTGCACCCAAAGAGAGAATAGCAATTAAAATTAGATTCATCTATATTAATGTTTTGAGTTTATGTTTTTCAATGTTTGTTTTCTTCACGTTTTTTTGATAGAAAACTCAAATTTTTTCTTTAGTTTGCTTTTTAAAAAATATAATATTATATAATAGGGTATTAATGTGGCCAATGACAATATTCCTGACAAGACTTCGTCAGAAGTTACCGAATAGATAATAAATAAAGTGCAAAATAAGAGGATAAATGGATAAAGAAATGCTATAAGAATGGCTTGTGGCCCGATTGAGCTATTGCCAATAATCAAAACTTTATCTCCAATTTTGAAATCCATATCGTTGTTACAAGGTATTTCTACCATTTTTTCTTTTTTATCAGACATAGTACATGCTGATTGGGCATGACAGTTCGAACATGCTGAATACTGAACAATTTGGACATCGACGGCACTGTTCCTAATATTGGTTATTATCCCTTCATGTTCTATATTTTCTCTCATTTTGCTATGTCGACATTGCATTTTTGAGGCAAATATAAATAAATTTTGTGGTTTACAATAGAATTTTTATGCAATTATTGTGTAAAAAATGGTTTATCCTCTTTTTTTGAAGAATGTTCATTGTTATTTTTTTCAACATTTTTTATTTCCGGTTGTTATCAAAAGGAGAATGAGATTATTAATCAACTAATGATATTTAATTATGGAAATGATTCTTCATTTTTTTCGAACGTATCCGGAAATGGCAATATTTCTTACAATTGGTATCGGCTTTTGGATAGGACAGTTAAAATATAAAAGTTTTACTTTGGGAACTGTTACATCTGTATTATTAGTCGGTGTCCTTGTCGGGCAAATGGATATTGCTATACCTGGGCCGATTAAATCTGTCTTTTTCTTATTATTTCTTTTTGTTATTGGATATAGTGTGGGACCACAATTTTTCCAATCATTGCGAAGTGATGGCATTCATCAGGTAATTTTTGCTTGTGTATTATGTGTATTGTGCCTTGTTGTTACAGTCGTTATTGCAAAAATATTGGGGTATAATCCTGGAGAGGCTATCGGATTATTTGCTGGTGCTCAGACAATATCGGCGGTTATAGGAGTTGGTACAGATACAATCAATACATTAGGAGCTTCGGCTGCCGATAAACAAGCCTGGATAAACATTATGCCTGTATGTTATGCTGTAACTTATATTTTTGGAACAATAGGTTCTGCCTATATATTAGGAACACTTGGACCTAAGTTATTAGGAGGAGTAGATAAAGTTCGAAAGGAAACAAAAGAGCTGGAAGAACAGTTACAGAAAAGTAGTATAGGAGAGGATCCCGCATTTGTTGATGCTAATCGTCCGGTTGTATTTCGTGCTTATAAAGTGGATACAAATTGGTTTGATACCCCTCGTTCTGTATCAGAGATAGAGGAAAAAATGCAGTCGATGGGAAGGCGTATTTTTGTAGATCGGGTTCGTATCGATGGTAAAATCGTAGAAGAAACTCCAGATTTAAAGATAAAAAAAGGAGATGAAATCGTTTTAAGTGGTAGAAGAGAGACGGTAATCCAAGATGAGAGTTGGGTTGGAGAAGAAATCAATGATCCGGAATTATTGACATTTCCTGTGGAGTCGATTATGGTATTATTGACAAAAAAAACAGCATGTGGTATGACGGTAGAAGAACTTCGTAGACAGAAATTTATGCATGGAATTCTTATCAAATCGATAAAACGTTCGGGAGTTGAAATACCTGTATTACCAGGGCTTAAGTTGCAAGCAGGAGATTTGTTACAGATAATGGGTATGACCAGAGAAGTATCTACTGCGGCACCGTTGTTGGGATATATTGATCGGCCTACGAATAAGACTGACCTTATTTTTGTAGGATTGGGTATTCTTATTGGGGGCATTGTCGGAGCCTTAACTTTGAGGCTTGGAGGGGTACCGATAAGCCTTAGTACGAGTGGTGGAGCATTAATTGCCGGTTTGTTTTTTGGATGGTTGCGTACAAAACACCCAACGTTTGGTCGTATACCAGAACCAGCAGTCTGGATATTGAATAATTTAGGATTGAATATGTTTATTGCTGTGATAGGAATAACTGCAGGTCCTACATTTCTTGAAGGTATCAAGGAAGCTGGATTTATGTTGTTCGTAGCAGGAGTATTGGCTACTTCGATACCTTTGTTATTAGGAATATGGGTAGGAAATAAGATTTTTAAATTTCATCCGGCTATCAATTTGGGATGTAATGCGGGGAGTCGTACGACTACTGCAGCTTTGGGTGCAATACAAGAATCTCTTGATAGTACGATACCGGCATTGGGATATACGGTAACGTATGCTATAGGGAATACATTGCTTATATTATGGGGAGTCGTTATTGTTTTACTTATGTCATGATATTTATAGAGATTTGATTTTTTAGTATTCACAGTAAATTATATGTTATATGGATTGTAAAGAAAAGTTGGCGCCGGCCATGGTAAATAAAAGGCAGCGTAAAGAAGAAGAAGGATTAGAAAATTTGAGTCCATTTGAAATAAAAAATAAATTAATAGAATATGCTGAGGACCATACCCGTAAGTCTTCTTGTATGTTTCTTAATGCAGGTAGGGGAAATCCAAACTGGATATCTACAGTTCCGAGAGAAGCATTTTTTTTATTGGGAAAATTTGGGATGGAAGAGTGCCGGCGTACTTTTGATATGCCTGAAGGTATAGCCGGAATTCCTATGCCGAAAGGTATATCCGGGCGCTTTGAGGAATTCCTTAAAAGAAATAAGGCAGAATTAGGTGCCGATCTGCTTGAAAAAACTTATCGTTATTTTCTTGATAAGAAAAAATATGCTCCGGATGAGCTGGTACATGAGTGGGCAGAGGCTGTTATTGGAGACCAATATCCGGTACCAGATCGAATGTTGAGGTTTGCAGAAGATATAGTAGGAGACTATTTGTTGCAAGAAATGTGTGATCGGAAAACTTTGCCGGGAAAGTTTGATTTGTTTGCAACAGAGGGAGGGACGGCTGCAATGTGTTATATTTTCGATTCGTTACAAGTAAATCATTTAGTAAATAAAGGCGACCATATTGCACTGATGACACCGATATTTACACCGTATATCGAGATTCCGGAGTTGGATCGTTTTAGTTTTAAAGTAACTAATATACAAGCTTCTCAAATGACAGAAAATGGGCTGCATACTTGGCAATATCCAGATGAGGAACTTGATAAATTAAAAGATAAATCGGTAAAAATACTCTATATTGTGAATCCGAGTAATCCTCCTTCATATACACTTGATGAGCGTAGTATTGATCGTATCGTGAAGATTGTGAAAGAGAATAATCCGAATTTGATGATTATTACAGATGATGTATATGGTACTTTTGTTCCTCATTTCAAGTCGTTGATGTATGAGTTGCCACTTAATACTTTATGTGTATATTCTTTTTCTAAATATTTCGGTGCGACGGGCTGGCGTTTGGCTGTAATAGCATTGAGTCATGATAATATTTATGATGAAATGATAGCAACTCTTCCTAAAGATAAAAGAGATGATTTGTGTCGCAGATATAGTTCTTTATCGTTAGAACCAGATAAAATTTTGTTTATGGACCGGTTAGTTGCTGATAGTCGCATGGTAGCACTGAATCATACAGCAGGTTTGTCTACACCACAACAAATGCAGATGGCCTTATTTGCAGCTTATGCTTTATTTGATAATAAAGATTTGTATAAAAATAAGATGCAGAAAATCATACATGAGAGGTTAGAAGCTATGTGGGAAAATACAGGTTTTAAACTTGTTCCCGATGCCTTGAGGGCTGGTTATTATTCGGAAATAGACATTATGGTCTGGGCAAAAAAAATATATGGAGATGAATTTGCTCAATACCTCTCTGAGAATTATGATGCTCTTGATTTTGTTATCCGTTTGGCCAAAGATACTTGTGTCGTTTTGTTGAACGGAAGTGGTTTTGATGGGCCGAATTGGTCGGTACGTGCATCTTTGGCTAATCTGAATAAAGAGGATTATCAGAAGATAGGGAAGGGCATTCGTTTGATATTGGATGAATATGCATTGGCATGGGAAAAGACCAAAAAGAAATAGTGAGGAATGAAAGTAATAGATGTCATGAATTGAAATGAATGATTTATCAGCATTGAGAATTTATCATGATATCTGTAGATTAATTAATACTATAAACTAAAATGAAAGAAGTATGAAACGGAAAATCTTATCGATGTTAATGATGATGTTATTCCTTGGGGCTTCATTGGCTTCAGCACAGGAAAATAGAGTGTATTGGGGTCCAAAAGTCGGTGTGAATATTTCGGCGATTACGAAATCAGGATTCTCATCGTGGAAGGGGGGAGCTAATGTCGGTGTATTTGCAATGTATCGTTATAATGATTATTTAGGATTGCAGACAGAACTGTTGTTCTCTATGATGGGCGCTAATTTTGACGGGGGAAATATGCATGTTAATTATTTAACGTTGCCGGTTATGGCAAAGGTGTATTTAATAGATAATCTTAGTCTTGAATTAGGCCCGCAGTTGGGAGTAAAAGTTTATGACAAAATTAATGTATATGAAGGGGTTCATATTAAAAATTCGAAAGCATTCAACGGTTTTGAATTAATGTTTGCAGTAGGATTAGGATATGAATTTAAGTTTGGAATGATTGCAGATGTTCGTTATGGGATAGGTCTTACTAACTCTATAAAGAATAGCTATATTATTGGAGATAATAGCAAAAATGAAATGTTTCAAATCTCTTTAGGTTGGAAATTTTGATAAATTAAATTCAAGTTCTTAGATTTTTGATTTTTCGAACTGAAACTTGTATTTTAAGTTACATTTTGTAATAGTTCTTGTTTGTTCTTACTACGTTGTTGGAATAATTTGGAGCTGAACATTAAATCTGGCAAATAATCTTTCAAAAATGAAAGGATATTTGCCAGATTTATTTTGTTAAAAATAGAATGTCATGCTTATTCATCTTCTCTATCATTAGTAGCAGATTGTTTCAAAATCATTATTTTTGTAGCATGAAACGGAAATTAGAGGAGAACATGGGAGTACCAGCGTCTTTGTTGTGGATGCTGGCTATTATTTCAGGGATTTCAGTAGCCAATTTATATTATAATCAGCCGTTGCTTAATAAGATAAGCTCTGATTTGCAAGTTTCAGAGTTTGTTGCTAATCTCATGCCGATGACTACACAAATAGGTTATGCCATAGGACTTTTATTCATTATTCCTTTGGGGGATTTGTATAAGCGTAGGAGTATCATTGTGATTAATTTTTTGCTATTAGTCATATCTATGTTTTCGATTGCGATATCTCTGAATATGTATTTTGTGTTGATTGCGTCACTTGTTACGGGGATATGTTCGGTAATGCCACAAATCTTTATCCCTATAGTTTCACAGTTTTCTAAACCGGAGAATAAGGCTCGTAATGTCGGATTGTTGGTAAGTGGATTATTGACAGGTATCCTTGGTTCTCGAGTGATAAGTGGTATTGTAGGGGAGTATTGTGGTTGGAGGTCGATGTATTATATAGCTGCTGGCATGATGTTGCTTTGTATTTTTATAGTAATGCGAATATTACCTGATATGCCTTCAAATTATAAAGGAACGTATGGCGGTTTGATGAGATCACTATTTACTCTTTTTAGAGATAATCCGACCATTCGTATGGTGTCTGCGCGGGCAGGTCTGGCTTTCGGTAGCTTCTTGGCACTATGGGCATGTTTAGCTTTCAAAATGAGCGGAGAGCCATTCTATGCAGGAAATAATGTTATTGGGATGTTGGGGCTTTGTGGTATGGCAGGAGCATTGACAGCATCGTTGGTTGGAAGTTATGTTCCTAAATGGGGTGTACGTAACTTGAATTATATAGGTGGAATTATTATAATCGTATCATGGTGTATTATGTATCTTTTTCAAGATACTTATCTCGGTTTTATTATCGGTATTATTATGATTGATATAGGAATGCAATGTATTCAGATTAGTAACCAGACATGTGCCCTTTCATTGGCTCCCAAAGCATCTAATCGAGTGAATACAATTTTTATGACGACATATTTTATTGGAGGTTCCTTAGGTACATTTTTAGCTGGTACATTTTGGCATTTGTTTGGTTGGGAAGGAGTAACAGGAGTCGGTATATGTATGGCATTAGGTTCTCTTTTTATAACATTCTGTACGAGGCGTTAAAATAAATAACAAATAAGAAAAATTTTCCTGAAAAGAGAAGGTTAGGGGTATATTATTTTTTGTACCTTTGCAAAATTAAAAAATATCTTATGGCAGATACCGTTGCACAATTTGAACATGTGATAGCCGTATGTCGTGATTTGTATGCAAAAAAATTGCAGGATTACGGTCCTTCGTGGCGTATTATGCGTCCACAATCCATTACCGATCAGATATTTATCAAGGCCAAACGTATTCGTAGTATTGAGATAAAAGGGGAGACAATGGTCGATGAGGGAATTCGTTCGGAATTTATAGGTATTGTGAATTATGGAATTATTGGACTAATTCAACTTGCATTAGGGTATTCAGATGAGAAAGATATATCGGTAGATAAGGCTCTTGAACTATATGATAAATACATGAACGATACAAAAAATTTGATGTTTGCTAAAAATCATGATTATGATGAGGCTTGGCGTAGCATGCGTATCAGTTCGTATACCGATCTCATTTTGATGAAAATAAATCGGACGAAAGAAATAGAAAATAATCAAGGTGAAACATTAGTTTCAGAAGGAGTAGATGCCAATTATATGGATATGGTGAACTATTCTTTATTCGGATTGATAAAATTGGAATATGGAGAATAAAAATACGGTAGAGTCTATTGAGAATAAATGGTGGATAAGGCTTCTTATCATTTTGTCGAGATGGGCGGTTGGGGCTACTTTTATATTTTCTGGTTTTGTGAAAGCCATAGACCCAATGGGATCCGTATATAAATTTAATGATTATTTTGTTGCTTTCGGTTTAGAATTTCTTATCCCCTTGTCTCTGATATTTGCAGTGCTTTTAGCTGCATTCGAATTTATGATTGGGGTAAACATGTTTTTGGGTTCATATCGTCGTTTGACTTCTTGGTTGGTTTTATTTACGATGATATTTATGACTCCACTCACATTATATTTGGCGATAGCAAATCCTGTGAGTGATTGTGGTTGTTTTGGTGATGCCCTTATCTTGACCAATTGGCAGACATTCTTCAAAAATGTGTTGTTATTGGCTATTACCATATTTTTATTCATTTTTAATAATCGTATCCGAGGGATATATAATCGTCCTGTACAGTGGATAACGGTACTTTATTCTTTGATTTTTGTATTTGCTATATCTTGGATTGGGTATAATTATCAACCCATCCTTGATTTTCGGCCATACAAAAGCGGATTGAATCTGGCAAAAGCGATGGGTACGGAATCTTCTGGTACAGGGAGTTCCGGAGAATATTTATTTATATATGAAAAAGACGGGAAACAGCAGGAGTTTACCCTTGATAATTATCCCGTAGATGATACTACCTGGACTTTTGTAGATAGAGTGGAGAAGAAAACTCCTGTAATACAAGAAGACGAGTTTATAAAAGATTTTATGATTATCTCTCCTGATTTGGGAGATGTGACGGACGAAATATTGACTAATAAAAATTACCAGTTTCTACTTTTATCTTCTGATATTGCAAAGGCAGATGATAGTGAAATAGACCGAATTAATGAAATCTATGATTATGCACTGGTTCATGGATATAATTTTTATTGCGTGACAGCTTCTTCGCAGGAGGATATTGCACGGTGGCAGGACGATACTGGTGCAGAATATCCATTTTATTATATGGATGAGACTGCCATAAAAACTATCATGCGGGCAAATCCCAGCATGGTATTATTAAAAGATGGTGTCATCTATTGGAAGCGGAGTGCATCGTCTTTACCTGACGAGTCGGTCCTTACGGCACCGTTAGAAAAGCTTTCTTTAGGTCAGATTCGTATGTATAATGCCGACAGGCGCATTATGTTTTTGGTTTTGATATATCTTGTGCCTATGCTTATTCTTTTATTGACGGAAAAGACTGTTGCGGCTATTATCGTTAATATTAAAAATTTGAGGATGAAGCGTCGGCAGGAAAAGGCATTGCGGTCAAAAGGGAAAAGAATAAACATAGAAAAGGAAACGACAAAAAATGATAATAAAGAAGTGTAACTTCATTGTATAACACAATAATATTAATTATGAGAAAGAACATTGTTGCAGGTAACTGGAAAATGAACAAGAACCTTCAGGAAGGTCTTGAATTGGCAAAAGGCCTAAATGAGGCTTTGGCGGGCAAAACTCCCAATTGTGATGTTATAATCGGTACTCCGTTTATTCATTTGGCAAGTGTAGTTGATGCCATCGATACAAATAAGATTGGTGTTGCTGCTGAGAATTGTGCAGACAAAGCTTCAGGTGCATATACAGGAGAAGTTTCTGCCGAGATGGTTGCCTCTACGGGTGCTAAATATGTAATTTTAGGTCACTCAGAACGTCGTGCTTATTATCATGAGACTCCTGAGATTTTGAAAGAGAAAGTATTATTGGCATTAGCAAATGGATTGACTCCAATTTTCTGTATTGGAGAGGTTTTGGAAGAAAGAGAAGCTGGCAAACATTTTGATGTAGTAAAATCTCAAATTGAGAGCTCTTTGTTTAATCTGGCTGCACAAGATTTTGGGAAGATAATTTTAGCGTATGAGCCGGTTTGGGCTATCGGTACAGGTAAAACAGCTACAGCGGAGCAAGCTCAAGAAATGCATGCATTTATTCGTAAAACTCTTGCTGATAAGTATGGAAAAGAGGTTGCTGATAATTGTTCTATCCTTTATGGTGGTAGCTGTAAACCTTCTAATGCAAAAGAATTATTTGCCAATCCCGATGTCGATGGCGGTTTAATTGGAGGAGCAGCATTGGAAGTAGATAGCTTTATGGGAATTATCAATGCATTTTGATATTTAAAATAAGATAAAAAGCTGCGAAAATAAGATAGAATGCTTATTTTTGCAGCTTTCTTATTAAACAAAAATATAATGCGAAAATTACTATTTGTTATTTCCCTTTTAGAAATAGCTGTTGTTATGATGCAGGCACAAGTGGCCGATACATCTATAGTGCAGTATCTTGAAAGGAGTGTAGGCACAGGAAAGGTGAAAATTATTCAAGATGCTCGACTTTCTTCCAGATTGGCTCGCGCAAATACTAATGGAACAGCTTCAGCATTACCTAATAATAATAAAATAGTATCGTCATATATAACTGTCAATGGATACCGTATCCAAGTATTTTCTGATAATAATCAGCGTAAGTCGAAAGATGAGGCTAATTATAAGGCTCAGCTGATACGGAATTTAGACCCGACAATAGAGACGTATGTTTCTTTTACTTCTCCTTTTTGGCGTTTGCGGGTCGGAGATTTCAGAACTTATGAAGAAGCTAATACAAAGCTTCGTGAATTAAAGCAGGCTTTTCCATCTTTTGCAAAAGAGATGAGAATAGTGAGGGAATCTGTACGAGTACCTCAATATTGATAAAAATAAAAATGGGAAACAAGGAATGATAAATTCAGAAGATAATAATTCGCAGCCATTGTCTTCTTCCGAGATACAGGAGCAATTGGCATATCATTATAAAAGTATTATTTCTTTATTGGGGGAGGATACTGACCGAGAAGGCCTTGTAAAGACTCCTGAACGGGTAGCTAAGGCTATGCAGTTTCTTACTCAGGGATATGCACAGTCTCCTGAGGAAATTATCTCCTCTGCCATGTTTCGTGAAGATTATCGTCAGATGGTTATTGTAAAGGATATAGATTTTTATTCTTTGTGCGAGCATCATATGTTACCTTTTTACGGGAAGGCCCATGTAGCCTATATTCCTAATAAATATATTACTGGGTTGAGTAAAATAGCACGTATTGTAGATGTATTTGCTCGTCGATTACAAATACAGGAACGAATGACTATGCAGATAAAAGATTGTTTACAGAAAACTTTGAATCCTCTTGGTGTAATGGTCGTTATTGAGGCACAACATATGTGTATGCAGATGAGGGGGGTCGAAAAACGTCACTCTTTGACTACTACCTCCGATTTTACCGGAGCATTTAAGGATTTGAAAACTCGGGAGGAGTTTATATCGTTGATTAAGAATAACCGATAAAAATTGTTATCCAGTTTTTTGCAGAGAATGATTTTGTCTTAAAATATTCACTATCTAAAAGCGTAGGGGATGTATTGAAAAAAGGTAAAAAAATAGACATTTCGATTTGCACAACTCAAAATATCACCTTATATTTGCACTCGCAAATGCGAAAATAGCTCAGTTGGTAGAGCATAACCTTGCCAAGGTTAGGGTCGCGGGTTCGAGTCCCGTTTTTCGCTCTGAAAACCTTTTGGAAGGTTGTTGGTTCTTTAAAATTGTAATGCGAAAATAGCTCAGTTGGTAGAGCATAACCTTGCCAAGGTTAGGGTCGCGGGTTCGAGTCCCGTTTTTCGCTCGCATCCAGTTTTGGATGGCTTGCCCAAATGGCGGAATTGGTAGACGCGCTAGTTTCAGGGACTAGTGTTCGTTTAGAACGTGCAGGTTCGAGTCCTGTTTTGGGCACGCTTCAAAAACAAAGATGTCCGGGTGGTGAAATTGGTAGACACGCTACTTTGAGGGGGTAGTGATCGTAGGATCGTGTGAGTTCGAATCTCATCTCGGACACGGAGTGATTAGGCATGACCGATAATAATCGGTTGTGCCTTTTTTATTTTTATGCATTTTATTTGATTCGGGTCTTAGAGTTTTAAATAAGTTTATAGAAATATATGGATGTAAGATGCGGCTTTTTCGTTATTCATTGGTTATGGCCTTATTGTCATGGTATAAAATTTATTACCTTTGTACTTGTTTTATAGTAACGGGGATAAAAGAATGATTTCGATAGAAGGATTAACGGTAGAATTTGGAGGAAATCCTCTTTTCAACGATATAACATATGTAATCAATAAAAAGGACCGTATTGCTTTGGTTGGGAAGAACGGTGCAGGAAAGTCGACAATGCTTAAAATTATTGCGGGGTTGCAACAACCGACTTCTGGGGTAGTTAATTTCCCAAAAGATTTGACAATCGGTTATTTACCACAGCAGATGCAGTTGAGCGATAGTCGTACGGTCATGGCGGAGGCCGAACAAGCTTTTTCTCATATATTTGAAATGGAAGCCCGTATAGACCGGATGAATGCAGAATTGTTGGAGCGTACGGATTATGAGTCGGAGGAATATCAAGAGTTGATAGAACGAGTATCAAATGCTACTGAGCAGTTGCATTTGATGGGAGCCGCTAATTATCAGGCTGAGATAGAAAAGACATTGATAGGGCTTGGTTTTTTGCGTAGTGATTTTGACCGTTCGACATCAGAATTTAGTGGTGGATGGCGTATGCGTATAGAGTTGGCAAAGCTATTATTACAACGCCCGGATGTTTTATTGCTCGATGAGCCTACCAATCATTTGGACATAGAGTCGATACAATGGCTTGAGACTTTTTTGGCGACAAGAGCCAATGCTGTTGTTCTAGTGTCACATGACAGGGCGTTTATAGACGCAGTCACGACACGGACAATTGAGATATCTTTAGGTCGTATTTATGATTATAAAGTCAATTATTCTCGTTATGTACAATTGAGGGCCGAGCGTCTTGAGCAACAAAGAAGAGCTTTTGAGAATCAGCAAAAGCAGATTCAGGATACAGAAGCATTTATAGAACGATTTCGGTATAAAGCAACAAAATCGGTGCAAGTGCAATCTCGTATAAAACAGTTGGATAAGCTTGAGAGAGTTGAGGTGGACGAAGTGGATAATAGCCGGTTGAATTTGAAATTTCCTCCTGCACCTCGTTCAGGTGATTACCCACTTATATTTGATAATGTGGGAAAAAGTTATGGAGACCATGTGGTCTTTGCTCATGTTGATTTTACAATAAAACGTGGTGATAAAGTTGCATTTGTAGGAAAGAATGGAGAGGGGAAATCGACTTTAGTAAAGTGTATCATGAATGAGATAGACTATACCGGCAACCTTAAAATTGGGCATAATGTAAAAATCGGATACTTTGCCCAAAATCAGGCTCAATTGCTGAATGGAGAGATAACTGTTTTCGATACAATTGACAGGGTGGCTGTCGGAGATATCAGAACAAAAATACGGGATATTCTTGGAGCTTTTATGTTTGGAGGGGAAGCTTCGGATAAGAAAGTAAAGGTATTGTCTGGTGGGGAAAAGACACGTCTGGCAATGATTCGGTTATTGTTGGAGCCGGTGAATCTTTTGATTCTTGATGAGCCTACCAATCATTTAGATATGCGGACAAAAGATGTGTTGAAGCAAGCGATAAAAGATTTTGATGGTACAGTTATTGTAGTTTCTCATGACCGAGAATTTCTTGATGGTTTAGTTACTAAAGTTTATGAGTTTGGTAATAAGCAAGTACGTGAGCATTTGGGCGGTATTTATGATTTTTTGCAACGGAAAAAGATGGATAGTCTACAGGAGTTGGAAAAAGAGAAGGTTACAGAGAAGTCGAATGTGGAAGGAATACCATCAGAAAATAAGCTTTCCTATGAAGAGCAAAAAGAGCAACAACGACAGTTGAAACGATTGGAACGTACCATTTCCGATTGTGAGAAAAAAGTGGAGGAACTTGAATTGAAAATAAAACAAATAGAAGTGCGGCTTTCTTCGGTAGAAGGTGCATCAGATTCTTCTTTGTATGAAAAACACGGGCGGTTAAAGAAAGAGCTTGATGAAATAATAGAAAAATGGACGGAATTGACGATGGAATTAGAAGAAAAAAATAAACAAATTTAATAGAGAGAATGAAACGATTATTAATCTTACCTCTGGTTGCCGGTATGGTGGTGGCTGGATGTTCAAACAAAAATGTTACAGTGAAATCGAGCGGTCTGGATATTTCGAATCTGGATACTACGGTATCCTGTGGTACTGATTTTTATCAGTATGCTTGTGGTGGGTGGATGAAGAAAAATCCGTTGAAACCCGAGTATGCACGTTATGGATCATTTGACCAATTACGTGAAAATAATCAAAATCAGATAAAAGAGCTGATTGAGGAATTAGGAAAAACTACCCATGAGTATGGAAGTGTAGCTCAGAAAGTGGGTGATATGTATCTTATGGGGCTTGATAGTGTACGGCTGAATGAAGAATCGGTGGCACCCGTAGTAGATGATCTGAAGGTTATAACAGGTCTGAATGATAAGACAGGATATACCCGTATGATTGCCCGTATGCAGAAAATGGGGACATCTCCTTTCTTTGCCTTTTTTGTAGGAGCTGATGATAAAAATAGTTCTCAGAATATTGTAAACCTGTATCAGGCAGGTATGTCTATGGGAGATAGGGACTATTATTTATTGAATGATAGTACGAATATAAAGATACGCGATGCTTATAAGAAATATATCAATAAGTTATTTATATTAGCGGGATATACCTCGGAGCAGGCAGCAAAAGCCGAAGATGCTGTAATGAAGACCGAAACGGCATTGGCAAAGGTTGCTTTCTCGCGTGAGCAATTGAGAGATCCACAAAATAATTATAATAAAATGCCTTTCAGCCAGTTGGAAAAAATGACTGCTGCTATTGATTGGAATGCTTTCTTGCAAGAAATGGGAATCGATTCTTTAGTAGAAATAAATCCTATGCAATTGCCTTTTATTAAAGGTATGAACGATGTCATTGCTAAGATGACTTCGGAAGAAATGCAATATTATCTGGCTTTTAAATTATTAAATGCGGCATCCTCTTATTTGAGTGATGATTTTGTTGCTGCCGAATTTGACTTTTATGGGAAGACTTTATCTGGAAAGCAAGAGCAACAACCTCGTTGGAAACGTGCATTGGAAACAACCAGTTCTGCTTTGTCTGAAGCGGTAGGGGAAATGTATGTAAGTAAATATTTCCCTCCTGAGGCAAAGGAACGGATGGTCAATTTAGTAAAAAATTTGCAGGTATCTTTAGGACAACATATCGATAGTTTGGAGTGGATGAGCGATGTGACTAAAGCTAAAGCCAAAGAGAAATTGAGTACTATATATATTAAAATCGGCTATCCTGACAAATGGCGTGATTATTCTAATCTGAAAATTGATAAGAAAGATTCATATTGGACAAATGTATGTAGAGCTGGTGAATTTGAGTATAATTATATGCTTGATAAAATAGGAAAACCTGTGGATAAGACTGAATGGCTGATGAGTCCTCAAACAGTCAATGCTTACTATAATCCTTCTACAAATGAGATATGTTTCCCTGCTGGAATTTTGCAGCCTCCATTTTTCTATTTAGATGCTGACGATGCGGTCAATTATGGAGCTATAGGTGTTGTTATTGGACATGAAATGACCCATGGATTTGATGACCAAGGGCGTCAGTTTGATAAAGACGGTAACTTGAAAGATTGGTGGACACCGGAGGATGCTGAACAATTTAACTTGCGTGCAGACAAGCTGGCCGAGCAATATAGCAGTATAATCGTATTGGATACAGTACATGCTAACGGGCGCTTTACTTTAGGAGAAAATATTGCAGATCATGGAGGTTTGCGGGTAGCATATACAGCTTTTAAGAATGCTACGGTAGGGCAGGAATTACCTCTGATTGATGGATTTACTCCTGACCAGAGATTTTACTTGGCATATGCAGCATTGTGGGCGACCAATATCCGTAATGAGGAGATTCTTCGATTAACTAAAATTGACCCTCATTCATTAAGTAAATGGAGAGTGAATGCAGCGTTAAAAAATATCGATACATTCTTTAGTGCATTTGATATTACAGAGAATGACCCTATGTATTTAGCTCCTGAAGACAGAGTTATCATTTGGTAAAATATAATTTAATACTTTTTTGGAGCCCGGGAAGAATCAAGCTACTCTTCTCGGGCTTTTTATATATAACGGAAAATTTTTCGAGATTATTAGAAAGCTGTGGAAAAAAATAATTTGGTAAAAATTGGAATTGTATTTTTTATTACTTGGCAAATAAGTGCTTTTTCTAATTTAGGATGGTCTTCGTATATAGTTGAGTGACATCTTGTACAAGAGTGCTGGCATTGTACTTTCTGAGACTTTTACTCAGTCGCTACTACCCATCAATATCCGCGAGAACAATGCGGATATGTCATATCTGGAGAATACTGTCTAAAAGTGGAGATACCGGAGGAAAACATTAATGTATTACTCCTTTATATTGTGATAAAAGTTTGTTTTTTGGTCTGTTAAATCAGACCGATTAAAATCTATCATATAATATCATTTTGTAATAGTTTTGTATTCGGATTGTCATTTATATTTTATACTTGAGCTTTTGTTTTGCAAATAAAAAAGGAAATATGAAAAAGTACACATTATTATTTTTGTTATTATTTGCATTTTCTGTTCCATTTCGAGCAGCGGGGCCGAAATATATTTTTTTCTTTATAGGTGATGGCATGGGATTGAACCAAGTGGAGGCAGCCCGGCAATATAATGAAAATATGCCAGACAGTCTCCGAAAGAAAATGACATTTCTTTCTTTTCCTGTACAATCAGTGGTAACTACATTTTCGGCATCAAATCGTATAACAGATTCTGCTGCAGCTGGTACGGCGTTAGCAACTGGAGAGAAAACAACTAATGGAACATTAGGTTTGAATTCGAAAAATAGAGAATCTATTGCGAAACAATTTAAAAAATCTGGACGTAAAGTAGGAATCATAACGAGTGTATCGATTGACCATGCTACTCCAGGAGCTTTTTATGCAACTCAACCTGAGCGAGATATGTATTATGAAATAGGTTTACAAGGGGCAGATTCTGGATTCGATTTTCTGGGTGGTTCAGGTTTATTACAGCCACAAAAAGCACCAGATAAGATAAATTTATATGATTATTTCCGTGATAATGATTATACAATATGTTGGGGTAAAAATGATTATAAATATGATAAAAATTTTTCAGGCAAAATACTTTTTCTTTCGAATGATTCTTTATATTGTGATGCTTTGAAATATAGTATAGACAGGAAACCTGAGGAATTGTCATTATTGGACTTGACAGAGTGTGCCCTTCATCATTTATCACAAAATAGTCCGAAAGGTTTTTTTGTAATGATTGAAGGAGGAAAAATTGATTGGGCTTCTCATTCCAACGATGCGGCAACGATGATAAAAGAAACTCTTGATTTTTCCGAGAGTATACAATGTGCTTATGATTTCTATCTTGATCATCCACGAGAAACATTGATAATAATTACAGCCGACCATGAGACTGGAGGATGTATATTGGGAAATGGGACAATGGACGTAAATACAGAGTTATTGCAATATCAAAAAATGTCAGGTAGTGAGATGTCTTTTTATTTGGAACAGGTTAAGAAAAAACATCCTGGTATGACTTGGACGGAGATGAGAGAGCTCTTGTCTGAACTTACAGGTTTGGGAAAGGAAGTTCCCTTGACCCTTGAAGAGGAGGCTCGGTTGATGGTTAGTTTTCAACATTGGTATCAAGAGGATGTCAGTAAATCTGTAAGATCTTTGTATAGTGAGACGAATGCTTTTGTGTCATTGGCTATTTCCATTTTAAATGAAAAAGCTCATATCAGTTGGGCATCGGATAATCATTCGGCATCGCAAGTTCCTCTTTTTGCAATAGGGGAAGGTGCTTCTCGTTTTTCGGGGAGATTGGATAATACAGATATTCCTCAGCGATTGATAGAAATAACTCGTTTGAAATAATTTTGCATATTGGAGATGGAGTAAAGATAAAATTGCCTCTGTACCAATAAATAAGGGTGACAGAAGCAATTTTGGATTTATGTTACATTATTGTACTATTTAATAAAAAAAAA
>JTDA01000014.1 GCA_000803105.1 Coprobacter secundus
GAATTCTGCTCAGGCATTGTTATTTTTGGGTTTTATTCGTATGATGTGATATTTTTTACACCTTTTATTTCTGTGTTTTTGATTTCGGAATTGAATAAATTGAACAATTCCGGTTCGGATATTTGTACATGAGGAGAAAAATGTGGGGAATCCATATATTCCAAAATAGAATTATATAATTGAGAACCCTCTGGTTTGTCCATGATGTTATCCAGATTGCACGAACATATCAGAAGTTTGCCTTTGCCCATTTGAAACTCGAAAATCAATCCTAATTTATGATTCCTTTCGATATTATCTATAACTTGTACCAGTGGAATGTAATTTTTTAGATTATTTAGAATGATGGGACGGGAATTTTTCAATATAGACCACCATTGCCAATTGGAATGGGACTCGGTGGGAAAATCTAAGAAAAGAGGATGTGATGGGTCCGTAAGTATAGAAAGTGTTCCGGGAGAAACAGTTCGGTTCAGAGATTCGGATATACTTTTGAACATTGAGAAATTCCAATAATCTGGAGAAAACATTCCTCCGACACTTACTTTTTCTATTTCTTTCGAGTCTGGAAGCAGCAAAATTTTTCGGCCTTCTTTTAATAGGTTGAACATTTGCTTGTCTATTTTTCGGCATATGGTAATATTCTGTTTTCGGAGAATATTTCTTTTGGGATATACCCATATTTTATATTTGTTTTGATATGGTGTTCCTTCGATAGAAATTGATAGAGTCAGATTAGTTGATTTTTTTACTGACTTTAGAGACACTTCGAATTCTCCTATATGATTCAGTTTTCCATTTTGCAATTGAGTATACCACTGTTGTTTCGCAATGGTATCTCCGGAGTCATTTGATAAATATGCGTTTATAGTTTGTTTTCCTACTGTTTTTTCTGCATAGTTACTTATTTTTATGGTAGATAGGAAAACTTCATCGTTGTTCCAACAATATTTATCAAATAAAGCTAAAGGTACGACCCGATTGCAAAATTGGGAAAATTCAAAAGGTTCTATGATACCTTTACTTTCCATGAAGGCATCCAGTAATCCTACCAATGCAGTCCCTTGTCCAGGAAAGTCTTGTAGGTCAAGCATTTGGAATCCTCCGAATTCAGGGGTCCGTAAAGCCATTTCTATGTCTTCTCGGTAACATATAGCTGCAAATTTTCCGGATGCAAAGTGTAAATCTTCAATTTGTTTAAGTAAATTATTTTGAGCTAATCGTTGTTTGAATATCTCTAAATTTGCAGGACGTAATATTCCGGTATATTTGTTTATTTCTTTGAAATCCGGCAATATCTGGAATTGTCCGGTCTCATGTCCGATAATCGGGACTGTACACCCCGATAAAGCTTGCGTGTATGTGCGTCGGGTAGAGGGATACATCCCGTTGATATATCCACCGTCAAATTCATCTGCAAAGGAGAAAGAGGCACGGACATTTCGTGCGTATGTTGAATCTGTAGACTGTCGCGTGCGGCATGTTACAAAGAAATCTTCTTTACCGATTCTGCCTTTATTCCCTAAAAAATTGTTTGAACCGCTGGAATATAATATTCGAGAATCTTGTTGTTGCAGATTTTCTACGATATGGGCTATGACGATGCTGTCTCCTGATAATTCATTTCCTAAAGCCATCATTACAAAAGACGGATGATTCCCATAACTCTTTAAGATTTCTTGTGAAGTCTCTTTTATATAAGAGAGTAATGGTTCGTTTCCGGTATTGACACTACCCCATATAGGGAGTTCCGGCTGAAGATATATGCCTTCTATATCTGCAGCTTCGAATGCAGCTTCAGGAGGAGTCCAAGTGTGGAAGCGATAATGATTGATACCGTATGATTTGGCTATTTTGAAAATCTTTCGCCATTCTTCGGCTTCCGTGGCCGGATACCCAGTCAGCGGGAAGACGCAAGCGTCATGCTTTCCGCGTAAAAAAGTCTTTATACCGTTAATGGTAAATTGATTTTTATTGGTTTTAAATTCCCGTAAACCAAAATTTGTTATGGAGGTATCTTGCTCTGTCCCTGTAGATAGTATTGCCGTCAGACGATAAAGCTCCGGATCGAATTCGCTCCACGAAAGGGCATCTTTTCCCAGATAATAAGATAATTCGATGTTATTTATACCTTTATGTAAGGTAATAGGGTATGTTTGCTTCTTTGCGTTGTGCTTATTTTTTGTATTCCAGGTTTCGGCATGTAGAGAAATTTTGGCCTTTTCATTGTGGGTTGAAAATATTTTTACCTTTGCCGAAATGCGTTTTTTTTGATAATTGGGGGAAATCTGTATGTCAGTTATATGATTTATCGGTTTTGCTTCAATATAAATTTTCCCAATGATGCCATTCCAGTTGGTTTGAGTATGTTCTGTCCATGCATGAGAACCTTTTGTTTCTTGAGGGAATGCTTGCTGGTCGTTGTTGACCATGATGGTTAATGTATGTTTCCCCGGTTTTAGGTTGGGGGGCAATTGGAAAATTTGGGGAGTAAGAATGTTTCTGCTACTGCCTATGAATAGGCTGTCTATCCAAACATTTGTCTCTTTTGTCCGCTCCAGAAAGAGAGTTACGTGTTTATTCGAAAAAAATTCGGGAATATAGATTTCTTTCTTATACCAGGCTGCACCGGAATAAGTATATATTCTTGAAAGATGAGCTGTAGTAAAGATTGTATTTTTATTTCCCTTTTTGTTTTCGTCTGTGGTTCCCGGTAGAATGACCGTTTCGGAGAAATTTTTTAAATACCATTTGTTTTTTATACCGATAGCAGCACTATCAAGGGAAAATTGCCATTCTCCAGACAGATAAATTCTATTTTGCTTTTGAGCAGAAACCTTGGAGAATAGAAAAAATAATAATGGTATTATGATTAATAGGATTATCCGACTTGTTTTCATGTTTTTGTTGTTATACAATACAAAGATTGTTAGTTGTTATCTGCTGATAGTCGTGCTATTTCATTTTCAGAAACAATTCCTTTCCAATATATTAAACGGGCAACAAGCCCATTGAATCTGACCATAGTCGTATTTCCGGCTGAGAGGAATAGTTCTCCTCCATTTTGGAAAACAGTACGACCAGACTTTTGTGCGATTAGTTTTCCATTAAGATATACTTTGACCTCTTTTTTGTGTAAATCATTGACAGACGCATCTCCCTCAAAGGAAAAAGCGATATCGTTCCATGTGTTTATTTTTAGTCGAGGCATATCCTGCATAAGAACGTTATCGAGGTATTGCTCCGTGAGAATTATGCCGGGAGGAATTTTATTGGGTTGAGAACCGAAGTATGAGCGTTCTCCAAATACGACATCCAAGTTTCCGTTTTTGGTGGTATATATACTCCATCTATTGGGTATGGACAATATTTCCATATCACGCCATCCGGTATTTTTGAGTAATACTCTTATCCAAACGGTAAAATTATTGTTATCATTTAATGGAGGAATTCCTGAATCAGAAAAGAAGCGAAGACTTCCGTTACTGATGTCAACGGCTCGTATGGAATCATTTCCGAAAGGTAATTTTTCAAATTTCAGTATTCCGGCGTCGTTCCAACCTTCGCTACTGATTAAAGACCGATAGGTTTCCCCTGCGTTATTTTTTAGATAGATTTCTTTTTTTTCAAAAACTTTTCCTTCGTTTATTGGGGAATTATCAGATAGAGATGAAAAATTCCAGTCACCTATTCGCCTGGCTTTTTGAGTATATTTTTTTAAGGGCAGTAATCGTGGTGAGTCAAAAGGTGGAGGGGTAGGATAAGATGGAATGGGCTTAGGGGCTTTCTTCATTTGTCTTATCTTTCCATTTGCTAATATTTGAGTTATTGTATCGAACGGGGTAGGATTGCTTACGGCTATTGTTCCGTCAGGTAAAAATGATACCGGGTCGATGCAAAGATAGTCTTCGCATGTGGCATCGAACTTCTCATTTTTGTATGAATACCACCAATTGTTGTCGGGGCCGTCAAAAACAGAGACGTGTCCTCCCCAGAAAATTCCCGGATTTTTGTCTTGTGTCCATGGTCCCATAGGGTGGTTGGCGTAAGCGACTGTGACCCAATACTGGAATCTTTGATATGAATCTCTTCCCGGAACGTGTACTGAGTAAAAAAGATAGTATTTCCCGTTTCGTTCTTTTATCCATTGGCCTTCTTTCCAACTGTCTACCCAAAATTTATTTTGGCTTGGACTATCATCAATAGCAACTTTTTCCTCTCCAACCCAGTGTATGTCCCCTTTCTCTATTCCGCTTAAATCAACTTCTTGTACACAGATTTTATGGCCTATTTTGTAAACATATACTTTTCCGTCTTTATCTTCGAATAAATTTGCATCGCATCCGCCACCTTTAAGTTGAGTGAAGTGTTTGTAGGGACCGGTGATAGAGTCGGCAACTCCGATAAAGCAGTCAGAATTACCGTGCTTTAGATTTCCGGCACAGACAACGATATAAAATTTGTTGTGGATTTTTCTAATTTCAGGGGCCCAGAACAGGTCTTTGTAAGGGCAGTCGGTCGGGAGGTCTTCTGATTTTATAATCCATCCTTCTGCTTTCCAATCTTTAAAGTTGGCAGTGGAGTAAAGTCTTACACCTGGCGACATTCCATTATTTCGTTTTATAGGATCATATTGAGAGCCTGGGGGAATCATAGTGTGTGTGAGATAATATCGATTACCCTCTTTAATAATATGAGGATCTCGTACTAAGTCGGTGTACCATCCTGCAGCTTTGTCAAAGTGGATGGGATTTTGATATTCGAATATTACCGAGGAAGTATCTTTTTTTTGTTTGTTACATCCGAAGTGTAGCAACAAAGTACTAATAATAAAAATATAAGAAAGTCTATTCATTAGATGAAAGTTTTATAAGGTGCGGTATTTGAAGTCATCAATTTGTATTTTTCCATTTCCGTCTCCAATAACAGCGATTTTTAAAGAACCGAAATTTTCGAGAATATTTGTATGGTAACCGCTGACGTCAAATGCATCAGGATATGAAGTCCATGTTTCTCCGTCTTTGCTATAACTGATGTAGACGTTGTAGTTTAGTATGGTTAATTTGAAATAAGATGTATCGGGTATGGGGATTTTGTCTCCAAATGGCTGTCTGTTTTTGTGTATTCCACTTATTATTCCGTTTTTCAGAATCATGCCGGCATAATAATTTTTATCGTAATACAAGACGAGTCCAGTTTCAATATTTTGGTCAGGAATAATTTTGAACTGAACTTCAAAATTTTTATCACACATCGGTAACATGAGACCGTTTATGTTACCTTGCTTACACATTATAGTCAAACATTTATTTTGTAACTTGCAATTATTATAAGCATCAGCGTTTGTAAAAGTCCATTGTTTGTTGAGAGTACCGGATGAGAAATCATCATTTTTCGGACGGGTATTTTCTGTAAAAAAATAGTCTTTGGCTTTTTTCGTGTTTTTTATTCCGGATTTTATCCAGCCGTCTTGAGTCCAGACTACAGGTTCAAGTAAAGTCTTGCGTCCCATAGGGAGATGTCCGTTTTCATATCCATGGTATATAGCATACCATTGCCCTTTAGGACCTTCGAATATTGTTGCATGGCCTTTTGAACGCCATGTTTCAAATGGAGAAAAGGTTTTGATTAAAGGATTATATGGGCTATCTTCGAATGGGCCGAAGGGTGATTTTGAGCGAGCAACAGAGGCCATATGGCTTGTTGCCGGTCCTCCGGTTCCCCCTTGTGCCGATATGATATAATAGTACCCACTGCGGTATAGTATTTTAGGACTTTCGAGGCAGAAGCACTCTACGCCATAATTGTTGCTGAATTTCCATCCATCATATACTTTTGTTTCTTTACCTGATATAGATAATCCGTCAGAGGACAATTGTACTACTCGACCGTTATCGATATAGAGATAGCGATTACCATTTTTGTCGACTAAATGTCCTGGGTCTATTCCGCTTACGCCCTTTATTATTTGGGGATTACTCCAAGGGCCGGCTGGGTTTGTAGCGGTCATGACATAAATATGACCACCTGCAGGAAAGTAAAGGTAGAACGTGCCATTGTGCTTTATTAACTCAGGTGCCCAAACGGCACCGGCGACAGGTGTTTTTAGTGCATAATCGAGTCGTTTCCAGTGTAGTAAATCATTTGATTGCCATATCATAAGACTGGGAAATCCTCCAAAGGAAGTTGTCATATAATAATTGTCTCCATCTTTTACTATGGTCGGGTCCGGAAAGTCTCCGTCTAATAAAATAGAAATACCATTTGGAATTTTTTTTGCATTTATTGGGGTTGTAAGGATAATGCTTTGTATGCTGAATAATGAAATAATTATCAGCCATGTTTTATAATTTAGAATGCTATTTTTCATATCACTTTTTTTAGTTCCATTGCATATGGGTATTCAGATTCTCTATCGGTTTTATAATAAATTTGTCTTTTTTATCTGTTTGGACATCTGTTTCTCTCATGTGTTCAATCAGAATGTCCCGAGTGGTATACTTGCTATCAAATACGTTTTTATTGATTTTTACGTCCCGACATCCATCTAAAAGAAATGTGGCTTGTTGCCAAGTATAAGGCTTATAATCGAATGTTTTGATAATTTTGTTACCAGTAAAGTGCAGAGCTCTTGTCGATACGGCACGTATTAGTGGTGCATCGAATACTTTAAATGTGTTATCATATATTTTTATATTTTTATGATAGGGTTCTGCATCGGCATCTTGTGGTATGTGCGATGGGGTAATTGTAATGACTGCTTCTCCCCATTCGGCTCTGGAGCCATGTTTATTCCCGGAAGTCAAACAATTGTCAAAAACGTTATTTCGGATATGTACATTATTGTTGGCTCCGGATTCGAACCAATAATTAAAATCTCCTTCGATAAGTATTGCAGTTCCTGCAGTACGAAAATAATTATCTTCTATGATAACCTCTTTGGGGGTAGTTACTAATATACCTCTTGCCCTGTGGCGTTTTAATATTTGACAATTTCTGATTTCGAGCCTTGGAGTCCACGTTTTACATTCGAGAAAATCTCCGCTTTTGGTATTTGCCGGTAGTTCTCTGTCGAAAGTAATCGTATAACCGATGTGATGGTCATTTTGGTAGATTTTGGTTTTGGATTTGACCGTACGTGTTTCCCCACGTTGTGCCAGTGTCGGGTCGATAAACCAATATTCATCACCAATGGCAATAGAGTTTCCAGAACCTTTTCCTTGCGAGGCTACTTCTATTGTATTTTTATCATTGACTCTTGTAATTTTTATGCTTGTACCGTGTACATTAATGAAATCGTCACCTTGTCCGGTGTGGACACAATTGAGGATTTTTATGGTTCCTTTACATTCAGAAAAATGGGAGGCATCGGCAATACTACTGAAATACCGTCCTTTAGCATCGTTTACTTTCACTGAAGCATTGTCCATTGTAATATTTTCTGAGCGATATCCACTGAATCCGTTACTTAAAGTATGATATAGCGTAATATTTTTTAGCAATATATCTTTACTCCTGCCTATGGAGATACCTTGTGCAAAGTAACGAACGTGAAAGAGGGAAACCATTGTTCCTTTTGGAGGAATTATTTTAGGTTTCCCATGGAAACGGAGAATACCTTCTTGGGTTTCTTCTGCAATCTGTTCGAAAATCGATCCTAATGTACTGTCCCATGTGTTGTAGGCTATTTCTTTTGATTTTTTATCGTACATAGTAGAATACATCGTTAAAATAGGCAATTTCCAGTTTTCTCCTAAAAAGAGAACTTTTCCGTTTTCTATGGTATAAGGATAATTTTTTTTATCGACTTTTAAATCCAGATATTTATCTGTAGCTTCTATTATTTCTCCTTGAGATATCATGGGACGGTCCCAATCGACCGAAAAATTTTGTAATGTAACATTTGTGCAAGAATTGATGGCTGCTACTTGCATTTTTCCATGATATATAAATTCAGAACCGCCACCATCAAAAGTAATATCTTTCAGATTTTGTAATAAGAAACCAATTGTTGTTTCTCTTTTCATAATATCTATTTCATCATTGATACTTTTATCCGGATAAAAGTCATACCTCCCTTGTGGAAAATAAAGTGTCGTTCCCGGTTGTTGCCGGCATATTTCCAAGGCCTTTTTCAGATATGGTCTTGTATCTTCTCCGGTGTTTGGTTTTAATCCGAAATCTGTTATCGATATGCGGTTATGAGCATTTGCCAAAAGGATACCGCTCATCCATAATAAAAATAGGAAATGAACTTTATTTCTCATGTTATATATAATATTTGATGTTTTATTATTTATCTTTAGGCCCCATATAGGTGATCGTTTTACTGCCTACTGTGGGGGTGGATTTTATGACTGCACCTTCTTCATTGAAAGTAACCGGGTCGATGTTCAGTAATCCCTGGCAAATACCACCGGCCTCACCTCTATATGAGAACCACTCTTTCCCATCCGGACCTTCGAATATGGCGATATGTCCTCCTAAGAAAACTTGAGGTTCTTTTTATAAGGTCCCCAAATGTTATCGGCTGTTGCTGTTCCTACCCAGTAACCTTCTTCCAAATCATGAACGAATTCCGGATCTGTTTTTTTTCGATAAGGAGAGCCGGTGTAGAGAATATATTTGCCGTCTTTTTTCGTCATCCAGGGACCCTCCATATAGTCCGGGTCAAAATTTTTGCCAACATCACTGTTATCGGCTGATACAATCATTTTCCGTTCACCGATAAGTCGTATGTTATTATCTTCTATACCAGTAAGGTCAACTTCTTGTATATACATTTCTCCGAAAGGCATGATTGCATATGTTTTTCCATTTTCATCTTCAAATAGATTTGTATCACAACCAGCGCCTTCAAGGTAAGTAATATGTTCATAAGGACCTGTGATATTATTCGATACACCAACAAAAGCTTTAGTGCCCATCTGACCGTCCGGGTTATAAGCTTCTTTAATCCAGTTATCGGCGTAGAAAATAAGGTAAAATTTATTTTTGATTTTATGTATTTCGGGTGCCCAGAAACGGTGTTTATATGGGCAATTTACTACTAATTCGCTGGATTTTACCAGCCATTTTTCAAATATCCAGTTTTTGAGGTCTTTAGAAGAATATAGTCGTATCCCTGGGGAGGAGTTCATATCGGGTTTGCTCTCATCTTTACTGGTATGGTGTGTAAATGGATAATGAGTATAGACCAGATAATATGTATCGCCTTCTCTGATTATGCAAGGGTCACGTAATTCGGTTATCATTCTTTCTGTACTCCCGTCGAAATAAGGGTAAGAGAAAGTTGAAGGATTGTTAAATGTAAATGCTTTCTCTATCAACTCAGGTGGTTCAGGGTCGTTATTGTCCTGCCCATTATTGGTATTAGGGTCAGTAATATCAGGGTCAGATTTACATGAGCAGACAGAGAATCCTATAATTATAAGAATGGTCAGGGTACAAATTATTTTATCTGTTAATATTATTCTCATATCTTTTTATTTTATAAGAGTTTCTTTTGTTTCTGTATATTGAATTGTTTTCGGACCGGTTGTCGGTTCAAATCGGGAGATGGTCCCGTCTTCATTAAAAGGTATCGGGTCTATGCATAAAAGTCCTTGGGATTTTCCTCCAGCTTCGCCTCTATAAGAAAACCACTCTTTCCCGTCAGGGCCTTTAAATACAGCGATATGCCCTCCTAAGAATATTTGAGGTTCTTTTTTATAAGGTCCCCAAATGCTGTCAGCGATAGCTACACCTACCCAATATCCATATTCTAAATCAGGTGTAAAATTTTTATTGTTTTTAGGTTTACGATAAGGTGAACCGGTAAAAAGTATGTATTTTCCATTACGTTTTATCATCCAGGGAGCTTCCATATAATCAGGATTAAACGTTTTGTCAACATCACTATTATCTTGAGCAACAATCATTTTTCGTTCACCGATAAGTTTTATATCTCCTTGTTCTATACCACTTAGGTCTACTTCTTGTATATATTCGTTTCCAAATGGCATGATTGCATATATTTTGCCATCGTCGTCTCCAAAGAGATTGGTATCGCATCCGGCTCCTTTTAACCAAGAGATATGTTCATAGGGTCCGTCTACTTTATCTGATACACCGACAAAAGCCACGTATCCTTTTTCTCCAGCAGCGTTGTATTTGTCTTCTATCCAATTATCAGCATAAAAAATGAGATAAAACTTGTTTTTTATTTTGTGTATTTCGGGAGCCCAAAAACGATGTTTATATGGACAATCTTCCGGTAATTCGCTGGATTTTACCAGCCATTTTTCAAATGTCCAATTTTTAAGGTCTTTAGAAGAATATAATCGTATCCCAGGAGAAGAATTCATATCTGGTTTGCTTTCATCTTTACTGGTGTGATGAGTGAAAGGGAAATGTGTAAATACCAGATAATATGTGTCGCCTTCTCTGATTATACAGGGGTCACGCAACTCGGTTATCGTATCGGTTGTTTTTCCATTATCATATATGTATGAGAATGTTGATGGGTTCTCGTATGAGAATGTTTTTTCTGTCGTCTTTGTTGAGACTTTGGGTTTGCAAGAAAAAAACATACTGAGAATAATTGTTTCTGTAAAGAATAACCAGAAATATGAATGGAAGGCTTTCATAATATTTGTGTTTATTTTTGAATATTGATATTAGTGGAATTTTCTATATTAAAAGGTTTGGCGGTTGTATGTATGGCCGGATATGCTGTGGAATGATTTATTTTGTTGTGGCGAAATATTAATCCGTCCACAGATGAAACTTTTAGTATTCTTGGGTCAAATACGTTAAATATATTATTCTCGATGATTATATTGTGGTTGAAACGGGGAGAGTTTCCTTTGTCTTTGGACCCTGCAGCTATTTGTATTGCAGCATCACCCCATACTCCGTAATTGCAATTATCGAAAATATTGTTTTTGATTTCAAGATTACTTACTCCACCTTGCTCGAACCAGTATTCAGTATCTCCCCCGGTCATGATTGCAGCTCCCGGAGTGTGGAATCTGTTTCCTTCTACAATGATTTTTGTTCTTGAGCCTAATAAGACCCCTCGGGCCCTATTATTTTGACAGATACAATTTTTTAATATAACTTCCGGATATATAGCAGAACCTACGACATCTTTTTCTTTAAGAGCAGAGGGTAGATTTTCTTTAAATTCAACTTGATAAAACTCTTTATTATAGCGTTTTACAGATTCGACATTGTTTATGGAGTATGTTTCTACTGTCTGCGCATTGACCAGTTCTACCTTTTGCCCTTTTTTGAATATGTCCATTCCGTATTGTTCATAATGGACTAATCGGAGAAGTAAAGATGTGGATGAAAGTATTTTTTCTATTCTCATGTAAATCCCATGAATATTTGTAGCGTCATCCATCTGATTTTCGAATAGACAGTCGGTAAGAATAATTTTTCCTTCACAGTTCGCAAAATGTGTGGCATCGGCAGTACAACTTACTGTTCTGTCTTGTGCTGCGGAAACTTTCATTTTGTTTACTGTAATATTCTTGCTTCTTTGTGCTATGACTCCCATCCCTCCACAATGATATAAAGTAATATTTGCAATATTGATATCTTGGGTATTATCTATAGTTATAGCTGGACATAATCTGTGGTTAGGTGCAAATACCATGGTATTTCCAGGTGTTCCTTTGACATCTTTTAGGTGAATACGTACTTGTCTCTGACCGATATTTTCGGCTTTTAGTACTGGTCCGGTATAGTAATCGTGCACTTGGTAAGCTGTCTCTTTTTTGAGGGTATTATATTCTAACAGGCTTCCATAGGGATATTCAACCTTTTTGCCATCTGTGAAAATAAGTCGTTCATTTTCTATTTTAAATGGATATTTTTCTGGAAAATAAACCTCAATTTCATCTTTGTGAACAGCTTTGATGATGCCTTCACTGTGGAATGTCCGGGAGAAATCTATTGAAAAATTGTTTAAAATAATATTTTTACAATTTTTTATCACAAAAGGACAGATGTAACCATGGAAAATAAATGTCGCTCCACCCCCGTCGATTTCGAAATTTTTCATGTTGTCAATGGAAAATGTAATTCTTTTTTCTCCATCGGTATTGTTACTGATATAAACAGTCTTTTCTGTCGCGAGTTTTGGATAGAAATCATATTTTCCTTTCGGAAAAATCAATTTGTTTATTTTTTTTCTGAACAATAGTTTATTGCATTTCTTACAGCGAGGGTTGCGTCCTTTCCATTATTGGGTTCGATGCCGAAATGAGTTATTGAAATTTCTTTGTTGGGAAAGACATCGGGCAAATATAGAAATAGGCATCCACAAGTCAGTATATATATAATAATATGTCTATTCATGTCCAATTTTTATAAGTCGGTTTCTAACATATCGCAATTCTTAGTCTCGATTAGACTACTTTTTTCTCCAGTCTTTTTAGGATTGGTAATCTGGTTATTTTTAATTGTTCCTCCTAATGTTGAGCCTACATAGATGCAAGGAATGTAGCAGTCAGATATATTATTATTTTCTATTGTAATGTTTTTGTGCAGCCCTGCCGGTGGTGTATTTCCGGTAAATCCGAATCCGGTAACACATATAGCTTCCGGATGTCCGTTTCCGATAATAGTATTGTCCTTGACTACGACATTGTCTGAACATCCGGATTCGAGCCACCATGCTTCTGGAGTGATAAGAACAGCATGCATGTTGTTGCATTCTAATGTGTTTCCGGAAACTTCTCCATCACTGGCTTTTATCAAAATACCTCGTGAGCGGTTATAGCCAAAATAACAATTCTTTACGGAAAAGCCGCTTCCGACACGGTTTCTGTCACCAATGATACTTCCTAAAGGGAAATTAACGTCTTTATCGACAGTTAAGTTTATGATTTTATTGTTTGGTTGTGTCAAGTTCTTTTTATTTCCCTCGTTCTGATTTAGTCGCTTGATACCGTCTATTTCTTTTGGGGATATTGTTCCACCATCTTCAATTTTTACTATTTTTACATTAGGTAATCGGTTACCGTCAATGGTCATAATTTCGAGTTCATTTCCTACTTCGAGGTCGAACGAGTGAGGTACAATAACACGGATGGTCTTGTTTTTCCCACCGGCTGTCATATAATATTTGCCACATATGTTGATACCGTCGTCTCCTTGGTATCTAGCAAAACACTCTGTAAGTTGAGGACCTACATATGCAAATTTGCTATGGAAAGCGTCAGCATCGTTTGAACGTATTCTTTTAGGGCGTTCATACATGTCAGTTTCAGGAGGTCTCCGATCTATTTTACACCTAATGTAATTATTCTTTGTTCCGTTTGTTTCAAAAAAACCAAAACAATTACCTGAGTATAAAGTAATATCTTCAAGGCATAAGTTCGTGCATTCATCACTATAAATTGCATGAGGCATATTTCCGTTGGGTGTATAGTCATTATTTGTTACTAGAATGTCTCCTATTTCCTCTTTGTCGATGTTCGGGTTGTATTTATAGTTTTTTCCTTTACTGACACGATAAGTACGGTCTCCAATTTTTTCAAAAGGCGTCCATCCGTAGTAAGTTTCCCGTTTGAGGTTATGAGTGTGCGCATCAAATATCTCAATTCGTTCAACAAGATTGTCTGGATAATTATCATCTAATTTAAATTCGATATAAGATTTATCCGGTGCGAGTTTAGTAATGACTCCCTGTGTGAAACATAAGGGGTCATAGTCAATGGTCATGCCTTTCAAGGATATATTTTTACAGTTTTCAAATGTGATTGCGCGAGTAGTCTCTGTACAAATCATTTCTACACCTTCTGCTATAATAGAAATGTCAGATAGATTTTTTAAATATAAATGTTGCTGGTTTTGGGGCGTTACTCGATATGATCCGGGAGGAATAGTTATCGTTTTATTACCTTTAGCAATTTCTTTATTGATGAATCCTTGCAGGTCAAAGTCATTACCTTTATTTTTTCCCCCATGGGACTGGCATTGAATAAATAGAGCAAGGAAACTTATGATAATAACATTCTTGAGTATTATACTTACACTGTTGTGACGATATGTGGTGCCCATATTATATTATTTTTTGTTTGTAAGATAAGAAACTTATTTTGTCTTTTGGGAAATAGCCTCCATGAATATATAAGGGAGTAAAATGCTATATTTCATGGAGGTAATTCGCTATTTCGGGATCAACTATTACCGGAATATCTTATCGGTATAAGTTGACAGCGCTTATTTGAAGACGAGACTTAGCCTGATTCGATACAACGAAACCGATAGTAACATTTTGGTTCGAGTCGAGGCTGAATTCTACGCCTTGCTCTATTTCTCCAACATCTTCATTCCAGAGATAATTACCCAATACGTCCGGATTATTTTCTATGTTGTTTATGTCCGGTAATTCGGAACCTTTATATACTACCAGATAACAAGTATTTGTTCCAGTAAATTTGTATGGAGTAAAGGCTATTTTGTACGCACCTTGAGGTAGTTGTAATGATTGATAGATTTTAGCATTGGTTAAGTCGGCAGAAGATGAGTAGAAGTCCATGACACCTCCGTTTTCGAGATAATATCCACCTTTCCCGTTTGAAGCTAATACGTTAGGAGTGTAACTCCAATCCTGAAGAATACCTACTTTACCTGTAGGTCTGTCACTACGTTTAAATGGTCCCGGATTTAGGATATAAGTTTCTGTAATGTCTTCCCATAGATGTACTATACTGGAATATTCGATAATTTCTCCTGTAACGCTTGTAGCTGATAATTTTACATTATAAGCTCCTAAAGAAGGATATGTATGGGGCTTGGGATTTTCTTCGTCAGAGGTTGCCCCATCCCCGAAATCCCATTTATAATTAACGCCAAATGCTGTTGTATTTGTAAATGTAACTGTTGTGCCGTTCTTTTCGGAAGAGTATGTAAATCCGGGCCGAGCAATCAGAAAATCGGTATCGAAATCAATGACCAGATAACTTAATGCCTCGTTGATTTTAATATTAGAGTTAATAATTTTTACAGCTGTGGCATATCGTTTGTGTAGGTTATCCAATAAGAACTGCAAATCTATAGCCAAATCGAAAGTTGCTTTTTCTTCTCCGCTTTTTATTTGTACAGAGGATGGAACCGAAAATTTATCCTGCGGTAAGATTTCTGAAGTTAGGCCACTTTCTTCATCTGTTAATTCTCCTCCTGCTATAAGTTCTTGAACGATTTGGTTTTCTATAATTATATCGACATTTACATTTCCTTTATTATTTACACCGGCACGGTAGATACCCAAAGGGACAATAACTTTTTTGTTTTCCATATCCAGTCGATAACGATATGGTGCATTATTTTGTGAAATTTCATTTACTCTATATATACCCGATTTAGCTCCAGGCATATATAGTATCTGATCAGAGTATTCAGCGTCGGCAACTTCCTTATATTCACAAGATGTAGTTACTAATGACGTAATACATGATAAAAGGAGTATCTTCATGACGTTTTTTATATTGTTTTTCATAATCGTGTATTTTATTATTAATAGATGTTTTTACCAAAGAGGATTTTGTGGCCAGTCTACACCTTCGGTAGATAACATAGTTTGGGGGATAGGATAAAAATACATTTTCTTTTCGAAAACTCTTTTTTCTACTTCGATTTTTTCATATTTCATACTAATTAGTCCCGGTGTTATTTCTACTCCGTACAGAGGTTCGTTCAAGTCTCTTTCAGCTGTCATCCAACGTCGTACATCCCACATGCGATGATCTTCAAAGGCCAATTCAACTCTTCTTTCATTTCGTATTTTTTCTCTCATTTCGGTTTGGCTTAAAGTTGAAGGGAAAGGTGGCATATTTACGCCATTTCGCCCTCTTGTCTTACTGGCATAAATAGCAATATCTGCATTTCCCGGGTCATACTCATTTAATGCTTCTGCATAGTTTAGATACATTTCTGAAATACGGAAAAATATCCAAGTATGAATGCTTGTTCGGCCTTGGGCCAAGTCTAAGTCTTCATCAATGAATTTATGTAAATAGTAACCTGTTGTTGTGGCATTCGCTACGCCTTTTCCGTTTTTCCCTCCGGCCCAGCATTCGAGGTGTGTGTCTTTGAATGCGGCTTCATTAGTGTATATTGTCATTGCCAATCGAGGGTCTCGGTTAAAATACGGTTCTGATTTGTGCCTGTTATTATTCCAGTCGAATGAGGAGCCATCTGTCATTTCATAAGCATCTACAAGATTTTGGGATGGTGTGATTCCGCCTTCTCCATTAGGGTAACCAATAGGGAAATTTAATCTCTCAAAATCGTTTTTTGCCCAGCTTCTTCGCACCATAATCAATTCTGGGTCTTCGAAAGTTTTTCCTAATGATGCATAATTTGACCCTAAATTATAACCGGCTTCACCGGACAAATCTATTACGGCTTTTGCTGCATCAGCTGCAGCCTTCCATCTTTCTTTACGAATTTCTGGGTTGTCCCCATTAGGTAAAGAAATTAATTCCGGATGAGCATAACCTCCCGTCCACGCTTGATTGTTCCATAAATCACTTGCGGCATATAATAATACTCGACTTTTTAAAGCTAATGCTGCTCCTTTTGTTACACGGCCTAAGTTATCTTCATCATATGTTACGGGGAGTCCATTTTCGTCATCTGATAGGTCATCACACTCGTCAACAATAAATTTGATACAGTCTTCTAACGAATTTCGTTGAATGGTACCGAAATCTGTATCCAGATTGAGTGCTTCTGTGAAAAGAGGGACACCTCCATAACGTTTTATAAGTTCAAAGTAATAGAAAGCCCGTAAGAATCTGGCTTCACGAGACCAGTTTGCTATTTCTTCCATACGAGTTTTGTAAATGGCCTGAGAGTTTTCACTTGGGTCATTTTTGTAAGCGTCCAGATTGATTGGTTTTTTATTGGGATCCAGGTATACATTTACTTTACGTATTGCTTTGAAATATTGGGCCCATACGTCATCTGGATTATTGAATGCGTTCCACGAACCCGAATTGAAAGTTTCGGCGCCTCCTTTGTATGTATATTCTGCCTCGTCGCATGCTGATGCTCGCATAGCGTTTCCCAGTGCGAAGAATCCTTCTTCGAGATCAGTATATAATGACATTGCTTGGTATCGTGTATATTCATATTCTTTTTCGACCTGTTCTTTTGTCAAAGTTGTACGTAACTCTCTGTCCAAACTGTCATAACAGCTACACAAAAAGATTGCTGCCAGACCTGAAATTACAATATTATATAATTTGTTTTTCATCTTTCCGTTCTTTAAAGGTTAAAATTGAACTTTTGCTCCAAAACTGATTGTTCTTAAGGCCGGATATCCAGACATAATTTCCGGGTCGAGATCTTTTATATGATCGATAGAGAAAAGATTAGTACCGTTGACGAAAATTCTTAAATCGGCAGTTGTCTTGGCTGTTGAAATAAGATTTTTAAAGGTATAGCCTAATTCTATATTCCGTAGTTTTAAGAAATTTCCGTTTTTCAACCAAAATGTTGACCCTTGATAGTTATTTTGGTCATCGGATGCCGATAACCGAGGATAGGTTGCTGTAGTTGCAGTTTCTGGAGTCCATCGGTTCAAGGCTGCTTTAGAAACATTTCCCCGCCCTTGGAATGCTCTGTAATAGGGTGCGTCTAAATATACGTCTCTATTCAAAGCACTTTGGAAAAATGCTGTAAAGTCAAATCCATAGAATGTACAGCCTAAATTTAGGCCTAAAGTTATTTCTGGTATTGATGTTTTACCGATAGGATACCAGTCGTTACTATCTATAGTATTATCGCCATTTTGGTCTTTATATTTGATATCTCCTGCTTGTACATTTTGCCATGTAGGTTTTGCTACATCTGGATTTTGAATATCTTCTTCGGTGTAAAAACCTGAGGCTTCCAGATAATAGGGTTGATTAATTTGTCTACCTGTACGATAGAAATAATCTTCTGTCTGTATTGATTCAGAGTTGTATAGTATTTTATTTTTGGCCATCCAACCATCCAATTGGGCAAAATATTGCACTTTTTTGCCAATATTATCAGACCATCGGATAGAGGCTTCAAAACCTTGATTTTTAGTTTTTCCTAAGTTCATATATGGCATATCGGCTCCTATATAAGATGGGATGTTTCGGCTGGGAATACATAATATATCAAAACGTCGATTATAAAAATAGTCGAAAGATATATCTAGTTTTCCTAAAAGATTGGTCTCGAATCCGATATTAAATTTTCTTTCTTTTTCCCAACTGATATCAGGATTAGCCAGGCGACCTTGCATCAAACCTCGTATTGTGTGATTTTTGCTTGTCGTACCTAAAAAATAATCTGATGTATAGATGTATTCTTGATCGTACATGAAGCGGTCGCCGCCGATTTCATCATTGCCGGTAAGCCCATAAGATGTTCTTAATTTCAGATATTTGATGATATTGTTATTTTTTAAAAAATCTTCTTGGGAAACAATCCAGCTTAAAGAACCTGCAGGGAAGAAACTATTATGTTTTAAAAAGTTTTCAGAAGCTTGAGTTCCAAAGGAAAACTCAGCGATATAACGATTGTTGTTGGTATAGGTAAAACGTCCGCCGAATCCGATATGTCTATAAGGCTGTACAGCTCCTACATATCGTTCTTCATATTCGTACATAGCCATGGCATTGAGTTGGTGTTTCCCGAAAGTTCTATCATAGTTTAAGAAAGCCTGTAAAGTTGTATTTCTCCATTGGTCGGACAGGCTTTCATCACCGGTTAAAGTTTCGTCCTGTCCTCCTGCCAATTCATATATCGGTTCTTCGTCGGCACCTTTGGTTATAGAAAATCTTTCAAAATCTTTTGTTTTGTTTGAATATCCTATATAATAACTGTTGAATGCGATAGCTGCCGATGCACTCAGTCCTGGAGTTATCATATCTAACTTTTCAGTTAGCCGGAGGGCTGAATTTAGATTACGTGCATTGTATGACCAATATCCGGTTTCAGCAATCATTCCTAATGGATTGTTGAACTTAGTATTTCCACCATAAGTACCGTTTGGATTTTTTACCGGGAAAGAATTCGGATTGATATAATCGAGTGTGTTGAATAAAGAGCTTGTATTTTGTCCTCCAGGGTTCACATTGTCTTCAACAGATAATCCCAATGTGACATGCGCAGAAAAGTTTTTTGTCACATTAATATCCATATTGGTCCGGACATTGTATTTTTGGTAAGTTTCATTTTTAGTGTCTTCCGACAAGTCTGTTGTTCTTTTCAAAAGTCCGTTGTTACCCAACATATTCAACATAACATAGTATTTTACAATTTTATTACCACCTCTGAAGTTTAAGTCAAAATTGTACAACGGAGCTGCTTTTCGTAAAACTTGATCGTACCAGTCAATATCCGGATGATACAAGGGATCGCTTCCGGTAAGATAGGCTTGAAGGTCTTCTTCCTTATAAGTCGGTGTTTTTACTCCGTTATTTGCTTCTGCTTCATTATAAAGACGTGCAAAATCATAAGCTCTTAGATATTCAGGAAGGCGGGTTGCTTGTTGAAATCCCACTTGAGTACTAAAACTTATTTTAAGAGGAGATTCTATGCCTCTTTTTGTTGTGACTAATAACACCCCATTGGCTCCTCTTAAGCCATAGATTGCTGTTGCAGAGGCATCTTTTAAGAATGTTACAGTCTCGATTTCCTCTGGTACTAAATGGTTAATAGTACTTTGGTATCCATCAATTAAAATTAATGGTGCGTTGTTTCCGGTAAAAGTGGCTATTCCCCGACCGGCATAACTTGTGCCGAAAGAGCCGGGTTCTTCAGACCCTTGCATTACTGTAAATCCGGGCAAACGACCGATAAGAGTATTCCATATATTAGGAGTGAATGTTTTTTCTAATTCTGCTCCTGAAACAGTAGAGATTGCACTTGATACCTGATAGTCGGGTTGTGAAGCAAAGGCTATTGCTCTGTTTTGTAGGTATTTAGTTTTGATACTATCTCCTGATGTTTGGCCTGAGAGATAGAGAGAACTACCCAAAATACAGGCCGTTAATATCATATTTCTATATATATATGTCATGGTGTTTGTTGTTTATGGTTAAAATTATATAAATGAAAATTATTCATACCCAGGGTTTTGAATCAGATATAATTTATCCATTTCGCTTTGAGGGAATGGATGTCTATACATGCGGGTTTTAAAAGACCGAACTTCAAAAACATAAGGTTTGTATGTATATTCGTCCGATACACCTGCAATTTTGTATATTTTTATTCCATACATATTTCCCTGCATTACACCTTCTTGTTCTGCAATTTCCCAACGACGAATATCCCATAATCGGTGACCTTCAAATGCCAATTCTATACTACGTTCATTACGAATACGTTCTCGAAACTCTGCTTGACTTAAGTTTCGGGGGAAAGGAGGCATCCCGGAACGAGCCCTGATTTCGTCTACCGCGTCATAAGCTTCTGTCGGAGGTGTACTATGGCATTCATTTAACGCTTCCGCATAGTTTAAATAAAGTTCTCCTAATCGTAATATAATCCCGTTGGGTACAACAGATTGCTTTGAAGATACACTGTAAGGTACTGGTTTATGTACCAGTGCTCCACCAATACAGTTATTTCTTCCATCTTTATCATTAGGGTCGTTGGGATCTTTGGATGTAAAATCTAAAACTAATAAGTCGTTATTATCCCATTTTTGCCCTTGATAAGCTACAGACTGAGCAAAGCGAGGATCAAGTTCTTTCAATTTTGCCATTAAATCATTTCCTCCATTATCGTCCCATGTCTGTTGCGTTCCATTCTTTGTTTCGTATTTTTTAAGAAAATTGTAGGTTAGAGAACTTCCTGGTCCAAAGCCTGAAGCCCCGGTATTAGGTATGCGTGGTCCCCAAGGGAAATGCCATGGACCCATAGCTTCTTTTGATTTTTCTGCCAGTATTATTTCACTATTATCAGGAGTTTCCCATACGTATTGATAATTTTTGTCTACTCCTTTATCTTTGATTAGGGAAAAACCACTGTTAATAGCCTCTTGTATCGCCAACCGACTGGCTTCTGCTGCAGCTTCCCAACGTTTATCATCTTTATTTCCATAACAGATTAGTGTATTATTTCCTCCAAAGTCCATATATGGAGTAGCTGTATTGAATGTCGGGCTGGCTGCATATAATAATATTCTGGATTTCAATGCTAAAGCTGCAGCTTTTGATGCTCTTCCTCGTAAATTTGAGGGGTATTCCGATGCGGAAGGCAAATCTGTATAAGCATCATCACAGTCTTGAACCATAAATTTTACAACATCATCGATTGTCCCTCTGGGTACATAGAAATTGTCGTCTAAATCAAATCTGTGCCGCAATATAGGAACTCCTCCGTATTTGATAAATAATTGCCAATAATTATAGGCTCGAAGAAATTTAGCTTCGCCTCGTACCTGTTTCTTATAATTGGGATCATCAAAAGGTGCATTATCTATAAGGTCGATAATTGTATTTGTTCTGCGTATTGCTTTCCAATGTGTTGTCCAACGAGAGTCTCTGTTGTCGGAGGCAGTCAATGAAGCGGTGTTCCAGCCTTGTGCCCAATACCAGGTATTGGCTGCTTCACATTCGTCTGTCGCTGCACCCGAAAAACAGTCACGTTTATCTCGTGCATCCCACATCGGCAAGTCGCTGAGTAGTCCCCAATAATAGGTCCCTGCCACAAAAGTTTCGAGTTGAAGTTTTGAGGAGAAAATTGTATCTTCTGTAACGTCCACGCCTGGAGCTTTCTCTAAATAATCACTACAAGATGAGGCCGATACAAGTAAAATGATGTATAATGGTATATATCTTAGTCTTTTCATTTTTTTTCTGTTTTTAGAAGTTGACATTCAGGCCCATATTTACAGTTTTGACAATAGGATAAGGCTCGTAATTACCATCGTTATAAGTAGGTATCTCAGGGTCTTCGCCAGGGAACAGGTCACACCAGGTTACTAAATTGGTTCCATTGACGTAAATGCGAGCAGAGTCGAGACCAATCTTTTTTAATATTTTCCCTGAAAAAGTATATCCTATTTCTACATTTTTAAGTCGGAGATAACTGGCGTCGCGTATCCAAAGTGAAGAAGCTTGATAATTATGTTCCTGTGAGGCATTTGCTGATAAATGAGGAAATTTGATTTCATCTCCGTTTGCATAGCGTTCAGGAGTCCAACTATAATCTTTCAGATAGTCGACTGCAGAACCGTCTTCCTGGAATCCACGATTGCTTTTTTTAGAAGCACGGAATGATACGTGCGATGATCCTTGGAATAATATTGAGAAATCAAAACCTTTGATATCTCCACCTAATGAGATACCGTATGATATTTCCGGGAAATCGGAATATCCGATAGGTACTTGGTCGTATGTATTGATGATACCGTCACCGTTTACATCTTTATATTTGACATCTCCGGGTTGTATTTTATTATTATTGTACATTGATTCCGGACGGTTTATATCATTGACTTCTTCCCAAGTATTGTAAAATCCTTCAGCAATGTAACCGAAGTATTGATTTAAACGATGGCCTGTTCTTTTTTGATAAGCATATAGTTTATTGGATTCATCCATAAATTTTATTTCGTTTCGGGCAAAGGTAAATATCCCTCTTAACCAATAGTTGAAAGGTCCTATATGGTCTCGGAATGTAATCTCTCCATCAAAACCCTTGTTTTCCATTTTTCCCATATTATAAGCTGGAAGGTTTGCTCCTACAATGTCGGGTATAGTACCCCGATTGGCTAAGATGTCATCCCGTTTTTCTTGGAAGTAGTCCGCTGTTAATTTTATCCGGTCATTCCAAAGACTGAGGTCGATTCCTATGTTCATTTTTTTAGCCCTTTCCCATGTCAAATCAGGATTCCCGATTTTTCCTTCTGAAGAAGTGGTGTATAAAGTATAGTTTTGCCCGACGGTACCGAACCAATATGCACAGTTGTCGTTGTTGTTACCACTCGCTGAATTGAAGACGTAAGCTGTTGGACGATAAAGAAAACGTTCCCCACCGATTTTATCATTTCCAACTTCACCATATGATCCCCTAATTTTGATAAATGATACTGCATTGTTTTTAGGAAAGAAATTTTCTTCAGACAATACCCATCCTAAAGAGAATGCTGGGAAGAATCCGAAGCGTTTGCCTGCCCGAAAGTTTTCGGTACCATTATAGCCCATATTGAATTCTGCTAAGTATCGGCTGGCATAATCATAAGTGATACGTCCGACGATACCTTGGTAAGCATTAGGAATGAGGTAGGCAAGTCCTGGGTCATAATATTTACTTTGATTATATAAGATAAGTCCGCCTACAGAATGTTTGCCAAATGTTCTGGCATAATCAAATCCGGCTTCGATATATACTTTACGATTTTTCCCAAATATCTCATTGGTTTCAAAATTGCCGTCTTGCCCTTGAGGGATGAAGATCGGATTGTTTTTGTCTCCGATTAGTTTATATGTAACCATATTTTTTACATATCTTATCGTGTGTGTATTATAATTTTGGTACGAAATCGTTGCGTGAGTAGATAATCCTTTTGTCAGGAAATCAAGTTTGTAGTTGAAACGTACAGAACCATTTAATTGATTTCTATATTCGTGTAAATGGCCATGCCCGATTACTAACCCTTTGAGTGGGTTTTCTATAAAACCGTATTCTCCATCAAGATTTTCAATAATTTTTCCGTCAACTACGCCAGGACCAGATGTAGGTGGATGTGCAAAGGCATTAGCCAATATATAAGGGGTACTATCACTCGGACCTTTTCTATCTTCTAATTGGTCTGATATATTTAAATTTACGCTGAACCGGTCGGTTACTTGAAAGTCAAAATTAGTGCGGAAATTATACCTATTATATCGAACTTGGGTATTGAATCCGTCTATCATGTCGGTATTATTGTATAGCCCCTGTTGAGTAAAGGCTCCTACTGAAGCAAAATATTTTACTTTCTCAGTACCACCGGTGATATTGATATTGTGTTGAGTTTGAAGACTGTGTTTCCTGAAAATAAGGCCTATCCAATCTGTATCGGAATGGAATAGCGGATCAGAATGGTCTTTATATAATTGTATATCTTCTTCTGAATATTTAGGAGTATAGTTACCGGTAAGATAACCATCATACGAAATAGCTTCATTGAAAGAACGTGCATAATCGTATGCATTCATTTGTTTGCGAAGATTAGCAAAAGAGGAAAGAGCAAAGTTTGTCGAAAAACTTACTTTAGGCTTGGCAACTCGACCTCTTTTTGTCGTTATGAGGATGACTCCATTCGCTCCTCGTACTCCATATACGGCTGTTGCTGAAGCATCTTTCAATATGGATACATTTTCTATTTCATTTGGATCTATATTATTGTAATTGGGAGTTTCAATACCATCGACCATTACAAGGGGTGCTTGCAAATCTACATTATCATCAGTGGCAAATGAGCCGATACCTCTGATGCGGATGGTGGATTGGTCATTACCAGGTTCTCCACTTTTTTGTACGGCCAATAAACCGGGCATGCGGCCTACTAAAGCGTTGCTGATATTGGCTTGAGAGGATTGTACTAATTCTTTAGTTTGTACCATTGAAACAGCTCCGGTAACTGTTGCTTTTTTCTGTTTGCCATAACCGACTACTACAACTTCATCAATATTTACGGATTCTTCTTCCATTGTCACCGTAAGATTGGTTTGGTTGGTAATAGGTACAGTTTGCTGTTTCATGCCGATAAATGTAAAGACAAGGTTAGAAACGTTAGATGGAACAGTAAGTGTAAATTTTCCATCAATATCGGTAACAGTACCGATTTTGGTTCCTTTAACGGCGACTGATACTCCGGTGATAGGAATACCCGACTTGTCTAAAACTACACCGCTAATTTTTTTCCCAGATTGTGTGTTTTTTTGAGTTGATAACTGATTCTGTATTCCAGAAAAATCATCAGCAATGGCGATATCTGTAAAAAATGGCGCCATCACAAGTACCATTGTCAACAGAATATGCATGAGCTTACTCCTTGCATGGGACAAATGAACAGTTGTATCAATTTGCATAATTAAAATAGATTTAAATGTGTATTAGATTCTAAAAGAATTTTTGTGTTTTTTAATATGTCTTCTATAACATTGAGAAGAACTGTTTTTCATGGTGACATAATTGTACCGGTTTTATTTGTTCATTTACATATTTTGATTTTTGTCGGGATTATGATTTTGATATATGCAAATGTAAAGATGTATTATTTCTGTGACCGTTTAGTATGTAACAAAAAGCATACAAATATAACGGTGTTATGATTTGTGAATAATAATTTGTATATTTAGATTATATAAAATGTGATATTGAGTATGGATTTTTCAGGATTATTGTTTTAACATATATTTAGAGGAGGTGTTATAATTGAGTCTTTATCCGATACATTTGGATTATAGTAAGGGATATGACTTTTTTAATTTTGTAGCAGAAGTTTTCGTTCGTTAGGAATGTTTAGACTAGCTGATTTTTTATTTTAAAATTTAAATGCAAATGAAGAACATGAAGTTTATTGCCTTGTTTTTGATTTTGATGATTCCTTGGGGTACTATGGCGGGAAAGCGTCAAATAAATATGGCTGATTTGGGTGTTACGCCACAGACTCCAGACTGTACTCCCGCTATAGTAAAATGTTTACAGGAATGTAAGGATGATAAAAATATTACCATGCTGTTCGAAAAGGGAACATATCATTTTTTTCCAGATTTTGGAAAAGATAAGTACTGTTTTGTCAGTAATAATGATGAAGGTCTAAAAAGAACTATTTTTTTACTGGAACAAGTACAAAATATGACGATAGATGGTCAAGGGTCAAATTTTATTTTTCATGGTTTCTCAAATCCTTTTGTTATATATGATTCGAAAAATGTTACATTTAAAAATTTTTCAATTGATTATGTTCGTCCTTTTCATAGTGAAGCTATTATAATACAAAATAATCCCGATGGGATAGATGTGATGATACCAAAAAGTTTTCCATATAAAATAAATAATGGAACGTTGGTATTTACAGATGGGAGGAGTAAAGAAGAACGACAAACAACGGTGAGCCGGGAGATTGTATATCCTTATGGAAGTTTATTGGAATTCGATACCAATAAACGTGAAACTGCATTTATGGCTCGTGATTATTATTTGGGAAATACTCCGTTAGTTGCAAAAGATTTAGGGAATAGAAAAGTCCGGTTATTTTTGAAAGATTTGAGAGGGACAGTAGGCAATACACTTGTTTTTGCTTCTGCAAATAGAAATTATCCAGGATTTACAGTTTCTGATAGTGAGAATTTACGATTTGAAAATATAACTATATTTCATTCAGGTGGTATGGGCATTGTCGGGCAACGTACTCATAATGTAACAGTAGAATCGTGTAAAGTGACCCCTTCAAACGGTCGTATGATTAGTTGTACTGCTGATGCTACACATTTTTCGAATTGTACAGGGAAAATAGAATTAAGTCATTGTATTTTTGAAAATCAAATGGATGATGCGACCAATATACATGGAATATATGTACAAATTGCACGTCAGATAGCTCCCAATGAGGTACTTGTACAGTTAAAACATACACAACAATTGGGCTTTGACTTTCTTCAAAAAGGGGTTCCTGTAGAATTTGTTCAAGGCTTGAGTCTGATAACAAAGGGAAATGCCGTTGTTCTGGAGGCAGAACGTATCAATAAAGATTTTACACGAGTTAAGTTGTCAGAACCATTACCTGAGGGTATTAAGGTTGGGGACGCTATTGGCGAATTAAGGAAGTTTCCTGCAATACATATACATGATAACTATATAGGGAAAAATAGAGCACGGGGTATGTTGCTGAATTGTAGGGGTAAAACAATTGTTGAAAATAATATATTCCATTCTCCGGGAGCTGCGATTTTGTTTGAAGGAGATGCCAACTTTTGGTTTGAACAAGGTGGTGTCAATGATTGTACCATACGGAACAATGTGTTTGATAATTGTCTGTTTGGAGTGTGGGGTGAGGCTATTATCGATGTGCAAGCCGGTATAAAAGAGCAGAGAGATGTCAGTCGATATAATAAAAATATAAAAGTTTATAATAATACTTTCCGGGTATTTGATGATGTATATTTGTTGCATGCGTATGGTGTGGAGAATATGGAATGGAAAAATAATAAACGAGTAATGACCAATGATTATCCTTCGGTCAGACAACGGGATTCTCTATATAAAATTGAATATTGTGATGGGATAAAAATTTCTGAACCGTAAAGTAAAAATGATAATTATGAAAATCTGGGAATTGAAATGTATTATAACTTTATTTATATTATCAATTGGAGTGTTAGATTTTGCTTCGGCAAAAAACGTATTTGAGGGGAAACCATATATAAATCCGCCTTATGTAACGGCAATATATCCTAATACCGATTTCTTATTTGCTATTCCTACTTCTGGAGAGCGACCTATGACGTGGACTGTGTCAGGACTGCCCGAAGGTTTGTCTTATAATGGTCGTGATGGGATAATTCGGGGGAAAGTTATGGAAAGCGGAGAATATATTGTCCATATTACGGCACAAAATTTAAAAGGAAAAGATTCAAATACTTTGACTATCAAAGTAGGTAATGATTTGGTATTGACTCCGGTGATGGGGTGGAACAGCTGGAATACATTTGGACGTAGTATTAATGAGCAGTTGGTCCTGGAAGTTGCAGATGCAATGGTTTCTTCTGGTATGCGTGATTTAGGATATAATTATGTCTGTATTGATGACTTTTGGCAGGAAGAAAAACGAGGGGAAGACGGTCGGATTAAGGTAAATAAAGAGAAATTTCCTAATGGACTCCGTTATGTAGCCGATTACTTGCATGAGAGGGGCTTGCATTTGGGCGTTTATTCGGATGCATCTGATAAAACATGCGGAGGTGTGTGTGGCAGTTATGGTTATGAAGAATCAGACGCAAAGGATATGGCTTCATGGGGAGTAGACCTTTTGAAATATGATTATTGTGGAGCTCCTTCTGACCGAGCAACAGCGATAAAAAGATATACAGCTATGAGTAAGGCCTTGAAAAAGACAAATCGTTCTGTGGTTTTTTCGATTTGTGAATGGGGAGGGCGTGAACCTTGGCTATGGGCTAAATCTGTTGGTGGTCACTATTGGCGAACGACAGGAGATATTATGGATAATTGGACTCGGCCGGAATTTAACGGCATTATAGATATTGTGGCATTGAATGGACGTTTGGCAAAATATGCAGGGCCAGGAGGGTGGAATGATCCGGATATGCTTGTCGTTGGGATATCGGGGCGGAGTAAAAATATAAATTATGGAGCCGAGAGTTATGGTTGTACGAATGATGAGTATCGTACACATATGAGTCTTTGGTGTATGATGGCTTCACCTTTATTGTGTGGAAATGATATACGTAATATGTCTCAGGAGACAAAAGATATTTTGTTAAATCCAGAGATTATAGCTATAAATCAGGACAGATTGGGAGAACAAGGACGAATTATTCACCGCGATAGTCAATGTGTTATATGGAAGAAAAATCTTTCGGAAGGTATAGCTATAGCAGTGTGTAATTTAGCCGATAGTCGGTCTACTATGAAATTGGATTTTGATATGCTGGGGATTCCGGTAAGAGGGTTATTGCGTGATGTATGGAGCCATAAGAATTTGAACCCCCAAAAAATATTGGATTTAGATATTGCTCCACATGGTTGTGAAGTATTTGTGGTCAAATAATAGTGTTTGTGAGAAATTTGAAAAACAGAAAAAGCCTTTCAATACTTTGAAAGGCTTTTTTCTGTTTGTTGTCTCACCAGGATTCGAACCTAGACAGGCAGAACCAAAAACTGCAGTGCTACCATTACACCATGAGACAATCCTTTGTTGCTTGGGGTGTTCCCAAAATCGATGCAAATATAGCAGAATATTTAATTACTGCCAAATTTTAAGCAGTTATTTTGCAATCAATAGGAAATAATTTTTTTTGCCACGTTGTACAATAAGGTATTTGCTATTTAATAAATAACTGACATCTATTTCTTTATCAAATTCGATGAGTTTTTCTTTATTGATGGAAACACCTCCTCCTTGTGTAGTTTTTTTCATTTCTCCTTTTGATGGGAATATTCCAGCTTTCTCGGTAAAAAGTTCAACCGCTTTTATTCCTTTTTTTAATTCTTCCTTGGAGATTTCAAATTGAGGAACACCTTCAAAAACTGCAAGTAAAGTGTCTTCATCTAATTTTTTCAATTGTTCTGATGTGGAGTTGCCAAATAATATGCTTGAAGCTTCTACTGCAGCTTCATAATCGGCTTCGGAATGAACCATTATTGTTATTTCTTTAGCCAGCCGTTTTTGGAGCGGACGTAAATGAGGTGCAGCATTCTGTTCCGTAACAAGAGCTTCTATCTCTTCTCGGCTGAGAGATGTAAATATTTTGATATAGCGCTCGGCATCAGCGTCACTTACATTGACCCAGAATTGATAAAATTTATAGGGAGATGTATAACGAGGGTCTAACCATATATTGCCTGACTCTGTTTTTCCGAATTTTCCACCATCAGCTTTTGTTATTAATGGGCATGTCAAGGCAAATGCTTCTCCTCCAGTAGTTCGGCGTATAAGTTCAGTCCCCGTTGTTATGTTTCCCCATTGGTCGGAACCTCCCATTTGTAATTTGCAGTTTTTGGTTTTGTTCAAGTATAGGAAATCATATCCTTGTACAAGCTGGTATGAGAATTCAGTAAAAGATAACCCGTTACTATTTTCTCCGTTCAGACGTTTTTTTACCGAATCTTTGGCCATCATATAATTGACGGTAATATATTTACCAACATCACGGATAAAGTCAAGAAATGTAAAATTTTTCATCCAATCATAGTTGTTGACCAATTCTGCAGCATTGGGTGCATCAGATTCGAAATCCAAAAATTTGGATAGTTGTTTCTTGATTGCTTCCTGATTGTGGCGTAGAGTTTTTTCATCGAGGAGATTCCGTTCTTGTGATTTCATCGAAGGGTCTCCAATCATTCCGGTTGCGCCTCCGACGAGAGCTATGGGCTTATGTCCTGCCCGTTGAAAATGTTTCAATATCATTACGCTTACAAGATGCCCGATATGTAGTGAGTCGGCAGTCGGATCGATACCGACATAGGCTGTAGTCATTTCTTTTTGCAATTGTTCTTCAGTACCGGGCATTATATCATGGATCATGCCTCTCCATTTAAGCTCTTCTACGAAATTCATCTTCTCATATTTTTATAATAATTTCTACTTATCTTCTGTGATGGACAAAGGTAAATAATTTTGTACAGAAACACTAAGAGCCTGTTTAAATTTTATCTGTTTCAAAGATTTTTCTTTATTTGCATTGAAAAATCTGCCGAAAGTTTTTGCAGATTTGTTCTTTTAATATTTCTGGTTTAATTTTCCATATGTTGGATATTTGAGTATAGACATCTTGAATCGTGACTTTTGAATCGTCTGTTTCTACTAATATGTGATTTGAAGTCATGACCTCCGGTAGCTTTTGAGGACAATGCATATTAACGGATATATGCAATCCATGTTTTAATAAAGATTCTGCCAATTGAGGTTTCCCTCGGAATCCATGAATGATCCAAGGTTGGGAGGGTTTTAGTTTATTATGTAAGTCGATGATTTCATTCCAAGCTTTTACACAATGTATGATAACAGGCTTCTTTAATGTTTCGGAAAGTCCTATTTGTAGCCGGAAAAGTTGTATTTGCTTTTCTATTGAAGTGGTTGCTAACGTATCGATACCACACTCTCCTATGGCGATAATTTCGGGTCGGTTTAGAAGTCCTTCCATTTCTTTAATTATTTGCGGCCAGATTGTAGTTTCCGGAATATACCATGGATGTACACCTAAGGAATAGAATTTATTTTCTTTAATGTCCGGAACCTGAGATTCTTTTTTGAATAGGATGTTTACTATTTCTTGTACTTTAGGATCGTTACTTTCTTTATGTGTATGTATATTATAATATTTCATAACTCATTTTGCCTTTAAGGTACAGGATCATATCCGCTGCCTCCCCAAGGATGACAGCGTAATATACGTTTTATAGCTAAACAAGTGCCTTTAAGTGGGCCATATTTTTTTATAGCTTGTATGGCATATTCCGAACAAGTTGGAACAAATCGACAGGTTGGTGGTTTTAACGGAGATATACAGGCCCGATAAAAATAAATAGGAATTAGTAGTATCCAAGAAAAGATCTTTTTCATTAAACTTTATCCGTTTTCGTGTCAGTATCTGTCAAATTGATTTCTTTATTGAGGCGAACCAGCGATTCTTTCATTTTTTTTTCTATGACAGAGTAATCGTTAAGTTCATTACTAATATATAGAAAAGCAATATTTAGTGTGCGATTATTGGGTAGATTATGTAAGAGAGAGTTTTTGTTGAGACGATAGGCTTCTCGTGTTCGACGGCGAAGCAAGTTTCGCTTGACAGCTCGTTTGAATCTTTTTTTGGGAATGCTGATTAAGATAGAAGCTTTGGAACTGAAGTTCGAATCAGAAAACTTATAAACAATTCGGAATGGATATATGACGAAAGATTCACCGGAAGTAAATAATTTGTCAATATCGTTTTTACTACGTAATCGTTCGTTTTTTTTTAGACTGAAATTCCCCATTTTTTATATAATGAAATTCTCCCGAAAGCTTTGGTGCAAATATACGAAATATCTGTCGCAATGCTTTCGGGAGAATTAACTTTAAGAACAAATTTATAGTTTCAATAGTATTTTTGAAACCTATTTTAGTGTAACCTATTTATTTTTTGAGGCCTTGCTGATTTCTTTGAAATAAAGTTCAAGGGCTGCTGTCATAGATGGAGCTTCTGGACGTGGAGCTTCGACGTCGAGCCTTAATCCAGCGTCACGGACAGCTTTGGCCGTCGTTGGGCCAAAACATCCGATTTTGATTTCCTTTTGATCAAAATTCGGAAAATTTTTTAATAATGAATTGATTCCGGATGGACTGAAAAATACCAGCATGTCATAATCGAATTTTTCATCTGGAGTAAAATCGTTACTTACCGTACGATACATGATCGCCTTGGTATAATTGATTTTATTTTTGTCAAGTAGAGCTGTATGCTCTTCGTTATGAACGTCTGAAACGGGAAAAAGATATTTTTCGTCCGAATGCTTTACCAAAGATGGAATTAAATCGTCTAATTTACCGGAATTTCCAAAAAATATTTTACGTTTCCGGTATACGATATATTTTTGTAAATATAAAGCAACTGATTCAGTCACGCAAAAATATTTCATTGTGTCAGGGATGGTGACGCGTAATCCTTCGCACAATTTGAAAAAATGGTCAATTGCTGTGCGTGCTGTAAAAATTACAGCAGTATATTCCGGTATGGAAATTTTTTGCTGTCTGAACTCTTTAGGTGATAATCCTTCCACTTTGATAAATGGACGAAATTCAATATTCACCCCATATTTTTCAGCAATATCAAAATAGGGAGACTTCTCTGATGCCGGTTTCGGTTGAGAAACGAGAACTTTCTTGATCTTCAAAGCTAAAGCGTTTTTTAAATTCTATATAATGTTGTATAATGTCACTGTCCCTTTAAATAATAAAATTAAAGGTGTGATTTCAAGGGCGCAAAGGTACAAAATAAAGTACAGTATTCCATAAATATCTCTCAAAAAAATCTTAATGCTTTTATAAATAAAGATAATACGGGAAAAAATATATAGAACGACCGCAATCCAAAGAGCATCTGATGAAAGGTGGGGGATATAAATCATAACAAATACTACGGGGAATAAAAATATACCTAATAAGGAATTAATAGATACATATCCGTTTATCCATTTGGTTTTATTATTATAGTCAGTGAAAATACTTCCTAAAAGATGATAAACAAGGAACTGTAAAAAATAGTATATTGATGTGCACCCGATAGCAATGCCTGCATGTGCTAAAGATGTCTCGGGCCCTTGTTGCGGTTGAGTTATTTGGATTAGAAAAGCTAAAATAATACCTTCGAGTATGAGTGTGAGAATTTGGAGAAAGAAACGGAGTCTGGATTCGGTCATGGTAATACCAGAAAACGAGTTATCACTTTCTTTTATACTAAAAAGAGAAGATAACATTTGTGATACCAACCGTACTCCAGAGCGAAAAGATGTGGCTACTAATAAAAAGGAGATGGTTAATATCAAAGTAATTCCATTATTGGTACCTAAACTTGCAGGGCGAGGAGTTCCCGCTATGCCTTTTGGAATGATAAGCGTCGCTTCTTTATAATCGGTTATTGGATTGGTCACTGGTGCTGGGCAACTTTTGGCGAGACCGTATATGTACTTAGGTGTGAATGTGACGGTATCTTTAGGAATATAGTGATGCACAGATTCATATTGCAAACTATCTTGTTTAGGTGCGATAGAATCGTAATCCTGTAGTGTTTGGTCGATATGTAGGCTATCGGTTATGGACATTTATTATATAGCTGCAAATTTACGAACACTGCCGGTCCATTCATAGGCTTTATATAGTGCACTAATTGCCTCTTTTGGAGTATTTGCTATTTCCCACATACGAGCATGTTCTGTCCTCATAAAAGATTGAGAAATTGCTTTATTGAGCAGTTCTATCAGTGGGTCATAATATTTATTAATATTGAGTATTACGATAGGGTTCATATAGAGTCCGAGTTGCTTCCAGGTTATGATTTCAAGTAACTCTTCCATTGTGCCGCAACCTCCGGGCATTGCTATAACTGCATCGGAAAGTGCAGCCATAGTTTGCTTTCTCTCATGCATGCTTTCGGTAATTTTTATTTGGGTCAATTTTTTATGTGCCCATCCTTCTTCGTACATAAAGCGAGGTATGATACCTGTAACCTCTCCTCCGGAAGCCAATACGCTATTGGCTAATGCACCCATAAGCCCTTGATTTCCGGCACCATAGATACATTCAATTTCTTGATTGGCCAATAGCTTTCCGAGTTCTTGTGCTGCAGAAAAATAAATTTCTGGAACCTGTGAGCTCGAAGCACAATATACGCATACCGATTTTATCTTTTTCATTTTCACTTATTTAATGGGTACAAAATTAAATTTTTCTTTAGAAAGTCGAAATAAATTGTATCGTTAAAATTATAACCATCCCGCAGTTTTGTACCAAGAGATACATTCATCTACTCCTTTTTCTAAAGGATAATCGGCAGTAAATCCTAATTCTTTTTGCAATGCAGAAATATCACAAATCCAGTTTCGTTGTTTCATAATACGATATTTGTCTGGATTTAGCGTACTTGTTTTGCCTATAAGAGACGCACAAAAAGCCACGGAATAAGAAACGGTTTTTAATACCCATAGCGGAAGGCGTAGTGGTAATATAAAATGTTTTTTTAATGCTTTGGCTACGTATTTACGGAAATCTGAAGATGTATACACTGCTCCATCTGAAATAAAATAACTTTTTTGTTTGACCCCTTTGTCAATCGCCAAAAACATGATTTTTACAAGGTCTTTTACATATATGAATGTAAGTGCTTGAGGTTTATAACCAACAGAAAAATCAATCCCCCATTTTATAGATTTTATCATAAGGAAATAGTCTTTTTCCCTGGGACCATATACACCTGTTGGCCTTAATATTACATAAGGAAACCCAGGGAGAGATTGTAAATGCTGTTCTGCTTTCAATTTGCTTTTTCCATATAACGTTTCGGGTTTGGGCATATCGGTGGGGCATATAGGAGCATAGCTCTCTTCATTACCGGCACCCCATGCGCCCAAACTGCTCATCATAATAAATTGTTCAGGTACTGTATCTGTTTCGATAAGAGTTTCGGTAAATATTTTGACAAGGCCGTAATTGATTTTGTCAAAATCTTCAGGGTGTCTGCATTTTGTTGCTCCTAAATTCCAAATAATATAGTCCCACTTACCGAAAGTATTTTTTTTCTCTAACAATTGCTTTTTTAAAATGCTCTTATTGTTGTATTGTAAGTCTATAAAATGTATACGATTATCTTGCAAATATTCACGGTTGGTGGAATTTCGTATTCCCGCCCATGTATCGTAATTTCGAGCTAGTGCCTCTTCTACAATAAAACTACCGATGAATCCTCCGGCTCCTGTAATTAAAATTTTTTTTCTCATATCATCTTTCCGATAATACAAAAGTATATCAATATTATTCTCTATTTTTTATTAGTATGATTTTGAATGAATTAATGAAGGGGTGTATGTGTCTGTGTTGTCAGTTAGCCATTCTAAAGAAAAACGGACAAAACGCATCGAGTAACCTCCTGCAATAGATTGGTCTTCAATGAAACAGCCAATAGTTCCATCAGGCAAAATATTCAATGCAGAATATGCGGAATTTTTAGAGCAGATAGTTTTACGGTGTCCCCAAGTTTTCCCATCATCGTAGCTTATCAAAACGCTCACATTGCGACGATCTTCATCCCAAGGAATACTGTGTAAAAGGCGGTTTTTGTTGTAGCCATCGATTGTAGAAGTATATAGAATCATATCTCCATTGCAGCTTGCCCCCCATATATCATTATTTTCCCATTGTGTCGCCCATCCTGTGCCATTACTATTTGAGATATTCATAAGACGGTTTCCTGGATTTCGTGAACTGATAAGAATATTTCCGTTGTTTTGTTCTATTATTTTTGCTTCATCTCCATTATGAATAGCTTTTTCGGTTATAGCTTTCCAAGAAATGCCGTTATCATCAGAGTATAAGAGGTAATTATGTTTTCCTTTTCCTTCGTCGCGTACAAGCATGGCTGCTATTAGTCTTCCTGAGCGGGTTTGTATAAAGGCTCCGGAACTAATAAAAAGAGATTTCCATTGTCGGGTGACAGGATTGAGACAGTTGGGCCCGTATATTTGAGAAGTGATGTCTACAGGAGTGTCCCAAGTAATACCATTGTCGTGGCTGACTATTTTTTTTATTAAAGCGGGTTTATCTGGAGTACCATCCCAAAAACCGTTTTTTGCTGTTATCAATACGATAATATCTCCATTCTGACAAGTGACGATAGCTGGGTCTCCATGTCCATAATTTCCTCCTTTGCCAAGGGTTCCAGCGATAGTAGTCGGCTCGCTCCATGTTTTCCCATTATCAGTGCTACGACGAGTTACAATATCGATATTATTGGGCAAATCGGTTTCACTATTCCAGCGACGGTCACATACTGCTACGATGGATCCGTCTTTGGCTGTAGTGATCGCTGGTATACGATAATAACGGGAACTATTGTCTCCTGGGTGAAATACGACAGATTCGGAGAGAAAGATAGTAGCAAAGTACTCAGGATTACCATTATTTTCGTATATTGTATTGCCGTTTTCTCTTAAATAAGAATTAATTTGTAAATCGACAGTATTCCCTTCTTTGGCCATATCCGAAATGTCCGCTGTTATCCAAATATAATGATTCCCATTGTCCAGATGACAGAGGTTATTCAATTTAATATTGAAATTTCCTGTTGAATTGACTGTTGCGTTTCCTAATAAAGTGGCGTTTTGAATATTTAAGTCATATGTATCAGGAGCTAAGTAAGCTTTAATTCTTTTTACATCGTTGATGCTGGAGGTGTTTACCAGCTTGCCTCTTATCTCTTTTAAAGTTTCATTATCATTAGAACCAGAAACGATGATGGTTGTACGTAATAGAGGTACATCTATATTTCCAATTCCTGTCATGACAGTACCTTGTTGTACGATGGTGCTTATAATTTTATCAGGTGGATTTGGATAAAGGTTCTGTACTTGAGCTTGAATCATGTTATTAGAGGCTATATATCCCCCCAATAAAATGATCGATAGTTTCTGTATGAAAGTAGACATATTTCCCATATTGATAAATTTAACGAAGATACATAGAATGTCTTTGTTACAAAAATAAGATTTTATTCTATTATATATGAAATTTGTAATATATCATTTTGGGTATAAGAGTGCCTTGAGAATATAAAAAGAAGAAATCAGCATATAAACTTTGCCTTTTTATCTGACAATTAAAATCTTTTAAAGAGGTTGTAATCAATCTTTTTATATCTTTGCACCTATATTTAGGTATCTTAATACGGATATTAAATTTTTAAAATGAAGCAATACAAATTATTGAACAATCTTTTTGGCTGGTTAGTTTTCGCTATTTCAGCTGTTGTTTACATTATGACGCTGGAACCTACAGCCAGCTTTTGGGATTGCGGAGAGTTCATCTCGTCTGCGTATAAGTTAGAAGTGGGACATCCCCCTGGAAATCCGATATTTATGCTTACAGCCCGCTTTTTTGCTAATTTTGCATCGGGTCCGGATCAGGTCGCTTATATGGTAAATTTGATGTCGGGATTATTGAGTGCAGCGACCATACTTCTTTTGTTTTGGACAATCACACATTTGGCGTGTAAGATTGTTTTGAAAGAGGAGAATCAAATTTCCGTCGCACAGATGATTGTTATTTTAGGTTGTGGGCTGGTTGGTTCTTTGGCTTATGCATTTTCTGATACATTTTGGTTTTCAGCAGTTGAAGGAGAGGTTTATGCATATTCATCTTTTTGTACAGCGTTGGTATTTTGGCTTATACTAAAATGGGAACGGGTTGCCGATGAGCCCCATTCGGATCGGTACATTGTATTGATAGCCTATCTTATAGGTGTTTCTATCGCTGTCCATTTACTTAATTTGTTATGCATTCCCGCTATTGTTCTGGTATTTTATTACCGTAAATTTAAAAATACAAATGCAAAGGGTTCCCTCCTTGCTTTAATATTGTCTTTTGGCATAATTGTTTTATTATTGTACGGACTTGTGCCGGGGTTTGTAAAAGTTGCAGGTTGGGTAGAATTGTTATTTGTCAATATTTTACATGCTCCGTATAATACAGGTGTAGTTGTATATTTCTTTGTGGTAATAGCTGCTATTGTCTGGGGAATATATGAAACCTATAAACAGAGAAGTGATAAAAAGATAAAACTGTCGTTTCTAGTCAGTGTTATGTTAGTGGGATTGCCTTTTATTGGAAACAGTATTTGGTTAGGTATATTTTTATCTGCTCTTTTAGCTATTTATTTGTTTTATTTCCAAAAAACAGTTGCTTTGCGGGTGATGAATACGATTTTGGTGTGTATTATGGTAATCTTTATTGGTTATTCATCTTATGCCCTTATCGTTATCCGTTCTTCAGCAAATACCCCGATGGATCAAAATTCTCCAGAAGATGTGTTTACATTGGCAAGTTATCTGAATCGGGAACAGTATGGAGACCGGCCTTTATTGTATGGTAATACTTTTGTTTCGGATGTTGCCCGTGACAGAGATGGATCTGTTTTGGTGGATGAAGGACCAGCAATTTGGCGCAGGGCTATTAAGAATAGCGATAAGGAGCGGGATAAATATGTAATTATCGATCATAAAAAAGATTATCAATATACTCCTGAGCTGAATATGCTTTTTCCTCGTATGTACAGTACTTCACCTTCTCATGTAGAGGCATATAAGGAGTGGACCAATTTTAAAGGTAAACCCGTACGAGCTACAGACCCGAATGGAGATTCTCGTGTGGTAATGAAACCGACTTTCGGTGAGAATTTAAAATTTTTCCTTGATTATCAATTGAATCATATGTATTGGCGTTACTTTATGTGGAATTTTGTAGGTCGTCAAAATGATATTCAGGGGCACGGAGAAGTGAATAAAGGAAATTGGATATCAGGTTTCAATTTTATAGATAAACATATTGCAGGAGATCAAAGTTTATTGCCACCTGATCTGGCAAATAATAAAGGACATAATGTTTTTTATTTTTTACCTCTTATATTGGGGCTTGTTGGGTTGTTTTTTCAAGCTTATTCCGGGAAAAAAGGAATTGAAAGTTTTTGGGTGACATTTTTCTTGTTTTTCATGACTGGAATAGCTATTGTTATCTATTTGAATCAGACTCCTTACCAGCCTCGTGAGCGAGATTATGCTTATGCCGGTTCATTTTACGCTTTTGCAATATGGATTGGCTTGGGTGTGGCTGCTATATATAAAGGTTTGAACCGATTTGTGCCTTCGATTCCTGCTGCAGCAATAGCTTCGTTATTGTGCATGTTTGTCCCTATACAAATGGTGAGTCAGACTTGGGATGACCATGATCGATCTGGCAGATATGCATGTCGTGATTTTGGGAAGAATTATCTTTCTTGTATTGAGGAAGACGGCATTATTTTTACAAATGGAGATAATGATACATTCCCATTATGGTATGCACAAGAGACTGAGGGATACCGTACTGATGTTCGTGTTTGTAATTTAAGCTATTTACAGACTGACTGGTATATTGATCAGATGAAAAGCCAGGCATATAAATCAGACCCATTACCAATCTCTATGACTAAACAGCAATATGGAAATGGAAAGCGTGATTATGCTTATTTATATGATGTATATCGCCAACCTATGTCTGTTGATGAAGCATTTAGTGTCTTATTATCTGATGAAGATTGGTCTAAGACCATTCCTAATTATCCTGGGAAAATAAATTATATTCCAGCAGAAAAACTTTATATTCCGATAGATTCTGCTGCCGTTGTAAAGGCTGGTATTGTTCCGGATTCTTTACGGGACAGTATACCATCTCAGATGATTTTTGATTTCAAAGGAAAAAATACTTTGACATTGAATGAAATTGCTATTCTGGATATGATAAACACAAATGCAAAGAATGGATGGAAACGTCCGATTTATTATGCTGTTACAGTAGGTCCGGATATGTTTATGAATATGCGCCCATATTTTTCACGTGTGGGTTTGGCTTACCGTATTACTCCGGTTAAAGGGGACAATGACGGAAGTATAGATAGTGAAAAAATGTATGATAATATGATGAATAAATTTGAGTGGGGAGGAATTGATAATCCGGATGTTTACCTTGATGAAAATATTCGTCGTATGTGTTATACATTACGTATGATGTTTGTAGATTTGATTGACCAACTTATAGCAGAAGGGAAAAATGACAAGGCTTTGAAAGCATTGGATTATTCTATGGAAAAAATTCCTTCAACAGCAATTCCTCACGATTATATATCGATACAAATGGCTAACGATTATTATCATTTGGGGCAAACGGAAAAGGCAACAGCTTTGCTTAAGGAGATTGCTGATAACTCGATGTCTTATTTAAGATGGTATACGACTTTGACGGCTAATCAGCTGAGGTCGGTCAATCGTGATATGCAAATGCATCAATTTATAATGATAAGAAATGTATTGCCGATATTTTTGGGGCAAAATCAAAAGGATTTGGCAATGAAATATATACAAGAACTTAAGGAAGTTAATCTTGATCCAACTTCGGTGTTGAAAGAGATGATTGGCGAATAAAAGAGTATAGAGTTAGGAAGGTGTCCCGAGAATAGAAAATTCAGGACACCTTCTTTTGTTCAGACAATTGGAATTTTACTATGTTGATAGAACAACCCCCATTTGTGTACCGGATGCTTTATCCTGAAACGATATGGCGTATTCCGGGAAAGGAAAAAACAGTGTATTTGACTTTTGATGATGGACCTATCCCTGAGGTGACACCTTGGGTGTTGGAAATCCTTGATAAATACAAAATAAAAGCTACTTTTTTCTGTGTAGGAGATAATGTGGCTCGTAATCTGGAGTTATATGAAGAATTGAGGAGAAGAGGACATCAGACAGGGAATCATACTATGAACCATGTACAAGGTATCAAATATTCGATAGAAAACTATATTAAGAATGTAGATAGAGCGAATGAACTTATCGATAGCTTATTATTTCGTCCACCTCATGGGCATATGAGATTGGGGCAGGTGAAAGCATTAAGGCATCGTTATCATATCATTATGTGGGATGTTGTGACGAGGGATTATAGTAAGAAATTGCCTCCCGAAATGGTGTTGGAAAATGTGAAAAAATATACTCGTAACGGTTCTATTATTGTATTTCATGATTCGTTAAAGGCCGAAAAAAATTTGCGTTGGGCTTTGCCTCGGGCGATAGAATGGCTTTTTGAGAATGGATATAGATTTAAAACACTATGACGCAGTCGCGTTGATTAAAAGTAAAGCTAAAGAAATAGGCTTTGCTGCATGTGGAATAGCAAAAGCTGCTCCTGTAAATGAGAGTGTGCGTCGGCATTTGGAATGTTGGTTGGGCGAAGGATGTCAGGATGGTATGTCGTATATGTCAAATCATTTTGAAAAACGATGTGATCCCCGGTTGTTATTGGAAGGTGCACAATCTGTAATATCGGTTGCGTTGAATTATTATCCGAAAATTCGGCAACCCGATTCTCTCCCACAATTTGCTTTTTATGCTTATGGGGTTGATTATCATAAAGTTGTGAAAGAACGGCTGTTTTTGTTGTCTGATTTTATTAAAACTCTTTATCCTGATTCGCATTTTCGTTGTTTTTGTGATACTGCTCCTTTATTGGAAAAATATTGGGCATGGAAAGCTGGTATTGGTTTTATAGGGAAAAATACACAGTTGATTATCCCGGGACGAGGTTCTTACTTTTTTTTAGGAGAAATAGTGACTACTGCACTTTTGCCGTTTGACAATCCATTGAATAATAGTTGTGGCCGTTGTCGGCGGTGTATCGATAATTGTCCTACGGCAGCATTGTCACAAACAGCAATACCTGGTCTTGATGCTCGCAAGTGTTTATCTTGTCAAACGATAGAAAATAGAGGTGAGATATCTCCTGATATTGCTTCAAAAATGCACAATCGAGTATATGGTTGTGATACATGCCAGCAAGTATGCCCTTGGAATCGAATGGCGAAACCTTCTCAGATACCGGATTTTGTGCCAACGGAAGAATTGTTGGGTTTGACGTATGAGAGGCTTTCGAGTCTTTCGAGAGAAGAGTATAATCGTATTTTTAAATATTCGGCAGTTAAAAGAGTTAAGTATGAAGGACTGATGAGGAATATTCGTATATTGCTTTCTAAAAAATAACGGGAAATTATTGGGGCGTTTTATGTAAAACACATCTTTACAATTCATTAAAGATTCTTATCTTTGTATTCTCGTATATAGAAAGAAACTTCATTAATGTCTTATGAAAATAGAAAATAAAATTACTACTGCCGTAATAAATACATTGCAGGCATTATATGGTATTACTCCGGATACTTCTACTGTGCAGTTGCAAAAAACTAAAAAAGAGTTTGAGGGACATTTGACTTTGGTCGTATTTCCTTTTTTGAAAGCTTCCAGAAAGAATCCGGAAGCTACGGCAACAGAGATCGGAGAATATTTAGTTAAGAATGAATCTGCTGTTGCATCTTATAATGTAATAAAGGGTTTTTTGAATCTGGTGATCGCTTCAAATTGTTGGATAGACCAATTAAATGATATTAATGAAAATGATCGATATGGTTTGAAAGACGTAACCGAGCAGTCTCCTTTGATAATGGTAGAGTATTCTTCTCCTAATACAAATAAACCTCTGCATCTGGGTCATGTGCGCAATAATCTTTTAGGTTATAGTTTAGCCGAAATACTGAAAGCCAATGGAAATAAAGTTGTAAAAACGAATATTGTAAATGATAGAGGTATTCATATTTGTAAATCCATGCTTGCTTGGGAAAAATGGGGTGAAGGTATAACTCCAGAAAAAGCTGGAAAGAAGGGCGACCATCTTATTGGAGATTTTTATGTCCTTTTTGATAAGCATTATAAAGCAGAATTGAAAGAGCTGGAATCGAAAGGTATGACAAAAGAAGAAGCTGAGGCTGCTTCTACATTGATGGCTGAAGCTCGGGAAATGTTACGTAAGTGGGAAGCTGGAGATGAAAAAATTGTGGGATTATGGCGTATGATGAATGAGTGGGTATACGCAGGCTTCGATGAAACTTATAGACAAATGGGGGTCGATTTTGATAAGATATATTATGAATCGGAAACTTATCTGGAAGGTAAAGAGAAAGTGTTGGAAGGTTTGGAAAAGGGAATTATGTATCGGAAAGACGATGGTTCTGTTTGGGCAGATTTGACGGCAGAAGGACTAGATCATAAATTGTTATTAAGAGGAGATGGGACTTCTGTATATATGACGCAGGATATTGGTACGGCAAAGTTACGTTTTAAGGATTACCCCATTGATAAAATGATCTATGTTGTAGGAAATGAGCAGAATTACCATTTTCAGGTTCTTTCTATATTGCTTGATAAATTAGGTTTTAGCTGGGGTAAAGATCTTGTACATTTTTCTTATGGTATGGTTGAGCTGCCAGAAGGTAAAATGAAATCTCGGGAAGGGACAGTAGTTGATGCAGATGATTTAATGGAGGAGATGATAAATACAGCTAAGGAAACTTCTTCTGAGTTAGGACGGTTGGATAAATTTTCAGATGAAGAAATAAATAATATTGCCCGTATAGTCGGTTTAGGTGCCTTGAAATATTTTATATTGAAAGTCGATCCCAGGAAGAACATGATGTTCAATCCTAAAGAGTCGATTGACTTTAATGGTAATACCGGACCTTTTATCCAGTATACGCACGCTCGGATATGCTCGGTTTTACGTAAAGCGGAAGAGTTGGGAATAAATCTCCCGGAAAGAATTTCTGATGATGTTATATTATCAGAAAAAGAAATATCTTTAATTCAGCATTTGGCTGAATTTGCGGCAGTTATTATAGATGCGGGGCAACAATATAGTCCGGCAATAATTGCTAATTATGTATATGATTTAGTAAAAGAATATAATCAGTTCTATCATGATTTTTCGATATTGAAAGAAGAGGATTCTGATGTTCGTATATTCCGGTTGGTTTTATCCAAAAATGTTGCAAAAATTGTCAGACTGGGGATGAAGTTATTAGGCATTGAGGTACCGGATAGGATGTAAAAACTGTTCCTATGTATACAATTAAAAGGTCCACTGATATATAGAATTTTATATCGGTGGGCCTTTTTAGTAAATATTATTAAAGAGCTTTTCCTTTTAATTTCTTTTCATGGGACAATTCTTCCGCAAGTTTATTGGCAGCAGTTACAGCTTTTGTAATATGGTCGAAAATATATTCATCCCCAATTATGGAATTAAGCCGGGCACGTTTTATTGTTTCATGTACTTTAGGATTGACTCCCGATAATATTACATGAATTTTTTCACGATGAGATGATTCTACCAAAATCTCAAGATTATGCAAACCTGTCGAGTCGATAAACGGTACTTTTCGCATACGGATAATACGAACTAATGGTTTGTCTCCCATATTGTGCATAAGTTCGTCGAACTTAGTTGCGACACCGAAAAAGAAAGGTCCGTCAATTTCATAAACTTCTATTCCTTTAGCTATATCCAGTGTTTCGTGTTGCGTCGATTCTGTTCCCTGTGCTATATCCAGTTCATCTTTTAAGACAGATACCTGAACATTTTCCGATACACGACGTAAAAAAAGTAATACAGCTAAGAGAAGTCCTATTTCTATTGCAATCGTCAAATTAAATACGACTGTTAAAATAAATGTTGTCAGTAGTACGGCAACATCAGATTTAGGGGTTTTGAGCAGGGAACGGACAGTACGCCAACCGCTCATATTGTATGAGACGATAATTAGCACACCAGCAAGACATGCCATTGGAACTAATTTGATGAGTGGCATTAAAAACAGAAATATCAAAAGTAGAACTATGGCATGTATTATCCCAGCGATAGGAGTACGTCCCCCATTATTAATATTTGTCATTGTGCGAGCAATGGCTCCAGTGACAGGAATTCCTCCGAAGAATGGAACTACGATGTTTGCAACTCCTTGTCCTATCAGCTCTGTATTGGAATTATGCTGGTCTCCCGTGACACCGTCAGCGACAGTGGCAGATAATAAAGATTCGATAGCTCCGAGTATGGCAATTGTAAAAGCTGGAGAAAGAAGCTGATTAATTGTATTCATATTGATACTGAGCGGTTGAGGTTCAGGCACGTCGTTACTGATATTGCTGAACCTATCACCGATTGTCTCGATTCCGGTAATGTTGAATGTCTCTTTTAAAATGTAAGTTACAATTGTCATAATAATAATTGCGACTAATGACCCTGGTATTTTTTTTGATATTTTGGGTGTAAGTATAATGAGTAAGATGCTGACGATACCTACAATTAAAGATGACCAATTGACTGTATTAAAGGACCGAAAATATGCAATCCATTTTGAAATGAAATCAGCAGGAACTTCAGCCATTGTTAATCCGAATAAGTCTTTGATTTGTGTTGTGAATATTGTTAGTGCAATACCACTGGTAAAGCCTATGACGATGGGGTAGGGAATGTATTTGATGATTGTTCCTAATCGAAAACATCCCATCAGTACGAGTATTAGGCCGGCCATAACTGTCGCAATTGCAAGACCTTCTAATCCATAATTTTGTATAATAGAATATACAATTACGATGAAAGCCCCTGTTGGGCCTCCTATTTGTACGTTGCTGCCCCCTAAAAAAGAGACAATGAAACCTCCGATTATGGCAGTGATCAATCCCTTTTCAGGGCTGACACCGGATGCAATACCGAATGCAATGGCTAAAGGCAGGGCAACAATGCCAACTATGATACCGGCCATAAGGTCGGCCGAGAATTTCTCTTTTGAATAATTTTTTAAAATAGAGAATAGTTTGGGTTGAAAATCTAATGTACTTTTCATATAACCTGATTTCAAATAGGCTGCAAAGGTAATTATTATTTGTTAATAAAACAAAAGGGTTTTTAAATGAAAAAAGGAAGAGAATTAAGATTTCGCATATTTCTCTCCCTTTTTTAGTTTTATCTAAGAAAGTGTTAAAAAATTATTGTCCTAATTTTTTTAAATATGCACGTCTGCGTTTGTGTTGAATATTTTCAAAATATTGCCATTGAGATTGTACTTTTCCGTTTTCTTCTAATTCCGGATTACTTTCTGCATATTTATACCCGTTTTTGATGAATACAGGTATAAGGTCGGAGAATAAAAGAGCGTTTGCTCCTGTATTTTGATAATCGGGACGTATTGCAACGAGTAAAAGGTCAACTACATCATTTTTCCCTCTTAGAGCTTTAAGTAGATGTATAAAACCGAATGGGAAAAGTTTTCCTTTAGCTTTTTGCATAGCTTTGGTCATGGATGGAATAGCAATACCGACACCTATTAATTCTTTCTTTTCATTGATAATAAGTGTGACATTTTCTAATCGTACCATGGGGAGGTACATTTTTATATAATAATCAATTTGTCGCTGATTCAGTATCGAATATCCATATAAATTGGCATATGCATTATTAATAAGTTCGAAAATTTTTTGACCATAATCTTTTACTATTTTAGTTGCAGAATTGTATTTTACGATTTCTAACTTATATTTAGTTTTTACGATGTTTGCAATTCGTTGATGTTTTTCTGGTATTCGTTCGGGAACAAAAATTTTAAATTCTACCCAATCAACATCTTTTTCAAAACCCAATTCAGTTATATGTTTTATATAATAAGGATAATTGTATATGGTAGCCATTGTACCCATTTGGTCGAAACCTTCAATAAGAAGACCTTCAGGGTCCATATCTGTGAAGCCTAAAGGACCGTTAAGTTCATTCATCCCTTTTGAAAGGGCCCATTTTTCTACGGCGTCGAAAAGGGCTTTACTGACTTCTTTACTATCGATGAAATCGACGAAGCCAAACCTCGCTGTTTTCTTTCCAGTTTTCTCATTAACTTGATGATTAATGATTCCTGCAATACGGCCGACGGGTTTTGTATTGTCGTATGCCATATAATAGACAGATTCACAATAGTCGAAGGCTGGATTTTTATCTTTACTTAGAGTTCCTACTTCGTCAAATATCAGTTGTGGAACTGCATAAGGGTTATTTTTATATAAATCAATATTGAAACGTGCAAATTTTTTTAGTCCCCGTTTCCCCGAGATTTCACGAATTGTTATGGCCATAATTAAGCACTTTAAAGTTGGGGTAAATATAGGTTTATTTTAAAGTAGAAATAATATTATTACATTATTCCTTTTCTCCATAAGCAAGATCTCCGGCATCTCCGAGCCCTGGAACAATATATGAATGGTCATCGAGTTCCGGGTCTATAGCCCCTACCCATACGGTTGTTTTATCCGATGGGAAATGCTCTTGTACGTATTCAATTGCCTTTTGGCTGGCGATTATAGATGCTATATGTACATGTTCAGGGTCACCTTTTGTCAGAAGTGCTCGATAAGCCAGTTCCATAGATCCACCTGTAGCGAGCATGGGATCTGTCAAAATTAAAACTTTTCCATCAATGCGAGGAGAGGCAATATATTCAATGAATATTTCAAAATTAAGTTTATCTTTATATTTTCTATAAGCGGAAACGAAAGCATTTTCAGCATTATCGAAATAGTTGAGAAAACCTTGATGAAAAGGAATTCCGGCACGTAGAATGGTGCCTAATACTAATTTGTCATCGGAAGTATTAATTGAGATGATTCCTAAAGGAGTTTTTATTTCTTTTGGACTGTAATGTAAGTCCTTACTGAGTTCATAAGATATTATTTCTCCGATGCGTTCTAGATTTTTCCGAAATCGTAATCGATCACCTTGGATATTGGTATCGCGAAGTTCTGCAACAAAGCGATTGAGTTCTGAATTATTTTCCGAAAAGTTGACAATTTTCATGTTGTAGGATATATTACATTTTTGCAAAAATACATAAAACCCTAAGAATTATGTTTCAATGTTGACATAAAATTAGCTTTAAATGAGGTTTAGCCCATAATTTTTGAAGGAAATGAATAATTTTGAGCCGATGTGTGAGACTTTTGACTCTCTTTTTAGAAGAAAAAGTTATTTATTATTAGTTAAAAATGAAAACAATACAAAAAAAAGAAAGGTAATTTTGTCATTGTTTAAGTCACTTAAATAAAAAATAGAACAATTACTGAAAAATTTCTTTAATTAAAGAACTACTTCATGGAATTTGTATTATTTTTGCATCGCGATTTAGAAGAGATAGTAAAATAAATAGTTAATCATTTAATTAGAAACAAGAATGGCAAATTTAGATCTTACAAAATACGGTATTAGTGGTACCGTAGAGATTGTGCACAATCCGTCTTATGATGTATTGTTCGCTGAAGAAACAAAGGCTGGTTTGGAAGGCTTTGAAAAAGGTCAAGTAACAGAGTTGGGTGCTGTAAATGTAATGACTGGTATTTATACTGGACGTTCTCCTAAAGATAAATTTTTGGTAAAAGATGCTACTAGTGAAAATACAGTATGGTGGACATCAGAAGAATATAAGAATGATAATAAGCCTGTGTCAACGGAAACTTGGAACGTTTTGAAAGATTTGGCTGCTAAAGAATTGTCAAATAAGAAATTGTTTGTAGTTGATGGTTATTGTGGAGCCAATGAAGCAACTCGTCTGAAAGTCCGTTTTATTATGGAAGTTGCATGGCAAGCTCATTTTGTAACGAATATGTTTATTCGTCCTTCTAAAGAGGAATTAGAGAATTTTGAGCCTGACTTCGTCGTTTACAATGCGTCTAAAGCTAAAGTTGAAAATTACAAAGAACTGGGATTAAATTCAGAAACAGCAGTTGTTTTCAATTTGACAACTAAAGAGCAAGTAATCTTGAATACGTGGTACGGTGGTGAGATGAAAAAAGGAATGTTCTCTATGATGAACTATTTCAACCCGTTGCGTGGTATTGCTTCTATGCACTGTTCTGCAAATACTAGCATGGATGGTTCTAGTTCAGCTATCTTCTTTGGTCTTTCTGGTACAGGTAAAACTACTTTGTCTACTGACCCAAAACGTAAATTGATTGGTGACGATGAGCACGGATGGGATAATGAAGGTGTATTCAACTATGAAGGTGGTTGCTATGCTAAAGTTATCAATTTGGACAAAGAAAGTGAGCCAGATATTTATAATGCAATCAAACGTGATGCTTTGTTGGAAAACGTTACGGTTGATGCTAATGGTAAGATTGATTTTGCAGATAAGAGCGTCACAGAAAATACACGAGTTTCTTATCCTATTTATCATATCAATAATATCGTTAAGCCGGTGTCTAAAGGGCCTCATGCAAAACAGGTTATTTTCTTGTCTGCTGATGCATTCGGTGTATTACCTCCTGTATCTATTTTGACTCCGGAACAAGCTCAATATTATTTCTTGTCAGGTTTCACTGCTAAATTAGCAGGTACTGAACGCGGTATTACAGAACCAACCCCTACGTTCTCTGCATGTTTTGGTGCAGCTTTCTTAACTTTACATCCTACTAAATATGCTGAAGAATTGGTTAAGAAAATGAATATGACTGGAGCTAAAGCTTATTTGGTAAACACTGGTTGGAATGGAACTGGTAAACGTATTTCTATTAAAGATACTCGTGGTATCATTGATGCTATTCTGGATGGTTCGATAGAAAAAGCTCCTACAAAAACTATCCCGTTCTTTGATTTTGTAGTTCCTACAGAATTACCTGGTGTAGATCCTAAGATTCTTGATCCTCGAGATACTTATGATTGTGCTTGTAAATGGGAAGAAAAAGCTAAAGATTTAGCTGGACGTTTTATTAAGAACTTCTCTAAATTTACTGGAAATGAAGCAGGTAAAGCTCTTGTAGCAGCTGGACCTAAATTGTAATTTATTTCAAAGTGAAATGATAAATTAAAAAAGGGGTTGCCTTTAGTTTAATAGGGCAATCCCTTTTCTGTATTTTGCAGCTTTAAAATTTTGAGCCAAAGAAATTTTATAAAACCTATTAAAATGTTTTTTTGTTGTGAGAATTGCCTTATTCTCAAAAATGTTAGTTGTCTTTATTGAGATAAGATGAGTTCATAGCACCAAAAAAGCCCAGTCTTTCCTATTAAAGGAATAGTGCCACAGTGGGTGAACCCTAGGCGCTCATATAAATGTTGTGCCGAACGATTTTCTGAAAAAGTATCTAATCGTATAGACTTGTATTTATTGTTTATGGCATATTTTATAACCCATTTCAGAATTTTTTCTCCAAGGTGCTTTCCTCTGAATTCAGGATCGATAAATAATCGGTGAATGATCAACGCAGGTTTTTGGCTGTGCCATATTACGTAATTATAATGTTCGTCATATTCCTCGTTCAGGCATACAGCCCCTATTAGTGAACCTTGTTTATAGAATAGATAAAGTTCTCCTTTATCGATATCATTCTTAAATGTTTCTTTTGTCGGATAGTCTTTGCTCCAACTGAATCCTGGATAAATGTAATCCAGCGTTTTTTGTTTAAGAGCAAAAACTTCATTTAAATTCTTGATTGTTGCTTTAAGCATCATCTTTGGTCGTATCTATCCATTTAAACAATTTATCGGAAGGTCGTATTTTCTCATCGAGCTTTATAGAAAAGTGTTCTCCTTTTACTGTTTCTTGTACAGGTTTTAAATTGACACGTATTTCTTCGACTTTCTTTGTAATAGCACCAGTCGTAGGGCCTGTAATTAATATTTCATCTCCAACTTTAAGAGACTGTGTTTCCATTAAGAATTCGGCAACACCCAGATTTGAGAAATATTTGATTCCTTTTCCTATATAAATTTTCCTTTTCGTTGCTCCAGAACCGTAATTTTTACTCCATTCACCGAGTCTTTGACCTAGATAATATCCATTCCAAAAACCTCGGTTGAAAACTGTAGAAAGACGTTTATTCCAATCTTTTATATGTTCATCAGAAAAGTTCCCGGAAAGATAACATTCAATAGCTTCTTTATAGCATTCGGTAACAGTACGTACATATTCGGCTCCGCGAGCACGACCTTCTATCTTGAAAACCCTGACACCAGCATCCATCATTTTATTTAGAAAGTGAATTGTCTTTAAATCTTTTGGAGACATGATATACTCGTTTTCAATGTCTAATTCAACTTCAGTATCACGGTCTTTTACGTTATAAGCTCTACGGCAGATTTGAACACAAGCTCCCCGATTTGCAGAAGCATTGGCCTCGTGTAAACTTAAATAACATTTACCGGAGACGGCCATACATAGAGCTCCATGACAGAACATTTCGATACGGATAAGTTCGCCTTTGGGTCCTTTGATTTGTTCATTACAAATGCATTTGTATATATGAGCTACTTGTTCGAGGTTTAGTTCTCTGGCTAAAACGACGACATCAGCAAATTGAGCGTAGAATTTTAATGATTCGGCATTTGAAATATTTAATTGTGTAGAGAGGTGGACTTCTACTCCTATACTGCAAGCATATGCCATGGCAGCTACGTCACTGGCAATAATGGCTGAAATATGAGCTTCCTTAGCCGCATTGATGATGTGTCTCATAAGCTCTAAGTCATTATCATATATGACTGTATTGACGGTGAGATAACTTTTCATGTTGTTTTCAAGGCATATTTGAGCTATTTGATGCAAGTCTTCTATTGTGAAATTATTGGAGGAGCGAGCTCTCATATTTAGCCCTTCTATACCGAAATAAATAGAATCAGCACCACCTTGTATTGCGGCCGTTAAAGATTCGTACGAACCGACTGGCGCCATGATTTCAAAGTCGGATTTTTTCATATAATTGTTACTGTAAAGTCATTTTATTTACCGGTGATAATTTTTCGGATTTCATTTAATTTATTCAAAGCTTCTACCGGTGTAAGATTGTTTATATCTAAATTGATGATTTCATCTCGTATTTGACTCAAAACTGGATCATCCAGCTGAAAAAAACTCAGTTGCATTCCTTCACGTTGCGCTGCTATTTCGTGAGTCGGTTTAGAAATTCCATTATTTCTGTTTTCGGATTCAAGTTGCTTTAATATTTGGTCTGCTCTTCTTACGATGCTTTGAGGCATTCCTGCCATTTTAGCGACATGTATACCGAAACTGTGTTCACTTCCACCTTTAACGAGTTTTCTTAAAAAAATAACTTTATTGTCTACCTCTTTTACGGATACATTGAAATTAGCGATACGTTTATAAGTGCGTTCCATCTCATTTAGCTCATGATAATGGGTAGCAAATAATGTTTTTGCACGGGCTTTAGGGTGTTCATGGATATGTTCTACAATAGCCCAAGCGATAGAAATCCCATCATATGTGCTTGTTCCACGACCGAGTTCATCAAATAAGACAAGGCTTCTATTCGATATATTATTTAGTATGTCGGCTGCTTCATTCATTTCTACCATGAAAGTAGATTCTCCTAAAGATATATTGTCTGAGGCTCCGACTCGTGTAAATACTTTGTCTACTAATCCTATTTTTGCAGATTCTGCAGGGACAAAGCTTCCGATTTGTGCTAAAATTACAATAAGGGCTGTTTGCCGTAAAAGAGCAGATTTACCAGCCATGTTAGGACCAGTTATCATAATAATTTGCTGATTGTCGTTACTAAGGCTGATGCTGTTCGAGATATATTCTTCTCCGGGAGGGAGCTGCTTCTCGATTACAGGATGGCGCCCTTCTTTGATATCTATTTCGTCGCCGTCATTTATATTGGGACGAATATAGTGGTTTTCTTTTGCTGTGATGGCAAACGACAATAGGCAATCGAGTCGGGCAATTAGATTGGCATTATGTTGTATTGCGGGGATATAATCATTTAGGGCTAAGACTAAATCGTTGAAAAGTTTACTTTCAAGTGACAGAATTTTTTCCTCAGCTCCTAAAATTTTTTCTTCATATTCTTTTAGTTCTTGTGTAATATATCTTTCGGCGTTAACAAGAGTCTGTTTTCTAATCCACTCAGGAGGGACTTTATCTTTATGGGTATTACGTACTTCTATATAATATCCAAAGACGTTATTAAAACTTATTTTCAGGCTAGGTATACCAGTTCTTTCGCTTTCTCTTTGTTGTATATGTATAAGATAGTCTTTCCCAGAATAAGCCAATTCTCGAAGTTCATCAAGTTCGGCATTTACTCCCCTTGCAATGATCCCTCCTCGATTGATAAGGGAAGGGGCATCTGGACTTATTTCTCGTGCAATACGGTCCTTTATTGAAGAACAAGGATTGAGCTGTTCTCCTATTCGTCTTAGGACAGGTTCTTCAGAAGATGAGCAGATATGTTGTATAGGTTCCATTGCCGACAGGGCAACACGAAGTTGTATCATTTCACGGGGAGTAATCCTGCCGACTGCAACTTTAGAAATAATACGTTCTACATCACCAATAAGCATGAGCTGCTGTTCTATCTCATCTTTGATGTCAGGTTCTTTGAAAAAATATTCAACGACATTTAATCGTTCGTTGATAGGTTGTACATCTTTTAAGGGAAAAACAATCCATCTTTTTAGCAGACGAGCTCCCATCGGACTTGTTGTACGGTCGATGACATCGAGTAAACTTTTTCCGCCCTCATTCATTGTGTTTAATAATTCAAGACTACGAACGGTAAATTTATCGAGACGTACGTAGCGTTCTTCCTCAATGCGGGCAAGGGATGTAATATGAGAGATTTGCTTGTGCTGGGTTATGTCTAAATAATAAAGTAACGAACCGGCAGCAATGATCCCGTTTTTTAAGTTTTGTACTCCGAATCCTTTTAGATTTTTTGTTTCGAAATGTTTTAATAGACGATCGGTTGCAGCGTCTTCTGTAAAAATCCAATCGTCGAGTTCGAAAGTAAAGAAACGAGTACCAAAGTGCTCTTCAAATAATGTTTTTTTACTTTTTTCAAATAAGACTTCTTTGGGAGCAAAATTATTTAAGAGCTTATCTATGTAATCATAGTTCCCTTCAGCTGTAAGAAATTCACCGGTTGATATGTCAAGAAAAGCTATACCGCAAATGTTTTTATTAAAGTGAATTCCGGCCAAAAAGTTATTTTCTTTGTGATTTAAGATATTGTCGTTTATAGAAACCCCAGGAGTTACAAGCTCGATAATACCACGTTTGACTAATTTCTTTGTCATTTTAGGGTCTTCAAGCTGTTCACAGATAGCTACTCGTTTCCCTGCTCGTACCAGTTTGGGAAGATAAGTATCTAATGCATGATGTGGAAATCCTGCCAATTCTACAAATTGGGCAGCACCGTTAGCTCTTCGAGTCAGTGTTATTCCCAATATCTCGGAGGTTGTGATAGCATCTTCTGAGAATGTTTCGTAAAAATCCCCAACACGAAATAATAGAATAGCATCGGGATGCTTGGTTTTCATCTCGATATATTGCTTCATAAGGGGTGTTTCAACAATTGCTTTAGCCAAGTTCTTAATTTTTGAGAATACAAAGGTACTTATCTTTTATGAAAAATAAAAGAATAAGAGTTACTCTAAAATGTGAAAATTTATATTGTATTTTCATTATACCAGTTACTGAAATTAAGATATTTAGATATAAAAAAAGAGATAACTACAATTCTTAGTTATCTCTTCCTTAAATCGAATTTATACTGATTTATTTTACCTTTTCAGCTAATTCTGCACCGGCTTTAAATTTAACAACCTTTTTCGCCGGAATAGTAATTTGTTGTTTTGTAGCGGGGTTGATGCCAGTTCTTTCACCTTTTTCATTAATAGAAAAAGTTCCAAAACCGATAAGAACGATTTTGTCGCCACCGGCTAATGTTTTAGATACTGTAGATACAAAAGCATCCAATGCTTTTTTTGCATCTGCTTTGCTCAAGCCGGCTTCTTCAGCCATTGCATTGATTAATTCTGATTTGTTCATAAAGCTGTATTTTTTATAGGTTAAAAATGTAGTTTTAGCTTCTTAAAGCCTACATAGGTACGCAAATATATCATATAAAAACAAAATAACAAAAAATAGGGGTAAAAAAATGAAATAATATCACTAAAAAACTAAAGTAGAGGTGTGAATATAGGGAAAATATGGAAATATTGAGTATTTTTGTCAGCAAAAATCAAAAAGAATAATATATATGTTTCAGAGCCGACAAGGTTTTTTTAGTTCTATACCTCCAGTAACCAAAAATTTAATAATAATCAATCTGTTGTTTTGGTTAGCTGAGATTGTTCTTCCCCGCGTGGGAATTGATTTGGTAAAGTACTTAGGTTTGCACTATTTTGCTGCTTCTGATTTTAACGCAGTGCAGTTGGTGACTTATATGTTTATGCATGACCCGGGGTCTTTTGGGCATGTATTTTTTAACATGTTTTCGGTCTTTATGTTTGGCCGTACATTGGAAATGGTTTGGGGGAGTAAGCGTTTTTTGATTTATTATTTGACGACCGGTATCGGAGCAGGACTGGTGCAAGAAGTGACATGGTTTTTCTCTTTGAGAGATGCAATTGATGCTACTATAGTTCAGGCTGGTTGGGAAACGACGCGTACGCTATTGAATAACGTGATAACCATTGGAGCTTCAGGTGCTGTTTTTGGGATACTGCTTGCTTTTGGAATGTTATTCCCGAATGCAGAACTTTTTATTATGTTTATTCCGATACCAGTCAAAGCTAAATATTTTGTTATATTTTATGGAATAGTGGAATTGTTCTTAGGTGTAGGAAACTTTAGTGGTGATAACATTGCTCATTTTGCTCACCTTGGAGGTATGCTGTTTGGATTTTTCTTAATCAGGTATTGGAAGAAAAAAGGATTTGGTAATGGACAATATTTTTGGTAAACTGGCGCAGCTGTATCGTAATGGATCTCTCTTGATAAAGTTGATTTATTTGAATGTTGCTGTTTTTTTGATTTTGCGTTTGTCTATTGTCTTTTTGATGTTGTTCAATATTGATGGACGTATTATTTTGAACTATTTCGAGTTGCCATCCGACTTGTATTTATTGCTTGTGCGGCCATGGACTCTCGTTACTTACATGTTTCTTCATTATGATATATGGCATATTCTTTTTAATATGATATGGTTTTATTGGTTTGGCCAAATATTTCTTCTTTTTTTCAGTGAAAAACAAATGGGGGGGCTATATCTTTTAGGAGGATGGACCGGTGCGATATTATTTCTTTTGTCATATAATATTTTTCCTTATTTTGATTCTGTTGACGGATTTTTGTTAGGAGCCTCGGCTGCAATATTGGCAATTGTTGTTGCTACTGCAGTATATGCACCGGATTATAAGATAAATCTTTTGTTTTTTGGTGCAATTTCTCTTAAATATATAGCGATTATAACCATTGTGATTGATTTGTTAAGTATTACATCGAGTAATGCAGGGGGGCATATCGCTCATTTAGGAGGAGCTTTGATGGGGTGGTGGTTTGTATCAAGCTGGCGTAAAGGGCATGATATGACCCGTTTTATAAATCTTATAGTCGATAGGTTTGTCACAATGTTTAAGCCTGGTCCCCGAAAGAAAATGAAGATTAAAAAAATGAATATTTCTCAAAATCCTCGAAGAGAATCAGATATGGATTATAATGCTCGTAAGCATAGGGAAATGGAAGAGATAGACCATATTTTGGATAAGATAAAGCAATCTGGTTACTCAGCGCTCTCTGATGCTGAAAAGAAAAAACTATTTGATGCCAGTAAAAAATAGGAAATGAAGTTTATAAAGATGACATATTTGACAATAACAGTGATGATGAACTTTATTTTTGCTGTTTTATTGATATTGTCTTCTTATGCTTATCTTATTTCTCCTGTAAGAATGATGTTCCCTTCTTATTTGGGTTTAGCTTTTCCGGTTTTTCTATTTGCAAATGTTTTGTTCATTGTATTTTGGTTGTTACAGCGGCGTTGGCTTTTTTTATTATCTTTAATTACGTTATTTATTTGTTTCCCAGAGGTAAAACTGTATACTCCCTTGCATAGGGGGGAAGAAATACCTATAACTGGTGACTCTTTGGTAATTTTATCTTATAATGTAGAATGTTTCCAGGGATTGAAGCCTCATTTGGATAATAAGCCTAACGAAATCCTCGAGTATATAGCTAATAGCAGAGCTGATATTATTTGTATGCAGGAGTTTGCATTTGGTCGTGATAAGAGTATAATATCAGAAGTACAGATAAACCAAGCTTTAGAAGATTATCCGTATCATTATTTTTCAGATAAATCTAAAAATCCATATTCCGGTTCAGGTATCGCTTGCTATTCGAAGTATCCGATTATTGAAGTGCAAGAGATAGTATATGAGAGTGTTTATAATTCTTCATATCTTTATAGAATTCAGTACAAAGGTCGGGAGTTGACTATAATAAATAATCATTTAGAGTCAAATAAATTTACATTGGGAGATCGGGCCTTGTACCGTCGAATGTTGAAACACTTTGAACCGGAATTGATCGGTGAATTTAAGAACCGGTTGGTTCCTAAGTTAGATATAGCCTATATACAAAGGGCGGTACAAGCAGAAAAAGTATCTCATGCTATACAGCAAGAAGGTGATAATAATATAATTGTTTGTGGAGATTTTAATGATACACCTCAGTCCTATGTATATCATAAAATTAGAGGTAAATTGAAAGATGCTTATGTTGAAACGGGATTTGGTCCGGGAATAACATATCATAAAAATGGGTTCCTATTTCGAATAGATCATATATTATATAGTGGAAATTTTCATGCAGTAGCTACTGAAATAGGGAAGTTAAAGAATTCTGATCATTATCCGTTAAAAGCAACCTTTGTGTGGGATGACACTATTACTTCTTCTGATTGATAAGAAGTTGCTTTTATTTTATTGGTTGTTTTATTTTGAAGGTTTTAGGAAGAGTAATATGTTATAGAGAGTATTGAATTTACAATAATAAGAAAAGCGGACCTTAAGTCCGCTTTTCTTATTATTGTAAATTTCATTTCTTAATTTTTAGAAGTGTATTATACTTTTGGGGATCATTTATAATTTCTAATGCTTTAGAATAAGAATCATTAAATTGGTTCATTACTCTGTAATAAGCTGTCATGTCGAAAAGATCACGTGCTATTAATGCTTTTAACTGTTCTTTTATAAGTGGTTCTGATTTTTTAAATTGTTCCTCATTATATTCCACCTTGTCTTTCTCTGCAAAAGAAATAAGCTCTTTTAATAATTTGTCATTTATGGTAAAATCATCTAAAAATCTGGTTACATTATTTTTATATGTAGCGGTCAATTCTTTTCTGTTTTTATCGATATATGAAATAATAAACTGGTTAAGTATTCCTTTAGCTATTAAGTCTCGATGATAGTCGGTGAAACGAGTTGTGTCTAATGGGACGAAATAATCTGGCATTATACCGCCTCCACCATATACGGTACGTCCGTTAATTAAGGTTTTATATTTGAGGGAATCAGGAAAATGAATGCTATCAGCATTGGTCAGTTCTCCTTTGTTGTAACGGTCTATGATGTCTTTAAAGTACTCTTCAGATTCACCTTTTTGATAGGGTTTTTGAATACTACGTCCCGATGGTGTATAATAACGGGATATTGTAAGGCGTATCATTGAACCGTCGGGCATAGGAATAGGTCGTTGTACTAAACCTTTGCCGAAAGTTCTACGTCCGACAATGAGTCCTCGATCCCAGTCTTGTATTGCTCCGGATACGATTTCACTGGCGGAGGCACTGGATTCATCTACCAGGATAATTACGTTGCCATCTTTGAAAAGTCCGGATGATTTTGCTTTATAATCTGTTCGTGGAGAACGTCGTCCTTGAGTATATGTTATAATTTCGTCATTGGTGAGTAATTCCTGAGCTACATCTATGGCAGCGTTTAGATAACCTCCGCCGTTTCCTTGTAGGTCTATAATCAGATTTTTCATCCCTTCTTTTTTCAATCTTTTTAGGGCATCGGAAAATTCTTTTCCTGTAGAAGCAGAGAACCGACTTAAACGGATATAGCCAGTATTTTTATTGGCCATGTAGCTTGCATCTATACTATAAATAGGAATTTGGCCTCGTGTAATTCGGAATGTCAATGGCTCGTTAATCCCTCGACGCAGGATGGAAACATTTACTTTCGAGCCTCGAGGCCCTCTTAGACGCTTCATAATGTCCGTGTTCTTCATCTTAACTCCGGCTATAACAGTATCATTAACCGCAATTATGCGGTCTCCAGCTAATATTCCGACTTTTTCAGATGGACCTCCGGCGACTGTCTGAACAATATATAGAGTGTCTTTTACCATATTGAATTGAATGCCTATACCATCGAAATTCCCTTGTAACGGTTCATTCATCTCTTTTGTCTCTTCTGGAGTCATGTAGCTGGAGTGAGGATCGAGCTTTTCCAACATTCCTCTTATAGCATCTTCTACAAGTTTTGATTCATCGACATTGTCGACATATAAATTGCTTATTGCAAATTCTGCCAAACTCAATTTTTTATTTGCTTCTGATTGTCTTTGCGCACCTATACATGAAATAGTCGAAAGGGCGAGAATCAGGAGAGAAAATCTTTTTATCATTGGTCTTTGTTTATTTTATTTTTCATTTCTTTCGGGAAGAACTAATCCTGTAGGAAGAAACTCGTTAACCTTCCGTCCATATCTTAATAATTCGCGTACGATAGTTGAGCTGATGTGTGTATGTTCGGGTTCGGTAAAAAGTACAAGGGTTTCCACTCCCGAAATTTTACGATTTACATCAGCAATAGTTTTCTCGTATTCGAAATCATTTACTGACCGAATTCCTCGTAAGATGAATCCAGCTTCACATTTTTTAGCTAAATCTACAGTTAAGCAATCATATGATAATACTTGTACTCGAGGATTGTTCCGGAACAGATTTTGGAGCATATCGACTCTTTCCTCAAGGGTAAAGTATTGGCTCTTGGCTTCGTTGATACCTACTGCAACAACAATTTCATCGAGCATAGTGAGACCTCGATTTACTAAAGACATATGTCCTATAGTAAATGGATCGAAAGTTCCTGGAAAAACGGCTATTTTTTTATGCAATGTTTTCATCATCTTCTACAACCAAATTTTGAATAATGAAGTTTTGCCGTTCCATAGTATTTTTCCCCATATAAAATTCCAGTAATTCTTTAACTAAATCTTCTTTTCGTAAAGTTACTTGGTCTAGGCGGATATCTGGACCAATAAAATGCCGGAATTCATCTGGAGAAATTTCGCCAAGTCCTTTAAATCGTGTAATTTCAGGATTGACTTTAATTTTATCGAGAGCAGCTAATCTCTCCTCTTCAGAGTAACAGTATAATGTCTCTTTCTTATTTCTTACTCGGAATAGAGGTGTTTGTAAAATATAAATATGCCCTTTCTTGATAAGGTCTGGAAAAAATTGAAGAAAAAATGTGATAAGTAATAATCGTATATGCATGCCATCAACGTCGGCATCTGTTGCAATAATGATTTTATTATATCGTAATCCTTCTATTCCATCTTCGACATTTAATGCAGCCTGCAACAAATTGAATTCTTCGTTTTCGTATACTACTTTGCGTGTGAGACCATATGAATTTAGCGGTTTACCTCGAAGGCTGAAAACGGCTTGGGTTTCGACATTTCGGCTTTTTGTAATAGAACCGGTTGCAGAATCTCCCTCTGTAATAAAAATGCTTGATTCTTCGCGATTGTCACCTTTGGAATCATTATAGTGAACACGGCAGTCTCGTAGTTTTTTATTATGCAAATTAGCCTTTTTGGCTCTTTCACGAGCCAATTTAGTAACTCCGGCAATTGCTTTTCTTTCCTTCTCTGATTCAAGAATTTTTTTTAATAAAATATCTGCTGTTTCAGTATTTTTGTGCAAATAGTTGTCTAATTCTTTTTTTAGGAAATCTCCGATAAACTTACTTACAGAAGGTCCATCTGGCCCTATATCACGAGAGCCGAGTTTTGTTTTAGTCTGGGATTCGAAAACAGGTTCTTCGACTTTAATACTTACAGCTGCGACAATTCCGTTTCGAATATCTGAATAATCGAAGTTTTTGTTATAAAATTCTTTTATTGTACGTGATGCAGCTTCTCTAAACGCTGTTAGATGTGTACCTCCTTGGGTTGTATGTTGACCATTGACAAAAGAGTAATATTCTTCTCCATATTGATTATTATGGGTAATGACAACTTCTATGTCTTCACCTTTTAAATGAATAACAGGGTATAAAGGGTCAGAAGTCATTTTCTCATTTAGCAAATCGACCAATCCGTTACGAGAATGGAAGCGTTTTCCATTGAATATAATGGTAAGTCCCGAATTGAGATATACGTAGTTTTTAAGAAGAGCTTCTATGAATTCATCTCTATAATGATATCCTTTAAAGATAGTATTATCAGGAGTAAAACGAACTAATGTGCCGTTTTCTTCAGTTGTCTTTTCTTCTATACTATCTTCAACAATATTTCCTTGATTATAAAGAATGGCTTTACGTAAGCCATCTCGATGAGAACAAATATAGAATTCAGAAGAAAGAGCATTGACAGCTTTGATACCGACACCGTTGAGACCTACAGATTTTTTAAATGCTTTAGAATCATATTTAGCACCGGTATTCATTTTTGAAGAGACATCTTTTACTTTATCAAGAGGAATTCCTCGTCCAAAATCCCGTACGATAACAGAAGTTTCGTTGATATCTACAGTTATTTGTTTTCCAAATCCCATCATGTACTCATCAATGGCATTGTCGAGTACTTCTTTGAGTAATACGTATATACCGTCATCTGAATGAGTCCCGTCTCCCAATTTTCCTATATACATGCCGGGACGCCGGCGTATATGTTCTTTCCAGTCGAGGGTTCGTATGGTGTCTGAGCTATATTCCAGTCCAGGAGTCTGTATTGTTTCATTTTCCATATTACAGAATATTCTTCGGTTAGAAGACAAAGATAATGCGAAAATATGGATTTTTTTAGTCTCGATACGTTAAATATGCGTGTACATGACACTTAAAGCATTGTTTTATATAGAAATTATTACATCTTTCCACTCTCCTTTTACCAATTGTCGTACATGTGTGAATCCTTCCGATAAAAGTGCATGCAATGCGTCGATACGTCCATCATTAATTAGTGATGGATGATGGGTATCTGCGTTTACAACTACAGGAATATTGAATTTTTTTAATAAGGAGAAATGCTGCCGGTTAGGGAAAAAAAGAGTTTTTTTCTTCCATGCTTTTGTATTTATTTCGACCATACAACCTTTTTCTGCAATAAAGTAAAAATAATCTTGTATGAGTTCATTGTACCATTTCTCACTGGTAATACCTTGTCGATAACTTAAAGCATTCATTGATATTTTATCAGCATGACCTATAAAATCGAATCCTCCGGTTTCTATCATTTGTACCATGGTGTCAAAATAGTGGCGCACTAGTTTGATTATATCTCCATTAAAAATGGTCTCGACAGTAATCTTAAATTGTTCTGGAGTGGTGTCAATATCAATAAACTGTTCATCTCCTGTTTTTAGAAAATGGACTGAACCTATTCGGTAATCCAATGGTGTTGTTTGGAAGATAGATGATGCGGGATTGTAGGTTTTGTCTAAATAGTCAATTTCGAGTCCGATATAAAGTTCTATTTTATTTTTATACTTTTCTTTTAACGAGTTTATTTCAACAATATAATCTGTTAATCTTTCTTGCTTCATGTTCCAACAACTCTCAAATGGAATAGGTGCATGAGAAGAAATTCCATAAGAGGAAAAACCCATAGCGATGGCTTCTTTTACAAAATCTTCAGCTGGAGCTACTCCGTCACAATAAAGACAGTGACTGTGATAGTTTGTTAGATTGTTCATAAATGCTTTTACTTAAAAATATTATTTATTCGATTAGTGCGAAATCAAGTTGTTTTTTCTCTAGATTAGCACGAGCTACTTGTATTCGAATAGGATCCCCTAAACGATAAATCTTGTGTGTGCGACGTCCCATAAGGCAGTAATTCTTTTCGTCGAATTCATAAAAGTCATCTTCTAAATCCCGTATGGGAACCAAACCTTCGCATTTATTCTCGTTTATTTCGACATAAAGTCCCCATTCTGTTACTCCTGATATGACTCCATCATATTCTTCTCCTAATCGTTCACTCAAAAACTCTACTTGTTTGTATTTTATAGATGCTCGTTCGGCGCTGGCAGCAGTAAGTTCCATTTCAGAAGAGTGCTTACATTCTTCTTCAAGTTTCTTTTCATTGACACTTCGTCCTCCTTCGGCGTATCTTGCCAGTAGACGGTGAACCATCATGTCTGGGTATCGGCGTATAGGGGAAGTGAAGTGGGTATAGTAATCAAAAGCTAAACCGTAATGACCGACATTGGCGGTCGAATAAGCTGCTTTTGCCATAGTGCGAATAGCTACAGTTTCGATAAGATTTTCTTCTCGTTTTCCTTGTACATTATCAAGTAAATTATTTATTGATTTTGAAACATCATTTTTATTTCCCTCTGTTTTTAAATTGTATCCAAAACGTCGAATAAATGTTGCTAAATTGTTCATTTTTTCAGGATCGGGTAAATCGTGTACCCGATATACAAAAGCTTTTGCTTTACGGCCTTTAGGAACTTTTCCTATAGCTTCGGCAACAGTTCGATTGGCTAATAGCATAAATTCTTCTATTAGTTTATTTGCTTCTTTAGAGGTTTTAAAATACACACTAATAGGTTTTCCGGTTTCATCAATTTCAAATTTTACTTCATGCCGATCGAAGTTAATAGCCCCATTCGAAAATCGTTTAGTTCTGAGCTTTTGAGCTAAGTCATTTAAAATAAGTATTTCATCTTTATAATCCCCTTTGCCAGATTCGATTACATTTTGGGCTTCCTCATAAGTAAATCTTCGATCAGATTTGATAATAGTGCGGACAATTCTTGAATTTTGAATCTCAGCTTTGTTATTTAGTTCAAAAATGACGGAATAACATAATTTTTCTTCATTAGGTCGTAGAGAGCATACTTGATTGCACAATCTTTCGGGAAGCATTGGGATAACTCGGTCTACAAGATAAATAGATGTCGCCCGTTTTTCAGCCTCTCGGTCAATGATGCTATCAGGTTTTACATAGTAAGTAACGTCGGCAATGTGTACACCAACTTCCCATAATCCATTTTTCAGATGACGTACAGATAAAGCATCATCGAAATCTTTTGCATCTTTAGGGTCAATAGTGAAGGTTGTGATACTCCGAAAATCTTCTCTGCGTTTTATTTCGTCAGGATATATAGTATCATCTATCTTGTCTGCGGCTTTTTCGACAGTTTGTGGATAACTATAAGGAAGTCCGAATTCGGCAAGAATAGCATGCATTTCAGTATTGTTTTCTCCAGAAGTACCCAATATGTCTATAACTTCACCGTATGGATTTTTGGCTCTTTCAGGCCAACTTGTGATTTGAACAATAGCTTTATCTCCATTTTTTGCACCTTTTAATTTTTCTTTGGGGATAAAAATATCATTTGCCAATATTTTATTGTCAGTAAGTAAAAAAGCAAAATGTTTTTGGATTTCAAGGGTTCCGATAAAAATTTGTGGCGCTTTTTCTATAATTTCAGTTATTTCTCCCTCTAAAACATGATTTTTCCTTTTAGCATAGATTAGGACTTTTACTTTATCTCCATTCATTGCTCTGAGGGAGTTTCGTTCTGCAATAAAAATGGGTTCTCCTTCGTCTTCAGTGATCACGTGATTTTTGCCATTGCTCCTACGTTCAAATATCCCCTCTACACTTGAAGTTCCACGGTTATTAAATTTATATTTCCCTGGAACAATCTCAATAAGATAATCATCGTCTTTTAAAGATTCCAAGATTTCGCAAACCATTTGTTTTTGTACTTCAGTCTTTGCTCCAATAACGTGTGATACTTGTTTATAATTGTGAGACCTTGTTGCTTCCTCACTGAAAAAAGTAATGATACGTTGTTTGATTTCTTCTTTTTTCAGCCTTTTTATTTTGGTTTTATTTTTGTCTTTTTTTCCCATATATTTATTGTTAGTGTATAATGCTCGAAGATAATCGGGCAAAGAGATTATTTTATAAATAAGCTTTTACAAAGTAAGTGATATTTTTGAGAAATCTTTTATGGAAAATGGGAAAACTTCTCTGTATTATAGAGAAATGTGTGGTTGAAATCTGTTATTGTAAATTTGTATAAATCTTTATACCTGATATTATTTACTGCTTTTTTTCTGTTATTTTTTCGAATATTGAGTCCTATAAAAGGAAAGGCATTTCTGAACTCAGAAATGCTTCCTTTTATAGGAATGAAAAATGTACTTGTTAAGCATCCACATTTGCATAATTTGCATTTTCTTCAATAAATTCACGACGTGGGCCGACGTCTTCACCCATTAACATTGAGAAAATGCGATCAGCTTCAGCTGCGTTTTCTATTGTTACTTGATGCAAAATTCTATTTTCGGGATCCATCGTTGTCTCCCAAAGCTGGTGTGCATTCATTTCTCCCAAACCTTTATAACGTTGTGTATGAATTTGGTTTTCACTGCCATTTCCATATTTTAAAATAAATTGTTGTCGTTGCTCGTCTGTCCAACAATATTCTTCGACTTTTCCTTTTTTACAAAGATATAGAGGTGGAGTAGCCAGATATAAATATCCGTTTTCTATAAGAGGACGCATATGCCTGAAGAAGAAAGTCATAATTAATGTCGCTATATGACTCCCGTCGACGTCGGCATCGGTCATTATAATAATTTTATGATAACGTAGCTTGGAGATGTTTGCTTCTTTTGTGTCATCTTCTGTCCCAATGGTTACTCCTAATGCTGTATATATATTGCGAATTTCTTGGCTTTCAAGGACTTTATGATGCATGGCCTTTTCTACATTTAGAATTTTACCGCGCAATGGTAAAATAGCTTGAAAAGCACGGTCACGTCCTTGTTTCGCTGTTCCACCAGCAGAATCCCCTTCGACCAAGAATATTTCACAATCCTCTGGGGTTCGTTTTGAGCAATCAGCTAATTTTCCGGGTAAGCCACCTCCTGATAGTGGTGATTTGCGTTGTACCATTTCTCTGGCATGACGGGCGGCATGACGGGCAGTTGCTGCTAAGATAACTTTCTCGACAATTGCTTTTGCCGGTTTGGGATTTTCTTCCAGATAATTGCGTAAGGCTTCACTTACAGCTACGTCTACAGCTCCGATTACTTCATTATTTCCTAATTTAGTTTTGGTTTGTCCTTCGAATTGAGGCTCCATGACTTTTACTGAAATAACAGCGGTAAGGCCTTCTCTAAAATCATCACTGCTAATCTCTACTTTTACTTTTTCGAGCATTTTAGAGTCTTCGGCATATTTTTTCAATGTACGGGTTAATCCACGCCGGAATCCAGCTAAATGAGTTCCACCTTCTATGGTGTTGATATTGTTTACGTAAGAGTAGATGTTTTCATTGTATGAAGTGTTGTACGTCATAGCGACTTCTACAGGAACACCTTGTTTTTCTGTATTGATATGTATAATATCTTCTATAAGATGTTCTTTGGAGCTGTCGATATATCGAACGAATTCTTTTAGGCCTTCGATGGAATAAAATTCTTCCTTTTTGTATTCTCCATTTTCTTTTTTCTCTCGTTTATCAGTTAAGGACAGATAAATGCCTGCATTCAGAAATGCTAAATCCCGTAAACGAGAGGCTAAAATATTTGCTTGGTAAACTACATCAGAAAAAATATCACCGTCGGGTTTGAATGTGATTGTTGTCCCAGTTTCGGTTGTTGTTCCGATGATCTCAACGTCATGAAGCGGTTTCCCACAAGAATATTCTTGCATGTATATTTTCCCGTTTCTTTTTATTTCTGCTCGGAGATAAGTTGATAATGCATTTACGCACGATACACCTACACCATGTAACCCTCCCGATACTTTATAAGAGCCTTTGTCAAATTTACCTCCGGCATGAAGTACAGTTAATACAACTTCAAGAGCAGATTTATGCTCTTTTTCATGCATATCGACCGGAATACCTCGTCCATTATCTACAACTGTGATAGAATTATCTTCATTGATGAATACGTCGATGTGAGTGGCATATCCGGCAAGTGCCTCATCAATAGAGTTGTCAACTACTTCATAAACTAAATGATGCAAACCTTTTACGCCGATGTCGCCGATATACATGGCCGGACGTTTTCTTACCGCTTCGAGACCTTCAAGCACTTGGATGCTGTCGGCAGAGTACGAAGCGTTGTTAGCCTTTTGTTCTTCTGACATATTTTTTTTGTATGTTTTTGTTTTTTAAACTGATAGATGAATCTGATGCAGAATGAGCAATCGAATTCAAGAATAAACAAAGTTAGCAAAAAAACTCGGATAGATAAAATCTGATGAATAGATTTTCGTTAAAATAACCTGCTAGAAAAATAAAATATAAAATGAAAAAGCACTAAGAAAAATCTTAATGCTTAAAGTAGCCCATAGGGGAATCGAACCCCTCTTTCAAGAATGAAAATCTTGCGTCCTAGCCGATAGACGAATGGGCCTTCTCAATATGATAGAACTTATATGAGTCCTATCGGATATTCTAATCTAATTAAAGCTTGTTGATATATAATGCTAATTTAGATTTTAGATTGCTTGCTTTGTTTTTGTGAATAACATTCTTCTTTGCTAACTTATCGAGCATTGAGCTAACTTTCACATATAAAGCTGCAGCATCATCTTTAACAGTAGTAGCACGCAATTTTCTCACTGCATTTCTTGCAGTCTTTGCATAGTATCTGTTTCGCAATTTTTTAGCTTGCGCTTGTCTGATTCTTTTGATAGATGATTTGTGATTTGCCATTCGACTAATCTCCTTATATTTTTATTAATTTTATTTGTAGCCCATAGGGGAATCGAACCCCTCTTTCAAGAATGAAAATCTTGCGTCCTAGCCGATAGACGAATGGGCCTTCTTCGAAAAGTCTATAATTATCTCTTATAGGTTTTCTCAAATGCGAGTGCAAATATAGAGCTGTTTTTTTAATTGACAAAATATTTGATAAAAAAATATGCCTAAACGGTATCTTTTTATGCATTTCCGTTATGTTTTGCCATATATATTGCCTTGCTAAAGCTGCATGACCTCTTTTTAGTTATCATTTTGACTCTTTGATAAGAATAAATATTAATCTCTTTCCATTTTGATATTATACAAAAACATTATTTTTGTGCTAAATTATCGTAGGATGCTGGATAAAACAACTGGAATTGTTTTAAGTATAACGGCTTATAATGATAAGGCGTCATTGGTTCATGTTTATACAGAAAAATATGGGCGAATTACCTATGCATTACCTTTACAACAAGGTAAAAAGAGCCGTCTTATGAGGACATTGCTTTCTCCATTTGCTATTTTATATATTGACGGAGAAATTAAGCCAAGGCAAGATATTCAGCGCATTAAGGATGTTCAGACCGCTGTCCCTGTATCTCGATTACATTATGATCCAATAAAAAATGCAATTACGCTTTTTCTTGCCGAGTTTCTCTCGAAAGTTATTCGTGAGCCTGAACCTAATAATTCTTTTTTTAGATTTTTGTTACAATCAATACAATTACTTAATTTGATGGAGGATGGAAAGGCTAATTTCCATATTTGCTTTCTTATCGAATTGACTGGTTATATGGGGTTTTATCCCAATATTTCCGGATATAAAAAAGGTGATTTTTTTGATTTGATAAATGGAGTTTTTTCTGCTGTTCGTCCCAATCATTCTTATTTTTTATCTTCGATGGAAGCTAGAGTATTTTATAAAATAATGAGAATGAATTATAATAATTTGCATTTGTTCCAGTTTAATCGAGGAGAACGATCTGAAATTTTAGACTATATAATAACTTACTTTAAATTGCATCATGCTGGATTTCAGGAGTTGAAATCTTTGGATGTATTGAAAGCCCTCTTTGATTAATTCTGATTTGGCTACATGAAGATTTTATTGTATTTTTGTATCAAAATATAAAAGTCTTTGTAGTTCAATGGATAGAACGAAAGTTTCCTAAACTTTAGATCCGGGTTCGATTCCCGGCGAAGATACAAAAAAGCTGTAATGATTATCATTACAGCTTTTTTGTATCTTATAAATGAAGAGAGCCAGAGATTATAATCTCTGGCTCTCTTCATTTATAAGATAGTTCACTAACTTACTTTTTTAAGGATGCAGCTTCTTGTGCTTGTTCCTTTTTTTGTTTGCGGCTTTGTAATTCATAAGCAATGGGGACAGCCATGAAGAGTGTGGAAAGAGTACCTATAATTACACCTAATAGCATGGCGAATGTAAAGCTACGGATTGTATCTCCTCCTAATACAAAGATACATATCAAAACAATTGCCGTACTCAATGATGTACTGATAGTACGAGATAATGTACTATTTAGAGCATCGTTAATGACGATAAATTTGTCTCGTTTTGGATAAATATTGGCAACTTCTCGAACACGGTCAAATACAACAACTTTATCATTTACTGAGTATCCAATCACTGTTAGAATAGCAGCAATAAAAGATTGATCGATTTCCATGGAGAATGGTAAGATTCCATAGAATATGGAATAGAAGCCGATGATAATGACAGTATCGAATGCCAATGCAACTAAGGTTCCTACACTAAACGAGATGTCTCGGAATCGTAATAAAATGTAAAGAGCAATAGCGATAAGGGAGAATAATACTGCCCAGAATGCTGCAATTTTAATATCATCAGCAATACTTGGTCCCACTTTTTGGGTACTCATGATATGCTGGTCTTTAAATTGAGCTTGAGATTCATCTCCAATTAAATTGCCGTTTTTGATTGAGCGATATATCTTACCTTCGATTTCTTCGTCAATTCCATCGGAGCTATCCATAATTTTGTAATTGGTAGAGATGCGAACTTGGTTGTCACTACCAATTGTGATTACGGATAAAGTGCTTCCTTCAAATTCCGGTTTTAGCAAGTTTGCAATTTCTTGAGTATTTACAGTCTTGTCAAAACGAACTACATAGTTACGACCTCCAGTGAATTCAATGCCTTGATTCAATCCTTTGGTCGCAAATGAGATAGCTCCAATTACTACTAATATTCCTGCTACAATGTATCCGATTTTGCGTTTTCCAAGGAAATTGATATTTGGATGAGCCAATAAATTCTTTGTCAAAGAAGTCGTAAATGTTAAGTTCTTGAACCATCCTTTTTCAAGACCTTTTTCAAATACTAAACGCGTTAGGAATACGGCTGTAAAGAATGACATAATAATACCGATAATCAATGTGGTTGCAAAGCCCTTGATAGGTCCTGTTCCGAAAAAGAATAGGATAATACCGGTAATAACAGATGTCAAGTTTGAGTCAAAGATTGCAGAGAATGCATTTTTGTAACCGTCGGTAATTGCTGATTTTAGATTTTTGCCTAACCGGAGTTCTTCTTTTGATCTTTCAAAGATAAGTACATTTGCATCCACGGCCATACCTAATGATAATACTAACCCTGCAATACCTGAAAGTGTAAGTACAGCTTGGAATGATGCCAATACTCCTAAAGTAAAGAACATATTACAGATAAGTCCTCCATTGGCAATCAATCCTGGTACTACACCATATACGCTGATCATGTAAACCATTAACAATATAAGTGCGAAAATGAATGACATGATACCGCTTTGTATAGCTTCTTGTCCTAATGACGGACCGATAATATCTTCTTGTACAATTTTGACAGAAGCTGCCATTTTACCGGATTTCAGTACATTAGCTAAGTCTTTTGCTTCTTCTGGAGTGAAATTTCCAGATATTTGTGAACTACCTCCTGATATTTCTGTATTTACTACAGGGAAAGAATACACTTGATTGTCAAGGACAATAGCGATACATTTTCCAATATTTTCACGAGTAAGTTGTTCCCATATTTTGGACCCTTCAGCATTCATCGTCATGCTTACAACGGCTGAGTTAGTTGTACGGTCAAAATCTTCCCGGGCGTCGGTAATAACGTCTCCTTCCAATGGGGGGCGACCTCCATTCGTCGCTTTTAATGCTACTAATTGATAATATTGTTCTTTTTCGTCAATTGCTTTCACTGTCCATTTGAACATGATATTGGCAGGTAACAATTCACGAACTTGAGGTATTTGCAAATAATGGTTGACTGCCGCTGTATCGGAATAATGCGCTATTCCGACTGCAGGACTTTGACTGACTGCACCCTGTTGGGAAACGTTGAGTTGCAACTTGGCGAATAATGGATTCTGTTTTTTCCAAGTTTCAATTCTTTGCTGGTCGCTTTCTGTCTTATTTAATTCTTTTTTGATTTTCTGAGCAACACTATCTTGAACATTAGTTGGATTTTGTGCTAAAGTTGTACTGTCAACGCTTGCTGTGGTATTTTTTACTACGGATGTGCTATCTGTTGTAAGATTTTCTGCTTGAGCAATGATATCATTTGCTGCAGCCAATTGATTGTAGAACTCACTTAAGTTATAAGTTTCCCAGAATTCAAGGTTAGCACTTCCTTGCAGGAGTTTTCTAACACGTTCAGGCTCTTTTACACCGGGAAGTTCGACTAAGATACGTCCGTCTTTTTCCAAACGTTGAATATTAGGAGCGACAACCCCGAAACGGTCTATACGCGTACGAAGAACGTTGAACGAATTGTCGATAGCGTCATCCAACTCGGAACGAAGAACTTTGAGTACTTCATCATTTGTTGCATTTGGTGTAATCTTATCTTTTAATTGATACGTGCTAAAAATAGCTGCTAAACGGACATTCGGGTCCAGTTTTCTATACTCATTGTAAAATGCTGATAAGAAATCTTTGTTTTCGGCTTGGTTAGCTGTTGCGATAGCTAAAGCTTTGTTGAAATTGGGGTCGAGGTTATTGTTCGAAAGAGATTTGAGAACGTCTGCTACAGAAATCTGTAAAGTTACATTCATACCACCTTTTAAATCTAGACCGAGGCCAATTTCCATTTCACGGCACTGTTTAAAGGTATAATACCATAAATACACTTTTTCAGTCGAAATAGAGTCCATGTATTGGGCATACTTCGTGCTATCTCCGTTTGCGTATTCTTCCGCTTTATTCGTCTGATATCGGGTCACCAGAGAGAATGACAGGTAAAATAAGCATACTAGCGTAAGTAATACCGCAAAAACTCTAATAAATCCTTTGTTTTGCATAAGATTATTACTTTATGATTTTTATTTAATTTGATTATCGCATTTTTAATAAGGTGCAAATATATGTTTTTTTTCAATTCGGCTAACAAAATGTTTGATTAATTTGTGTTTGTTATTATTATTCAAGGGCAGAAAAGATGCTTTTGCGACTTTTAATACTTCTTTTTTGTATCTTTACGGTCATTAATTTACAGAATAAAGTTATAAAGATGCGAAAAGAAAGAGATTCGATATATATTCCGATAATTTTAGTATTGGTACTAGCCGGAGGCTTTATATCATCATGTGCGAATATGGCACGGCCTGGTGGGGGGCCAAAGGATGAGACACCTCCAGTATTTGTAAAAAGCGATCCTTTGCCGAATCAAATAAATGTAAAGAAGAATAAAATAGAAATAGAATTCGACGAGATTGTTTTGGTGGAAAAGGCGACGGAGAAGGTGGTTGTTTCTCCTCCACAAAAGGAGATGCCGCTTATTCGTACTTCTGGGAGAAAAGTGATTGTAGAATTAAAAGATTCTTTGAGACCGAATACTACATATACAATAGATTTTGCAGATGCAATAGTTGATAACAATGAGAAAAATGTTTTAGAAAATTTTAGTTTTGCTTTTTCTACGGGGCCAATTATTGATACATTACAGGTTTCTGGTATATTATTAAATGCAGAAAATCTGGAACCGGTGACGGGCATGCTGGTAGGATTGCATTCGAATCTTAATGATTCGGCTTTTACTAAAACTCCATTTGAGCGTATTGCTTCTTCTGATGCTCGTGGTTATTTTTCGATACAAAATGTCTCTCCCGGAACATACCGTATATATGCATTGAAAGATTTAAATCGGGATTACCGATTTGATAATGCGACAGAAGATATAGCTTTTACAGATGTAACTGTAGTGCCATCAGTGGAAACCGTGATACGGCCAGATACAATTTGGACTGATAGTGTGACTATAGACACTATAATGATGAATCAGGTAGTTCTTTACCATCCTGATAATATCTTATTGAAATCTTTTAATGAAAATTTTAAAAATCATTATTTGGAAAAAAGCGAGCGTCTTTCTCCTCAAAAAATGTCTTTATATTTTTCAGCTCCAAATGACACTTTGCCAAAAATGAAACCTCTTAATTTTGATAGTGAAGATTGGGCATATGTAGAGTCGAATATAACAAACGATACAATACATTATTGGTTGAAAGATTCATTATTATATAAACGTGATACATTGGTATTTGAATCATATTATATGCGTACCGATAGTTTAAGAAAATTATCGATGTATACGGATACGCTTAAAATGATTTATCGACGTAAAAAGACTGTGGTAAAAGAAAGACGGAAAAAAGATGAAAAAGAGACTCCGGCAATTGAATTTTTGAAGCTTTCGGCAATAGTGCCGTCTTCATTAAATGTATATGATTTTTTACGGTTTGAATATGCAGAACCAGTAGATACCATAGACCGGAATGCTATCCATTTAGAAATAAAGAACGACACATTATGGAATCCAGTTGAGTTTACATTTAATCGGGATTCTGTAAAGATGCGTATGTATTTATTGAAGCATAAGTGGAGACCGGGAGAAGAATATAGGATTTCAATAGATTCGTTGGCTGGATTGAGTGTATATGGAACTCCAACAGATAAGTTTTCTCAGACATTTAAAGTGAGAGCATTAGAAGAATATTCTAATTTGTATTTGGCTACACAAGGAGTAACAGATTCGGCGTTTGTGGAGCTATTGAACAGCAATGATACTCCAGTTCGAAAGGTCCCTGTTGTGGATGGAGGTGCAGAATTCTTGTATCTTGATCCAGGGACTTATTATGCTCGTTTGGTAATTGATAAGAATGGTAATGGAAAGTTTGATACTGGGAATTATGCAGAAAAAAGACAGCCTGAGGATGTTTACTATTATCCTAAAGCATTAAAATTGAAAGCAAATTGGGATGTAGAACAAGATTGGGATGTATTTGCTTTACCATTGGAACAACAGAAACCTCGAGCTATTGTAAAAAATAAACCTAAAGATGAGAAGGCTGCAGATGAAACAGATGAAGGATCTTCTGAAAATGATATGCCGTTTAGTAATCAGTAATATGGTATGGAGAGTAGAGAAGGTTTGTGCCGGATGTGCTCTGCTAATACTCTCTTTTTCGATGACGGTCTGGTCCCAGCAGTTAACGACAGATAATGCACATTGGGGAGAAGAAAATTTATCATATGATGTAATTTACCAATGGGGTTTTATTTGGAAAAAGGCGGCAAGTGCCCGCTTAATATTGAAACCTGTGGTTATCAATGATGTATCATGTTATAAGTCTCAAATGGATGCTCGAACTTTAGCTTTTGCTGACCGTATTTTTCGGGTAAGAGATACATTAGTTTCTGTTATGAGGCGTAGAGATTTACGACCATTGTATTATGCCAAAATTTCTGATGAAGATAAAACATATCGAAAAGATGAAGTAAAATATAAATATGAAAAGGGGGCAGAAGGCTGTGTGGGCGAAATTACATTATATCGTCCAAAACGTAATGCTATTGAACATTATACTGTTCCGTCGAGCAAGCTGACATATGATATGTTGAGCGTATTTTACTATTTGAGAACAATCGACTTTCCAGTAACTCCTATGTATCAACGATTTAATTTAAATATATTTTCAGGGAATCATATAGAATATTTATCGATTGAATTTATGGGGCGAACGATTTTAAAGTTGAGAAATAAGGAATTTCCTGCATTTCGCCTCAAACTTCACTTTTCGACGGATGAGGGTGAAAATGAAAGTGATAATATTACAGCGTGGATAAGTGATGATAATCGTAGAATACCGTTACAGGTGGAAGGAAAACTTGCTATTGGTTCTTTAAAAGCTATTTATGCCGGAAATTGAAAGATGAAAAAAGATGGATTATGTAGATTTTTTTAAAAAAGACCATTTTGCTATGGATGCGGGGATAGAGCTAAAAGAAGCGAAACCTGGATATGCTGTAGCATGTGTGAATGTTATAGAAAAACATTTAAATGCAGGGGGAGTAGTTCAGGGGGGACTTCTTTTTACTTTAGCAGATTTGGCTATAGCTGCTGCAGCAAATGCTCATGGGTTACTTGCTTTTTCGATACAGTCAGATATCCGCTTTTTGTCGAGTGGGTATTTGAATGATATATTGACAGCAACAGCGACCGAAATTCTTTTGCATAAAACTGTTTGTCATTATAGGGTAGAAATAAAAAATCAGTCGGATGTACTGATTGCTGTTTGTGATGGAATATGTTACCGGAAAAACGTGACGAATGGACTGTAGATGTTATGTAATAATAAAAGGGGAAATCTTTGAAGGAACCCTTTATGTGAAGAAATAGTGAGCTCTTTATAAACGATGTTTCATCTACAAAAATAACCGTCTTATCTATATTATTATAAGAGCGGTTATTTTTGTAAATAAATTCATTATAACTTTTTATTTATTCAATTTCCATTCGAAACCATCTTTAGTATCTTTTATTTCAAAACCAATTTCTGTAAGCTTGTTTCGAATGAAGTCTGATGTAGCCCAGTCTTTTTTGGCTTTGGCATCTTTACGGACATCCAGCAATACATTTATAGCTTGTTTATATGCTTCGGTGGAAGAGGAATCTATATTGCTTTTTTCTGATTTGATTCCTAATATATCAAACATAAATATCTTGAATGTATCTTTCAGCTTATTCAAGTCTTTACTGTTTAATGTAGCATTACCAGTTGAGACTGTATTGATAATACGAACACCTTCAAATAAGTGAGATATTACTATCGGGCTACTCAAATCATCATTTATGGCTTCATAACATCTTGATTTTAAATTAGGTACTTCGATAGAGCTATTTTCTGCTGGAATAATTTTGTTCAGATTTTCCCATCCATCTAATAGTCGTTGTAAAGCTTTTTCTGAAGCTTGTAACGCTTCATTGCTGAAATCGACTGTACTGCGATAATGAGCTTGAAGAATAAAAAATCGAATAGTCATTGGACTGTATGCCTGAGATAAAAGAGGGTGATTCCCAGTAAAAAATTGTTCGAGAGTGATAAAGTTGCCTAATGATTTTCCCATTTTCTGCCCATTGATAGTAATCATATTGTTATGCATCCAATAATGCACGGTTTCTTTACCTTGTGCTGCTACCGATTGGGCTATTTCACACTCGTGATGAGGAAATAGTAGGTCCATTCCACCGCCATGTATATCAAATTCCTCTCCTAAATATTTAGTACCCATAGCTGAACATTCGAGATGCCAACCGGGAAATCCATCACTCCAAGGTGAGGGCCATCGCATGATGTGTTCTGGTGAAGCTTTTTTCCATAGAGCAAAGTCAAAACTGTTTCGTTTTTCTTGTTGTCCATCTAATTCACGGGTAGTATTTAATAACTCATCTATATTACGTCCTGATAATTTGCCGTAGTGATAGTCTTTATTGTATTTTTCTACATCGAAATAAACAGATCCATTGCTTTCATATGCATAACCGGCGTCAAGTATTTTTTTTATGTATTCTATTTGTTCAATAATGTGTCCTGAAGCGTGAGGTTCTATGCTGGGAGGTAAAACGTTCAACGCCTCCATTGCTTTGTGGTATCGGTTAAGGTAGTATTGAACAACCTCCATTGGTTCTAGCTTTTCAAGCCGGGCTTTTTTCGCAACTTTATCTTCTCCTTCATCTGCGTCATTTTCAAGGTGTCCAACGTCTGTAATATTTCGTACATATCTTACTTTGTAACCGGTGTGTTGTAAATAACGAAACAAGAGATCAAATGTTATGGCCGGGCGAGCATGTCCTAGATGAGCATCTCCATAAACTGTTGGTCCACATACGTACATGCCTACATATGGGGGATTAATGGGCTTAAATATTTCTTTTTTTCGTGAAAGAGTATTATAAATAGTTAGTTTATTTTCCATAATTGTACGGATTTGTCTATTATCATGCAAAGGTAATATAAATATATAAAACTTTCTTGTATCGTTAGAAATTGCGATTCCGTATCGAATTTCCAAATGACTTACAAGTTATCTCATCGGGTAATAGTTTTAATATTCGTACATTATTTACTGCTGGGGCACTATAGCTAAATTTTTTGTCTGTATAGTGTTCCATTAAGATATTCAGAGCTTCTACTTTCTCTTCATAATTTTCGACAAAAGCAATTGTACCTTTACATATTACACTTTTAGATACCATACTATAACTACATGCTACATTGGGATGTTGGTAAATCAGGTTTTCTCCAGAATTAAAAGTGAGGCATACCTTCTTATTCTTGTTTAGTAGTTGGATTTTTTTTCCGTCTGGTCCCGAATGCAGATAAAATATGTTGTTTTTGTATCCAAAATTCATAGGTACGACATAAGGACTTTGGTCATTATCTATCATGCCCAAATAACATACCTTACATTGATTTATAATAGTTTCTATCTGAGACTTTTCTTCAATAGTAAATGTTTTCATCTTTTTTTATTTAAGCTTCTCCGCCTGGAGCCATGAAAGGCGGCATGTTATTATTATTGTCATTCATACGAATAGGTCCGAATTGCTTTTCATATTTCAGAATATTTTCTTCTATAGCAAACATTAATCTTTTGGCGTGCTCAGGAGTTAAAATAATTCGTGATTTTACAGGAGCTTTAGGTACCCCAGGCATAAGACGAACGAAGTCGACGACAAATTCGGAAGAAGAATGTGAAATAATAGCTAAATTGGAGTAAATGCCTTCTGCTATTTCAGGTGTAAGCTCGATTTGCATTTCGTTGTTTTCATTTTTCATATTCTATATTATTTTAAATTCAAAGTAAAATTTTTTTCTTTTATATTATAGCAATTAACATATATTTTGATTGTTGTGAGATTTTGTCTTATAAGTAGTGGAGAAATTCTGAATGAAGCATACCCTGCGGTAAGAAAACCTGCAGGATCATTATTTTTGTCATGTCTTAGCTGTAAGCGTAGAGTATCATCAGGTAGTTGCTTCTCTGGTATATAAATCATCTCAAGGCTGTGAGGTATATTATTAAATTCTATTTTATATCTTAAATTAATACATTCTCCGCCATACCAAATAGAGTTTAAGTAAATGGAATCATCTTTTATTGTTGGAGCATCTTCTGCTGAAATGTTTAGTATTCCTTTATAGAGAACCTGTCCGATTGACCGGACTTTTATTATATATTCTTTGTCTGTAATTCTTTTTTCTTTTATTACATAATTCAACATTACACGTTGCATGTTTTTTATACCTTCGGGGGTGATTGTATTATCGGGAATCAGGTAAGAGCCATTGTCTAATTGAAAATAAACAGAATTATTATTGATAAGGCACGTTACCATATCAAGGCGGAATTCTTCATAATCAAATGTTTCGTCATTTTTACAAGATAAAAAAATCCCTGAGAACAGGCATAAAATGGCAATATGTTTTATCTGTAAATTCATATTATTTTAGGTTGGCTCAAGTTATAAAAGATTTTCTTCGGGCAAAATGATTAATCCGTCCTTCATTTGAATAATACGATCAGCCATTTTTGCCAGATTTTCATCGTGAGTTACAATTACGAAGGTTTGGTTAAACTCTTTTCTCAGGTCAAAAAATAATTTATGAAGCTCGATTTTATTTTGAGAGTCAAGGCTTCCTGATGGTTCATCAGCTAGAATAACGTCTGGATGATTGACTAATGCTCGAGCTACTGCGACTCGTTGTTTCTCTCCACCGGACAATTGTGCAGGTTTATGATTTATTCGGTTCGAGAGATTTAAGAACTCTAATATTTCTTTTGCCCTTTTTTCACTCTCAGATATTCGTTTTTTTTGTATCAAAGCGGGAATCATAACGTTTTCAAGGGCTGAAAATTCAGGGAGAAGCTGATGAAATTGAAAAACGAAGCCGATATGATGGTTACGGAAAGCCGCTAGTTCTTTTTCTTTTAGTTGACTTATTTCAATATTGTCAATGGTTACACTTCCTGCATCTGCTTTTTCCAAAGTTCCTACGATTTGTAATAGGGTTGTTTTACCGGCACCACTAGGCCCTACAACCGCAACGATTTCACCTCTATTGATATGAGCGTTAATTCCTTTTAGAACATGTAATGGACCATAATTTTTTTCTATGTTTTTTATTTGTATCATTCTCCAATTAATTTTCTGATAGTGTAAGATGCTAAATAACAACCAAAAATTGCGGGTAAATAAGAGATAGTTCCGACAGTTGATTTTTTGTTCCTTTCTTCATCTGTACGTATAATCGATTTTCTTTCGGTTTGTTCTGTAGAGAAAACTACTTTCAGCCCCTTTTTTATGCCAAGGGTTTGTAATCTTTTTCGGACAGCTTTTGCTAATCCACAATGATAAGTTTCTGAAATATCGGCAAATGTAATTTTAGATGGGTCAATACGTCCTCCAGCTCCCATTGATGATATAATTTTAGTCTTATTTTTTAAACAAGCAGTAATCAGAGCAATTTTGGGCGATAGTGTATCGATTGCATCTACTACAAAATCATATCTGTTATTTTTTATTATCTTGTCAATTTCTTCTTTTTCTATAAATTGGTATTGAGCATCAAGAATCAATTCAGGATTAATATCTTGTAATCGCTGTGCTAAAATATTGACCTTGGGTTGATTGAGTGTACTATGGAGTGCTATTAATTGTCGATTGATATTAGTTTTATTTATTGTATCTCCATCGATAATGGTAATATTTCCTATTCCGGCTCTACACAGCATTTCGGCAGCATAAGCCCCTACACCACCTATGCCTACGACAAGTACCTTTGACTGTTGTAAGAGAGAGAATTTATCAAAGCCGATTAATTGTTGAGTCCGAGAAAACCAATCTTCCATTTTTAAATTGTTTTATAATTACGAAGATACGGGTTTTCTTGAAAAAAGAGTATAAGGAATAAAATAATTAAGTGTTGTAAGTATTTGAAATCTTATTGGAAGATGGATTCTCGTTTAATGAGAGTAGGTAATTTATTGTTTTTAGTAGCATTAATTAATTTGTTTTCTATAAGTAATATTATACAAAAAAGGCAATAATTAGTATTGATAAATTGTGAAAAGGATAGAAAAAATATTTTTATTAGGAAAGAGATTGGAGGTATACAGAAGGTCTTTTTAGTATTTCGATAAAAGTTTTTTAGAAAAAGATAGAATTATGTACAATGACAGAAGATAAAAAGAGTCTCAAGTAGAATTTAGAGGCCATTTAAATCTATTAATAATAATGAGGGTACCTATTTGTCTGATGGTAATGATGGTAAAGATTATCTATTGAAGACGAGTAAATAGAAATTATTTACCTGTGTTTTCGGTATATTTATGTTTAGAGATAAAAGATGAAATGAAGGAATGAAAATTAATAAAAGTTTATTGTATGTATTTAAATTGGTTGTTGTATGAGAAATTAAAATATTAGTTTTAATTTTGTTAATAATAAATTAAGATAGATGAAATTATATTGGATATGATAAAGAGCATTCATTTTATATTTCTATTTAGTATTTTGAGTTGTTTTGTAACAGCTCAAAATATAACGTATCATACAATAAAAGATATTCCGTATCGTATCGACGGAGACAATTATAGTCGGGAACGATGTAAATTGGATTTGTATTATCCGGAACAAATAAAGGATTTTCCGGTAATAGTTTGGTTTCACGGTGGAGGGTTATCTAGCGGAAATAAATTTGTTCCTGAGGAGTTGAAAGAATCCGGATTAGGTGTAGTTTCAGTAAATTACCGCTTGTTGCCAAAGGGGACTTTGGCAGATTGTATTGATGATGCGGCAGCAGCAACAGCGTGGGTTTTTCAAAATATTGCAAATTATGGAGGTGACCCTCAAAAAATTTTTGTGTCGGGCCATTCTGCAGGAGGGTATTTAACTAATATGATAGGACTGGATAAAAAGTGGTTAAGAAAATATAATATTGATGCAGATTCTATTGCTGCATTAATCCCGTTTAGTGGACATGCCATTAGCCATTTTGCATATCGACAATCGAAAGGGATGAAAGATACCCAGCCCAGTATTGATGAGTTTGCTCCTCTATATTATGTGCGACCAGATGCTCCTCCATTGATTATTGTATCAGGCGACCGAGTGTTGGAAATGTTGGGGCGTTATGAGGAAAATGCATATTTTTGGCGTATGATGAAAGTCGTAGGGCATAAACAGGTATATATATATGAATTGGGAGGGCATGATCATGGAGCTATGGTTAAACCTGCTTTTCACATATTAAAGAATCATGTAAAACGAATTTTAGATAAAAAGTAGAAACTTATTTTAATTAATAATGAAACTCTCTTTCTCCTTTGAGTTGAGGTTAAGTAAAGGAGGTTCTTTGTAAATAAAGTTTGTAGTGCAGGGTATACCCTTATCGAGACCTATTGTGAATTTGTACGAGTTATTATTTTCGGTCAACATATATACGGTATTATATTCTTTATCGTCGGAGGGAATATAAAACATTCCCCAACTCTCTTGTTCGTTTTGAACTTCGTTCGTTAGTGGCATCCATCCCGATATTTTAGGAGAATATTCTATTTCGAACGGGTAGTGTAGATAGTTGATTAAGATTAGATAGTTTGCAAATTCTATATCGTATGGAAAGGTAATGATAAAAGTGTTGTGTTTTATTGGAGTTATTTTTAATATGGCTTGGTAGAAATCATGATTGTACATGTTACAGAATTGTATAGTAACATTGGTGATTTCTTTTTGAGAAATATTTGCAATATATATAAATTTTTTATTGTTGACAAAAGAATCTGGCATGAATTCTTTATTCGGGCGATGAGGATCTTTATATTCCGGTATTTTTTCGTCTGGTTTTTTCTTTGAAATTTTATATGCGAAATAAAGGAGAACAATAAATAGAGTACCATATATCCATTGATTTATCATCTTATCGGATTTTAAATGTTAATAATATATGGCAAATATATTTATTTTTGGATATTTTTTAGCAATAATTAGATTTTTAATGTTTGGAGGAAGATGTAATCGGGATATTATTATGAAAACAAAAATATTATATAAATGCGAAAAAGCCGATACAATTCTATATATCGGCTTTTTTTGTAATAATAATTTTGTTTTATGCTTTTTCTGATAAAGCTTGGTGCATGGATGCTGCAGCTCTTCGTCCATCTCCCATAGCAAGAATAACTGTAGCGCCTCCGCGTACGATATCACCGCCTGCATACAGGTCGGGAATGTCCGAACGCATAGTTTCCTGATTTACTATTATGGTTCCCCATTTACTTACTTGTAATCCCTTAATTGAATTTGGGATTAAAGGGTTAGGAGATACTCCTACACTTACTACCACTTCATCTACGTTTATTAGTTCTGTCTTTCCAGGGATAGCTATAGGACTTCTTCGCCCTGATGCATCAGGCTCTCCTAATTCCATCTTTTGAAGTAACATTTGCTTTACTTTCCCTTTTTCATCTCCGATATACTTGATAGGATTGTATAAAGTAAGAAATTCAACACCCTCTTCTTTAGCGTGTTTTATTTCTTCTATCCGGGCAGGCATTTCTTCTTCGGATCGGCGGTATACAATCATGGCGCGTTCTGCTCCTAAACGGCGGGCTGTGCGGACAGAGTCCATTGCAGTGTTTCCTCCACCGATAATGGCAACATGTTTGCCTTTAATTACTGGAGTATCGGATTCAGGATTGGCAGCGTCCATTAGATTTACCCGAGTAAGGTATTCATTGCTGGACATAATACCTATGAGATTTTCTCCGGGAATACCCATGAAACGAGGTAGGCCAGCCCCACTGGCAACGAAAATACCTTTGTAGCCCATTTCATGTAAATCGTCATAAGACAATGTTCTTCCAATAATACAGTCTGTTATGAACTCAACGCCCATTTTTCGCAAATTGTCTATTTCTACATCGACGATAGCGTTAGGCAGTCTGAATTCTGGAATACCGTATTTTAGCACACCTCCAATTTCATGCAACGCTTCAAATACGGTTACATTATAACCATATTTTGCCATGTCCCCCGCAAAAGCAAGTCCTGCAGGGCCAGAACCGACAACAGCAATTTTTATTCCGTTGTAGGTTTTTATTTCAGGAACAGATATTTGCCCGCTTTCTCGTTCGTAGTCTGCTGCAAATCGCTCAAGATATCCGATTGCAACAGCATCTTTTCCCATTTTTTGAGTGTAAAAGCATTTTGATTCACATTGTTTCTCTTGAGGACATACTCTTCCGCATACAGCAGGTAATGCACTGGTTTCTTTCAGGGTTTTGGCTGCTTCTAAAATTTCACCCCGTTCGATATTCTTTATAAATTGGGGAATGTTGATTTGTACAGGACATCCTGTCATGCATAATGGAGTGGGGCAATCGAGACAACGCGAAGCCTCTGTCATAGCTTGCTCTTTGGTAAGTCCTTGGTTTACTTCTTCTTTATTAGTTATGCGATATGCCGGAGCAAGTTCATTCATGTGTACTCTTTTTATTTGAGTACGTTCTTTATTACTTTTACTTTTTCGCAATTCTTCGCGCCAGGATTGTGCGCGTTCTGATGCTAAATATTCTTTATTGTCCATGCTTGTTTTCAGATTTTATTCCATATCTTTATATGAAGAGAGGCGCATCATCATTTCATCAAAATCAACTTGATGGGCGTCGAATTCGGGTCCGTCTACGCATACAAATTTTGTCTTTCCTCCTACAGTAATACGGCAAGCTCCGCACATGCCTGTACCATCTACCATTATTGTGTTTAGGGATGCGACCGTTGGTATGTCATATTTTTTTGTCAACAGCGATACAAATTTCATCATAATTGCTGGTCCTATTGTTACGCAAAGATCGACTTTTTCCCGTTTTATGACATCTTCAACGCCTTGAGTAACCAGGCCTTTTTGTCCATAAGAACCATCGTCGGTCATAACAATTACCTCATCAGAATTTGTTTTCATCTGTTCTTCCAGTATGATTAGCTCCTTAGTTCTTGCTGCCAGCACTGTTATTACTCGGTTTCCAGCCTTTTTAAAAGCTTCAACGATAGGGAGCAAAGGTGCGACGCCAACTCCACCGCCACAGCAAACGACTGTTCCCACTTTTTCTATATGGGTTGCTTGTCCAAGAGGACCTACTACATCTGTAATATAATCACCTTCATTTAAGGCACATAGTTTGGATGAGGATTTACCGACTGCTTGTACGACTAAGGTGATAGTCCCTTTGTCTTTATCGGCAGAAGCAATTGTTAGGGGTATACGTTCTCCTTTCGCTCCTGCACGGACGATAACAAAGTGTCCGGCCTTTCGGGATCGTGCTATTAATGGAGCTTCTACAACTAGCTTGACTACTTTTTCTGAAAAGTATTCTTTTTCGATTATTTTATTCATATTGAATATATATTGTTCTCTTTTTTGTGTGTTTGTGCCAATTTGAAATTAAGTTACAAAGTTATGCCAAAATATTGTAAATTACAATTTTACTTATTTGTCTTTGTTATCTTTTCTTATTGTTTAGGTTGAATGCCAATCTTATTTTAAGACCTACCGTGATTGGCAAAATACGAGATGATACTATTGCTTTTGTTTCGTTTTCGGTATTCATGTATGTATCCCATATTCCGTTTTGAATATTATTTCCGTCTTGTTGATATAAAAGTAATTTTTTTTTGTCATGAGGATATAAGTTGTTAAATCCATATCCGGCATATATTCCTGTATAAAGGTTGATACCAGGTGATAGACGGTAACAGACCCCAGTTTCGACAAAAGCCATCAGGTTAAGATTCATATCGATAGAAGTCGTATATTTATAATCATTTAAAGAGTAAAAACCATGTTCCGGTAAATTGGTGTAGTATATGTCTTCATATGCAAAATATCCGGATGTATTTAATTCTTTGGCAAATGTTGTACGACGAGTTTTTATCGGAAATCCAATTTTAGCTCCTATATTGAAATAGAATCCTTGAGCTTTATTATTTCGGTATTGTAAAAAGATAGGAATATTGAGATAGGTGGCTTCCTGAGTTTCTCTAAGTTGTTTGTAATTTACAGAAAAATCAAATTCGTTGTTGACATTATTGCCTCCAGGAATCGAGTTGGATATTGTTTTATATGAGTCCGAATAATCACCTAATTTGATTGCACCTTTGTACTGTGACAATTCTAGTCCTAAACCGTATCCCCAATTCTTATTGAAAAGAGTTGTGTAAGAGATACCCACATCCCAACCAGCATAGGGCTTTATTGTGCCGACAGAAGATTTATAATGAAGGGTAGATAAACCACCTGTTCCCCATATTGATATTTCCCCTATTGGTCTTTCACTATATATAGGTAAAAAAGTGAGGAAAAGTAATATGATGATAATATATTTTTTCATGGGGTACAAATGATTTTAGTCTCATGTATTTTGTTGGAGGGGGTTATGACTCGAACAATATAGTTACCTGCATTCCATGAGAATGGGAGATTTGTGTCGGATATAGTTGGAATAAAATCTTTTATAATGATACCTAATGTATTAATAATAGAAATACGACATTGGGATAGGTCTTCTTCTTGATCGATATGAATTTTTAAAATATCTCCTTGTTTAATAAGGGTTGGGGTAATAGTTACGTTTGAAGTTATGGGCAATATATTGGATTCACAACTTCTAAGTGTTATTCCTTCGGTTGTAACAACTTCAATATGATAGGCATTTTCTAATTTATTGGGAATTATAGAAATGTATGGTTGTGTTTTACCTGGCATAATGTCGTTATTACAAAACCATTGGTAACTGATAAAGTTGAGACCTCCATTGTTGTTAGGATTTGTAACCAACGAAAGTATATTATCCCATCGTTGCATTATAGAATATTCTGACAATTTTAAAAGGTTAAGTGTATAACTTTTTGTATGGCTTTTGTCTTCAGATGTGATTTTTATGGATATAGGATATTTCCCACTATTTTTACCGAATGTGAAATGATAATTTGTACCTACTTCACCGTTGATTTCGGATGTCGCTCCTGGAGAAGTTTTTATACTTATTACTACATTTTCGGTATGGCAGGGAAGCCCGTGAGACCATTCTGTCTTGGATAAATCTTCTGGAGACCAAGATTCTTCTACGTAACTGACTTCGAGGGATGAAATATCGGCATCCCAGTTTTTTTCACTTAGACGGAAAGATATTTCAGGACTTTCTTTAATGATTGTCTGGTTTTCATAAAGGGCTTCTATTTTGTAGCTATATTCTCCGGGTTGAAGCCCTGAGTCTGTAAAAGAAAGTGAATGTATAGGATTAGTATTAACTAATTGCCCGTTACGATATACGTTCCATGTTGTTGGGGGGATACCTACAGGAATAGAGGAATATATTGTCAAGTTTTCGGATTGTTTTTTCAATGCTATTTTTTCTGTAATTATAGTTTTAATTGCTTCTGAAGAGTTTTTTCCCTGATAATTGGAGGCGGTAGGAGTTTGGAAATTATTTTCAGGAACTAAAGATGATGAGATATTGGCTGCTACCAGAAAGTTAAAGTCGCTTTTAGGATCATTATCATAAATTGCGGTCCAGTTTTCTCCGTCTAAAGAAAGTAGGTTGCCTTTTCCATTTACAGCTGGGCCATTGTCGCAACAAGCTGGACCATGTTCGCTTAAATATGATTCAGCTTTAATGGCAATGATCAGTTGCCCATTGTCTTTGTCTATAATAAAAGGGGTATTTAATATGATTTCATTTATGGTGTTTAATTGAAAACTTTCGATTTTTTGAGTATAACTATTTATTCCTTGTTTTATCAATAGAGAATATTTTGCTCCTTGTGCAGGGAAGAAAGAAATAGAATGTATTACAAAGTTGTCAATAGAATTTATCTCTTTTTCGTCCCAACATTGTCCGAAATAAAAAGGCTTATATTCTACTGTCCTGCAAAAGACGGTCGGTTTCATCGTTCCCCAGAATATTTGTTGTTCACTTAAAGGATTCTCCCAAGATAATGAAAGTTCTTTATTTCCGCTTCGTACTATTTTTGGGGGAGTTGGTATTGGATAATTATATACAGAGACGGCTACTGGAGCTGAGGCTTCTGATGATTTTCCATCAGAATATACTCCGATTATTGAATATAAGTATTTGCCTATAGGTAATTTCTTTTCCGAGAAAAAAAGATTTGTAGTACTTCCTATGGGATAACCGTTACGGAGAATAATGTATTTTACTGGTATCTCTTCGCTTTCGGGTTTACTCCATTGTAAAGATATGGTTTCTTTTATTGCATCCCATGATGCACTCAATCCCGTGGGTATAGGTTTAGGCTCTGTTGCATATCTGCCTTGGAGTTGGGAGACTCCTGTTTTATTGGGATCGAGCCATATGTCTAGCCGCTCATTGTCTTCTTTTCCGCACATATCCCAAAAATAATGAAGTTTACCGAATAAATTCCTTCCATTGGGGTTTGTACATGAGGATGTACCACCGGTTAATGTCCCTACAATTAACCCGTTTTGATTGAATAGAGGAGAACCTGAAGAACCTTTTTCTGTAACTCCATGCCCATTAACTGTTTCACTGAATTGCACATTCCAATGTCCGTTTTCTAAAGCAACATTCTCTTTTGTTCTCCATGTGTCTGAGTTTGCTGGATTCGTGAAAGTAGATATTTTTTTTACATCGCCTTGTGGATGGTGTATGCATACACCTGATTGTGCTGGGGTGGGGGAACGGTCCCAACCATTATAATAGATATTTAAGCTGTCAGGAATGTCTTTACTCAGTTCGAGTAGGGCTTCATCTACTCCTCCTGATAATATAGATGCCGCAAGTAGTCGACAACCAGTTATAGTTTTGGGTTTGGTTTGGTGTTTTTCTCCACATCGTATTCTTTCATAATTAAAATAAAATAAAAATTGCTCTAATTCTTCATTTGTTGCTGTTTCTTTTGATGCTACAAGACAATGATGTGCTGTCAGTATATATGGGTATAATTTTCCAGATGTATTATTTATTACAGAGCCAGTGCATAAGTATGAACCAGTTCCTATTTTCATGATCATTTTACATACCCCTTTTTTTTCATCTTGCCACTCCTGACCTTCTTCACAATTAATGTCAACCATGCAACTTCCTGAAATATTTTCAGTGTTATCATTGTCTTCTCTTATTTCAAGATGATTATATCCATAACCGATTTCTTCGATCTCAATGCAGGGTTTATCGGAAGATGATTGTTCATCGGAGGCAACGTATTCGAGGATGACTTCTTCACCTGCAACGAACTCTGTTACGAATTTTCCGCCTTTAGGATTGGTGTAATGATCAAATGCTCCAAGTATTTGGGTATGTTGAGCATTGTATATATATAATTTCCCGCCTTCAGGTATGTAAAATTTATTATAATATAGAGCTATTGCGAGAGCATTATTTGCAGAAATATGTATTTGCCAAATTTTTTCTCCTCCAGGTAATGTTTTCCAAATTCCATTGTTGGAGATAGATAGACCTGCAGGTAATAATATGGCTATACGAGGTGGATTACCATCTTGTTCGTTTAATAAATCGTCAGATAAAAGGTCATCGATACTAAAAGGCACATAAATATCATGAATATCGGAAATAGAACTGCGCGTTTGTGGATATTTAAAGCTTGGAGGTATACCTCCAATTCCCAATTGGGCATGGATTCTGGTAATTAGGCACAATAATAATATGAATATTGTTCCCAAACGAAATATATAAGAACGATATACCATGCGAAATAATGACTCTATTTTTCCGGCTGCAATAATACAATTTTTTTTGTTAAAGATGAATCAAATGTCCGTTAATAACCATTTATATATTTATTCCTTCTTTAAATTGAAATGAAGGATTTTGTGTGTGGATTACAGAGTTAATATGTTGGCGTAGATTTATATCTTTAGGTAAATTCATTTTAGTTCGTATATTGCTTCGTATAGTAGTAACAGTGGATAAGGTAATGTTTAATGCTGCACTAATTTGGGAAACCGTCATTCCGCGAATAATGAAAAGGCAAACTTCAAGTTCTCCACAAGTCAGGTTCGGATAGCGAGAAAGAAGGATGGGTGAATATATTTGCTCATCTCTGACTAATTGACGGGCTTGTGAAGCAATACGCTGAGAAATATTTTTATTTATTAATTTTAGTACTGATAATGTTTTATCTGTGGAGATATGCTTGTTTTTGAGGCTTTCTATGAGCACATTCCAGTCTTGATGGCCGAGGTGGGCAAAATCTATGATTTCATTTTTTTCATCTTGAAGCGATATGTCCTTATCTTCTATCAAATAGAGTGTATTATATATTTTATTTCCAAGAATTGCTAATCCTAAAAAGGCTAATATTACAATATAAGTATATTGGGATAGATGGATATTTTGTGTAATGATTGTGCTCACAATATAAGTTACAACTGACAATATAGAAATGTAGAATGTGGAAAAACGTAGATATGCTAGTACTGCGCCGGAGGTTAAAATCATCATAATGGTTAGACGAGTAAGTATGAATGAAGATGATTGTTGTAAGTTCACGGTAGCTTCGTAAATCATCTCAGCTGCAACTTCTGTAGACATAATTAATAAGAAGGCATTTATAGCTTTCCTATACGAAACTTTTTTTGTAAAAGAAAGGATATGTAAAAGTGCTATAGCAATGAGTTGTAGAATATTACCGTAAGTGTAAAATTCGGAGTTGATTCCGGTATCGAAAATAAGTGCAATCATTACTCCTGCCGTGTAACAAACACTCATATAAAAGAAAGCAAGTTTGGCTTGTTTATTGAGAAATAGATATCTTTTATCGTTTTTTTTATATTCAGAGTTATTATTGTCAGAAATATTAGTGATATTCATACATTATTTTTCTTTTCGATTTAAATGTTTCCACATTTTTTTATTATTCCATTTTAACCGTCCTAGAAATGTTCGTAAATCTGGAAATCGTGTATAATGCCTTTGTACATCAATAGAGAGGGGATCTGTAAAAAAAGATAATAATTCACTCTCTTTACCAAATTGTTCAGGATAGAGAACAACTAAATTATTGCCTGCAAAGTAACGAGATAAGAATCCTGGCAACTTGTCAAACTCTGGATTATGGGAGACAGATGTTCTTCGAGCACTAACAACAATAAATAAATCATCTTGTAATACTATTCCGGTAAGCATAAGAATGTCTTCCCAGTTTTCAAGAATTTCAAATTCATTTCTAATGCGATATCCACCTTGTTTCAATACGGCTTTTAGTTGTACAATAGTGTTGGGGTGAGCATAGAAAATAGCTCGACATCCTATTTGTTTTGCCATATTGGCTATTCTATCTATCCATTTTACGAATCCTGTTTCAAATTCTGCTTTTTCGGGTACCACAATGACAATTCTGGTGATTGTATTGATTGGTATAATGCATTTTGCGATAAATATCATTTTATTTGTCCCTTTTAGTAGGGATTCTGTTTTGTTCCCGAAAAAGCTATCTACAATATTTGCTTTATGATGTAATCCTATAACAAGTTCCGAAATATCTTTTTCTTTCATCGAGTGTAGTATACCACTAGCGATATTAATATCAAAACGATAAATAGGTTCGAGTCGGGTATCAGCTGAAGAAGCAACTTTTGCTGCCGTTCGTAATGCATTTTTTGCTTTAAAACCGGGACCATCACCTGCATTTGTGTCATCGGTTACATGTATGGCATAGAGAGGGCTTTTCTTTTTGGGACTTTTTAGTAACAATGCTATGTTAATTAGGTTTTCTATAGAAGTGGGATTGGCAATGGGGATCAGTATTCTTTCTTCTCCAGTATCTAAGTTGGTAGTTTGGTCTTCGGTCATTTGCCGGGTCACTATTTTTCTTGCGGCTTTTTCTGTTACAAATGAGCTAATAGTACAGGTGACCAATATCATAACGATAGTACCATTGAGGACGTTAGTATTGAAAATGCCTAAATCGTGTCCAATAAGAACAGCAGCCAATGTCGCTGCCGCTTGGGCATTACTTAGCCCAAATATCATATCTCGATCTACTTTAGGAAGTTTGAATGTCTTTTGCGTGAGCCATGCTGCTATCCATTTGGACAAAGTTGCTACAATGGACATATTTAATGCAACAATAATTGCATCACTACTATTAAATACTACTTGAAGGTCGATAAGCATACCTACTCCGATGAGGAAATAGGGTATAAAGAGTGCATTTCCAACAAATTCAATTCGGTTCATTAACGGAGAAACTGCTGGTATGAAACGGTTTAGAACTACACCTGCGAAAAATGCACCGATTATTGCTTCCAAGCCTGCGATTTCAGCAAGAAATGATGCTGCGAAAACTAAAGCTAAAACATAAATATACTGTGTAACATTATCACTGTATTTTTTTAAAAACCAGCGGGTTATCCTTGGATATGCATATATGATAAATGCAGTATATACAGTTACGGATAGAGTAAGCCGTATCCAGAAAACATTATTGATATTACCTTGTGCCATTCCGGCGATTACGGCAAGGATAATAAGTGCTCCTAATACAGTTATGATAGTTCCTGCAATCGTCGTTGTTACAGAAGTTTCTCTGGCTACCCCATATCGGCTAACTATCGGGTATGCGACCAAGGTATGGGATGCATACATACTTGCCAATAAAATTGAAGTTGTCCAATTAAAGTGCAGAGTATAGTAACTAATAAAAGTTCCTATAATCATTGGAACTAAAAAGGTATATAATCCAAAGACAATACCTTGAGTTTTATTTTTTTTGAAGTCGTTAATGTCCATTTCGAGCCCTGCGAGAAACATGAGGTATAATAACCCTACATTTCCGAATAATTGAAAGCTACTATCTCGTTCAAGTAGCCCAAATCCATATGGCCCAATGATGATTCCTGCAATAATGAGTCCAATAATATGGGGTATGCGCAGTCTGTTAAGTAGAAGTGGCGCGAACAAGATAATGGTCAGTACTATGAAGAATATTAGCACAGGATTGGTAAATGGAAGTGCAGGTAGAGTACTGGCTATATCCATGGTTAAAGTTATTTATATTTGCTGAATAGATTTTCTATTTTTTATATGACAAAAATAGAAAAAAATGTTTAATGAAAAAAGAGTAAAATACTTACAATTTATAATATAATAAAGGCCTATATATAAATTTTTGATGTTATCTGTTTGGAATCTTGCAAAATGTTTTAATTTTGCGAGAATAATGCAAATAATGTAATGAATTCGAGGCTTTGGGAACCTCAATAAACAAGAAAAATAATAAATATCTAAATTGAAGAGAAAATGAGAGTAGCTATTGTAGGTGCAAGTGGAGCAGTAGGACAAGAGTTCCTTCGTGTGTTGGACGAGAGAAATTTTCCATTGGACGAGTTGCTGCTATTTGGTTCTAAACGTAGTGCTGGAACTTTGTATACATTTCGTAATAAAGAAATTATAGTAAAGGAACTCCAGCACAATGACGATTTTAAAGACGTAGATATTGTCTTTACATCAGCCGGAGCTGGAACCTCTAAAGAGTTTGCCCAAACAATAACTAAATATGGCGCTGTAATGATAGATAATTCAAGTGCTTTTAGGATGGAGGATGATGTCCCTTTAGTCGTTCCCGAAGTAAATGGGCCTGATGCTAAGGTGCGTCCGCGTGGTATTATTGCAAATCCAAATTGTACAACCATACAGATGGTTGTAGCTTTACAAGCAATAGAGAATCTTTCACATATAAAAACTGTACATGTGTCGACTTACCAGGCTGCTAGTGGTGCAGGCGCAGCTGCTATGGCGGAGCTTAAACATCAATATGAACAGCTGATTAACGGGGAAACTCCTACGATAGAGAAATTTGTATATCAACTGGCTTATAATGTTATACCTCAGGTAGATGTCTTTACAGACAACCTTTATACAAAAGAAGAAATGAAAATGTATAATGAGACACGTAAAATTATGCATTCAGATGTAAAAGTCAGTGCAATGTGTGTGCGGGTTCCAGTAATGAGGGCTCATTCAGAATCTATTTGGATTGAGACAGAACGCCCAGTGTCTGTGCAGGAAGCAAAAGAAGCTTTTGCAAAGGCCGATGGTGTTATATTAATGGATGAACCTGAAAATAAGCGATACCCAATGCCATTAGATATTGCAGGGAAAGATGGTGTATATGTAGGACGTGTGCGTTCTGATATATCAAATCCTAAAGGGCTGACTTTTTGGGCAGTGAGCGATCAAATTAAAAAAGGTGCAGCTTTAAATGCTGTGCAAATAGCTGAATACTTAATAAAAGAAAACGCGTTGTAAATTTTATAGTCAGGCAAGAAACGGGGAGAAAACTGAGAGAATGTTTGCTCCCCGTTTTTCTTTTTTACCTTTGTGTAGATTGTATAAAAAAGAGAAAATGCAAATACCTGAATTTTTAAAAACAGGCGATAAGGTAATGGTTATTTCTCCGTCTGGAAAGATAGAAGAAGAAATAGTAAAAAAAGGAATGGATGTTTTATCTGATTGGGGGTTGGATCCGATACCGGGTATGGCGTGCCTCAGTAGGTGTGGACGTTTTGCTGGTGATGATAATGTTCGTTTTTCTGATTTGAAAAGTGCGTTATTTTCTGAGAATATAAAAGCTATATTTTGTAGTCGAGGAGGATATGGAGCAGTTCGTTTGTTAGATAAAATTTCAGATAAAATGATTTTCTCTTTACCAAAATGGCTTATTGGATATAGTGATATTACACTTCTACATGCAGCTTTTAGAAAGGCAGGGATTATATCTTTGCATGCACCGATGATGAAACATTTGGCCGAAGAAAAAGACGATGTCTCTTCAAATATGTTACGTGATATACTTTTTGGAAACTTTGTTAGTTATACAGTAGGGAAACATGTGCTAAATCGTCAAGGAAATGCTTGTGGAACCCTTTTTGGAGGAAATCTTTCGGTTTTATTAGGTTTACGGGGCACCCCTTATGATCAAATAAAAAAAGGAGATATTCTTTTTGTTGAGGATATAGGAGAGCGCCCATATCATTTAGAAAGAATGTTTTATAATCTAAAGTTAGGAGGAGTATTAGAATCTCTTTCTGGGCTAATAGTAGGACAATTTACAGGCTATGAAGAAGATCTCTCGATAGGAATGACCGTATATGAAATGATAAGTGGTATGATCAAAGAATATGATTATCCGGTATGTTTTAATTTTCCGGTAGGGCATGTAAAAAATAATTGGCCTATGTTGGAAGGTATGAGAATGAATCTGATAGTAACAGAAAGAGATGTTGTATTAAAGCCTGGTAAATAATGATTCTTAGCATTTAATTTTTATATTTACGACATAGATTTATAATGAGTTATGGATATATTGAAAACAGCTTTATTGGGAGGGACAGTATTCACATTTATAAGTTGTGGTGCGCAGTCTCATAAGCAAAATATGAATGCCGAGTCAGAAGAGTTAACAAGAATTGAAATGAGTGTCCCTGTTTTTGAAGAGGATAGTGCATATAAATATATGCAGCAACAAGTTGATTTTGGTTTTCGAATACCGAATACTACGGCCCATAGGGCTACAGCAGAGTTTCTTGCTTCGGAGTTGGGACGTCATGGGGCAGATGTTTTTATACAAGAAGCGAGAGTTACAGCTTATAATGGGACAATTTTAAATGCTAAAAATATAATAGGATCATATTCTCCTGAGAAAAAAGATAGAGTATTATTATTTGCACATTGGGATTCACGTCCTTATGCTGATAATGATCCGGATAAAGCGAATCATCAAAAGCCTATTATGGGAGCAAATGATGGGGCAAGTGGGGTCGGTGTGCTTCTTGAAATTGCACGATTGGTGGGAGAGCGATTACCCAATATTGGCATAGATATTATATTTTTTGATGCGGAAGATTATGGCCAACCTTATTTTTATGAAGGGCCAGAAAATGAGGATAGTTGGGCATTAGGAACTCAATATTGGGCTGCTCGTCCTCATAGGCCTGGGTATCGAGCACGTTATGGAATTTTGCTAGATATGGTTGGTGGGAAAGATGCTATTTTTGCTCGTGAAGGTTTTTCTCAACGCTATGCTAGCGGAGTCAACGATAAAGTTTGGTCTGCTGCTCAACGCTTAGGATATGGAAAATATTTTGTGAATACAGAGGGCGGATATATAACGGATGATCATGTATATGTCAATAGAATGGGCATTCCCAGTATAGATATTATCCAATATGACCCGAATACAGAAACCGGATTTTGTAAGCAATGGCATACATTAGATGACACTATGGATTTTATAGATAAAGAGACCTTAAAGGCTGTAGGACAGACGGTTTTGGAAATAATATATAATGAATAGATAATTTTATAAAGAGATTTGGATTTGTCTTTTTGTTGTATATGTCTTTAAAAAAGTGTAATATTGTGCTGTAAAATGCAATAAGTTATGACAATAAATGAAAAACAAGACGAAATAATTGAAGAATTTTCGGCTTTTGATGATTGGATGGACAAATATGCCTTATTAATTGACTTGGGAAATTCATTAGAACCACTGGAAGAAAAATATAAGACTCCTGAGAATTTGATTGAAGGTTGCCAGAGTCGAGTTTGGTTACAAGCTGATTATGAAAATGGTAAAATTGTATTTAAAGCAGAAAGCGATGCTGTCATTGTAAAAGGTATAGTCTCTTTACTGATTAGTGTTTTGTCAAATCATACTCCAGACGAAATATTAGATGCAAATCTATACTTCATAGATAAAATAGGACTGAAAGAGCATCTATCACCAACTCGTTCTAATGGATTAGTTTCAATGGTAAAACAGATGCATCTCTATGCTCTCGCATTTAAAATGAAAAACAATTAAAAAATTATAATCTAAATCTTACATTATGTTTAAAAATCAACCTAAAGGACTGATAGCGGCGGCTTTTGCCAATATGGGTGAACGCTTCGGTTTCTATACTATGATGGCTATTTTGGTATTATTTCTTCAAGCTAAATTTGGCTTGAGCGGGAAAGATGCCGGTCTGATTTATTCCGTATTTTATTTTTCAATTTATATTCTTGCTTTTGTAGGAGGAATAATAGCTGATAAAACACGTAATTATAAAGGTACTATATTAATGGGCATTATTGTGATGGCCTTAGGATATCTGATGGTTGCTATTCCATCTCCGACTCCAGTGTCGAATAAAATCCTTTTCTTGACAATTACTTGTGCAGGCTTGTTTGTAATCGCTTTTGGGAATGGGTTGTTTAAGGGAAATTTGCAAGCATTAGTAGGGCAAATGTATGATAATGAAAAATATGGAAAAATGAGAGATTCTGGTTTTTCATTATTTTATATGTTTATTAATATAGGAGCAATTTTTGCGCCTATGGCGGCAGTGGGTGTACGAAATTGGTGGTTGGTTCGGAGTGGATTTCAGTATAATGCAGATCTTCCGGCTCTTTGTCATGGTTACCTTGAAAATAGTCTTACACCCGAAGCTGCTGAAACTTTTTTGCGATTAGCGCAAGAAGTTTCGGGTAAGCCAATTACAGACCTTTCTGGATTTGCAGTAAATTATTTAAATGTATTTACTACAGGCTTTCATTATGCTTTTGTTGTTGCTATATTTGCTATGATAATATCATTAGTAATTTATTTGATTAATAAAAAGGTTTTTCCGGATCCAAAAGAAAAAACTAAAGAGATATCAACTGAAGGAAAGATATCGGTTGAGATGGATATTAAAGAAGTTCGCCAGCGTATATATGCATTAATTGCCGTATTTTGTGTTGTTATTTTCTTTTGGTTTTCTTTCCATCAAAATGGCTTGACCTTAACTTATTTTGCAAAGGAATATACGCAATTGAATTTATTTGGCATGAGTATTTCTGCTGAGTTATTTCAATCGCTGAATCCTTTCTTTGTTGTATTTTTGACACCATTGGTCATGGCGGTTTTCGGATGGCAGCGTTCACGTGGAAAGGAGCCTTCTACTCCTAAAAAAATAGCAATTGGTATGGGAATTGCTGCATTAGCATATATTGTTATGGCAATAGGATCTTATACGGCACATTTGCCCTTGCATAGTGAAATTATAGCGGCAGGGACTTCTCCGGTGAAAGTAACTCCATTGTTATTAATGGTTACATATTTTATTCTTACAGTGGCAGAATTATATATTTCTCCGTTAGGAATATCCTTTGTAACAAAAGTTGCTCCTCCACAATATCAGGGAGTTATGCAAGGTGGTTGGTTAGGTGCAACAGCAATAGGAAACCAATTGTTATTTATAGGGGCGGTCTTATATGAGTCTATATCTATATGGTTGACGTGGATAGTCTTTGTTGCTGTCTGTTTGTTGTCAATGTGTACGATGTTGTTTATGTTGAAGTGGCTAGAGCGAATTGCAAAATAATAGAAAATAATATTTGAAAATAACTTTATATGGAAGTTATTGACTTAAACACTACCTCATAATTGTATCGATTGAGGTAGTGTTTAGGCAGAAATAAGAGGTTTGATGCAAAATTGGATAGGGGAGAAAACATTACATATATTAGGCGGAAAGAATAATTTTGATATTATTCGATATTATCTTTCTTTTGCTGTATTTTTTGCTCATTTTGGAATTCTAACAAATACGAACTATTTTTTGCCAACTTCGAGTGTAGATGCTGTTCATGGCTTTTTTGTACTAAGTGGGTTTTTAGTATTTTTGAGTTATATCCGTAATCCGCAGGTAGGACATTATGCAAATAGACGGATTAGAAGAATTTTGCCGCCCTATTTTTTTATAATTACATGTTGTTTTTTCTTAGGAGGAATAATTTCCAGTTTATCCTTTGGGGAGTATATTACTTCAACTCAGACATGGAAATATTTAATTGCAAATTATACTTTTCTTAATTTTTTAGAGCCAGCTTTGCCCGGAGTTTTTTCCAATAATGTGGTACCAGTTATAAATGGTTCTTTATGGACTTTGAAAGTTGAAGTTTTGCTTTATGCCAGTGTCCCAATCGTGTATTTTTTGATGGAGAGGTATGGCAAGTTGTCAGTCTTTCTATTTATTTTTATTTTTTCTGTTATTTATAATGAATTTTTTCTTTTCATGTATTCAAATACTCAAAAAGAAATTTTCCTTATTCTTAAGCGTCAAGTAGGAGGACAGCTTGTGTATTTTTATTCAGGTACTTTTTTATTGTTATATTTTAATTTTTTTCAAAAACGAGCTCTTTATTTTATTATATTGGCGATGTTAGTTCTTTGGTTTAGAGATGATAATATAGTGTGTAAGTATATGGAACCCTTGGCTTTTGCTGTTGTATTAATAGGGTTTGCTTATAATCTACAATGGTTTACATTTTTACGTAGGTATGACAATATTGCTTATGGAATATACCTTTTCCATTTTCCAGTTATACAATTTGTTGTTTGGTTAGGTATTGATAAGATAAATATTCATCTAGCATTAATATCATCAATTCTATGTACGATTTTAATTTCGCTAGTATCTTGGTTTTTATTAGAAAAACCAGTATTACAGAAACGCCTGCCCTCTTTTAAATTCTAATTTATTATAAAAAGTTCAGAAAAGACTTTGTTGGCGTTCCAATAATTGAAATGTCATGCGGTGATATGGAGTAGTACCATACTCTTTGATGGCATTGCGATGAGCTTTGGTTGGATATCCTTTATTTTTGTTCCATCCATATTGAGGATATGTTTGATGTAGTTGCAGCATGTAATCATCCCGATATGTTTTGGCAAGAACTGAAGCGGCTGCAATGGAAAGGTATTTTCCGTCACCTTTTATAATGCAAGAATGTCCAATTTTGGGGTATGGTTTAAACCTATTACCATCTATAAGAAGGTGTTCAGGGGTGACTTTCAATTGTTCTATTGCTCTATGCATGGCTAGAAAGGAGGCATTTAGAATGTTTATTTTATCTATTTCTTCAGGAGAGACGATTCCTATAGCCCAGGAGATTGCTTCCTTTTCAATGATAGAGCGTAATGCATATCGTTGTTTTTCTGAAAGTTTTTTAGAATCATTCAACGCTTCACATCTGAAATTTGTAGGGAGGATTACTGCTGCAGCGTATACAGCTCCAGCCAGGCATCCTCTGCCAGCCTCGTCGCAGCCAGCTTCTATTCTGTTTGGATCGATATAAGGTAATAACATGATGATTATATAAAAATTTCAAGATTTAACTTAATGTACCATTGATTATTCTCTTTTTCGATAAATCCGAACCTATAAGACTCGCAATCGGGTATAGATAAATATGCGTTATCAAATAGGAAATTGCCTAGATATTTTTTGTCAGAATTATGGAAAAATGCTATACTCCCATCTGGCTGTATAAAAAGCTGAGATAAAGAATTTCCGTATCCTTTATAAATTTTTGAAGGTCTCATCCCAGCTATAAGAGATAGTAAAAATTGGATTGTTTTGTATTCGTAAAACTGATATTGGAAAATAAGTTCTTCTTTTATTTTGTATGGATTTATATGTTTTATTTCTTCTACTAATTTTTTTATCGAACAAGTTTTTGTAATATAAGAAAGACGCGTTATTTCAGATAATAACTTGGGCAGATGCAAATCTATTATGGATAGATTATATAGAAAAATCTTGTTTTCTGTGGTTGTATATTTAAGCTTCCCCCCTAAACGCTTTATTTCATATAATCTTGCATCCCAATTGTCTATTCGATTGATTTTATTGGCTTCAGGATTGGAAAATTTTATGTTTAAAATGTCATATTTAATGTTTGCTGCACGATTGGCTGGCAATAATTTATAGTAAGGAATTCGAGATTTTACCATAATAGGAATATGAGTGGAGTCAGACAGTGAGATTGTAAAATCTCTTTTGTCTGAAGAAATTGAATAGAACTGATTGTAACGTAATGTGTGTAACATTGTTTCTGCTTCTGGAATAATAAATTCTTTTTCTTTACTTTTGTGTATGGCAGAAAATAAAAATGAAGAAAAATCCTTACAAGCTTGTCGTGATATTTGTACGTACTCTTCTCCTTGCTTTATGTGGATTATGTCAGAAGATATATGGTATACTATTTCTCCCGATTCATCTTTTCTAATAATTTTCTGAATTTCAGTATTTTCTATTGTTCCTTTTAATAAAAGCTGTATGAGAGCGTAGATTTTACTCCAGTCTTGTTTGGTTCCAGATAGTTGCATGTTAATATAATTAAGTTTGTGAACAAAAATAATAGATAATTTGTTAACAAAGAGAATTCGGAATGAAGATTTATAATGACTGTTTTCCGAATAAGACGTGTATTTAATTTTGGTTTGGTTTGTTGAATACGCGTGTTGTGTTGTTGTTTAGTTTGATTTAAAGTAGAAGATGAGGGCTGTATCTGAAGATATGGCTCTCGTTTTTATTGGTGGAGTTTGATGTGTTGAGATTTTTCGTTTTAATGATTTTTTAATAATGCTTATTGGATTCATTGGTATTTGCGTTTTGAAAAAAACTATAAAAAAGCAACTAAAATATTTGTATTTCATTTGGTTACTAAGGATTTAGTAATTATCTTTGCATCGTTTTTGACGCTAAAGAAGGCTGCTATTTTGCATAATTGGCTGATTATGTGAAAGTAATAGCTGGGTTTGGCTGATTTTACATAGAAATAAAAGACATAAAGTTTATAAATTTAAAAGATTAAAAAGTTCTAAAAATGCCTACAATTCAGCAATTAGTAAGAAAAGGTCGGGTTGTTTTGGAAGATAAAAGTAAATCTCCAGCATTGGATTCATGTCCGCAAAGACGTGGTGTATGTGTGAGGGTTTATACTACTACTCCGAAAAAACCTAACTCTGCGATGCGTAAAGTAGCGAGGGTACGTTTAACAAATGGAAAAGAGGTAAACTCTTATATTCCAGGAGAGGGACATAATTTGCAGGAACACTCGATTGTATTGGTTCGTGGTGGTCGTGTGAAGGATCTTCCTGGTGTGCGTTACCATATCGTTCGTGGTACATTGGATACTGCTGGTGTGAATGGTCGTACACAACGTCGCTCCAAATATGGTGCAAAGAGACCTAAAGCAGGTGCAGCTCCTGCAGCAAAAGGTAAGAAGTAAGGAAACTTTCGCCTAATAAAAAGAGAATTTTAAATTAGTGTAAAACGCTAGTTTGAGTTTATGGGATAGGCTATTCGGTTGAGTAAACAAAGCCGGCGGGTTTTGTTGAAGATGTGATAAGCAACCAAAAACAAGAACAACAATTTTGTAAAAAAAATGAGAAAAGCAAAACCAAAGAAAAGGATCGTACTTCCTGATCCTGTCTTCAGTGATGTAAAGGTGACGAAATTCGTTAACCATTTAATGTATGATGGCAAAAAAAGTATTGCCTTTACTATTTTTTATAGTGCTTTAGACGCTGTGAAGGCGAAATTGGCAAATGAGGAAAAGACGTCACTCGAAATTTGGAAGAAAGCGCTGGATAATATTACTCCTCAAGTTGAAGTTAAGTCTCGCCGTGTAGGTGGTGCTACATTCCAGGTTCCTACAGAAATCCGTCCTGATCGTAAAGAATCTATTTCAATGAAAAATTTAATACTCTATGCTCGTAAAAGAGGTGGAAAATCGATGGCAGATAAGTTAGCTGCTGAGATTGTTGACGCTTATAATGAACAGGGGGGAGCTTTTAAACGTAAAGAAGATATGCACAAAATGGCAGAAGCTAACCGTGCATTTGCTCATTTCAGATTTTAATTGAAATTTTAAATAACAAAGGAATATTACGATGGCAAAATCACCTGATGATTTATTGAAATATACCAGAAATATTGGTATTATGGCCCACATTGATGCGGGTAAGACCACGACGTCTGAACGTATCCTTTTTTACACCGGATTGACTCATAAAATTGGTGAGGTGCATGATGGTGCTGCTACTATGGACTGGATGGAGCAGGAGCAAGAACGTGGTATTACGATTACTTCTGCTGCTACTACTACATGGTGGAATTATGCGAATGAAAAGTATAAAATTAATCTGATCGATACTCCGGGGCACGTAGATTTTACTGCTGAAGTAGAACGTTCTTTGCGTATTCTTGATGGAGCTGTAGCTACATTTTGCGCGGTGGGTGGTGTTGAACCTCAGTCTGAAACAGTATGGCGTCAGGCTGATAAATATAATGTGCCTCGTATTGGTTATGTCAATAAAATGGACCGGTCTGGTGCCAATTTCTTTGAAGTTGTCCGTCAGCTAAAAGAAGTGTTAGGTGCTAATCCTTGTCCCATTCAGATTCCTATTGGCGCTGAAGAAACATTTAAAGGTGTTGTTGATCTAATCAAAATGAAGGCTATTTTCTGGCATGATGAAACTATGGGAGCAGATTATAGCCAAGAAGAAATTCCTGCTAATTTGCTTGATGAAGCGCAGGAGTGGCGTGATAAGATGCTTGAGAAGATAGCTGAGTGTGATGATGCTTTAATGGAAAAATACTTCGATGATCCTTCCTCAATTACTGAGGATGAGATTAGGGTTGCAATCCGAAAAGGTACATTAGCAATGCAGATTGTTCCGATGACTTGTGGTTCTTCTTTTAAGAATAAAGGAGTTCAAACTTTGCTTGATGCAGTTTGTGCTTATTTGCCTAGCCCTGTAGATACGCCGGCAGTAGTAGGTCATGATCCTAATGATCCGGAAAAAGAAATTGACCGTAAACCTTCTGCATCAGAACCGATGGCTGCTTTAGCTTTTAAGATTGCTGTTGACCCATATGTAGGACGTTTGTGCTTTTTCCGTGTCTATTCAGGAGAGGTCGCTGCAGGATCTTATGTATTGAATACTCGTTCAGGGAAAAAAGAACGTGTATCTCGCTTATTCCAGATGCATTCAAATAAACAAAATCCGAAAGAGTTTATTGGTTGCGGTGATATTGGTGCAGGTGTAGGGTTCAAAGATATTCGTACAGGTGATACTTTATGTGATGAGAACGCTCCTATTGTTCTTGAAGCTATGGACTTCCCAGATCCAGTGATTGGTATTGCTGTTGAGCCTAAGACTCAAAAGGATATGGATAAGTTAGGACTTGGTTTACAGAAACTGGCAGAAGAGGATCCCACATTTACTGTTAAGACAAATGAGGAAACTGGACAGACGGTAATTAGTGGTATGGGTGAGCTTCATCTTGAAATTATTATTGATCGTTTAAAGCGAGAGTTTAAGGTTGAATGTAACCAAGGTCGTCCACAAGTGTCTTATAAAGAGGCTATTACTAAACCTGTAGAACTTCGTGAAGTTTATAAGAAACAGACGGGGGGGCGTGGTAAATTTGCCGACATTATTGTTCGAGTAGAGCCTGTGGATGCCGGTTTTGAAGGAGCTCTTCAATTTATAGATGAGGTGAAGGGTGGAAACATTCCTCGTGAATTTATTCCTTCTATTCAGAAAGGTTTTACTACTGCAATGAAAAATGGTGTATTAGCTGGATTCCCGATGGACCAATTAAAGGTAACAGTAATTGACGGTTCTTACCATCCGGTTGATTCTGACCAGTTATCATTTGAGGTTTGTGCTATTCAGGCATTTAAGAAAGCTTGCGAAAAAGCAGCTCCGGTATTGCTTGAACCAATTATGAAAATTGAAGTAGTAACACCGGAAGAAAGTATGGGTGATGTGATTTCAGACTTAAATAAACGACGTGGACAAGTTGAAGGAATGGAATCAAGCCGTTCTGGAGCCCGTATTGTAAAAGCAAATGCTCCTTTGGCCGAAATGTTTGGATATGTAACCGCTTTGCGTACAATCACTTCAGGCCGTGCTACATCGACAATGACTTTCTCTCACTATGCAGAAGTTGGCTCATCAATTGCCAAGGCAGTCTTGACTGAAGCACAAGGAAGAGTAGATTTATTGTAATGAGATAAAAGTAACAAGTTAGCGAATGACTCTTAACTTGTTACTTTACTTTTGTTTTTTAATATATCAAAATCAATAACAAAACTAATGAGTCAAAAAATTAGAATTAAATTAAAATCTTACGATCACAACTTGGTTGATAAATCAGCTGAAAAGATTGTAAAAACTGTGAAAGCAAGTGGTGCTGTAGTTAGTGGTCCTATACCTCTGCCTACACATAAGCGCATTTTCACTGTGAATCGTTCGACTTTTGTGAACAAAAAGTCGAGAGAGCAGTTTGAATTATCTTCGTACAAAAGATTAATTGATATCTACAGTTCTACAGCTAAGACCGTAGACGCTCTCATGAAATTAGAGTTGCCAAGTGGTGTGGAAGTAGAAATTAAAGTGTGATTTTTTAAATTAAAGAGAAATGCCAGGATTATTAGGAAAAAAAATCGGAATGACATCCGTTTTCAGTGCCGAGGGAAAAAATGTTCCATGCACTGTTATCGAAGTAGGTCCTTGTGTAGTTACTCAAGTAAAGACCATCGATAAAGATGGTTATGAAGCTGTGCAGGTAGGTTTCATGGATAAAAAAGAGAAACATACCAACAATCCAGAAATGGGACACTTCAAAAAAGCTGGAGTAACACCCAAGAGACACTTGGCCGAGTTCAAGGGTTTTGAAACAGAGTACAAATTAGGAGATGTTATCTCTGTAGATTTGTTTGAAGGTGCAGACTTCGTTGATGTAGTAGGTACTTCAAAAGGTAAAGGTTATCAAGGCGTTGTTAAACGCCATGGATTTGGTGGAGTAGGGCAGACTACTCACGGTCAGCATAACCGTTTGCGTGCTCCTGGTTCTATCGGTGCATGTTCTTATCCTGCACGTGTGTTTAAAGGAACTCGTATGGCTGGTCAAACAGGAAATGAGAGGGTAACTGTACAAAACCTCCAAGTGTTAAAGGTAATTCCTGAACATAACCTTTTATTAATTAAAGGGTCTGTACCAGGAAGTAAAGGTTCAATCGTAATAATTGAGAAATAATGGAACTGAGCGTATATAACATTAAAGGTGAGGATACAGGGAAAAAAGTTACGCTGAATGACTCTGTTTTCGGTATCGAAGCTAACGAACAAGCCATTTATTTGGATGTGAAGCAATATATGGCTAATAAGCGTCAGGGAACTCATAAATCGAAAGAAAGAAGTGAGATCTCAGGAAGTACACGCAAGTTAAAAAAGCAGAAAGGTACAGGAGGTGCTCGCAGCGGCGATATTAATTCACCGGTTATGATCGGTGGGGGTCGTGTTTTTGGTCCTAAACCTCGAGATTATAGTTTTAAATTGAATAAAAAAGTTAAGAGATTGGCTCGTAAATCTGCTTTATCTTTGAAAGCTCAAGAAAATGCGATTATCGTAGTTGAAGACTTTTCTTTTGAAGCTCCCAAAACTAAAGAGTATGCAGAGTTTGTAAAAAACTTGCAAGTTGCTGATAAAAAGTCTCTTTTAGTTTTAGCAGACCAAAATAAAAACGTATATTTGTCAGCTCGAAATTTAGAGAAGGCAAAAGTTGTAACAGTTTCAGAATTAAATACTTACAAACTACTTGATGCAAAAAGTCTTTTGTTAACAGAGAGTTCTGTAGCTGCTATTAATAATTTTTAATGTAAAGGAGGCTAAATAATGGCAATAATTATTAAACCGATTGTTACAGAAAAGATGACTGCAATGGCCGATAAGCTTAATCGCTATGGCTTTCGCGTTTGTCCGGATGCGAACAAGCTGCAAATAAAAAAAGCAGTAGAAGAATTATATAATGTAACAGTAGTTGACGTGAATACGATGAGCTATAAAGGCAAAAGAAAAAGCCGCTATACAAAAGCCGGTCTGATTGTAGGTAAAACTGCAGCATACAAAAAAGCCTTAGTTACATTAAAAAAAGGTGAAACGATTGATTTTTATAGCAATATCTAATTAAGAAATGGCAGTACGTAAATTAAAGCCCACAACACCGGGGCAGAGACACAAAATTATTGGTGCATTTGATAAAATCACTGCTAGTGCGCCAGAAAAGTCTCTTGTAGTTGGTAAAAGAAAATCGGGTGGTCGTAATAATGAAGGGCATTTGACAATGCGTTACATTGGTGGTGGCCACAAACGTAAATTTAGATTTATCGATTTCAAGAGAAACAAAGACGGTGTTCCAGCAACAGTAAAGTCAATCGAGTATGATCCTAACCGTTCATCTCGTATTGCGTTACTTTATTATGCTGATGGTGAAAAACGTTACATTATTGCACCCAACGGCCTTGAAGTTGGCGCAAAAGTATTGTCGGGAGAAAATGCTGCACCTGAAGTAGGAAATTCATTGCCTTTGCAGAATATACCTATTGGTACTGTGATCCACAATATTGAATTGCGTCCTGGACAGGGAGCCGCACTGGTTCGTTCAGCCGGAGTTTTCGCTCAGTTGACTTCGAGAGAAGGAAAGTATGCAATTATCAAATTACCTTCAGGTGAGACTAGAAAGATTCTTGCTACATGCAAAGCAACCATTGGTAGTGTAGGGAATTCTGATCATGCGTTGGAACGTTCAGGCAAAGCCGGTCGTTCTCGTTGGTTAGGTCGTCGTCCTCGCAACCGTGGTGTATCTATGAACCCTGTTGATCACCCAATGGGTGGTGGTGAAGGACGTTCTTCTGGAGGACATCCTAGATCGCGTAAGGGCTTGTACGCAAAAGGTCTTAAGACCAGAGCTCCGAAGAAGCATTCTTCAAAGTATATAATTGAAAGAAGAAAAAAGTAATCTGATTAATTAAGCAACTATGAGTCGTTCATTAAAAAAAGGCCCATATATCAGTGTGAAACTGGAAAAGAAAGTTTCGGCAATGGAAGAATCAGGCAAAAAGTCTGTTATTAAAACCTGGTCGAGAGCTTCTATGATATCTCCGGATTTCGTAGGTCATACTTTTGCCGTTCACAATGGTAATAAATTTATTCCCGTATATGTTACTGAGAACATGGTAGGTCACAAGTTGGGAGAGTTTGCTCCAACTCGTATTTTCCGTGGTCATGGTGGTAACAAAAAGAAATAAGGGCCTAATCGGGAGTTTGAAAATTTCGAATAAAAAACAGAATTAAAAATGGGTGCAAGAAAAAGAATATCAGCCGATAAAAGAAAAGAAGCCCTGAAAACCATGTATTTCGCTAAGTTGAATAATGTTCCGACTTCTCCCCGTAAAATGCGTTTGGTTGCAGATATGGTGAGAGGTATGGAAGTTTTCAAAGCTTTGGGAGTACTTAAGTTTTCATCAAAAGAGGCTTCGGCTAGACTGGAAAAATTATTGCGTTCGGCTATTGCCAATTGGGAGCAGAAAAACGAACGTAAAGCCGAAAGCGGAGAACTTTATATTTCAGCAATCTATGTTGATGCAGCTGCTATGTTGAAAAGACTTCGTCCGGCTCCTCAAGGAAGAGGTTACAGAATACGCAAGCGTTCAAATCATGTAACTTTGTTTGTTGACACAATGAGTAAAAACGATAACCAAAATTAAGCAGGATGGGACAGAAAGTAAATCCGATAAGTAACCGTTTGGGAATCATCCGTGGGTGGGATTCTAATTGGTATGGCGGCAAAAATTATGGCGATACTTTGGTAGAAGATACCAAAATTCGTAAATATCTGAATGCCCGTCTTGCAAAAGCAAGTGTTTCACGTATTGTCATCGAACGTACACTGAAACTGATTACTATTACTGTATGCACTGCGCGTCCAGGTATTATTATAGGTAAAGGTGGACAAGAGGTTGACAAGCTGAAAGAAGAGTTGAAAAAAATTACAGACAAAGATGTTCAAATCAATATTTATGAAGTAAAAAGACCTGAACTTGATGCTGTAATTGTAGCTAGTAATATCGCTCGACAGATTGAAGGCAAAATTGCATATCGCCGCGCTGTGAAAATGGCAATCGCATCGACGATGCGTATGGGTGCTGAAGGTATCAAGGTTCAGGTATCCGGCCGATTGAATGGTGCAGAAATGGCTCGTTCTGAAATGTATAAAGAAGGTCGTACTCCTTTACATACATTGCGTGCCGATATTGATTATGCTTTGGTTGAAGCTCTTACTAAAGTCGGTTTAATTGGCGTTAAAGTATGGATTTGCCGTGGTGAAATTTATGGCAAAAAAGATTTGGCACCTTCTTTTGTAAGCAACTCTAAAGAATCACGTGGCGGTAACGCTGGAAATGGAAGCAAAAAAGGCTTCAAAAAACAAAAAAAGTAATCGTTAAACGAATTGAATTAACAGAAAATGTTACAACCGAAGAAGACAAAATTCAGAAGACAACAGAAAGGGCGTATGAAAGGATACGCTCAGAGGGGTAATCAGTTAGCCTTCGGTTCTTTTGGTATAAAATGTATGCAAACAAAATGGATAACAGGACGTCAGATTGAAGCTGCACGTATTGCTGTTACCCGTTATATGCAACGTCAAGGTCAAATCTGGATTAGAATTTTTCCAGATAAACCTATTACCAAAAAACCAGCTGAGGTACGTATGGGTAAAGGTAAAGGTTCGCCTGAGGGTTTTGTGGCTCCTGTTACTCCTGGGAGAATTATTATTGAAGTCGAAGGAGTGCCTTTTGATGTCGCTAAAGAAGCATTGAGATTGGCAGCCCAGAAACTTCCGGTAACTACTAAGTTTGTCGTGAGACGCGACTACGATGCAACTCAAAATGTGTAAATAAGTTATGAAAAAGGCAGAAATAAAAGAGTTGTCTACTAAAGAATTGGTAGAGAGAATAGAAGCTGAGGGTGTTGCATTGAACCGTATGGAAATCAATCACAGTATCTCTCCGCTTGATAATCCTGCTCAGATTAAACACAGCCGCAGGATGATTGCGCGCATGAAGAGTGAGTTGCGCCAAAGAGAACTTAACAAATAATAACCAATTGAGCCTGATGGAAACAAGAAACTTAAGAAAAGAGAGAATCGGGGTGGTTACTAGTAACAAAATGGATAAGACCATTACTGTTGCGGTTAAATGGAAGGAAAAACACCCTATTTATGGTAAGTTCGTAAATAAAACGAAAAAATACCATGCTCACGATGAAAAAAACGAGTGCAACATTGGTGATACTGTAAAGTTGATGGAAACTCGCCCTTTGAGCAAAATGAAAAGATGGAGATTAGTTGAAATAATCGAAAGAGCTAAGTAATTATGATACAACAAGAGTCAAGACTTACAGTCGCTGATAACAGTGGTGCTAAAGAAGCACTTTGTATACGTGTTTTAGGTGGTACAGGAAGACGCTATGCATCGGTAGGTGATGTAATTGTTGTCGCTATTAAAAGTGTAATACCATCCAGTGACATTAAAAAAGGTGCCGTATCTAAAGCTGTTATCGTGCGTACTAAGAAGGAAATCCGTCGTCAGGATGGATCCTATATTCGTTTCGATGATAACGCGTGTGTATTGTTGAACGGGGCTGGGGAAATTAGAGGTAGCCGTATTTTCGGACCGGTGGCGAGAGAATTGCGTGCTACGAATATGAAAATAGTTTCATTAGCACCGGAAGTACTTTAATAGTATAAAAAAGAAAATTAATGAGTAAATTACACATTAAAAAAGGTGATACTGTATACGTTAATGCCGGTGAAGACAAAGGTAAAACTGGCCGGGTGTTGCGTGTCCTTGTTAAGGATAATCGTGCTGTCGTAGAAGGTATCAATATGGTGTCAAAGCACACCAAACCTAATGCCAAGAATCCTCAAGGAGGTATAGTGAAAATGGAAGCCCCGATTCACATTTCGAACTTAAATGTGCTCGATCCAAAGAGTAATAAACCTACTCGTATTGGTCGTAAAAGAAACGAAGCGGGAGTTTTAGTGCGTTATTCAAAAAAATCAGGAGAGGAGATTAAGTAATGAGCAATACTGCAAGTCTTAAAAACGATTATAAAGAAAGAATCGTTCCCGCTTTGATGAAAGAGTTTAAATATAGCTCGGTAATGCAGGTGCCGGTCCTGAAAAAGATTGTGATCAATCAGGGACTCGGTCAAGCTGTTGCTGATAAAAAAATTATAGAAACAGCTATTAATGAGTTAACTGCTATAACAGGGCAGAAAGCTGTTGCTACTCTTTCCAAGAAAGATATTTCGAACTTCAAGCTTCGTAAAAAAATGCCGATTGGAGTTATGGTAACTCTTCGTCGTGAAAGAATGTATGAATTCCTTGAGCGTCTTGTACGTGTGGCTTTACCTCGTATTCGTGACTTTAAGGGTATCGAAGGAAAGCTTGATGGAAGAGGTAATTATACACTCGGTGTTCAAGAACAAATTATTTTCCCTGAAATAAATATTGATAGTATTACTAAAATTTTGGGAATGAATATTACCTTTGTAACATCTGCTGAGACAGATGAAGAAGGGTATGCCTTATTAAAGGAATTTGGTTTACCTTTTAAAAATGCAAAAAAGAACTAAGATATGGCAAAAGAATCAATGAAAGCCCGCGAAGTGAAACGCGCTAAATTAGTTGCTAAATATGCTGCCAAGAGAGCTCAATATCTGGCAGAAGGTAACTATGTAGCTCTTCAGTCGCTGCCTAAAAATGCTTCTCCTGTACGTTTGCACAATCGTTGTAAATTGACAGGACGTCCGAAGGGGTATATCCGCCAATTCGGAATTTCTCGTATTCAATTTCGAGAAATGGCATCGGCAGGCTTAATACCGGGTGTAAAAAAAGCAAGCTGGTAAATTATTTTTAGTGTTAAATATTGTCCGGAAGGCCGGATCAATTTAAACAAATTATTTTTATGACAGATCCAATAGCAGATTATCTTACAAGATTGAGAAATGCAATTAAAGCTCAACATAGAGTAGTTGAAGTGCCTGCCTCAAACTTGAAAAAAGAAATCACGAAAATCCTTTTTGACAAAGGTTACATTCTTAATTATAAGTTTGTAGAAGATGGTCCTCGTGGCACAATAAAAATTGCCTTGAAGTATGACCCCGTTAATAAAGTAAACGCAATCAAGAAACTTATTCGGGTTTCTACTCCGGGTTTACGTCAGTACACTGGTTATAAAGATATGCCCCGCGTTTTGAACGGCTTGGGTATTGCTATTCTTTCTACCTCTAAAGGTGTTATGACTAACAAAGAAGCCCGTGAACTGATGATTGGTGGTGAAGTATTATGTTATATCTACTAAAAAGGAGGTTTAATTATGTCAAGAATAGGAAAATTGCCCATAAATATACCTGCAGGTGTAACAGTTACGGTTAACGGAGACGAAGTTAAAGTTAAAGGACCTAAAGGAGAAATGTCTCAGATAGTTACTGGAGGCATTAAAGTGGAAATTGTTGACGGACATGTTGTCGTTAGCAGACCCAGTGATGATAAAGAACACCGTGCATTACATGGTTTATATCGTTCTTTGATTAACAATATGGTAATAGGAGTTTCTGAAGGATATAAAAAAGAGTTGGAACTCGTGGGAGTCGGGTATCGTGCTGCCAATAATGGACAGGTACTTGACCTATCTCTAGGTTATTCTCATAATATATATTTGAAATTGCCGAAAGAAATCAAATTGGAAACTAAATCTGAAAGAAATAAAAACCCGTTAATCATTCTCGAATCATGCGATAAGCAACTGATAGGGCAAGTTTGTTCAAAAATTCGCTCTTTCCGTAAGCCTGAACCTTATAAAGGAAAAGGTATTAAGTTCGTTGGTGAGATTATTCGTCGTAAATCGGGAAAATCAGCAGGTGCTAAATAATTCACGTAAATAGGTATAATCATGATAACGAAAATAGAAAGAAGATTAAAGATTAAAACCCGCATACGTGGTAAGGTTTCAGGTTCTGCTGAACGTCCCCGTATGACCGTTTTCAGAAGCAATAAAGAGATATATGTGCAGTTAATTGATGATTTAGCTGGAAAAACTCTTGCTACAGCTTCTTCTAAAGGCTTTGAAGGTACAAAGAAAGAACAAGCTGCCCAAGTTGGGGAACTCATTGCTAAAAAAGCACAAGAAGCAGGTATTACAGCTGTTGTATTTGATCGTAATGGTTACTTATATCATGGTCGAGTTAAAGAATTAGCTGATGCCGCACGTAACGGTGGACTTAAATTATAAAGAACATGGCAGGAAAAAGTAATAGAGTAAAATCGACCAACGATTTAGAATTGAAAGATAGATTAGTTGCTATTAATCGTGTAACGAAAGTAACGAAGGGAGGACGTACTTTTAGTTTCTCTGCTATCGTTGTAGTTGGTAATGAAGACGGCATTGTAGGTTGGGGATTAGGTAAAGCTAGCGAGGTAACAACTGCAATTGCTAAAGGTGTAGAAGCTGCTAAGAAAAACTTAATTCAAGTTCCAGTTCGTAAAGGAACAATCCCCCACGAGCAACTTGCTAAATTTGGTGGGGCATTAGTATATATCAAACCGGCTTCTCATGGTACCGGAGTGAAAGCGGGTGGTGCTATGCGTGCTGTACTTGAGAGTGTTGGAGTAACTGATGTACTTGCAAAATCTAAAGGTTCATCTAATCCTCATAATCTGGTAAAAGCAACTATGGCTGCTTTAAGTGAATTGAGAGATGCTTATACCGTAGCACAAAATCGTGGTGTAGCATTGGAAAAAGTATTTAAAGGTTAATGAAAGGCTGGATATATGGAAACAATTAAGATCAAACAAGTAAGAAGTAGAATTAAGTGTCCTGCTGTTCAGAAAAGAACCCTAGATGCTCTTGGTCTGAGGAAAATGAATCAGATTGTTGAGCATACTGCTACTCCTCAAATTTTGGGAATGGTAGAAAAGGTGAAACATTTAGTTGTAGTAGTAGAGTAATTCATTGATTGAAAAAAAGTAGTAATATGGATTTGAGTAATTTAAAACCTGTAGCAGGTTCTACCAAGACAAGAAAAAGAATCGGACGGGGTCCGGGTTCTGGTTTAGGGGGAACATCTACAAGAGGTCATAAAGGGGCCAAATCAAGATCGGGATATTCAAAGAAAATCGGTTTTGAAGGTGGACAAATGCCTTTGCAGCGTCGTGTCCCGAAATTTGGTTTTAAGAATATTAACCGTGTAGAATATAAAGCAATCAATATAGAGACTATTCAAGCTTTGGCTACTGCTAAAAACCTTGAAAAGGTAGGTATTGAAAACTTGATTGAGGCTGGTTTTATTTCTAGTACTCAGTTGGTGAAAATTCTTGGTAAAGGTGCAATTTCGTCTAAATTAGAGGTATCTGCTCATGCTTTCTCTAAGACAGCCGAAACTGCTATTGTTGCCGCAGGTGGAACCGTAGTTAAACTCTAACCCCATGAGAGCAATAGAAACTATAAAAAACATATGGAAGATTGAGGATCTGAGAAATCGGATTCTCACTACCATTCTTTTTGTGATGGTGTACCGAGCAGGAAGTTATGTTGTACTTCCGGGTATTGATCCGCAGTTTTTAACCCAATTGCAAAACCAGACTCGTGGTGGTTTGATGCAGTTATTGGATATGTTTTCAGGAGGTGCATTCTCTAATGCTTCTATTTTTGCATTAGGTATTATGCCTTATATCTCCGCTTCGATTGTTATCCAGTTATTAGGTATGGCTCTTCCACATTTTCAGAAGCTTCAGCGTGAAGGAGAGAGTGGACGACGCAAACTTAATCAGTATACTCGTTATCTTACTGTCGCTATTCTGTTGATTCAAGGTCCTTCTTATCTGGTTAATCTAAGAGTTCAGATGCAAGGAGCTTTCCCGGCAGATTTTATGTTTATAGTTTCTTCTACAATAATACTTGCCGCTGGCAGTATGTTTATTATGTGGTTGGGTGAACGCATCACCGACAGAGGTATCGGTAACGGTATTTCGTTTATTATCTTGGTAGGTATCATTGCTCGTCTTCCGCAAGCTTTTGTGCAAGAATTTATTATGCGCACAGCTACGACATCTGGAGGTTTGGTTATGTTCCTTGCTGAGATTGTTTTCTTATTATTTGTGATTTCAGCTTCTATTTTGTTAGTGCAAGGTACTCGTAAGGTGCCTGTGCAGTATGCAAAACGTGTAGTTGGAAATAAACAGTATGGTGGAGCAAGACAGTATATACCTTTGAAAGTTAATACTGCTGGAGTAATGCCTATTATCTTTGCCCAAGCTATTATGTTTATTCCTATTACTTTGGTAGGTTTTTCTACAGATAATGCAACGAGTGCATTTATGCGTTCGTTTATGACCAATACTGGATTCTGGTATAATTTTGTCTTTGCATTTTTGATTATTGTATTTACCTATTTTTATACTGCAATTACAGTACAACCTACACAAATGGCAGAAGATATGAAACGTAATAACGGTTTCATTCCGGGAATAAAGCCAGGAAAACAAACTGCATCGTATCTCGATTCTATTATGTCGCGCATTACTTTGCCAGGTTCAATTTTCCTTGCTATTGTCGCAATTATGCCTGCTTTTGCACAAATTGCCGGAATTAGCGCTGAATTTTCACAATTTTTTGGAGGTACATCTTTGCTCATTCTTGTGGGTGTCGTTCTCGATACATTACAGCAGATTGAAAGCCATTTGATGATGCGCCATTACGACGGTCTTCTTAAATCTGGAAAGATTAAAGGGCGTACTGGTTCGATCGCCGCATATTGATATATTGAAGATTTATAGATAATGATTTATCTTAAGACAGATGACGAAATAGAGTTGATGCGTGAAAGTAATCTCTTAGTGGGAATGACACTTGGTGAAATTGCCAAATGGATAATTCCGGGGATTACAACGCTGAAGCTTGATAAAATAGCCGAAGAATTTATTAGGGATCATAATGCAATTCCTGGTTTTCTTGGTTATGGAGGATTTCCCAATTCTTTATGTATTTCTGTCAATGAGCAAGTGGTGCACGGTATACCTTCAAATTACGAACTTAGAGAAGGAGATGTAGTTTCGGTAGACTGCGGTGTTATAAAGAATGGTTTCAATGGAGATTCTGCTTATACGTTTTGTGTAGGAGATGTTACTGATGAAGTTCGTCGCTTGTTGAAGACAACAAAAGAATCACTCTATCTCGGAATAGAGCAAGCTGTTGAAGGAAGACGTATTGGAGATATCAGCCATGCAATACAAATATATTGTGAGCATAAAGGATATAGTGTTGTTCGAGAGCTTTGTGGGCATGGTATTGGCAAAAGGCTTCATGAGGATCCAGAGGTTCCTAATTATGGACGTCGTGGATGCGGTCCTCTTTTAAAAAAAGGAATGTGTATTGCGATAGAGCCAATGATAAATTTGGGATCACGCAATATTATTATTGAACGGGACGGGTGGACAACCCGTACTCGTGATCGTAAGCCGTCGGCACATTTTGAGCATACGGTTGCTATTCGTGAGGAAAAAGCCGATATTTTGTCTTCATTCCAGTTTGTAGAAGAAGTTTTAGGAGGTAAATCAATTTAATATTTTATATGGCAAAACAATCAGCAATAGAACAAGATGGTGTAATAGTAGAGGCATTATCAAATGCCATGTTCAGAGTAGAATTAGAAAATGGACATGAGATTACTGCTCATATTTCAGGTAAAATGAGAATGCATTATATTAAGATTCTCCCTGGTGACAAAGTAAGAGTAGAAATGTCCCCCTATGATTTATCCAAAGGAAGAATTGCTTTTAGATATAAATAATACAAAAAGATATGAAAGTAAGAGCATCATTAAAAAAGCGTACGCCCGATTGCAAAATCGTTAGAAGAAATGGCCGCTTGTATATTATTAACAAGAAAAATCCTAAGTATAAACAACGTCAAGGATAATTTATTATTTTTGCAAAATAATTTTTCTATTATATGGCTATAAGAATAGTTGGAGTAGACTTGCCGCAAAATAAAAGAGGCGAAATCGCATTGACCTATATCTATGGAATAGGTCGGAGTGCATCAAATACCATTTTGGAAAAAGCCGGTATTGATAAAGATATTAAAGTAAAAGACTGGACCGATGAACAAGCCGCAAAAGTGCGAGAGATTATTGGTGCAGAATACAAAGTAGAAGGTGACCTTCGTTCAGAAGTGCAGCTTAACATTAAGCGCCTTATGGATATTGGCTGTTACCGTGGTATCCGTCATCGTAACGGTCTGCCTGTGAGAGGTCAGAGTACAAAAAATAACGCCCGTACACGTAAGGGTAGAAAGAAAACAGTTGCTAACAAGAAAAAAGCTACTAAATAATAATTAAGTATGGCAAAAAAGACAGTCGCAGCAAAGAAGAGAAATGTTAAGGTTGATGCTATTGGCCAAATGCATGTCCATTCTTCGTTCAACAACATTATTGTATCGCTTGCCAATAGTGAAGGTCAGGTTATTTCTTGGTCTTCTGCTGGTAAGATGGGATTTAGAGGTTCAAAGAAAAATACTCCGTATGCTGCTCAGATGGCCGCTCAGGATTGTGCTAAAGTAGCCTATGACCTCGGATTGAGAAAAGTAAAAGCTTATGTGAAGGGACCGGGTAATGGTCGTGAGTCGGCGATTAGAACCGTTCATGGTGCCGGTATTGAGGTAACTGAAATTATAGATGTTACTCCACTTCCACATAATGGATGTCGTCCCCCTAAAAGAAGAAGAGTTTAATTTTTCTTTTGAAACTGGTGAATCTAGAATTGTGAATAGATTGCAATTTCTCTCCTCTCTGCAATCGCGGCTGCACTATTCCGGGTTCCATAATTTATAAATTTAAAAAAATTTAGAAATGGCAAGATATACCGGACCTAAAACAAAAATCGCTCGTAAATTCGGTGAGGCTATTTTCGGTGCTGATAAGGTTCTATCGAAAAAAAATTACCCTCCTGGACAACATGGAGCAAATAAGAGAAGAAAAACTTCTGAATATGGTATTCAGCTTCGTGAGAAGCAAAAAGCAAAATATACTTACGGAGTATTGGAAAAACAATTCCGTAATTTATTTGAGAAAGCATCTCGTACCAAAGGTATCAAGGGTGAAGTATTGCTTCAGCTCCTTGAGGCACGTTTGGACAATGTGGTTTTCCGTATGGGAATCGCTCCTACAAGAGCTGCTGCCCGTCAATTGGTTTCACACAAGCACATTGTTGTCGATGGTAAAGTTGTGAATATTCCTTCTTATTCGGTAAAACCGGGTCAGATTATTGGAGTTCGTGAGAAAGCAAAATCTCTTGAAGTAATTGCTGATGCACTTTCTGGTTTCAATCATAGTAAATATCCTTGGATTGAATGGGATCAGAACTCGTTGAGTGGTAAGTTTTTACATTTGCCAGAAAGAGCAGACATTCCTGAAAACATCAAAGAACAGTTGATCGTAGAATTGTATTCTAAATAATAATTGATTCCATGGCGATATTAGCATTTCAAAAACCCGATAAAGTATTAATGTTGGAGGCGGACGCATTCTTCGGTAAATTTGAATTCCGTCCGTTGGAGCCCGGTTATGGTGTTACTGTTGGTAATGCTTTACGCCGTATTCTCCTTTCTTCGCTTGAAGGCTTTGCTATCACATCGATTCGGATCGATGGTGTTGAACATGAGTTTTCAACAGTCCCTGGTGTTATCGAGGATGTGACAAATATGATTCTGAATTTGAAAAAAGTTCGTTTCAAACAAATTGTTGAAGAAATCGAGAATGAGAAAGTAACGATTACTGTTTCGGGTTCGGAAGTGTTCAAGGCTGGAGACATTGGCAAATATTTAACTGGATTTGAAGTATTAAATCCGGATCAAGTTATTTGTCACATGGATTCAAGTGCAAGTTTTCAGATAGATATTACAATTAACAAAGGTCGTGGTTATATTCCGGCAGATGAGAATCGGAATCCGAACGATGAAGTGAATGTAATTCCTATCGACTCAATCTTCACTCCGATTCGGAATGTGAAATATGCTGTTGAAAACTTCCGCGTAGAACAAAAAACGGACTACGAGAAACTGGTATTAGAAATTACGACCGATGGATCAATCCATCCGAAGGATGCATTAAAAGAGGCTGCTAAAATCCTTATTTATCACTTTATGTTGTTTTCTGACGAAAAAATTACCTTGGAAACAACAGATGTTGATGGTAACGAAGAATTTGATGAAGAAGTATTGCATATGCGTCAGTTACTTAAGACTAAACTTGTTGATATGGATTTATCAGTTCGGGCTCTTAATTGCCTAAAGTCGGCTGATGTAGAGACATTGGGAGAGTTGGTTGTCTTCAATAAGACAGATCTTTTGAAGTTTAGAAATTTTGGTAAAAAGTCTTTGACTGAATTAGATGAACTCTTGGCCAATTTGAATCTTTCATTCGGAATGGATATCTCGAAGTATAAATTAGATAAAGAGTAAAAAGATGAGACATAATAAAAAATTTAATCATTTAGGTCGTACTAAATCTCATAGAGACGCTATGTTATCAAACATGGCCAGTTCTTTGATTCTTCACAAAAGAATTTTCACGACACTGGCAAAAGCGAAAGCGTTGAGAATGTACGCTGAACCCCTTATCAATAAAGCAAAACAAGATACAACTGCTTCGAGAAGAACAGTATTTAGTTATTTACAGAATAAAGAGGCTGTTACTGAACTTTTCAAAGAAGTTGCTACAAAAATAGCAGATCGACCAGGTGGGTATACTCGCATATTGAAGACGGGTAATCGTTTGGGTGATAATGCTAAAATGTGTTTTATTGAGCTCGTTGATTATAACGAAAATATGTTGAAGGAAAAGGCTACTAAGAAAACAACAAGAACACGTCGTTCAAGAAAAAAGAGACTGCTCCTGTTGTTGAAGCTGCAACTGCGGTTGAAGAGACTCCTGCTACTCCGGAGGCCCCCTACTGCCGAAGCTTCTGCTGTGGAAAAAATAGTGCTGAATAAAAATACAGA
>JTDA01000015.1 GCA_000803105.1 Coprobacter secundus
AGGTTGGATGCTTCTTTCTTCTTGGTAGTGAGTGGTTTAAGTGGGGAATTTTCCCCTCTTGAGAGGGGATTAAGGGGTGTGTTACGGTGAGAAGCGCAGCTTGGTAGAGATTATTTTGCTGCTATTTGGTGAGGTTGGATACTTCTTTCTTTTTGGGTGATGAGAGGTTGGGTTGCCGTTTCTCCTCTGGAAAGGAGATTTAAGGAGAAAACGATAAATAATGCCAAAACAAAAAATGTCTGTACAAATTTTGAACGGGCTCTAAGAAAACGTTATATATTTGTATTTATGATTGAGAGCCAGTCTGAATTTCCCAGTGGGAAGATTATATATCCGGGTTTTATAGTTTTTCAGTCTGTTTTCTTGTTCTTATACGTTACGTAGCTTCTTATCGGAACGAAAAAATGTCTTGGAAAAGAGCTTGCAAAAAAATGACTATGTGGAATTTAGATAGGATGTAAGATATTGAGTATATTTATGTTACGAAAAGTTTGGGGTAAATCAATTGGTATAGTATTGTTGTGTTGTATGGGCATGACAAAGGTTGCATTGTATGCAAATGAAGGAATCTTGCATTTTATAAAGTCTCCTGAGTTGTCGGTTGCTTCGGTAGGTTATTGTTTGCTGGATGCAACGACCGGAAGAATGATACATTCTTATGATGAGGGAAGGGCTTTGTTGCCTGCTTCTATATTGAAGGTAGTGACGACAGCTACGGCACTTGATTTGCTTGGGCCAGATTACCGTTTTGCTACAAAGGTCGGATATACAGGGTCAGTAAATAAGGACGGAATATTGCAGGGGAATCTTATTATCCGAGGGGGCGGTGACCCTATGTTGGGTTCGGAATTCAGCCAGTATCCGCAAGACCATTTTTTGAATGAATTGTTTGTTGCTGTTCAAGCTGCCGGAATTAAAGAAATCAAAGGGCGTGTTGTGTGTGACGATTCGTTGTTTGATACAGAAGGCGTATCTCATAAATGGTTGTGGGAGGATATGGGCAATTATTTTGCGGCAGGAAGTTATGGGTTGAATTATTCTGATAATATGTACAGGCTCATACTTCGGTCGGGTACTGTGGGTACTGCTCCGCAAATTTTGGGAACAAAACCGGAGGTTCCCAACCTTACGTTTACCAATTATTTGCGGGCAGCGGCTAATGCTATCGATAGTGTTTATATCTATGGTGCTCCGTTTTCTGGTCAGAGGTATCTGTATGGGACGTTACCGGCTAACCGTTCTACTTTTACAGTAAAGGGAGATATTCCAGATCCGGCGTTGTATTTGGGGCAGATAGTTTCGAGGATGTTTGTATCGAAAGGTATAAAAGTGCAGGGTAAACCGACTACGGTAAGGTTGTTACGGGAGCGTGGGGAGACGTTTTCGTATTATGGCATGCATCAGCTATTGAGTTTTTCGTCCGATAAGCTTATAGATATTATTACCGTCACCAATAAGCGAAGTAACAATCTGTTTGCAGAGACATTATTGAGGCAGATAGCTCTTACTCGTTATCCGGTAGCGTCGGCATCGCGCGGAATAGAGGTTGTATCCGGGCATTGGAGAGAGAAGGGTATAGATGTTTCGTCTCTTATGCTTGCAGATGGCAGCGGTCTGTCTCCTATAAATCGTATTTCGGCGGGTGCGGTAGCTCGCATATTATTTTCTATCAAGAATGGGAAGAATGGAGATTCTTTTCTCCATACTTTGCCTAAAGCGGGAGAGGAAGGTACGGTAAGAAACTTATTGAAAGGAAGCCGGCTCAATGGTAGTTTGTATCTGAAAAGTGGTAGTATTATGGGGGTACAGTGTTTTGCCGGATATTATATAGGGCAGAAGCCATATATTATAGTCCTTATGGTCAATAATTTTACCGGTCCTCGAAGTATATTGAGGAGGGATATTGAGCGATTGTTCCTTTCTGAATTGTCCGGAAGATGATATAGATTAGTTTACCGGTATGAAAAAATAAGCCGTTGGATTGTTAAAACCGCTTTTTTATATTATGTTTGTGTAACAAAAAGAATAAGATATGTCCCGGGATAACCGAATACAACCGATTTTGGACGATCTGGCCGAATTGAAAGAGTTATTATTGGTGATCGACCAGACTCCCTCAACCCCTGAAATTTTATATAAACTGGCAGGAGAAAAGGCTCAGGCTTTGACAGATGCTATATTTTTATTGCATCGAGAGGTCAAGCAAAAGGTGTCTGAGCAGAAAGACAATGACGTGAAAGAGAGCCGAGATGATGAGGTTTCTGTGGTGCCGGATTTGGGTTATCCAGAAGAACCTGTTGTTGATGATGAAGAAGTGCCATTTGTGGTAGAATGTACGCCCTCTGTTGAGGAAGAACAAGAGGATATAGTGGTGGAGGAAATTTCAAATGATACTGAAATGGCTTTGAATGAGGAACAAAACGGACAGAATATTGTTTCTAAAAATATAGCGGGACGGGAAAGTGTATGTCAGATACAGGAGCCGGAGAGTATTGCAGTACCGACGTTTACAGAGTCTGACGACGTTGAGAAAGAAGCTGATGTTGCCGATGCCGTAGTTGATAAAGCAGTTTTTCCGAAAAATGTCGATACGGAAATTTCGGTAGATGAGGCTTTACAGAGAAAAAGAGCCAAGGACATACGTAAGGCAATGACGTTGAATGACCGTTTTCGGTTTCGTCGAGAACTGTTTTTGAATAGCGATGAGGTAATGAATTCTGCTATAGATGCACTTGGGGAGATAGGTACATTTGCCGATGCCGAAACTTTTTTGCAGGGCCAGTTTGGATGGGATCCTGAAAATGCAACGGTTATTGACTTTATGTCACTGGTAGAGAAACGTTATTTATAGAAGAACCATATATGGCAAAGTTATATATAGTACCCACTCCGGTAGGGAACCTTGAGGATATGACGATGAGAGCTATACGTATATTGCAGGAAGTTGATTGCGTCTTAGCCGAAGATACCCGGACCAGCGGTATATTGATGAAGCATTTTGATATTAAAACCCGTATGCAGTCACATCATAAGTTTAATGAGCATAAGACTGTGGAAGGAGTGGTGGAGCGTATTAAAGGGGGTGAAGACATCGCTCTTATCTCAGATGCGGGCACGCCGGCTATTTCGGACCCGGGGTTTTTGCTGGTGCGTGAGTGCCGCAGGGCCGGGGTAGAAGTAGAATGTCTGCCGGGGGCTACAGCATTTGTTCCGGCATTGGTAGCATCGGGATTGCCTAATGACAGGTTTTGTTTTGAAGGTTTTCTCCCACAGAAGAAGGGGCGGGCTACGCGGTTGGCTGAGTTGGCCGGTGAAAAGAGGACTATGATATTTTACGAGTCTCCTTTCCGACTGGTGAAAACTCTCCTCCAGTTAGCTGAAGTTTTCGGGGGTGACCGGGAAGCTTCGGTCAGTCGTGAGATATCAAAGGTACATGAGGAGACAGTGAGAGATACTTTGTCGGAGCTTGCGGCTCACTTTACTATACACGAACCCAAAGGAGAGATTGTTATTGTAGTGGCCGGGATTCCGGGCAAGGAAAAGAATAAAGAAAAAGACAACCCAAATAAGTTCTCTGAATTTTAAACACGAAAGATTATGAAAAAGATTCTTTTATCAGTTGCCGTGATGGTGTCGATGATGTTCACGGCTTGTAATTCCAAGTCGGGTGATGTGGAAAAACTCCGGCAAGAGAATGATTCTTTGGTACAGCTTAATGCTCAGACCAAAGCCGATTTTGATGAAATGTTGCAGTTGATGAATGATGTGGAAGATGGTTTTAAGCAAATTAAAGAGGCTGAAAATTATCTGGTCGTGCAGAGCTCGGCAACCGGAGAGGTAGATATGACTACTCGGGAGCGTTTGAAATCTGATATGCAACTGGTGGCCCAGACATTGAAAGATAATAAGGAAAAGCTGGCGAAATTGCAAAGCCAGTTGAAGAATAGTAAGTATCAGTCGTCCCAGTTCCAGAAAACAGTGGAACGATTGAATGCCGAGATCGAGAGTAAAACAGCCATGATTGTTTCTTTGCAAGAAGAGTTGGCAAAGCGCGATGTGCGTATACAAGAGCTTGATAATGCCGTGTCGGAGTTGGCCGGTCAGGTAAATACTCTTTCTGAGGAGACCGAGAAACAGAAAAGCACTATTTCGTCTCAGGAAAAAGAGATAAATACGGTTTATTATGTATTCGGTACGACAAAGGAACTGAAGGAACAAAAAATCATTTCAGGCGGTGGATTATTTAAAGCCAGCGAAGTGATGAAGGGAGACTTCAATAAGAATTATTTCACAAAAGAAGATTTACGTACGTTCAAACAGGTTTCTTTGGAAAGTAAAAAAGCAAAATTGCTTACTGCTCATCCCGAAGGTTCGTACACTTTTGAGAAAAATGACAAAGATTTGTTGACTTTGGTAATCACTAACCCTACGGAATTTTGGAGTTTGTCTAAATATCTTGTTATAAAAGTAGACTGATTTGTAGTGTTTGCAAAATCGTATTTTGTAAAGAGAATTAAATAAATTGAAACGGAGCGTAATGAATGGACGGGGGCATTTGTTACGCTTCGTTTGCTTAATAGGGCAGGAGTGAAAAATGTCGCGTCGATAATTATTGCTGTATGTCTGTTATAACCGGTGACCGTTAAATTGAAAATATTATGATTGCACTGAACGAAGAATTCGGTATTGAGAAGCTGAGGGGTGTGTGTGATAATGCAACCTCCAGGATATATGGTTTTATCATGTATACCAGAAAGCATTCTTACATAGTAAAAGTCTTACGTGATAATGATTTCTGGAATGAATTGGATGAGATATCCGGAGCAAATTGGCCTATTTTTTCAATTAAGCCTTTAGATGATGGATATTATGCACGTCCGAGGTGTTCAGAGGAAATGTGCCAAATGATGGTACCTATATGGAAAGAGCCGAATAGTAACCGGAAATTTCTGGACTTCTTTTCTCTTGAAGAGTCTTCCGATTTGCCGTGTTTTATCATTTTCATATGGAAAGATAATGATGAAATAGAACAAATAATCTGGAGATTGAAAAATACGAATACCCAAGAGGCTTTTGACTCTATAAGGAGCGTGGTAAAAATAATATCTTCTACAGAGGAGCTGATTTTACCAGAATATAAACGTAGTGAGAATGTATTTCGTAATGTTAAGGAGAATATTGAAGCTGTTGTTTTTAAGCAAAAATTGATACATGGAGCCAGAAGGCTGGTCAGTATTAAGGATTTTCTTAATGGCTTGAAAGTGTGATATTATGAAAAAATGTAAAATTACAGTTATGAGAATAGCTTGTTACCGGGATTTGATAGCGAAGTATGAGAATCCTATCGAGCATGCTTGTGATATGGAAGAGGGACAAGTATTTATTGCCAATGGATGGAAAAAGCCTGAAGGGATGTGCGATAGTGCCTGGGAAAGTATGTCACCGTTTGTTATGACTTTAACTCATGGAGGAGGTAATTTTTATAGCGGATGGATGAAAAATGAAAAGTCGGCAATGATTTCATGTAATGATGGTTTTCGTCCGGTTAGTTTCTTGTTAGAGACGTTGGAAGAAGATGCAGATTGAGATAGTGGCTTTTATAAATTGAATGGTTGATTTTAGAAACTACTGTGTAGTTTTTATAAGGCTGCATCGTGTATGTTACGATACAGCCTTTTTGTTTATTTTAGTTTGTCCGGTTTCCTATATCGGTTATCTTATGCTTTTTATTTAACCTGATTAATATGGGGAATGATAATATGTTCTTTGTCGACTGTTATGTCGTATATCCCTGTACTGTCGTTTTTACTAAATTTTAGAGGAATAATGCGTGTGCGACGGGGATTAGCCGTAGAGTCATTATTGTGAATGTGATATACATAATAAGGTGTATTGTCGAGTCCCATGAACAAATCTCCATGTCCCGAGCCGTTTTCTCCTACGATGTCACGATGTATGATGGGATTATCGGGGTGTTTAGTCCAAGGGCCGGAGGGAGATGTTGCCGTAGCGTAGCCTACTGCATAGTCAGGGTTTTGATAATGATTGGCCGAATAGAACAGATAATATACGCTGTCGAGCTTAATGACAGTAGGCCCTTCCATAATGGGAGGCCAAATGTTATTGTCGGTTTTTTCCCAGGCATCGGTCATTTCAAAACATTTTGTCAAAGTGTTTTTATAAATAGAATCATTGTCGAAGTCATATTCTGCTGACCAGAGATAATTTCCGTTGTCGAATCGTACGTGATATAAGTAATATTTACCGTCTTCATCTTTGAAAAGGAACGGGTCTATATTTTTCTCACTACCGTCGATAGGTCGGATGATATTTTGGCGATAAGGTCCTGTAAGAGAATCTGCTTTTGCTGCAACAACTTGTTCGTTTGCTGTATAGAAAAAATGGTAAATTCCATTTTCTTTGTAAATCTGGGGAGCCCAGAATCCTTTATCTCCGAATGTTTGTTCCCCTGATTTGAGTATGAAGTATGTAGAGTCTTCATTGTAATAATGCCAGTTTTCCAAATTGTCTGATTCGAGGATTTGAAAACCTCCTCCTCCATTTTCTCGAGTTCCAGTGAGGTAATATTTGCCGTTTTCGACAAATATGGTGGGGTCTGCAAATAAAATTTCACTTTCGGATACCGGTTTTTCAGATGTGCATGCACACAGCACAGCAGTAATAATCGCCAGGGAGGCAATAGTTGTTTTTGATAAGAATTTGTTGTTCATATATGTTATTTTTAAAATAAAGCTTGTTTAAATTTTCTGATAAAAGTAATTCTGTCAGGCTTTCTTTCGGCCTGTTTTCCCGTTTTCATTGGTTAGATAGCTTGCTATTATCCTCATGCAAATAAAAAAATCCATGAAGAAATTTTCAAGGCTAACTCGAGTAAAATTTAAATAGGCTCTTAATCATTATTTTTCAGATGATGTTTTGATAACTTGTTATTTTTCCCCGATATGGTAATATAAAATACCCTGATATGTAGAGTAGTAGTTACTGTTACAGAATCCTACTTTCGAAGCCGGTAAAGGAATATCCAGCGTATCCAGCTCCCGACCATCAACAAATATATATAATTTCTCGTTATCTCTGACTGTCCGGAAATTGTATGATTCTTTTAGTTTTTCATTGACTCTTATTTTGTATATATGTCGTTGCAAGTCTGTTGCTGTGCTGTTGATAAATCGTACTCCTTCGGCTTTAACCGGGGCAAAAGTGAGTCGATTATACATCGGGTTATCGTCTATTTCGGCATTGCTTTTGTCGATAGGATACCATTTACCATTGGCCAGATATTCGACAGAAAATTTGTCGAACATGTTAGCGGTGAAGTCTGATTTATTGTCGATATCGTGCCTATTCAAATATAGTGCATCAATTACTGTAGGAGTCGTGAAACGATAGTTTTTTTCGTATGTATCGGTATATTTGACATCGGGGTAGGCTGTACGCAGATTTTCCAGAGAGTATTCTTTTTGGAGTTTTATTTTTCCTTTGTTTACTACTGTTACTTCGAGATTGCCTGATGTTCCGTTAAATATAGCTTTTACGTAATTATCCTTATCGGTATATGCCGGATAGCATCCTGTGAATTTGCTTTTGTCCAATCCGTAAATCTGGAAACTTAATTCGTATTTATTAGAAAGATCACCTTTCAGTATCTCTTCATTTTCAGACAATTGAATGGCTTCTTCATCAAATCCGATAGTATATATCGTACCGTCGAACAGGGAGTTACCAGTTATATCGAATGTGCCGGGATATCCGGGTGTTGCTGGAATGATATTGTCAAATGTATTTTTGGTAGGTGCCGGTATCTCGTCTAAGTTTATTTTCAGATTATGTCCATTCCGCTCAATCCTGAAATGATGATAGACATTCCAATTGAAATTGTACGGAAGTTCGAAATTTTCTTTTGTCTCTTTACCATTCAATTTTACGGAAAGATACCATGTGTTGTCAGAGGCATCGAGACCGACCCGAGCATAATTGTTCTCATCTTTCCACCAAGCGATTGCTCCGGCATTACCCGAGGTCTTAATTCCGGTTTCGAATAAATATGTTGCAGAAGGCCGAACTTGAGAAAATACTCCGGAAGCCGGGGCTGTACTGTCGACAGAGAATGTGGGTAATGCCGGTACTGGATGATACCCAGGGGTATTGGGACCGGTAATACCGTCGACATACATGGTCTTGTCGAAAAACTGAACCCGGTCGATGTACTGGTCGCGAGATTTGTCATTTCTGTTTGCCATATAGACAAGCCACCATTCAAATCCGTTGGGCCCTCTAAGGATGTTGGGCTGTCCCGGTGTGAATAGTATATCGTCGGCTGTGTCATTCTTTAGGTCGAAGAGTGATATGTCAAAGTAGTTCGAGCGTTTGGCAGAAGTTTCTATGGCCAGTATATTTTCTCCAGTTTTCAATGCTTTACGTTGTTGGGGAGTAAGATTGACCATACAATAGTCCGACCCTTTTTTGTCATATATTACCGTGCCGTTTAACATAATTTTAGTATCACCGTAATGAGTTATTCTCAGTGCCAAATTTCCCAGATTTTTATCGGCAATGAATTTTTTACGAAGCCATAGTGCAGGAGATTGCCATATTGTACCGCAATGTCTTGCCGTGGAACCGTCTATCTCTTTCGATGCGAATCCTCCTTCCCCTTTTTTCCAACCAGAATCGTCAAAGGTTATATCATACCAATTGTTCGCCGGTTTATTTTCGGAATAAGAAAACAGGGGAGTATAATTTTTACCGGTGTATCGTAGAATATCTACATATTTTTCTTCCAGAGGGGTTTGATTGCTGCCCACTACAGGATAGCTATATTTGTTACCGTTATTGAATCCGAGAGGGGAATTGGCTTGTGCTACTCCTAATTGATAGTTACCCCATGTATGTCCTGTGTGGTTTGCGTTATACATCATGTAATATTGACCTCTGTATTTGATAACCCAAGGGCCTTCGGCAACGCGGTTATCCATTGTTTCCCATGTATCGGGAAGGGAGGCAAACAGGCAGACGGGTTCGCTTGAGAACTCTGCCGGATTTTTCATTTTTCGACCCCAGATAGTATTGCCTTCGGTAAATCGTACCATATACATGTAGAGTTGTCCGTCATCATCTTTGAAGACTTTGGGGTCGATACGGTTGTCGAGCCACGTGGTTTTGTCAGGTTCGGTATACGGACCGAGAGGCTTATCGCTTTCTGCATGTACGATGTGTACGGCATGACGGTCTTTGCCCCAATAATTTACTGACCAGTAAAGATGAAATTTACCATTGAGGTAGAGCATATCGTTTGCATGTATTTGATTGTTTTTGGCTCCTGTACCTTGAGTCCATTCGTTGTCCATTGTTATGGCATGTACAGGTTCACTCCAGTGAATCAGGTCTTGCGATATATAGAAGTCTCCGTTTGTACCTACTCCGCCAATGTAATATTTGCCATTGTATTTCATCACTCCGGCATCGGCAACGCGAGGAATTACGGGGTTTGGTATGTTTTGTGCGTGTGGCGAAACAAAGCCGACACAGGCACAGATAAAAGGTAACAGTATTTTTTTCATATGTATTGTGTGTTTTGATGTAAAGAGCGAATGAATTGCCGGAAGCAGCAGAGACATGTGCACAAATAAGTGTCTATATTGTTTCTTCGTATTGTTTTTATTTTACGGAGAATTTGTATATACAAGTGTGTCTGTATGTTTCATCCGGATTTAAACGGGCAGACGGGAAATTGGGTTGATTAGGACTATCGGGAAATTTCTGGGTTTCGAGTGCCAGTGCTTCACGATAGTCGATGGTTGGACTGTATTTGCCTTTTCCACTGCCATTGAAAAAGTTACCTCCATAAAACTGGAGACCAGGCTGGTCGGTGAAAACTTCGAGGTATCTACCGCTGCTTGGTTCGTATACTGATGCTGCGAGTTCGATATCGTATGCAGACTTTCGGTCAAGTACCCAGTTATGGTCATACCCGTTTGCGTTTTTCAATTGTTCGTTATCTGTATCGACTCGTTTGCCTATTGCCGTTGCTTTGCGGAAGTCGAAAGGGGTACCCTCGACGGCCATAAGTTGCCCTGTCGGAATCAGTACGTTATTTACCGGGGTTATCGAATCGGCATAGATCGTCAGTAGATGGTCATTGATTGAGCCTCTTCCTTCACCTTTCAGATTGAAAAATCCGTGGTGAGATAGGTTGATAACTGTAGGCTTATCTGTTGTAGCATGATATTGTATTATGAATTCATTATCATCTGTAAGTGAATAGTCCATATTTAGTTTGAGAGTTCCGGGATATCCTTCTTCCCCATCGGGAGAGGTATAGGAGAGATATATTTTGTTTGGAGTGACAGAGTCCACGTCCCAAATTACCTGGTCAAGACCTTTCAGTCCGCCGTGAAGACTTTGACCGTTGTTGTTTTGAGGGATGTTATACCGGATACTATCAATGTAAAATTGTCCATTGGCAATGCGGTTGGCATAGCGGCCTACGACACAACCGATAAAGCGTTCACCTTCATAGTCGATATATTCTTTCAGTGTATTGTGTCCGAGAACGATGTCGTCGAAATGCCCGTTTTTGTCGGGGACCCATAGTGAAACGACATGACCGCCGTAATTGGTAACTTGCATTGTCATTCCATTTTTTGACTTAAGGGTGTATAGATTTACATTTTTTCCATTGATCGATGATGTAAAATTATCGGCATCGACCAATTTTATTTCCTGTTGATTGTCTATGCAGGAGAATAAACCTAATGTCATTGTGAGTAAAAAGAAAATACCACTTTTCATGGTCTGTTGAAATTTTTAGATTATATGCGTTACAAAGGAAATCAATATTACGCCTAAATATGGGTAACCATGTTCTGAAAAAGTGTTTTTTTGTCTAATTATAGTCTTTTGAGACGAAAGTATCAGTATTATTTGCTAACAGTAAAACTATATTTTCCCGGTAATAAATTTATTATGGATTTGGTATTGTCGGTTTTATGAGATACGATACCGGCGACTTTGTCCAGAGAACGTTGGTTACATTTTATTTTGTTGCATTTGTCCTGTAGGTGAAGAATTACAGTAGCCGTAGTATTTGTCGGGATTGTAAAATCATATTTTATGTTGCCGTTTTTTTTATTTATTTTCCAGGAACTTGATATTTTGCCGTAGTGGGATTCATAAGAGGCATCGACGTATGTTATGCGTTCTTGCCCTGTCGGGATTGCATTACGTGAATCTATATGCGGGGACAGGGTAATGTGTTTGAATCCCGGATTGTCAATATCGGGGTTGATTCCAGCCATATATCGGAACATCCATTCTAAAACGGCTCCATAGGCATAGTGGTTAAATGAGTTCATAGATATTTGCGGATGGAATCCCGATTCGTATGTATACCCGTTCCACCGTTCCCAAATAGTCGTAGCGCCTTGGTCTACGCTATATAGCCAAGATGGGTTTTTACGTTGTAACAGCAGATTGTAAGCCGTTTCTGATAGTCCGCATTCACTCAGGGTCTGATTGATGATTGCCGTACCAACGAATCCTGTACCGAGACGGTTATCATTCGATTTGATGAGACTGTCGAGATGGACTATTGCTTTATTTGCCGATTGAGTATCGGGGAAGAGGTCCAGTTTCAGAGCGAGTAAATATGTTGTCTGTCCATCTTGTGCCAAGGTACCGTCGGAGTTTATATAACGAGTTTGGAATTCTTTTTTGATATTGGTGTACAAAGTTTTATATTCCAAAGCTTTCTGTTCGTATTTTTTCCCATGATATTTTGCCATGACTTCGGATATTTTTTGCATCAACCGGGCAGAATAAGCGTAGAAGCATACGGCAATACATCGTTTTTTTCCAGGCTCGTTTCCTTCAGGAGCCAGCCAGTCTCCGTGGGTGATGCCTCCACCATTGTATTTATAACCGTCGAATACTTGAGTTGCTCGTTGTTGCATAAATCTTTCCATAGCATCGTAGTTTTCTTCGATAATTCTCAGGTCTCCGTACATCAGATAAGTATTCCATGTAACGACCAGTGCAGCTTCGGCCCAAGCAGCATTGCCTACTTCATTTCCCCATACGCGAGGGGCAAGGTCATAGAATGCACCGTCTTCCCGTTGACCGTCTCTTACGTCCCCCAGCCATTTACAGAAAAAGCCATTGACGTCGGCATTATAGGTAGCAGCACGGCAGAAAGCGAGAATATCTCCGGTCCATCCCAGCCTTTCATCACGTTGCGGACAATCGGTAGGGACGCTTAAGAAGTTTCCACGTTGTCCCCATAAGATATTCCGATACAGTTTGTTTACAGCATCGTTGTTGGTAATAAATCGTTGTTGGTAATAAAGTGAGAACCTTCTTCGTTTACGGTACCGACAACTTCACCTTTGAGTGATTCTATCGATAGGTCATCGGTAACGGACACGTCACAATAGCGAAATCCGAAAAACGTCATGGACGGTCGGAATATTTCTCCTTCCGGCGTTCCCTTCAAAGTGTATTGGAGAGTGGCTTTTGCTGTGCGGAGGATAGTACGATACAGGCTTCCACCGGGGCCATCATTGCCTCTGGAGATACTGCCGTTGTCATTCAGCATTTCTGAAAATCGGAATGTAACGCGGGTACCTCGTTTACCTTTTACTTTAAACTTTATCCATCCTACCATGTTTTGCCCCATGTCGTAAACGGCTGTATCTCCTTTTGTGAGATTTACAGTTTTTTTTGCATCACAGATTTCTACAGTGTCTATTGTACCGAATCCATAGGCATCGGGGGTACTACCGTTATATTTTATACAACTTACCGGAAAACGTTCTAACTCCGGACGTACTTGTACTCTGGGGCCAATGAATGATGTTATCTTTCCGTGAAAGCCGTGATTTATTTCTGTCCTTTTCCAATTTGTATCGTCATAACCGAACGAATTCCAACTGGATTCCAGTCGGGCATCGTAACATTCACCTGCATAGATATCGGCACTTGTTATTGCTCCGTTGTCGTTAGATTTCCATGTGTCGGGATGGGTTGTGATACATTCTATCGTGCCGTCGGTATATTTTATGCGAAGTAATGCGAGAAAACCTAAATCCGGGTTGCCGTATTCACCGTGAGCGATATCTCCGGCCCACCAGCCTGAGGAGACTACGGCTCCAATAGCATTGCCTCCTTTATTTAAGAAGGGGGTAATGTCATAGGTGTTGTAGAATAGAGTTTTCGAATAATTGGTCCAACCGGGTTTGAGTTCATCATAAGTCGTCTTTCCGTTATCTGAAATGTTGCCTACGCGTTTACTATTGATAAACACGTCGTATATTCCTAATGCTGTCGAGTATATACGGGCCGATTCGATTTCTTTTTTTATATTGAATTCGGACCTGAAGAGCAGAACGGCATCTTTACGGAGTTTGTTACCTGCCGGCTTTATCCACTGTGCTCCTGACCATCCGGTATTTAGCAGGCCGGTTTCAAAGTATGAGCCGGTACGGCTTGCTGTCGTTATTTGGTTTCCATGATTGTCCCATACGGCTACTTTCCAATGATAGCGGGTGAAGGGTTGGAGTTGCGGACCGTCATAAGGGATGTGTACGGATAGTCCTGATTCTACTTTGCCTGAATCCCAGATGATATCCGAGTTGTCTTTGCCAGAGGTAACCGTGATCCTATAATGGGATTGCATGATGCGGGGTCTGTTAGATTCTATTCTCCAGCTGAATCTGGGCTTTTTAACGTCGATTCCGATGGGATTGTGCAAGTATTCGACTTGTAATCCTGTCACTGAGGTAAAGCAAGATTCTTTTGCGTATGTGATGACTGCAAATATGGCCAGCATGGCTGTAAACAACAGACTTTTTTTTGATGTAAGGTACATAACGGACAGGTATTCGGGTCATTGTTTATGGTTGTTATTCAGATATTCTGTCGGGCTTACTCCGAATTCTTTTTTGAAAGCTTTTGAAAAGTAATTCGGGTCGGCAAATCCTGTATGATATGCTGTTTCCGATACGTTATATCCTTCTTTCAATAGTGAACAGGCTTTGTTCAGGCGTCTTTTGCGTATGTAGTCACCGGTAGAGATGTTGAGCAGACTTTTCATCTTGATATGTAACAGACTACGGCTGATACTCAGGCTGGAGGTAATGTCAGCTATCGAGAATTCGTCGTTGTCCATATTTTTTTCAATAAGGTCGTTTATTTTATTTATAAATTCTTTATCAAATTTACTTAACGATACTGATTCGATGTTGTCAGAATTCTGATTATCGACCATTTTTTCACGTAAAATTTGCCTGTTTTTGAGGATATTATTGACTTGTAGTTCGAGAATTTGCGGGTCAAAGGGTTTTTGTACGTACGCGTCGGCTCCGCTTTCATAGCCTTCCGCTATATCTTTGGCATCGTTTTTTGCAGTGAGCAGTATGACGGGAATATGGGATGATGAGATGTTGTTTTTAAGTTTTTGGCATAGTGTATTACCGTCCATAACGGGCATCATAATGTCTGAAATAACCAGGTCGATAGGATTATCCGTTACGACGTTTAGGGCATCTTTACCGTTTTCTGCAGTGAATATATTGTATTTTGGAGCAAATATTTCGGAGAGGAAACAAAGCAGTTCCGTATTATCTTCGACAAGGAGAATTGAAAACTGAAGTTCTGTTTTTTCGTTAGGGACATGGGATGTGACATTTGCGTTGACCAGCATCGGAGTCGTGAACTCGTATTGGTTGAGGGATACTTCAGCTTTGTCGGCATTGATTCTGTCTTTGGCATCAAATGCTTTTTCTGAAACGTTCAAATTTACCGTAAAGGTACTACCTTGTCCGATAGAGCTTTCTACAGAAACATTTCCTTTGTGTACTTCGGCCAGTTTTTTTACCAGTGCAAGCCCGAGCCCCCAGCCTTTGTTGTTCTTGTTGTGTCCCCGTTTGGTCTGATAATATTTGTTGAAGATGTTTTCGAGCTCTTCTTTAGCTATCCCTATGCCGGTGTCCCTGACTTCAATATGGAGATATGTACATTTGTCTGCATTGTCTATAATGGATGCATTTACAAAGATTTTGCCTCCGGCAGAGGTAAATTTGAGTGCATTGGAAAGCAGATTGTTCATTATTCGTTCTACATAAGAGGGAGAGAACCAGACAGTTTCACCATTATTTTCACAGTGAGTAAACAGTTGTATTTGTTTTTCTGCAGCGCTTTCCTTAAATGTCCGGGTGATACTTTCTATAAATTCGAGAGGATTGCCTTGTTGTATATAAAATTGGAAATTACCGCTTTCTACTTTATTGAATGTTACCAGCTCATCAATGAGCCCTACCATCTTATCGGTATTTTTGATAGCTACATCCAGTTTCTCTGAGGCTTCGGTTGCTAACGGATAGTGCTGTGATATATATTTTAATGGTGCCATGATAAGAGATAATGGGGTTTTCAATTCGTGTGAAACCGAAGTGAAAAAGTCTAGTTTTATTTTGTTCAGTTCTTCGAGTTTCTCTTTTTCCATGTTTGCAATCCGTACTTCATTTTTTTCTTTCAGCCTGATGGAGAATATATGGTGTGTAAAGTAGATGGCTAAAGCGAAGAGTATGAAGTAGATGATATATGCCGGGTATGACAGATAGAATGGGGGTTGAATGATTAATTTAATTTCTTTGATAGCTTCTTTTTCCCATCCCATATTAGAATTGTTGGCTCTTATCTGCAACGTGTATGTGCCTGATGATAGGTTTGACCCGACGAATTTGCGTTCTTGTCCGACGTTGTGCCAAGTGTTGTCTATCCCCAGTAGTCTTATCTGGTAACTGATAGAGCTTGTATTTCCTAACGAGATGGCTGCGTATTCGATGCTGAACGAACGAGACTGGTCATACGATAGGGTGATACTTTCCATGTTATCGATTTCAGTCGTAAGAGGTGAGTCGGGAGAGTTAGCTGTCAGTATCTGATTATCTATAATCAGTTGTGTAAGGTGCACTTCGAATGTTTTCCGTTCGTTCTTCATATGAGTAGGATCGAATGATATCAATCCGTTGACGCTGCCGAAGTAATATAATCCGTTTTGGGCATGAATGGCTGAGGAAAAATTGAATTGATTGGTCGGGAGACCGTCTTCTTCTGTATATCGGATGATATCGTTTCTGGTTTTGTTGAGCCGATACAGCCCTTGTCCTGTACCTATCCAGAGTTGTTTGGATTGGTCTTCGATAATGCTGCAAATTGTGTTTTTCGATAGAGACAATTCCGGACTCAGAGAGCGTACTTGCATTCCTGTAGGTTCGATGTATTGGAGCCCGTTGTTATTGGTTCCTATCCAGATGTTTTGATTTGAGTCCTGATATAGATAGGTAATGTAATAGTCTTTTAGGGTAGGGGTCGACCATCCAACTATTTCTTTGCTTTTGTTATCGATGCGAAAAAGCCCATTGTTACGTGTTCCGGCCCATACATTGTCGTCAGAGTCTATGTATAAGCAATAGATGAAGTCTATATCCAGTTTGTTGTGGTTTACGGTACAGAATGTATTTTTTTCGACATCGTAATATCGCAATCCTTGCGTGGTGGCAATCCATATAGTTCCGTTGCGTTGTTTTTTGATAGAAAAAATGGCATCGGAAGGCAGTCCTTCCGCATTTTCAGGCAAGTATTGTTGCCATTGTCGGGTGGATAGATTGTATAAAAATAGTCCATTGCGGAATGTTCCTATCCACATGGAATTTTTTTGTTCGTCGTAGAGTATGTCGTGTATATTGTGCCCTAAAATAGGAATGTGGTCGAATACCGTAATATCATTGGTCTCTGTATTGAAAATGTTCAGTCCTCCGTCTTCGGTAGCTATCCACAGAATATTCTTTTGCGGTTCTATGATTTTTCTTACAGCTTTTCCTTTGAGGTTAGTAGAGTTGTATCCTGGTTCTATCCAGTCGAATTGTTCGTTTTTTCGGAGCAATATATTGATACCTCCAAAATATGTTCCTATCCAGATATTACCGTCGCGGTCACAGAGTATTGTATAGATAGCGTTGTCATTTAACTTGTTTTTATCTACGAAATTTTGTTGCAGGATTTCAATATTTTCGTCAGGATGGATTATCGTAACACCTTTTTCTGTTCCGAGCCATATACGGTGCATATCGTCTTCTGTAATGCATCGTACTGTTCCGTCAGAGATTTGTTCCGGATGGTATATTTTTGATTCGCCGGTAGTGAGATTTATATTCATAACCCCTTTTCCGTTGCGTCCAATCCATAATAATCCTTTGGAGTCAAAATATAAGGGTATGATTCCGTCGAATCCGGTGAGAAAATCTGAAAAATAGGACGGATTTATTTGTGTTGTTTTCGTAAAGGAGGAGTCATAATAGAAGATAGAATTGTTTGTAGCGACAAATATTCTGTTTTGTTCGTCGACGGCTAAGGATATGATATATTCAGAGTCTTTACGTTGTACTAAAATGAAGTTGTCACTTTTTTCGTCATAATAATATAGTTGTTTCCCTCCGCAAACAATTTTGCCATCGTGGGTCTCTATGATAGATGATGCTATCGGTTCGTATCGTTTGAAGTCGTCGGTTTCCGGACGATAGAGACATGTCCCGTCGTGGGTACCTATCCATATACGTTTTTTACTGTCTTGAAAGATACATTCTATCGTATTATGTGTCAGTGAGTTTTGGTTATCTTCCTGATTGAAGTATGACACGATGTTATATCCGTCGTACCGGGACAGACCGTTGCGCGTTCCTATCCATAGTCGTCCTTTATCATCTTGGAGGAGCTCTTCAACTTGCTGATACGGCAGTCCGTCTTTGCCGGTGATATGCATGAATCTGAAGTTGGTTTTGGCTGCCGGTGATTGTGGAAAAACCGTCGTAAGGATAATCAATAAGATAAGTGATGACAGATGTTTAGGCATTTGGCGAAAAATTGATTTGTTTGTGAATTGGAATGGAGGGTTCGATTCAATGGAACAATATTTTTTTGTTCACGACACTTCCGTCTTCGAGTTGTATTTTCAGGATTCCTCCCCCAGAGTAGGGAAGGGGAATCCGGTAGACTGAGCCACAGTTTCTTGCCTGGTGCAAAATCATTCCGTTGAAGGAATATAGGGAAACAGTGGTCATGTCGTTGTTTCCGTAAATATTAAGGACTTTATTTTGGATGATAGTTTTTATTTTATTATTGTCTGTCGTGACGGGTGATATACCGGTCGCGTTATCAATCAGTCTGAATTCCATCCAGCTCCATGATTGTTTTGACTGAGTTTCAGGTATTATTTCTTTTTCGACAGTTCCGTCTTTGCGGTTCCGAATTTCCAGATTTACTCTCATTTGGTTTTGTACAGGAGCTGTTTCGTAGCCGAGTAGTTCCCAAGGTATGGCTACTTCCATCTCGTAATATATGGATTTTATGTTTACAGAATATTTTATGCCTTCTGTATTGTCGGTATCATTCCATTTATTGTTTTCCCCGTATTTCATGGTAACACTCCCATTGACGTCGAGGAAAAACTGGAACATCCCTTTTTGCGGATATGTATCGCAGGCATTTTCTAAGTCGAGTGATAGGAAAATACCGTCGTTGTCTACTTTGTCGGTATATATGTCCCGGTCTACTACTCTTGCTGTGAAATAGAGGTATTTGCTGTCGTACAGGAAGTCTGCCGTTGTTTTGTTTTTGGTAACGTTACCCATAAATATCTGTTGGGCATTCTTATATGTCCATGTGTCTCCTGATGCTGCTCCGTCAATTACAGGAGTGCCGAATTTTGCTTCGAAACATTTTTTGGGGTAGCCTTTGATAATTTGTACGGAGTTGTTTTTGTTGGGTTCTCCTATAGAACCGACGGCAACGACAATTCCGGTATCGATTACGGCAACGGAATTCCAAATGGAATGCTTGTCCGCTCCTAAAGCAAAAGGTGTGCTTCGTGCTTTGAAATTTCGGGCGTGTTCGTCACCCACTTCTACAAACATGTCAAAGTATTGCAAATCGGTAACGTTCCTATTTTCATTTCCCTGATATGATGCGATAGTTTCTCCGGAGGGTAGTACCCGCAAATAAGGTGCTGCCGATATGATTCCAACAGCAGGAGTGGTTTCGAAAATCATGTTGCGATTGGAACTTCCGGCATCTACATAGCCGCTCGTCCAGTTATCTTCGAGTGTGGTACGTACCGTAGTAGCGGCAAAATTGCCTCGTCCCGGCCAACCGTTATCTTCGATGATAACAACAATTTCGCTTTTGTCTTTTAAAAGTACCGGTACCGGCATACCGTCACGAGAATTGGCTCGAAAGCTTATTTTTACGGGTTCGCTCCAGGTAAGGCCTTTGTCAAAAGAGCGGCACATGGAAATGCATTGCTCGTTGCTTGACGTGTATTCGTTCTCGTTGGCAAAGTAGCATTGAATTTCTCCTGAGGGCAGTTCCAGAAATGAGGGTTCCCAACATCCGTCGTCGAAATTATGTTTAGCGTCGAATATAAAAATGGGTTCGCTCCAGGTAGCTCCATTATCGGTACTGCGTACTACACGTATTCCGAAGCGGCGTTCTTCGGAATAGGGTGCTTCGGGTCTCGGATTATATCCTACCAGAATTGTTCCGTCAGAAAGTTGAATAAGGTCGGGTACAGCAAGGAACATTTTGCTTGAAGGGCTGACTATTTTGGTTGGAGCACTCCATGTTTTTCCTTTATTTTCACTGAAAGATATGGCAATGCCTCCGCTTTCGGCAGCTGCGAGCAGACGACCATCTTGCAATTCTATCAATCTGGCGTAATTTCCTGTGGGGAAGATTGTTGTCTGGCTACTTGTATCCCAGAATATCCGAGAACCTTTATATGGGTCTACCCGCTTGGCATGAGCCACAGATGTAATAGCGGTGAGGATGATTGCTAAAGTAACTAATCGTATTTTCATAAAGTGGAGAATTGATTTTTTTTGTGATAAATATAAATTAAAAAATAATAAAACTCTTCAAGGAAATAAAATCTTTTTGGATACGGTATTTCCGTTTGCGAGTTTGATTTTAAGAATTCCGTTTCCGGAATAGGATAGAGGAATCTGGTACGAATTACCGTAACTTTGAGTTTGATGTAGCAGAGCTCCATTGGAAGCGTATACAGAGATACCGGAGATATCGGTATTGCTTTTTATATTCAGTGTTCCATGTTCGGTGTATGCTATTATGTTCTGGTTGTCTGAAAGTGGTGTTTGGATACCACTTTCAGTTTTATTCAGTCTGAACTCCATCCAGCTCCAAGATTGCTTAGCCAGTGTTTCGGGTATTATTTCTTTTTCGACAGCTCCGTCTTTACGGTTTCGAATTTCCAGATTTACTCTCATTTGGTTTTGTACAGGAGCTGTTTCGTAACCAAGCAGTTTCCAGGGAATGGCTATTTCCATATCGTAATAAAAAGATTTTGTATTGACGATATAGGTTATATCTTCGGTATTGTCGGCATCATGCCAGTTATTATTATCTCCATATTTCATGGTAACGTTCCCATTGACATCGAGGAAAAACTGGAACATCCCTTTTTGTGGGTATGTATCGCAGGCATTTTCCAAGTCGAGAGACAGGAAAATACCGTCGTTGTCTACTTTGTCGGTGTAGATGTCCCGATCTATTACTCTTGCTGTGAAGTAGAGATATTTGTTGTCATACAAAAAATCGGCTGTTGTTTTGTTTTTGGTAACGTTACCCATAAATACCTGTTGGGCATTTTTGTATGTCCATGTGTCGCCTGAAGCCGACCCATCGAGAACGGGGGTGCCGAAGTCGGCCTCAAAATATGTTTTGGGATATCCTTTTATCATTTTTATGGCATTTCCGGTATTCGGGTCTCCTATGGAGCCAAGGGCAATTACACTGCCGTCTCCTACAACGGCTATTGAGTTCCATAATGAATGTTGGGACAGGGAGAGATTGAAGGGAGCACTTATGGCTTTGAAATTTTTGGCATCTTTGTCCCCGACGGCAACAAACATATCATATTGGGATTCTCCGACTCCTTTGCGGTCGCCATAGTCGCCTTGCCAGGAAGCTATGGTTTCACCCGATTGTAATTTGCGCAGATAGGGAGCTGCAGATTTATATTTTTTGTCATTTGTATTGGCAAATATGATATTTCGGTTTGGGCTGTCGGCTCCTATGACGCTGTTCCAATTGTCTGAAAGCGGACATCGTACTGTCGTTGCTCTGAACCCTGAGTATCCCGGCCAACCGTTGTCTTCAATGATTACTGCAATTTCTCCATTGTCGGTTATGATAGGCACCGGCATACCGTCCCGGGAACCGGGCCGGAAGGATATGCGTACAGGATCGCTCCATGTTTTCCCTTTGTCGAATGAGCGGCACATCGATATGCACTGTTCGTTGCTTAATGTAAAGTCGTTTTCGTTGGCAAAATAGCAGTGTAATTCTCCTGAAGGCAATTCAAGGAATGAAGGTTCCCAGCATCCATTATCGGAAATATATTGGGCATCGAAGATAAAGATAGGTCCTTCCCAGTTTTTTCCGTTGTCATGACTTATCATGGTACGTATACCGAATTTTCGGTTTTCGCTATATGGGGATGATGGCCGAGGATTGAATCCGACAAGTATGGTACCGTCGGTCAATTGTATCAGGTCGGGTACAGCGTATGGTATCAGACTTTGTTGCCTGACAATCAACTCAGGGGAGGTCCAGGTTTTTCCGTAGTTGGAACTGTAACATACCGATATTCCGCCTCCGGACTCGGCTGCGGCCATGATACGACCGTCTTGAAGCTGTATGATACGGGCATAGTTGCCGGAAGGGAATAGGGTCAGTTCACTATCGGTATCCCAAAAAATCCGAGAACCGGAATATGGGTCTTTACTGACGGCATATATATTGTATGCTGCAAGTAAAAACATAATGAGTATTGAGGTTTTGAAATTTATATGTACATTCATTTTTTTGTTCATTGATTATTTTCGTAATATTGTTTGACTTTCAGGGCATCTAAAGGTTTGTCGGTAGTTACAAATTGTACTCCTTCATTAGTCATTTCGGCAATATCTCCGATTGAATTGACAGTCCATACATTTACCGACATTCCCCGGTCTTTTGCTTGTTTTATCCACTGTGGATTGTCTCGGAATTCTTGAATGTGATAGTCTAATCCACTGATGCCATAGGTATGGAGTGTTTCCGGGGCAATTCCTCCTGCCAGATACGAGACTTTGGCTGAGGCATCGAGGGAAACGATTTTTTTACAGATATCTAAATCGAAAGCTATGTATTCTACTTTGTTTTGCATTCTGGATTCGGCAACGGCCTCGACTGCAGCTTTTGCTGCGGCCATATTTCGTTCAGCCGTTGAGTGAGTCTTGATTTCAATAATTAGTTTTGTAGGGCTTTCACTCTCTTTGATAAGTGTTAAACAATCGCTCAATTGTGCTATTTTTTCACCGTTACTTAGCGTAAGGTCTTTTACTTGTTCGTATGTCGAATTTTGAATAGTTACTCCATTCAAAGTTGCATCGTGGTTGAGAACGAGATGTCCGTCGGTAGTAAGCCAGATGTCGAGTTCCGACCCATAAAGATTGAGTTCTTGGGCTTTTCGTATTGCTGTCAGAGAATTTTGAGCAGACCCTTCTGTATCCCAATATCCTCTGTGGGCTATGATTTGAGCCGGTTGGGGCATTTTTGTTACGATTTGGAGTTTTGTCAGTCCGAGGTCTTGTCTGTTTTCACCTCGTAAAAGCATCATACGGTATTGCCCGGATTGGAATCCTTCCGGGATAGTGATATATATACCGTTTTCTCCGTTGAGTGTACAGTTTAGGGTCTGTATATTCGATGCATCGGTTACGGAAGTGAAAATGACTTTATCGTCTTCGGTAAATCCGGTACCGGAGATATTATAAGTAGCTCCAATTTTGACGGCGATACCTGAGATGAAGTCAATGTCACTTACCATATCGACTACGGCATTTTCCTGTAGCTTCTTCACTTCGTCCCATAGCACGGCAACATCGTGAGGGGTAAGCGGGTTGTCATAGATACGAGCCAATACCACATCCCCGCTCCATCCCAACTGAGCCGTGGGTCCGGCATCGCAACCGATGGCGAACCAGTTTGAATTATCTTTTGGGAATTTGAATTCCCCGACAGCTTCTATCGTATTTTTCAGTTCACCGTTTATATATATCCTGGCTTTTCCTTCTTCTTTATTCCAAGTTCCAATGATGTGGTAGTATATCTGAGGTTGAGGTGCTATACCGCTTGTGACAAATTTCCAGTCTCCCCCGACGTGAGGCAAGAATGAGAGTTCGTTTTTCCCGTTCAAACCTCGGTCTGTTTTACAGACCATCAATCCGGTACCTCCGGTTTCGTGCGAACTGAAGAATTTGGCTTCTCCATTGGAGATAGGCGGTTCGAAGTCAGCCATAACGACAGCTTCTAAAGTATGACCATCTTTCAAAGCTTCTTTGAAAGCTTCATTATTGGCATAATCAATGCGGTAGAATCCTGAAGTAGCACCGGCCCACGTATTCCCGAATTTAGCGACAAATCGTTTGTAAGTATTGCTATAATATGTAGATAACGCTCCACTGTTGTTTGTTGTAATGACATTTTTCATAGGGGAAATATCTTCGGCGGTACCATCGGTTTTGAATACGACATCGAGTATATCTGCTACCGGTTTTTTCTGTAGCTTTTCAATATCGTTCCATAGTAGTTTTACTTCAGTATCCTTCAGAGGTTTGTCATATATACGGGCGATTACCACGTCTCCACTCCATCCTAATTGGGCAGTAGGTCCTGCATCACAGCCGATGGCAAACCAGTCGGAACCGTTTACTGGGAATATAAAATTACCTTCAGTATCAACTGTATTTTTTAATTCTCCGTTTATGTATATATAGACTTTTGCCTCTTCTTTATTCCATACGCCTATTATGTGATAATATTCTCGCGGTTGGGGTACTATACCACTGGTTCCCCAACGCCATGTACTGTTTCCTGATGAGACATTAGGAAGAAATGTGAGTTCATTTGTCTCATTCATGCCGTTGTTTGTTTTACACACCATAAGACCCGTACCTCCACGTTCGTGAGATGCAAAAAATTTAGCTTCTCCGTTTGCGATAGGTGATTCATAGTTTGCCATGACGACAGCTTCTAAGGTATGTCCGTCGGCAAGAGCATCCTTGAATGCCTGGTTATTGGCATAGTTTATTTTGTAATATGAAGATGTTTTACCGGCCCAGGTATTATCAAATGTAGATACATATCTATTGTATATATCATTGTAATATGTTTTTGTACCTACAGCCTCAATGTTATTTTTCATGGGGGAGATATCTGTGGCCGAGCCGTCTTCATTGAAAACGACATCCAAGACATCGGCTATAGGTTTTTCGATAAGAGTAATACTGTCGATTTGGGTAAGAGCTTCGCTGTACAGGGTCTTACCGGATGTGTCGTATATAGAAATTTTAGTTTTATTGTCTTCTATTTTTACTTGGTCTATGTTTTCTGTAGAACCTTGGAAAATTATGGATCCATTTTTGTAAATGAATAAATCGTTTTGTGCGATTAACCAGAAACCACAGAAAATCAGGCAGCTTACCAATGATAATTTTATCAGAATGTTATTTTTTATGTTCATAGTTTTATTTCTTGATGATTTTATGAAATTCTTGATTTTCTCCTATTCTTGTTTTTACTATATACATTCCGGCAGGGTAAGAAGCGAGAGAATGTGAGAACGTGCTGGATACAGGTATAGAACTAAGTATTTTGTTTCCGTTTACAGAGAATATTTCGACATTGTCTATGGTATTATCTGTTTTTATAGAAAGGATGTCGTTGGTGTCAATATAGACAATGGTATTTGATTTTGATGGCATTTCTACGGAGGAGATTACTTTTTCTATAAAGGTGAAAAAGTTGAAGTCAGAGAGAGGAATTTCAGAGGTTTTATCATTGCTTTCGGTTATATTCATAGTATTTTCCGTAAATGTAATTTTACGTACGTTTGTGAATGTGTTAATAGGTTTGTTGGATTTCTCGTTGTAGATATACACATTTTTTCCTTCAGTAGATATAAGACAGGAAATAATAAATGTTATCGTCAGTAGTTTGGATTTTATCATGGTGCCTTTGATTTTATAATAGTTATTGATTGCTTTCCGGGGAATTCAGATTCCCCGGAAAGAATTTATTGAGGTGTTACCGTTACTATAACCGTAGACTCGGCAGTGATATCGGGCCGATTGGGATATGACGCTACAAACCGATATGTTACCGGTTTGGTAAAGTCTGCTGTCGTGGTACCTGAAATTTGCTCAACGTCATCGATATATACTTTGTCATTGTCTGAGTATAAGGTGAAAGTGGGAGCGAGGTTGCTCAAATCACTTCCCGACGGAACAGTCATATTGATTTCGTAATAACTGTAATCAAATTCCGAACGGGTTATCGTGCCTTGTACTCCAAGTAATTCGAATGTTTTGAATTCTCCGTAGTTTACCGTATAGAGTTTGTACGGACGTTCGGTTCCTTCATGAGATTTCAGTTTGATGTTGAGAACGTTTGCCAGATTATATTTGGCCGTAGAAGAGAATTCTTTATCATCGATATAGACTTTTGTGGAATCGGATCCGATGTAGAATTTCAGCTTTTGAGAAAGCGAAACTGTCGCATTGGATGTTTTGAATTTGATTTTTCGTGGCAGGCGCAGCAACCAGTCGGTTTCATTGACTGGATTGGCAAATACTTCATCGTAGATAACCTGGGGAGCGGATAGCCTTTCTATTTCGGTAACGTCATCGATAACTTTTACCATGAAGGAGCAGGTATCGCGTTTGATGGAATTTCCTGCGTCGGTGTGGTTGGTTGCGACGCATACTACTTTGTAAGTGCCCGGTTGCTGGTATGAATATGTAAACAAACCTTTATTGACAACCAGTCCGTAATTGCTGGCTTCGCGCAGTTCATAGTCGTGGTCGGTATCACCGGTGTATATGACTACGTTTTCGGCGGAACCCGTAAAGTGTATTTTCATCGTTTCGTTTGTGTCGTAGATGTATTTTCCGACTGACATTGCGGCATGGGGCTGAGTGGCTTCATCGTCTTCACACGCAGTGAAAGCCGCAATGACCAAAAATCCTAATATTGTTTTTAATGCTATTTTCATTGCAGATAAATTTCAGATTAATATTAATAACCGGGATTTTGAGTAACTACTCCGTTCGAGATGTCTACTTCAGTCTGGGGAATCGGGAATATTTCGTTAACCCCTTCGCGGAAATAGAGCCCCCGTTTGTTAGGACGCATCGTACTGAATGTCTTTAATGCACTTGCGGCACGGCCTTGTCGCACGATATCCCAGAATCGTTCCCATTCGTAAGAGAATTCGATACGGCGTTCTTTCCAAATTTGGTCGCGGAGGTAACCATAGCCGCCTCCGATATAGAGGGATGAACTGTTGTTTAACTCGTTGACGACGGCTTTATAACTGTTGAGTTGCTCTAAAGCTTCTGCACCGTTTCCGCATTCATTAAGAGCTTCGGCAAACATCAGTACTACATCTACGTAACGCAAATAGCGACGGTTTTTACCACTGTCTCCTGTATATGTAGGCCGGTCTTTGATAGGGGTGTACCATTTCAAGGATAATATACGACCTGCACCAATTTCGGTGTTTTCATGGTCGGGAGTGTATTGATGGTGTCCGATGGTAAAGTTGCGTCGGTAATCGTTGCCGAAGATATTGGCAATGATTTGGTCGTCGGCATACATGGGACTTCCTGATGCAAATAGAGTGGAGTATATCGAACTACCCTCATTGGTGTCGCCAGTCGTTCCGTCTCCGGATTCTTTGAATACAATTTCAAATATAGAGCCACTACAAAATTCTCCGGCGGAATAGAACTGGTCGAGATACGTAATGGGTGAACCTGTGGCATCGGTATATTTGAAAGTGTATGCATTTACCAGTTTTGCGATTTCGAAGTCGGGACCTTCGTAGGGGTCTGTTTCTCCGTTGAGTTCTTTGGGTTTGAACCATAGACGTTTGCGAAGGGTTTCCCAATCTTCGTTATACCGTTCGTCGTAACGAAGCATTTGGCTCATAGTCATTGAGGCTCCTTGTACGAAGTATTTGCCCAATTCTACCACTTGTTCCCATTTTTCAGATGGTGTTCCCGGAGTAGCCTGATACATAAGGACTTTCATCAGCAATCCTACGGCAGCACCGGCACTGGCTTTGCCCGAATTACTTGATGTGTATCGGTTGGAGAGCATACAGGCGGCTTCACGCAGGTCTTTTTCGATATATGCAAATGTTTCTTCGCGGGAGCTTCTTGGAATTACCAGGTTGTCTACGGTCTCGATTTCGGGACGAATGGGAACGCCTCCGAATGTTTTGACAAGGTTAAAGTAAAACAATGCACGTAGGAATTTGGCTTGTCCTAAAATCTCACGTATTTCACGGTATTTGCTGTAATCGTTGTTTGAGAGCTGCACTCTGTCGACATTGGCAATGACCTGATTAGCGCGGTGGACGCCTTTATAGTTGATGTCCCAACGTTTTTTGATGTATGTATTGGAGGTATTGAACCTGAAATGTACCAGTTGTCCCATTTGGCTGCTGAGCCCTTCGTCCGACCCGATTACATCGTCAGCAGTGGCTTCGCCGAATCGCCAGTCGCTATCGGTGAATTCGTCGCTTTGTAAAATGTCATAGGTGGCATTGAGGGCAGCTTGTAATTTGTATCGGGTGTCGTAGAAATTTTTGTCGGTCGAATTCCCTAAGACTTCCTTATCAAGAAAATCGTTGCACCCTGATAATACAAGAAGCGCGAGACATAGTATTTGTATCTTGAAAATATATTTAGTCATAGTTGGATAGTATTTTATAATTATAAACCAATCTTGAAACCAAGGGTGAATGAACGTGCTTGCGGATAGTTACCGTGGTCAACACCCATACTTAAGTTGTTACTTTCCGTGCCTGAAACTTTTCCGACTTCCGGGTCGAATCCATCATAACCGGTAAAGGTAAGCAGGTTGTAAGCTGTCAAAGAAAACGAGAGGTTATCGATTTTCCATTTTGAAATGAGTTTTTTGGGAACATTATAACTGAGACGTAATTCTTTGAGACGCAAATAAGAGCCGTCTTTTACAAAAAAATCAGACGAACGGAAGTTACGTGGACTGTCGCTACTGTCGAGGTCGGGAACTTCGGCATCGGTGTTCAACGGGAAGAATGCCCGGTTCTCGGCGAGTTGTCCGGACCAGTGTTTGCTACGGATGTCGGCATACACGTTTCCTTCGGCAGCGTTATACAAATAATAGTCCATTACATTGAATATTTTGTTTCCGGTTTGTCCTTGGAAGAAGATGTTGAGGTCGAAATCGCCATAACTGAATTGCAAGGGGATACCGAATACGAAGTCGGGTAGTGGAGAGCCGAGGTATGTGCGGTCTTCAGCGGTAATTTTTCCGTCACCATTGAGGTCTTTGAAACGGAAATCCCCGGGACGGGTCGTCTGCTCGTGGTCGAGTTTCCCCGGCTCGTATTGTGCGCTGGCTTTTACTTCTTCGTATGTGTTGAATATACCATCAGTTACATATCCGTAAAAACTTCCGATAGGCATACCTACTGCTGTTTTTGTTACGTAATCGACAATACTGCCTTCACTCAGATAAGAGCCGTAGATAGGTTCGTTACCGGTTCCGAGGCTTGTAACTTTGTTCTTAATCCAAGATAGGTTGAATCCTACTTCGAATCCGAATTTGTTGATTTGTTTTTTATAACTCAAGCTCGTTTCGATACCGTAATTGCGGACAGCTCCGGCATTGGTCATCGGGTCGGTGTCAAGTCCGGCTGAGGAAACGGTAGGTACGGCCAGCAACATGTCGGTCGTATGTTTGTTGAAGTATTCGATACCGAAAGTGATGCTATTGCGCAGGAATGCAAAGTCGAGACCTACGTTGAATGTTTCTGTTTTTTCCCATTTGATATCCGGATTTCCGAGCGTTGTGGCAGTAATACCGGGTTGCAATATGTGATTACCTTGACCGTATGGATAGTTGTATTGATTGGTAAGGTAGGTATAGCGGGCGAGTTCATCGATACGGTTGTTACCCAGAATACCCCAACCTACACGCAATTTACCGAGATCCATCCAACTGGCTCTTTGCATAAACGGTTCGGAAGAAAATTTCCATCCGACGGATACTGAAGGGAAATATCCCCAACGATTGTTTTTCGAGAACTTGGAGGACCCGTCTGCACGTATATTGGCTTGGAGCAAATAACGGTCGAGCACATTGTAGTTGATACGTCCTATAACACCTACTGCAGTCCATTCACGGTCGAGCCCGTATGTCTTGTCTCCGGTGAATGCGCTTGACAGATACCATTGGTCTTTGGCGTTGCTCGGAGTCCCTTTGCGAGTAGATTCCTGGTAACCGTATTTGTAACCTTCGGCAGTCTGACCGGCCAGTACGGTAATGTTGTGAATATCGTTGTACCAGTTGAATGTCAGGAGGTTGTTTATTTCCCATTTGTTCGTGCTTGTTTTCATTTTATAGACAGTAGTCAAATCGGTCATGGCAAAGTCTGTTTCCAGATTGTTTACTTCCGTGAATTTATTGGTTGTTTCCGGAACCAGATAGTAGGATGCTTTGAACTGGTATACCAAATATTTCGTTATGTCAGCGGAAAGGTTCAGATTCATGTCGAAACGGTCACGATTTATTTTATTATGGTTACGGTCTATCATAGCCAAAGGGTGGTCTTCGCTCCAGTATCCGCGGGTGTCGTATGTATATATGAGCGGATTTTGATATAGAGCTCGTTTGAGGACACTGTTTGAACCTTCTGGCACTATGTTGCGGTCTTCGTTTGCGTATGACAGATTGGCTGTCATGTTCAACCATGAGGCTAATTTTTGGTTTATATTGATGCGGGTATTGAAACGTTTGTAGTCAGATGTGTTTACGATACCTTTTTCGTCGTAGTAGCTGGCACTGACCATAAATTTGGTTTTTTCATTTCCGCCTGAAACAGAGATATTATATTGTTGTTTGAAGCCGGTACGGGTAATAGCATCCCACCAATTGGATGGGGAATTGCGGCGTATCGTGTCGACTAAGAAATATTTGTGGTTATCAAATTGATATGAATTGTCACCATTTTTGGAATAGTATAAGCGTCCGTCGGAAGAGTATATACTTGTCCCGTTTATATAATCCTGCATCAGGGCATAATCGTCTACTCCCATGACGTCGATTTTTTTCCAAGGGTTGGAAATGCCGACGTAGCCGTCAAATGTAATTTTTGTTTTTCCCGATTCTCCGCTTTTTGTGGTAATGGAAACTACACCGTTTGCTGCTCGGGCACCGTATACGGCACTTGAGGCGGCATCTTTGAATATCTCGATATTTGCAATATCATTTGGATTGATATGGTTTATGTCATCGACGATGAACCCGTCTACCACATAGAGAGGGTCGGCATCGTTGACAGTACCGGTACCGCGAATTTTGATAGTGGTATTACTACCCGGAGCTCCGGTATTCTGTATGATGTTTACACCGGAAGCTTTTCCTTGAAGGGCTTGCAGTGCTGAGGCGACAGGAACGTCGTTTACATCCTTGCCGGAAATGGAGGAGATAGAACCGGTGATATCACTTTTGCGTTGGATACCATACCCGATTACTACAAACTCATCTAATGTCTTACTTGCCTGTTGCATAAGGACGGTTATATTTCTTTGTCCGGAAAGTTTTACTTCTTTTGAAGTATAACCGACGCAGGAGAATATAAGGGTTGCTTTGGGCGCTGCCTGAATTTTGAATTTTCCGTCGAAGTCGGCAGAGACACCGTTTGTCGTACCTTTTTCCATCACAGTGACCCCAATGAGCGGCTCTTTGTTGATACTATCCAACACTGCTCCCGTTATGTCTATTTTCTGTCCATACGAGGCAAATGTGAAAAATGAGGCAATGATACATATTGCCGTTCTCAGATATTTGAAATCATTCATTGTTGGTTCTTTATTAGATTTTAGATTTCATTCTTTCTAAATGTAAAAGTGTAAGCATAATTGCTGAAGAAGAATGAATACAATGATAAAGAGTAGAAAGGTGTTCCATCGACAATTTTGTAATGATTATCAATGAAACACCTTCATGGATATGGTTTATTTATTTAACAATTAATCGAGTAGATTTAGTTCCGGTAGCGGAGGAAGCAATAACTTCGTACATACCGGCAGCTAAGTCGGATACGCTGATAGCATCGCAAACAGATACATTATCGATACTCTTTACGAGGCGGCCCGATATGTCATAAATTTTCAGATTGCTTTTCATTGTGTCGATACCTTTGATACGGAATGTTTCAGTTGCCGGATTGGGATAGATTTCGAAACTGTTGGTTTTGTTATCCGTTACGTTTTCAATCCCTGTTTCGATTTCTTCGCGTGTACGATATTCCGGTTCCATTTTATCGGGATTTTTTGCAGGGTCATATCCGTCTTGACGATAGTGGTAGCAATATAATTGATTGCTTGCTTTTGAAGTGAAAAGCAATTCTCCGTTCAAGTTGCGCAAGCAGTATATTTTATCACCGTTGGCATCGATATTCGAAACGATTTGAGGCACGCCATCCCATTTGTCAAGGCGGATGAGTTTGGTATCGGTAGCTGTGGTTCCATCCATATTGCCTTCGTTCCACCAGTAAAGGCTACCACCGGCTACCGTCAGTTCTTTGACCCAATCGCAACCTACACCGGGGGCGAAATCATATTGCATTTGTACTTTCTCTCCGTCATACCAGTGAAGTTCTCCTCCTTTGCAAGATTCAATGTTTGCATCTGTTCCGGTATTTGCACAGAACATGTATTTGTCATCGAATACAACGCCGTTGTCGGCAAATGACTGGTGGTCTTGGGTAGGTTCTACAGTGAAGATGTCAAAACATTTGAAGTTTCCTTTTTTACAATTTGTAACACCGAATTCGCATCCAAATTTTGGGTCTTTTCCTCGGAAACAAATTTCCCCGTTGTATACTTCTCCCACCATAGTAACGCCTCCACCGACTCCGATTCCGTTAGCTCCGACAGTGGGGTCGGTATCGTAAATCAGGTAGGTACCTTCTTCAGTGCCGTCGGTAAACCAGGGTTCATTGCCATGGTCTTCGTCCCAGGCTTTGAAGAATAAACCTTCATTATAGAAATTTTGCATCGAGTTGATAGCAGAACTTAATGTACTACCTTCCTTGTTTACATTTTTTTCAAGATTGATGTCTTTTACCATATAGGTGCCTTCGGTAGTTCCGTCGGTTACCCATAATTCTAACCCATAAGTGGTACCTGTTTTGTCTGCAACATCTCCTTTGAAGAAGACTTTGCGACCTACGCGGATAACAGCTCCATAACGATGGTCAATGTCCTCACCGGGGAATTGACAATCGACTTGAGCGACGAGTTTGGTTCCTTCCTCTGTCCCATCGCTGACATAAAGCCATTTCTGAGCACCTTCACTGCTGAAATTTTCGCTTTCGTAATCGGAAGCAAAAAAGATGAATTGTGTTTCGTTCATTTGGCAAAAGCCAATGGGATTGGAAGAGTCGAATTCATGAATCTTCTTGACCATGCGAGTCCCCTCTTCGGTACCGTCGGAAATCCATAATTGATAACCGTCTTCGCCATTATCGGCAGAAAACACGACTTTGTCATTGAAACGGGTAAGATAATTGACATCTGAAGTGGCAACACCCGGATTGATGTCTTTGACCATACGCGTTCCTTCGGGGGTACCATCAGTTACCCAAAGTTCTTCACCGTGATCGCTATCTGAGGCGGAGAAAAAAGCATAATAGCCTTTTTCCGGAGAGCCGGCAACTGTCAGATTTTTTTGCATGATAAACTTTTTATCTTGCGTAATATTAGGCGTTACTCCGGAAGGTAGCAACGCGGTCATACCGTCAGGCAAAGTCTGAGCAAATACACTTCCTACAGATAGGAGAGCCGTAGCGAGTAAAATGTTTCTTTTTTTCATAGTGTGAATAAATTAGTTAATGATAGTGTTTGTTTATATTGCTATTTATTAGCTTCTTTGTCATTCAACGGGCATTTCGTTCGGAAAGCATCTTCGCGACTTCGAGTTTTGCCTGTTCTCGTGATTTGGAAAATATTTTACGAATACGTTCCATATCGAATTTCAAATTGCGGTCGTATGTGTAGATACCGTTCTTTTCGAGCTCGACGTCTACAATTTGAGTGTAGCAGAATCCCGTAATGTGGTCCATACTCAATACGACATTTACTTGCTCTTCTAACCGTTTGTAGAATTCTTCTATGGTTCTCGGAGGTTTTCCATATCCCCAGAATTCGTCGGTTCCGGCAACTTCGGCAGTTTTCATTTCCTTAATCCACTGTATTCCTCCGAATTCGTCTATCATATAGGCTTCGCCTTTATAGGGAGCGCTGAAATTAGGATGATGTATGTAGGGATATCCGTTTTCGTCGAGAGAGAGTTGTTTGTAAAGCTCTATCGGGTCCTGAACGTATGTATGTTCGGCATATATGTCGGTAAATCCTGCGTGATAACCTCCACTGGCAGATACAACCGGGCGTGTACGGTCGAGCCTTTTTGTGATAAAATAGAGGTCGTTGGTCAATCGAGCGCGTTGTCCGTCGATGTCTTCTTTCCATGTCTCGTTGAGTGGAGACCAAGCGACTAATGATGTAGCATTATAGTCACGGGCCACGCATTCTTCCCATTCGGTAATCATGTTACGTGCAGCGAGCGGACTTGTCCAATCCATTCCCCAACTTGCCGATTCGCCCCAAGTGAGATATCCTAATTTGTCTGCCCAATAGAAATATCTTTGTTCGAAAACTTTCTGGTGCAGTCTTGCTCCGTTGAATCCGGCTTCTTTGGCAAGGATAATGTCTTTTTTGAGTTGTTCGTCATCGGGTGCAGTCCACTGTCCGTCGGGGTAGTATCCTTGGTCAAGAACAAGTCGTTGATAGTATGGTTCATTGTTGAGATAGAATGTCTTTCCGCGCAGTTCCACTTTTCTCATTCCGGCGTAGGACTTTACTTTGTCTATCGTATTGCCTTCGGCATCTAATACAGAAAATTCTATGTCGTACAAGAAAGGTGATTCGGGTGACCATGTTTTTATGTTTTTGATTTTAGCACTTATGAAGGCATTGTCACTTGCCGGTACTTTCTGAGAATAAACTTCTTTCCCGTTGTCCAGTACACGGACCTTGAATGTTGCGTTTAGGTCTAAATCGTAAAATACAGGTTCGAAAACGAATTGCTTGTTGTCCAAATCGGGGGTGATGCGGCAGAGTTTCAGCCCGCCTTTTGAAACGGCTTCGAGCCATACGGTCTGCCAAATACCCGTTACACGAGTATACAGGCAACTGTAGGAATATAATCGGCGCGATTGTTTACCTGCGGTTTGAAGCTGTGACCGTAAGTCATCTTGTACATATACAATAAGGTCATTTTCACTACCGGCTTTTACATATGCCGTAATATCTATGGCAAAAGAGGAAGAGCCTCCGTAATGAACAAAAATCTCTTCACCATTTAAATATATGGTAGATTTGTAATCTACTCCTCCGAAATTGAGCAGGATGCGTTTGCCGTCCCAATTTTGAGGAATGGAGATTTTGCGATGATACCACATGGCATTGATGAAGTCTTTATGATTTACGCCAGATAATGGGCTTTCGGGACAGAATGGTACGGTAATAGGACGATCAAATCCTTTGGATTTGAATAGTGAGCGCTCTAAACCGCTTTGGGAAAAATCGAATTCATAACTCCATGTACCATTGAGGTTGATCCACTCGGTTCTTTCGAATTGTGGTCTCGGATATTCGGGGCGTGGAATCTCTGAATTGGCACTTGCAAAAATTGCAGAAGATAAAAGTAATAATGATAAAAGAGTTTTTTTCATAATTTTATATTGTGTTCTTTGTGATATCAGAATTTATGTTTTTTATTGTTTAAAAAATGTATTGCAAATATAGAATACGGGCTTTTTAACGAAGGGTAAAAATGTTTCGAAAGCAGGTGTTTTTGTGCATACAGAGTTATTTGGATATATTTTTATTTATATAATAATGGTGTGTGGAGAGGAATGTTTTTATTGATTTTTTAAGAAAATGATGTATGTGATGATAAATTATTATGTTTTTTCTTTTTTGAATGTACGGATTGAAAGAGTGGGTATCGTTCTATGATAAAGTTAGGAATATCGACATTTCGTATTCAGAATAAAATAGTAAGGATGAAAAATAGGTATCGTATAGCAAATTATCAATATTTTCAATTTTTTTATTTGGGTATTTAAACGGTTTTTGGAGTTTATTTTTGTCGTCTGTTTCTATATTGCTTAAATGAAGGTACGGCATACTCTGTTCTGATATAATTTGGTGGGAATAGAGGTTGTGGTTGTCAATGGGATGTGTGTTATTGGAGATGTCACGGGTTGCTTTTTTGTGAAAGGGTTAATAAAATAAGCGGACTACATTAAGAATATGCAGCCCGCCTTTCACTGGAAATATCACATCAATAAATAAAAGCCTTGTTTATTAGTTTTCTTCGGGTTTCGTATATTGTACATTGAATGTATAGTAATCGGTCCCTTTGGGATTAGTGGCGTTGAATGACAGGTTGTGTGCTTTTATTTTAAACACAATAGTTACGTTTTCGTGATAATATGGTAAATGGAACGATTTCCAAGGATATTTTTTTGATGTTTTTTTTATATCGCCTTGGTCGAATACCAACAAGAGTGTATCGGTTTTTATCGAACCTTCTTCGTGAAGGCCTGATATTCCTTTCATTAATTGTAATGTGGGTTGCCCGGTTTCGGTTTCGTACATAGCTGTTTGGAACGTGATAATGTTATTCACCTTGTCATAGAGGTATGTAATATAGGGCGTAGACATGTCTAACAACGAGTCACTGGTACTGAAAGCTGCGTTATTCTGCTCTGAGAAAGCATTGCATTCTCCTACTGTGAAATAGTCGGCTTCCCCGTTAAGAGTGGCAGCGTATATTCCGTCTTGGTTGGCAGAGGCAGGCTGTTCGTCCCAATTGATAGTGAATCCTGTAAAAACGCGCTGGTTTACATGGCTGTCAGGATTTATCTGTTCACTTTGAATACAAAGTCTGCTATCATCGAATTGTATATACTTGGTCCCCATTGCTGTCTGTTTTATCGTACCTACACCATAGGAGGTGAGGATATTACCGTTGTCTTTCAAACATCCCGTCAGCATTACTGAAGCGACAGCCATCAAGGCAAAGCTGATTTTTTTCATCATTTTCATACAGTTGGTCTTGTTTTTAATTGCTTTTTATTAATTAATATATTATTTTGCTAATGTGATTAAAAGTTTGTTCTTAGCCCTATTTGTACTGTAAAGTTTACAGGACGGTCGTGCCACAAGTTGGGGATGTTACTGTTGTCCACGTAATAAGAAACTCCGGGCTCAACATAAAGTTCTGCCATCTTGTGGAATGCATAGGCAGCTCCCGCTTTGGCGTGGAATGACCATTGTACTCTATGGTCTCTTATATCTTCAGACAGTTTGGCATCTTTGTTGTCATTTTGTGCATTTTCAGTGCGCCGGCCGCTTACATTGAAGTCGGCTTTTGCTCCTACTGCCGCATAGAACGATGCATTTTGTATGTGAGCAAAACGATATATCGCGTTTAATGGGATGCCTATGTAGTGAAGTTCTTGTTTCCCTTTTCTGTTGTTACTGGCAGTTTTATAGTCAGACCGTAGTAAAGTATATATTATTCCGCTTTCTAATCCCCAATTTCGAGGTAGTTTTTTCTCTACTGTAATACCAAATGAAATAGGTACCTTATGCATAAACTTGAGAGGCTCTTCTGCCGAATAGAGATTGAGCTCATCATCTATTTCCATAGCACTACGAGTGAGAGGCCTGTTTTCCATATTTTTATTTCCGGGCAATGAGTTAGATGCCATAAGTCCTATGGAGAATCCGTGCTCATCATGCTTGGAATTGAGTATCTGTTCGTAATCAGACTCTTGCAGTTGTTGCCCTGCCGATTCGAATTCTTTCAGTTTGCGCTCGTATTCTTCTTGTGAAATGGATTGAGGCCGGTTTGTTACCGGTGTTTCAGCCAATAAAGGTCGATTCTCCTTGTTTTCGACAGGGAAGGCAATGGCATGCGACTCTGCCTCAACTTTGTTTTCTTGTTCCGGAGTCGTTTTTACTTGGACATCTGTACGGTGGTCAGTACTTCTTATTTTCTGTTTTTGGGGAGATATTAGGCCTTGAGTATTGTCGACCCAAAGAATTTCTTCTGAGGATTTGTCGATGTTTTGGTGTGGCGTCGGTATCTCCTGTTTTTCGGGTAACGTAATGGATATAGGCTCATTATTGACTGCCAGATGGTTGCCTGATTCCGGCCGGTATAGGAACATGAACGCAGTAAACCCTCCTATCAGCAAAGCAGCACAAGCTGCCGCATAGCGATAGACGGGCTTCATCCAAACTGTCTTTTTACGAGGCAGCTCGTTCTCTATTTTGGACCAAAGATCCTGAGGAACGTCGGCTTCGTAATCTTTCAGTTTCGATTGAATGATATGTTCAAATCGCTTGTCGTCCATTGTTATTATTAATACCTTATTTCTTTAATTAACCTGTATTTCTTATAATCGTTCACCTGAAAGGTTCTAATTTTTTTTGGAGCAATTTTTTTGCTCTTGTAAATTGAGACCTTGATGTACTTTCATTTATGCCTAATGCTTCGCCTATTTCTTTATGCGAATAGCCCTCAATGGCAAACATGTTGAACACGGTTCTGAATCCTGTCGGCAATTCCCGTACTAATTCCATCAGTTCATCTGCCGATATTTTTTCGAGTGCCGAATAATCGGGCTCTTTTAAAGTATCGGGACTGTCTATATCGACAGTCTCACGGAGGATGTCATTTTTTCGCAAATATTCAAGCGCGGTATTTACAAAAATTTTACGCATCCAACCTTCGAACGATCCATTACCGCTGTATGTACCTATAGCTGTAAAAACTTTAATGAACCCATCTTGCAACAAATCTTGCGCACTTTCCCTATCGTTGGTATAACGCAGGCAAACGGCCATCATTTTGCGAGCATAGGTTTCGTAAAGCTCTTTTTGCGCTTTCGGTTTATTTTCTTTACAACCTTTTATAAGTTGTATTTCATCCATTCGGTAATGTTTCTTTTTTACCGTGCGCTATTAGTAAGATGCAAATAGTTTACTGATAGCTGCACGGCTTTTATGTTTTTTAACTAAGCTTGTGTATTACAAGTCCGGAACGAAGTTTAGGTTCAAACCATGTTGTTTTGGGGGGCATGATGTTTCCGGTATCGGCAATGTCCATGAGTTGCTTCATTGATACAGGGTATAATGCGAGAGCTACACGCATCTCTCCACTGTCGACACGTTTTTGAAGTTCACCCAGTCCACGTATGCCTCCGACGAAATCGATTCTTTTGTCGGAACGCAGGTCAGTGATACCCAATATGTCACGTAAGATAAGGTCTGATGATATGGTGACGTCGAGTACTCCGATAGGGTCATTTTCTTTATAGGTTCCCGGTTTGGCCGTGAGCGAATACCAGTTGTGATTGAGGTACAAAGCGAAATTGTGCAGAGCAGCGGGCTTGTATATTTCGGAGCCTTTTTTTTCGATAAAGAAGTGCTCTGATATTTTTTCGAGAAATTGTTCGTCAGTGAGTCCGTTAAGGTCTTTTACTACTCGATTATAGTCGATAATGTTGAGTTGTGAAGCGGGGAAACATACTGCCAGGAAGAAGTTATATTCTTCGTCTCCGTTATGATTGGGGTTTGCTTTTGCTTTTTCGGCTCCTACGAGAGCTGCTGCTGCTGTCCTGTGGTGACCATCGGCGATATAGAGGTAAGGTATCTGGGCAAATAACCGGGTGATGCGGTCTATGGTTTCCGGATTATCTATTATCCAGAAATGATGTCCGAACCCATCGGGTGCAATGAAATCGTATTCTGCAGGATGGGATGTTGTCTCTGCAACGATTTGGTCTATTTCCTTGTTGTCGGGATAGGCGAAAAATACAGGTTCTATATTGGCATCGTTTATCCGGACATGTTTCATCCGGTCTTCTTCTTTGTCGCGGCGGGTAAGTTCGTGTTTTTTGATAACACCGTTGAGGTAATCATCGACATTAGCGCCTACGACGAGTCCGTATTGTGTACGTCCGTTCATGGTCTGGGCGTATACGTAATATCTTTCGGTCGGGTCTTGTTGCAGCCATCCTTTTTCTTGAAACTTCTTGAAGTTTTCTATGGCTTTTTGATATACTTTGGGATCGTGTTCGTCGGTTCCCGGAGCAAAGTCTATTTCGGGTTTAATGATATGGTAAAGCGACTTTTCGTTTCCGGCGGCTTCGTTCCTCGCTTCTTCCGAGTTGAGAACGTCGTAAGGACGCGATGCTACTTGCTCTACAAGTTCTTTTGGAGGTCTTACTCCTTTGAAAGGTTTTATCCGTGCCATGAGTATGTCGAATTATGGGGAATATCGTTTTTCCCGAATTTGGTGTCATTGAGATTGCCGATATTCATAAGTTAACTATAAGTAAATTTTTTGCGAAAATAATATTTAAAAAGGAAAGAGCGTCAAGAGCTGAAATTTTTTTTATTTTCTTTTACTCTATATTTTGTGGAGTTTTTGGAATCGGCTGGGACTTTATCGCAGTGTTTCGGGCAACCGATACCGGATTTTAGAACTGTTCGGGATTTGTAATAGACGGATATTTTGAATTCCGGATTGCCTGCAAATCTCTCCGGGAATTTTTATTTTATATTTCGATTTCGGCGAAGTTCCAGGAAAGCTTATGACAATAATCGTCTATTAATACAGAAAGAGTAAACAATCCGTTATCAATTGTTTACTCTTTGTAGTGTCCTTAACGGGTTCTTATTTGTTTACTTTGAATTTGTCGATGCCTTCTTTGAGGAAGCCTACTGATTGCTTGGCTGCTGCGATACCGGCGTTGATGTTGGCTTCGGCTGTTTGAGCTCCCATCTTTTTCGGAGTGAAGAAATAGCGGCCTTCAAATTTTTCGGCAAATACAGATGCGTTGTCCGGCTTAATATCGGATATGTATTTGAAGTCGGCACGGTCTTCCATCAGTTTTACGAGTTCTTCTTCGTCAATTACTTCTTTGCGGGCTGTATTGATAAGTACTGCCCCTTTGGGCATTTGCTTAAGCAGATTGTAATTGATTGATTTTTTCGTTTCCGGAGTGGCTGGGATGTGTAATGAGATGTATTGGCAGGTTGAGTACATTTCGTTAATATCTGTAATCGGTTTTACCCCCTCGGCTTCTATAGCTTCAGCAGGGCAATAGGGGTCAAAGGCGTATACTTCCATGCCAAATCCTTTGGCAATACGAGCAACGTTACGGCCGACTTGTCCGAAAGCGTGTATACCTAATTTTTTCCCTTTCAGCTCGGTGCCGGATGTTCCATTATAAAAGTTACGAACCAGCATTACGGCCATGCCAAATACAAGTTCGGCAACGGCATTTGAGTTTTGTCCGGGGGTGTTCATCACACATACTCCGTTTGCTGTTGCTGTTGCCAAATCTATATTGTCATATCCTGCACCTGCACGTACAGCAATTTTTAGTTTTTTTGCTGCGTTCAATACTTCGGCATCGAGAATGTCGCTTCTTACAATTACACCGTCTACATCGGCAATGGCTTCGATAAGTTTACTTTTTTCTCCATATTTTTCCAGGAGAATCATTTCGATACCGGCTTTGTCCAGTTCTTTTTTGATTCCTTCTACGGCAATGGCAGCAAAAGGTTTGTCTGTAGCTACTAATATTTTCATGTTTTTATTTTTTTATATCTGTCACTGCTACGTGCCACTCGGCTAAACAGTGGCAGATGTGATGTTTTTTTTAAAAGCGGAGAGTTGTCTCAAAACAACGTATAATGGCGTTGGTTTATGAGACAACTCTCTAATTGTATTGTACTGTATTAGAAAATTAGTGATTCTTTTCGAATTCTTTCATTGTCTCGATAAGAGCTTCTACACTTGATTTCGGCATCGCATTGTATATAGATGCCCGGAATCCGCCTACTGAGCGGTGACCTTTGATACCTATCATTCCTTTGCTGGTTGCAAATTCGGCAAATTCGGTTTCGAGGTCTTTGTATTCGTCGTTCATAACAAAGCATACATTCATGATAGACCGGTCTTCTTCTTTGGCAGTACCTCTAAAGAGCTTGTTCCTATCTATTTCATCGTATAAGATGGCTGCTTTTTCAAGGTTCATCTTTTCGAGTACCTTTACACCTCCGAGTTGTTTGTAATATTTGAGTGTCTGCAATGCAGAGAATACCGGCAAGCAAGGCGGTGTATTGAACATAGAACCTTTCTTGATGTGGGTACGATAATCAAGCATAGTAGGTATAGCCCGCTCTACATGTCCGAGAGCACCTTCTCTGACAATGGCAATGGTTACTCCGGCGGGAGCCAGATTTTTTTGAGCTCCGGCATAGATTATATCGTACTTGGCAACGTCGATAGGACGGGAGAATATGTCGGACGACATGTCGGCTACTAACGGAACTTTAACGTCCGGGTCATAGCGCATTTCCGTACCAAAAATCGTATTGTTGGTCGTGATATGGAAATAGTCAGCGTCTTCGGGTACGGTATAGTTTTTAGGGATGTATGTGAAGTTATCTTCTTTGGAAGAAGCAACGACATCGACTTCACCGAAGAGCTTGGCTTCTTTTATGGCATTTACAGCCCACGTACCTGTTTCCAGATAGGCAGCTTTCTTTTTCAATAAATTAAAGGGCACCATACAGAATTGCATGCTGGCACCGCCTCCTACAAAAACAACATCATAACCTTCAGGTACTTCCAACAACTCTTTTACGAGAGCTCTGGCTTCGTCCATAACGGCAACAAATTCTTTACTTCTGTGGGAGATTTCCAATAGTGATAGTCCGGTTCCTGCAAAGTCCAATACAGCATCAGCTGTATTTTTAATGGTGTACTCACTTAAGATAGAAGGCCCTGCATAAAAATTGTGCTTCTTCATTTGATCGTTTTTATAGTTAATTATATTGTTTTTTGTCTGTTTCTCAGATATTGTAATAATGATGCGAAATTAATATTTTTTTTGTGTACGACAAAGAAATAAGCTACAATTTGAATTTAATTTGATGTAATTTTTGTCTATTTGTTAGTGTGTGAAGATTTTAGCGAACAATCCTTTAAATATTTGATGAAATATACTGGCAAAAGTTGTGTGTTTGCGTAAAATTTTGTTGTTGTTGTCAGTGGCGTACTGTGGGGAGTGCAATAAGGATATTACGAGCTTAATCCTGTTTCGAAAAAAAGGTGCAGTGTTTTGCTATCTATAATTACACCTATTTTCGAAACAGAGAGGGGGTCGCAAATGTATTATTTTATGATAATTTTTTGTGCTGTATTCGTGTTGTTAGCGGTCACTACAACCATATAGATTCCGGAGGTATGTATATTTATCCGGGTCGTATTTGCCAGGTTTTTGTCTATAGTATTTATCAATTGTCCTGTGATGTTATATAGGTGTATGGTTTGTATGTCGGATGCCGAGGTTATTATGATGTCTTTTCCTTGTGTGTAGATGTATATCGGATTAGCGGTTTGGCTTTTCTTTATATCGGTAGTAATATCGTTTCGCCAGATATGTATGGGCAGTCCTCCATTTATGTTTCCAGACTCGAGGTCTGTTTTCCATGCCGGAAATTCTTGTTCAGCATTGAGCTCGGTTACAAATTCGGCGGTTTTCATTTCTTCTATTGTTTTTTTGATAGCAGTGTTGGCATTATTTTCGTCCCCGTTTATATAATAACAGTTTGAGACGGTAGCTTTTACACTACTGGCTTTGGTCAATATCCCTCCTGTGCGAGAGTCGTTTCCTGTGGAGGCAATATTCCCTGCCGAATAGCAATTACTGATACTGAAACCGGTGTTGTCATCGAGTCGTCCGATTATGCCGCCTGTGTAGTTTTTTCCGGAGATGTTTCCTGTAGAGTAACAGTTGGCAACTGAAAAAGCTTTGGTCGAACGGAACATACCGATGAGGCCTCCGGTGTTATCTCCTGAAGCTGTAACGTCAGCATCGCTGAAACACCCGCTTATCGTATGCCCCTCTGTATTGATATAACAACGCCCCACCAAGCCTCCGACACGTTCTTTGCCCATGACGGAACTGTTGCCGGTAATACCCAGATTCAGAATCGTTGCGTTGTAAACGTATCCGAAAAGCCCTACTCCCGATGTGGTCGGCCGGTTTACATAGAGATTGGAAATAAGGTGCGAGTTGCCGTCGAATGTGCCTCTGAAGCTGATATCATCGGATGTCCCTATCGGAGACCACTCCTTCCCCCCGAGGTCTATATCGTTCATAAGTACGAAGTACTGTCCGGTGAAGGTTTCCCCCCCGTTTACCTGCCGGCTCAATAGTGCCAGGTCCTGGGGCGAATGTATCTGCCATGGATTTCTTTCACTGCCATCTCCTCTGGAAAATTCTTCAGAAACTGATATCCCGTCCCAAGTACTGGCGGCGAATGTTGTAACACTGAATGCATACAATAACAAGAATGTAAAAGTAAATAATTTTTTCATGATTGTTGGTTTTAGTAATTTGACAAATGTTTGTTTGTATTTTGTATTGGCAAATGTATTCGGTCGGTGTAAGTATTCGGGGGAAATGGTGTTCGAATTAGGGGATATATTTGTACAAAAAGCAAATTAGTTTCTTTCTATATTGTGTTATACCTTATCTATATTGGGGAAAATTCGTTCCTTGTTTTATTATTTGCAAAGGATGCTTTTTTATTTTTTCAATAAATATTTTCGGAAAATATCATGGAAATTTTCATTTTTCAGACAATAAGGATTGTGGGCTATTTGTATTTTTTTGTCCTCCGAATCGTATTATCTTATCCCGTAAAGATGGTATCAGGGGGATACTTTTGTAAAAAGTTTATTTGTCCACAATTTTTGAAATTCAATTCGCATTATGAAAAAGTTTATTGTAATTGTAATATCTTTTCTTATTATTTTACAGGTGCCCGTGTCTGGTGAAATAAGGCGTATCAAGTTGGGGGGATTGCCCCAGCATCCAAGAATATTGCTATTGAAAAACGAAGAACAGAGTATCAGACGTTTTATTTCTTCGGATGTCTGTTGGGAGAAGATACATGAGACAATACTTACCGAGAGTGAGAAGTTGTTGTCCGTACCTCCTATAGAACGGGTTATGGTCGGCCGGCGGTTGCTCGATGTGTCACGAAAGGCTTTGCGTAATATTTTTTTCTTATCTTATTCCTATCGTCTTACGAATGATAAAGCGTATGCCGAACGGGCTGAGAAGGAACTTCTGGCTGTTGCTGCTTTTAAAGACTGGAATCCGTCACATTTCCTGGATGTGGGTGAGATGACTATGGGAGTAGCTATCGGCTATGACTGGTTATATGACTGGCTTTCAGAGGAATCTAAATCAATTGTGCGGAATGCTATTATTGAAAAAGGTATCAAGCCATCCATGGACGATAGATATAATGATTTTATAACGGCCCATAACAATTGGAGCCAGGTATGTAATACGGGTATTGCTTATGGTGCTTTGGCAATAGCGGAGGATGAGCCTGCTTTGGCTGAGGAAATGTTGCACAGGTCTGTCAATAATATTTATATGGCTGATTATGCTCCGGATGGGGCTTATCCTGAAGGTGCGGGGTACTGGAGTTATGGAACTTCTTATAATGTAATGTTTATCAGTGCTTTGGATAAGGCTTTTGGTACGGATTTCGGATTGTCCGAAACTCCGGGATTTAAACAAACGGCCGAATATGCGCAACATGTAATTGCGAATGATTACCATATTTTTAATTATAGTGACAGTGACGAGTATGGACGTACTGGGTTGAATACAACGTTATTTTGGTTTGCCCGGAAGTATGATGACGGGACATTGTTGTGGATGCAGAAGAGGGAATTGGAGAGATTGAACAAATTAGGAGGATATCGTCTTTTGCCGGCTTTGATGATATGGGCCAATGGTATAAAACAGCGTACGATATTACCTCCGAAAAAAAAGATGTTTACGGCTCAGGGTAAATCTCCGGTCTGTTTTATGAGGACGTCATGGACAGATAAGAAAGCTATTTTTTGGGGTTTTAAGTTAGGCTCGCCTTCGGTCAGCCATGCGCATATGGATATCGGTTCTTTTGTTATGGTGACCGATGGAGTACGTTGGGCTTGTGATTTTGGGATGCAGCAATATGAGTCTTTGGAGTCAAAAGGGTTGGATATATGGAACAGAGAACAGAATTCTCAAAGATGGCAGGTATTCAGGTATAATAATATGGCTCATAACACGCTGACATTTGACAATCAATTGCAAAGAGTCAAAGGGTACGCTAAGGTAGACCGCTGGGGAGAGTCTGATAAATTGATGTTTGCCGTATCGGACTTGACGGATATGTATCGTGACCGGGTGTCGGAAGTAAAAAGGGGGGTAGCAATTGTAGGTGAAAAAAATCAGTATGTGGTAGTTCGTGATGAGATAGAGGGTGGTAAAGAACTTTCAACAGTACGGTGGAACATGCTGACCGAGTGTCGGGCTGAGATGATAGGGGACGGTAAGGCTGTATTGGTAGCAAAGAATGGGAAAAGACTGGTATTGCGGGTGGATTACCCGAAAGGGGTGAAAGTGTGTACTTGGTCTACAAAGTCTCCTAATAGCTGGGATGCCGGGAATAAGAATACCGTTTTTGTCGGGTTTGAGTATAAGGTGCCTGCGGGTGAGAAGGTCGTATTACAGGTAAGTCTTTTGCCGGGGAAGAAGGATAATGGACTTTTGTATAATAAGGAATTGGTTAACTGGTGAGTTTAAAATTTAGTTCTATGAAAACATTTTTATTTTTTATTTTTAGTGTGTGCTGTTCTGCATTGTATGCTGTTCCTGTCTGGGACGGGATATCAGTTTCTGAAGAATTTTCCAGAGGAGATGGCAGTGAAAGAAATCCATGGCAGATACATTCGCCCCAGGACCTGGCACTATTGAGCCGGCAGGTAAACGGGGGGGAAACCTTCACCGGACAGTACTTCGTACTTATGAACGATATAGACCTCGGGGGGAAGGAGTGGTCTCCGATAGGGACATCCGATGATATCAGCTTCAGAGGCACATTCGACGGCAACTCGCACCTTATTTCCAATCTCTATGTAAACCGGCCGACCACATCGGGAGTAGGGCTTTTCGGATACGTTTACAACGCAACGATTCTGAATCTGGGTATTACCGGCAACAGTTCCGTCATGGGCAAAGAACGTGTCGGAGGCCTGGTGGGGCGTTGTTATATCAATACGGAGGGGCATGTGATAAGCGGGTGTTTCAGCGATGCTGACGTTGCAGCTTCGAATAATAGTGCTGGAGGGCTGATAGGAATATTTCGTTCTACAAAGGCTTTTTCGGTGGAGGACTGTTATTCTGCCGGGAATGTAACCAGCTATAATTATACGGGTGGAATATTGGGACAATTGGATCAGAATACAGATTTCAGTATCAGTAATTGTTATTCGTCAGGAATGATTTCGTCTGTTTCTGAAAGTCCCCGTACGGGTGGAATATTGACGAAAGTAAGCAGCATTCGGGCTATTGTCTCGAATTGCTATTATATAAACGGGGATGAAAGTAATGCTAACTCGGCGTTGAGGAAAACGGCAGAAGAAATGAGGTCGAAGGAGTTTGTGGAGTTGCTGAATAATCATCGGGAGTCATTGCCTTGGAAAGCAGATTTTGAGAACCCTGTATTGAATGGAGGGCTGCCGATTCATAACTGGCGGGAACCTTTGTCTATCGAGTTGAACATGAATGAGATAGTGATTGCTACTCTTGTCGATAAGCCTAAGAGTATGGAGCTTATCTGTACATTGGGGTTTGTTTGTAGTCTCGATAATATTGTCTGCGAGCTTGGTGATTCTTCTCCTTTTTCGGTAGCGGGAAAGAGTGAACTCAGCGGTAATCGTGTACAGATTACGGTTGTACTCGACAGTGAGATTACGGGTGAATTTTCTGATATGTTGAGGGTACGTTTTTCTTCTCAGGGAGCCGAGCTTAAAATACCATTGCGGGGTTCTGTATTTGAGAATGCTGCAATATTGTTGTCGACAGATGAACTGGAGTTCAATGTATGCGAAGGAGAGGGAATGTCTTTACAATTTATGCTTTCGGGAGCTAATCTTGCGAATGATGTGCTGTTGTCGGTAAGGGGTGATGCTGCTTATTTTACACTTGATAAAAATCGTATTGCTGCGGATGAGGTAAATGCGGGAATTCCGGTTACGGTGACTTTTGACGGGAAGGCCAATGCGGAAGCTACGGTAGAGATGACATCATTGTCGGGTACAGGAGATGAGATAACGGCTTCGTTGCGACTTACGGGGAAAATGGCTCCTGCACCGGTTTTTACGGAGGCAGCGATAGCATCGGGAGGATATGATTATGTTGCCGTTCGGGTGGCATCGGATAGTATAACTACGGTTTATTATGTATTAAAAACTGAGCCGGATGGAAAAATGACGGCAGATTTGATAAGGAAAAGTCCTGATAAAAAGTGTAAATATTTGGAGTTTCCTTTTGTGGCTGAGGGGATATTGTTGGAGAATCTGGATGCATCGATAAAGTATTATTTGTACTTGGCTTTGGCAAAAGGGGACAAAATGGAGTGTCTGTCGTTCGTCCCGGGACCAGAACTTTCTGTGGGGATGGAACATCGGGACGATTGTCGTGTGTGGGCTACCAAGGGAGGAATATGTGTTGTCTCAGACTTTTCCGGCCCTGTTGGTGTATCGATTTATAATTTGAAAGGAGTGCTATTGAAGACGGTAGTTTCCATGCAGAATGAGATATGGGTCGATATGAATGGCAAAGGTGTCTATGTCGTTGTCATTACCTCTGCTGACGGTCGTTATGTAAAAAAGCTGGTTTTGGACTGATAGTGTCGGGAGATGATTGAGATGAGAGAGTTAAATTTTAAGGTTGGGAAGATGAAATATTTCAAATTTATATTTTTACTGAGTGCATTTGTGTTTTGCCAAATGGCGGCTATGGCTCAGGAGCGGAGGGTTTCGGGAAAGGTTTCTGATGAGAATGAGCAACCTCTTGCCGGGGTTGTCGTGAGGGCTTTGGAGGATAATGCCGGAACCATGACCGACAAGGATGGCCGGTATTCGTTGAAGATTGCGGATGGAGTGAAGAGGCTGGAATTTTCAATGTTGGGCTATACTAAGATTGTGAAATCTTTAGGCGATAAGACAGTTGTCAATGTTAAGATGACCGAGCAGGATAAACGGTTGTCCGAGGTGGTGGTTATCGGTTATGGTGCCGTTTCGAAAAAAGACCTTACCGGAGCTGTGGGACAAGTGAATGTGGAAGATTTGGCGAAAGCTCCGGTGGGGTCTTTTGCCGAGGCTCTGGCGGGGAGAGTATCGGGCGTACAAGTGTCGTCGGTCGACGGGCAGCCCGGAGCAGAGAATAGTATTATTATTCGTGGTGCCAATTCATTGACGCAGAATAATTCCCCGTTGTTTGTCGTAGACGGCATACCGATGGAAGATTTTGATCCGGCTTCGCTTAGTGCCGAGGATATAAAATCGATGAGTGTGTTGAAAGATGCATCGGCAATCGCTATCTATGGTTCACGTGCGGCAAATGGTGTAATTGTGATTACGACCCAGAAAGGTATGGTCGGTAAACCTATTGTATCGTTTAGTGCCAAAGTAGGTTTTCCCCGTATGACAAACTGGATAGAGATGATGGATGCTTATGAGTATGTGAAGTATTTGGAAGAATATGATGAAAGTCGGGCAAGGTTGCTTTATTTTCAGGATGGCAAGACGTTGGAAGATTATAGGAATGCGCCGGGTATCAATTGGCAGAAACAGATTTCGGCTTCTAATCCGATGACGATGATTTATGATTTGTCGGTAAGAGGCGGTACACCACAAACCCGCTATTCGATTTCTGGTTCGTATTATGGACAAGATGGGATTATCAGTAATTCGGGAAATTCATCTTTCCGGGGGCGGGCGAGTATAGACCAGATGATTCGTTCCAAATTCAAAGTAGGTGTCGATGTGACGGGTAGCCATAATAAAAATTACGGACAGCTGATTTCATCGGAGGGAATAAGTTCAACGACAATTACTAATTTGCTATACCGGGTATGGGCGTATCGTCCGTATAGTCCTAATTCAGATTTGGAGGAGTTATTGGTGGACGATGACATGTATTCGAATAATGATTTTCGTATCAATCCGGTACTTTCCAATTCGAACGAGTTTCGAGAACAAATCAGAGACGATTTGAGGCTAACAGCATATATGGAGTACAAACCGACCGGTTATCTGACGATAAATGTGCGGGGGGCAGTAAATAACAGAAAAGAGTCTACGGAGAATTTTAATAACAGCAATACAATAAATGGAAGTCCGTATAATAATCGCAATACAAAAGGACAATGGGGCAGTGTGTCGCATTATCAACGTACGATATATACTAATGAGAATACGATAACTTTCGATAGGAAGATACGAGATGTGCATCATTTGAACGTGGTAGGTGGAGCGTCGTTTGAGCTGGGTGTTACCAAATCGGATGGTATGTCGGCCATTAATGTCCCTTATGATGAGTTGGGCATTTATGGTTTGGGTATGGGGGTAGCAAACGGGGTTTCCTATTCTTACGGTGATTATACAATGGCTTCTTTTTATGGACGCGCCAATTATGTTTATGACTCGCGATATCTCTTTACAGTAACGATGCGTGCCGATGGTTCTTCTAAATTTGCTCCAGGGCATAAATGGGGATATTTTCCTTCGGTAGCAGCATCGTGGAATGTCGCAGAGGAGGAGTTTTTAAGGTATGTACCTCAGATTTCGTCGTTGAAACTGAGAACGAGTTATGGTGTGACAGGAAATAATCGTATAGGCAATTATGATTATATGGCTTCGCTGGACTCCGGAATAAAAAATTATTATTCTTTTGGTAACCAGACTCCGTCGTTGGGCGTGGGAACTTCGAGATTGGCCAATCCTAAATTGAAATGGGAAGAGACAAAACAATTCGATGCGGGTATCGATTTCTCGATATTGAATAACCGAATTTCCTTTACAGTCGATTATTACAATAAATATACGGATAATTTGTTGCTGAACTCTCAGATTCCCGCCAGTACGGGATATACGTATGCCATGCAGAATATTGGAAAGGTGAGAAACTCGGGTTGGGAGTTTTCGTTTGAGAGTACGAACATCAAGACTCCTGTTTTTGCTTGGAAGTCAGGATTTAATATCAGTTTTAATCGGAATAAAGTGTTGAAATTGAACAATGATCAGAACAACCGTCTGGATTTTGCCCGTTTCCAAACGACTTACAACAATACGCCTATGTACATTACGGAAGTGGGCAAACCGATGGGATTGTTTTATGGCTTTATTTTTGACGGGATATATCAGACGAGTGATTTCAGGAATTTGACGGAGGGGATTTATGTATTGAATCCGGGAGTAGCAGATAACGGGAGTTCGGATGTGAGTCCCGGGGTAATTAAATACAAGGACATAAACGGAGACGGTACGATAAATGATTATGATCGGGTAATACTGGGGTCTCCTCATCCTAAACATACGGGAGGTTTTACAAATGATTTTAGTTATTCGACCCGCAGGATAGGGACTTTTACATTGAATGTATTGTTGCAGTGGTCTTATGGCAATAAGGTATTTAATGCTAATCGGTTGATATTTGAAGGAAATGGTACGGCTCAGGTAGGAATAAACCAGTATAAGTCTTATGAGGAGCGCTGGACTCCCGACCATCCGTCTAATACGTTGTTTAAGACGAAAGGGGCAGGGCCTCAGGGTTTTATATCTGACCGTACGCTTGAGGACGGCTCGTATTTGAGGTTGAAAACATTGGAGTTGGGGTATGATTTGCCGCAGAGGTGGATGAAAAAGATAAAGGTGCGCAGCATAAATTTGAATATTGCCGCACAAAATCTGTTTACTTGGACTCGTTATTCGGGATTGGATCCGGAAGTTTCTATTTTGAACAGTGTCTTGACTTCGGGTTTTGATTTTTGTGCTTATCCAAGGGCAAAGACTGTAACGTTTGGTTTTCGTATAAGATTATAATAATGATATATATAAGGAGTCATATTATGAAATTGATATGGATTATTAGTTTAGCTTCGGTAATAGGATTGGCCGGTTTGGGGTGTAGTGATTTTCTGGAGCGAGAGCCTAAGAATATGTTATATCCGGATACGTATTATAATTCGGAAAAGAATCTGGAGGCGGCTCTTACGGGGGTGTATTCAACATTGGGAGATACTTATCTTTATGGCAATAATTATGTGGTGGGTCTGGGTAATGATGCTGATGAGTCTTATTATTTCAGAAGTACATATACTTATGGACCAGTTATTTACAATCATACGGCAAGTGATGCCGGTGTTTCTAATTTGTGGACGATTTTGTATAAAGGGATAGGCCGAGCGAACTTGTTACTTTATAAACTTCCTCAAGCGGAAGTGGAGGAAAAGGTGAAAGAGCGTATTAAAGGTGAGGCTTTATTTTTACGTGGATATTTCTATTTTTTGTTGGTACAGACGTTTGGCAGTGTACCGTTGGTACTGGAGCCTACATTGGTACCTGAGAATATGAGTGTGCCTCAGTCTTCTCCGGCAGATGTTTATGCTCAAATTTTGAAAGATATGGAAATGGCGGAGGGCCTGGTGTTTACGTTGAATGATGTCAATCATGCCGGACGAGTGACACAATCGGCCGTGAGAGGCATATTGGCGAGGGTTTGCCTGTATATGGCAGGGGAGCCGGTCAATGATATTACTAAATACAAGGATGCCCGCTATTGGTGTAAAAAAGTGATGGAAGATACGGAGTTTAAGCACGCACTGAATCCTGATTATCGGCAAGTGTTTATCAATCTTGCACAGGATAAGTATGATACGAAAGAGAGTATTTGGGAGGTTGAGTTTTGGGGCAATTTGTCTGATGCGTATGGCGAGACCGGGATAATCGGCGGCATGAACGGCATTAATAATGATTATGATCCGGAAATAGGAATAGCTCGGGGAATGTATGCGGCGACGGGAACGTTTTATAAGGTATATGAGGAGGATGACACGTTGAGACGGGATTGGAACATTGCTCCGTTTACGTATTCTTCTACTCCGGATGAGAAAGATAATAGTAAATATCATACTGTCAAGGTGTATCATGCTCCGGAAAGTTACTGGCGTCGTTATTTGGGGAAGTACCGTCGGGAGATGGAAACGTTGGTTCCTAAAGCAGCGCATAATACTCCTATCAACTATCCGCTGTTGCGTTATTCGGATGTGTTGCTGATGTATGCCGAGGCTGAGAATGAATTATTCAGAATGCCTACCGGGGCTGCTTATAATGCTATAAACCAAGTGAGAAGAAGAGCTTTTGGCAAGTTGATGGAGGGTGCTGTAGATGTGGATAAATATGATGTGAGGGGATTGGACTATCGGTCTTTCCAGAAAATTGTACGTGAGGAGCGGTCGAGAGAACTCTGCTTTGAGTCGTTGCGCAAGGGTGATTTGATACGTTGGGGGATATTCGTGGAGCGTATGCATGAGGTAGCTGATGATATAGAACAGGATATGGCCGATGTGAAGGAGGTGAATTACAAGCCTGCGTCGTATTGTGTAACGGGATTTCGTAATGTTTCGGAAAAGCATACTTTGCAACCTATTCCTGCCAAGGAATTGTCTTTGAACAGATTATTGAAACAAAATCCGTCGTGGTAATAAAAGTAATATATAGTATGAGGACTTATAGTAATATAATGGGGAGCGTGTTTTTGTTGACAAGTATGTTTTCGTGCAACGATCCTATGGAAGTAGATAATGCAGAACTGGATGTGTGGGCTGATGAGGTAGTTGTACCGGCTGGAAAGAGTGTAGTTTTCAATGTTTCGGGTAATGTAAAATTGATTTCATTCTATTCGGGTGAGTCGGGTAATGATTATCGATACAAGGATGTGGGGAGACAGTTGCCGATAGAATCTCTGGAGCTTAATTTCGGGTCATTGCTTAGCAATGCTAAACAGAAAAGTGAGCGATATGTACTTTTGTCGACTGATTTTAATGGTAATTATAAAGATATAGGGGCAATACAGAAGGCAACATGGCAGGATGTCACGAGTCATTTTACTCTAGCCGAGTCGAATAATGAAACAGAATCGGGCACTTTAAGTCTGGATGAATTTGTTATTCCGGGGAAACCGTTGTATATTGCGTTCCGATATTTGTGTTTTCCGATAACATCAGAGTCAGGTGCTCCGAGTTGGCGTATCAATCGTCTTTTACTGAATGCGAAAACGGAGGAGGGAGATATGAAGGTTGCCGATATCTCTACCACGGCTTATACTGCAGGATTTAATATTGTTGATTTCGGAAAAGGGACAAATATGGAAAGTATCAGTATTGTATCGGCTTCGCTGGTGAGGTTACAGGGAAAGGACGGACCTACGGAACAGGGGAATGAGGTATGGGCGATTTCGAAAGGTATAGATACAGGTGTATTGTCACTCTTGCCAGATGTTGCCGTCCCGGTGAAGGGAGTAGCTGATGCTGATATAAGACAATATGTGCATATGTATATGGCTCCGGGTAGGTATACGGCAGTTTTTGTCGGTAGTAACATAACTGCCGGACATCGTTCGGAGGTGGTGAAGAGTATAGAAATTGAGGTTTTACCGTGAGTGTTACAATAATGTATAAGTATGTGAATTTTGCTGTTGCTTTTGTTCTCATGGTGCCGTTGGTATTGTCGTGCCAGTCAGATATTTTAGCTGGTGAAGATATGGACGGTATTGAAGCAGTGTGGAGGTCGTCTGTCGATGTGCCCGGGCATCCTCGTTTGTTTTTATTGAAAGGAGAAGAGAAGAATATAAAAGCAATATTGACTGATATGCAGTATGCAAAGGTACATAACGGGATATTGTCTACTGCGGGAAATTTGTTGTCTACGCCTCTTCCTGAACGGGTATTGACCGGTAAAAGATTATTGGATGTATCGCGAGAATGTATTAAACGTATATTTTATTGGTCTTATGCATACCGGATGACTGCTGATTCTCGCTTTTTGGAAAGAGCCCGGCAGGAGATGTTGGCTGTTGCAAGTTTCAGTGACTGGAATCCTTCTCACTTTCTGGATGTTGCGGAGATGACAGTAGCCATGTCTATAGGGTATGATTGGTTATATGATGATTTGCCGGATACAGAAAGGGTTTTGATAAAGGACGCTATTTTGAAGAAAGGGTTGGAGCTTTCTATGGATTCAGAAAATAATGATTTTCTTTGGAAGGCAAATAATTGGAATCAAGTATGTAATGCGGCTATGGTTATAGGTGCTCTGGCTCTTTATGAGGATGATGAGGAATTTGCGAAGGAGATAATAACTCGGTCTGTAGCTTCAATAAAACTGGCTCTGTCCGGTTATGGAATAGATGGAAATTATCCGGAGGGATATGGTTATTGGGGATACGGCACTTCTTATCAAGCTATATTTTTCTCAGCATTGCAGAAGGCGTTACAGACGGACTTCGGGTTGTTGAGTGATGTACCGGGATTTGATAATTCAGGGCAGTATGCTTTGCAGATGATAGCTCCGTCGTTATTGTCTTTCAATTATTCGGATACTGATAGTGGCACATCGATAAACCCTACGTTATTTTGGTTTGCCCAGCGGGAACATGATCCTTCGCTTTTATGGATAGAGCGGCAGCAGATAGAACGGGCTACGTCATTTTCGTACCGTTTGCTTCCTTTTTTATTATTATGGGCTTCTGAAGTCGGTTCGATAGATGTGGTTGCCCCCCGTAAAAATGTATGGGTGGCTCGTAATGCAAATGCTGTGGCTGTGATGCGTACATCATGGAGTAATCGGGATGCTATTTATGTCGGTGTGAAGGGAGGCTCTCCGGCGGAGAGTCATGGACATATGGACGTAGGGTCGTTTGTTTTGGAGGCTCAAGGGGTACGTTGGGGAATAGACCTGGGTATGCAGGATTATAATTCGCTAGAGTCTTATGGTCTTTCGATTTTCGGGACGGAACAGGATTCGGAGCGTTGGAAGGTATTTCGTATGAATAACTTTTCGCATAATACATTGGCTGTTGATGGACAGTTACAGCGTGTCGACGGGGATGCTTCTTTTATTTCTTATTCGGATAATCCGCTATTTATGAATGCCGTGTTGGACCTTACCCCGGTGTACGAAGGCTTGTTGCAGGAGGTAAGGCGTGGTATTGCTATTATAGATAATGGTTTTGTCGTGGTGCAAGATGAGATAAAGACTTTGAACCGGATATCGACAGGAGTACGCTGGTCAATGGCTACCCAGGCGACTGTAAATATTGTAGACCGGAATACATTTTGTCTTTCTCAGGGTGAAAGACGTTTGTTGGTGCGAGTTGTACAACCGGAGGATGCAGTTTTGAGAGTATGGCCTGCTACCGGAAGGTATGAGTATGATGCTTCGAATGAAGGATGCAGCTTGATAGGATTTGATACGTGGATTCCAGGTAATGTATCACGTACGTTACAGGTAAGACTGATACCGGAGTGTTCTCCTACTTCGGAGCAGGATGTGCCTGCGTTGTCGGAGTGGAAAGTAACCAGTTATTTGTAAATATAATAGATATTTTTAATGTGATGAGAAATTTGATTTTTAGTATGATGTGTGTGGTGACTGTATGGAGTGCGTGTACGACACAGGAACCTATGGAGAATGTAATCGAGAGAGGTTTGGAACGGGCTGTGATACAATCAAAAGGTATGGCTGAAGAGCTGTCGGGGAAGCCGGATTTATTGCCCAGAAGTATGGATAAAGAGGGCCGGTTGACGACTTCGGATTCGAGATGGTGGACGAGTGGTTTTTTCCCGGGAACATTGTGGTATTTGTATGAAGCTACGGGCGATTCTGAACTGAAAAAGTATGCGGAAATATATACTCAACGTGTCGAAAGGGAGAAGAATACGACTGATAATCATGATGTAGGCTTTATGCTTTATTGCAGTTTTGGAAACGGATTGCGAATAACGGGAAATCAGTTTTATAAGTCGGTATTGTTGCAAGGAGCTGAGTCTCTCTCGACGCGTTATCATGCTGGAGCCGGACTGATACGTTCGTGGGATTTTAATGAAGATAAATGGCAATATCCGGTGATTATTGATAATATGATGAATCTTGAATTATTGTTATGGGCAAGTAAGAATTCGGACAGTACAAAATATAAAGACATTGCCCTGAAACATGCCGATAAAACCATGAAAAATCATTATCGTCCGGACTACAGTAGTTACCATGTGGTGTCGTATGATACGATTACCGGAGGAGTAGAGAAAAAGAATACGAATCAGGGATATGCAGATGAGAGTTCGTGGGCAAGGGGACAGGCTTGGGGTCTTTATGGATATACGATGATGTATCGTGAAACAGGTATTGGTCGTTATCTTACTATGGCCGAAAATATTGCAAACTATTTGTTGAGCCATAAGAATATGCCTGCGGATGGGATTCCTTACTGGGACTTTGATGCTCCGGAGATTCCGAATGCCGAACGTGATGCTTCGGCAGCGGCTATAATGGCTTCTGCTTTTATAGAGTTAAGTACTGTGACAAAAGACAAGAAACTTTCGGAGTCTTGTTTGAGAATGGCTGAAAAACAATTGCGGACATTGTCATCGGATACGTACTTGGCTGCACCGGGAACAAATGCTCATTTTGTCCTGAAACATTCGGTCGGAAATATGCCTATTAATGCGGAGGTGGATGTGCCTTTGTCTTATACCGATTATTATTATGTAGAGGCTCTTTTGCGTTATAAAAAATGGTATGATAAAGTATAATGGGTTGTATGGAATATTGCTATGTATCCTTGTGTGGTGATGTAGATTTTGCTTTCTGATTTTTTTGCCTGTATTCGGTAGGGGTGTATGCAAAACGGTCTTTAAAACATTTTTTAAAGTATTTTGGGGTTGAGAATCCTAAGTCGTAGGCGATTTCGCTTATATTCATTTCGGTACAGGTAGTCAGCATTTCGGCAGCTTTTTTGAGTCGTATGTCCATGATAAAATTGTTCGGAGTGAGCCCTGTAATACTTTTTAGTTTGGTGAAGAGAGTCGTGCGCCCGAGACCTATTTCGGAGGCAAATGTATCGACACTAAATTGTTCGTTGAAGAGATTTTTCCGGACGATTTCGGTTGCCCGATTGAGCAGTTCGTGGTCTAACGGGTTGGTTGCCATTTGGGGAATACTGAAATCGGGGTCTTCCCGGTATCTTTGTTGCATGATTTTACGATTGTTGATAAGGTTGTTGCATCGGATAACCAGCAGATTGATATCGAAGGGTTTGGTAATATAATCGTCGGCACCAATCTTCAAACCTTCTATTTTGTGCTCAATAGCCGATTTTGCGGTAAGCAATACGACTGGAATGTGGCATGTGTCGAGGTTCTTTTTGATAGTTGTACATAATTCTATTCCGGACATGCGTGGCATCATGATATCGGATATGATGATATCGGGGTCCTTTTGACGTACTTTTTGTAATCCTTCTACGCCATCGCAGGCTATGTCTGTGTTATAAAAGGGAGTGAATGTTTCGACAAGCAGTTGTAAGAGTTCTTTATTGTCTTCGACGATGAGCATTTTCCCTAATTTTTGGGTGGGTAACTCAATGATATTTTCGGAAAAGGTGCTGTCGGGTTGTACGGACTCTTGTACATTTTGTATATTCTCTTCTTGTATACGGGTAACGGAGGTTTTGAAATGAGCATCTCCTTTTTTGAGTTTTATGGTAAAGGTCGTACCATTCCCGAATTGGCTGTTTACAGATATATGTCCGCCGTGGGCGTCGACGATGCTTTTTGAGAATGTAAGTCCGATACCGGTGCCTTTGTGTTGTGTTTCTGTTTCTTCACACTGGTAGAAAGGCTCGAAAATGTGGTTTAGTTCGTTGGGCTTTATTCCAGTGCCTGTGTCGGAAATGGCAATGTCTACAGAACTGTCGGTGTCGGATACGACTATTTTTATTTCTCCGTTCGAAGGAGTGAATTTAAAAGCGTTGGAGAGTAGATTGTTGAAGACTTTTTGCATCTGACGTGTGTCTATCCATATTTTTATTTCTTTGTCGGGGCATTGGGTGGTAAATTTGATTTTTTTATTAGCAGCGTATTCTTTGAAAAGTGCCGATATCTCTTCGATGAAAACAGAAATGTCGGTATGTGATATTTTCAGTTTCATGTACCCTTGCTCCTGTTTTCGGAACTCGATAAGTTCTTCTACGAGCTTTTTGAGATTATCGGCATTTTTGTATATGTTCAGGACTTTATGTGTGGCTGTAGGTGATAGATTGTATGATTTCAACAGAGAGTCGGTTTGTCCTAATATTAAAGTCAGAGGGGTATTGAATTCGTGTGATATATTGGTAAAAAAGCGAAGCTTTGATTGCGTGGCTTTTTCGGTCATAAGCTTTTCTTTTTTTCTCGAATTCGAGAGATTGTTTCAGATATAACCGGGTATGTATTTGTCTGTAAAACCAATAGCTAAAACCGGCAATCAAGATAATATAAGAGAGGTAAGCATACCAAGTTTTGTAAAGTGGTGGCAGTATGCTGATGTTGATTGATTTGCAGATGCTTGGATATTCTTTGATACGGGTTTCGAGAGTATAGTCTCCGGGGGGGAGACTGGTATAGGTGGGCATCTGATGGTCGTTCAGAGTAAGCCACTTGTCATTGTACCCTATCAAGCGATATTGGATGTTGAGGATGTTTGATTTTATGTAATTATCGGTAGCAATTTGTATCGAAAATACATTGTAGTCATGTTTGAGTTTTATATTATTGGTAAACGAAATATTTTTATTGAGGATGTTATCCGGGTCAGATGTATTTACTTCAATGTTATTTACATACAGATTATTAAACCAGATTTTCGATGGTTTTATCGGAGTCTGTAACAGGTCCTTTTCTTTGAATATGACTAATCCGGTGACTCCTCCTACGTATATATCCTGATTTTGTGATACGAGAAGCGAACCGTCGTTGACCATAGTCAGAGGAAAACCTCTTTTGTAATCGTAGTTGGTGAATTGCCCTTTTTCAGGATCGAGTATGGATAGTCCGGCACTCGTACCTAAAAGCAGGCGTCCGGAAGGTAACTCAGTTATGGCTGTAATATTGTTGTCCAATAGCCCGTCCGCTGAATGAGAGTAGTGTGCGAAGGTTTTATTGACGGGGTGGAAGAGGTTGAGTCCCCGGTCCATAGCTACGGCCCATATTCTGTTTTTACTGTCTTGGTAGAGCGATGTAATAATAGTTCCGCTTAAGCTTGATGTATCTGTCCGGTTATAATTGTAAAAAGAGAGTTTATCGAGATGGGGGTTATAGGTGTATAACCCGTTATACGTTCCGAACCAAATGTTTCCTTGATTGTCGCTGAGCAGGCTCAGTATGCTGGGTTCCAATCCATATTTATTTTTGTCAGGAAATGCAATGATAGAATTGTAGGGACGTTCGGGGTCGAATATTCCGAGCCTTTGGCTTGCACCGATAAGGAGCTTGTCTTCCCAAGAAGTAATTTTAAGATTTTTCATTTTAGCAGAATATGCCGTAATTTGCCCGGTTTTTATATCGAAACGGTTGAGTCCGTTTTCTGAAAATCCAATCCAAAGGCAGTCTCTTTCGGAATCGTAATATATTTCTTTGAGATTGAGTCTGGACAGGCCTTTTCTGTAATTTTTGAATCGGGAAGTCCGGGGAGAGTATGAGTATAGTCCACCTCCTTCTGTCCCTATCCATATAGTGCCGCGCTTGTCTTCCACGAATTTGGTGATGACGGGGAAATCGAGCCCGTATTTGCCGGGAGGGTAGTATGTAAATGGCTGAGACCGGAAATTGATATAATTGATACCTCCGAAATAGGTGCTGATCCATATCGTGCCTTGAATGTCTTTGTAAAGAGCAGTGATAGATTCGGATGTAAGGGCTGACGGGGAATCTATATTGGAATGGAAGTGTTCGAAGGTGTGCTGTGCCGTGTCGAGTCTGCATAATCCGAATTGGGAACCAACCCATATTTTCCCGGTGTTGTCTTCGCAGACGCATCTTACAGAATCGCTGATGAGGGTATGGGCACTTTGACCTTTGCGATAGTTTTTCAAAATTTGTCCTGAACGGTTGAGTTTTAGCAATCCTTTACCTAACGTTGATACCCATAAATAATTTTGTGTATCTTGGAAAATGTGTTTGATGGAGTATTCGGGGATGTAATGGTGTATATTGTTGTTCCTATCAAGTAGGTAAAGACCTTTGTTGGTACATATCCAACAGTTTTGGTCTGAGTCTTCAAATATATTGTAATATATTTGGTTATGGGGATTGTCAAGAATAGCGGTGCGTGTAAGGGTGGGTGATGTACCGGGATGGTATTGGTATATGGTATCTCCTACGCAAAGCCAAGTTTGGTTTTTCCCCTGATATATAGCCGAGACATTGTTTTTTATGATTGTAGTGAATGTCTCGGTCTGCATATCGAATTTTATAAAAGATTGATGGGTCCGTAAATAAAGATGCCCGTTTTTATCCCCAATAATGTTATTGATTAGCGAGATGTTCAGTTGCTTATCTTTTTGAGTATTGGAACGATATGTTTTTATTTTATTGCCGTCATAACAATTGAGGCCGGCACGGGTTGCAAACCACATACGACCGATTTCATCCTGATATATGTCGTTGGCGGAAATATGGGACAATCCATCGTTTGTCGTAATGTGATTGAACCAGTATTGTTGACTATATGTCTGTCCTATATAAAAATACAGCAATAATGTGCAGAATATAAATCTTTTCATATTTTCATGGTATGAAACTGACAAAATGCAAATTTATAAAAATCCTGTACGAGTTTGAATGGTACAGAGAGTATGCAAAGTTAGTAATTTTTTTACTTTTTTGGTTGACAAGAGTCGTTATTGGACATTTATTATTACTTTTGGATGTGAAAAGGGATTGGTGCCATGATAATGTTTTCTATTTACAAGTATTTTTCGGGCCATCATATAAATGAGATGTAATTTTCTACTATTTAATTATATATCATGAGAAAAAACGTTATGCTTTTTGTGGGTTTCTTTTTGTGCACATTGTTGTTATCGGCACAAAGAAACATGAATAAAGATTTTGTAAATATACGTATGGTTCCTGACCGTCAGGACTGGACGTATAAAGTGGGTGAGAAGCCTCGGTTGAAGGTGTCTGTGGAGAAAAGCACTACTCCTGTGGGCAGTGTGATGCTGACTTATGCTATAGGCCCGGAGATGATGGCTCCGATATTGACGAAGAAGATAACTTTGAAGGATGGTACGGGTACGATAGATATGGGGACTGTGAAAGAACCGGGATTTTTGACCTGCAGAGCTACAGTGGTTGTTGATGGAACAACTTATTCGAACTGGGTTACGGTCGGTTTTGAGCCGGAGAAGATACAGCCTACTGTGCCTTATCCGAAAGATTTTGTCGAATATTGGGAAGGGCAAAAGGAAATTGCCGATAAGGTCCCTTTGGATGTGGAAATGCAATTATTGCCTGACCGTTGTACTGCGAAGGTGAATGTGTATGAGGTTAGTTATGCTGTAAATAAGAACGGTGCTCGATTTTACGGGATTTTGTGTATTCCTAAAGCTGAAGGTAGATATCCGGCAGTATTGCATGTTCCGGGAGCAGGGGTGCGCCCGTATAATGGTGTGATAGATATGGCTGAGAAGGGTATTATTACGTTGCAAGTAGGTATTCACGGTATTCCGGTGACATATCCCGACAGGTTGTACCGGGATTTGAGAACTGGAATATTGCAGAGTTATAATACCTATAATCTGGATCAGAGAGATAATTATTATTATAATCGGGTTTATATTGGTTGTAAAAGGGGAGTGGATGTTATTTTCTCGTTACCTCAGTTTGACGGTGAGCGTGTGGCCGTTACAGGAGGCAGCCAAGGTGGAGCGTTATCGGTTGTTGTTGCTGCCCTTGACTCTCGTATCAAGTGCTTGTCGGCTTTTTATCCTGCATTGAGCGATATGACGGGATATTTGCATAATCGTGCAGGTGGATGGCCCCATATGCTTCGTAATGCGGAGACTGTGAATCGGGCCAATAATACCAAAGAGAAGCTGGAGACAATCAGCTATTATGATGTTGTCAACTTTGCCCGCCAGCTCAAAGTACCGGTGTTTTTTTCTTGGGGATATAATGACCAGGTGTGTCCTCCTACTTCTACCTATTCGGTATATAATGTAGTGACGGCTCCTAAGCACTTGATGCTTATGCAAGAAACAGCACATTGGGCTTATCCTGAGCAGTATCGTGCAGGGAATGATTTTATATTGAAGCAGTTTGATCTGAAATGAGGAATTTGTTGTATTGCAAACAAGGTATTTGAAGACAAAAGGCGGATAAATATCTGCCTTTTGTCGTTTTTTTATAACTTTGCCGACATATAAGAAGTATAAAATAAATTTTGTATGCCATTAAATATTCCGGTCAATTTACCGGCAGTCGAACTGCTGAAAAATGAAAATATTTTTGTGATGGATGACTTACGGGCGTCTTCTCAGGATATACGTCCGTTGCGTATTGTTATTCTTAATTTGATGCCGTTGAAAATAACGACCGAGACGGACTTGATACGGTTGTTGTCGAATACGCCATTGCAGGTAGAAATTGATTTTCTGAAAACGGCATGTCATACTTCTAAAAATACACCGGTGGAACATATGCAGATGTTCTATAAGGAGTTTGACAGGGTTCGTAACGAGACTTATGATGGTATGATAATAACGGGTGCACCGGTAGAATTGATGGACTTCGAAGAGGTGGATTATTGGGATGAGGTAACGGAAATTTTTGATTGGGCTCGTACGCATGTTACTTCTACTTTATATATTTGCTGGGCGGCTCAGGCAGGCTTGTACCATTTTTATGGTGTTCCGAAGTATAAACTGGAAAAAAAGATGTTCGGAGTATTCAAACATAAGGTGAATGATGTGCAGAATCCTATTTTTCGAGGGTTTGATGATGAGTTTTATGTGCCGCACAGCCGACATACAGAGGTACGGGCAGAGGATATACGCCGTATTCAGGAGTTGTCCATAGTATCCGAATCGGAAGAGTCGGGGGTGTATATGGTGATGGCTCGCGGTGGCCGGGAGTTTTTTATTACAGGTCATTCCGAATATTCTCCTTATACTTTGGACGGGGAATACCGACGGGACGTATCGAAAGGTCTCGATATAGATTTACCGAAAAATTATTATAGAGATAATAATCCGGAAAAGGAACCTGTTGTGCGTTGGAGGGGACATGCGAACTTGCTGTTCTCGAACTGGCTCAACTATTTTGTATATCAACAGACACCTTACGATATCAGGGAGATAAAATGACGGTACGACGTAAGATAGAGTTGTTGTCTCCCGCGAAAAATGTGGATATCGGGATAGAGGCTATAAACCACGGTGCGGATGCGGTGTATATCGGGGCTCCGAGATTTGGTGCCCGGGCTTCTGCGGGGAATAGTGTGGAAGATATCGAGCGTTTGGCAGCTTATGCTCATAGCTTCGGAACTCGTGTATATGTGGCATTGAATACGATATTGCGTGATGATGAGCTGGAGGAGGCAAGGACGATTGTGTATGAGTTGTATAATGCGGGGGCGGATGCTTTGATTGTGCAGGATATGGGTCTTTTGCAGTTGGATTTGCCACCTATTGCTTTACATGCGAGTACACAGACCGATAATCGTACGGTGGAGAAAGTCCGTTTTCTGGCTGATGCGGGTTTTTCCCAGGTAGTTTTGGCTCGGGAACTTTCTTTGCAGCAGATAAGGGATATACATCGGGCTGTGGATGTGCCTTTGGAGGTATTTGTACATGGTGCGTTGTGTGTAAGTTACAGTGGACAGTGCTATATGAGTGCCGCTGCTTGCGGGCGGAGTGCCAACCGGGGGGAGTGTGCACAATATTGCCGTCTGCCTTATACGCTGACTGATGCCGATGGTCGGGTATTGGTACGGGATAAGCATTTGCTATCCTTGAAGGACTTGAACCAAAGTGACCGGCTGGAGGACTTGCTGGATGCGGGAGTTTCGTCATTGAAGATTGAGGGACGACTCAAAGAGATGTCGTATGTGAAAAATGTTACGGCTTATTATCGTCTTCGGTTGGATGAGATTTTTAAGCGACGGAGGGAGTTTGCCCGGTCTTCGGATGGTCATACGGAGTTATTTTTTACACCGGATGTATCGAAGAGTTTCAACAGGAGTTTTACCCATTATTTTTTGGATGGACGGACTTCGGAAACTATCATTTCGCCGGATACGCCGAAATCGGTGGGTGAGTTTGTAGGGGTGATCAAGAGTGTTGCCGACCGTTTTGTTACTGTGTCGGGTGTACATTCTTTCAGTAATGGAGACGGTATCGGTTTTATCAATAGAAAGGGTGTCTTTGAAGGTTTCCGAGTAAATAGGGTGGAAGGGAATCGATTGTTCCCGGGGCAAATGCCGGATATATCTCCAAAGACTCGATTATATAGGAATTATAATTATGAGTTTGAGAAGGCTTTGAGCCGGAAGTCTGCTGAAAGATTCTTGTATGTGGATATAACTCTTTATGATACGGCCTTCGGTTTTGCCTTGGAGATGACAGATGAGACCGGGGTACAGGCTACGATGTCGTGGGAGTGTACAAAGGAGGTAGCACGAACGCTGCAATTGGAAAATCAACAGAGGTTATTGTCTAAACTGGGAGATACGGTATTTCGGGTTCGAAATATAGAGGTAAGACTTGAAGAAAATTGGTTTATTCCTTCGTCTGTTTTGGCCGATATGCGCAGGTGTGTGGTGGAACGATTGATGTTGGCCCGTAGAATTGCTTTCAGGCGTGATGTTCGTAAGGATGTCGATAAACAACGACCGGTTTTTCCTGTAAAGGAGTTGTCTTATTTGGGAAATGTAGCCAATGGTAAGGCATCGGAGTTTTACATGCAATGTGGTGTGCGGTCGGTGCAGCCAGCTTTTGAAGTATCGTCGCAGGGAAATGTCCCACTAATGTTTACCCGCCACTGTATCAAATATATGCAGGGCTGGTGTCCTAAACTTATTCGGCGAGGTGATGTTCCGAAAGAACCTTTGTTCTTGAATTATAAGGATTCGAGGTTCAGACTGGAGTTTGACTGTCGTCTGTGTGAGATGAGAATCTATAAGGAGTAGTCTCCGGATATTGTTTTTTATTGTGTGATAATAGAATGCCTGTTTTGATAGTGTAGATAGGTTTATATTCCGACTGTTGCTTGAGAAAGAAAATGCGGATTTTCCTTTGGGCTATGTGTGGAAACAGAATGCTTGTCAGACATGCTATATTTTTTTGTAAAACTTTTGCTGTTTCTGTGTGTGTGAATCACAAGTATTTAGTACTTTTGTAATTTGATAATGCTAAATTTGTATATATGTCTGAGAACAAGAGAATTAAGACCGCATTAGTATCGGTATATCACAAGGATGGTTTGGATGAAATTTTGAAAAAACTGCACGCTGAGGGTGTGAGCTTTGTTTCTACAGGTGGTACACAATCGTTTATCGAGTCGTTGGGGCTTCCTTGCCAGTCGGTAGAAAGTCTTACGGGCTATCCGTCGATTTTGGGCGGACGTGTGAAGACATTGCATCCTAAGGTTTTCGGTGGTATTTTGTGCCGTCGTGAATTGGATGGTGATTTGGAACAGATAAAACAATATGAGATTCCCGAAATAGATTTAGTGATTGTGGATTTGTACCCGTTTGAAGAGACTGTGGCTTCGGGTGCTGAAGAGAGTGCTATTATAGAGAAAATAGATATAGGCGGTATTTCGCTGATTCGTGCGGCTGCCAAAAATTTTAAAGACGTAATTATCGTTGCGTCTAAAGCTCAATATGGTCCGTTGATGGATTTATTGCGCGAGAAGGGTGCCGAGTCATCTTTGGAAGATCGTAAATGGTTTGCCAAGGAGGCTTTTGCTGTGTCTTCGGGCTATGATACGGCTATTTTTAACTATTTTGATAATGGTCAGGGCAGTGCTTTCCGGCAGGCTAAAAATAATGCCAAGATTTTACGTTATGGAGAGAATCCTCATCAAAAAGGGGTTTTCTACGGCTGTTTTGACGAGATGTTCGACCAATTGCAAGGTAAGGAGATTTCGTACAATAATTTGCTCGATATCGATGCTGCCGTATCGTTGATTGGAGATTTTGATGAGTTGACGTTTGCCATATTGAAGCATAACAATGCGTGTGGTATAGCATCGCGTCCCACTTTGATAGAGGCTTGGAAGGCAGCCTTGGCAGGTGATCCTGTTTCTGCTTTCGGTGGTGTATTGATAACGAATGGTGCTGTAGACAAGGAAACTGCTGAAGAGATAAATAAGCTTTTCTTTGAAGTAATTATTGCTCCCGATTATGACATGGGTGCTCTTGAGGTACTGACTCAGAAGAAAAACCGTATAATCTTGGTACAGAAGGAGATGCCAGCTGCCAAAAGACAATTCCGTTCGTTGCTCAACGGAGTGTTGATGCAGGAGCGTGATACTCATATCGAGAAACCGGAAGAGTTGCAGCAGGTGACGGAAAAGGCTGTTGCTGCTGATGAAATCGAGGATTTGTTATTTGCAAATAAAATTGTAAAACATAGTAAGTCTAACGCTATCGTGTTGGCCAAGAACAAGCAATTGTATGCCAGTGGCGTGGGTCAGACTTCGCGAGTAGATGCTTTGAAGCAAGCTATCGAGAAAGCTAAGTCGTTCGGTTTTGACTTGAACGGGGCAGTGATGGCGTCGGATGCATTCTTCCCTTTCCCCGATTGTGTAGAGATTGCACATAAGGAAGGTATCGATACTGTGATACAGCCAGGTGGTTCGGTGAAGGATAATCTGTCTATCGATTATTGTAACGAGAACGGTGTGGCTATGGTGATGACCGGGATACGTCATTTTAAACACTAAGCGTATTGTGGAATGCCCACAATGTATAAACTAATATTGAAAAGAATATAAGATGGGACTATTTTCTTTTACACAGGAGATTGCTATCGATTTGGGTACTGCCAACACTATTATCATGCATAATGGCAAGATGGTGGTGGATGAGCCTTCGGTAGTGGCTCTTGATAAGCGTACCGACAAATTGCTGGCCGTGGGTGAGAAAGCCCGCCAAATGCATGGCAAGACGCATGAGAATATTCGTACTATACGTCCTTTGCGGGATGGCGTGATTGCCGACTTCTATGCTGCTGAGCAAATGATACGGGGCATGGTGAAAATGGTGAGTTCTAAGGGCCGTTGGTTCGCTCCGTCTCTGAGAATGGTGGTAGGCATACCATCGGGAAGTACAGAGGTAGAGATACGTGCTGTACGTGACTCGTCTGAGCATGCAGGAGGACGCGATGTGTATATGATTTATGAGCCTATGGCGGCTGCTATCGGTATCGGTCTTGATGTGGAAGCACCGGAGGGAAATATGATTGTGGATATCGGTGGCGGGTCTACTGAAATTGCAGTTATCTCTTTGGGAGGGATTGTCTCGAACAATTCTATTCGTATTGCAGGTGATGACCTTACAGCTGATATTCAGGAGTATATGCGTCGACAACATAATGTTAAAGTGGGTGAGCGTACAGCTGAACTGATAAAGATAAATGTAGGTTCTGCTTTGACTGAACTGGCCGACCCTCCTGAAGATTATATTGTACATGGGCCTAATCAGATGACCGCTCTTCCTATGGAGGTTCCGGTTTCGTATCAGGAGATTTCGCATTGTATCGAGAAGTCTATCTCTAAAATCGAGGCTGCTGTGTTGAGTGCACTGGAACAAACTCCACCGGAGTTGTATGCCGATGTGGTGCGTAATGGTATTTATCTGGCGGGTGGTGGTGCACTATTACGTGGCTTGGATAAGCGATTGACTGATAAAATCGGTATTCCGTTCCATATTGCAGAGGATCCGTTGCATGCTGTGGCCAAGGGTACGGGTGTCGCTTTGAAAAATATCGATAAGTTCTCATTCTTGATAAGGTGATTTAACTTTCCCTTGATTAGCGGGAATTTATCGTGCTCATTTTTTCGGGAGTGGAAGGTGTACTTGCACTCCGGGTTGATAATGGGTTAGCAAAAGGGGTATATTTATAGTAAATGTTGCGAGTTGTAAGGTGTAAAATGTATATGAAAAGGGCGTTTTGCACTTTATGACTCGTTGTGGTAACGATAGATATTATAGAATTGGGTTAATATATACAGGTATAGATGCGTAAACTGATTTATTTTTTGATCAGACATAGCTCTTGGCTGCTTTATATGATATATGCGGTGTTGAGTTTTGTGCTTTTGGTCAAGTATAATCCTTATCAGCAAAGTGTGTTTTTCAGTTCGGCCAATGAAGTGGCCGGACAGGTATATGCTGTAAAGGGTGGTATTACGGGATATTTCGGTTTGCGGGAAATCAATCGGGATTTGCAGAAACGTAATGGAGCATTGGAGGTGGAAGTGGCCAACTTGCGCGAACGTGTGAGAAGGCTTGAGGGGGACAGTCTTCTGGAAAGGCATGAGAGAGACTCGATATTTTCCAATTATAATTTTATTGTGGCGCAGGTAATAAATAACAGTGTTTCTAATCCCAATAATTATATAACGTTGAACAAAGGAAGCCGGGACGGGTTGCATTCGGAAATGGGTGTGGTGGATCAAAATGGTATTGTGGGTATTGTCAATGCCGTATCAGATAACTTTGCCGTGGTGATTTCTTTGTTGAACCCCAAGTTGAGGCTGAGCTGTAAAGTAAAGGGCAGCAGTTATTTCGGCTCGTTGGTTTGGGATGGGAAAGATGCCCGGTATGCCGTTTTAGAGGAAATGCCCCGGCATGTGAAGTTTGCCAAAGGGGATACGATTATAACCAGTGGCTATTCGGCTGTTTTTCCGGAGGGAATCATGGTGGGCGTGATTTCAGATTTTTCGAAACAGAGAAATGATAATTTTTATGCCTTGCGGGTACAATTGTCGACCGATTTTAATCGATTGAATGATGTCCGGATTATAGAGTCGAAAGGGCAACGAGAGAAAAATGCATTGGAGAGGGAGGCTATGGGCAATGAATAGGATGGTGTTGACTTACATACTTTTGTTTGTTTTGCTGGTATTGTTGCAAGTGACTGTACTCAATGATATATCTTTATTCGGTTATGCAACGCCGTTTTTGTATATTTACTTTATTTTGAGGTTGCCGTCTTTGATGTCTGCAAACTGGGTAATGTCGATAGCTTTCCTTATGGGGCTGATTGTGGATATATTCAGTAATACGCCGGGTATGAATGCGTTAGCGGCAACGACAATAGCTTTTGTGAGGAAACCCGTGTTGGCTCTGGTATTGCCACGCAGCGACGAGGCTGTATCGATAGTGCCGTCTATTTCGTCATTGGGGCTGGGTCATTTTATCGGCTACAGTTTTTTGATGGTTATATTGTTTTGTGTGTTGATATTTGTCATTGAGGCTTTTACATTCTTCAGTCCGTTGACGTTGATTTTAAGATTTAGTTCCAGTGCCGTGTTTACATTTTTGCTGGTATTGGCTGCGGATTGTTTAAAACCGGGAAAGAAGTGATAAAGGATTATAATCTGGAGAAGCGTAAATTTGTAATCGGGGGCACGATACTGATTGTCGGTCTTATTTATCTGGTGCGACTATTTGTATTGCAGGTACCGGATAATGATTATAAAACGTTTGCCGATAGTAATGCTTTTTTGAAAAAAATACAATATCCGTCCCGAGGGTTGATTTATGACCGTAATGGCAAATTGCTGGTATATAATCAGCCGGCATATGATGTGATGATGATTATGCGGGAAGTGCAACCGTTCGATACACTGGACTTTTGCCGTACGATAGGGATAACTCGTGCCCAGTTTGACCGACGTTTGCAGATGATGAAGGACCGTCGTCTCAATCCGGGATATTCGGCTTATACTCCTCAGACGTTTATTTCCCAATTGTCGGCCGAAGATTACGGCCGGTTACAGGAGAAATTGTATAAATTTCCCGGATTTTTTATTCAAAATCGTATGTTGAGGCAGTATGCTTATCCATATGGAGCTAATGTATTGGGAAATATTCGTGAGGCTTCCCCTCGAGATATAGAGAACGACAGTTATTATATACGAGGAGACTATACGGGGGACTTGGGTGTGGAGAAGTCGTACGAAAAGTTTTTGCGTGGAGAGAAGGGCGTGGAGATATTGTTGCGTGATGCTCATGGCCGCATAAAGGGGCGTTATGAGGATGGCATTTTTGATATACCTCCGCAGTCGGGAAAGAATCTGAAGTTGTCGATAGATATAGATTTGCAGGAATATGGTGAGCGGTTAATGGCTAATAAAATAGGTGCTATTGTTGCAATAGAACCGTCTACCGGTGAAATATTGGCATTGGTATCGAGCCCTTCTTACGATCCTTCTACTTTGGTAGGACGAAGCCGGGGAAAGAATTATGCAGCGTTGAACCGGAATCCGTACAAGCCATTGTATGATAGGGCTATCATGGCGGCTTATCCTCCTGGTTCGACATTTAAGCCTACTCAGGGGCTTACTTTTTTGCAGGAGGGAGTGATAACACCTCATACGATGTATCCCTGTTATCATGGTTTTGTATCGGGACGTTTACGGGTGGGGTGTCATGCTCATGGCTCGCCTTTATCGTTGATGCCTGCTATAAGTACATCTTGTAACGCTTATTTCTGTTATGGGCTGAAGTCGATGGTAGATAGCCGTAGTAAATATAAGAGTACGGCCGAGGCTTTTGATACGTGGAAAGATTACATGGTATCGATGGGGTACGGATACAGACTGGGCGTGGACTTGCCGAGTGAGAGCCGGGGATTTATTCCGAACAGTAATTATTATAGCAAGATTTATGGTGAGAAACGTTGGCGTGCATTGACGATTATTTCAATTGCTATCGGTCAGGGAGAGGTTCTGGCGACCCCGTTACAGATTGCCAATCTGGCGGCGACTATAGCTAATAGGGGGTATTTCTATACTCCGCATGTGGTGAAAGAGATTCAGGATACGGTATTGTCGGCTGATTACAGGACGAAACGTTATACGAAGGTATCGTCTGATAAATATAATTATATAGTTGAGGGTATGCGCATGGCCGTATTGGGGGGAACTTGTCGTGTAGGTGCTATTCCTGGAATAGAGCTTTGCGGAAAGACCGGGACAGCGCAGAACCCTCATGGTAAGGACCATTCGGCGTTTATGGGATTTGCTCCGAAAGATAATCCGAAGATTGCTATTGCCGTTTATGTGGAAAATGCGGGCTTTGGAGCTACTTACGGGGTTCCTATCGGCAGTCTTATGGTGGAGAAGTATTTGAAGGGGGCTATTTCGCCTGAACGTCAGTATCTGGAGGAGCATATGTTGAACTCTAATACAATGGTATATAGTGGCATCAAGGGAAATTAATATATGGAAGTCGATAGACTGGGTTACAGTGGTCTTGTATACCATACTGGTTTTTGCCGGATGGGTCAGTATCTATGCAGCGAGCTATGATTTTGATAATGCGAGCATATTTGACTTTAATGAACGTTCGGGAAAGCAATTATTGTGGATAGGGTTATCATTCGGCATCGGTTTTGTATTGCTTATGCTTGAAGCCCGGATGTATGAGGCATTGGCTTATTTTATATATATTGTGCTGATGCTGTTATTGGTAGCGACTATATTCCTGGCTCCGGATATAAAAGGGTCGCGTTCGTGGTTGGTACTGGGACCGGTAAATTTGCAGCCGGCGGAGTTTGCCAAGTTCGCGACGGCTCTGGCATTGGCGAGACTGATAAGTTCTTATAATTTTGTGTTGGTGAAGCCTGCCAATTTTGTGCGGGCTTGTTCGTTGATATTGTTGCCTATGCTGCTGATTATGATGCAGAAGGAGACCGGTTCGGCTTTGGTATACGGGTCTTTGGCTTTTGTGCTTTATCGGGAGGGCATGTCGGGCTTCGTGTTATTTGGCGGCTTGTGTGCGATTATTTATTTTGTAGTGGGGGTGAAGTATGCCGATGTCTTGTGGGGGATAACGTCGGTAGGTGAGCTTTCGGTGCTGGTACTGATAATGCTGGTGATTATCGGAATGCTTCTGGTGAATTATCGGGACTTGATTGTAGCACGAAATATTGCGTTTTTTGTGGCTGTCGCGGGGGCAATATGTTATGTATTGTCTCTTTTTGGAGTAATATTTGACTGGGTATATGTTGCCGTGGGGGTAATTTTGGTGTCATGTCTCTATCTTATAGTTGTATATTTGCAGATGCGTGTGAAGATAATATGGATGATTATCGGTTTTGCCGTGGCTTCCATGTTATTTCTTTTTTCGGTAAATTATGTATTTACGGAGATTCTCGAACCGCATCAACAGATAAGGATAAAGGTGGCTTTGGGCATGGAGGAAGATTTACGCGGAGCGGGTTATAATGTGAACCAGTCGAAGATAGCGATAGGTTCGGGAGGTTTGTGGGGCAAGGGATTTCTCAACGGTACTCAAACGAAACTGAAATATGTGCCGGAGCAGGATACTGATTTTATTTTTTGTACAATTGGTGAGGAAGAAGGTTTTTGGGGAACGTCATTGGTCGTGATTGTATTTATTGCGCTTATCTTTCGTATTATGTATATTGCCGAGCGGCAACGAACGGCTTTTGGCCGGGTTTACGGTTATTGTGTGGCGAGTATATTGTTTTTTCATCTGGCCATCAATATAGGTATGGTTATCGGGTTGTGTCCGGTTATTGGCATTCCATTGCCATTTTTCAGCTATGGAGGTTCGTCTTTATGGGGCTTTACTATATTGCTTTTTATACTTTTGCGTATTGATGCCGGTCGGTTGGAGAGCTATTGAGATAAAGGTGTTCCGATAAGAAAATGTTGTCAGGACATTTTTGCGTTTCCTTTCGGTCCTTTTTTCGTTTTCACTTGTCGATAGCCTGCTATCATCCTCATAAAAACGGGAAAACATCCTCTAAAGAAATTCACAAACTTGACCCGAGTAAAATTTAGGTTTAAGCAAGAGGTTCATTTGTTATAAGGGTAAAATTGTTTTTATTTTTCTTTTGAGAGGTGTGTAATCTTGCTTTTGACAGAATTTTTTTGTTTATTGCTTAAATAATGTCCGATTTCTTGTTTGAATTCTATTTATTTTGCATTTATCATAATTTAATCTGAATCTATTTATTATGCAAGCAAGTAGAAGTTTTAAAGTGTTTGGTTGTGCGGTAGTGCTGATGATGTCTCATTTGCAGGTGCAGTCAATAAATCCGGTAAAAGATAAAATGTATCCGGCGTTTGAGCTGGACGAGGTCTCTCTGTTGGATAGTGAATTTAAATTGAGACAGGATCATGACCTGAAATATTTGGAGACGCTTGACCCGGATATGTATCTGGCACATTTCCGCAGGAATGCCGGAATAACGACAAACAGTAAGGGGGAAGCCATAAATAATAAGAATCATTATCATGGATGGGAATACGGTGGCAGTAGTACATTCGGCCATTATTTATCGGCTATATCCATGATGTATAAGGTGACCGGTGATGTAGCGTTGTTAGAGAAAATAAATTATATCATCGATGAGTTGGACTACATCCAGCATAATCCAGTGTATTCGGACGAGAGTTTGAATAAGGGGGTATTGGTCGCTTTTGACCGGGATGACCAAGATAAAGTAAAAGAACCTAATTTTCTACGTACATTTGATGAGTTGAGAAACGGTATTGTGAATCTTACTACAAGGTCGGACGACCGGAATGCGACGGCGACGAACCCGTATTATAAGACGTTTTATTGGCTGAGCGGAGGACTATCGTGGTATACAAATCATAAGATATATGCGGGAATCCGGGATGCATACCGTTATACATGGAATGAAAAGGCCAAGGATGTGTTTCTTTATTTTTGTGACTGGGCTTGTTGGGTGACGGAAAATCTTACAGATGAACAATTCGGTAAAATGCTCTATTCGGAGCACGGTGGTATGAACGAGATGTTGACAGAAGCATATGCAATGACGGGGGATACAAAGTATCTTACATATGCCAAGAAATTTAATGAATCGGAAACTATCTCTCCTTGTATTGATGGAAATATGACCCGTATTGCTACTGCGATATCGAATACTCATGCAAATGCCCAGATACCTCAATTTTACGGGACATTGAAGGAATATGAATATACCGGAGAAACCGATTTTCTGAATGCTTCGAAAAATTTATTCAAGTATGTGACAGAACAGCAGTCTTTTGCAACCGGTGGAAATAGCGAATGGGAGCAATTCCGTACGGCAAATAGCATTAATGCACAGATTACACGACGTTCGGGGGAATCATGTAATACATATAATATGTTGAAAATCGCAAAGGGCTTGTTTGAATATACCGGGGACGAAATTTATGCAGACTATTGCGAAAGGGCTTTGTATAACCACATATTAGCATCTATCAATACGAATGAATTGGGAGCTTTTACGTATTTCCTTTCTCTTGAACCGGGGTATTTTAAAACTTTTTCACGACCTTATGATGCTCATTGGTGCTGTGCGGGAACCGGTATGGAGAACCACGCTAAATATGGAGAGTTTATATATTTCCATACCGATAAGGACATATATGTGAATCTGTATGTAGCTTCTGAACTTAATTGGAAAGATAAGTCTTTCAAGATGACAACAGAAACGAAATTCCCTTATTCTGAAAATATTACTTATCAGATAAAAGAAAGTGACGGTACATCGCGTGCTATTTATCTTCGTTATCCCGATTGGGCTGAAAAGGGTATGACTGTAACAGTAAATGGCCAGCCTATTGAGACATCGAACGTTCAGAGAGGTTCTTATATAAAAATTGAGAGAAACTGGGCAGTCAATGATAAGATAGAAATTGTGTTGCCTTTGACATTGTGGAAAGAGGCTGTTCCAGGATATTCGAAGCGTTTTGCTATATTTTATGGTCCGGTGCTCCTGGCTGGTAAATTAGGTACAGCCAATATGCCTGAATCGGTATTGGCGGGCGGAGAGAATGATTATACCAAAACGACGACTTATGACTATAAGGGTACATTGCCAGTTTTTACTTCGAATCTGGCTGCTGATAAATGTCTTGAATTGACAGACGCTTCTACATTGACATTCAAGTCATTGGCAACAGCTCCGCAGAATGGTATCGAGTTTGTCCCATTGTATAATATTATGAATGAGCGCTATTCTGTGTATTGGACTGTTTCTACAGATATGGGGATTGCTCCAGAGAGCGGTAAAAAGTATCGTATTCGGTGGGCCGGTTCTTCGGACGATTCTCCTTTGTATATGACATTGAAAAGAACCGATAACGAAAAAAAGTATATTTCCGCAGAAGAATTGACTTCTGCGGATAGTAAAGATGTACAGGTTTGGCAAATAGAGTATCTGGATGATAGTGGAGTTTTTAAGATTGTCAATCCTCAACAGACAGATTCTTGTATGTCGGTGTATGTGTATCGTGGTGCAGCTGTAGCCCGGGACTCGTCGGTTATATATACTAAATTTAAAGCAACGGATTATCTTTATCGTTGGTCTTTGATTCAAAATAACGAGGGGTTTTCGTTGTTGAATTATAAATATCCGGAGTTTGCGATGGACCTTTTCAATTATGACCAAAGAATACATACTTACGAGTCGAATAAGGGTGATAATCAACGATTTATTTTTGAAGAGGTTACGGATGAGACAGGTATTTATTCGGTACGGGATGATAGGAGTGTGAATGTCGTAGGCAAAAACGGGATTCTGTATGTATCTTCGATGAGTGGCATTCGTCATATAGAATTGTTTTTATTGTCGGGCCAGAAGGTTCAGGATATATCGGGAAATGATCAAACTTCACTTCAAATACCAGTGTCTGGGCAGTTTTATATTGTTCGTATAATGACAGAGCAGGGGATTGCCGTGAAAAAATGCTTGCTCAGATAACCGGGAAAGTTCTGTATCCGGTATTCGTTTTTCAGTATTTAAATTCAACCAAAATAATTATAAAAAATATACGGGATGATAAAAAGTATCATGGCGTCAGCCATTGTTATGGTCTTTTGTGTACTCAATCTGTCGGCATTAGAGGTCTCTATTACAGATAATTGGAGATATTTTGCCGGTGACAGTATTCAGTATTCAGAAAATGGATACTGTGACAAGAAGTGGGATAAGGTTACCTTGCCGCATACGTGGAATGCAGCTGACCTTATAGATGAGAGCCGAGGGTATCGACGGGCAGTGTCGTGGTATCGGAAAACTTTGCAGATACCAGAGACTGAAAAGGGTAAAAAGTTGATTTTACGTTTTGACGGTGTGGCTATTAAAGCTGAAGTTTATCTAAATGGTGAGTTATTGAAAACTCATGTGGGAGCCTATACTGCATTTACGGTGGATATTACAGATAAATATCGTTTTGGCCTCGATAATATTTTGGCAGTAAAAGTGGATAATAGCGGTTCTTTGGCTGAGGTTGTCCCTCCGGTATCGGGAGATTTTTCTTTTGGGGGAGGCATTTATCGGCGGGTATTTTTACAAACATTGAATCCTGTATATTTTGATTTTGAGCCTTATGCTTCGGAGGATTTGCTTGTACAGACGCCTAGAGTATCGGAGTCATCGGCATCTGTCCGAATTTTGGGTGCTATTAAGAATGAGTCGATGCGTACTTATAAGATAAGGGTTAGGCATATAATATATGATAAGAACAGGAATAAGGTATCTGAGAAACAGGATACTTATAAAATAAAACCGGATGCTGTTTTAACCATAAAAAGAGATTTGCCTGAAGTGACGAAACCTTGTTTGTGGTCGCCAGAGAATCCTTATTTATATACGTTGTGTTCTGTCATAGAAGATATTTCTTCGGGAAAGGTATTGCAGCAAACGGAATCGGTATTCGGTTTTCGGTGGTTCAGTGCCGATAATACCGGATTTTATTTGAATGGTAAGAGAATAAAGTTGAGGGGAGCAGCGCGTCATCAGGATTATGCCGGTTTGGGTATTGCCATTCCTTCGGAAATAAACCGGAATGATATGGAAGCACTGAAAGATATGGGAGCCAATTTTGTTCGTATCAGCCATTATCCTCAGGATAAGGAGATTTATAGAGCATGCGATGAATTGGGATTGATTGCTTGGTCTGAGATATCGATTGTAAATGAGGTAAAAAAGAACCGGGAGTTTTCCCGTAATTGTAAGGAGATGTTGAAGGAGATGATATATCAGAATTATAATCATCCGTCGGTGGTTATGTGGGGAGCTATGAATGAGTTGTGGGACTATCATCCGGAGGCTCTGAGTCTGGCTCATGAATTGGAACAGATAAAAAAATCCATAGATCCATACCGATTATCGTGTGTAGCTTTTCATGCTTTTATGTGGGAAAAGCCGTATAAACAGGATACGAAAGAAATGTTTCAAATTTCCGATGTAAATGGCGTGAATGTGTATGAGGCATGGTATCATGGAGATTTTTCGACCATAGCTCCTACTTTCGATAAGCTGAGAAGTTATTCGCCGGATCGTCCGATGTTTTTGTCGGAATTTGGTGCTGGAAGTGATGAACGTGTCCATTCTTATTCGCCTCAATGTTTTGATTTCAGTACTGAGTATCAGCTTGCTTTTAATCGTGAGTATATAAATGAGATGGAGAAGAGGGATTATTTTATCGGTTACTCTATCTGGAATTTTATCGATTTTCAGGTTGACGGGCGGGGCGATAGCAAGCCTAATCTGAATCAGAAAGGAATGTTGACATCTGAACGTCGGAAAAAGGATATATATTATTACTATCAGGCTCGTTGGAGTTCTAAGCCGATGGTTCATATTTCGGGAGCTGACTGGACTGGACGTATGGAGGTTTGCAATACGGTAGTGAATACTCGTCCTGTAACGGTATACAGTAATCAGGAAGAGGTAGAGTTGTTTCATAACCGGAGGTCTTTGGGAAAGAAAAAGGTTTCGGCAGGAGAGGTCACGTTTGATGTACCTTTTATTTCCGGAAAAAACCAACTGGAGGCGGTTGCCGGTATTGAGAAAGATATTTTGGATATCGATATGACGTTCGTATCTCCAGTAATGAAAGAGAATGTAAAGTTGCTTTCGGAAGGATTGTATATCAATTTGGGGCAAGAACATTGTTATTTTACCGACCCTCTGATTTCTAAAATCTGGATTCCAGACCAGCCCTACCGACAAGGCGGATGGGGGTATGTGGACGGAAAGCCTTTTGATTCATGGCCTGGAAATCCTGCACATGACGGGGTTAGAAAAGGTGTAGGTGCTAACATAAAGGATACGGATTTGGAGCCTTTGTATCAGACATTTTTGTTAGGTACGACACGTTATAGGCTGGATGTTCCCGAAGGGAAGTATGAAATTGTATTGCATTTTACTGAACCGTTTAATGGAAATGAGCGGAAAGATGGTAAGCGTAGTGGAACAGATGGAAATGGAGACCGGGTTTTCGATGTTTCGGTGAATGGAACAGTGTGTATCCCGAACTTGAATCTGGCTCGGGAATATGGAGAACAGAGGGCTGTTTCCAAAACGATAATAGTGGATACGAATAATGGACTGGAAGTAGAGCTTGTTCCTGTGAAAGGAAAGCCTGTAATCAGTGGATTGAGTATAAAAAAATTGCTTTAGAATGATATAATTGGAGCATATTGCAGTTTTGAGAAAATTGTATCTTTTTATGACAGAATAGTTTTATAGATAGACAATGAAGGAGATTATTTTTGTCTTTGTAATTTTCGTTGAATCAGGTAATAATACAATATCTATCTAATATGTTTGAAAAATTGAAATATTTGGCTGGGACGATAATGGGGACATTTTTTTGTGTGTCTTTTATGTCTTCGTGTTCAAATCAGTCGTCCCATGTAGTAGCTGAGGTAGTAGAGAGGCCTAATGTGTCGGCAGTGAATGTGAGCTACGCCGGAAATAAGGCCCCTTTACAACCTCAAAATTTTATGAAATTGCCTGTCGGCCAGGTACAGCCGACGGGGTGGTTGAAAAAATATCTTCTTTTGCAAAGGGATGGCCTTACCGGGAAGTTGGGTGAAATCAGTGCTTGGTTGGAGAAAGATAATAATGCCTGGCTGATGTCGGGAGGAGACCATGGCTGGGAAGAAGTTCCGTATTGGCTGAAGGGGTATGGCGATTTGGCTTATATATTGGGTGATACAGCAATGATATCTGAAGCGAAAGTTTGGATTGAAGGGGCTATACGTAGCCAGCAACCGAACGGATATTTCGGCCCGGTAAATGAAAAGGACGGGAAAAAAGAATTGTGGGCCAATATGATTATGCTTTGGTGCTTACAATCTTATTATGAATATTCACAAGATTCCCGAGTTATCGACTTGATGACTAATTATTTTAAATGGCAAATGACTGTTCCTGACGAGCAATTCTTGAAAGATTATTGGGAGAATAGCCGGGGAGGAGATAATTTGTTGAGTGTATATTGGTTATATAATAAGACGGGAGATAAGTTCTTGCTTGATTTGGCTAAAAAAATACACCGTAATACAGCAGACTGGACTAACGATTCTTCGTTACCGAATTGGCATAATGTGAATATTGCCCAATGTTTCAGAGAACCGGCGACTTATTATATGCTTTCGGGCGACTCTGCCGATTTGGCTGCCACTTATAATGTGCATAATCTGGTGCGTCGTATCTTCGGACAAGTACCGGGTGGAATGTTCGGTGCTGACGAGAACGCCCGTATGGGGTACATAGACCCACGTCAGGGAACAGAGACTTGCGGATTTGTAGAGCAAATGGCTTCTGATGAGCTGTTATTATGTATGACTGGAGACCCTATGTGGGCAGAGCATTGCGAGGAAGTAGCTTTTAATTCTTATCCGGCAGCAGTGATGCCGGATTTTAAAGCGTTGCGTTATATTACTTGCCCTAATCAAGTAGTCAGTGACTCGAAAGACCATAAGCCCGGTATTGATAACGGGGGGCCATTTTTGGCCATGAATCCGTTCAGCAGCCGTTGTTGTCAGCATAACCATGCTCAGGGATGGCCTTATTATATAGAACATCTTGTCTTGGCGACTCCCGATAATGGAGTTGCAACGGCTATCTATGGACCATGTTATGCAACGATAAAGGTGGGAGAAAAGGGTGTGCCTGTAAAAATTACGGAAGAGACAATATATCCGTTTGAGGAAACGATATGTTTGAAAATGGAGATGCCGGAGTCGGTGAAATTCCCACTTTATCTCCGTATTCCTTCCTGGTGTGAAAATGCTGAGGTAAAAGTAAATGGCCGCAATGCCGGGGTAGAGGCTAAGAGAGGCAAATATGTCCGCTTGTCAGGGAAATGGAATAATGGAGATGAAGTTACACTTCATTTCCCGATGAAGATAGAAACTGTGTCTTGGCCGACAAATAAAGAGAGTGTAAGTGTGAATTACGGCCCGTTGACCTTTTCGCTGTTGATAAAAGAAGATTACAAGAAAGTGAAGAGTAATGAGAATGCCATTTGGGACTCGAAATGGCAAAAAGATGCGGATGTAGATGCATGGCCTACTTATGAAATATATCCGGGAAGTCCGTGGAATTATGCGTTGTGTGCATCGTCTGATGATTTGAGACAAATGGTTGTCGAAAAGAGGGAATGGCCTTCTGATGATTTTCCGTTTTCTGCGAATTCTGTTCCAATTATAATTAAAGCAAAGGGGTGCAGAGTGCCTTCATGGAAAATAGATAAATATGGGTTATGTGGAGTATTGCCCGATGAAAATTGCAAGCAAAGCGATTCCATAGAGGATATAACGTTGGTACCTATGGGGGCTGCACGATTGAGAATTTCTGCTTTCCCGGTAGCTCATCAAAAATAAAATCGATTCAGAAGTTAGAAGTAAATGTGAGGAAGAGGATGTGCCAGAGTGTCCTCTTTCTTTAGTGTAAATCTCTATAAAATAAAAGTTTATCATGAAAAAGACAGTAACATTATGCTTTTTCTTTATAGTATTGTTTTTCAGCGGGCATTTTGATGTATCGGCTGCACTGAATCCTATTAATCCCGTACTACCCGGTGATCGTCCTGACCCGTCGGTGATAAAAATCGGGGATGAGTATTGGGCTATAGCTACGTCGAATGAGTGGAGTCCCTTATTTCCGATTTTTAAATCGAAAGACTTGAATAATTGGGAGTTGGTAAGTTATGTATTTCCCAAAGGGGCACCTAAGTGGGCATTGAATAACTTTTGGGCTCCGGAGTTGTCTTATGATGAGACTCAGAACAAGGTGTATGTATATTATACTGCCCGGGACAAATCGTCGAATCGATTGTCGTGTGCCGTAGCTGTGGCAAGTTCTCCGGAAGGTCCTTATAAGGATTTGGGTCCGTTGGTTGCACAAGAACCGGGTTCGATAGATGCGTTTGCGGTACGTGATGAAAACGGGAAGCTGTATTTGTTGTGGAAAGAAGACGGAAACAGTATGGGGCGTCCGACAACCATCTGGGCTCAGGAAATGACGGAAGACCGCAAAAAGCTGGTCGGAGAAATGCATGCTTTGATTGTGAACGATACTCCTTGGGAAGAAGGATTGGTAGAGGGAGTATGTGTGTTCCGAAAAGACGGGTATTTTTATGCTATATATTCTGCTGCGGGCTGTTGTGATAAAAATTGTAATTATAAGACGGGAGTGGCACGGTCCAAAACCTTGTTGGGCAAGTGGGAAAAATATCAGAAAAATCCGATATTGGTTGATAATGCCGACTGGAAATGTCCCGGGCATGGTACGGTTGTAGAAAATGGAGGCGACTTGTATTATCTTTATCACGCTTATAACCGGAATGGCTCGGTATATGTAGGCCGTGAGGGTGTACTTGAGAAAATATACTGGACGGCTGACGGGTGGCCTTATTTCAAAAATGATGCATCTTATAATCGTAAAAACGAGTCGCTCGACTTTACCGATACTTTTACAGGTAAAACGTTAAATCCGTTGTGGCAATGGAGAGTGACACAGAAGATAAAGTTTTCTACGGGGGAGAAAGGATTGTGTCTGTATGCTTCGCATGAGAATAAAGATTTGGGGAGCTTGTTGGTGCAGCCTATAAAGGCTTTGAATTTTACATTGGAGGCAACAGTAGGATTACAAAAGGAACCGGCTGCAGCCGGTATCGCGATTATCGGTGGTGCGAATAATGGCTTTGGTGCACCATTGGCCGGTATAGGTATTTCTGCAACGAAAGAGAAAATAAATGTTTGGAAAACGATAAACGGCGAGACAACGGTTTTGTCGGAAGTAGAAAATCCGAATGGTGAACAATCGGATATACGGATGGCTGTATCGGATGGTTATAAGCTTGTTTTTTCTTATAAATCGAGTGACGGGAAGTGGATAAAAGCCGGTAATGAAATCGATGCATCTCCCTATGTTCCTTGGGGAATGGGTTTCCGTATCGGTTTAGTTGCAAAGGGGGATAAGAAATGTCCGGTTTACTTTAAAAAGGTATCATTGAAAAACGGCACTGTAAAGCGTCTGGAAGATTATACGTATCAGGATGTGCCTTTTACCAATGTACATTTTACTGATAAATTTTGGGCGGGACGTATCGAGACCGTAAGAAATGTAACTGTGCCTTTTGCTTTTGACAAATGTGAGGAAACCGGCCGTATAGATAATTTTGCTATTGCCGGGAAACTGAAAGAGGGACGTTTTAATTCTCCGTATCCGTTTGACGATTCGGATGTGTATAAGATTATGGAAGGAGCGGCTTATCTGTTGGCTGTGGAGAAAGATCCCGAATTGGATGCTTATATGGATAGCCTGATTTACTTGATAGGGAAAGCTCAAGAGCCGGACGGTTATCTGTATACTAACCGTACGATTAGTAATCCGTTGCATCCTTGGGCTGCGAAACACCGTTGGGAGAATGAGCGTGATAACAGTCATGAGTTGTATAATGTGGGTCATATGTATGAGGCTGCTGTAGCTCATTATAAAGCTACGGGAAAACGTACGTTCCTTGATATTGCCATTAAAAATGCTAATTTGTTGTGTGAAACTTTTGGTCCGGAACCAGGGAAAATAACTGTGGCTCCCGGACATCAGGAGGTGGAGCTGGCTTTGGTCAAACTGTACAGAGCGACAGGGGATACACGCTATCTGAATCTGTCTAAATTTTTTCTGGATGCCAGAGGCAAATATGAAGGATATGACAGGAACAGTAAGGACCAGTTCCGTTGCGGAGCTTATTGGCAGGACCATCTGCCGGTCACTCAGCAAGACGAAGCGGTAGGACATGCTGTACGGGCCGGTTATATGTATGCAGCTATGACGGATATTGCTGCCTTGAAGGACGATAGTGATTATTTGAAGGCGGTGGATAAGTTGTGGAATAATGTTGTAGGCAAGAAATTGTATATTACAGGCGGGGTAGGTGCTACACGTCATGGAGAGGCGTTCGGTCGGAATTATGAATTACCGAACAGTACTGCGTATTGCGAAACTTGTGCTGCTATAGCCAATTGTATGTGGAATTTGCGTATGTTTATGTTGCATGGAGATTCGAAGTATATAGATATTCTGGAACGTTCGTTGTATAATGGTGTGTTGAGCGGACTGGAGTTGGATGGCTCTAAGTTTTTCTATCCTAATGTGTTGTCTTGCGATAAAGGCGGTTCGTTGCGGAGCCCGTGGTTCGATTGTTCTTGCTGTCCGTCCAATTTGGCACGTTTTATACCGTCGGTTCCGGGATATGTGTATTCAGTTTCGGACAAGGGCATGTATGTAAATCTGTATGGGGCGAATACTGCTGATGTTGTCTTGAAGACCGGTACGCATCTAAGGGTAGCGCAGTCTACCGAATATCCTTGGGATGGTAAGATAAAACTGGCTGTTGAGCCTGACAAGATAGAGGCATTTGATGTTATGCTCCGTATTCCGGGTTGGGTTCGCGATATGCCTGTAGGTTCGGATTTATATGCTTATACCGATAAGAATATTCCTGTAATTGATATATATGTCAACGGAGAGAAGGTTGATTATGACATGCAGAAAGGATATGCTGTATTGTCACGCATCTGGCAAAAAGGCGATATTGTAGAGTTTGCTTTGCCGATGGATGTTCATAAAGTTTTGGCAAATGAGCAGGTCGAAGCGGACAGGGGCTATCTGTCTATCGAAAGAGGGCCTATTGTATATTGTGCGGAATTTGCCGATAATAAGGGTGAGGTTATGAATTTCCTTATGAATGAAAATCAAAAATTCGATGTACAACCGGCTTCCGAAATGTTTGATGGTGTCGTATTGCTGAAGGATACAGATGCCCGACGGATTGTTTCGGAAAATAACTATACGACTATAAAGGAAAAAGAGGATACATTGACGCTGATTCCTTATTATGCTCGTTCACACCGGGGGACAGGAGAAATGACAGTATGGTTCCCGTATGAAGAGAATATTATTCGTCGTCAGTTGATAGATCAGGGACGTATCGTGGATAAAGTAATCATCGGTAATGAAGTTTCGGAGAAAAAACATCAATTGAAGGGCGAAAATACTCATTCGGGAGGTGGAGCTGACTCTTGGCGCGATGCTTCGAATGGAGGTTGGTTTTCTTATGTTGTGAAAGTAGACGGGACGTCTCCTATGGAGTTGGTACTGACTTATAACAGTACGGACGGAGGTAACCGGGAATTCGACATATTGGTAGATAATCGGAAGATTGCAGACCAAAAACTTCGTGCAGAGACTTATAGTGCATTGATAGAGAAGGTATATCCGATACCGAGTAATTTGACCCGGGGTAAGAAAAAGGTGGTTGTTAAATTAAAAGCTCTTCCGGGTATGACTGCTGGCGGTATATTCGGTCTGCGAGTGCAGAAAACTCTTAAATGAAAAATATGAAGAGTAAAAAGTTGATTATAGTGTGTGCTTTTTTAGTTGGTGTTTCCGGATTTTCCCTGGCTCGGCCGGGGAAATCCGGAAATATTGTGCATCCGGGAAAGCATGAAATGTATTTCGGTGATACGACTCGAGTGGGGAGACCTTTTTCCAAAGACCCTCATGTCCTGTTTTTTCAAGGTCGTTATTTAATGTATTATTCCATTCCGCCTCGAGAGAATGCTTCAGGTATGCAGGGGTGGGGTATCGGTATAGCGGAAAGTAAAAATTTGAGAGAGTGGAAACGGATAGGAGAGATAGAGCCGGAGGAAACGTATGAAGCTCGGGGATTTTGTGCTCCCGGCGGGCTGGTAAGGAACGATACGATACATCTTTTTTATCAAAGTTATGGCAATGGGAATCGCGATGCTATTTGTCATGCTTGGTCGGTAGACGGGATAAACTTTACGCGTGATAGTTCCAATCCTATATTTGCCCCTTCAGGTGATTGGAATTGCGGGCGAGCTATAGATGCGGAGGTGGTCTTTTGCAATGATAAGTATTACCTTTATTATGCTACGCGTACCCCTGATTTCAGTACACAGATTATTGGAGTGGCCACGGCTCCGGTAGGAGCGTCTTTTGCACGTGATTGTTGGACAGAAGCAGCTGATAAAGCTATTTTGGTACCGGAATACCCTTGGGAGGGAAAATGTGTTGAAGCTCCTTCTGTGGTGCAATTAGGAGAGTGGATGTACATGTTTTATGCTGGGGCATATAATAATAATCCTCAGCAAATCGGTGTTGCCAAAAGTAAAGATGGTATCCATTGGGAGAAGATGAGCAATAAACCTTTTTTGAGCAATGGAGACTGGGGCACATGGAATTATTGTGAATCGGGTCATCCGCATATTTTCAAGGCTCCGGGAGGCAAGACCTTTCTGTTTTTTCAGGGAAATGATGATTACGGAAAGAGTTGGCTGTTGTCGAATAAAAGAGTTTGGTGGCATGAAGGGATACCCAGCCTGAGAAAATAACTGAGAAAATAAAATTTTATTTATTGTTAATCATTAATTAAGATTTGTTAATTGTATTTTGTACATTTATTTATTTATATTTGTCAAAATAACCAGTGTATCATGAGAAAGATATTATTATCGGCTGTTATAGCCACAGTTACTATCCCTATGTTTGCCCAGTGGAAACCGGCAGGGGACCGGATAAAGACAGATTGGGCTGAAAAAATAGATGTTAATAATGTATTACCTGAGTATCCTCGTCCTATTATGGAGAGGAGTGAGTGGCAGAATCTGAATGGTCTTTGGAACTATTCGATAGTCACAGCCAATCAACAGAAGCCGCAGCAGTTTGACGGTAAAATATTGGTTCCTTTTGCTGTTGAGTCGAGTTTATCAGGAGTAGGAAAGAGAGTCGGTGCAGAGAATGAAATCTGGTATGAACGGGAGTTTACTGTGCCATCTTCTTGGAAAAATAAAAATATTATTTTGCATTTCGGTGCTGTAGACTGGAAAACCGATGTATGGGTAAATGATGTGAAGGTGGGCTCTCATACGGGAGGTTTCACTCCGTTTAGTTTTGATATAACTCCGGCTTTGCAGAAGGGGAGTAACAAGTTGACAGTGAAGGTATGGGACCCTACGGATAAGGGATACCAGCCACGGGGCAAACAGGTAAATAATCCGGGGGGGATATGGTATACTCCGGTAAGTGGAATATGGCAGACTGTATGGTTGGAACCGGTTCCGGAGAAGTATATCCAGTCGGTAAAAACTACTCCGGATATAGACCGTAATATGTTGACTTTGTCAGTTGCTGCAAAGAATCTTTCGGATGCAGACCGTATTGAGGTTGTAGTATCGAAGGATGTTAAACAAGTGGCTAAGGGGGTATCTATAAACGGATTGCCAGTAGAGATATCAATGCCTAAAGACGTGAAATTGTGGTCACCGGATTCTCCTTTCTTATATGACATGCAAGTATCACTGATTTCGAATGGTAAGGCTGTAGATAAAGTGAAGAGTTATGCGGCTATGCGTAAGTATTCGACTCATCGGGATTCTAACGGTATTGTCCGTTTGCAATTGAATAATAAGGATTTATTCCAATTCGGGCCGTTAGACCAAGGTTGGTGGCCTGATGGCTTATATACGGCACCTACGGACGAGGCTTTGGTATATGATATCCAGAAAACGAAGGACTTCGGGTTCAATATGATAAGAAAACATATCAAAGTGGAACCTGCCCGTTGGTATACGTGGTGTGACAAGTTGGGTATTATCGTATGGCAGGATATGCCGAGTGGGGACAGGAATCCCGAATGGCAAAACCGCCAATATTTCACCGGAACGGAAGTGAAACGTTCTGCCGAGTCGGAAGCTAATTATAAAAAAGAGTGGAAAGAGATTATCGATTGCCTTTATTCATACCCATGTATCGGGACTTGGGTTCCGTTCAATGAAGCGTGGGGACAGTTTAAAACTCCTGAGATAGCAGAATGGACCAAAGCTTATGACCCGACTCGCCTGGTGAACCCGGCAAGTGGAGGAAATCACTATACTTGCGGGGATATGCTCGACCTTCATAATTATCCGGGTCCTGAAATGTATCTTTATGATGCACAACGTGCTAATGTACTGGGTGAATACGGAGGTATAGGAATGGTTGTCAAAGGCCATATCTGGGAACCGGACCGCAATTGGGGGTATGTGCAGTTTAACAGTTCTGATGAGGTATTGAAAGAATATGCAAAATTTGCCAAACAGTTGAAACAGTTGATTAAAAACGGATTCTCGGCTGCGGTATATACTCAGACAACGGATGTCGAAATCGAGGTAAATGGCCTGATGACTTATGACCGTAAAGTGATTAAGGTAGATGAACAGAAATTGAAGAAAATAAATGACAGTATTTGTCGTTCTTTAGATAAGTAAGGAATAGAGATAGAGTGTAAAACTTTAAAATAAAAACCAATGAAAAATTTAATGTGGGTAGTAGGCTTAGCTTTGTTATGTGCCTGCTCAGGTGGTAAAAATACCACAGAATCACTGACAGCTTCCGGTCTGAAAGGAAGCGATTTCCAAACGGAGGTAGAGGGTAAGAAGACCGATTTGTTTGTTCTTAAAAATAAGAACAATATGGAAGTTTGTATTACTAATTTCGGAGGCCGTATTGTATCTGTTATGGTTCCGGATAAGGATGGTAATATGAAAGATGTGGTGCTGGGTTTTGATTCGATACAGGATTATATAAAATATCCAAGCGATTTCGGGGCTACTATAGGTCGTTATGCCAATCGTATCAATCAAGGTAAATTTACTCTTGATGGTGTTGAGTATCAATTGCCTCAGAATAATTACGGACATTGTTTGCATGGCGGGCCTAAGGGTTTTCAGTACCAGATATTCGATGCCCAAAAATTGAATGACCAGGAATTGCAGCTGACTTATGTCTCCAAGGATGGGGAAGAAGGTTTTCCAGGAAATTTGACATGTAATGTGAAATTTACATTGACCGATGATAATGCTATCGATATACAGTATGAAGCTACAACCGATAAGCCGACGGTTGTCAATATGACTAATCATTCGTACTTTAATCTCGACGGTGACCCGACAGGGGATAATTCGGATTATTTGTTGACAATAGATGCTGATTCATATACTCCGGTTGACAGTACTTTTATGACGACAGGAGAAATATTGCCCGTAGAGGGTACCGATATGGACTTCCGTACTCCTACTGCTATCGGTGAACGTATCAATGATACTGCTTTTGTGCAGATAAAAAATGGTAAGGGATATGACCATAACTGGGTATTGAATGCCAAGGGAGATATTTCGAAAAAGGCTGCATCATTGAAGTCACCGAAGACGGGGATTGTGCTCGATGTATATACCAATGAACCCGGTGTTCAGGTTTATTGCGGTAACTTCTTGGATGGAACATTGACCGGAAAGAAAGGTATCGTGTACAATCAAAGAGCTTCGGTATGTCTTGAGACTCAGAAATATCCGGATACGCCTAATAAGGCTGACTGGCCTACTGCTGTGTTGAGACCGGGTGAGACTTATAAGAGTCAGTGTATCTTTAAATTCTCTGTCGATAAATAAAGATAGCTATCGTAAAGCAAGTTTTAAGATATGATAAACCCCGGTATCTTTATAGTAGGTGCCGGGGTTTATTGTCTGTGTGCGGTTTATTTTCTTGATTGTCTTTTCGGGAACAGCAGATAAAGAGGGAGGTGTATATCATACGTCCTTCATATCTCTTTTTAGAGAAGGTAATATTACTTTTTCGGGTGTAAATTTAGATAAGAAAATAAGAAAAATTTATTGCAATATAAAAAATAAACTGTAATTTTGTGTCGTCTTTAAGGCAAGATATTATTTATGGCGGTTTAGTGTAGTGGCCTAGCACGCATCTCTCTCACGGATGAGACTCGGGTTCGATTCCCGAATCCGCTACTGTATAGCACTTATAGTATGTTATTATGGGTGCTTTTTTGTTGCCAGGGTGTAACATAGATGTAACATTTTTAGAAACTTTTGTCTCTAAGATAAACCTCGGTTAAAAGGAAAGAGTTCGATGTAATACCGAACTCTCACAATAACTGGATAGTGTTTAATCAGTCCAACTTTTTTTTGGGGGGTACTTCACTTCTTCTTTGTAATCTACATTATATATTCTATAAGCCTCATCTTCGGTCATTGCTTCGAAAGCTTCTAATTCTTCATTTACCTTATATATTTTTGTTATTGTTTATATTGACGATACAAACAACATTTTTATATTTGCAGAAGAAATAAAAGTATATAGATATTGACACTTTATTAAAGGAGAAAAAGTTATCGAAAACAGACATAGCTAAAAGAATGGGATTAAGCAGCGTATATTATCCGAGAACCCGACATTTGACAATATAAATAATCTGGCGGATGCAAGGGGCTGATCAGTTGCAGGTCTGTTTGAACAATCCAGCAAAGACAATCTTACTTAGGCATGCCCCATTGCGGTAACCCCATAATCATAAAAGCAGAAAGAGAATGAAAGCCGAACTATCTGCCATATTGCAGGAATGCGACACGCTGAAAGCGCGTATATCCGAAATGCGCCCCCTACCTGCCGCGGCTCTGAAAAAGATTGAGGACGCATTAACCATTGAATATACCTACGAAAGTAACCGTATCGAGGGAAATACGCTTACTTTACAGGAAACGGAGCTTGTAGTTAATGAGGGTGTAACCATTTCGGGAAAGTCCATGCGCGAGCATCTGGAAGCCATAAACCATACTGAAGCGATAGGCTATATAAAGGACTTCGCGAAGAAAGGTTTAGAGATAAGCGAGCGTACAATCAAGGAAATACACGCGCTTGTACTGCATGGCATAGACCGCGAGAATGCAGGGTATTATCGTTGTGTGCCTGTGATGATTTCAGGAAGTCGGTATATGCCGCCCCAACCGTATTTGATAGAAAAGCAAATGGAAGATTTTATGCTGCATTTCCGAGAAATGGAGGCTGAAAAGGTGCATCCAGTGATAATTGCTGCCTATCTTCATGATGAACTGGTCCGCATACATCCGTTTATAGACGGTAACGGACGCACATCACGCCTTTTGATGAACCTGTACCTATTGCGGAACGGCTATACCATCGTAAACCTCAAAGGTACGAACGATGAGAAATTAGCTTATTACAAGGCATTGGAAACTTCCCACGTAGACAAACACCCTGAAATATTTCAAATTTTCGTGGCGCAATCGGAAACAGCATCTTTGAGGCGGTATTTGTCCATTCTTGGGGGTAATATGGCTTGCTCAGATGCAAATCTGTGAACTATTCGGATAGTCGCGTTCGACTATTAGTGAACATATCAAAAACATTTTTGATGAAAGAGAATTGTGGGAAGAAATGGTTGTTCGGAAAATCTAAAATACCATCAGCATGGAGCCATTGAGGGTAAATAGCAAACCATCAAAGTAGAATAACTATGAAGTATATGAATATAGATTAATGTTCTGCACCGTTGGAAAAGGAACGTTTTAAAATAGCAATAAAAAATTTTTGGTTTTCCCATAAGGCTGTTATTGTGCGGTTTATATCAAACATTGATGCTGAGAAATTTGGGGAATCAAAAGAAGGAATTCTGCTTCGTAATTTCGGATATCTTAAATTATAAAATGCAAGAACAAAAAACTACTCTTCAGTAAGTTAAGGAGAATCAAGATACATCATAGTTTATTAAATTCTTTGGTCGGAAAATGCTAGAGTTAGCTTTAGGGGAGGAATCATCCGTCCCGACGAGCGTAAAAGTTTATAGACTAATATGTGGTGTTTTTATTGTTATAATACGTATAAATAATACTAAACATAGAGTTTATGCTAAAAATAATTTCTATAAAACTTGTATAATAAGCAATAGCTTATTTTCTGTATTTAAAGAAACAGTAGAAGGAGAAAGTATAGAAAGAAATTAGGGGTCTCTCAAATAGAAACCCTATAACTTATTGTACAGAGGAACTATCTACTCCGACAGATGTTCATATAAACAACTGTTGGAGTAGGTATGCCTTTTGCTGTTGCAGTTGATTTGCAATTAACAGCTCGTTCTTAATTTTATTCTTTACAACTTCAAACATACAAAAAATCTCCTGTTGAGCTGTTATTGATAGAATCGCAAAATAACTCTTTCCTAAATCTGTTTGATTGATGCTGGTTTTCGAAACGGTCTTGTTACATATAGTTTAGAAGTGGTTTATAGCTTTTTCGGTGCAAAGAAGAAGATGTAGAAAACGAGGCAAAACAATATTTGCATTTGGTATTATGCGCAAAAGATTCATACCATGGTAAAGCCCATATTCTTTGTCAATATAAGCAGTGTTGCTATACTGAACGCTATAGATATTACTGAACAAGATGTCTCCTATGTTAAGCTTAAAGTTCTCAGAAATCTCTTGCACATAACCAATGGGCTGTTTATTAATCGTTTCTATGCGTGAGACTTTGTAAGGTGTCTCAATGTCCAACCTGTGTTCCTGAATAGCTATTTTTAATTAGAGCTAGATTCTTAAGTTTATGGGTGGTTCAATCATTATTTGGATTAGTAGCTGTTGGTTAAATCCTTTGATTAAAGATTTAATGTCACCGTATAACTTGAACAGTCAATTCAAAACTGCCATTTAATCTAATGATTATATTTTTTCCATTAGCCAAATGTTTAAAAACACTGCTTTCATCCAAGACTTTTTTCAAATCTCGTGCAACATCAGAGCCTTTTTTTCTTGGTACTATGCCATTATCAATATCTAAACGAAAAGAATACCCTGATCTGTTTCTATTTCCAACAGCTTCAAATAAAGAATGGTTAAGTTTTACTGTTTTATTTGTAGAATTTATAGCGAGCAAAATCTTTGATAAATAATCTTGCCATACTTGAACATATAATTCTTTTCCTGAATTTCTTTGATTCATAATTTTTCCAATATTATCATAAGGTAACACAGGTTTATTGTTCCTGAGTTTAGTAAGATGTTTTCTAAATTCTAAATTAACAACATTGTTGTTCTTATTTAAATTTAATGGAGGATTTAACTCTTGAATTAAACGAGATTCAACATTAACAAAATCTTTATTTGGATAATAAAAAAGTAGTAGATTGGTTTTTATCCAACCTGATAGTTTGCTTTCATCTGTAGCACTAAACTTGGTTTTCCCATTGCTGTTATAATTAGAATCTCGTGGAATTAGATTATATCCAAACAGGCAACCAAGACTTTTCCTTAGGGTTGAACCTCCAGCATTTCCGTTAAAGTGTTTTTTGACATCTCTATCTTTAAGACTGCCACTGGCTAAACCAACATAAATAACCTCATACTCTCTAAACTTAGTGTAGGTTACAGGAATACCAACATTTGGTAACTTTCTGTTTTTTCGTAAAACAAAAATATAATTTCCTGGTAAAGCAGGTACTGTATTTACATTATCCTTTAGAGGGTCAAAAATCTGTAATATATCTGTTATCATCATTTTTTTGCAGATTAAGTTACAAAAAAATTGATTTATTTCAAAACTTTTTGTATGCTTATCTTTTAATAAGGTAAACACCATTTTCTAATTGCGTACTTTAGTTTTTTCAAATTCTCAATGATTTTGTTCTGAGCGATTATCTTTTGTTCTATTAAGCCTAATAAAGTAGCTATTTATTCCGTTATATGTATGTTGTAATCGACGGATTACGGATTTACAAGACTTTTGAGGTATTGGTAGAATGGGCAAATATTCCATAGAATATTTTTTACTTCGGCTTCATTTGATAATAAATGGTAAGGTAAAGGTCTAATTTGTTTCAAATATTTGTAACGGAAGCAAGAGTTGCCTCGTTGAGACGTTATTTATCTGTACTTGGTGATGTACTTGGTGACTAGTAGAGTGATGTGGTTAAAGTCGATTTCTAAGATTAAGTATTTCGTTTTTTGTTATGTCGGTTATTGAATGATTGGGTAAGTTTATAGGGGGACTAATATATCGCTCCCATGTATGGTTGGAAAATGAAATTGTGTTTTGAGACTTACCCCATTCAGTTTATTTTGTTTCTGAGAAAGAAAAATGGGCTAACAGAAAAAAAAGAATAAGTATTAAAATAAACACAATTATACCCATTCTTCTATTCAACTTGTCATATTGCGAATTTTTGTATTTGTTGTTATTTTTCTTTTTTGTGCATTTCATATGTAATATATACCTGTTGAGACGATAAGGATAATCCGAAGAATAGAAAAATTCTATATCCATAAACCATCTTTTATTTATAAAAAATATTGTTTTATTTTACTATTTTCGGACAAATATACGGAAATTATTTTTAATTATATCAGGTATATATATCTAAAAAAATAAATATAAATATGGTATATTGTTGTAAACTATCAGTATAATGTTTAATTTATCTATATTTATTTATATATTTAATGAAGATTATTTGAGTAATGTATCTTCTATTAATTTTTTCAATTCTTTTTTTCCCATAACACCTAAAGTCATTGTTTCTTTTCCTTTTACCGGACAGAGTAGTAATGTGGGAATCTTTTCTATGTCGAAAGCTGTTTCCAGAGCCTCTTCTTCGTCTACGTTTATTCGATAGAAATCTACTTTGTCACTGTATTCTTCGGATACTTCTTCCAAGATGGGATATAGAGCTTTGCAGTAGCCGCACCAGGGAGCATGAAATGTCACTATACAGGGTTTATGCCCTATGTATTTCCAGTTATCGGGATATGTTTTATAATCTCCTACTTTTGTTACAAATTCAGATGTATTTAAATCGGTAATGTTCATATTTGTAATTTTAAAAATTTGTTTAATTAATTTCTATAGAAGCATTTATATTTCTTTGTTTTGGACAAGATTCCAATCCGGTTTTTGAATGTTCTATATAAATATAACAGTTTTGTGTTTGCTTTTCTTTTTTTGTTATTTATTTTAAACATTTTTAGAGTCTACATTTTCCAATAAGAAAATATCATCCGGTCATTTTTGCGTTTTCTTTCTGACTTTTTCCGGTTTTCACTCATCAGATAGTTATTATCCTCCTTTTAGAAACAGAAAAATATCCTCGAAAGAAAAACTCTCACTCCTGGCCCGAGCAAAATTCGGGCAGACTCTTAATAAAAACTTGATTCTTTATTTTTATCTCGTTTAGGAAGCCAAGTTGTAGGGCATGACATAAACTGTAATTTGGGTAATATAAGCTGTAATTTGTCTACTATTTATTTGAGAAAAATTGTTGATATTTGCATGTACCAATAACAAATGAACTGATATAATTGCAGGGGTGATATATTGAGATTTACTAACTATAAAAATAATGTGTAATATGAATAGTTTTGTATATGATATTCCGGTCAAGGTTTATTTTGGAGAAAATCAATTGTGCCATTTGGGTGCAGAGTTGAGCAGATACGGGAAACGAGTATTGCTGACTTATGGTGGTGGTTCTATAAAAAAAATTGGGCTTTATGATGCGGTTATGGATGAAATGAAGAAGGCGGGCTTGGAGGTGTTCGAGTTGTCTGGTATAGAACCGAATCCCCGTATTGATAGTGTAAGGCGGGGTGCCCAGATTTGTAAGGACGAGAAGATAGATGTTTTATTGGCTGCCGGTGGTGGTTCGACGATAGATGCTACGAAATGGATGGCTGCCGGTGCCTGCGTGGACTTTGATCCATGGGAGTTTTTCAGTCGGTGGGCTCCGGTAGAGAAGGCGTTACCGATTGTTACGGTTTTGACTTTGTCGGCAACGGGATCTGAAATGGATACAGGCGGTGTTATTAGTAATCCAGAGACTAAGGACAAGATAGGACGTATGGCCAGTCCATTGCTTCCCAAAGTTTCTTTTCTCGATCCGTCAAACACGTATACGGTAAGCTCCTATCAGACGGCTTGTGGGGCTGCTGATATGATGTCGCATATTATAGAGGTTTATTTCAATATGAACCAAGACCTTTTTATGCTGGATTGTTTTATGGAGGGGATGATGAAGACTATTGTCCGATATACTCCGATCGCTATGAAGGACCCGACGAATTATGAGGCTCGTGCCAATCTGATGTGGACTTCTTCATGGGCAATTAATGGGTTTGTCAATGGTGGTAAACAGCAGGCGTGGAGTTGTCATCCTATGGAGCATGAGTTGTCGGCTATCTATGATATTACACATGGTCTGGGACTTGCCATTCTTACTCCGCGTTGGCTGGAGTATTGTTTGGATGAGACAACGGTTGCGAAATATGTGCAGTTTGGAGTGAATGTCTTCGGTATCGATGCTAATCAGGAGCCTATGGCAATAGCCAAGCAAGGTATTGAAAAGTTGTCGGAATTCCTGTTCGATGTATTGGGACTGAAGCGAACATTTACTGAAGTGGGTATCCGGGCCGAAGATTTTCCTATAATGGCAAGAAAAGCCTGCGGTGGAGGTGTTTTACAGGGTTTTAAGCCTCTTGCGCAAAGTGATATCGAGGAGATTTTCAAGATGTGTTTGTAATAGGTGATTAAAAATAGAAAAAGCGAGCTCTTACTTAGATATATAAGTTATGGTATAAAAATCCCTCTGTTTTTACCTTGTATTTTAGCGAATTAAGGCAAAACAGGGGGATTTTCTTTTTAGTGCTTTAATCGATAAGATTCTTAACTTTCAGTTTCTATTTTGAAGCAACTTCATTATTTATGTATTATTTTAATTTCATTTCAAGAAACGCATCGGCTCTGCATAGATCCTCAAACAAGTTTGAACCTTTGCTCTCGCCTTGCAGTTTGTTTTAAAATTTCTTATTCAAGGCATTCGTCGAGGTCTCGCGTCAATTGTTCTTTGTCCAGATGCTGACCGATAAAAACGATTTTTTGCATACGGTCGCCGTATTTTTCGTCCCAGTCGCGAAACAATCCCGGTTCTTGGCTCAGAAGTTGGATAAGGTCTTCTTCGGAAGCTGTGGCATACCAAAGACCTGCTTCAGTTAATTTTTTTTGTATTCCGGCTTGCTCGAAAAGAAATGACATATCCCGGTTGTGGCTGAAGTAACAAACTCCTTTGGCCCGGATGATGTTGCGTGGCCATTTTGTGGCAATGAAACGGTCGAACTTGTGTATATCGAATGCCGGGCGGCGGTAGTAGACAAAAGTCCCGATACCATATTCTTCTACTTCACCACCTTCTGGGTGATGATGGTGATGATGATGGTGGTGCTCGTGCTCTTCTTTTTCTTTTTCGTGTTCATGTTCATGATGGTGGTGCTCGTGGGCTTTAGCTTCTTTTTCTTCCTCTTCGGTAGCCTGACGCTCTATTTCTCGAATCCATCCTGCCGAGGTTGCTACGCGTTCAAAATTGAACATTTCCGTATGTATAATTTTATCGAGGTCTACGTTAGCATAATCGCATTCGATAATTTCGGCTCCGGGTTGTAGTGTATGGATAATTTGTTTGATGCGTTCCAATTCTTCAGGTTGTACTTCGGAGGCTTTGTTCAACAGGATAATGTTACAAAATTCGATTTGCTGGATGATAAGATTTTCGATGTCTTCTTCGTCAATATTCTTACGAGTCAGTTCCTTGCCACAGGCGAATTCGCTTTGCAACCGAAGAGCATCTACCACAGTAACGATACAGTCTAAACGGCAGGTACCGAATTGGGTATATTCTTTTCCCATACGGGGGATGGAACAGATGGTTTGTGCTATGGGTGCCGGTTCGCAAATACCGCTGGCTTCGATAACTATATAGTCGAAACGGTTCATTTTCAGGATGTCATTGATTTGTTCTATCAAGTCCATCTTCAGTGTACAGCAGATACAGCCGTTCTGGAGAGCCACGAGACTGTCGTCTTTTTTACCCACGATACCACCTTTCTGTATGAGGTCGGCATCGATATTGACTTCTCCTATATCGTTGACTATTACGGCGAATTTGATACCGCGTTCGTTGGAGAGGATATGGTTGACCAGAGTTGTTTTTCCACTGCCCAGGTAACCGGTCAGGAGCAATACAGGTACTTCTTTTGTTTTCATAATTGTATGTGATTTTGTTCTGTAATTATTTCACAGTGTCATTCCGAGTCTCTAAATATGTAAAGAGTACGTAGAGATTTGGAATGAGGATAAATCTGTAGAATACAAAAATACGGAATATTTTTAAGAGCTTGTTTGGGGTCAGTCTAAATTTTCTAATGGAAAAAAATTTTTGTTGTAATGTGCATTTTGTTGTTACACATTTCCAGACCTTCTTTAGGATAGGAGAAAGGTGTATGTTGCGGTAAGGGGTGCTGCTTAGGTTGTTGTTGCCTGTTGGATTTTGGTGAAAGTTTTTTTTGATTTAGGCAGCTATGTGCGAATATCACACCTCTCTTGCCTCTTGAAAGAGGCAAGAGAGGAATATTGTTTTTTATTTGAAAATGACGCTTTATAGTTGTGTTTTTTTTCTCAAGAGAGGATTGGGCATCATCCTTTAGAAGGCAGGATATTTGTATTATTGCAAAATATCGGCGGGGCTTTTTATAAGTATGCTCTTTTTTCCGGGGGTGATGTCTGATTGTATAAAAATTATATATTGTCCGGGAGGTAGTTGCGAGAGGTCGGCTTGGTTGTCCCATACGCTTTTTTGCAGGATGAATTGTCCCAAGAGGTTATAAATATATACTGCTTTTGCTTGTATGTCGGGGTTGAGGCGGATGCTGTTTTGGAAGGGATTGGGGTATATGTCGGCTGTGGGTGATATTTCATTTTTCAGTATAGGCAGGAATTCTCCATCATTCTCGTAGGCTCCGACGTCCGGTTTTCCTCTGCGGGGATATCCTCTCTGGTCTGATTGAGGGGCTTGTTCCGTTGTGCCTGCATCGATGGCACAGCTGCCTTCATTTATAGCAAGGGTGAGCGTAGTACCACCGTTGTTTTGCAAATCATCATCTGCCAGGATGTATTTGCCGGCTACCGATGCAGGTTGTATGACTTTTTCTTCTTCGTTTACAAGCAAGTTTCCGGTACGGCTGTCGTAATTACCGGTTATATTCATGATAAGACCTTTGTCTGAAGTCCCGGCAACGGTATTGTCCGTAATGTTGTTTTTGGCTATTTTCAGCTTGGCACTTATCGTATTGCATTGTATAGATGCATATGTATTGCCGAATATCAGGTTGTTGCGCAGAATGACGACGTCGTTTAGGGTCTTGAGGTATATGCCGCCGGTCTGATTATCCTTTTGTGCCGTATTTTGGCTAATGGTATTGTTGGTGAATGTGATATTTCTTTCGTCCTCGGGTGATAACGGTGCTTCAGTCCCTTCCAGACAAATATTGCCTTGTTGGTAGGTCTGGTTTTGGTAGAAAGTGTTGTTTTCTATGATGACGTCTGTTTGGGATGAGGCATAGATGCGTATGGCTCCTCCGGTATTTACGGCCGAGTTGTTGAGAAACAGGCATTGTTTTATGTTCATTGCCAACGGTTGTTCCTTTGACATGGCCAATATAGCTCCGGAGTTTCCTCTTCCTGTGGCATTGTATTCTGCTTTGTTGCCGCTGAATGTGCATTTTTCAAAACCGGCTGTTGCTCCATTCAAGTAGCAGGCTCCGGCTGTTCCGCAGGAATTGGCTATGAAATCTACATTTTCGCATTTTAAGACAGGGATACCTATTCCTGCATCATCGATTGCGTATTGGGCAAAGATAGCTCCGCCGTATTCCGTATTGTCCATATTCCCGTTTTGGAGAGTGATGTTATTCAATCTCAATTCGCAATTTCCGGTCAGATAAAAATGTCTGCCGGTCTCGTTGAGTGGTACGTCGAGTATGGCTTTTTCGGGTTGGCTGCATTGTATAGTGACGGTTTTGTCGGGGGGAATGGTATCATTCCTGTGCGCCAAAGTTCCGGCGACATCGATAATCATACTTAGAGCCGAACATTGTTTTATGGCGAAATGGATGGTTCGGAATGCTTCGTCTTCGGTGACTCCGCAACGGGCCAGATCGTCTACTCCGTTTTCCCGTACATAGTATATGATTTGTGACTGTATGGGTATAAAGGTGTATATCAAAATAAAAAATAAAATGGCTTTTTTCATAGTTTCTTTTTCTTAGTTATATCGATTTGTTGCTTCTCTGAAAAGTCTGTCAAATTCGTCTAAGGTAACAAAAAGATATCCTTCTTTTTCGAGGGTGTCTTTGACTATTTTCAATCGTCTTGGCCCGTAATGCCAACTGTAAAACATAACGGGAAGGAAGTTCCCCTCTTTTCCTTGTTCCCGGATTTCTCGTATCAACCAGTCGGCTGCCGGTTTGTCGTATCGACGGTCGTCATAAGGCCATATTTCGGTTGACCAGCGTGTCAGTATGTGATGTACGCTGGTGTTTGCATTCAGCATGTCATTTGCATTTTTTCCTGTATATCCGTCGCAACGTCCCATGTCTGACAAAATAGATTTTATCTGTTTTTGGGGCAATATGTAATTCGAGACTGTATGCAGGTCTCTTTCGTCCCACATCCGGTTGGGGTGAGAGTACAATCCCAATATGCTTAAGTCCAGTTTTTGCATCAGGGTTGCTGTTTTTTCAAAGTACTCAGATAGGGTTTTGTTTCTGTCTTGGGTTTCCGAGGCGTATTGCTCCAATGGATAACAGTAACCGGCTCCGGATATGGAGCAAAAGAAATATTCGTTTGCTGTGGCCGACCGAAAGAGGTGTTTGAGGTAGCAGGGCATAAGATATTGTACGGCAGGAGTGATTCCTATGCTTATGGGTACTTGTCCCCGTTCCGGCTCATCCCATTGCCGTGCCCCTAATCCGTATTGGATGTATCCGATAGCGTCACCGCTTTCTATCATGGTGAGTGCTACATATTTGCGAGTCGGGTCGAATTGTTTTTTTTCGTTACGTTTGCGTTGTTGCATTTTTATTTCGGAATTTCCTGTACCTGAATGGAAGCTGTAATTTCCTGCCCATGTATTTACGATTGTGAATTTTCCGTATTTTCCGGCTAATTGTACTCCTTCGTATTCTTCATATCCGCTTTCTGTTGCCGGCCAAAAGCCAATGACCGGTATATTTACCGGAGTTTTTTGCCATAGGCGGATGATACGATTTTCCATTTCGGGGTTATAGTCCGGGTCTTTTTTTCCAGGTAGCCAGAAGGTCGGTATTCTGAAGCATATGAGATAGTCCCGGTATATGTCGTGCATTTTTTCATAACCGCATACCGATAGGATAGAGTGGTATTGTTTTGGAAAAATATTTGCCATATACCAGTCGAATGCTTCGCATTCATTTTTAAAGCCGAAGTCTTTTATATCTTTTATATCCGATATTCCTGCTTGCTCGACTTGGGGAAGTTGACAGGGAGAGATAATGATTCTGTCTTCGACCGATGCGATGTTCGATACCAAATTTATGGTCCATGTTTTTTCCGGGTCGTAGATGATGGCTCCGGTGATTTCTTCCTTGTACTGTTTCAATAGTGGCAACAGAGCAGAATATTCTGTTTCTTTTTTTATAATTCCTTTTTCTTTGTATAGATTCAGTAGATGGTCCGACAGTCTTTCTCTCAGATAGATACGGGGCTGTTTACGATTTATTAGCCCTTGCAGGGAGACAGCCAGCAACCGTTCTTCCCGATTCATTTTGTCGTAGTTTATCGAACAGATATTCGGGGCGCAAGGACTGGACTGTAAGAGGTATGGCCTGTCTGAGGAATTGTTTTCGGCATACAGGAGTATAGGTATCATGCTCAAGAGAAATATATACCATTTTGTTTCTCTCATGTAAATGTTAATATTATAATTAATTAACTATTTTGATGTTCCCATTTATTTTGTTCCAAATATAGTATTAATTTAGAATTAAACATTGTATTTAACATTAAATATGACTTTATTTTGTCAATGGATATGAAATAAATATTCTATATTTGCATATTATTGCAATTAAAATGTTCTTGTCCTATGAAAAATACACGTCGCGATTTTCTTAAAATGACGACAGCCGGACTGGCCGGGTGTATGATACCTTCTTTGGTAACGGCTACGACGGTTAAAAAGGGAGTTTCTGCCCGCTCTTCAGTATATGATTCGGTGCAATATGATGTTGTTGTAGTGGGTGCCGGTGCGTCGGGTATTCCGGCTGCCATTGCCGCTGCTCGTCAAGGGGCGAAAGTGGCATTGGTGGAGGAGGACTTGTTGCCGGGAGGTGCACCGGTAGACCAGTTTGTGACATATCTGTGTGGTGGCCCGCGAGTGGGTATTTATCTGGAAATGATACAAGGACTGAATAGCCGTTATTCGAATGATGCTGTTGCGCTTCCCGATTTCGGTGATGGCGGTGATGGTCGCAGTCACTGGTGGCATCCCACAGCGTTTTCCCAGATTCTGTATGAGATGATTGTGAAAGAGAAGTCGCTTACGCTGATATGCGGAGCTCCGGTAGTGGATGTCGTGGTATCGTCGGGACGTGTTTCGGGAGTACGGGTATTCTGGAACGGAAGTATGCAGGAAATATCGGGAAAAATGACGATAGATGCTACGGGTACCGGTCTGGTGGCTGAAATGGCAGGTTGTGAGGTGATGTATGGTACCGATGCTCAATCGGATTATAATGAACCTTTCGGTGTAGAGGCTGCGAGCGACAGGGTACAGCCTTGCACGTGGATGATGATAACGAATCGGGTGAAGGCCGGAGCTGTTTTGCCATATGATGATTTGGAGCGTGTCAGTATATCCGAGGATAAGTATGGTTTTTTGAAAGAGCATCCGGGGTGGGAAGGCCGGGATGCCGGTATGTACTTGCATTGGGGGTGGGGAAAGCACTTCGTCGATACCCGAGATCCTCAAGCATTGGCAGAAGCCCAGTGGTATTGCTTGGAGAAGATACAAAAGGATTTGAATACGTTACGAAAGGCCGGCTTCTCTGCTGTAATGGCTCCTAAAATCGGAGTTCGTGAGTGCAGACGGATAAAGGGTGAATATATTCTTACGGCCACCGATTTGAAATCGGGTTTACAGCCAGAGGATAAGATTGCCGATTGTAGTTATTATATGGATGACTGGAGTATGTCTCTGACCAAAGAGCAAAAGGCAGTGAAGCCTTACGGTATACCTTTCAGGTGCCTTATTCCGGCCGGAGTAGAGGGTTTGTTGCTGGCAGGACGTATCATCAGCGGAACGCATCTGGCGGCGAGTTCATATCGGGTGCAGCCCATTTGTGCAGCTATCGGAGAGGCAGCAGGCCTTGCGGCGGCGAAAGCTGCGGCATTGAATACTTCGGTTCGCAATTTGAACTTTCGAGATATCGGTTGTGAGCTTAAAGGAATTCGAGTGAATAGCTTATAATGTTTACAACAATTGCAATTTTCCAGTCTTCCTCGTTCCAGAGGGGGGACTGTATACATGAAAACAAAAAAATATTATCCGGTCATCTTTGTGTTTTTTTCGGTCTTTTTCCCGTTTTCACTCGTCAGATAGCCCGCTTCCTTCTTGTAAAAACAAAAAACATCCTCGAAAGAAACTCTCAAACCTACCCCGAGTAAAATTAGACAAGTTTATAAAGTATGGATTGTAGAAAAAACTAAAAACTAATCAATTAAAAATAAATACGCTGTATAATAAGTAATTACATTATATTTATATCTTCGCTTGTTTTGCTTGTTTATTGTTGCTTGGTTCTTTTTTGGTACATTTTTGTTCTCACGAGCCGGCACACGTTAGCGACGATGATGCTGACGCTCGGTGCAGACCTCTACACCACCTCGAAATTGCTTGGTCATGCCGATGTGAAGATGACACAAGTGTATGCCAAAATCATCAATCAGAAAAAGGATGATGCGGTCAACTTGGTGAACGGATTGTTCGGCTAAAGTTTATCGACCGCGCGTGCATATATAATGCCACAATAGTGCAATTTTCGAAACTGTTACTTTTTGAATCTAGTACAAAGTGTAAAACAATCATACGCCAGATTTCCAATCAAAATAATGTCAAATTTCCAAATAATTTTGCGCCAAATTTCCAAATATATTTTTGAAATTGATTTGGATTACAAAGAAATAAGCTATCTTTACAGAAAAATGAGGTGTATGGAATACAAGAATCGAATAGCGGATCAACTTCTGCGTGATAAATTAGAAGCGATGGGTGCTGTATTGATAGAGGGACCTAAGGCTTGTGGCAAAACGACCACAGCTGAACAGCAGGCCAAAAGTGTTATCTATATGGATGACCCTACTAAGCAACAGCAATATAGGCAAATGGCTCAAACTAATATTAGCTTTTTGCTTGAAGGAGAAACTCCGCGTTTGATTGATGAATGGCAGGAAGTTCCTCAATTTTGGGATGCCATTCGATTTGAGGTAGACCATAGAGACGAAGATGGACAATTTATGCTTACAGGTTCTGCGGTGCCTGCTGAAGCCAAAGATATTCATCATACAGATACTGGAAGATACGGATGGCTTACCATGCGCCCTATGAGTTTGTGGGAATCCGGCGACTCTACTGGTGAGATAAGCCTATCAGATTTGTTTCTTGCGCCTGATAAAATAGGAGCTTTGAATAAACTTACATTGCCGATGCTTGCATTTGTCGTTAGCCGTGGAGGGTGGCCTAAGGCTTTGCAAAAGAAAACAGAAAAGGCGGCACTGTTGCAGGCGACAGAATATTATAAAGCGATAACAAATAGCGATATATCACGAGTTGACAATGTAAAACGCGATGCCGAACGGGCAAAGAGAATTATGCGTTCTTATGCCAGACATCAAGGTTCTCAAGCAAGTATCGCTACAATCCTTGCCGATATATCAACAAATGAACCAGAGGGTGTCAGTGATGAAACGATAGATTCATATCTTACTGCTTTGCGGAAAATATTTGTAATTGAGGACATGCCTGCATGGAATCCAAACTTGAGGAGTAAAACTGCTGTTCGTACATCGGATACCAGGTATTATGTCGACCCTTCAGTTGGCGTGGCAGCTCTTGGGCTAGGTCCTAATGATTTGATTAATGACCTGAATACATTTGGGCTGTTTTTTGAAACAATGTGTATTCGGGATCTTAGGGTTTATGCTGATGCCTTAGATGGTTCCGTTTATCATTATAGAGACAAGAACGGTTTGGAATGCGATGCTGTGGTACATTTGCGTAATGGCTCGTATGGTCTTATTGAAATAAAATTGGGTGGAGAAAAGTTGATTGAGGATGGTGCAAAAACATTAACGGCACTTTCAAATATTATAGACACCTCCAAAATGAAAGCCCCTGCTTTTTGTATGGTACTGACAGGTGTTGGCGATTTTGCCTATAAACGAACAGATGGAGTCTATGTGGTGCCTATTGGATGCTTGAAAAATTAATTGTAAAATTTCAATTAAAACTATTGATTAGACTAACATATGAGTTCGTAGGTTTATTAGTGGAATTAATTTTTGATAGATGATAAATTAAAAACATAATAAATCATGCCCTGTTTATTGAACAATCACTAATTTTATCAGCGATAGAAAAAATAATCTCATATGCCATTAAAGCCGATTATCTTAAAAGGAAAGCAAAAACGAGTTTTATTCTTGCCTGCAACTGATCCTATTCAAATTAAGGCTTATTTTGGCAATGGCCAAAGTATTGTGATATCACATTAAAGAGAACACAGATAACAGAACACATAGAAACAATGAGTTTTGAGGTATTACTTCAAATTGCGGATAATAAATAAACTCCGCCCTAAAGCATTCGAGAAACTAAAAGAATATGTAAACAAGCGAAAGAAAATATCAAAAGAGCAACTTGATATTATAATGATGATTTTAATAAATGAAAAATGAAAATAGGCTTGGCTTTACTCTTTTGGCTGCAAATTCTCTATGGATAACCAAACGATATTCTTCAGGCGGATAGGCAAGTAGTCGGAAGGATTGCTTCGAAAAACACTTTTTGTACAACCAAGTATAAGAAATGAAATCAAGTGAAAAGTAAAAAACGAAGAATTTCCTAAAATACTAGTTTTGATTCTGTGTTGTTTCTTTGATAAATAATGATAGTTGTTATCTTGCTAATGCATAGTTGGTTAAGTGTGATTAAAATAACATTTTCCAGGTTCTTAATCAAACTCTAAATTCTTATGTAGATTAAAAATCAAGATAGTTATAAAGAATGACTTATTGGGGGGATTGGTTACCATACTTTGTCCTTTTACTCAAAGTTACTCCGTATTCTTTTTGTAAGTTTCACCGTACAGTTGTTTGTATTCTTCCTGAAAACGTTCGTATACGGCTTTGGCGTATTCTGCCTTGCCCAATTTTTTCAAAGAAGAAATTTTGTATTCCAGAGCGGTCTCATTGAACCTGTCAAAAGAGAATAGGATGTCGGACAGGATAATGGTAAAACGGGCGTTGTTCCGTTCTGCCAGTACCGGCAGAATCTTTTCGATAATTTTGACGAAGTGTTCGTCATGGTTGATTTTGATTTTATCGAACCAGTCGTAGCTTACGAAAGAGGGCAAAAGCGAACCTTTTTGCAAAAGTTGCGCCAGTCTCTGTACCGAGTCGGTATCTGGGACTTCGGCCGATGAAATTTGTCGGGTTATTTTTCGAGCTTCGAAGTAGTCGCAGTAGAAGTCTTCGGGGTATTTTATACTCCATTTCCCTTCTTCGTATATGAGTTCTACATTTTTGAAATCGGTAAGGATATTTCTGAGATGGTTGATTGTCACGCCTCGTATATTTTTGGCTGATGTAACGGTCTTATCAGGCCAAAGGAAAGTGGACAACCTGTCTGTACTGATACCTTCTGTTTGTTCTTTTGAGTATAGGAGGAACAGGACAAACATTTGTTTTATTTTGGGCCCGAAACGGTGGGTTATTTCCATCCCTTTGCGATCGAAAGCCCTAAAGTCTCCCAGGAGATATACGGCGTTTGTTTTTGCTTCGTTTTTGAGTTCGGGTACTCCGGTAGGAAAAACTTCTGGGGCGGGTTCGGGTTCGTTTTCGGAATGTTCTTCTTTCCCGGTAGAAATTTTTTCTTTGTTTCTGGCTCTATATCGAAAAAATATGACGGATAACAGAATAAGAATAATTACGGTAGCCGGGAGTATCCAGTGGAGCTGAATATTGCTTTCGGATATTTCCGCCTGCAATTCTTCCAAGGTGACCGGTGGTGTATTGAGACTGTAGATGCTTATCAATGATTCCGGCTTATTGTCTTCACTTTGTCTTACAACGGCGTAAAGTTGATTGTTCTTTTTGTCTTCGAACAGGTATGCCGATGAGAGTATGCAATTTGCCTGAAGGGGAATCTCGTTGGATACAACGGCATGCTCTCTGTTTTTTATATTGAAGCGGTGTAAGGAAAGGTTTGTTGTATTGCGGTCGATACACAGTATGTATATGCAGCCATTGTTATAGTCGAAGACAATTCTTCGGGAGGGAATGAAAAAATGATTTCCGAAGTCGGTACTCCATAATTTACGAATGGTTTTGCGTGTTGTGTTCACCAGATAGAGGTCGTAAAAGAAGTCTTTTCCCAGTTCCTGTTTCCCGGTCTCATTCCCGACGCCTCCGAAGATGAAAAATTCGTCCGGGGCAGGCCCTTGCCCGGCAACGGTGTGCATTCTGGGAAAGAGTGTATCACCTGAAAATATTTCTTGTCGCCACTGGTTTTCTTTAAAATCGTATTTGAATATTTTGTTGGAATATTTATAATTTCCATATCCGCCGAAGATATAGAGTGACTGGTCTTGCGGATTGAAAAAATATGCGTGATGGTGCAGCGGATTGGTAAAGTCGGGATAATATAGTTCGGTGTTACCGTCATTATGGATAATGGAGAAGAATGGCCGGGTTTGTCCGGCGAGGTCGGCGAGGTTATAAAAATAGGTTTCGTCCTTTACCGGATTATATATGGCTTCTCCTGAATACCCGGTTTGTGTATCGCAGGTATTTTGTGTTGTATCGGATAACTGACGGGTATCGGGGTTGAAATTCTGTACCCGGTTATCTCCTATGATAATAATTTGCTGGCGAGTTGAGTCAAAGGTTATTCCGGCTGCCGGGGAGGATTCAAATGAACCTATTTTTTCCCAATAATATTGTTTGTTGATGGCCCATATGGGGTTTTCGACAGAACCGAATATTTTATTGTTTTTTTCGTGTATTTTGTTCCCTTTTGATTCGGAGAGAGGGAAAAAGAACATCGGATTATCGTTGTTTTTGATTTCTATATTTTTGAGAATCATGTTCGGGACTTCCAGTATCGATTTTCGGTTAGGTCCGAATACGATATTTGCTTTAGAAGGATTTGGAATATGTATATTATTTAATATATATGATTTGTTATTTATCAAAACTTCAGCTGTTTTCTTTTGGAAATCGAGTTTTGTTTCTACGTGTATCCATTTACCGTTACCGATTTCTTCCGGTAGTATAGGAATTTCTATAAAATTTTTTTTGTCGGACAATCCGTTGATAACAAAAGAAGAACTGTTCTTATCTCGTCCTATGTAGGCAAAGCTGAACGGTTGAGAACTGTCTTCGTATACCCATATTTGTCCGAATGCCTCATTTGTGGGCAAGGAGATATCGAAAGAGAGGGTAACGGAGTTGGAAAAGGTCACTTTTTCCCCATCGAAGAGATTCAGGCAGGTTTGTGGCACTTCTTTGGAAAATTGGAGACCGGCTCCTTCTGTCATGGAAAAGATGGAAAGGAATATATTTAATATGAATAGAAACCGATAGTGGATTTGCATACTATTTTTTGTCATTAAATAAGCTATCAGGTTTTACTGAAATAGTTTTTCAGATTGTTTGTAAAACTCATTGTAGACAAATTTCGTAAACTTTTTTGAATTTACAATACAATTATCTGGTTTTTGTCATCTTGTGTTTAGGAAATTCAGTGCAGGGGTTAATGAAAAAATCCTCGTGTAATCCGTAAATTAACCCTGTTTTTCTTGGTTGCCGAGTAAATTCGTCTCACAAATTTATATCATATGAAGATTAAAATTATTGGAAGTATTTTTCTTGTAGGATGGTTGTCGGTATGCTCGTTTCGGGCTGTTGCCTCTACCGTCGAAAGTTGGTGGCCCGAACAAAAAAAGCCGGATTACATATTAAAATGCACTTTATCCCGTTATAATGATATACGGGAGATGAATCTTGCTCAATCTTTGTGTGGCCTTGCTGCCCAAGCGGTGAATGAGGGTGTCGGACAGGAAGGGGTGTGGATAGAGACCCGAGTCGAGGATTACGGGTTGTATTACAAGGCCTGGAGAAAGAGGCTGAAGGTGAGAGAATCGGGTAGTTTCGACACATGGTCTCTCGTAAAGCGATTCAAGGACACCGGATATGTAAGGGGATATGTACTGTATGATTGTACTCGAAAAGATAATTCTATAAATGCAGCTACAGTACAGGCCGGTATTTTGAAGGGTGTTTTGATAGATAGGACTCAAGAAGAGGATGCACTCCGGCTGGGATTGGTAAAGTTGTATGATGCGTGCAACGTGAATCTGGACGAGGGGTGGTTTAATCAATATAAGTCGGAACTGAATAACCGACTCATTGTTTTGGCAAATCCGGTTGCCGGAAATAACCGGGATTATGCCATTGCTCATAAAGCAATGGTATATTATGGAGTAAGCCCACTGTTACATTCTATTTTGGAATGGGTACGTCCGCTTTCGCCTGTAATAGGGTGGAACTCGGGACCTGAATTTCAGCATATAGAGCCTTGTTCCAGATGGGGATTGATAAATACGGCATCGGACTGGTGCATGAATTTACCTATGCTGTCGATTCGGGGAAATGAGAAAGTGGTGAAACTGAAGTCTGTGAATCCTAAGAAAATAGATGCCAATGAAAATGCGGTGTATCATTCTTTCGTAATGAGCGACGGGGATAATATGCAATGGACTTTCGGCGGGTTTGTCAACAGCCCGGATTACTGGAACAATATGTATAACGGGGATATTCCGATGTCTTTTACTTCGTGTGTAGTCAATCTGTCGATGGCGGCTCCGGATGTCTTGAATGTCTTGGCCGAGAGCCAGCCTAAAAATGTTTCGGTGGTGGAATATGGCGGGGGATATTATTATCCGGACCTGTTTGCTTCGAAACGACAGAATGCAGACGAGTTATTACGAGAGTTTGCCCGTATGGTCAATGTGCATATGAAGAAAACGGGGGTCAAAACATTTGGTTTTATATGCCATAAAGTAGACTCGGACGATGCTCTTCGTGCTTATCGTATTTTTGCGGAAGAGCTGGAGGATGTGGTAGGGATGATTGCTGTACAATATGTTCCTTATAATGGGGGACATGGCAGAGTTTTCTGGGTAAAAGACCGAAAGAATAATGATATTCCCGTATTGTCGGCGAAGACCCAGATATGGGCAAATCTGAATACGGAGGGTTCGGGCAATCCTTCGAGAGTCGCTGAGGCGATAAACCGGGATGTGGAGGTATGTGAGACGGAAGGGCCGGTGCTCGGTTGGACTATTGTGCATGCCTGGTCGAGGTTCGGTAAAAACGGTGATAAAGTTATTGATGTTGCGGCTAATGGGAAAAAAGGTGTACGAGGGGTTACTCCGGTGTACTGGTGCAAACAGTTACTGAATAAGAAAGTGAAGGTGGTACCGGTAGAAGAATTGCTCTGGAGGCTGAGAATGAAGAATGATGGAAAACCGGTCTCGGAGCGGGAAATGGTATTCTCGAAATAGACTCGGGTTAATGAAATAATGATGCGTTTAACCCTTGTTTTAACCCGACTTTTATGAATCGATATTTATATTTGATTATGAAAATCATGAAAGATACGGTCTATTATTCATCGCAGTTTGCGTTATTAATAAATGAATAAATATGTAGTTTTGATAAGTGAATCTTTTTGTAATAAAATGTTAAATTATTATTCATGGAGGTAGTTTTTGTAAGTATTAATGGTATAGATAAATAGTATAATATTATTTATTTTTTGTTTATGTAATGTAAAATCTAATATCCTAATAAGTTATGAGTGAACAACATGAAATTTGTTTTTTCTCTGTATGGAGGGAAAAGATGGGGATTCCGTTCAGAAAATATTTTTTATTTCTGTTTTTATTTTGCGTCGCTCTCATGAGTGCTACTGCTCAAAGCAGTGTGAAGCAAATAACGGGTAAAGTGACCGATAAAGACGGGGAAGGACTCCCGGGTGTATCTATATTGGTGAAGGGTACCAAAACAGGTACTATAACCAATGTAGACGGTGTGTATTCGATAAAGGCCAATCCTGCTAATGCTGTTTTGGTGTTTACCTATGTAGGAATGATGCCTTCTGAAGTTCGTGTGAATAATAGGACTCAGGTTGATGTGACGATGACTGAAGACCGGAATGACCTGGATGAAGTTGTCGTTATCGGTTATGGCCAGGTGAAAAAGTCCGACTTGACCGGTTCGGTTTCTTCTATTTCGAAAGATGTGGTGTCGGACCGTGTCATTACATCGATAGAAGATGCTATCAAAGGGAAAGCTGCCGGTTTGCAGATTACGCAGAATGACGGAACACCGGGGTCGGAATATACGATTCGCATTCGTGGGGCGAGTTCGGTAAATGCCAGCAGTACACCTATTTATGTAATAGATGGTATTATATGTGAGGATGCACTGGATCTGAGTCCCGGAGATGTGGAGTCGATAGAAATTCTGAAAGATGCTTCCAGTACTGCAATTTACGGTTCTCGTGGGGCGAACGGGGTTATTATTATCACCACCAAAGGAGGGCACGAGGGGAAGACCAAAGTTGACTTGTATGCTTCTTTTGGTTTTCAGCAGGCTACTCGTAAATATGATATGATGAATAGTCGGGAATATGCTCGTATGAAATATCAGTCGAGCTGGCAGTATTATAAGCGGGACGAGATGACAGATGATATACTGAACGACCCGCTTAATGATGTGTTTGTAGATTCTCCTGTTGCGGGAGAGGGCAATTATTGGGTGGCAAAGAATGATAGTCCGTACAAGAATTATGAGTCTTATGCGGATTCTACGAATACCGATTGGCAAGATGCCATGTTCAGAAATGCTTTGGTACAGGAGTATCGCCTGACGGTAAGCGGGGGAAGCAAGAATACGAAGTTTTCTGTAATGGGTAATTATCTGAACCAACAAGGTATTGTTGTGTACAGCGGATTTGAGAAGTTTGCCGGGCGTGTGAATCTGGAGCAAAAATTGAGCTCGAAGTTTAAGTTGAATGCGAATGTTTCTGTAACACGCACCAGTTATGATGGTTTGGCAACCGGTTCTTCCGACGGAGTCACGACCAGTATGCTACGTCAGATACCTACTAAAGGTTTGGAAGAAAACGACGTAAATAATAATGAGGATGAGGCGATGGCCGATGTGAGCAGCAATCCTTATTACCAGGCCAAACATATAACGAAAGACCGGTTCAGACATAGTTTGATTACCCGGCTCGGACTGGATTATAATATCAACAAACATTGGATGGTACGGGTGACGGGTACGTATGTGTACAATAACAATGACAATAAAACGTATTATCCGAAGACTGTTTCTCAGGGGGTAAAACAGAATGGCAGGGCTATACAAGACCGTACGGCTATTACCAAATTGATGAATGAAGATTTGGTATATTATAATACTACGATAAAGAAAGTACATAAGTTGAAGATAATGGCCGGTATGACGGTAGAAAAATATGTCGATAATTATCTGTCGGCTGAGAATCAAAATTTTACTGTTGAAAATTTGGGTGCCAATGCCATGGGACAGGGAACGTCTCCTCTCGTTCCGGAATCTTATTCTTCAAGAAATCCGTATCAGATGCTTTCGTTTTTGGGTCGTGCAGAGTATAACTTCAAAGACCGTTATCTGTTGACAGCGACTATGCGTGCCGACGGTTCTTCCCGTTTCGGTGACAACAATAAGTGGGGATATTTCCCTTCGGCAGCTTTCGGTTGGCGTATCAATGAAGAAGAGTTTATCAAGGAACTGAATGTTTTCAGTAATTTGAAGTTGAGGTTAAGTGCCGGAAAGAGTGGTAATACGGCTATTCCTGCTTTTCGAACTTTGTCGACACTTTCTACCTCTTTTGCACCGATGGCGGGAGATAAGCCGACTTATGGTGTAGTTCTCGACAGGCCGGAGAATAAAGATTTGAAATGGGAAACCACAGCTCAGTACGATGTAGGACTTGATATGGGATTTTTCGATAATCGTCTGACGGTTACGGTGGATGCTTACTTGAAGCGGACTAAAGATTTGTTGCTTGAGCGTAATGCTCCTTATTATTCAGGGTATAAGAAAGCTTGGGCCAATATCGGTAATATACAGAACAAAGGGTTAGAGGTTACTATTGGCGGCCAGATTGTAAATACACGTGATTTTTATTTCAACGCTGACTTCAATATTGCTTTCAATCGTTCGAAGGTATTGAGTATCCCAGGTGGAGAAATGTTTTTTGACCCGAAAGTGATTTCCGGCTCGGGTAATGTGGTTGTTATCCGAGAAGGACAACCCTTGGGGCAATGGTACGGTTATAAAGTAGACGGGGTCTATACTTCTCAGGCCGAGATAGATGCCTTGCCCGACAATTATGAAGCGTTGTCGATTAAGAAGGCGGATTTACGACCGGGAGACCATCGGTTTATCGATGTGAATAATGACGGCAAGATAACGTCGGATGATAAAACGATTATCGGAAAAGGAGAGCCTGATTTCTCGGGAGGTTTTTCTTTATCGGCCGGATATAAGGGTTTTAGCCTGAGTGCTATTTTCCAGTACAGTTATGGGGTAGACGTGTTTAATGCTAATTTGGCGACGTTGGATGCGGGCCGGGAAAATTATAATCAGACCCGCCATCTTCTGGATTCATATACTCCGACTTTGTATGATTTGAATGGGAATCTGGTGTATCAGGGCAATCCGAATGGCAAGTACCGCTTGCCGGGTGGGGTAGCAGAGAATTACTGTTTGTCAGAGTTTATCGAAGATGGATCTTTCTTGCGGCTGAGTGATATCACGTTGGCTTATGATTTTAATAGAAAGACTCTTGCAAAACTTCACTTGGGAGGTTTACGGTTGTTCCTTACCGGAAGGAATCTGTTTGTATGGACGAAGTATTACGGGTTTGACCCGGAAGTGAATACTCGCCAGAACGGTATCGGTGATATTATGCCGAGTCTCGATTATGGTTCTTATCCTCGTGCGAGGGCTTTCTCGTTCGGTGTAAATGTTAGTTTTTAATCAAGAAAGGGATGTGTTATGAAATCTATGAATAAAATATATAAATGGGCTATTGTACCACTGTTTGTGGGGGTATTTCTGAGCTCATGCGATTTTTTGCAAGAAAATCCGGATTCGGTATATACGGATAAGAATTATTATGTAGATACGAAGACTTTGAAGGCCGGGGTCGTCGGGGTTTATTCCAAGATTATCAATCTGTATGTGATCAATACCGATACTCCTATATTCTTGACTATGCTTGGTACAGATGAGTTGTGCTACCGGACGGCCAATACGAATGTACGGAGTGCGGTGGACCGTTATACTTATACATCGTCAGAAGGATGTATCGGAGAATTTTGGGCTCGTTATTATTATGTGATAGGGCAGGCCAATGTGATACTGGATGCAGCTCCCAAGATAACAGATATTACCGAAAAGGACAGAAACCAATGTATAGGTGAGGTCCGTTTTTTACGGGCATGGTCTTATTTCCAGCTGGTACAGATGTTTGGTGACTTGCCGTTGATAGTCAATAAGACGGTTGAGTTTGACTATACGGTACCTCGTTCTCCTTTGGCCGATGTGTATAAACTGATTATCGAAGATTTGGAATTTGCTTCTGCTGATGGGGTCTTACCGACGGAAATTTCTGATGGTCATGCCAATCACTGGGCAGCCAAGACTTTGTTGGCAAAGGTATATTTGACGATGGCTTCGGCAAAGAAGGCTGCCAAAGTCGAGGGGTATGCCCGTATTGCCGAGTCATCGGAGGATTTATATGGCAAAGCGTATCGTTTGCTGGGTGAGATTATCGACAATAGTGGTCGTGATTTATTGCCTGAATATGAGGATGTGTTCAAAATCGAGAATAAGAATACAAATAAGGAGTCGATTTGGGAAATCCAGTTTAGTGCGACAGAGCCTTATGGGACGCAATGGTCTAAGGAAATGGGACTGGCCAATGCCGGATATTCACAGACGGCAGGCGGTTGGCGTTATTGCTGCTTGGGCGGTCAGTACGCTATCAATTCCATTCCTTCGTTCCGCGGTTATTATAAGCACTGGACATATGATAAGCGCAAGAACTGGAATGTGATGGATTCTCTGTTGCGTTATAATGCCAAGACGGGGGAACCGACCAAGATAGAACCTATTAGTGCGCTTTCGGGCATTAAGGGGACTCCGGCGGAAACGGATTATACATTGAATAATAATACGAAGCTGGTAAATTACAGCTCGGCGACAAAGTACAGATGGGGAGATAGCTGGAGGGACTATCCGATGCAGTATATCTATTCGAACTGTCCGAATAATATCATAGCCTTGCGCTTTGCTGATGTACTGTTGATGTATGCTGAGGCTGAAATGGCTCTGAATGGGGGTAAAGTGAAATCGACCGGATTGAATGCCGTGAATCGTATTGTGCAGAGGGCCAGAGGATTGAACGATTCGGGTGTTCCTATCACGGAAGCTGAGACTCCGGGATTTGAGAATTATACGATAGAGTCCCTGACTTTTGAAGAGCTGATGAAGGAGCGTTCGCGGGAACTTTGTTTTGAATTCTGGCGCCGTCATGACCTTGCCCGTACGGGAATGTTCGAGCATTTCTTGAAAGCCCGTAATGAGGCAAACAATATCAAAACGAATTTTGACCCGAAAAAGAATTATTTGTTACCTGTTCCTCAATATGAGATAGATAATTCGGAAAATAAAGCGGGTATGTACCAGAATCCCGGTTATTAATGGGCCTTTTTATGAAGAACATACGTTTCAAAGTCATATTGCTGTTTTTGATGATATTCTGTCATATGACTGACGGGTTATCGTCAAGTAACGGCTGGTGGCCTGAGCAGCGGATGCCGTCTAAGATTATCAAGGTGAGATGTTCTACTTTGAAAGAGCGTAATCTGACGGAATCTTTGTCCGGGCTGGCAGCCAGGGCAGTCAATGAGGAACTTGGGGATGAATTGATTTGGATTCATGTCACCGGTAAAGGGTACTTGGCTTGGCTTGATTCTTTGTTTACCAGAAATCCGGAGGTCAAAGACTTGGGGTATATGAATGTGTGGTCGGTGGTAGACCGCATGAAATCGCAGGATTTGATAGATGGTTATATTTTGTATAAGGAGGGTGACTATTCGGTGAATGCTGCGACGGTGTATGCGGCTTTGCACGATGCCGTCCTTATCGAGGAATCGATGGAGGATGAGGCTGTTGCCCACGGGTTATTTTGCTTGAAGGATGCACGACCTTACACGACCGGTTCTTCTTTTCGTTCGGAGTGGTTGTCTTTGAAGGACCGGTTGAACAACCGTATGATTGTGACTATTGCTCCAGATGATTATAAGCAGCGCGATATGGCAATCGCTCATAGTTGTATGGTATATTGGGGGACAGATGCTTTTTATACAGAGATATTGTCCTGGTTGCAGGCTCCTGCTCCGATAGTGGGCTGGAATGATGGGGACGAGGGGGCACATGTGGAGTTGGCTACGAGGTATGGACATTTTACGACAGGTGCTACGATATGCAATATGCCTGTTTTATCTGCGGGGGCATCTGTGCGGCCGGTGGCTGTTCACAAGAATATGGATCCGCGCCATATCGACTGGGCAGACGATTCGCATTTTCATTCTTTTGTTTTGAGTGACGGTGATAATATGATGATACAGGCTACGAGTGTGCCTATGCTGGATGAGTACTGGTGCAATCCTGCTATCGGAGAGATACCGATGAGCTGGACTTCCTGTCC
>JTDA01000016.1 GCA_000803105.1 Coprobacter secundus
AATATTTTGATACAGATTTTTTTGAATATAATATATCAAACGGTAGTTTATCTATTTATGTAAATGAGAACAGACCTTGGAATGCTGGTATATATCAACATATCAAACTATTGTTTTCTCCACTTGAACAAAACGATTTTAACGAATTAAAATTGACGATAGAAAATCTGTTACTTGATATAACAGTGAGAAAATTATTACTCGATATATAATATGCCTAACAAGCCAAGTCAGCTGCTGAACGCAGCTCCTTGTCAAACCATTAACGACAATAATTATTGCAATTATGAATACAGAAGAACTTTATATTTGGCGATATGATAGATAAACTGCCTAAAGGATTATTGGAGTATGGCAAATCTGATGTTTGTGATATTTACGATGAAAGTAAAAGGCAGAAGTTTCAGAATCTCGGACAATGGATGTGGCAAAATAATGATGGATGGCGTGAGAATTTACCTCCCGTCTTATACCTTGTATGCAACAAGAAACCAGGAATCTTACAATTTGATTTTCTTGATAAAAGCAGTATACAACTAAAAATCGTATCGGAAGAGTTTTTGTCTTTACTTCAAGAAAATGGGTTCGTTGATAAATATGATATTGCTACCGTCAAGGTAGTAAACAAGAAAAACGAATCTCTAACGGATAAAAAATACTATGCTCTACGTATAAATCATTTTGACAATGATTCTTTTCATTTCGGAAAAGGCATAACATATCAGAGTGACTTACAGAAAGAAAGAGGTACTTGTTTTACAGTATATCCTGACATGAAACTGAAAGACAATTCAATCAAACAAAATTTCTTTATTTTGGGTAGCATAGAATATAGAGATGGTATAATATTCCGAGAAAGAGTTTTGGATAAAGTGTTGAATCTGTATAAACCTGAAATTTACAAATTATCAGACTACTCCAAACTATGGATAGATAAAGGTTTTTATCCATATGGGAATGAATTTATGATTAAATAAAATCGTTAATAAGGTCAAGCCGACAGCTTAACGCTGTCCTTCACCAACCATTACCAATTTTTTACGATGAAGACGAAGTTAAAATACCCGATATTCAGTTTTTCCACCAAAGGCAACATGATATACGTGTTCCGCACGGAGAAATTGTACACAACGACCAATACCGAGTTGTTAAAGAAGCGGAAAAACTATATCGTAGTGGATGCAACGGGGACGAAATATGTTGAAACGGGGGCGCATAAAGTGAAATGGCAAGGGATATTCGGGTATTTTACCGGAATGCAGGGGCGTGTGATTTCCATTGAATACGAGTACAAGGACAACCCCGAACCGTTCCCGCTGCAAAAGCTGCAAGAACTGATAACGGAGCGATACCCCAAGACACGGTGGTTCAAGGAAGAAAGCTGGGAAAGCGTGGACGAGTTCCGGCAGGCGATTTTCGCCTGCAAGACCTTTGAGGAAGTGGCGGACATACTGATGCCACGACCGCAGACAGCAGGTGAACGCATAAAAAAATGGTTTCATCCCACCCGGAAAGAACTCAAATTCAGGATAGGCTTTATCGTATTTCTCATCCTATACCTGTTGGCGTGTTACTGGATATTTGGCTTGGAATCGTATAACAAGGTGGGATGCATCATTTTTTATTAATTACCGATAACGACTAAAGTTATAGATATGAAGCGTCTACAATTCATAACAATGGTGTGCATACTTTATGTAACCGCAAGTTGTACAACGCAAAAGCCTGTATATAGAGAACGGCTTGAAGAAGCAAAAGGATATGCCCTTTATGCTTGTATCGCACACATGAACAAGTTTGTTGATAGTACGTCAGTTATCAACAAAGATTATTCCGGCGAATATTTTGTTCAATTAAGCAGCTTATCGCCGGAAGAAATCATTACAATTAAGAATTATGTAGATAAAGAATGTATGAATTACTGGAGTGTATCTCAAAATCCAGAAGGTAATATGATTGCATATTCATCATGGAAATTCTATAAGTCCAAAGAATTAGATAACTTTATTCGTAAGACATTAAGAAAAAATACCGGTAACGACGAAAGATAGCATCTGACGATGCTCCTTTCTGTCCATTAGTCACAATTTGAGATATATTTAGATAATGGAACGATATAGAGAAGTACCAGAAATAAATCGGCTAATAATATTTCCTCGTCATTTAAGAGAAGGATTGGAGTTTGCCAAAAATCAGGGCTACTACGACATATTAATAAATGTCGGTAGCACTACGTCGTGTAAGCATAGATTAAATGTAAGTTTAATATGTGAATATGATTTTATTGAATCCTTGACTATTTTGGGGTACGACTATACCATAGAACCGTGCAATCTAAATCAACTAAGTGTTTTACCTCACTTACATAAACTTGGGCTTTGGGTTGATAAGGTCTTTACTATCGATTTCAGCTTATTTCCAAAACTTGAAGAATTAAAATATTATCATACCAAACATACAATAAACATTGATACTTTAATAAATTTGAAACAACTGCATATCTATAACTTTAACTCTAAAGAATTAGAGGAATTAAAAAACATGGTTTCATTAGAAAATCTAACATTATGGGATGCAAAAAATACTAACTTAAATGGCTTACATCAACTCACAAACCTTAGGAATATTGAAATTGTCCGTTCAAAAAAATTGTCAAACCTTGATGGGTTATGTAAAGCAGATAAACTTGAGTCAATTCAAATATATTCTTGTAATAGTTTGAATGATCTGAGAGCATTAAAGGATATACCTAAATTAAAACAGCTTTCAATTGAAAAATGCAAGCAACTTAACGATTTGTCTCAGTTAGCTCCCAATCATTCAATAGAAGCCATTTATATATCAATCCTTAAAGACCTTGATTTTGTAAAAACGATGTATAATCTTAAAAAATTGGCTTTTGATGATGTTATAAGTGGGGATTTATCTCCTTTGTTTGAATCCGAATCACTTGAATCTGTAAGTATGGAATCTAAAAAGAAATATGGATATTCTGAAGGTGAAGTAAATAAAATGCTTATTAGAAATAAAGATTGCGATAAAACAGATAAAATTCAAAAAAGGAAAGTCGCATATTTTGGTGAAATCGATATTAAACCTTCAGAAGAAGAAATTGACTGTGAAGTTATATTGGATAAAAAGAAGATTTATCTTGCTTTGAATCTTTTTGATGGTGTACCAGAATATGATTGGCTGAATGAATATGAGGATTATGCAAGCAATTTGCTACAATATAAGAAAGCTATTGATGATTATATTGTAAGAGATTATGATTCAAATGGAAAAGCGAAAGAATATATTGATTTCCATGTTGAAGAACTGGATAAATCGAGCATAAACAAAATATTGAAAAAAACGGAATCTGATACTACAATAGAAAAAAGGCTACTATCAGTTTTGAAATTGGAAAGAGTAGGATTCTATCCCGGAGATGATGATTATGCTGTATGGGATTATACCATAGGAAAAAATGTAACAGATCGGTTAATAATTGTTGTTACAGATAATAATGGAAATATAAAAGAAATAACAACAGAAAGCTAAGTTTATTAATAATAATGTTACTAACAAGGTCGAGATAACAGCTAAACGCCGTTCCCCGCTGAACCATTACCAACAAATAGCGTACATATATGAATAATACAACAAAAGTAAGAATTGTATATGAATGTAGCATAATAGGCATTGTTTTGCTGACATTCTTAAAAAGTATGTTCCCATACATGGGGGCATGGTGGCAAGTAGCTATTATCGCTTCACTTGTAGGACTATGGTTCTCGTTGTCTTATCTGAAACGTCATAATTATAGATGGGGTTTCAGCTACATAGAAAATCACTTATACATTGACCTGTTATTGAAAGTACAGAAATGGTTTCAGAACGCTACAATCATAGCCCTATTGATACCTGTCTTCTTAACAGACCTCATGTATAATCATTTTTGTTTTGTAGCATATATATTGCTTGTAGGCATGTTCTTAGGTGTGAAGTTGGCTACTTACACTGTAGAGTACGCCATATATAAAAGCAAATTCATTGGAAACAAAGGAAGATAACCCCTGAACGGGTGTTTTCCACCAAACCATTATCAAATATGGAACAACGGATTACATCATTATTGCAGCCCGCTCCCGAAGCGGGACTGAAAGTAGCTTGCAAGGAGTTAGACAACAAGGTAACATGGCTGGTACATAACAGCCGGAAGATGGACAATTATTTGGAACTGGAGCCATTCAGCCGGGACGAACGTCTGTGCGGCTGCGTGTGCGACACGCTCCGAAACCTGCCGGAAACGCCTACGCTGGCGGCGTACAAGGACTACAAGGCAATCATCATCCTGCTGGGCATATCCACCACGCATTACGCCATCTTGGACGAGCTGGCTGAACAGCACCGCAAGCGGGGCGACATCCCCGAACTGACCGCCTACTGCGATGCCCTCCACTGGATGCGTCCGGGCAGGCAATACCTCTGCAACGTGTACAATACAGTGTGTTATGCCTTCCACCAACTGCGACGCAATCCGGTAAAGGACAATGTGCTGTTGGTATCAGAAAAAGAGTTGCGCCACGCCGAACGGATGCTGCCGGAACTGGGCAGGCAGACATTCACTGAAATGGTGCGTCTGAAAGGGTACAAGGTCTATGATGCCGAAGAACTGGCGGAAAAATGCGGCATGGAATATGGCTCGTTCCGGCGCAAGATGAAGAAAGTCACCGGGTACACGCCCAAGGAATGGGTGGTGAAGGAACGGGCGAAGGACGTGGAACACTATTTGAAAAACACGCACCTCACACTTACCGAAGTAGCGTTCACCACCGGATTCTCATCAACCTCGAACCTGAACGATTTCTGCCAGGCTTACCTACTCGACACTCCGGGTGAAATCCGCAAAAAATGGCTGAAAACAAGAAAATGCACAGATAGCGGAATGTAATGCGCAAAATGAAGAATGGGGTGGATTGCTGATGCCCGTAACTTTGTGCTTTCATCAACGGAATAAGCACAAGATATGGAAAACAAAATACCGCTCCAAACCTATTTTGACAACCTGTTGCAACGGGTGGAATTACAAATACAGGACTATGAGGACAATGCAGGCGACCTGCTGACGTTGTGCCGTCTGTGCGTAGATTATCTGCAAGAAGTCCTCGGCGAACTGAAAGCCTTCATCATCACCTACCGCTTTGCCAGCCCGGAAGAGGAAATACACTTCTTCAAGGCACAGAAGCCGCACCTCGTGAGCAAAATCATCTATTACAACACCGTCTATCAGACCGAACTGCGTTTTCCCAGCGGCAGCATAGAAGTTCAGAAAGCCTACCTACGCTCCGAAATAGACCGAATAAGTACGTTCTTCCAGAAGAATCTGAGCTTTTACCAATACTACCGTACGAAAGCCACCTATTTGGACAATAAGTATTTCTTGCGTGGCAAACCTGACATACAGATACTTGTCGATAACTTCCACTACGAGACAGACCCACAGTTCAGCACCAGTTACGACTTCAAGACCGCCAAAATCATAGCCAACGGGCTGCTGGAAATCTATCTGACCAACCGCCTGAACGAACTGGACAAACGGGAACAGCGCAAGGAGATAAAGAACGGTTATGCCGGGAAGCCCGTGCGCTGGACAGGCACAAAGCGGGCGTTGGTGGAACTCATCTATGCGCTTGACACGGTGGGATGCCTGAACAAAGGGACGCTGGACATCAAGGAGATAGTCGCCTATTTTGAAGAAATGCTGGACATCGACCTCGGCGATTTTTACCACTGCTACATGGAACTGAAAGCCAAAGCCAAGGACAGCACCAGCTTCCTGACCCTGTTGCGAGAACGGCTCAGGCTGCGCATGGACGAGCAGGACTGAACACGACCGTTTAACATACTTTATTTCGCCACAGGTGGGTAAGCCTGTGGCGTTTTATTTTCCCGTTAGGCTGAACTTTGCGGCGAAATCAATAAAAGTTAGCGATATGGACGTAATAACAATGGAATCGAAAGCCTACAAGGAACTGGACAACAAGATTACCGCCATAGCGGATTACATTTTTAACCGCCTTGAAGCGGAAAAGCCTAACGAGGATGACATGTGGGTGGACAGTTACGAAGTCTGCACCTTTTTGAAAATCAGCGAAAAGACCCTGCAACGGCTGCGGGTGTCGGGGACTATCGCCTATTCCAATATCCGGGGCAGGTATTTCTACAAGGTCAGCGAGATACGCCGGATGCTGGAAGAACGGCTGGTAAAGAGCAACAAGGAAAACATCGACAACCTGATAACCAACCACCAACTGTATGCTAAGGAAAGAAGAAATCTTAGAAAGGACAAATAACGGCTTGTCGGTGTTCAAGCACTACCTGCCCGGTAACTGGCGCATCGGTCGGAACTTCCTCAATCCGCTGTACGAGGACAGCAAGGCTTCCTGCAACATTTACTTTGACCGACACAGCGGCATGTACAAGATGAAGGACTTCGGCGATGACCGTTACAGCGGCGACTGCTTTTTCCTCGTGGGGCAACTGAAAGGGCTGGACTGCAACCGGGCTTCGGACTTCATCGAGATACTGGCGACCATCGACCGTGATTTGGGATTGGGACTGGCTGCGGGCACTCCGATAGCCATACCCCAAACGAACCATAACCGGAAAGTATCAAGCAAGAGCGAAGAAACCTCCGAAAAGCCCGCCAAGCCCTACCAGTTCCGGGAACAGAAGTTCACCCCCGCCGAACTGGAATACTGGCGGCAATACGGCATCACGCCCGAACTGCTGGAGCGGTACAAGGTCTGTTCACTCCGGGAATACCGCAGCGAAACGGTGGAGGGGAAGCCATACGCCTACATTTCATCAGCGGCAGAACCGATGTACGGCTACAAGGGAAAACAGCATATCAAGCTGTACCGACCGTTCTCCACGCCCCGCTTCTTCTACGGCGGCAGCTTCGGCGAGAACTATTGCTTCGGGTTGGAACAACTGCCCGCCAAAGGCGATACATTATTCATCACGGGCGGCGAGAAAGACGTGCTTTCGCTGGCGGCGCATGGTTTCCATGCCATCTGCTTCAACAGCGAAACGGTAACTATTCCGGCAAACCTGATTTTCAGGCTGTCTTTCCGCTTCAAACACATTGTCCTGCTCTATGATACAGACAAGACGGGCAGGGAAAGTGCCTGCAAGCAAGAAAAGTCATTGGCGGAGTTTGGCGTGAAACGCCTGTTACTTCCGCTTCCGGGTACGAAAGAGGAAAAGGACATCTCCGACTACTTCAAAGCCGGGAACACCCGTGAGGATTTCCTGAAACTGTTCATCGAATTTTTAGACAACCTGTATAGCGACACACTCATCATGCTTAAATCGTGCGAGATAGACTTCAATAACCCGCCTGCCAAAGCGCAGGTGATTATCTCGGCGGGCGATGTCCCGCTGGGTACGCAAGGCAACCTGTTCGGCATCACGGGCGGCGAGGGAACGGGCAAGAGCAACTATGTAGCCGCCATCGTGTCGGGCTGCGTATGCCCGGCGGATGCGGAGATAGACACGCTCGGCATCCACGTAACACCCAACAATAGGCGCAAGGCGGTCTTGCTCTATGACACCGAACAGTCGGAAGTACAGCTTTTCAAGAACGTGAGCAACCTGCTGGCACGGGCAAAGCTGCCCGGCAAGCCGGACGAACTGAAAGCCTTCTGCCTGACGGGGATGTCCCGGAAAGAACGCCTGAACGCCATCGTGCAGAGCATGGACAAGTTCTATTACCAATATGGCGGCATCCAACTGGTGGTCATTGACGGCATCGCCGACCTTGTAAAGAGTGCCAACGATGAAGCGGAAAGCGTGGCGGTGATAGACGAACTCTATCGGCTGGCGGGCATCTACAACACCTGCATCCTGTGCGTGTTGCACTTTGTCCCCAACGGATTGAAACTGCGTGGGCATCTGGGCAGCGAACTGCAACGCAAAGCGGCTACCATCCTTTCCATCGAGAAGGACGAAGAACCCACGCAGTCGGTGGTGAAAGCCCTTAAAGTGCGAGACGGAAGCCCGCTGGACGTGCCGCTGATGCTGTTCGCTTGGGACAAGGGAGCCGGGATGCACGTGTACAAGGGCGAGAAACCCCGTGAGGAAAAGGAGAAACGCAAGGAAAGGGAACTGGTGGGCGTAGCCCGCGATATTTTCGGCAGGCAGACACACATCACCTACATAGACCTTTGCGAGCAGTTGCAACAGGTCTTGGACATCAAGGAGCGGACAGCCAAAAGCTACATCCGCTTCATGCGGGAGCGGGAAATCATCCTGAAAGACCCGGCGAACCAGAGTTATTTCATGATTGGTCTCATTTAATCCGGCGGCTTATGTATATCGACAAGGAAAACTTCGAGGCATGGATGGAGCGCATCATGGACAGGCTCGACATGCAGGACAAAAAGATAGACCGCCTGCTGAACAGCCAGAACTGCTTGGACGGTGAAAAACTGCTCGACAATCAGGACTTGTGCTTTCTGCTCAAAGTGAGCGTCAAGACCTTGCAGCGTTACCGGAAGAAAGGCATACTGCCCTACCTGCTGCTGGACGGGAAGTATTATTACCGGGCAAGCGACATACACAAGCTGATTCGTGAGCGCACGGATTAGCGGGTGTTTTTATCATCGTTCAATTATGTAATCCTGTTTTGTCGCGAGACAAGGCAGGATTTTTTGGTCTCATGCCAAATTGTTCCGGTTATTTGATTAACTTTGCAAAAGTTACATAGAGAATAACGGCGACGGGCGGCATCTTGCCGTGCTTTCGTCTTTATATATAACATATACGTTCGCCGAACGTCCCAATGCGAAAACTGGCACTTTTCAAAATGAGGGGATATTCAGCGCAGGATATGCTATGCCTTGTCATAGCGTGGTCTTGCCTGTTTCCTCATTTGGGTATGCCAGTACCTCGCATTGAAGCAGTGTAAGAGCCACGCTTCTTTTTTTAGGTCTTGGCGGACAGTTGGATAGGAATTATTAAACTGTTAAATACCGGATAAGATGAAACAAGTAAAAGCGCACATCGCCGTATCTCTGGACGGGCATATAGCCACGTTGGACAATGAACTGGACTGGTTGCCCGGTAAAATAAAAACTATCGTCGGCAAACACTGTCAGGAAGCCGACTGCCTGCTCATGGGAGCGAACACCTACAACTATATCTTTGAGCATTGGGGAGGGTGGCCGTACAAAAGCCAGCGGTCTTTTGTCGTGTCGCACCACGATACCAATGTCACGCCGGGCTGCGGCGTGGAGTTCCTGACCGAAGAACCGCTGCGCAGAGTCTATGAGCTGAAACAGGCGCATGACATATTGGTGGTGGGCGGCGGCAAACTGCTTACCTCGCTGATAAAAGCCGAACTGTTGGACTGTCTGACCCTATACACCGTCCCGGTGATGGTGGGCAAAGGCATCGGTTTCATCGGGGAAACCTTCGGCTCTAAATGGAAACTGTCGGAAAGCGGGGTACTGGATGGCGGGGTTGTTCGTTCAACCTACTTGTTTGAGGGATAGAAGATGCGCCCGGCTTTGTTCTCCGGGCGCAAACCGTTGGATTGCCATCGGCAAAACGGGTTACTTCTTCGGTTTTCCTTTCTTCTCCGGGAACGAGAAAGCGACATTGAACTGTTCGTCCAGCACCAGCGAAGCGTCGAAAGCCTTGCCGTTCTTGCCCTTGAAGCCTTTAATCAGCCCGGTCTTGCGTTTCGTCACCAGTTCGACAATCTGTTTATCTGTAAGTTGTTTGTCGCACTTGCTGCGGAATATGGTCAGCGTACAGTCCACGTTGGAACACTTCGCCACTTTCGGGTAGAACAGGATGCGCCCGCTGCCGCACTTGGGACACGGGCAGGTCTCGCCGCTGGCGAAGGACAACTGCACCGACAACAGTTCCGCCGTGATTTGGGCGGCGTACACCTCGATGCCCTTGCGGAACGTGTCGGCATCCATGCTGCCCGCTTCTATCTTGGCGAGGGCGGTTTCCCACATGCCCGTCATCTCCACATCGGCAATCTTCTTGTCCTTGACAATCCGGTAAACGGCAAGTCCTTTGTCGGTCGGCACAAGGTTCTTCTTCTCCCGCACGATGTACTGGCGGGCAAACAGTGTCTCGATAATCGCCGCACGGGTGGCTGGCGTACCTATCCCGGCATCTTTCAGGCTGGCTTTCAGTTCGGCATCCTCCAGTTCCTTCCCGGCGTTTTCCATTGTCGCCAACAGGCTGCTTTCCGTGTGCAGCGGTTTCGGCTTGGTCTGCTTTTCGAGCAGATCCACGCCGGAAAGCGGCAAGGTCTGTCCCTCTTGAAGCGGCGGCAGGGTGGCGGTATCTTCATCTTCGGTGTCCTGCTCACTGAACACGGCACGCCAACCCGCTGTTTTCATCACAGCTCCTTTTACCGTGAAACCGGTATCTCCGGCGGACAACAAGGCGGTGGTAACGTCTTTCACGCACTTGCCCGAAAAGGCTTCCAGCATACGCCCGGCTACCATTTCATAAATAGCCCGTTCGTCTTTTGAAAGTTCGCCCGGCAGGTTCTCGGTAACAATCAGGGCATGATGGTCAGTTACTTTACCATCATTCACGCTGCGGCGGTTCAGGGTTGCGCCATCCAGCCCGGCGGCATATCCGGCAAAACGTGGGTATCGCTCCAAAAGGGCGATGCGTTCCGGCATTTCCTCGAAAACATCCTCCGAAATATAACGGCTTCCGGTTCTCGGATAAGACATCACTTTCTTCTCGTACAGGCTCTGCGCTATGGAAAGCGTCTTGTCCGCCGAGAAGTTCAATTTCGTATTGGCTTCCTTTTGCAGCGTGGTCAGGTCGTACAGAAGCGGCGATTCTTGGGCGGTTTCTTTCCTTTCAACGGACTTCACTGTAAGCTGCCCGGCATCCTTTACCCGTTGCAGAGCGGCTATGGCCTCAGGCTGCTGTTCCCACTTGACGGTCGATTGGGCGGTGAAACCAATCCCTCCACTGGCGGTACTGGCTCTGAGTTGCCAAAATTTGGTCGGGACGAAATTCTTGTTCTCCAAATAGCGGTCGCATATCATCATCAGTGTAGGTGTCTGCACCCTGCCTAGCGAGAACACGCCCTGCCCGGCGGCTACGCTCAACGCTTGGGTGGCGTTTATCCCTATCAGCCAGTCCGCTTCGCTGCGGGACTTGGCGGCAAGATAAAGGTTGTCGTAACGTTCGCCCGGCTGCAAGTTCTCCATGCCCTCCCGGATTTCCCTGTCGGTCAGGCTGCTTATCCACAGGCGGACAAAAGGCTTGCGGCAGTCCAGATAATGGAAGATATAGCGGAAGATTAACTCGCCCTCACGCCCGGCATCGGTGGCGACAATAATCCGGTCGCATTGGTCGAACACTTCCTTAATCACTTTCAACTGCTTCAACACACCGGGGTCTGCCTTGTATCCTTTCTCGGCTTTCGCCTGACGGGGGATTAGCCGGAAGTCCGCCGGGATTATCGGCAGGCTCTCCCTGCGGAAGTTCGCCACGCCGTAGGCTTCGGGCATGGCAAGCTGGATGAGATGCCCGAATGCCCATGTTACCATATAGCCGTTGCCGGAAAGATACCCGTCATTCCTCTGTGTTGCCCCGATGATGCGGGCGATGTCCTTAGCCACGCTGGGCTTTTCTGCTATTAGTGCTATCATAGTTCCTTGCTTTTTAAGAGGTCATTACATTTTCATTCCTTTGGATTTCTTGGGCTTGTCCGCTTTCAGGGCTTTGTCCTGCGTTTTCTCTTGCTTCTCTTTCTGTTTGGCGGTGGGCTTGTCCTGACCCTGTTTCAGCGGCTCTTGGGTCTGCTTGGTGGCTTCGTTGGTCTTGCCCTCCGTATTGACCGCTACCTGTGTCCGGCTCTCGGCGGCTGGGGTAACGTCCTTCGCCTGCACCTTGTCGGGGGACTTCCCTTGTGCGCCGGGCTGCACATGCCCGTTGAACTCCACGCCCTTTTCATCCTTTACTCCGGCTACCTGTTGCGTGGGCTGTTGTCCCTGCTGCAAGGCTTGCACGGCTGACCTCGGCAGGAACTCCAAGCCACGCTCCACCGCACTGACTTGAAGGTAGGCACTGCGCCTTGTCCCGTCCTTGAATTGCAGGTTTTCCATCTTGACCGCTTTCCCGGCTTCAAAGGCGGCTTTCTGCTCCGGGCTCACTTTCACGCCGCAAACGGCATCGGGACATTTCCATTTGTCAGCCCGCATGTACTCCAGTTCGTGCGTGTACCTGTCCCGGCTGATGAATACGGGGATTTGCTCCCCGCTTTTCGGGTCTTTGATTTGTGCGATGTTTCCCAAATTGCCCGTGCTTTGCAGGGTAGTCTGTTCTTGCTTGGAAAACTCGTGCCCGTTATACGGGCGTTGCAACAACTTCTCGTCCTGCTGTACGCCATGCAACTTGGGTACTACCGTTCCGTCCTTCGCTTGATAGAAAGAGAGCTTGACATCGGTCGGTTTGAGGTAGAAACCGCCTATACCGCCCGAAACAGTGTAGGTGTTACGGGACTTGTAGCCACGCATCACCCGGTCGAAGTCCTTCGTGTTTTTCAGGGTCTCGGCGGTGATGCCCACTTTTTTCAGGCTCTCCCAATCAATCTTCGCCGGGTCGAAGCGGTAGCCCTGCTTGGATTCCGGGTTGTCCGGTTTCGGTACACGGAGTGCTTCCGTCTGCCTGTCGCCCTCCGGCGTGGGGTTGCGGTGGTTGTCCTCGATAGCCTTCGCGTTTTGTTCCACCTCCGATGCCTTGCAGCGGAACAACGCCAGCCCTTCGGTATCCTGAAACTTGCGGTAGAAGTTGGCGACAAGGTTGCTGATGATGTCGCCGTTCTTGTCCACCTGCATGAACTCGCCGCCCTGTATCGGCGGCACAGTCTGCAAGTTGCCCTCCTTGTCGAATCCTTTAACGGCACTCACTTTCCCCTGCTGTTTGTCCAAGACCAGCAGCACGTCCTTTTCCTGCCCCTCTGTGGGCGGGGTCATTCTGTTTTCGCTCATAAATCATTGAAATTAAACGGTTGCGGGAATAGTCCCGTCCAAAGGTAGCGACTAAATATGCTATATTTTGACGGATGGCAAGGGGTGTCCGGCTTTGTCCGGTGGTGGGTTGATTTGTCCGGATATAATAAATCTCCAACTGGCGGTTGGATGAATTGAATGCGTCTTCGGCAAAATATTTGTTATGTTTTTGCATGTAATTACATAATATATTATCTTTGCATCGGAAACAACGGAGATTAAAGAGATGGCTTCATTCAGGAAAGAAATACTTGGGCAGATTGAACGGATAGATGCCGGGCGTATATTCACGTTCCGGGATTTGTCGTTCGATACGGAAAAGACTGCCAATGTTGCGGTGCTGCTCTCCGAACAGAGCCGCAAAGGGGTATTGGTACGGGTTGAAAAAGGTGCGTACTACCGTCCCAAAAAATCTGTGCTGGGGCTGGGAAAGCTGCCTGTCTATCAAGATGAACAGTTCCGTTACCTGACTAAAAAACTAAACGGTTATATCACGGGTGCTTATGTCTATAATAAAATGGGGCTGACCGAACAGGTTGCCACGACCATAACGATAGCCACTCCAAATCCGGTACGGCGTTTTCGTTTCAAGAACTTGGACGTGGAGTGCGTGAAAGCCTACTGCATGGACTGTTCGGATAAAAGCCTTGTGCCGTACTTGCGGTTGCTCGATGCGATAAAGGACATGAAACGCATACCCGGAACAACCGGGCAGGACATCTACAACCGGGTCAAAAGCCAATATTTCAACGGGTATAGCCTGCCGGAACTGAAAAAAATAGTATCTTTGGCAAAAAGTTACCCGCCACGTGTCAGAAAGACGGTTACGGACATACTGGGCGACATCGGGCAAACCGTGCTGCAAGCGGAAATGGCAAAGACGCTCCTTCCCACGACACGGTTCAACTTGGATTACAGAACAGCATAAGGAAGAAATATGAATTTACATTCGGACAAGGAAGCGTTCAAGGAAATCATCGCACTGGCGGCTGAGCATTTCGGCTATGAACAGTCGCATGTGGAAAAGGATTACTGGGTATCTAAGATACTGCGGGATATTTCCCTGTCCGAATATGCGGATAAGACCTACTTCAAAGGCGGCACTTCGCTTTCCAAAGCCTACGGGCTGATAGAACGTTTTTCGGAAGATTTGGACTTGTTCGTGTTCACCGGGAATATGGAAGCGTCCAAGCAGGCGGAAAAGACTTTGAACAAGAAACTTTCCAAATACATTATCGAACAGAATAATGACATTTACAAAGAGGAACTGTCGGAAACAGGCGGCAACTACCGCAAACTGTATTTCTCGTATGACAATGTATTCCAAGGCGTGGGTCTGAAAGAGCATTTGGAAGTAGAAATAAAATCCTGCGACCTGCCAGATAAAAGGCTGATGTTCTATCCGGCGGACAAGCGGATTATCAAACCGATAACAACCGCCTTTCTTGAAAGCATCGGGCAAGAGGAACTGATAAGCGTTTACGGACTGGAAAGTTTTGAGATGCAGTGCATCAACCCACGAAAGACAATCTGCGACAAAATTTCAAGACTGGTAAAGCTATCCTACAATGAGGATGCCAGCGCACTGCTGGCAAAACATATCCGTGATGTGTACGACCTCACAGCATTGTACCACAATCAGGAATATAAAAGCTACCTGCAATCTGACGATTTTTTGGAAGCCATGTTCCGGGTAACGGTAGAGGACGGATTAAATAAGAACTCCCGTTCGCACCTGTCGCTGGCTGACGCACCGATATTCAAGGATGCCGACACTATCATGGCATTGCCCGAAGTGGCAACGGCGTACACTACCGATTTGAAAAAGCTGACCTTTGACAAAACCAAGATACCGCTGATAATCAAGGCTGTGGAAGCATTGAAGAACCTGCATGGAATACTGGTGCGCTTTGAAACCTACCGCTCCCAAAAACAGAATGAGGAACAACCATAAAACAATATCCAGCTATTCCTCATTCTCTAATACATTGTTATATAGGGCTATTCTTCCTCGTCCTTTATCAAGTGGCATAGTGCCGGGTCGTTCTTAATCCGGGTTATCTCGTCCTCGACAATCTGCCGGACTTCCTGCCGGATGCGGTCATAGTTGGCTTGTATCTCTTCCTGCATACGGTCGTTACCATCCTTGTCCGTGAAGTCGATAATCTGCGGCAGCTTCACGTAACGGGCTGTTTCCCGCTTCACCTTCTCATTGTCCACCACAATTTCACAATGGAAAATCTTCTGCTCTATCCGCTCGTCGAAATTGTCCGCCACAGCCCCCACGAACATCCCTTGCGTGAGGTTGGATATTTTGCTGGCAGGTATCAGGCTGTCCATCTGGGTGCTTATCGAGGTGGACTTCTCCCGCTGGTTGATGGTCATACTCTGCCGCTTCTGCAACACCTTTCCGAAACGCTCCGACAATATCTTTGCCGTCTCACCGACCACTTGCCCGCTGAACACGTTGCCCATCGTGTTTTGGATAACCTTGCTTTCCTTGTCTCCATAGTCACGGGTAAGCTGGCTGTAATCCTGAAAGCCCAGCAGTACCGCCACCTTGTTGCTTCGGGCGGTGGCAATCAGGTTGTCCAGACCCCGAAAATAGATAGTGGGCAACTCGTCTATTATCACCGAACTTTTAAGCTGACCTTTCTTGTTTATCAGCTTTACTATTCTACTGTTATATAATCCCAGTGCCGCCGAATAGATGTTCTGACGGTCAGGGTTGTTTCCGACAACCAAGATTTTAGGCTCTTTCGGGTTGTTTATATCCAGCGAGAAATCATCGCCCGTCATTACCCAGTAAAGTGCCGGGCTTATCATACGGGAAAGCGGGATTTTAGCACTCGCTATCTGACCCTGCAACTGCTCCTGCGCATCGGATTCCCAAGCATCTACGAACGGAGAAAGATAGTTCTCCAGTTCGGGATAGCTGCGTAAAATCGTGAACACATCGGCGTATTTCTTGTTCAACAGTTCTATGGCATGGGGGAACGTGCAATGCTTACCGCCTTGATAGATACGGAGATACCAGATTATAGCCGCCAAAAGGATAATCGGGCTTTCCACAAAGAAGTCACCCTGCTTGCTTATCCAAGAGCGGTTAAGGTTGAGCATTATCGTGTAACTGGCTTCGTAAGCGTCCGCAATGTCCGACATGAAGCTGGCGTTTATCGGGTTGCACCGATGGCTCTTGCGTGGGTCGTCAAAGTTGATAACGTAAAACTTCGGCTTTACCTTGTAGCCATCCAAGTGATTAAGCAGGTGATTATAAGCGATTTCTGATAAATCGGGAAACTTGTAATCATAACAATACATCGAAAATCCCTTCTCGATTTGCTGTTTTATGTAACTGTTCACCACGGCGTATGACTTGCCGCTGCCCGGCGTACCCAGCACAAGGCTGGCACGGAACGGGTTCACCACGTTTATCCAGCCGTTGTTCCACTTCTTTTTGTAGTAAAACCGTGTGGGCAGGTTCACGGAGTATTCATTTTCAATCAGGCGGGTTTCCTGCTGGAAACTCTCATTTTCCGTGTTAAAGACATCATCCATCAGGTTGTTCTTCAACAACCGGGACATCCATGTACCCGCCATGAGCAGGCAGATATAGCCCACAGACAGCGTGGCGATGTAAAACGCCGTGTCCGCCGTATGCGGAAGCGGCAGTTCCAGCAACCACCAGTTGAAGAAAAACAGCACGACACCCGCCGCAAGGCAGCAGTAAATCTTCACCCAAGTTATCTTCTCATCCTTCACGCCCTTGGTGCCGATGCACGACAAGGCGAGGAACACCACCGCAAAAAGTTTCGTCCAAAGAACGGACGAGAACAGCCCGGTGGTACGCTGGAAGTTCCATAAAATCTTGTCTATCACCTCAAAGGTTACTCCCCATCCTTTCAGGCTGGAGTAACAGAACCAGTACACGTTGATTCCCACGAATAGAATACTGACAGCCCGCATAAAGTCCATGACCCTTGCAAGCCCCCTCAAATCATCTTCCTGTTGCATAATCGTATGTTTTTATGTTAATCAATTAGTCGATGCGCCTTGTACGCTTCTTTTTCTTCTTCTTTCTCTTTTGGCTGGCAGTGTCCTGTGGCTCATCACCGCCTGATGCGCCGCCGAACAATCCTCCGAACGCACTCACTACGGAAGCCACACCCGAAACGATGTCGGCTTTCGGCGTGAAGTCCGGCTGTTCCTGACGCGTGGATTGTTCCTGCCGTATGTCCGTTTTCCTTTCATCGGAATACAAATCGTTGAACACGTTCGCCGAATACTCCTTGCCCAAGCGTGAACCGTTCAGCACCACCCGGCTGTCGTGGTCGATGAACGTAACGCCATAGATACGCCCGCTGTCGTTCCGGCGGAACACCACGTCAATGCCCTGCCGATTCAGTTCCCGTTCAAACTCCTGTCGGTCGTGGGCTGTCCGCATGGCAGCAGCGACAATCTTCCGGGTACGTTCTTTCAGTTTCCCGTTTTTGATTGCTTCGCCCGACCGCTCCATCCTGCGCTGCACCGCTTCATAGCCCACCGACTTGCCGATGCGGGAAGCCTTTACCGGATTGCCCACCTTTTCACCCTTGCCGTTCATGGCAGAATAAACGATACCCTGATAGGGTCTGCCGTTTATCTCCCCCTTGACTTCCTCGGCGCACACGTTATAGGCGGCAAGCAACGCCCTGTACTCCCCGAACGACTGGAAACGGTAGCCATAGCAAGCCGCTTTCACGGTATTGCCGATTTGGTGCTTCACGTCCCCGGCTTCGTAATCCACCTTTTTAAGTTCCGGGCGTTCCGTCCGCTCTTTCTTTTCTGCCGGGTGCAAATTGTATTTCCGTTCCAGTTCACGGGTAATCTGTTTGCTTCTCCGATGCTCGAACTTGTCATTCAGCGGTCTGCCGCTTTCATCCACCCGCAAACCAACAATATGTATATGGTGGCGGTCTATGTCGGTATGCTTATACACCAGATAGGGCTGGTCGCCATAGCCCAGCTTCTGCATATACTCCCGTGCAATGTCGGCAAGCTGCTGGTCGGTCAGCACGTCTTCCGGGTGCGGGTTTATGGAAATATGAAGTATCGGTTTTTGGGTGGAAAGTTGCACGGGCATCTGCATCTCGAAGCTGCGCATACACCCGCCGATAGAGAAATGCCAGTCCTCATTCAACAACATTTTGTTGGAGAAAAGCACCTTTGCTTCCCCGTTATCCACCTTTTCCTGATTGTATGCCAGTGCGCCGAACATGGAACTTCCCGTACTTATCTTGGCAACCATAGTTCCCTGCACTCGTTGGTCAGGTCGATAACCTGACGGTTCAACATAGCCAGTTCGGTAGTCGCCTTCTCCAGTTTATAGAGGAAAGCCAGTGCCTTTTTCTCCGAAAAGTTACTGTGCAACGCCTTTACCACTTGGTTGTAATTGACCGCTACCGCCCGGAACTGGGCGTAAAATTCGGTCAGCTTGGCGCAATACTCGACCGCCGACTTGTCCACTTTCACCACCCGGAACGGCTCGCCGAAGATACGTGCGGCAATGAAACGGGACTTGCTCGTAACGCCCGACTGCTCCCATTGTGCGAGGAAGCGGGCGTTCTCCCGGTCATTCAGGTACAGTACATGGCGGTGCTTCGCCGGGTCTTGGAGGGCGGGGCGACCGCCCTTGTTGGTTCTTCTTGTTTCCATGCTTCTTTGAATTAAAAAATCACGACTTCGGAGTGGTTTTCACCCCCGCAAGGGGCAAGGCGTTTTCAGGCACGGAAAACGGTTTCGTGTGCCACGAAACACACCTTGCTATTTTCTGGCGAAAATCGAAAATCCGTCCCTGACAGATTGGGGTCAGCGCAAGGCGGCAAGCCTGCCGTCAGCCGACCGGATTCCACGCCTTTCCACTTTGGGCATCCATTACTCCGCTGCAAAGTAACGGTGATTTATAATGCTGTAAAATAGCCGGTTGGTGGACAAACCGGGACATCGGGGGACAAAGCGGGACGCATCTGAAAACGGACGTTTTTTCTCCTTTTATTTGCAGAAGATTTCAAGATTGAAAGCAATATGGAAAGTCCTATTCCAAGCAGGAATGACTGGATGAGAACAAGATTTCAAGACATCAGGATTGCAAGGTTTCAAGAAAGGATGAAAGCGGGATTGGAATAAAACAATCTTTCAATAGTTCAAGATTGCAATGTGGAAGCAAGGAAAGCCATATAGCCGGATTGATTGAAAGCAATCAACAAATCTATCAACACATAATGAACGGAAACAATATGGGAAACGGGAAAACACCCCTTTATGTCGCCTTCTCCACCCAGAAGGGCGGGGTCGGCAAGACCACCTTCACCGTGCTGACGGCAAGCTACCTCCACTACCTCAAAGGCTACGATGTGGCGGTGGTGGATTGCGACTACCCGCAGCACTCCATCGCAGGAATGCGCAAGCGGGATGCTGAAACGGTGTCCTCCGATGAAGAATACAAACGCATGGCGTATGAACAGTTCACCCGGTTGGGCAAGAAAGCCTACCCGGTATTATGCAGCCCGCCCGAAAAGGCGATAGCTACCGCCGATGAATATGTAACCGAAACGGACTATAAGCCCGACATCGTGTTCTTCGACCTGCCCGGCACGGTGAACAGCGAGGGCGTGATAAGCTCCCTTGCCGGGGTGGACTACATCTTCACGCCGATTTCCGCCGACAAGGTGGTGCTGGAAAGCAGCCTGTCGTTTGCGGCGGCTATCCACAAGCTGCTGGTGAAGAACGAAGCCTGCCGCCTTGCGGGTCTGTACCTCTTTTGGAACATGGTGGACGGTCGGGAGAAAACAGACCTCTACACCGCCTATGACAAGACCATCAGGGAACTGGAACTGCCGCTGATGAAAACCTTCATCCCCGACACCAAACGCTACAAGAAGGAACTGGCGGCTGACAAGAGAACAGTGTTCCGCTCCACGCTCTTTCCCGCCAGCCGCCCGCTGGTGAGGGGCAGCAACTTGGAGGAACTGATAACGGAAATAATGTATTACATTAAACCACAATGATATGGCAAAGCAGAACGGCACAATGCCGAAGATAGACGAGGATTTCATGCGGGAACTTATCTCGCAGGGCGTACCCGGCAAGCCAGATGGAGGGAAACCGGATGACACACCGCAAGAAGCGCAGGCGGAAAAACCGACACCCCGCAAGCGCAGGAACAGTCCGGGCGACTACCGGGAAACCTATTTCCAGAAAGTGGAACTGACCGACCGCCAGCCCTTGTACGTGAGCCGAACGACCCACGAGAAGCTGATGCGCATCGTAACGGTGATAGGCGGGCGCAAGGTAACGGTCAGCAGCTATGTGGAAAACATCTTGACACGCCATTTCGAGCAGTATCAGGACGAGATTAACGCCCTGTATGAAAGCAATTTCCAAAAACCGTTTTAGCCATGGCGATAATTTATTGCATCATCACCGTATTGGTTGTGTACTACCTTGCCCTGTGGGGCTGGTATCAATATGCGGATAACAAGACGGAAAACAGCGCAGGCAATGAAACGCTCCCTGAAAATGAAGACTTAGCCGGATATACCCTGATAGGCGAAAGCCGCTACAAGTGTGGACAAATCGACCCAATGCCGGACAAAGCCGGACACCTCCCGCAAGCGGTTGAAAATGATACTATTTTTGCGCCGGAAGCCGCCGGAACAGACGAAACGTCCGGCTATGGGGATGACGAACCGGACTACGAGGACGAGGAAATCGCCGGGTACATGGCGGGCGACGATGCGGGTCGTGCTGCGGGCGTGAGTTTCGAGGAACTGGGCGAAGCGGTGCGCACGGCGAACGCCGACACCTCCACCGAAGCGGAACAGCGGCAAGCCGCCGGGACGCTGGCGAGGATTGAGGGGACAAACCTCTACGATGCGGTGGTGGAGAACATCAATGGCGGGCTGGCAAGGGTGGCGGAACTGCTGAAACGCAATGAAGCTGAACTGGCTCCGGCGGTTGTTCCAACCGCTGCCGCCGACACGGGCAAGGAATACGGGACGTTCGACATGAACGAGTATCTGTAATATAATAATGTATAATTCAAACTCAATTCGCAATGGAAACGAAAAAGAAAATCTTTTTGTCGGCGGCTCTCCTTGCCGCTGTGGTAAGTGCCTACGCCCAGGGCAACGGGCAGGCGGGTATCACCGAAGCCACGAATATGATTACCAGCTATTTTGACCCCGGCACGAAACTCGTGTACGCCATCGGTGCGGTCTGCGGACTGATTGGCGGGGTAAAGGTATATAACAAGTTTTCAAGCGGCGACCCGGACACCTCAAAGACCGCCGCAAGCTGGTTCGGTGCCTGTATCTTCCTGATTGTCGCCGCCACCATCCTCCGGTCGTTCTTCCTTTAATGTACGGGCGTATGGCAGAATATCCGGTAAACAGGGGTATCGGCAAGCCTGTGGAGTTCAAGGGGCTGAAAAGCCAGTACCTTTTCATCTTTGCGGGCGGCTTGCTCGCCGTGTTCGTGGTGTTCATCGTCCTGTTCATGGCGGGCGTGAACCAGTGGGTCTGCATCGGCTTCATCGTGTCTGCATCGCTGCTGCTCGTGTGGCAAACGTTCCGGCTCAATGCCCGGTACGGCACATACGGGCTGATGAAGATAGCCGCCTGCAAACGGCATCCCCGGTTCATCATCAACCGCAAGGCGATACCCCGGCTGTTCACCTATAAGAAAAGAAAGGAGACCGACCAATGAGGAATACATTAAAGGCTACCACGCTGGAAAGGAAATTTCCCCTTTTGGCGGTGGAAAACGGCTGCATCGTCTCGAAGGATGCCGACATCACGGTAGCTTTCCGGGTGGAACTGCCCGAACTGTTCACCGTTACCCGTGCCGAATACGAAGCCATCCATTCGGCATGGTACAAGGCTATCAAGGTGCTGCCAGGCTACTCCATCGTACATAAGCAGGACTTCTTCATCACGGAGAACTACCAGCCCGACACGGAAAAGGACGGGCTCAGCTTCCTGTCCCGGAGTTTTGAGCGGCATTTCAACGAACGCCCGTTCCTGAACCACTACTGCTACCTGTTCCTGACCAAGACGACCAAAGAAAGAAGCCGCCGACAGAGCGACTTCTCCACGCTCTGCCGGGGCAGGATTGTCCCGCAGGAGATTACGGACAAGGAAACGGTTACGAAGTTCGTTGAAGCGGTCGGGCAGTTTGAGCGCATCATGAACGACAGCGGTTTCATCACGCTTGCCCGGCTGACCGCACCGGAAATCACCGGGGAGGACGGACGGGCGGGCATCATCGAGAAATACTTCTCGCTTTCGCAGACCGACACCACTTCCTTGAAAGACATCGGGCTGTACCCGGAGGAAATGCGCATCGGCGATGACATCCTGTGCCTGCACACCCTTTCGGACGTGGAGGATTTGCCCGGCAAGCTCGGCACGGACTTCCGGTTTGAAAAGCTTTCCACCGACCGGAGCGATTGCAGGCTGAGTTTCGCCGCTCCTGTGGGCGTGTTGTTGTCGTGCAACCACGTCTATAACCAATACATATTTATAGACGACCACGCCGAGAACCTGAAAAACTTCGAGCAGACCGCACGGAACATGCAGTCGCTCTCCCGCTATTCCCGTGCCAACCAAGTAAACAAGGAATGGATAGACGAATACCTGAACGAAGCGCACAGCAAGGGGCTTATCTCGGTGCGCTGCCACTGCAACGTCATGGCATGGAGCGATGACCGGGAGGAAATCAAGCGCATACGCAACGATGTGGGAAGCCAGCTTGCCCTGATGGAGTGCAAGCCACGCCACAACACGGTGGACGTGCCCACGCTCTTTTGGGCGGGCATACCCGGCAATGAAGCGGACTTCCCGGCGGAGGAAAGTTTCTACACGTTCTTGGGGCAGGCTCTCTGCCTGTTCGTGGAGGAAACCAACTACAAGAGTTCGCTCTCGCCGTTCGGCATCAAGATGGCGGACAGGGTGAGCGGTCGCCCGCTGCACATCGACATATCCGACCTGCCCATGAAGAAGGGCATCACGACCAACCGCAACAAGTTCATACTTGGGCCGAGCGGTTCGGGGAAGTCTTTCTTCACCAACCACATGGTGCGCCAGTATTATGAACAGGGCGCACATGTGCTGCTGGTCGATACGGGAAACAGCTACTTGGGGCTGTCCCAGCTAATCCATAACCGCACGCACGGTGAGGACGGGATTTATTTCACCTATACCAACGAAAACCCGATAGCGTTCAACCCGTTCTATGTCGAGGACGGGGTGTTTGACATCGAGAAGAAAGAAAGTATAAAAACCTTGATACTCACCCTGTGGAAGCGGGACGATGAAGCCCCGAAGCGGTCGGAAGAAGTGGCGTTGTCCAATGCGGTAAGTGCTTACATCGAACGCATCACGGGGGACAAATCGGTTACGCCATGTTTCAACACGTTCTATGAGTTCGTGCGGGACGATTACCGCCGACAACTGGAACGGAAGAACGTCCGGGAAAAGGACTTTGACATTGACGGCTTCCTGAACGTGCTTGAACCGTACTATCGTGGCGGTGAATATGACTACCTGTTGAACTCGGACAAGGAACTGGATTTACTGCATAAACGATTCATTGTCTTTGAGTTGGACAATATCAAAGACCACAAGATTCTGTTTCCGATAACGACCATTATCATTATGGAAGCGTTTATCAACAAAATGCGCAAGCTAAAAGGAATAAGGAAACTGATACTGATTGAAGAAGCGTGGAAAGCGATTGCATCGGCGAACATGGCGGATTACATAAAATATTTGTACAAAACCGTCCGAAAGTATTTCGGGGAAGCGATTGTGGTAACGCAGGAAGTGGAAGATATTATTTCCTCTCCCATAGTGAAAGAGAGCATCATCAATAACTCCGATTGCAAAATCCTGTTAGACCAAAGAAAATACCTGAACAAGTTCGACAGCATACAGAACCTCTTGGGGCTGACCGACAAGGAGCGTTCGCAAATATTGTCCATCAACATGGCGAACCATCCCGGACGGAAGTACAAGGAAGTGTTCTTCTCGCTGGGCGGCACACAGTCGGCGGTATATGCCACCGAAGTATCATTGGAAGAATACTACACGTACACGACCGAAGAAAGCGAGAAGATGGAACTGTTCGCCCTCGCCGACAAGCTGGGCGGCAACCTTGAACTGGCTATCAAGCGGCTGGCGGAAAGCAAGCGTAATCCCCAATCATCAACAACTTAAAATCAGGAATATGAAACGTACAAGCAAGTTTTTGGCAATCTTTTCCTGTGTCCTGTTGCTGGCATCCTGCAAGGATAACCCGGAAAAGCAACTGGAACGGATGCAGGGTGAATGGGTACACGTCAAAGGTCGCCCGGCTTTCACCCTTTCGGGAAAAGGCGGCACATACAATGTTACCCGGAAAGCGAATATCCGGGGGAAAGTTCTGGAAACCTCCTATCTGATAACGGAACAGGGCGGGAAGCTGTTCATTGAGACAGGCTTCGCCATCCTCCTGACCTATGACGAGGAGCGAGACCGGATAATCCTTTCGCCCGGCGGAGAATACAAGCGAGTTTCAAACATTAAAAAAGGGACAAGATGAAAAAACTGTTAGTAATCGTATCTATATGCCTGTGCTTCGCAGGCAGGGCAAACGCCCAATGGGTCGTGTCAGACCCCGGCAACCTCGCCCAGAGCATCATCAACTCCGCCAAAGAAATGGTGGAAACGGCGGGGACGAAAGCCAACACCCTGAACGGCTTTCTGGAAACGCAGAAGATATTCCAGCAGAGCAAGCAGTTCTACGATGCGCTCAAATCGGTGCATGACGTGGTGAAGGGCGGCGTAAAGGTGGGCAAGTCCATCGCGCTGGTGGCGGAAATCTCCGAAATCTACGTGCGCAACTTCCAGAACATGCTGACTGACCCGAATTTCACGGCGGACGAGCTTGCCGCCATATCCTCCGGCTACGCCATGCTGCTGGACGAGAGTTCGGACGTGTTGCAGGATTTGAAAAACGTGGTGAACGTTACGGGCATGTCGCTCTCGGATGCCGAACGGCTTGCGGTCATCGACCGGGCGTACAACAGCCTGATGAACTACCGCAACCTTGTGAACTACTACACCCGCAAGAATATCTCGGTGTCCTACCTACGTGCAAAGAAGAAGAACGACACCGACCGGGTGCTGGCTCTCTACGGCTCTGCGGATGAACGCTACTGGTAACATGTAACAATCGGTATGCCTATGTTATTAGCGGTGGAATTTGACAACCTGCACCAAGTGTTGCGGGTGCTGTATGACGAGATGATGCCCCTGTGCAGCGATATGACAGGTGTCGCCAAAGGCATAGCCGGGCTGGGTGCGCTGTTCTACGTAGCCGCCAAAGTGTGGCAGTCGCTCGCACGGGCGGAAGCCATAGACGTGTACCCGCTGCTCCGTCCCTTTGCGCTGGGGCTGTGCATCCTGTTCTTCCCCACATTCGTGCTGGGGACAATCAACACGGTATTGTCGCCTGTGGTAAAAGGCTGCAACCAACTTATGGAAACGCAGACCTTTGACATGAACGAGTACCGGGCACAGAAAGACAGGCTGGAATACGAAGCCCTGATGCGAAGCCCGGAAACGGCGTACCTTGCTTCGGACGAGGAATTTGACCGACAACTGGACGAACTCGGCTGGTCGCCTTCCGAGATGGTAACGATGGCGGGCATGTACATGGACAGGACGGCGTACAACATCAAAAAGTCCGTCAGGGACTGGTTCAGGGAACTGCTGGAAATACTCTTTCAGGCGGCGGGGCTGATTATCGACACGCTGCGCACGTTCTTCCTGATAGTGCTTTCGATATTGGGTCCGCTGGCGTTTGCGATTTCCGTCTATGACGGTTTCCAAAGCACGCTGACCCAATGGATTTCACGCTATATATCCATTTACCTGTGGCTTCCCGTGTCGGACTTGTTCAGCAGCGTGCTGGCTCGCATACAGACGCTGATGCTCCAGAAGGACATCGAGCTGCTATCAGACCCGAACTTCATTCCTGACGGCAGCAGCACCATCTATGTAATCTTTATGATTATCGGCATCGTGGGCTACTTCACCATCCCCACAGTGGCAAGCTGGATTGTGTCGGCTGGCGGCACGTCCGCCTACAACCGCAACGTGGCGAGAGCCGGGTCGGTCGCCGGGGCTGTGGCTGGTGCGGCTGGCGGGAAAGTGGCAGGAAAACTTCTCAAATAACGAACTTCAATTTTTAGAATATGGAATTTAAGTCATTGAACAACATCGAAACGAGCTTCCGGCAAATCCGGCTCTTTGCGCTGGTATTCATCTGCCTGTGCGCACTGGTAACGGGCTTTGCCGTGTGGAACTCGTACAGCTTCGCCGAGAAACAAAGGCAGAAGATTTATGTCCTCGATAACGGCAAGAGCCTGATGCTGGCTCTCTCGCAGGACATGGCGCAGAACCGCCCTGTGGAAGCCAAATCGCACGTGCAGCGTTTCCACGAGCTTTTCTTCACCCTGTCGCCCGACAAGGACGCCATCGAAAGCAATGTCAGGCGTTCGCTGTTCCTCGCCGACAAGAGCGCATACAACTATTACAAGGACTTGTCGGAAAAAGGGTACTACAACCGGGTGATTTCAGGCAACATCAACCAGACGGTGGAGATAGACAGCATGAAGTGCGACTTCGACCAGTACCCCTACCGGGTGGACACCTATGCCCGGCAACTGATTGTCCGGGAGAGCAGCCTGACAGTCAGAAGCCTTGTAACCACGTGCAGGCTCCTGAACGCCACACGCAGCGACAACAACCCGCACGGCTTCATCATGGAAGCGTTCACGATTACCGAAAACAAGGATTTGCAGACCATCAAACGATAAGCGCATGGAAAGAAAACGAAATTACATCGAAAGGGCGCAGGATTGGGCGGATGAACGCCTGCGCCGGATGTGCGGGCGCATCACGCCGGGCAAGCGGCTGGCGGTCATCCTCGTGATGTTCCTCCTGTTCGGCGGCTTGTCCGTCTATATCACCGTCTCGTCCATCTACCACATCGGGAAACGGGACGGGCAAAGGCTGCAAATCGAGCATATCAGGCAATTTCCGCTGCACGGCGGCGACAGTATCAACCCATTAAACAGACCGGAATATGGAAGAAACACGGAAGAATGAGCCGGGCGGACAGCCCGCAAAGGAGAAGAAGCCCAAACGGGAACTCTCCCCGAAAGAGGTGCAACAACGAAAGAAGATGATAGTCTTTCCGCTGATGTTCCTCGCCTTTGCCGGGTGCATGTACCTGATATTCGCACCCTCCGGCAAGGACAAGACAGACGTGGAAAGCGTGGGCGGCTTCAACGCCGACCTCCCGCTGCCCGCAGAGGACGGGATTATAGCCGACAAGCAGACCGCCTACGAGCAGGCGGTGGTGAGCCGCAAGCGGCAGGACAGAATCCAGTCCTTGCAGGACTTCGGCTTTACGCCTGACGGTGAAGCGGAAGGACGGCAAGGAAACGCAGAACCGATGCCGGAAGATGATCCGCAGCCCGCAAGGGGCGGCGGTGCTTCTTCGGCGACCGCTTACCGGAACATCAACCGCCAGCTAAGCACGTTCTATGAACCGCCAGCGGCGGATGAAGAAAAAGAGGAACTGAAACGGCAGGTGGCGGAACTGACCGAACGCCTGCAACGGCAGCAGACCGCCACGCCCACTGCGGACGACCAGCTTGCCCTGCTGGAAAAGTCCTACGAGCTTGCCGCCAAGTACGCTGGCGGCGGGCAGGCGGCGCAAGTGCCTGTAACGGGCGGCATCGAAAAGAAGCCGGATGCGGTGTCGGTGCGGGCGGTGCGTGAGAACACGGTTTCGGGATTGAGCCAGCCCATGAGCGATGCCGACTTTATCCGGGCGTACAGCCAGCCACGCAACTACGGCTTCAACACGGCGGTAGGCACGGGCTACGCTGTGGGCAGGAACACGATAGCCGCCTGCATCCACCAAGACCAGACGCTGATTGACGGGCAGAGCGTGAAGCTCCGACTGCTTGAACCCATGCAGGCGGGTAATATCATTGTTCCAAGAAACACCGTCCTATCGGGGGCAGCGAAGGTGCAGGGCGAACGGCTCGACATCACCGTTTCATCCATTGAACATGCGGGCAACATCATCCCGGTGGAACTCGCCGTGTTCGACACGGACGGGCAGAAGGGACTTTCCGTGCCTTCCTCGATGGAGCAGGAAGCCTTCAACGAAGCGATGGCGAACATCGGCAGCGGGCTGGGCACAAGCATTTCATTCACGCAGAATGCCGGGCAGCAGGTGGCGATGGACGTTACAAGGGGGCTGATGCAGGGCGCATCGGGCTACCTCGCCAAGAAGTTCCGCACCGTGAAAGTGAAGCTGAAAGCCGGGTACAAGGTGATGCTTTACGCCAAACAACAGTAATCCAACAACAAACCACTAAAAATTTCCAATCAAATGAAGAAGTATTTTGCAATGTTCGCCCTCCTGTTGGGCGTGTGTGCGGCAAACGCACAAACCAATGACACCGTGAGGTATGCGGCGGGCAACGACCTGTACCAAGGTATTACCCGGAAACTCCCTTACCGGCAGATGGTAACGCCCTACGGCGTGGAAGTAACCTTTGCCAAGACGGTGCATATCATTTTCCCCTCCGCCGTGCGCTATGTGGATTTGGGAAGCAACCACATCATAGCGGGCAAGGCGGACGGTGCGGAGAACGTCATCCGGGTGAAAGCCACGACCGAAGGGTTTCCGGGCGAAACGAACTTCTCCGTCATCTGCGAGGACGGAAGTTTCTATTCCTTTAACGCCAAGTACGCCCGTGAGCCGGAAATGCTCAACATCGAAATGAAGGACTTCTTGGAGAATGAAGATACGTCCGACTTTTCGCATACCCGGATGAACATCTATTTCCGGGAACTCGGCAACGAAAGCCCGCTGCTGGTGAAACTGATAATGCAAAGTATCTACAAGGAGAACGACCGGGAGATACGGCATCTGGGCAGCAAGCGTTTCGGCATCCAGTTCTTAATCAAGGGCATTTACACCTACAACGGGATGCTGTACGTGCATACGCAGACGAAGAACAGTTCCGCCGTGCCTTTCGACACGGATTTCATCCGGTTTAAGATTGTCGATAAGAAAGTGCCGAAGCGGACAGCCATTCAGGAAACAGTCATCAATGCGGTCAGGAGCTACAACGAGGTGGTGGAGATTGCCGGGAAAAGCACGGTGCGCACGGTGTACGCCCTGCCGAAATTCACTGTCCCGGACGACAAGCTGCTGATGGTGGAACTCTACGAGAAGAACGGCGGTCGCCACCAAAGCATCCGGGTGGAGAACGCAGACATCGTGAATGCCAAGGAGATAGACGAACTCAAAATCAAATAGGCGATGAAGAAACTTATCTTTATAATGGCACTCTTTGCGCTGTGCCTGCATTTCAACCAGGCACGGGCGCAAAGATACCTGCCGGGCATGAAGGGCTTGCAGGTTACGGTGGGCATGGCGGACGGGGTGCATTGGAACGATAACACGGATTTCGCCTACCACATCGGGGCGGCGTACAGCGTCTATACCAAGAACGCCAACCGCTGGGTGATTGGCGGGGAATACCTGCACAAGAAGTATGAGTACAAGGACATGCGCATTCCGGTGGAACAGTTCACGGCGGAGGGCGGCTATTACCTGAAATTCCTTTCGGACAGGCGAAAGACGTTCTTCCTCTCGCTGGGCTTGTCGGCTCTCGCCGGGTATGAGACCAGCAACCGGGGCGACAAGCTGCTGCCGGACGGGGCTACGCTCTCGGATGAAGATTGCTTCATCTACGGCGGCGCATTGACGCTGGAACTGGAAGCCTACCTGACTGACCGGGTCGCCCTGCTCCTGAACGCAAGGGAACGGGCGTTGTTCGGCTCGGACATCGGCATGTTCCATACGCAGGTGGGGCTGGGACTGAAATTCATCATCAACTGACCGTTATATAATAATGTATATGAAGAATGCAATGTATAAAATCCTTGTGGGCTGCTACATCGTGGCTGCCCTCGTGCTTGTTACCGCCTGTAATGACGGTTTGGACATTCAGCAGGCTTACCCGTTCACGGTGGAAACGCTGCCCGTACCCAAGAAACTGAAAGTGGGCGAGACGGCTGAAATCCGCTGCCAGTTGGTGCGGGGCGGTTACTACCAGCCGACCACCTACCAGATACGCTATTTCCAGCCTGACGGCAAAGGAAGGCTGGAAATGGACAATGGCACGGTATTCTTGCCCAACGACCTGTACCCGCTGGAAAGAGATACTTTCCGGCTCTACTACACATCGGCATCGACCGACCAGCAGACGATTGACATTTATATCATCGACAGCTTCGGGCAGATGCAGCAGCTTTCGTTCTCGTTCAACAATGACAGCGGCGAAGAAACACCGGAGTAGCCATATAAGTATTTATTAGAATATTATTTATAAGTGTATAGTTCCTATCAAGTTAAAATTGTCTTGACCAAACGAATTTATAGAACAAAAATAGATGATATTTAGACAAAAAAGTGTGGCAGACGGTTCTATTTATAGTCGTCTGCCACTAATTATTTTTCTTGGATATATTCTTTATCTTTAATTTTAAAGTATCTAAGTGCTTCTGTCATTATACACTTTTCGTTTTTCTGCCATTGATTGCACAAACATTCTTCGGTGGTTTTATCATCGGGAGTATACTGCGCTTTGGAACAAATTTTAAACCATTCACATTTTGTATTATTACTATATGATTTCATTCGCTTAAATATCAATTCCAAGCCTATCATAGATGCCGTTTCTATATATGGTTTTGGAGGCTTTTCTGAGTTATTCATTGGCATTATTGTTAGATTATTAGCTTCTATAAATGGATAACCATATACTTTTTCAAAAACATTTGAAAACATGTTTTTATCACTTATATCTGCATGATACAATACATCTAATAGTACACAATTTCCACTTTTTATTTCGTTTTTACAGTTTTCTACAACTTCTTCGTAGTAATGTAACTTACAACCAATAGCCGAACTTACACTTTTTTTAAAATCATCAAGAAACAAACATAATGCTCTATACATAGGCATTTCCTTACCCATATATGTAACAGAGTTGTCTTTTAGGATTTTCTGGTATAGTTCATATCCATTAAGTGATTGATTTTTCTTCGATAACTCTATCAAATCAAAAAATGCAATACCGGGATTATCGAACATCAGCGAACAAAAACAAAGTGAAATCATCATTTTTTTATCATTTGAGATTTCACTATAAATGGATTTGCAGATTAATTCAACACTACAATAAGGAATAGTAGCATGATACAACTCGTCATTAATGAAAGATTGGATTAAATGTGCCATACTTTCTATTATACACATATAGCCAAAATAAAATCCATTTTCGATAGCCAAGCCATTTTCAAAATCATATATTCCTATTTTGACTGCCTTTTTATTCTTTTTTGCAATAGAAATCTCCTTATCTGAGATTTCTATTGCATCTATATTGTAATTACAAGTTCTACTACCTTTTACCCCATTAAAGAAATCAATGAATCTCATAAGCCCCTTATGGTCTTTCCAAAGTTCTAATGGCAATTTTATAGTTTCATTTTTAATAATGTAATCACGGTATAAAATAAACATCTTATTATACATAGCACAAATTTTTACCCCAAACAAGGTTGTCATGTGTTGCATATAGTGTATATATTCATGAAAGAAAGTGCCGTATTGTTGGTTATCCATATTGGTTATAGGATATGTTATATCACCGTCAACAAGCATGTGTATATGGTTAGTTTCATATTTACTAACTCTACCTTCAAGTATATCAATATCAAATAATGCCATATCATAAAATTTTCGACTAAATTAAGAGATTTCTTTTTAATATCGAAGTGTTCGCCGATAAAACTCTTTTAGTTAATGTTTTGGCATCTATTTAGGAAAAAAGAACATGGTTTCTTTGCTACTTTATTTCCCGACACCCATGAAAGAAAGTAGCGGCATTTCGCCGCCGTCCCTCTTATGGGTCGGGCAATAATCTAAGGCGGTGCAACGTGCCGAACTCGTCATACTTGCGCCCCCATGCCCAATCCTCCGTGTAGAAATCATCGCCCCACTGGTGCGGATGGTCGAAGCGGACTTTCACGTTTACCGAATATTCGTTTTCTTCCGTGTCCTCGATAACGCCCGTTACCATCATGCCCGTAAAAATGCACTCGCAACGCTTGCCGATTAGGTCTTTGCTTACTTCTGTCGTTTTCATGTCCTCAAAATTTTATGGGTTATTATTCCGTTCTTTCTTCTCTATCCATTCGTCCCGCCTGTGGCGGCATTCTGCCAGCGTCTTAGCTACTGTCGAAAACAGTTCCCCGTCCGTGTGGCGGTAGTCATATTGGTAGAATGTCCGTCCCCTGAATGCGCACGAACGGAATTTCACGAACTTTTCTTCTCCCGGTGTTCGGGTGATGCTCACCCCGTTTCTGTTCAATGATTGCATAAATTCTTGTTTTTGTTGGTTGCTAATTTCGTTGTTTCAGCGGGCAGGGCTTTGACACCCCGCCCGGATTATCCTTTTCAAGCCGCCCGGAACACAAAGCCGTCATCAAACCAATAGTCGCACATGAACAAATCACGGGCGAATTTTTCATAATCGAAATAGGTCTTTGCGAACTCCGGCAGGTCGTAGCATTCTTCCACAATCTGATAGGCGAAATCTTCTTCATCGTCATACTGCCCTTGATACTCGTCTTGGAAGTCCCTAACAAGGTCGTCCGCATCCTTTTCGCCCAAATCATAGCCTTTGTAGTTGCACCACACGAAAAAGGCTTCCTGCTCGGTGTCGCCCAAATCCTCCACCGCATCCCGCAAGGTGAAGAAGTTTTCGGAAATCCAGCTTTCGCCGATTAGGTTTTCTGGTACGTTTTCCCAGTCCTGAAACATGTACTCAGCATCTTCTTCGTCCTTGTGAAGCTCCCGGCAGGCTTCGTAAAACTCTTCCTTGTCTGCATAGTCCGACAAGTCCAGCCATGCGCCGAACAATGAACCGTTGTTGTACTTGCCGTAAGTGCCTACATAAACTCTTGCTTCTGATAATGTTGCCGTTTCCATATCGCTGTAATTTTTAAAGTTTTTAATTTTTATGCGGATTCGAGAGGTGAGGGAGTTGAAGTTTCACTGGACTTTTTTCCTGTTTCCCGTAAATCCGACCTTTTTTTTATGCGTCTTCCGTCGGGTCGGTCGTTTTCGTTTCACATAGGCAGGTTTGCGAAGGGGTCTTGCTATGCAAATTTTTCCGACAAAAAATTTTCCCCGACCAACGGAAGACGGAACAATTTTTTTCGATGAAACCCAATTTGCAGAGCCAAAAGCCCCCGTAGCTACCTTTGCCTATTGAAACGTGAAAAACGACCTCCCGGCTGGAGGACTGCGTAAGGGGGAGGGTTTACCGATAAGGAAACGGGATAAAAGTTCTTGTCCCCTTTCATCTGTTAGGGAACACTATACAAAGCGGGCGGGAAAGGCAAGGGTGTCGGAAGCCCGTCTTTCGATACGCTTGTGCGGGTTTCCGGAGGCTCTTTTCACGAAAAACAGTCAGCCATACCCCGCACGGCTGGCGTTTCGGGGAATGTGCCGGAGGAAAGGGATATAAAAAAAGCGGGTAGCCCAGTGGACTGCCCGAAATATAAATGAAAACCACTTATTGAAATACAGCATATTAAACAGTGTTTCGTTACCGAAATCGTTACCTATTTATTTCCGGTTCGTCATAGGTAACGAAAAATAGAATTATGTCAATTAAGGGGTGTCACATTTTGTGATACCCGCTAAAGGATTATAACGCGATTTCCTTATAAATCTTCTCGATGCCAACAAACTTCTGGTCAAGCCCTTGCATATCATTACTTATCTTGCTGTTGGTGATGCGGGCGTAGATTTGTGTCGTTTCGATATTGGTGTGTCCCAGCATCTTGGAAACCGTTTCAATAGGTACGCCCTTTGCCAGCGTGGTGGTCGTGGCGAACGTATGCCGCGCAAGATGAAATGTTAAATTCTTTTTAATTCCGCAAATATCGGCAATCTCTTTCAGGTACGCATTTAACTTTTGGTTGCTGATAACGGGAAGTATCTTGCCATTGGGCAGCTTGCCTTTGTATTTCTTCAATATCATCTTGGGAATATCCAGCAAGGGTACATTCACGTCCGTGTTCGTTTTCTGCCGTTTAGTCATTATCCATAGGTTGCCATCAAATGACTTGCGGATATTTTCTTCTCGAAGATTTGCCACATCGCTATATGCCAGCCCGCAGAAACAGGAAAAGATAAACAAGTCCCTGACGTGTTCCAGCCGCTCGGAAGCCATCTTCTTTTTGAGGATGATTTTTATCTCGTCCTCTGTCAGATACCCCCTATCTACTTTCTCCAACCGGATTTTATAGTTAGCAAACGGGTCTTTTTCCAATATGCCATTATTACGGGCAATAATGATGATGCGTTTTAAAAATTGCATGAACTTGGCGGTCGTGTTGTAGCCGCACTTGCAGGCTGTACGCAAATACAACTCAAAATCGGTAATGAACATCGGGGTTATTTCTTTTATGGATATATCCGAAAGATGGTACTTGCGTTGGATGAACTCGGTAAGATGCCGTTTAGTCACTTCGTATTTCTGATAAGTGGCTTTTGTTTTGGAAATACCTATCAGTTGCTTCACATCGTCATTGTGTTTCTGAAACAGGGCAAGGATGGTTTCATGGTTGTCGCTGTGTCCCAGAAACTCGTTCTTCACCTTTTCAGCAGTAACATAGTTATCACGCCGTTGCATTTCATGATAAATGGTATTCAGTGAAGCATTTATGTCACTCAACATTCGATTAATACGTCCGGCTTCCGCAGAGCGTCCGGCTGCTTTTCCTGCTTTGGCATCCCATATATCAGGAGATACATCCAACTTTGTATTAAAACGACTTGCAACCCCATCCACCGTTATACGCACAAAAAGGGGGTACGTGCCATTGGCTTTCTGCTTGTCTTTCTTGACATAAAAACAGATGGAAAATGTACTTTTCATAAACTCATTTTTTAGATTACAAAACTATTTTAATTCACTCAAAATGAGCTTTATGCAGACAAGCCAAATAGCGACAAGACTTCGCCAATTTTAGACAATCTGTACCCCCTTTATGCTTTTAGTTGTCGGGGGTACGAGTTAGGTTACGAACTTTGTCTTTAAGGGGCGAAAAGGTGTACTTTAAGGCAGACATACGGGAATAAAAAAGTCCCACAAATCATTGAATTTGTGGGACTTGTCCGTTTATTGTCCGGTTTTGTCCGTAACGTTCAGCGGAGAGAGAGGGATTCGAACCCTCGGTACAGTTACCCGTACAACGGTTTTCGAGACCGTCCCGATCGACCACTCCGGCATCTTTCCTTTTATGTGACAAATTTATAAATAAATATCTTGAAACGGGATATTTAGGAGTACTATTTTTTATAAAATTATTCTGAATAGAAAAACTTTCACAATCTACATGTTGTTATCCAAAACGACTTATTTTTTTCAATTTTTCTTCATCAATAATCTTTATCTTACGACCATCAACAACTATTATCTTTTCGTTAGCAAAACAGGAAAGTGTCCTAATAGCATTAGATGTCGTCATATTAGAAAGATTTGCTAAATCTTCACGAGCCATATATATATTCAGTGTAGCTCCGTCTTCTTCAAGTCCATAATTTTCCTTAAGAACAATCAACGATTCAGCCAATCTTCCTCGGATATGTTTCTGTGTAAGATTTACTGTACGAGCATCAGAAATTCCCAAATCTTTTGCTAATTCTTTTATAAAGAAATATGCCAACTGATTATTTTTACGTATTTGTGTTTCAACGATTTCCATTGGCAGAAAACCAATAGTCGCAGATTCAAATGCAGATGCTGCCGTTACATAATCTTCATTAGCAAAATAAGCTCTATATCCGAAATATTGAACAGGTCGAATCAATCTGATAATTTGGCTACGCCCACCTACACCATCTTTATAGATTTTCACTTTTCCTTTCAAAAGACACATCAACTGGGTTGCTTTTTCCCCTTCACTATATATCATCTCATTTTTTCTGAAAGTCTGAATATGAAAATTGTCTGTTAATGTCCTTTTCTCCTCACTATTCAGAATAGCCCACATATCGGACATATCTTCCTTTAAAATAGACTCTAATGTGCTCTTCTTAACCATGACTTGCTATATAACACTGTTGTATAGCACAAATATATAGATTTTTTCAGTTCAACGGTTTCAAATATGCATAAAATTTATAATATTGGAAGTAAATTTATTAGATTAAATGAAAAATCCCCATAAAAATCATTTGGATACAAATTCAATCTTTATGGAGATTATATTTATTATATTTTTTCAATTATTGGGTATTATAAACCGCTTTCTACCAAATAACGTTCTGCATCGATAGCTGCCTTACATCCTGATGCAGCTGCGGTAATGGCCTGTCTGTAACGCGGATCTGCCACATCTCCTGCAGCAAACACACCCGGAACGTTTGTTTCTGTAGTTCCGTTATTGGTTATTATATACCCATTCTCATCAAGGTGTAGAAATTTAGCAAATATATCGGTGTTCGGCTTATGTCCTATTGCCAGAAAGAAACCATCAATCGGCAAATCTATATATTCTTCTCTGTCAGTTCCTTTAGCTTTCACTAAATGAGCACCTTGTAAATTGCCATCACCAAAAAGTCCGATAGTTTGCGTTTCAAACATAACCTCTATATTCTCTGTTTCCCGTACTCTTTGTTGCATGATTTTAGATGCCCGCAAATAATCCTTACGTACTATCAAATATACTTTACATGCCAACTGAGCAAGATATATTGCTTCTTCACATGCAGTATCCCCGCCTCCAACGACAGCCACTACTTTTTTACGGTAAAAAAAACCATCACAAGTAGCACAAGCAGATACACCCATCCCTGAATATTTAGTTTCATCTGGAAGACCTAAATATTTGGCAGATGCACCTGTTGCTATGATTACAGAATCTGCTTCTATTTTTTTCTCACCATCAATGATTACTGAATAAGGTGATTTATTAAAATCAACTTCTGTTGCAATACCATAACGTACATCTGCACCAAAACGAATGGCTTGTTTTTTCAAATCTTCCATCATATCAAAACCTGAAATTCCTTCAGGATAACCTGGGAAGTTTTCTATATCTGTCGTAGTTGTCAATTGTCCTCCAGGTTGTATTCCTTCATACAATACCGGAGCCAGATTTGAACGTCCCGCATATATTGCAGCTGTATATCCGGCAGGACCGGAACCGATGATGAGACAGCGAACTTTTTCGTTATTTTCCATATTCTCTTTTATTTATCGTAAATCAATAATTTCAGCTTCAGGGAACTGTCTTTTGTCAAAAACAAATTCTGAATTCTTAAAGTTCAATCCTGTTTGATATTCAGTAACATGTATATTCAAGCTCGTCTTATTGGAATTAAATATGACGATACTTACCGGATATAGTCGAGTTACATCAATCTCCAATAAAATGTTCTTTATGTCTCCGTCCTTTTGGAGCGGAGTCAATTCTACTCTTTCCCAACCGTTACTTTTTCCTTTATACAGACTCTTAAATTCTTTTTTATAGGATTTTAATATCATATAAGGATTTACTTCTTGTATTTCATCTCGACTTGGTATACTTAAATTTACTTCATTACTTGATGGCATAAATGCCCACTGATTTTTTCCGTCATACCAAATCATCATATCTTGAGATTTAAGGGTAAAACATTGCCCTTGCATCTTTAAAGTTCCGGACGTACGTCCACTCACTTGATTTTGTGCATTCTTATTCTCTATAGAGAATCGTGCCGATATTCCTTTGGAAGCATCGTACTTTGCGACGACTCTATCAAGAAGTTCAGCTGCCTTACTCTGTGAAAAAACCGCACTTCCATATACCCAGAAGAAAACGCTAAATATAAAGAAAAATATGTATTTTTTCATCTTATCTTAAATTATTAAATATCTGTTCCAATTGGACCTCATCCATTACCAGAACCTGTCGAGGTTTGCTTCCCTCTGAAGGACCGACAATTCCGGCAGCTTCTAATTGGTCCATAATACGTCCTGCACGATTATATCCTAAAGAAAATTTTCGTTGTATTAGGGAAGTAGAACCTTGCTGATTCAATACAATTAGACGTGCAGCTTCTTCAAACATGGAATCTCTCTCTTTCAGATTTACCTCACCTATTCCAGAATCTCCACCTTCACCTACATACTCGGGTAGGGCATAAGCCGAACTATATCCTTGTTGGGAACCTATGAAATCGCAAATACGTTCAACTTCTGGAGTATCAATTAACGCACACTGGACACGAACTAAAGAACTTCCTTGAGAAAACAACAAATCTCCCCGTCCTATTAACTGATTTGCACCTGGGCAGTCAAGAATCGTTCTTGAATCTATCATAGACGAAACTCTAAACGCTACACGAGCTGGGAAATTAGCTTTTATAACGCCTGTAATAATGTTGGTAGAAGGACGTTGTGTCGCAATAATCATATGAATACCTACAGCTCTCGCCAACTGGGCAATACGAGCAATGGGCATTTCAACTTCTTTACCTGCTGTCATTATTAAATCTGCAAATTCGTCAACTATGACAACAATATAAGGCATATAATGATGTCCATTGTTCGGATTCAATCTCCGGGAAATAAACTTAGCATTGTATTCTTTAATATTGCGAGTTTGCGCCTTCTTCAACAAATCGTACCTGTCATCCATTTCTTTAGTTATAGAATTCAATGTTTGTACTACTTTGGTAACGTCTGTTATGATAGCGTCTTCACTGTCCGGTAATTTTGCCAAAAAGTGCTTTTCTATGTTTGAATATATACTAAATTCTACTTTCTTGGGATCAACCAACACCAGTTTTAGTTGCGAAGGATGCTTTTTATAAAGCAAAGAAGTGATAATCGCATTCAGACCGACTGATTTACCTTGTCCTGTAGCCCCAGCGACTAAAACATGTGGCATTTTACATAGGTCGAACATAAATACATCATTCGTTATCGTTTTTCCTAAAACAATGGGAAGATCATATTTACTTTCCTGAAATTTTTTCGAGGATATAACCGAAAGCATAGATACAATCTGAGGGTCTTTATTAGGTACTTCAATACCGATAGTCCCTTTCCCAGGTATAGGAGCAATAATACGAATTCCCAAAGCTGAGAGACTCAATGCTATATCATCCTCTAAATTTCTTATCTTAGAAACTCTGACTCCGGCTTCTGGAATTATCTCATATAATGTTATAGTAGGTCCTACTGTAGCCTTTATCATTTTGATGCGGATACCGTAATTTTTCAAAGTTTCTGCAATTTTTTTCTGATTTGCATTTTGCTCTTCCATATCAATCTGACGGTCTGGCTCATCGTATTTTTCCATCAAATCCAATCCTGGAGATTTATATCGAGACAATTCTAATGTAGGATCATAGTCATCCAATTCATTTCCCTGATATTCTTCTTCTTCAATTATTTCAGTGCCGGCTTCGACAGTAAAAGTATGTTCTTCTTCTTTTTCTGTTACAGGAATATTGTTTTGAGAAACGCCTGAATTGTTCTCATTTAAATGTTGGTTGAATACAACCTCAAACTTATCAGTATTATCATTATTGAAATTTTCGATCTGGTTTTCATCTATTTCGGGTGCAATATATTCATATGAGTCTTCTTCACTATCATTATTCGACGATATATCTTCAGTATTTTTATTCTTATTGTCGTTTGGTGACGTTTCATCTACATAATTTTTTTCAGAAGATAATATTTCTTCTTTTCTTTTGGAAGAGGTTTTTATATCTAATGAAAATACTTTCCTTAAAAATGGAACCGTAGAAGAACTGATAGAAATCAAAAAAGTCAAAACTCCGGCAATAATTACGAGTAAGGTTCCTGACCAACCGATATTCGCTTTGAGTAATAAGGTCGTGTAGTATCCATGTTGTCCACCTAAGTAAATAAAAGAATCTTGGTAACTATCGATAAAAAAGAAACCGCATATCAAAGATCCCAATATCACTATTGCACATGTATAGCATATCCACTTAATAACAGAGACTTGCTTAACTTTCATTAGCTTCAGCCCGATGGCACATACAAAAATGCAAATAACAAATGATGATACTCCTACCCATTGATTGATAAACAGATTAGACAGATATGCTCCTAAGGCTCCAGTCCAGTTTTGAATATCGTTTTTCACACTACTGAGTTCCGCCAAAGACAAATTCTCCAATTTACTTTGATCTGCATCTCCCGTATAAAAAAATGACATAAACGAGATAAATAAATATACACCAAACATAACGAAAAGCAATCCCACAACAAAATGAGTACGTTCATCTTTGAAAAAATTGATTACTTTTCTTATGAAAGAATCTTCGTTCTTATGTTGTTTTTTATCTTCTTTTTTCTTAGCCATAAAAATTTTTTCATTTTGACAAATACAAAAATACGAAAAGTTTGTCAGTATCTTTTTTGAAATAAAACTATCTGTTTATTTTTTCCAAAAATAGGGTGTAAAAATAATCAAGATTGTAAATAATTCAAGACGACCTACCAACATAACAAAAGACAAAAGCCAAATACCGGCATCTGGAATAAGGGCGAAATCTGATCCCATTCGACCAAATCCGGGACCAATGTTACTGAGACATGAAAGAGTACATCCAAAAGCCTCTTCGAACGTAAGTCCCATAGCCGAAAGTAGTACCGAACTGATGACAAATACAAGCAAATAAACAAAAATAAAAGCTAATATTTTCGATACTAATTCATATGAAATTACTTTATTATTTACTCGAACCGGAACTACGGCATTCGGATGAATATGGCGATATAGTTCATTGACTGTATTTTTTATCAAAACTACAAGGCGTATTGTTTTTGCTCCTCCACTGGTAGAACCTGCACAAGCACCAAAAAACATAACCAAAAACAATATGACGGCATAGAATGGTCCCCAATCATTAAAATTAGCCGTAGTAAATCCTGTTGTAGTAATATTAGTGACTACCTGAAACAGTGATGAACGTATAGTACCTTCTGCAGAACCTTGTATTTGCCCGCTCATAAATAGCCCTGCAGCGATAGCTATAGTAGCCAGTATCAAAACATAAGTATACCATCTTACCTCTTCGTCTTTAAAAAGAGACTTATAGTCACCTTTCGCAACAGCAAAATATACTATTGAAAAATTTATACCTGAAATGTACATAAAAAAGATGATGACATAATCAATATAGGCCGAGTTCCAATAAGCAATACTGGCTTGCTTTGTTGAATATCCTCCTGTTGCAGTTGTTGACATGGCATGACAAATTGCATCAAATAAATCCATAGGCCCAAGTACGAGACAAATGACGAGAACTGTTGTTATTGCAACATACATTCCCCATAGTCTTTTTGCTGTCTGGCCTATTCTTGGACGTAATTTATTGTGAGTAATGCCTGTTGTTTCAGCATTAAATAATTGTATTCCACCCCCTGAATTAAGCATTGGCAATATGGCGAGGGTAAACAAAATTATACCCATACCCCCTAACCATTGTGTAAAGCACCGCCAAAAAAGAATGCCATGGGGCAAACTATCAATATCTGTCAAAACAGTAGCTCCGGTTGTTGTAAAACCGGAAATTGTTTCAAAAAAGGCGTCTGCTACATTCGGGATGCATCCATGTATAATAAAAGGAAGCATTCCAAAAATAGAGAAAAAAATCCATGTTGTAGCAACGATAAGAAAGCCTTCTCTTTTTGCCAGATGTTTCGAATGATTACGAGTCGTCATTATCATCATAGCACCTGCTACAATAGTAATTCCTATTGTTGTCAAAAAAGCAAGAGTATCACTCTCATCATACCAAAGAGACACCAAAAGAGGTACAATCATAAAAAATGCCTCCATACATAAAAGCATCCCTATGACTCGAAATACTATTTTAAAATTTATTTGCTGTATATCGTTTTTATGCACTTCTGTATCATTTTAATTAAAGAGTTTCTCTATTTTTCGAATAGCGGTATCCAAGCAAAATACAACAACATGGTCATTGGGCTGAATGTGTGTATTACCATTAACAATAAGCCCTTTACCCTCACGAATCAATCCACCTATGGTTAAATCTTTGGGCAAAGACAAATCTTTTACTTGGGCCTTCGTTATTTTTGATCCTTCTTTGGCAATGAGTTCTGCAACTTCTGCATCAGCCAAACTGAGGCACTTCACATTTGAATCATCTTCGTCGAGGAGCAATTGGTAGATACGGCTGGCTGCTATTAGTTTCTTGTTGATAACCGAACCGATATTCAACCCCTCTGCTACAGTAATAAAAGATATGTTTTCGACTTCAGCTACAGTTTTAGGTACACCAAAACCTTTAGCTGTAAGACATGCCAGAATGTTGGTCTCTGAGCTATCGGTCAATGCAATAAACGCATCAGTATCCATTATTCCTTCTTCTTTTAGAAGGTCTATATCTCGTCCGTCACCTTGGATAATCACTGTATCATTCATCTTTTCAACCAACTTATAACTCTTTGCTTTGTCCGATTCAATAAGTTTTATTTTGAGATATTCTGGTGCAATATCTGCGATACGTACAGCGATACGGCTTCCCCCCATAATCATCACTTTACGAACATCTATTTCAGTTTTGCCAGTTAACAAGCGTATATCTTGTATATGATCCGGGGTAGTAGTAAAATATACGATATCATTCAATCTGATAATATCATTACCACGGGGAATAATCGTTTCGTCTTTTCTCTTTATTGCCGCTATATGATAGAAATTGTGTTCTCTTGTTAAATCACTCAATTTGTAATCGAGAATTTTTGCTTGTTCCCGGAGCTTTGCTCCAATAAGAATAAGTTCTCCATTACATAATTCGAACCAATTCCTTACCCAAGTCCGTTTCAATGCAGTAACTACTTCTTGGGCGGCCAACATTTCTGGATAAATTAATACATCAACTCCAAGTTTTTTAAAAAATGCCTGATTATCAGGTAATAAATATTCATAATTATCGATGCGAGCCACAGTCTTTGCAGCGCCTAAATTGGTAGCCATTGTACAAGCTGTAATATTTCGAGACTCAAATGGTGTTACCGCAACAAACAAATCGGCTCGGTTCACTCCGGCTTTTTTCAGAACATCAAATGAAGTAGGAGAGCCCACGACTGTCATCAAATTATAATTGGCATCTATCCACTGCAATTTTTCGACATCCGTATCGATAAGTATGATATCCTGATCCTCTCGGGATAATAGTTTTGCAAGATGTGTTCCGACTTCTCCAGCTCCCGCAATTATTATTTTCATTATTCCGTTGTCTTAATATAAAATAATTCTGGATTAATTTTTAATTACCACTCAGAAACCAATATATTCTTTATATTCTCTTCATCCATTTTGCATAATTTATATAATTCTGCAATTGTACCATGTTCTATAAATTGATCAGGTATTCCTATCCGTTTTATACGAGGAGTGTAATTATTATCTGACATAAATTCCAAAACGGCAATACCTAATCCTCCTTTTATGCTTCCGTCCTCGACAGTTACAATACGTTTAAATTTTCGGCCTATCTCATGAAGAATTCCTTCATCAATAGGTTTTAAAAAAATCATATCATAGTGTGCAATGGAAGTACCTGCTTCTTCAGCCTTTTCTATCGCTTTTGCCGCAATATTTCCTATCGGACCGATACTAATCAACGCTATGTCATTTCCGTCCTTTAATTTTCGACCTTTTCCTATTTCCAATAGTTTGGGAGTACACTTCCAATCTGTCAGTACCCCACGTCCCCGGGGATATCGAATAGTAAATACTCCTGTATCTTCTGCTTGGGCTGTATACATCAAATGGCGCAAATAATGTTCATTCATAGGAGATGCTATAGTCATATTGGGAATACACCTCATATATGATAAATCAAATGCTCCATGATGAGTGACGCCATCTTCTCCTACCAGACCTGCACGGTCAAGGCAAAAAATAACATGTAGATTTTGAATAGCAACATCATGTATGACTTCATCAAAGGCCCTTTGCATAAATGTTGAGTATATATTGCAGAACGGAATTAGCCCCTCTTTAGCCAGTCCTCCCGAAAAAGTAACTGCATGTTCCTCAGCAATGCCAACGTCGAATGTTCTATGTGGATATTTATTCATCATGTACGTCATAGAGCACCCTGTAGGCATTGCGGGAGTAATACCTACAATTTTTTCATTTTTCTCAGCTAATTCCAACAATGTAAGGCCAAATACATCTTGAAACAATGGTGGCAAATTATTACTGTTGGGAATAAGCCGTTCTCCCGTTTCTATATTGAACTTACCAGGAGCATGCCACTCGGTTGCGGCTTTTTCCGCAGGAGCATATCCTTTGCCTTTTACTGTCCGCAAATGTAACAGTTTAGGGCCTGTCATATCTTTTATGTCGTTTAATACCCGTACCATCGTTCCGACATCATGACCATCCAATGGGCCGAAATAACGGATATTCAATCCTTCAAAAATATTTTGCCTTCGGCCAATGAGAGCTTTCAGACTATTATTGAAGCGTAAAATGAAACCTTTGCTTTCCTCTGTTACTAAATTGAGTTTGCGCAAGGCAAGGTATACTTTATACCTTAGACGATTATAACGAGGAGAAGTGGTCAATTTTATTAAATATTCATTTAATGCCCCAACATTATGGTCTATGGCCATATCATTATCATTCAGTATAATAAGTAAATTATTGGGGTTAATAGCTGCATTATTTAAACCTTCAAATGCCAATCCGCCTGATATGGATGCGTCTCCTATAACTGCAATTACTTTCTGGTCGTTCTCGTGTTTTAGATTAGCAGCTACTGCCATACCCAAAGCTGCAGAAATTGAATTAGACGCATGCCCTGCTATAAAAGCATCATATTCACTCTCTTTAGGATTTGGGAAGCCGCTTATTCCTTTGAATTTACGGTTTGTAGAGAATAAATTTTTTCTACCTGTCAAGATTTTGTGACTGTATGCTTGATGTCCCACATCCCATACAATGCGATCATATGGAGTATTAAATACATAATGCAAAGCCACAGTAAGTTCTATTGCTCCTAAACTTGACGCAAAATGACCGGGATTATGAGACAACTCCTCTATTATAAATTTTCTTAACTCATCACATACCTGAGGAAGTTGAGAAATGTTTAGTTTCCTTAAGTCTGATGGAATATATAATGTCGATAATATATCGTTTTCTTTACTGTTCATGACGAAATCAACAATTCGATTGCAAATGTAGTTCTTTTACCGAAGATTTGTCTCCAATTTAAAGGTTTATTGTTTTTACTATTATTCATTATTTATGAACAATATTGATTTTCATTCTTTTCGTTTTTTTATTTGTTTATAAATAGGAACAAAAATAATGGCACCTGAAAAAAAGATGGTCAATGCTACACGAGTATTTATTCCATGATAACCCTTAATCAATAAATAACATAATAGTAACCACAGTAAAGTGATACAGCAGATTCTGAAATTGGATAATTTTCGCATTTTATCGATTTTACAGGTTATATATGCAAATATATATAAAGATTTCTTTAAAGTAAAATTATAGTATAAATATACTCTGATGAATCTAATACAAAAAAATATCACCCTTAAATAATCTAAGGGTGATATTTGGGGGTGAGAAGATTTTAAAACAAATTTATACTCATTTCAAATTGTTTCTCACCTTTGTTAAATATTTTTTCATGCTTTCACTATCCTTTTTATTGATTATGTTCAATAATTCAGACAATTGTTCTTGTATAAGTTGTACCTGAGCCGGAGTATGAGGATTAAAGAGAATTTCTGTTAGTAAATAATCATCTTCAGATAATAATCCCCGGGCGATATCCATATGTTTTTTGAAGGTCGTTCCTGGTGCTTCTTGGTGTTTCATTACTGAAGCAAACACTAGGGTAGAAGCAAAAGGTATAGACAATGAATAAGCTATAGTCTCATCATGTTCTTTAAATGAATATTCAAAGATTTTAAGCCTCAGATTATTGTATAAATCTTTAAAAAATACCTTTCCCAAATGGTCTGATTCAGAAATAATAATGGTATTTTGGGTACTCAAATCACTCAAATTGGCAAATGTGGGTCCAAACATAGGATGAGTAGATACGAACGGGTGTCCTGCATCTTTATAGTATTCAGGTAATCCTGTTTTTACCGAAGCAATATCTGAAATGATACAGTTTGCTGGGATATAAGGCAATACCATTTTGAATGCTTGTATTGTGTATTTTACGGTTGCAGCATTGATTACCAGTTCGGGTTCAAAAGCTTTTATTTCATCGAGCTTTGTCATTCGTTGCGTATTAAATGCAAAACGCAAACGCTGAGGGTCTGTGTCAAACAGGGCCACTTCATGCTGGAAACATAATACATCAGCAAAAAAAGACCCCATTTTCCCAGCACCTAAAATTAAAATTTTCATTTCATTAATCGTTCAAAATTTTTATTTGTTGTCTTACCGATTCTTCATGTATAGCTTGTAACACAACTTTCATAAACTCTCCATCCATTTCCATATCTTCAGCTTGATTAATACGCTTATTCAATATTTCATCATAGCGGGCAGTTTGTAATACTGGCATATCGTGTTCTTTCTTATATTGGCCTATTTCCCGAGATACTCTCATTCGTTTTGCTAATAATTCCAGAAGCTGGTCATCAAGTTCATCTATCTGTTTTCGCAATTCAGATAAACTCTCTGTGGTTTGAGTCGTCTCGCGTACAACCAGCATATTTAAAATATAATTCAAGACATCAGGAGTAATCTGTTGATTTTTGTCGCTCCATGCACAATCCGGGTTACAATGTGATTCTATAATCAAACCATCAAATCCTAAATCCATAGCTTGTTGGGATAGGGGAGCAATCAATTCTCTTTTTCCTCCGATATGACTGGGATCGCAGATAATCGGTAAATTAGGAAGACGGCGACGCAGTTCAATAGGAATGTGCCATTGGGGTAAATTTCGGTACATCTTTTTATCATATGAACTGAATCCACGATGTATCACACCTATTCGGTGCAATCCTGCATTGTATATTCTTTCTACGGCACCTATCCATAATTCCAAATCTGGATTTACCGGATTTTTAATAAGAACCGGAATATCTACACCTTTCAATGCATCAGCGATTTCTTGTACAGCAAAAGGATTCGCAGTTGTTCTGGCTCCGATCCAAAGTAAGTCTACGCCATATTTTAATGCTTCAAAGACATGTCGTTCGTTTGCTACTTCAGTCGAAACATACATTCCTGTCTCTTCTTTCACATGCTTCAACCACACGAGCCCTTCACTTCCGATACCCTCAAACCCCCCTGGCTTTGTACGAGGTTTCCAAATCCCAGCCCGAAAAATCTTTATACCTTTATTTGCCAAATCTTTTGCTGTAGAAAGCACTTGCTCTTCTGTTTCGGCACTACATGGACCTGCTATAATCAGCGGTCTTTTTTCTTCTACGCCAGGTAATAAAATCGATTCTAAATTCAATGATTCTGCCATATTTCTGTTTTTTTATGATTTTTATAATGAATGTGTTATATGTCTTCTTATACGTTCAAGAGCCAATTCCAACATGTCTTCTTTAGCACACAGCGAGATACGTATATATCGTTCCCCTTGGCTTCCGAAAATTATTCCTGGTGTTATAAAAACATGAGCATCATATAGGACCCTGTCGGCTAATGTAACAGCATCTTTTTCTTGTTCGGGAATACGAGCCCATAAAAACATTCCTACTTGTGACGACTCATAAGTACAATCCAGTTCTTTTGCAATTTTCTCTGCAATTTTCCTGCGTTTACGATAAAGCTCTACATTCATTTCCCGATGCCATTCTTCATCTGTTCCCAGAGCAGTAACAGCAGCAGTCTGCAATGGACGGAACATTCCAGAGTCTATATTACTTTTTACCCTAAGAATCCATTCCACAAATTGAGCATTAGTAGCCAACATTCCGATACGCCATCCGGGCATGTTGTGGGACTTACTCATAGAATTCATTTCAATACAGATATCTTTTGCTCCGGGAATGCTGAGAATACTTAATCTTTCATTATTAAGGATAAAACTGTATGGGTTATCATTAACAATAATGATTCTATGCTTTTTGCCAAAATCTACTAATTTTTGAAAAAGTTCCCGTGTTGCCGGAGTTCCGGTAGGCATATTCGGATAATTAACCCACATTAATTTTACTCCCGATAAATCTTGTTTCTCTAACTCATGAAAATCCGGCATCCATCCGTTTTCAGGTGTCAACTTGTATTCAATCAAACGAGCCTCTGCCAAACGACTCACCGAATGATAAGTCGGATAACCCGGATTAGGTACCAAAACAGCATCTCCTGGATTGAGAAAAGCTAACGAAATATGTAATATGCCTTCCTTTGAACCTATTAAAGGCTGAATTTCTTTCTGTGGATCTAACTCTACATGAAACCACTTGTTATACCAATTAGAAAAAGCTTTTCTTAATTCCGGTATTCCAACATACGGTTGATATCCATGAGTATCCGGACGTAGACTGTCTTTACATAAGGTTTCTATTGTTTTAGGATGAGGGGGTTGATCTGGACTTCCTATCCCCAAGCTAATAACCTGCTTTCCTTGAGCATTCATTTCCGCAATTTCGCGGAGTTTTTTCGAAAAGTAATATTCACTGATACTATTTACCCGATTTGCGGGTATAATATTAAAGGGGTTGGTTGAATTCTGCATATTCTCCAAGAATTTTAAAATCTTTTGTTAATGGCTTTATTGCGTCAAGAGCTTGTCTATACCGAATATAATTATCGAATGTCACGTCAACATAAAAACGATATTCCCATTCTCGACCAATAATTGGTAATGATTGTATTTTTGTCAAATTGACATCGTAAAAAGAAAGGATAGTAAGTACTTTTGATAGGCTTCCTTGTGTATGCGGCAAACTAAATACTAACGATGATTTATTTATTTTTGATTCATCAATAAGTTCATCTTTCTTCCAACTGTCAGCCAAAACCAAAAAACGGGTAAAATTGCGCTTATTCGTTTCTATTCCTTCAGCTAATGTATCTAATCCATACAATTCTGCCGCTAATGAACCACAAATTGCAGCATGTCCTTTTAATTTACGCTGAGCTATCTCCAATGCGCTGCCTGCAGTATCTCCTTTTTCTACTATTTTAATAGACGGATATGAATGAAGAAAATCCGAACATTGCATCAACGCTATTGGGTGAGAATTTATTTCCGTTATATTTTCTATTGTTTCTCCCGGAAGTGCAGCTAAAACATGCGAAATTCTGAGTTTATACTCACCAACGACACAAAGTTCACTTTGTCTAAGTAGTTCATGATTTTGTAAAAGAGAACCCGCAATTGTATTTTCTATCGCCATAATCCCCAGCAGAGATGTGTCTTTACTCATATGTGTAAATAACTCATCAAAAGTCTGGCATGGGTCTATCTCAATATCTTCATCCCTGAAAAAACGTCGTGCGGCCATTTCATGATAACAGCCCGAAATACCTTGAATCGCAACTTTTTTCATCACAATTTATTTTTTGTATTTAAAAAATCCCACCTTTTTTTGAAAAAGGCGGGATATGATTTTTATTCATTTACCATATACGTTATCTATATCCCACCTTATGATTTTCATAAAGTAATAAAAATAAAAAACAAAAAAATAAGTATAGGTTAACATCAGCTTTTATCTTAAATTGTTATCAAAAAAAAATCCCGTCTTATGACGGGATTTTATATTTGTTATTGTATTTGTTTTTATTTTTTGTATGCATAAAATCCCGTTTCACTTCTTGCTAAAGTAAAAGTAAAAAAAGAAATAATATGCGTAATTAAAATTCTTCATCTCAACATCAACATTATTTTGTTTTGATGTTGCAAATGTAATGAATAGTTTTTTTTCTCAAAACAAATTGCTATTTTTTTTTGAAAAAAAGTACACATATAAAATTTGAAGGTGATATTAAAAGAAAAGTAACATTTTTCTATAATTATCATTTTTTTTCTATCTTTGACTCATAAAAGGAGGAATATTATGGAAGCTGATAAGAAGGAGCTCTATGACGATATAATTGAAGCATTCATTTCTGCAATAAAGAAAGCAAATGCCGATAATTCATATTCATTGTCAGATATGTATGTTTGTTTTAAGTATGATGATCTTTCTTTGTCTATATATGACGATATGGAAAGGTTGCTATTACAAACGACAATAGATGCTTGGGAACCTTTAAAAAGTGAATCGGTCGACTTCAATGAAGTTGTAATTTCAACTCTGAAAGATGTTCTTAATAGTGATATTATGAAAAAAGAGTTCGATACTGTCAATTTTGTTGGGCCTTTTTCTGTCATATTAATCGATGAAGAATATGAACAGATTTGTGAACTTATTACAATAGATAAAGATAACATTTTCCTCGAAGATGATTTTTTCAGTAAAATAGACAAAGAATTGGATGATTTTTTTGAAAAATTAATGTCTGATGTGAAATAATAAGTCTCAGTCGCAAAACATATTTTTTCTATAATTAATTGGAAGACCTTTATACATTTTGTGATAGGTTACTTAAAATGATAGAAGATTATTAGAAATAATTATTTTTTCAAATAAAGATTGGGCGAATCTCATTTTCGGACAACCATAATTTTTTATATAATTCTTAAACAAATCGTATAAAACATCTGTTTTTATAATAAAAATTTGCATGATATTATTAACAGATGTTTCTGATTATTTAGGTAAAACTATTTTATCCAGACTACAATCAAGTGGACAATGGGAAAAAATAAGGGTAATAGTACCACCTGAAAAAAATTTCCATATAGAAAAATACGATAAAATCGAATATGTCGCAGGTAGACTAAATGACCATCCTTTCTTAGACAAGGCGCTAAAAGATATCGATACTCTGATACTTAATACCTCCAATATTTTATATGATTATCGAGCGTTGTTCAAAGCTTTAATTAGTGCAGCTAAAGGGAATAGGATAAATCATTTGATATATATCAGTTCTGTATTAGCCGAAGATTTGTCTGACACAATAGCTCATGAATGTCACGAAACAGAGTTGTATATATATCAATCTGGAATACCTTATACTATACTTCGTATAAATATACTAATGGAACAACTTCCGTTTTTTATAGGCAACCCTTATGAAAATGAAAAAATATATTATCCTGGAGGAAATGGAAAAATAAATTTTATTTCTTCAGTTGATGTCTCAGAAGTTATTTTTCATATTTTAAATAATAAGACTTCTAAAAATAAAATATATGTACTTTCTCACGAAAACGGATATACATTTTACGATATTGCTTCAAAGTTGTCACAAATAAAACGAAAAAATATTTTTTATGAAGATATTGATCCTCACATATACGAAGAAGCGTTATCTCAGACATTCCTTTCCGTTGATTCTGTCAATCGACTATGTAATATAGCAAGGAGTATAAAACAAAATAAATTCAATATATCAGACTACACTTTGCAACAAATATTAATATCCCAAGTGAATGATAAAAAAAATATTGCTCAAAACATTAAAGAGTGGTTTTTCTGCAAGGAAAATAAACCTTTATTATTAAAGTATTCTATTAAAAATTTACCGGATTTTTTATCAGAAACCGAGTGGAATAAAGTATATACGCTTTTTTAAATTTTTTTCACTCAACAATAACTATCTTTGAATTTACGAAATAAATATACAATGGAAAAGTTTAAAGTTATAATCTTGTTAGCTCATCCGAATATTCAGGACTCTCAGGCTAATAAAGCTCTTATTGAAAACATAAAAGAATACCCCTATGTTGGAATTATCAATTTATACGATAATCCTTATGATGTAGAAATGCAAATAAATATGATAAGCAATTCCAAAGCTGTCATATTTCAATTTCCTCTATATTGGGCCAGTGCACCATCAGAACTAAAAAAATGGATAGACGACGTTTTTACACCTATCTCAAAAACAAATATAGTAAAGGATAAGCCTTTGCAAATTATAACAACAACAGCGTCGGAATATGAAGCATATCGTTCTGGTGGCAGAAATAAGTTTACATTGGACGAGTTACTCCGGCCATATGAAATGTTAGCAAATCATTCAGGAATGAAATGGTGTACTCCAATGGCAGTATATGGAATAAATACACCATCAGTAGCTATCAATATAGAAAAAGGGAAAAAAGAATACCGTAATATTATAGAACAACTTATTAAATAGATATTATGAAACAATTTATTAGTATTTTTATTTTATTCGCCATATTATTCTCCAGTTGCAAATCGGTGCAAACACCCTCTATTACAGGAGAATGGGAAGTAACGACATTTATTTTCAATAATGATACCCTAAAGTTACCCTCTTCTCCAGCAACAATCCTATTGACTGATACAGGAACTATTTACGGTTCTGGTAGTTGTAATCGATATTTTGGGACTTATACTTTCAAAGGAAAAAATAAAATAGATATTGTACCCACAGGACGTACGCAAATGTTTTGTCCTGAAATACTATTTGAAGATACCTATATTAAGGCGCTTGAAGATATCGACAACTATTCTATACAAGACAGTGTCTTAGTACTTTCAAATAAAAACAAAGATATAATTTTAAAGCTATCGCATTTTCAGGATAAAATCATTGGCGTATCCAACGACAGTCATGGGTGTAATGCTGCAGCTGGATATACATGGTCTGAAATACGAAACAAATGTATCCGGGTTTTTGAAGATGGAATTAGAGTAAATCCTGTAAATGATCCACGAGCTACGACATCGGCTTTTATCATTTTCTCAATAGATTCTTTGAAAGCGGAGATATTCTTACCTGATCAAGAAGAGCATCCCATATTGAGCAGAAGAATTCTTCCCAATGGAAAATATGCATGGAACATGGAAGACGATGATACATACAATATCAGGTTTACAGAAAATCAATGGATAATTGAAAAAAGAGGGAAGATTCTATATTCAACAAAAAGATAAAACATAATCGATATTGTGATGAAACGTGTTGGTAAAATTTCAATTATTTTTATTGATACTTTTTTATTATATTTCATAATAACGAAATGAAAATTGTATCTTTACAAAATAAAAATTGAGTATAAATATGGTACAAATTGGTAAATATAATACATTAGAAGTCTTAAGGGAAGTTGATTTTGGAATATACTTGAAAGGCGACAATGATGAGGAAATATTGCTTCCATCTCGTTATGTTCCTCATAACTGTCGGCTGGGAGATAAAATCAATGTATTTGTTTATCTTGATTCTGAAGATAGAATTATTGCTACAACAGAACATCCGTATGCCCAAGTCGGGGAATTTGCTTACTTGCAAGTAAAATCGACCAATCGAGTAGGGGCATTTCTCGATTGGGGGTTGATGAAGGATATCCTTGTCCCTTTTCGTGAACAAAAAATGACAATGAAGGAAGGATATAGTTACATAGTGTATTTATATGTCGATAACGAATCGCAACGCATTGCAGCGTCGGCCAAACTTGACAAATATCTTGATAACGTTCCTATAAACTATATCCCTAACCAAGAAGTCGATATATTAGTAGTACAAAGGACAGACTTAGGCTATAAGGTAATTATCGATAACCTTCATTGGGGAATGGTGTACCACAACGAAATTTTTACAAATATCGAAAGAGGAGACAAACTCAAAGGATATATAAAGCAGATAAGAAATGATGAAAAAATAGATGTATCTCTACAACCCTTTGGTTACGAAAAAATAGATGCTTTATCTCAGCAAATTCTCGACGTGCTTAAAGATAATGACAATTATTTGCCTTTATCTGACAAATCTCCGGCAGAAACTATCTATAATTATTTTTCTTGTAGCAAAAAAATTTTAAAAAAGCAATTGGAGCTTTATATAGGAAACACCTGATTCTTATTTTGAATAATGGCATTAAAGCCATACAGTAGTTAAAATTCACAATACTCTTTTTTAATATAGAACTTTTTTTCAGTCTTATTGTTCTAATCTGTGTGAAGTTAGTCAACGTGATTGTTAATAACTATCAGTAAAGAAGGACATTAAATTTAAAAAGTTATGAAACGAGTATTGTTTACAATGGGAATGCTTTTACTGGGAAGCGTAGTTCTATTTGCGCAGAAACCTAATAAAATGGAAGTTAGGAATCTGCAAAGTTTTTTACAACAAAAATCGGCCAAAGGTGATACAAATGCTGACAGACTCGAAATTTCCAGCATAAATTCACCTATGACCTGGAAAGGAGTAGTCTGGAATAACGGACAAGTACAAGAAATCAATTGGAAAGATAAAGACCTGGCTGGAGAATTAAACGTAAAAGGCTTTACAGCACTACAAAAATTAGATTGTTCCCGAAACAAAATATCAGCAATCAATGTGACAGGTTGTTCTTCCTTGAATACACTGAATATAAGCCGTAACGTCATTTCTAATTTGGATCTTACTGGCTGCTCTGCTTTGGTCAAGTTAGATTGCTACAAAAATCGATTGACAAACTTAGACCTTTCTGCACCTACTTCTATCAAAAATTTAAATTGTTCAAACAATCTTTTTGTCGAACTAAATGTTTCTGCTGCACCGACATTACAAACTCTTAATGTACAAGGATGTCACTTGGAGGTATTGAAAGTGGATAGTTGTGAAAATCTAAAAAATTTATACTGCGGTTATAATAAACTGACCAATCTCAATCTCTGGGGGACTGTCAACTTACAAAATTTAAATATGGATAATAATAACATAAAAACGATGATTATATCCAAATTACCTTCGTTATTATCCTTATTCTGCAGTGATAACAATATGACAACTCTTGGCGTATTGAATTGTGACGCATTGATGGACTTAGTTTGTTCATATAACAATCTGACTTCTCTTGATCTTAGTGGAACAGATAAACTTACATTTGTTGATTGTTCTTATAATGACTTGACAAATCTTGATTTGAGTAACCGAACCTTATTACAGAGAGTTCTCTGCAATCAGAATCAATTAAATTTATTGGATGTATCTTTCTGTCCAAACTTAGTATACATTAATTGTCGGTACAATCAGATAACAGATTTGAGGACAATCGGAGATAACAATCTTCGTATGATTGCTTGTCAATGGAATTATTAGAATTAAATACATCGATAAATAAAAATATCGCTTACTATTTTTTGTGAATAGTAAGCGATATTTTTTAACTTGGCAGGTAAAAAGAAAAATAAATTTGTAAGTTTGTATATGTAACTAATATTGGCAATCGTATGAAATTATTATTGAATATATTGTGTCTTTTGGGGCTAATGTTAACATCATGTACTACAATTGAAAGTTTGTCTTTCGACATCATACAACCTGCAAAAATCACATTTCCTGTCTATGCTCGTTCTATAACGACTGTATCGAGAAAAATGTCTGAAAAAGAGTTTAGCGGGACTTATATTAATGGATACGAAAAATTACAAAAGTTATCAATAAAGACAAGAAAGAATTTAGGAGCTACCATAGAACGTAGTATTATAAATACCTTAAATGAAACTCAGTATTTCTCACGTATCGAATCATACGGTGAAATAGATGCGGAGGTTCTAAATGATAAAATTATACAAGGGATAAAAGATAGTACTTCAACATCGTCAATACTCTTTTTAAAATCATTTTCAATAGAACCTACATTAATTGATTTTATATATGGGTCGTCATCTGAATATTATACTTCTACTTTTAGGATAAAAATTAAAGCAGTTTTTGATATATATTTGGGAAATGACATCCAATCCAAAACAATCGCATTTACAGACTCCATCAAATGGGATTCATACAGTACCAATAAAGAAGACTTACATCAATTTATTCCGGACATAGATGAATGCTTAAAAGAGGCTGCCGAATATATAGGAAACAAAGTTGTACAACAATTATTACCAAGTAATAAAAATGTCAAGCGTTTTTACTTTAACACTTCATCTCCTATTATGAAGGATGCAGATCGTTATTGGAAAAGTGGAAACTATGACTATGCATCGTATTTGTGGGAATATATGTACGAAACCAGTAAAAAAAATTACTTTAAGGCTATGGCTGCCGCAAATCTTGCATTATATAATGAATTGAAGGACAACTATACACAGGCTGAAATATGGGCTAAAATGTCAATAGATTTATTCAAAGACAATTCAGAGGAACAAAAAATGATGGAAAACTATTTAAAAGAATTGAAGAAAAGAATAGAAGACGATCAAATATTGCGTTTCCAGTTAATCTAAATTTGTTAGATTGAATAAGGTATAAGAATATAATCGAATCACAATTATTTCTATTTTCAATTATAAAAACGTATATAGGTTTGTACCTTTGTATGGGTTATAAATTTTATGAATATGAATACACGTATAAAAAAGAATCTGAAAATAACAATTATTTCTGTTGTTTCGTTTTTATGTATAATATTTATAATAATTGCTATTGTAATCAATTTTATCTTTACTCCGACCAAATTGACGCCGCTGGTATTGAAAATTGCCAATGAAAATCTAAATGCTCGAATGAATATGTCGAGCGTAAACCTAACATTTTTTTCATCATTTCCTGATTTTGAACTACGAATAGAAAATGGTTCTCTTATCTCCAACGTTTTTAATGATAGTATAACGAGAAAGCAAGATTCTTTATTGACATTTTCAAAGTGTGCTATTTCTATAAAACCATTACAGTACATTTATAATAATAAAATCTCTATTAAATATATTCTTTTCGATAAAGCTTCGGTATATGCTTACATATCTAAAGAAGGACAAGCTAACTGGGATATTATCTCTACAGATACGACTGCATCCGCTATTGACACGACAGCATCTTCATTTAACAGCGATATAGATATAAAGAAAATTATATTCAGGCAAGCTAATTTCTATTTTGATGATAGAAATACGGATATTTATACCCATATAGACAGTTTGAATCTTAAAATGAAAATGTCATTAACTCCAGAAATCTCAGAGTTGAAACTAAGTAGTAATTGTAAAAATTTACTATTTTGGCAGAAAGGTGAGTTATTGATAAACCATTTAGCCATAGGATTAGATACTGATTTGGCAGCTAATAAAAAAACAAAAACATTTACGATAGATAATGCAAAAATCAATTTAAACGGATTACAGCTTACTGCCAATGGAGAACTAAAAAGAGACACAACCCATAAAGTGCTAATAATGGATATGGACTATGGGTTACAAGCCCCTTCCGTTGAAAATGTTCTGAAAATGATTCCTAAATCGGTGATAAAAGATAATAAGATAACAGCAGAAGGCCAGGTAGAAATGTCTGGAAAAATAAAAGGAGAATATGGAGATAAAAAACTGCCAACTGTTTCTATGAAACTCAATATAAAAGACGCCTCAGCCCAATATAAAGGAATGCCTTATGGTATAGATAAGTTAAGCGCCGACTTGGATGTTTTTATAGATATAATGCGAAATACTCCATCTTATGCTAATTTGAAGATTTTTAAATTTTTAGGAGCCCATACGGATATTTTGGCTGATGGAAAAGTCGAAAACTTATTAGATGATCCCTATATTACATTTCATACCAAATCGACAGTAGATTTTAATGCACTAGCCCAGACATTTCCTCTTCAACCCGGTGTGACTCTAGGTGGAATACTGACAGCTAATCTTGATTTTAAGGGCAAACTGTCTTCTATAAAAGCACAAGATATTGGGCGTTTATATGTTAAAGGTGACGTTGGCATAAAAAATGTAATTATAAAAGATATTAACAAGAATTTTGATTTTACAGGGGATGCATCATTGAATTTTAGTGGCGATAAAGCTTTATCTGCAAAAGCAAGTATTTCTTCTGTAATCCTCAAAAGTAAAATTGCAAATTCGACAATAGATAGTCTATCTATTTCTGCTGCGTCTCCTGAAGGCCTACCGGACACTACAAGGATTATCCCATTGAATCTTCATGTAAAGATGCAAAAATTAAGAGCATCAATAGGAGATAGTATTAAATTGTACAGTGGAAGAACAGAAGCTGACATTCAATCAAGGCCTTCGAAGAAGAATATCAAGAAGCCAATATTTACAATCAAGCTTAGAACCGATTCTCTTTTCTTTAAGACAAATGATGCAAAAATGGCCATGGATTTGGCTGGATTCAATATAACAACATTCCAAATCCGGGATTCCCTTTGGATTCCACAAGGAACTATCGGTTTTAACCGATTACATTTTATATCTAAAGACTTTGGATTACCTATTCGAATGAAAGAAACCAGTGTAAATTTTGAAAGACGAACTATTTCTTTACAACAAGCAAAAATAAGAATTGGACGCTCTAATATCGTTGCTACCGGTTCTGTCCATAACTTAGGTCGCTTTATGACAAAGAACGAACTTCTCTCTGGGAAACTTAATATCTCATCCAAACGTATTGATTGTAATCAATTAATTGCAGCAATGTCTTCTATTTCAGAAATCAGTGAAGATGATAATATGAATGTCAGTGATTCTATTGCAAACGAAGGAGGGGAGATGCATCTTTTCGTAATACCCAAAAATTTAGATCTCGAATTGACAACAAATGTCGATAAGGTCACTTACAATAAAATGATATTCAAAAATATAAATGGAATTGTTAGATTGAAAGATCAAATTGTCAATTTAGAGAATCTTAGTATGGAAGCTCTTGATGCACAAATGAAAACATCTATGATTTATAAAGCATCTGACCCTTATGTTGCATATACAGGCTTCGATTTCAATATAAACAAAATAAATATTGGAAAATTAGTAGATTTTATTCCCGAATTAGATACTATTGTCCCTATGCTACGTTCCTTCAAAGGGCTTGTTGATTTCAATATTGCAGCGGAAGCACGTCTCGACTCTTTAATGAATATAAAAATTCCTACTTTACGTTCTGCTATATATATAAAAGGAGACAGTCTTGTCTTACTCGATGGAGAGACATTTACCAAATTGGCTAAAATATTGATGTTCAAAAATAAAAAAGAAAATATGTTTGACAGCATTTCTGTCAACATTACAGTAGAAGATGGTAATGTCAAGGTATATCCATTCCTCGTAGAGATAGATCGTTATAGAGCAGCTGTGGGAGGAGAGCAGAAACTGGATATGACCTTTAACTATCATGTATCTATTTTGAAATCGCCATTACCATTTAAAGCTGGTGTAGATATTTATGGAAATTTGGACAAAGTGAAATTTAAAATAACGAGAGCCAAATATAAAAATATGGTATCACCGGCATATATTCAAAAGATTGATAGTACTCGGATGAACATGGGAAAAGTTATCAATAGCCATTTCAGACGATTAATAAATCTATCGCCACGAAATCAATGAAAATAAAAAAAACTTTGCAATAAAAAGGCGATATCCTCGGATAGGATATCGCCTTTTATTATCCTTATACAAAATATTTATCCTTGGATAGCTTTAATTCCTGGAAGTTCTTTTCCTTCAATAGCCTCAAGTAAAGCACCTCCACCAGTTGATACATAAGATACGCCACTTGCTAATCCAAATTTGTTTACGCAAGCTACAGAATCACCACCTCCTACAAGAGAGAAAGCTCCATTCTTCGTTGCTTCAACAATGGCTTCTCCTACAGCGCGAGAACCATGAGAGAAATTGTCAAACTCAAATACTCCTGTAGGTCCATTCCAAAGAATTGTTTTTGATTTCTTTATTACATCAGCAAATAATTCTTCAGATTTAGGCCCAATATCAAGACCTTCCCATCCATCAGGAATTTCGTTGACAGGAGCATATTTAGTGTTAGCTTCATTACTAAAAGAATCTGCAATTTTTGCATCAACAGCCAAAACCAAATTTACATTTTTTTCTTTTGCTTTAGCCATTAACTCTTTTGCTAAATCAAGCTTATCATCTTCACAAATCGAATTTCCGATTTTCCCACCCATTGCTTTTGTAAAAGTATAGGTCATACCACCTGTAATAATCAAATTATCAACTTTATTCAATAAATTTTCGATAATTTCAATTTTAGAAGATACCTTAGAACCTCCCATTATGGCAGTAAATGGACGGTTAATATCTTTCATAACTTTTTCTACAGCTTTAACCTCTTTCTCCATCAGGTAACCAAACATTTTTTTATCAGGAGTGAAATAATCGGCAATCAATGCTGTAGAAGCGTGAGCACGATGAGCTGTACCAAATGCGTCATTTACATAAACGTCAGCTAAACTAGCTAATTCTTTAGTAAACTCTTTCTGACTAGCTTTAACAGCTTTCTTTGCTGTGGCTTTCTCTTCGTCAGTAGCATCCTCTGCCAAACCACGAGGCTTACCTTCTTCCTCTGCATAGAAACGGAGATTCTCAAGAACTAGCACTTCTCCGGGTTTTAAATCGGCAACAGCAGCTTTAACTTCTGGACCTACAGAATCAGCTACAAATTTTACAGGTTGACCCAATAACTCAGACAAATGAGCAACTATATGTTTTAAAGAAAATTTATCTTCTGGACCTTTTTTGGGACGTCCCAGATGAGAACCAATAATAACACTACCTCCATCAGCAATAATTTTTTTCAATGTAGGTAATGCTGCACGCATGCGGGTATCGTCTGTTATTTTTAGATTTTCATCTAATGGTACGTTAAAATCAACACGTACAAATGCCTTTTTTCCAGCAAAATTAAAATTGTCTAGTGTTTGCATATTATAATAAATTTAGAAAGTGATTCTTTTCATTTACCTGCAAAAATAAAAAATATATTAGAAATAAATTGATATTTAGTATTCTTTAATCGGTAAATGATACATTCTTTTTTTTAAATCAAACTCTTCATTTCCAGTAAAGATTTCATCTCTTCCTGTACTTTAAGTGCTTGTTCTCGAGATAATGCAGCGAAATTTTCATCTTGTCCAGCATATATGATTTGACGAGATGAATTTACCAATAAGCCGCACTGATTATTGATTCCATACTCTACAACTTCTCGTAGGCTTCCGCCTTGGGCTCCGACTCCTGGAACCAATAAAAAGTGGTTTGGAACAATACGACGAACATCTTCAAATAATTTTCCTTGAGTAGCTCCTACGACGAACATCATCTGATCTTCGGAAGCCCATTCTTTCGATACTCGAAGCACTTTTTCAAACAAACGTTCTCCATTGGAATCTGTTGTAAACTGAAAATCATGAGAACCTTTATTAGATGTAAGCCCTAAAACAATAACCCATTTATTCGTGTATAACAAAAATGGTTTGACACTATCTTCTCCCATATACGGAGCAACTGTAACCGAATCAATATCTAAATGTTCAAAAAAACTCCGAGCATACATTTCTGAAGTATTTCCAATGTCTCCACGTTTTGCATCCGCAATAATAAATTGGTCAGAGTAGTTCTCCTTTATATATTTTACTGTTTTTTCAAAAGCTTTCCATCCATCGATTCCAAGGCTTTCATAAAAAGCCAAATTAGGTTTATAAGCAACACATAAATCTGCCGTTGCATCTATAATCTGTTTATTAAAAGCAAAAATAGGGTCTTTCTCTTTCAATAAATGTTGCGGAATTTTCTTAACATCAACATCAAGCCCAACGCATAGGAACGATTTTTTCCGCTTAATATTTTCAAAAAGTTCTTTTCTGTTCATATATGATATTTTATAATTCACTTTCTTTTAAACGTTCGGCGTTTTCTGCCACAATCAAATGGTCTATACAATCTTGGATGTCTCCATCCATAAAAGCTGAAAGATTATATATAGTATAATTGATTCTATGATCAGTAATACGGCCTTGTGGGTAATTATAAGTACGGATTTTTGCCGAACGGTCACCCGTAGACACCATAGTCTTTCGTTTACTGGCTATCTCATCCAAATATTTTTGGTACTCCATATTATATATGCGAGAGCGCAATTCGACCATAGCTTTTGCTTTATTTTTTATCTGAGATTTTTCGTCTTGGCATTGGACCGTTATGCCGGTAGGTATGTGTACTAAACGAATGGCAGAATAAGTGGTATTTACGGATTGACCTCCGTGACCAGAAGCACAAAATATATCAGTACGTATATCTTTTTCGTTAATTTCTACATCAAACTCTTCTGCTTCGGGAAGTACAGCAACAGATGCTGCAGACGTATGGACTCGTCCCTGAGTTTCCGTCACTGGGACTCTCTGTACCCGATGTACTCCCGATTCATACTTCATTGTACCATACACACTGTCTCCACTGATAGTAAAAATAATCTCTTTATAACCACCTATCGTTCCGTCACTAAAACTTGTAACTTCGACCTTCCAGCCTTTTGTTTCACAATATTTACAGTACATTCTAAAAAGATCTCCTGCAAAAATGGCAGCTTCATCGCCTCCTGTGCCTCCTCGAATTTCTACAATGGCATTTTTCCCGTCTTGAGGATCAGCAGGAACCAATAATAATTTTATTTTTTCCTCTAAAGCTGGTAGTTTTGATTGGCAATTATCCAATTCTTCTTTTGCCATTTCTTTCAAATCGGCATCCTCTTCCGATTCAAGAATCATTCGAGCTTCTTCTATATGACTAAGTAAAGTTTTATATTCATCTTGGGCTTTCACGATTTTTTCAAGATCACGATACTCTTTCGTCAACTTTACAAACCTTTTCATATCTGCAATAACAGCAGGATCTGTAATGAGTGTACCAACTTCTTTAAAACGAAGAGTCAAGCCCTCAAGTTTATCTATTAAAGTATTTTCGCTCATTCTTTCATTTTGTGTTTCAAGATGCAAATATACTAAATTATTAGAGTAAAATTTAACGATTATGCAATGAAAAGAGTTATTAACCAAATAGCCCGGAATCCCCAAGCTTAAGAATTTTCTTGTCACTCAGGTCCCGGGCTATTTATTTGAGTAGTAGCATATGTAAAACATAAACTTCTACTTCTTTGTTCGGCAGAAATCGTTATTCAATTATAAAATTTGTTTATAACTGATTTTTTTATCCAAAATAGAAGGACCTGTCGTACATTTGTACATCGTAAATTTTGCTCAGCTCAGATTTATGAATTTCTTTTGAGGATGTTTTTCTGTTTTTACAAGGAGAATAGCAGACTATCTGATGAGTGAGAATGGGAAAAGTCCGAAAGAAAACACAAAAATGACCGGATAGTATTTTCTTATTGGAAAATTTTAAATAGGCTCTAAAAAAATCGGAATCGAAAAAAATATGCTCGACTCCGATTTCTCAGTATTTTATTGCATGCTTCAATCAAGTTTTATTGGATGTTTTACTTGCTCATCCAATAATGCAAAATCGAGAACCTCTTTGATATCTCGAACATAGTGGAATGTAAGCCCCTTGAGATAAGATTCTCTTATCTCTTCTATGTCCTTTTTATTTTCTATCGATAATATAATGTCCTTAATATTGGCTCTCTTTGCTGCAAGGATTTTTTCCTTTATGCCACCTACAGGAAGTACACGCCCTCTCAAAGTTATCTCTCCGGTCATAGCCAGATTAGGACGAACTTTGCGCTGAGTAAATGAAGATGCAATAGAAGTTACCATCGTAATACCTGCCGACGGACCATCTTTGGGAATTGCACCTTCTGGAACATGAATATGTACACTCCATTTATCAAATAATTCGTCGTTAATATTCAACATATAAGCATGGGATTTTACAAACTGCATTGCAATAACAGCAGATTCCTTCATCACATCACCTAAATTTCCAGTCAAAGTAAGTTTTTCACCCTTACTTTTGCTTAGACTTGACTCAACGAACAATATTTCACCTCCAACGGCTGTCCATGCTAATCCTGTGACAACCCCTGCATATTCATTTCCTTCATATTTATCTCTATTATATTCAGCAACACCCAAATAATCATGTAAATCTGCGACAGTCAATACATGTGAATATTCTTCTTCAGAAGCTTTCTTACGCGCTATTTTACGCATAATTTTAGCTATTTTCTTATCCAACTCCCGAACTCCCGATTCTCTAGTATATGACTCGACAATAGCATCTAATGTCTTTTTGGGAATATCGATATCATCCTTATCCAATCCATGGTTTTCTAGCTGTTTTGGTACCAGATGCCGGCGGGCAATCTCAACTTTTTCTTCTTGTATATACCCACTTACATCTATCAACTCCATGCGGTCAAGCAATGGTTGAGATACGGTATTCAAATTGTTTGCTGTTGCTATAAATAATATCTTAGACAAATCATAATCAACGTCCAAATAATTATCATGGAATGCATTATTTTGTTCTGGATCAAGAACTTCCAATAGGGCTGAAGCTGGATCTCCTTTAAAGTCATTCCCTATCTTATCAATCTCATCCAATACAAAAACCGGATTTGAAGAACCAGCTTTTAAAAGACCTTGAATAATACGTCCTGGCATAGCTCCAATATAAGTTCGTCGATGCCCTCTAATTTCTGCTTCATCATGGAGACCTCCTAAAGAAATACGGATATATTTCCTTTTCAAAGCTTCTGCAATGGATTTCCCCAAAGATGTTTTTCCTACTCCTGGAGGCCCATACAGGCAGATGATTGGAGATTTGAGATCACCCCTCAATTTTAAAACAGCCAGGTGCTCTATAATACGCTCCTTGACTTTTTCTAAACCATAATGATCTTTATCCAATTGTTTCTGAGCATGTTTGAGATTAAAATTATCTTTAGTATATTCTCCCCACGGCAAATCTACAAAAGTCTCCAAATAATTATATTGGACAGAAAAGTCTGGAGACTGAGGATGAAGGCGTTCCAATTTCTTAACCTCTTTCTCAAAAACTGCACCAACCTTTTCGTCCCACTTTTTATTTGCAGCCTTCTCTCTAAGTTCCAAGATATCTTGCTCTTGGACACTCCCGCCTAACTCATCCTGTATAGTCTTTATTTGCTGTTGTAAAAAATGTTCCCTTTGTTGCTGGTTAATATCTTCACGAGTTTTTGATTGAATATCAGCCTTTATTTGTATCAATTGGGCTTCTTTACTCAGCGAAGCATATAATGAAAAAGCTCTTTGTTTTAGAGAACCGATATTTAATAATTCCTGCTTTTGTTGAGCTACAATAGGAATATTTGAACACAAGAAGTTAATCAAATAATAGGAATTATCTATATTTCGTAATGCAAAGCTTAATTCTCGAGTAGGCTCGCCCAGTGTTTTTAGGATTTTAAATGTTAACTCTTTTATTGCTGATATGAGAGCTTCAAATTCTTTATCATTTTCTACAGGCAATTCATCTTCTAATAGAGTTATATTGCCTTTCAAATATGGATTTAAAGTTGTCAAATTATCAAGATGAAAACGTTTTTTCCCTTGTAATATTACTGTAGAACTGGAGTCGGGCATTTCCAAAATTTTTACAATTTCAGCAACGGTTCCGATATCATATAAATCCTCATACTCAGGATTATCTATAGACATTTCTTTCTGGCATGTAACTCCAATCAAACGTTTCTTTTCATATGCCTCTTTTACCAGCTGCAAAGATTTTGGCCGGCCTACAGATACTGGAAGTGCAACGCCCGGATACATAACCATATTACGCAATGGCAAAATTGGCAAATCTGTTTTAGCCACTCCAGAACATTCCATATCAGGGTTTCCCTCTATTTCTGTAAAAATTGGCATAATAGTAGCATTCTCTTCCGTATCTTCCAACGGGTTATTGTCATTAAAGAAATTCTTCATATATTTACTTGTCATTTTGTCAGGTTATTATCCTAAATACAATCATCTCTCATTATAAAACATAATGCGTTTCAATATTGCAATGAGCGTGCCAAAGTTAATCATTCAAAGCCTTACCATGAAATTATTATTATTTTTTTGTTTATTTGCATTCGAATTAGAACTTATTCAAAATTTTATTAGGATATAAAAAGATTAGAAACAACCGTTTTTAACTTATAAACATAAATATCGAATAAATGAGTAATTCATATTTTAAATTCAAACAATTTACGATTTACCAAGATAATTGCGCCATGAAAGTCGGAACTGACGGGGCTCTTTTAGGGGCTTGGTGCTCATTTCCACAAAAAGGTATGATATTGGATATTGGATGTGGAACCGGCCTCATTTCTATTATGGCAGCACAACGAACTGAAGCATTGGTAGACGGAGTTGAAATAGACCAAAATGCCTATAAACAAGCACAAGAAAACGTGGCTTTGACGCCTTGGAAGAACAGAATCAATTTGTACTTCAATGATTTCAATCTGTTTGCCCAAAATACTACAACCCAATATGATTACATTGTTTCTAATCCGCCTTTTTTCAAAGATTCTCTTCTTTCACCTTCTACAAGTAGAAATAATGCCCGTCACACTATATCTCTGAATTATGAAACTTTATTTTCTAAATCAACAAATTTACTGAAACCCAAAGGTAAAATAGCAATTATTTTCCCATATGAATTAGAGAATTATATCTTTTCAATAGCATTATTCTATCAATTTTATCCTATCCGCATAACTCGGGTAAAAGGCCATGCAAAACGCCCGATAAAAAGAATTATCACAGAGTGGGGAAGGGAACTGGTAGAATACAAATCAGATGAATTAAATATAGAATCAATACCCGGTACATATAGTCCCGAATTTATATCTTTATTACAAGATTTCTACTTAAAATTTTAGCTAACTGTTTTTCTCCATTGAATAGTTTTTAATGCCTAAACTTTCATACGCATGCCTCAACTCTTCATCATTATCACTTATCACTAGTAATTTATCTCCAATATTCAATTTTGTATGTCCTTTTGGAACAAAAAAATGCTCTGCTCTTTTCACCATTACAACTAATGTGTTATCGGGCAAAGTCAAATCCATCAACTTGTTACCATTCATCAGAACATTTTCACTTACAGTAATTTCAGACATCGCTGATTTTATTTCATCCGGTAGGGAAACATCAAAGTCTTTTTTCAACTCACCATTCTCGGCAAGACCGAGCCATTTTGCCATAGGTCCAACAGTAGTTCCCTGAATAATTAAAGACACTATAGTGATAAAAAATACTATATTAAAAATAAATCGTGCATTTTCTATACCTGCTATTAGAGGGTATGTAGCAAAAATAATTGGAACAGCACCTCGCAAACCTACCCAAGAAATATAACGACGAGCATTTTTACTAAAACGCCGGAACGGTAAAACACATATAATAACAGACAATGGTCTTGACATGAATATCATAAAAAAGCCAATCAGCAAACCTATAACAGCTACCGGTAGTAACTCCGATGGATTTACTAATAGGCCAAGAGTTAAAAACATCACGATTTGAAATAACCAAGTAAATCCATCAAAAAAAGTACTCACACTGCGTTTATGCACAATTTTATGATTCCCTACTACAAGTCCGGCTATATAAACGGCCAAATATCCGTTTCCTTTTAAAATATCGGTAATAGAAAATATAAAAAAGACAAAAGCCAATAATAATACCGAATACAAAGACTGATTATCAATATTGATTCGATTCATGAACCAGACTGTAATCCGCCCCAAGATATAACCTGATATAGCACCAATACTCAATTGCATAAATAACATCAATCCTGAATTCCAAACATCAAATTCTCCCACTTGAATAATTTGAATTAGTAATAATGTCAACATGTAAGCCATCGGGTCGTTACTTCCGCTTTCTAATTCTAGAACTGGACGAAGTTTTTCCTTTAAACCGAGCCCCTTGGACCGAAGTATCGAAAATACTGAAGCGGAGTCTGTAGACGACATGACTGCAGCTAAAAGCATTGATTCTGCTAAGCTAAGTGAAACTACTGTAGTCAATAAACCTGTAATGTAATAAATGAATAAGCCTGTGATAATAGTAGTCAACAAAACTCCTACCGTGGCCAAAACTATACCAGGGCCCAATATGGGTTTTATTTCTCGATATTTAGTATCCATTCCCCCTGAGAAGAGGATGATACTAAGAGCCATAACACCTATAAATTGAGCTTCTTTCGGATTATGAAACTGGATACCCAATCCATCACTGCCAAATAGCATTCCAACGCCTAAAAATAAAAGCAATGCGGGTACACCGAACCGATAACCTGCTTTACCAGCCACTACACTGATAAATAGCAATATAGAGCCTAAAAATAAAATATTTCCTGCGTTAAGTTCCATATGTTTTTTATATTGTTTTTTAACAAAAATACAGATTTGAATGGATAGAACAAAATATGCATTAAATTGTCCCCAATTTTTAATGTTTTTTTTGTAAATCTGGCTTTAGCTATTTTTATTCATATATTTATGAACAATAAAATTAGTAAATTGGTTGAAATATATAATATATAAAAATGTAATCAAATGAAAAAAGCTGATATCGGGATAATAGGATTAGCAGTCATGGGAGAAAACTTAGCCTTAAATTTTGAAAGTAAAGGATATACTGTTGCCATATATAACAAAAAAGATCATCCAGAAGATGATGTTGTTGGAGTATTTAGAAAGGGTAGAGGGAAAAATAAAAATTTTATAGGAGCTGAAACTCTGAAAGAATTTGTAGATTCTCTCAATCATCCTCGGAAAATCATGATGATGATAAGGGCTGGTGAGCCTGTAGATGAAGTTAAGAACCAGCTAATTTCATTATTATCACCAGGTGATATCATTATCGACGGTGGAAACTCTGATTTTCATGATACGGAACGTCGAGTAAAGGAGTGTGAAGAGCATAAAATATTATTTGTTGGAGCTGGCGTTTCCGGAGGTGAAGAAGGTGCATTAAACGGACCGTCTATAATGCCAGGTGGTTCAATTGACGCATGGCCTCATATAAAAGAGCCATTGCAAAATGTTGCAGCAAAACTCGATGATGGAACTCCTTGTTGCCAATGGATAGGGCCGGGTGGAGCCGGACATTTCGTAAAGATGGTACATAATGGTATCGAATATGGAGATATGCAAATTATAGCAGAAGCATACTCTTTATTAAAAAATTGCGGAAACAAATCGAACGAAATGATTTCCGAAATTTTCAACACATGGAATCGTGGAGAACTGAATAGTTTTCTCATAGAAATAACAGCTCAAATATTTAGATATAAAGATAAGGATGGCACTTTTCTTATCGATAAAATTCTGGATGTAGCCGGACAAAAAGGCACTGGCAAATGGAGCGTTATTACTGCATTGGAAGAAAATGACCCATTGACATTGATAACCCAAGCTGTATATGCCAGAATTCTGTCCAGTCTATCTGAAGATAGGAATCACGCATCGCAAATATATTCTAACTTCTCCACTGCATCACAAAGGGTTTCTAACATTGAAGCAAATGCAATCAAAAATGCTCTTTATGCTTCAAAGATAATTTCTTATGCTCAGGGATTTTCTTTACTGAAGAAAGCATCAGACCGCTATCAATGGAATCTTGATTTGGGAAGTATTGCTATGATATGGAGAAAAGGTTGTATTATTCGATCGGCTTTCCTAAATAGGATTACTCAAGCATATACTGAAAATCCTTATCTTGAAAACCTTTTGTTTGACGAATATTTTATCAATACCATTAACGGTTTATTAGTAAATTGGCGACAAGTTATTTCTGAAGGAGTATTACAAGGGATACCCTTACCATGTATGTCTGCTGCATTAAGCTATTTTGATGGATTACGGACACGACATTCGACAGCCAACCTCATCCAAGCTCAACGAGATTATTTCGGAGCTCATACTTATGAACGGACTGATGCCGAAAGGGGCAAGTTTTTTCATACGAACTGGACAGGAAAAGGGAGTAATACAACCTCTGGGTCTTATCAATTATAAATAAATTATGAAAAAAGCAGAAAATCAAATATTAGTTATCTTTGGAGCTTCTGGTGATTTGACCCACCGAAAATTATTACCTGCGCTTTTCGAATTATATTCTAGGGACTTACTTCCAGAAAAGTTCCAAGTTATAGGAGCGGCCAGAACTCCTCAAAGTACTGACGAATTTAGGAATAAGCAACAAGCATTTATTTCTGAAGTTCTAAAAATTTCAGACTATTCCCAATTGTCTAAATTGGCAGACTTCCTTCAATTGATAAATTACATTGATTTTGATACTGATGATGCCAAGCAATATCAAATATTGAAGGAAAAAATAATTTTTCTTGAAGAAGAATACAATATACCGGACAATATTATTTACTATTTAGCTGCACCTCCTGCTATGTATGATATTATACCTGTCAATTTACAAAAATGTGGTATGAATGTAAGCTTGTCCGGTGGAAGCCGAAAAATAATAATAGAGAAACCTTTTGGATATGATTTAGAATCAGCGCAAAGACTAAATCATTTGTTAGAATCGATTTTTCATGAATCCGAAATATTCCGTATCGACCATTATTTAGGAAAAGAAACTGTGCAGAATATTCTTGTTCTCCGATTTTCCAACGGAATTTTTGAACCATTATGGAACCGGAACTATATTGACTTTATAGAGATTATATCTACAGAAACATTAGGTGTCGAAAACAGAGGTAAGTACTATGATATTGTCGGAGCATTAAGAGATATGGTACAAAATCACTTAATGCAACTAATGGCTTTTATTGCCATGGAACCTCCAGCCACATTTGATCCAGAATCAATTCGGGACGAAATCGCCAAAGTTTTCAAAGCTTTACATGTATATTCTCCTGAAGAAAGAGTTCACAATATAATACGAGGACAATATATGGAAGGTGATATAGACGAAAAAAAGGTAATTGGATATCGCCGTGAAAAAAATGTTGCCCCAAACTCCAATACTGAAACATATATCGCTATGAAACTAATGATTGATAACTGGAGATGGGGAGGGATTCCATTTTTCATCTATACAGGAAAACGTTTGAAAGAAAAACGGACAGAGATTATTATTCATTTCAAATCGACACCACAACAACTCTTTATCGGACAGTGCTCAGGAAGCTCATGTAATCAACTCATTATTAAAGTTCAACCGGATGAAAGTATTTTATTAAAATTCGGACTAAAGATTCCAGGAGCAGGATTTGAAGTCAAGCAAGTCAGTATGGATTTCAAATATAATACATTGAGTAAAGAAAAACTTCCGGATGCATATGAACGTCTCTTGTTAGACGCTATGTTAGGAGATTCGACTCTATTTTCTAGAAATGATGCATTAGAGGCCAGTTGGAAATTCATTGATCCTATAGAAGAAGAATGGAAAAAACATCCATCCAAAGACTTATGTTATTATAAAGCCGGTAGTACTGGTCCTGCCATAATCAGTAATTTTAGGGAACAGACATTCAGATATATTCGGAATGAGTGTGAATTGCCTATACGAAACGAAATGCAATGAAAAATTTAAGAAGATATCATAATACAGACATCCTTTTTAAGTCTCTAACACAAGATATAAAGGAAAAAATGGATTTGGACCTGAATTCTCTTTTTTATTTAGCTATATCTGGAGGAAATACTGCTATAAAGATGTTCGATTATTGGATAAACAAGAATCTTATACCTATATCATGGGAACGGATACGGTTCTTTTGGGTTGATGAACGCTGTGTTCCGCCAAATAATTCAGAAAGTAATTATTTTCAGGCGAAAAAGCATTTATTTGAACCGTTGAATATACCTATGGAACATATTTTTAGAATCAAGGGAGAAAAGAATCCACATGAAGAAGCCTCAGAATACGGAAATCTAATAAACAATTTAGTCCCTCACAAAAACAACAAGCCCGCATTTAATACCGTAATCTTAGGTACGGGTCTCGATGGCCATACTGCATCGATATTTCCAAATAACTTATCATTATTAACGAATAATGATAATTATGCTGTCGTTCAACATCCGGAAAAACCACAAATGAGAATATCCATGACAGGAACATTGATATTAAATGCTGACTCTATAATATTGCCAATTGTAGGTAAAGAGAAAAAGGATATTATAAAAAAAATAATATCCGATGATAAAGAGGACTTATACCTTCCTGGTAATTATATTTACAAAACAGCGAAGAATATAACTCTGTATCTTGAATATATATAGTAAAAGTCATTCATCTTCTAATAAGTCAGGACGCAGACGACGAGTACGTTCTACGGACATATCATGCTCCCATTCTTCTATTTTTCGTTGATGCCCCGACAATAGTATATCTGGAACTTTCCATCCTTTATATTCTGATGGTCGAGTATATATAGGCGCAGCCAAAAGATTATCTTGGAATGAATCGGACAAGGCCGATTGTTCATCGCCAATCGCCCCCGGAATTAACCTGATGATGGCATCGCACATTACAGCTGCAGCTAACTCTCCCCCTGTAAGGACATAATCACCTATCGATATCTCTTTTGTTATAAGGTGTTCCCGAATGCGGTAATCTATTCCTTTATAATGACCACACAAAATTATCAAATTTCCAGCCATAGACAAGCGATTCGCCATAGACTGTTTAAATTGCTCTCCATCGGGAGAGGTAAATATTACTTCATCGTAAATGCGTTCACTTTTTAGTTTACTAATAGCCCTATCAACAGGTTCTATTTGCATCACCATTCCTGCTGTTCCTCCGAAAGGGTAATCATCTACTCGCCGATGCTTATTGGTTGAATAATCTCGAAGATTATGGACAAAAATTTCTGCCAGGCCTTTATCTTGGGCTCTTTTCAATATAGAACAGTTCAAGGGACTATCGAGCAATTCCGGTAAGACTGTAATGATATCAATGCGCATGTAATCAATTTTTCTTTTGCGCAAAATTAACTTTTTGAATCGGGCTACGCAATCTTTTTATTTGTTTCTTTTTTATGAAGAATAAATAGAACAAAAATATGCGATAAACAGTTTTTCTCTATATTTGCATAAGAGAAATATAATTCTGATGGATGAAATAAAAAATAAAATTGACGAGCTCAGACAAAAGCTTAATGAGCATAATTATAACTATTATGTGTGTAACTCACCAACTATATCAGACCGAGACTTTGATATGATGATGGACGAATTACAAAAGCTGGAAGAAAAATATCCCGAATTTAATGATCCGAATTCTCCAACTCAAAGAGTGGGAAACGATATAAATAAATCATTTTCTCAAGTCGAACATAAATATCCGATGCTTTCTTTGGGTAACACCTATACAAAAGAAGAGGTAGAAGCTTTCTATGAACGTGTTAAAAGTGGACTGAACGATAATTTCAAAATCGTAGGAGAATTGAAATATGATGGGACATCGATTTCTCTTACTTATATTGATGGGAAATTGGTACGTGCTGTTACCCGGGGTGATGGTGTCAGGGGAGATGATGTTACTGAAAATGTAAAGACCATCCGAAGTATTCCTTTACAATTGAGAGGAAGCAATTATCCAAAAGAATTTGAAATAAGGGGTGAAATCCTTATGCCTTGGACTGTATTCGAAGCACTGAATGAAGAACGGGAGAGACAGGAAGAACCTCTTTTTGCCAATCCTCGTAATGCAGCGGCCGGAACTCTTAAATCTCAAAATTCTGCAGTTGTAGCTTCTCGAAATTTAGATGCATATTTGTACTATATATTAGGTGATGGACTTCCGTCAGATAGTCATTATGAAAACTTGCAAATAGCTCGTAGTTGGGGATTTAAGATTTCTGATGCAATGAAGGTCTGTGATACGCTCGATGATATGATGAGTTTCATCGATTATTGGGATATTAACCGAAAGAATTTGCCTGTTGCAACTGATGGTATAGTATTCAAAGTATCGTCTCTTTTACAACAGAAAAATTTGGGTTATACAGCAAAATCTCCACGATGGGCCATTGCTTATAAATTCCAAGCAGAACGAGCTATAACACGATTGAATTCTGTGTCTTACCAGGTTGGACGTACGGGGACGATTACCCCCGTAGCCAATCTCGAACCAGTACAACTATCAGGAACCATTGTCAAAAGGGCATCTTTACACAATGACGACATTATTCAGTCTCTTGACTTACATATTGGTGATATGGTATATGTCGAAAAAGGGGGAGAAATCATTCCTAAAATAACGGGGGTCGATAAGGATACAAGAATGCTAATCGGTGAGAAAGTTCATTTTATAAAGCGCTGCCCGGAATGTAACACACCATTAATCAGATATGAAGGAGAAGCTGCACACTATTGTCCAAATGAAGACGGTTGTCCTCCTCAGATAAAAGGTAAAATTGAGCATTTTATCAGTCGGAAGGCGATGAATATAGACGGTTTGGGACCGGAAACAATAGACCTTTTTTACCGTATTGGATGGCTAAAAGACGTATCAGACCTGTATCATTTAAAGGAAAATGAAATTGCCGAGCAAGAAAGATTGGGGGAAAAGTCGGCAAAAAATATAGTCGAGGCTATCGAAAATTCAAAGAATGTTCCATTCGAACGTGTTCTTTTCGCTTTAGGTATTCGTTTTGTAGGGGAGACTGTTGCAAAAAAGTTAGCAAATGCTTTTATAAACATCGATGCCTTAATGAATGCTTCAGAAGAGGATTTAATATCTGTCGATGAAATAGGAATCAAAATAGCACAAAGCATACATAAATATTTTGAGAAAGAAGGTCATCTAAGCCTTATATCCCGACTAAAAGATGCAGGGTTGCAATTTGCGCTTTCCCGAGAAAGATTAGAAAATCAATCGGATAGATTAAAGGGTGCTACTATTGTTATTAGTGGTACATTTAATCATCATTCACGTGACGAGTATAAATTATTAATAGAGCAGAACGGAGGGAAGAATACAGGATCAGTATCTGCTAAAACCTCATATTTATTAGCTGGCGAAAACATGGGGCCGGCAAAACTTGAGAAAGCAAAAAAATTGGGAATAAAAATTATCTCGGAGACTGACTTTTTGGAAATGATACAATCATGACTCTTTATAAATGAAAAACCATAAAATATGCTGTCATATTTAATTAAAAGAGAAATAAAAAAACAATTAAAACGCTCGACAATAAAGCGAAAAAAGAGATTTTTGGATTATAGAGATGTTGACGCTATAACTTTTATGGTTGAACAGAGACAATTAGAAGAACTAAAACCTCTAATGCAAAGTTTCTTATTGGAGGGAATACAAGCTTCAATAGTCGTACTGAATATTGCAGGTATTCCGATTGACCCGGAATATCCGGCAGTTTCTATTATCGAAATACGAGCTGAAAATACAGTTAAGCAAAAGATGCTTCCTAATAAAGAAATAGTGAAACGCTTTATTAGTATTCGCCCGTCAGTTGTTTGTGATTTAACCACTCAAGAATTTTTGCCTCTGTTATATCTATTAAGTATCTCAATGGCAACGATGAAAATCGGAATAGAAAAAGGGGAGCTCCCTCTCTTTGATTTTATGCTAAAACCTTTAGATGAAAATTCATCGTATGAGTTAGCTAAAAATTTGTTTTTTTATTGGAAGAGCATTGATATAAAAAATAATAATTCGTAATTTTGAGGCCGCTTAATTAGACTTTTTGAATCAAAAGGATATATGACACAAATTAATTTAAAAGGAATGGGCGTAGCCCTGATTACCCCTTTCAAAGAAGACGAATCAGTAGACTATGATGCTCTTTCCAGGCTAATTGAATACCAGATTAAGAATGGTGTGGATTATCTTGTTGTATTAGGAACCACAGCAGAAACACCCACCTTGACAGAAGAAGAAAAAGACAAAATTCTACAATTGGTTATCGAACGAATAAAAGGACGCGTGCCCATTGTGTTGGGACTTGGAGGGAATAATACTAAAGGAATCGTAGACACATTAAAAAATAAAAATTTCACAGGAGTCGATGCAATTTTATCTGTAGTACCTTACTATAATAAACCATCTCAAGAGGGGATTTATCAACATTATAAAGCGATTGCTTCAGCAACAAAACTACCTGTTATTTTGTATAATGTCCCGGGACGTACAGGTGTAAATATGACTGCGCAAACGACTCTGAGATTAGCGAACGAATTTGACAATATCGTAGCTATTAAAGAAGCTTCAGGAAATATCACTCAAATGGATGATATTATAAAGCATAAACCGAAAGACTTCATGGTTATTTCAGGTGACGATGGTATAACATTCCCGTTAATTACGTTAGGAGCTGTTGGGGTAATTTCTGTTATAGGAAATGCATTTCCTAAAGAATTTAGTCGTATGGTACGATTGGCAATAAATGGAGATTACGACAATGCCCTTCAGATTCACCATCGTTTTACTGAACTATTCGAACTTTTGTTTGTAGACGGAAATCCTGCAGGGGTAAAAAGTATTTTAAGTGTAATGGGATACATTCAAAATAAATTACGATTACCATTAGTTCCGACGCGGATAACCACATTTGAAAAAATACGTGAAGTTTTGAACAAATTGAATATAATCTGTTAAACATTAAACAAAGCAAAATTATAATCTATTGTCAATAATCAACATTTATCTTATAATTATGTTGAATAGATAAAACAATATTTACTCAAATATTATTATGATACAAAGAATTCAATCTATATTTTTATTAATTGTAGCGGCTTTAATGGTTACATTAATCTTCATGCCCTTGGCAAGTTTCAATACAGTAAATGCATCTTTTGAGTTTATGTCATATGGTGTAGTTTCTTTGGGTGAACCTTCATTTACAGCTGTTACAACTTGGTCACTTACAACACTTTTATCTCTTTCAGGTATATTGGCATTTATATCCATTTTCTTTTACAAGAAAAGATCATTACAAATACGGTGTTGTCAATTTAACTTTTTATTGATATTGGCTTTTTATTTGGTCTTTTTTATTTATTGGTGGACTATACAGGATGACCTTGCTGCTCAAAGTATCGCATTGGAGGCGTCTTTAACAATGCCTATTGCCGCCTTGATTTTGGATTATTTAGCTATGAAAAAAATAAAACAAGATGATGATTTGGTAAAATCTATGGATCGCATTAGATAAAAGTAATCTACATAAAATAAGGCCCGGGACTATCAAGTATTTCTGGGTCTTATTTTATGTAGAAACTATCGTATCATGCCAACTTCTCTTTTAAGAATTTTCCAGTATAGGAATTGGAACAATTTGCGACATCTTCAGGCGTACCCTCACAAACTAGATAGCCACCTTTATCTCCACCTTCAGGCCCCATATCTATGATATAATCGGCACATTTGATAACATCCATATTATGCTCAATTATAATCACAGTATGGCCTTTATCTATCAGTGCATTAAATGCTTTCAATAAAGTCTTTATATCATGAAAATGTAGTCCGGTTGTAGGTTCGTCAAATATAAAAATCGTAGGCTCCAATTTTTCATTACTTAAAAAGTATGCCAACTTAACTCTTTGGTTTTCACCACCAGAAAGAGTAGAAGATGATTGCCCTAACTTTATGTAACCTAATCCTACATCTTGCAACGGTTGTAACCTTTTAATAATTTTATTTTCAGTATTACCCGGATAGGCAGAAAAGAATTCAATTGCCTGATTTATTGTCATATCCAAGACATCATTGATATTTTTTCCATGATATTCGATTTCCAACACCTCTTGCTTAAATCTTTTTCCATGGCAACTTTCACATTCCAATGTAATATCTGCCATAAATTGCATTTCCACAGTAATCGTACCTTCTCCTTTACACTCTTCACAGCGCCCACCTTCTACGTTAAAGGAAAAATAAGCTGGGGTAAACCCCATTTGTTTTGCTCCCTGTTGTTCTGCAAATAATTTTCGGATTTCATCATAAGCCTTTAAATATGTAGCAGGATTTGAACGGGATGATTTACCAATAGGATTTTGATCGACAAACTCGATATGTTTCATAAAGTCGATATCTCCAGAAAGTTTATTATATGTTCCCGGCAATTCACTTCCCTCATCATAATAACGTGATAATGCCTTAAAAAGAACATCTCTGACCAATGAAGATTTGCCAGAACCACTAACTCCCGTCACCACAGTCATTACTTGTAAAGGAAATGAAACATTTATATTTTTTAGATTGTTATGAGCTGCACCTTCAATATTGATTGACATATTCCACGGTCGCCTGTATTCAGGTATATCTATGATTTCTTCACCTGTCAGATACCGAACAGTATAGCTTTTCGATGCCCTTTTTAAATTTGACAAATCTCCTTGATATACGACTTCACCACCTAATCTACCTGCTTTCGGTCCTATATCTATAATATAATCAGCAGCTTTTATTATATCTTCATCATGCTCTACAACAATAACCGTATTTCCTAAATTTTGTAATTTTCGTAATACTTGTATCAATAATCCAGTATCCCGAGAATGTAAACCGATACTGGGCTCATCCAATATGTAAAGAGACCCGACCAAACTACTACCTAATGATGTAGCCAAATTTATTCGCTGGCTTTCCCCTCCGGATAAGGTAGACGATAAACGATTAAGTGTCAAATATCCCAAACCCACATCAAGAAGGAATGTAATACGGCTGTTTATCTCGGTTAATAGTCGCTTTGCAACGGACGTATCGTATTCATCCAACATAAGTTCGTCAAAAAAAACTTTCAGTTCAGTAATCGGTAATTGTACCAATTCTGAAATAGATTTACCTCCAATCTTAACATATTGAGCTTGAGGCTTCAATCTACTTCCTTTACAATCCGGACATAATGTTTTCCCCCGATATCGGGCTAGCATTACTCTATATTGAATTTTATATTGATTTTCTTCCAACATGCGAAAAAAATCATTTATTCCTTCAAAATATTCGTTCCCGTTCCATAATAATTCTTTTTGCTTTGATGTCAATTGATAATATGGTCGATGAATGGGAAAACCTATTTTTTCAGAAACACGAACAAGCTCTTTTTTCCATTCGCTCATTTTTTCTCCTCGCCAGCAAACTACAGCATCCTCATATACAGATAAAGCCTTATTGGGTATTACCAAATCTTCATCTATACCGATAACTTTACCAAAACCCTCACAGGTAGGGCATGCACCCACAGGACTATTAAAACTGAACATTAGATCATTCGGCTCTTCAAAAATAATTCCATCAGCTTCGAATCGTTTAGAAAAAAAATGTTCTTCAGTCTTATTGTTTGATATATAGAATTTTACAATACATTCTCCGCCTCCTTCAAAAAATGCTGTTTCTACAGAGTCAGATAATCGGCTTATTGTATCATTATTTGAAGAACAGCTCAAACGGTCTATCAACAATCTTATACTTCCCTCGTCAAGATTGTCTGTATTATTTTTTATCTCTTCAATTCTAAGTATTTTGTCTTGATATTCTATACGATTGTAACCTTCTTTCAACAAAACATCCAATTGGGAGTCCAACGATCGCCCCTCAGGTAAATGAATAGAGGTCAATATTGCAAAACGTGTACCTTCGGGATAAGAAAGCATACATTTAACAACATCTTCGACTTGATGCTTCTTTACTTCTTTCCCTGAAACTGGAGAGATGGTCTTTCCAATACGAGAATAAAGTAATCGTAGATAATCATAAATTTCTGTAGAGGTTCCTACTGTAGAACGAGGATTGCGAGTATTGACTTTTTGTTCTATGGCTATAGCTGGTGGAATACCTTTTATAAAATCACACTCAGGTTTACTCATACGCCCCAAAAATTGTCTAGCATATGCAGACAAACTTTCCACATAGCGACGTTGGCCTTCTGCATATAGAGTATCAAAAGCCAATGAAGACTTACCTGAGCCAGATAATCCCGTAATTACAACTAATTTATTTCTTGGAATTTCAATATCTATGTTCTTTAGATTATTTACTCTTGCTCCTTTTATAAAGATATTGTTCTCTGACATAATTAGGCATCCATTTTATAAAGAGTACAAAGATAATACAAATCCATATTTTCGTTATATTTAGATACAGCTCTTTTAGTTAAAATTACAGATAATTTTAACTTACCGCATATAAATAACGAGGAAATAAAATATATTAAAAAAAGTGACATATTTCTGAACAAATGAGGTATATACTCTTGTTTTTTATTTATATTTGTAATAACACTAAAAATCATAGTTATGAAAAATTTATCAGCTTTATTTGCATTTTTAGGAGGTGCCGCTGTAGGTGCTACATTGGGCATTTTATTTGCTCCAGAAAAAGGAATTGATACTCGTCAACGCATTGTTCGTATTTTACGTGAGAAGGGTATAAAACTCAATCGCAAAGAGATGGATGAGCTTGTTGACCAAATTGCAACCGAAATTAGTGGAGGCAGTGAAGAATAAATATCTGCCGAATTATATCCGGCATTATAAGATGGTATTGTAATGCCGGATAAATTTAATACACTTGATTACAAATTGTTGATAGTGAAAATGAAATAATCCTAATAAAAATCAATCGTAATGTCCGAAGTGGATACTAAACAATCATCTGTTCACCGAATAATTTCCGAAATAAAAAAATACCTCATATTACAACGGGACTTATTAAAAGTAGAAGGAGTAGAAAAACTTACAGTATTAGTCACTGCATTTTTACTACTCATGCTGTTTGTAATATTAGGAACAGCTGCACTATTTTATTTTCTTTTTGCATTTGCGTATATATTGGCTCCTCATGTAGGAGGATTAACTGTTAGTTTTTTAATTATCGGATGTATTCCTCTTTTGTTATTAATTATTTCCTTTTTCTTCAGGAAACAATTGATAATAAATCCAATTGTAAGATTTTTAGCAGGCTTATTTTTGATAGATTCTGACAAACAAAATTCTGAACAATGAACCTGAGCGATAAAAATGGAAAAATTACATTTGATTCTTTAGTATCTTACAAGCGGAATTTGAAAAATCAAATTGCCGAGCAACAAGTAAAATTGCAAGAATCTTATCATCAACTGACTGCACCGTTTTCGCGCCAAGCAACAACTTCATCTTTCATGGGTACATTCGCTAAAAGCGTCGCAATATTTGATGGTCTTATGTTTGGATTTCGGATGTTTCGAAAAATTCGGAATATATTCCGCCGCTAAATTTCATATTATATTCTCTTTTATACATAGTTAATTTACAAATTCTTAAAAACTTTATTCCTTATTATTTTGTTTTGAATACATAAATTAAAAAAGGTAAACTATGTATTCAAAAATAATATCAGGAATATTGATATTAACTATAACATTATCTTGTTCCGATAACTATAATATAGAAGGTACTATCGACTCTATTGCTAATGGCGATATCGTTATTTTGCAAAAGCAGCAGGGCCAGTCGTTTATAAATATCGACAGTGCCCACATCAAAGATGGACATTTTTCATTTAAAGGTAGGCAAGATACCGCAACAATGGCTCTTATCTCCATATCGGGTAAAGATAAACTTCCTTTTACCCCACTTCTTTTTATTCTTGAAAATGGAAATTTAAGAGCCCGAATAGATACATTATCTTCTATTTCAGGTACAGAATTAAATGATAAATTCCAAAACTATATGGATGATAGGTCATTTCTCGATATAAAACTAGAACAGCTGAGCCGGCAATATGTCACAACATACGTAAAGGGGCAATTAACAGATAGTTTGTTTGTTAGATTGCAGAAAGAATTTGGAGAATATGAAACTCAACTAAAAGATTTGACACGAAACTATATTTTAAACAATACTAACAATATTTCTGGTGTATATTTATTTATTCAGAACAGTTTTCTTTTTCCTCCCGAAACCCAAAAAGAGATTATTGAAAATGGGGGAGAATTTTTTGAGCATAACCCAGCAATTCAAACATTTTCAAAATTGTTATCTATGAACAAAAATGTAGAAATCAGCATGCCTTATATCAATTTGAAAATGCAAACTCCGAGTGGTAGCCCTGTTACTTTATCTGATTACATTCAAAAAGGAAAATATGTTCTAATTGATTTTTGGGCATCTTGGTGTGCACCTTGTCGTAAACAAATGCCAGAATTAATAAAAATATACGACCGTTTCAAGAATAAAAATTTCGAAATTGTTGGTGTATCATTTGATAATAGCAAAAATGAATGGGTAGAATATATAAATGACATGAAAATTTCATGGCCTCAAATGTCCGACTTAAAAGGATGGGATTCCGACGCAATTATGCTATATGCCATTCAAGGAATACCACATACGGTTTTAGTAAATCCCCGAGGAATTATAATTGCAAAAGACTTAAAAGGGAAAGAACTAATCAGTACTCTTAATAAACTTTTAAAATAGCATTCTGATATATATAAAATTTTAGGGTGATGACTTGTTGCCAGGGTTTGTATTCAATAATTTCTTCTTTTTCGAGCAAAATATTATCTTTGCTGCCTATTATTCAGTTCCGATTTTATAATTGGAGAGAAATAAAAAATATAAAATGAAAAAAATAACATCAATTTTAGTAATATTATTATTTTTATCCATATCTTTAATTCAAGCTGCTAATATTGACTACAAAGCAACAGCATTTAATATGTATATCAATGGTAAAATGCCCCAGTGGGAAATCTTGATTAATAAAATTTCGAAGGATCCAGAGTGGCAGAACCATGATTGTCAACTCGAAACACTGACTTACTATTACGGTCTTGTGGGACATTTGTTGGATAAAAAAAGAAAAGACGATGCGGAAAGAGTATTGGCAAATGCTTTGGCTTTGGCAAACCAAATGTACAAACAAACACCGAATGATGCTTTATTATTAGGACTGATGGCAAACCTTATTGGATACCAAATAGCTCTCTCTCCGATAAAAGCAGCAACATTGGCTAAAGGTATGATGTCCAAGGCAAAAAAATCAATATCTCTGAACCCTGATAATCCTTATGTAAATATCTTGTATTCCAATATCCTTTTCTATATGCCATCTATGTTTGGAGGAGATAAAGACAAGGCATTAGCAGGCTACCAAAAAGCCTTGAAATATATGGAAAGTCATGATGGATATATAAAGAATAATTGGATGTACATACAGTTACTTACAACTATAGGTCTTGTCGAAGAAAAAAATGAAAATTATACTGAAGCCAAAAAGATGTACCAAAAAGTCTTGCAATTACAACCCAATTATGGGCACGTAAAAAATATTGTATATCCCAGATTGATGAAAAAAATGAAAAGTTGAAAATTTTTTTCAAAAATATATGCAGGACAACGGATAATACAAAAATAAGATATAGTAAAACAAGGAAGAATGAATGATTATATTAATGTAAAAGTCCAAATTACACCATATTCCGAAACTGTATCGGATATTTTATCAGCATTACTTGCGGACATAGGATTTGAGAGTTTTGTTCAGACAGCGACAGGATTAGATGCTTATATTCAAACATCCTTATTCAATAAAGAAAAGTTAGAGTCTGTTATCGAAAACTTTCCATTCAATGCAACCATAAGTTATGTAATAGAATCGATCAAAGGGAAAAATTGGAATGAGGAATGGGAAAAGAACTATTTCCAGCCTATTGTTATAGATAATGAATGTGTCATATACAGTACACATCACAAGAATATACCACAAGTAAAATATTCCATTATTATTGATCCCAAAATGGCATTTGGAACAGGTCATCATGAAACAACAAGTCTGATACTTAAAAGTATATTGAAAGGGGATGTTTCAGGGAAAAAAGTATTAGATATGGGATGTGGTACAGCTGTTTTAGCGATTTTAGCGGCAAAACGGGGAGCTGACAAAATAACAGCTATAGATATAGACCCCTTTGCTTACGAAAACGCAGTAGAGAATATTGCATTAAATAATGTTTCAGATATTTCTGTAAAATTAGGTGGAGTAGAATTATTAGGAAACGAAACATATGATATTATATATGCCAATATCAATCGTAATATTTTATTAAATGATATGCACGTCTATGCGCGATGTATGCACCCTGGGTCAGAAATATATTTCAGTGGGTTCTATGTAGATGATATTCCTGTAATTAAAGAAGAAGCAGAGAAATGCGACCTGAAATTTGAAAATTATATAGAGAAAAATAAATGGGTCGCCACAAAATTTACTAAAAGATAAAGAAGATGTCTGGAATACATAAAGTTACTATCAATGATTTGGCTAAAGAATTAAACACTTCAGCCTCTACCGTATCGAGAGCTTTACAAAATCATCCGAGAATTAGTGCAAAAATGAAAGCTGCGGTTTTGGAATTAGCAAAAAAAATGAATTATCATCCAGACCCAGTAGCTCATCATTTACGAACAGGAAAAGGCTTTGTCATTGGAGTAATTGTTCCACGTATCGATCGTCATTTCTTTGCTTCTGTTATCGGTGGTATAGAAAGTATAGCTCATGAAAACGGGTATAGTGTACTTGTATCTCAATCAAACGAACGATATGATGATGAAAAAGCAATTGTTAAAACCATGATGTCAAAAAAAATAGATGGATTAGCCGTTTCTTTGGCATCAGAAACCATTGATTATAAACATTTTGAAACAGCAATTTCTGCCGGTATTCCTGTTGTCTTTTTCGACCGAGTTCCTTTAGAACCTATTAGTAGCATGGTAGAAGTTGATAATTTCCAAGCTTCCTATGATGCTGTACAGCATTTAATATCACAAGGATGCCGTCGTATTGCTCATTTGGCAGGACCTATGACTCTTAGTGTATACCGAAAACGCAAAGAAGGTTATATAAAGGCCCTTGAAGACGCAAAAATACCTGTAGAAGATGAGCTAATTCTTGAAAACAGCATTACATTAGTAACAGGAGAGGAGGCTGGACTCAAAATATTAAATATGAAAAATCGCCCTGATGGAATTTTCTCTGCCGGAGATTATTCTGCAATAGGGGTTATGCATACACTGCGTAACGGTGGATTACGTATTCCTCAAGATATATCTGTCGTTGGCTTTGCCAATGAACCTTTTGATTCGTTTGTTGATCCTCCTTTGACTTCAGTAGACCAAAAAAACCGGGAAATGGGTAAAAATGTAGCAGAACTTTTATTAAAAAAAATGAACCATGAAAGCGAAATGGAGCACAGAGAATGTATTTTATTACAACCGGATTTGGTGAAAAGGGAGTCTTCCTTGAAAATGAGAGATAAGAAAAAAAGTAAAGAAAAAAAATTGTAGAATAATATTTTTTTTATACATTTGTGCAATCGATTACGCAATCACATTTTCACGTACTTACATATATAAAATGTGATATCGATATTATATAAATTGAGTTATTTACATATTTAACAACAGATACTTATGAAAACAAATTATGAACTTCGCTATGCATGTGATCCCCGTGATGCAAAGAGTTATGATACAACAAGATTACGTGGAGATTTTTTGATCGAAAAAATCTTTACCGATAATGAAGTAAACATGGTTTATTCTATGTATGACAGACTTATTGTAGGTGGAGCCAAGCCAGTAGGAGAAACATTAATACTTGAAGCCATAGATCCTTTAAAAGCAACACATTTCCTCTCTCGCAGGGAATTAGGTATATTCAACGTTGGAGGACCTGGTAGAGTAAAAGCCGGAGATGCAATATTTGATTTGAATTATAAAGAAGCATTATATCTTGGAGCAGGCGAAAGGACTGTTACATTTGAAAGCATTGATCCGAAAAATCCTGCTAAATTCTATTTTAACTCTGCACCTGCTCATAAGACATATCCTGATAAAAAAGTGACAAAAGCTGATGCTGTGGTTGCAGAAATGGGCTCATTAGAAGGATCTAATCATAGGAATATCAATAAAATGTTGGTTTCTCAGGTATTGGAAACCTGCCAATTACAGATGGGTATGACCGAATTACAACCAGGTAGTGTATGGAACACGATGCCAGCACATACTCATAGCCGTCGTATGGAAGCGTATTTCTATTTTGAGGTTCCAGAAGGTGAAGCTGTATGCCACTTTATGGGAGAACCTACTGAGACTCGTCATATATGGATGCAAGGAGAACAAGCTGTATTATCTCCTGAATGGTCAATACACTCAGCTGCAGCAACTCGTAATTATACTTTTATATGGGGTATGGGTGGTGAAAATCTAGATTATGGAGATCAAGATTTCTACAAAAATACAGAATTGCGATAAATCGAATTAATTAACAAAACACACTAACTTTATTTTTATGGTAAACTTTTCATTAGAAGGTAAGGTTGCACTTGTAACAGGTGCTTCTTATGGAATTGGTTTTGCTTTGGCTACAGCTTTTGCTCAAGCTGGTGCAAAAATCGTTTTCAATGACATCAAACCTGAATTGGTAGAAAAAGGTCTTGCTGCTTATGAAGCTGAAGGAATTAAGGCTCATGGTTATGTATGTGATGTAACTAAAGAAGACCAGGTTGATGCAATGGTTGCTCAAATCGAAAAAGAAGTTGGAGTTATTGATATTCTTGTAAATAATGCAGGAATTATCAAGCGTATACCTATGCATGAAATGTCTGCTGCAGATTTCCGCCAAGTAATAGATATAGATTTAAATGGTCCTTTTATTGTTTCTAAAGCAGTTATCCCCAGTATGATAAAAAAAGGTCATGGTAAAATTATCAATATATGCTCTATGATGAGTGAACTCGGACGTGAAACTGTTTCAGCTTATGCTGCTGCTAAAGGAGGATTGAAGATGCTTACTCGCAATATTGCCTCTGAATATGGAGAATACAATATTCAATGTAATGGTATAGGTCCGGGTTACATTGCAACACCACAAACAGCTCCTTTAAGAGAAAAACAAGCTGATGGTTCAAGACATCCATTTGATGCATTTATTGTTGCTAAAACTCCTGCTGCACGTTGGGGAACGCCTGAAGATTTGATGGGACCGGCAGTATTCCTTGCCTCTGAAGCATCAGACTTTGTAAACGGTCATATCCTTTATGTGGATGGTGGTATATTAGCATATATCGGGAAACAACCTAAATAATATTCTAAATTTTATATCTAAACCTTACAAGTCTTGTAACTTTTAAGTTACAAGACTATGTAGGGTTTCTTTAATTATATAACAAAAATGAGAAAAATACTTTTTTTAAGCTTATTTTCCATTGTTGGTTTTTCGTGTACTGAAAAAAAAGAGGTACAAATAGCCATTCAAAATGATTCTTCTTTTGACCGGAGCAATGAAATTGTAGAAGTAGCAATGTCCTCTGTTGCAGAAAAATTGCAACTTAATGATACGGCTACATTTATTATAATAGATGCTCAAGGACAGCAAGTACCTTACCAGATTACTTATGATGAAAAAATCATTTTTCCAGCAAATGTTAAAGCCAATACAAAATCAGAATATGTAATAAAACCAGGTACTCCTGAGCAGTTTCTGACAATGACGACAGGAAAACAATATCCTGAACGTGTTGATGATATAGCTTGGGAAAACGATAAAATTGCATTTCGTACATATGGTCCGGCTCTTCAAGCTACCGGAGAGCGTGCTTTTGGATATGATATTTGGGTAAAATCTGTTCCTGAACTTGTTGTAGAAGATAGATATGCAGGAGAATTGAATCCTGAAACCAAAGCAAAAATTGCTGAACTAAAAAAGACTGATCCTAAAGCTGCTGATGAATTATATAAATCAGTTTCTTACCATGTAGATCATGGTAATGGATTGGATTGCTATAAGGTAGGTCCTACATTAGGAGGTGGTACTGCTGCTCTGATGGTCAATGATTCTATTCTTTACCCTTATTGTTATAAATCTTTCGAAATCTTAGATAACGGGCCACTACGTTTCACGGTGAAATTAGAATATAACCCTTTGACCGTAAAAGGAGAGAGTGATATTGTTGAAACTCGTATTATAAGTTTGGATGCTGGTACCCAATTAAATAAGACAACTGTGTCATATAGCAATCTGAAAGAAAATACACCTATTGTTGCAGGTATTGTCCTTCATGAACCAGCAGATGTATGCCGATATGTTGCGTCTGCTGATAAGGGTTATATCGGATATGCAGACCCAACGGATAATGTTGACAATAACAATGGTATAATCTATGTCGGAGCTGTATTTCCACAAGCCTTGAACGATGCGAAACCGGTATTTTACAGTGAAAAAGAAAAAACAAATGAAAGAGGAGGAGCAGATGGACAACTTCTTGCTATCAGCGAGTATACTCCAGGTTCAGATTTCGTATATTATTGGGGAGCAGGATGGAGTAAATACGGATTTGATACTCCAGAATCCTGGTTTTCCTATCTAGAACAAGCTGCTGCGGCAATACAGCAGCCATTAAGTGTTACATTGGTCAAATGATATAAAAAATATCAGGCAGGAAATTTTTCCTGTCTGATATTTTTTTTAACGAATAACACACATAATCTTTATTTATTATCCGGATGTAAAATATCATTGCCTAAGTGTGTCTTTGCTTCTAAAGCTTCTCTTTCTCTAACTTCTTTTGCTTTTTTCGCATATACTATCATTCGTAAAGATTGGTCATAAGTAAGATAGTTCCATATCCAATTCAAAAGAACGACTACTTTATTTCGTACTCCAAGAATCGAGCGTAAATGTACAACTAACCACATAACCCATGCAAACCAACCTTGCATCTTTATTTTGCTGAATTCGGCTACAGCACGATTTCGTCCTACCGTTGCCATTGATCCTAAATTTCGATAGTGAAAGGGTTTTAAGGATTTACTTTTTTCGATGCGTTTTAAATTTTCAGCAAGTAACTTTCCTTGTTGAATCGCAACCTGAGCCAATTGAGGATGTCCATTAGGATAATCTTTATCAGAAGTCTGAATACATTGATCTCCAATTGCAAATACATTATTCATCCCTTCAACGCGATTAAATTCATCAACTTTGATTCTTCTACCGCGTCCCAATAGTGCCGGACTCAAATTACCCACTGGAATAGCAGTAACACCACTAACCCATATAAATGTCCGAGTTGCAATCTCTGAGCCATCTTCAAGAATTACTTTATGATCTTTATAATCGACAACTTTCTTATTCAGTAATATATTTACTCCCATTTCTCTTAAGAATTGTTCGGCTTTTTCTGAAGATTCTGTCGACATACCCGGCAATAAACGAGGTCCGGCTTCTATAAGATATATATGCATCAGACTACTTGGCATATCGGGATAATCATGAGGGAGTACAAACCGTTTCATTTCTGATAAAACTCCTGCAATTTCAACGCCTGTAGCCCCACCTCCAACAATAACAATATTGAGAAGCTCCTGCCGTTCTTTATCTGTAGAGCAGGTTATTGACCTTTCTATATTTGAAAGTAGAGCATTCCGCAATCCCATGGCTTCTGACACAGTTTTCATAGGCATAGCCTCATCTTCTATATGTTCATTTCCAAAGAAATTCGTTGTTGTCCCTGCAGCAAATACCAGATAATCATATTCAGCTTTACCGATAGATGTCTGTATCATATTCATTTCTGGAAAGATAGCTCTGACCTCTGCCATACGAAAGTAGAAATCTTTACGTTTTTGAAAAATTTTTCGAAATGGAAATGAAATAGAGCTCGGCTCCATTCCCGACGAAGCTACCTGATATACAAGAGGAGGAAATTGATGATAATTATTCTTGTCTACTAAAACAACCTGAAAATTTGACCTTTTCAATTTATTGGCCAATTTCAGACCCCCAAAACCACCACCGACAATGATAACCCTTTTTTTGTCACTTTTAGGAATATTGAAACTCATATCTTTTTCTTTTTTACCTATACATTGCAAAATTATACCTTTTTATTTGTTTATGGATGCATTGGTCCTTACTTTTATTGAAATATAGAAAATAATATTCCGTTGCACCGCCTTTACGAAATACAAACAACAATATGATTTCGCCATTATATAAACAAGATAAAATGTTTTTAGAAATCAGATTTCAATAATTTTTTAAGTCTTTTATTGGAATAATATCAAAAAACTTTCCTACGTTTGTAAGAAATTATTGAGCAGTAGAAGTAAATATGAAACTCTTAAAGAAAATAATAAAATACACACTTCTATTTTTTTTTATTTCCACCATCTCATCTGTTATACTTCTACGATTTATTCCAGTATATATAACTCCATTGATGCTTATTCGAAGTGTCCAGAATATGAGTAGGGGAGAGTCTCCTGTTTGGCACCATCAATGGGTTCCATTAGATAGAATCTCACATTGGTTGCCCCAAGCTGTCGTTGCTTCAGAAGATAATCTATTTTTAGAACATAAGGGTTTTGATTTTGTCCAAATAGAGAAAGCTTTAGAAGAAAATAAAACTCGTAAAAAGCCCAGAGGTGCCAGTACTATATCACAACAAACAGCTAAAAACGTTTTTTTGTGGCCAAGCCATTCTTTCATACGAAAAGGGCTTGAAGTTTATTTTACATTTCTTATCGAACATATTTGGGGGAAAGAACGAATTATGGAAGTGTATCTCAATTCAATAGAGATGGGTAAAAATATTTATGGAGCAGAAGCTGTTGCCCAAAAACACTTCAATGTTACAGCTAAGAATTTATCTAAATCTCAATGTGCCCTTATTGCAGCAACATTACCTAATCCGATACGATTCAATTCTGCCCAGCCGTCCCCATATATACAAAAACGAAAACGTCAGATTATATCTTTAATGGGAAAAATTGCTCCTGTAAAATTCAATTAGTATCTATTCTAAATTAATTATGGCTTGACTCTATACATGATTTCTCTTCCAAAATTCGATTGTTTACATCGAATTTCATTGATAATATCATAAATCAATTCGATAATATTATTCATACTTTTCTTTACATCCGGGCTAAGTTCCATTCCTATCTCTTGAATGTCTTTAGCTGTCACGACAATAAGTTCTATATCTGGTATATTGTCTTGTAATATCATTGCATCTATCATGTCTTTGAGCCCGATTTCATGTGCACTGAGTAAAAACGGATAATCTATGGAGAAACGGGGCTTTATCCTTCTGACTGTTCCTGGAGGGAGATTATCTAATGTCGCATCTATCATTATAATATGACGATATTGTTGTAATGTTCCTATCAAAAATATCCCTCCGGTCCCTCCATCAAGAATATCCACTCCTTCTGGTAATTGCATCTGCTCAAGTCGATGTATTATATGAATACCTACTCCTTCATCTTTCAGGACTAAATTACCGATTCCTAAAATTAGAATATCTTTCATTTTCTATATTTTATGCCGATTCTATACTTTTATTTTTTTCTCTATTGTTTCTAAGCGTTTTTCATCTAATTTTATTTTTTCCTGTTCTAATTCTTCCTTTTCTGCCTCTTTTACAATGGTTGCATTTATAAATTTCCAACCACCGATGATAGAAGAAGCTATTCCATTTCGTTCTATATAATCGTGATAAAAAACCAAATAGATATGAGCTATGGCAAATAAAATAAATGCCCACATCAGTATATGATGAATATTTCTGACTGGGAAAAAACCTCCCATTTCAAAAAGTAGCCATGTGAAAAATGGTTCAAAAATATTATTAGTAGAAACACAAAACATGGCAAATCCTGTAAATGTCTGTATTGCCATAATAATGAAAAGCCCAAAGTAAGTAAAAGCGGCCAGACTATTATGTCCAATATCATATACGGGTTTTGGAGATAATAAAAGAACATCAATTTTGATTGTCTCAAAAATTCCTCGCCATTGTTTCTTTTTTAAAGGTATATAATTATACCATTTGGCAAATGAATTTCCAGCAAAAAACCAATATATACGGACAGCAAAATTCACAACAAATATAAAAGCTGCAATGAAATGAGCTAAGCGAACCCAACCAAACCAATAGTTCGCTTCAGGTGCAGTACCATGCATAATAGCTGGAGGATCTCCGATAATATATCCGGTAATACATAATACGGTTATCACAAAAGCATTTACCCAATGGAAAATACGCACAGGTAATTGCCATACATATACCTCTCTCAAAGGTGCTTTACGACTAATCATAACTATATGCATTTAAAGTGTATCAAACTGATGTACATGTTTTCCTTCTTCATCATAAAGATGTACAGCACAAGCCATACATGGGTCAAATGAATGTATTGTTCGTATTATTTCCAAAGGAATTTCTGTATTATGAACAGGAGTTCCTAACAAAGAAGCTTCGAATGCCGAACGTTGACCCTTAGTATCTCTTGGTGAAGCATTCCAAGTTGTAGGAACAACCATTTGATAATTCTTTACCTTGCGATTTTCGATGTTCACATAATGGGCCAATGCTCCTCGAGGGGCTTCTGTCAAGCCGTATCCTTGAGCTTTATCGGGCCAAGTTTTAGGCTCCCAATAGATACCGTTAAACATCCTATAATCACCAGATTTTATATTAGAAAGAAGTTCTATATAAGATTCTTCCATCCAATCAGCTATTAAATTTGATTCCATAGCTCGGGCTAAAGTACGTCCAATGGTAGAATACATTGCTTCAAACGGCACATTCAGTTGTTTTAAGCAGCGGTCTGTAATCTCAATATAATCGTCTTTTTTACTGGCATAACCGATAATAAAACGGGCTAAAGGTCCTGTTTCCATGGGCAAGCCTTTGTAACGAGGAGTCTTTATCCAACTATATGGCTTGTTATTATCTAAGTATTCGTAGGGTGGAGTCGGACCTGTATAATCAAGGTTTGTTTCTCCTACAGAAGGATGTAATCCTATGTTTTTACCTTGTGTATATGAATACCATGAATTATTGATATACTCCTGCAGGCCATTCATATCGGTCGGGTCAAAATCATCTATTCTTGACAAGTCTCGGTCAACCACTATGCCTCTTGGACTATGATAAGTATTTAATTCTCCGTAATTACCGGTCGGATAATCTCCGTAAGAGATATAGTTCTTTAAGCCTCCACCAATTTGAGTCCATTCTGGATAATAGGAAGCAATAGCCAATACATCCGGTAGGTATACTTGACGAACAAAATTTTGGGTCTCTTGAATAATCTCTGCAACATAGCTTAAGCGTTCCAGATTGATAGCATTTGGATCATTGATATTTACAGCACAAGCCATACCTCCGACAAGAAAATTCGGGTGTGGATTTTTCCCCCCAAAAATAGTTTGAATTTTTACAATATCTTTTTGTACTTCTAAGGCTTCAAGATAATGAGCAACTCCCAATAAATTTACCTCTGGAGGTAATTTATATGCTGGATGTCCCCAATATCCATTAGAGAAAATACCAAGTTTACTGGATTCGACAAATTTTTTTATCTTCTTTTGCACATCCGAAAAATATCCGACCGAACTCTTAGGCCACGCAGATATGCTTTGGGCGATTTCTGAAGTCTTTTTGGGATTGGCTTTTAATGCTGATACTACATCTATCCAGTCTAAAGCTTGTAATTGATAAAAATGGACGACATGGTCTTGCTCTGTCAATGCTGCTTGCATTAAGTTTCGTACCATTTGGGCATTAGGAGGAATAATAATACCTAACGCATTCTCAACAGCACGTACTGAACATAAAGAATGTATCGAAGTGCATACTCCACATACTCGTCCCACGAAAGCCCATACATCTCTTGGGTCTCGATTCTGCGCAATGATTTCGATGCCTCTCACCATTGTACCTGTACTGAAAGCATCCTTTATCACCCCATTTTCTATATCTGCTTCTATTCTAAGATGACCTTCTATTCTGGTAATCGGGTCTACAACTATTCTTTTGGCCATGATTTATTTATATTTATCAGTTAATCTTTATGGATGTCTTTATTTTTTTCTATATCATCAATCTGAGAATCAATTTTATCTTGTTGCCTTATATTGCTTTTTTCATCTTTATCAAATTCATTCTCGTTTATGCTCAAGTCATCCATCTGATTTTTAATCAATTTCCGTTTCTGAATATTTGTTACTACAGCATGGGCCAGAACTCCTCCCAATGCAACAGCTGTAAGACCGGCTCCTATCTTATCGGCCGTTGCTTCTATACCAATACCATGTACATAAGGAATATGACTATACAAAGGTTCATAATCCCAAAAATTGGGTTCTGAACATCCGATGCATCCATGCCCTGACTGAATAGGATAACTGACACTATTATTCCATTTGATAACTGCGCAAGAATTAAATGTATTCGGGCCTTTGCATCCCATATAATAAAGACAATATCCTTTTTTTGCATTCTCGTCATCAAAAGATTGCACAAACAGTCCTGCATCATAAGCTGGCCTGCGATAACAAGTATCATGTACCCTACGACCATAAAATACAACAGGACGCCCCATATTATCCAGTTCGGGCAATTTGCCAAATGTAAGAATATAAGTAATTACACCAGCCATCACATCTGCGATAGGGGGGCATCCCTGAACATTGATAATGGGTTTTCCTGAATATATTTTATGTACTGGCTCTGTTTTAGTCGGATTTGGATAAGCATGTTGTATGCATCCTGAAGAGGCACAATTTCCCCAGGCAATAATAGCTTCAGCACCATTTGCTCCTTCTTCAAACACAGATTTAGCATCTCTTCCGGCAATTGTACAATATCCGGGGCTTCCCAAAGGAATAGAACCCTCGACAATCATAATATAATGCCCATAGAAATCCTTCATTGCTTGATTTCGTACGGCCTCAGCTTGTTCACCTGCCGCCGCCATCAGCGTATCACTATAATCCAAAGAAATCATTTCAAGCAATATCTGCCCGACTAAAGGATGAGAGGCTCGGAGAAAGGATTCGCTACAGCAAGTACACTCTTGAAAATGATACCATAACACGGGTTTTCTAGGCTTGGTCTGTAATGCATCAACTACTTGTGATATACCTGTAGATTGTAAGCCCAGCATAGCTCCCATTAATCCACAAAATTTAAGAAAATCACGACGAGTGTAGCCTTTCTCCATCAGTTCCTGATAAAAAGTTTTATCTCCCATAACAATTAATATTCAGTTAACAAATACGGGGAAGTTGTTCTCCCGATACCATATCTATAATTCTTTTTCTTCCAAAGCTGGTTTTCATGCTTAGTTCGGCTTTTTCATCTCCGATTACTTGCCCAATAATGGCTGCATTCTTGCCATGAGGGCTATTGCGGATAAGTTGTAAAGCTTCTTCTGCATATTTACCGGGCAAAATGAAAAGCATGATTCCTTCATTGGCGATATAAAGAGGATCCAATCCTAATAATTCACAGGCGGAACAGACCGCTTCACTCACAGGAATTTGCTCTTCTTCCAGTTCAATGGAAACATGTGCAGTAGATGCAATTTCATTCAATGTGCTTGATAATCCACCTCTTGTCGGGTCGCGAATGACATGCACTTCGGGGACACCAGATAATAGATTTTCTACAATATCAACCAAAGAAGCCGTATCACTTTTCACTGTCGTTTCAAATCCTAAGTTATCTCGAGTAGACAAAATACATATTCCGTGTGCCCCTATTTGCCCAGAAACTATTACGACATCTCCAGGCTGTGCGTTTAAGGGAGAAATTTGAGTATCTGGCCTCACAACTCCTATTCCACTGGTATTTATAAATATTTTATCACATTTTCCTCGTTCTACAACTTTAGTATCTCCAGTTACAATAACAACATTTGCTTCTTGGGCAGCCTTTGCCATAGAGCTTATTATTTTTTTTAAAATATCAAAGGGTAATCCTTCTTCAATAATAAACCCTGCAGACAAATAACGGGGTATTGCTCCACAACATAACAAATCATTTACCGTTCCATTAATTGCCAAATCTCCGATATTCCCTCCTGGGAAAAAAAGCGGATCTACAACAAAAGAATCTGTTGTATAGGCTAAACGTCCATCATGAACCGGAAGTATAGCACCATCATGCTGCTGATTTAAAAACGGATTAGCAAATGCAGGAAAAAATAAATCAGACAAAAGTGATTGTGTCAATTTGCCTCCGCCACCATGACCTAAAATTATTCGGTCATATTTCGATTTAGGTAATGAGCATTGGGTATATTTCATTGTAACTATAACTTTTTATTTTAAATTTTATATCGATAAAATGCGGAGCATACTCCTTCGGATGAAACCATTGCTGCACCCAGAGGATGCTCCGGAGTACATCTTTTCCCGAAGTGTATGCATGTATCGGGAAGCATTTTTCCCTTCATAATCTCTCCCGACACACAAAACCGCTCTTTTTTCACATGACCAGTCTTTAGCTGGAAACGTTTGGTGGCGTCATATTGTTCATATTTATCTCGAATACATAAGCCACTTAATGGTAGGGTCCCCAATCCTCTCCATTCTACATTTGTCAAAGAAAAATATTTTCTCATCAACTGGCGAGCCTTGACATTCCCTTCAAAAGTAACAGCTCTTGAATAGGCGTTTTCCACTATGTATTGCTTGTTTTCAAGTAACAATACGCATTTATAAATTCCATACAATAAATCAAAAGGTTCAAAGCCTGTTATTGCTACTGGAACTTTTTGAGATAAAGCTAGATTTCTATATTCCTCTATTCCCGTAATCGAACAAACATGACCAGCAGCTAATATTCCGTCCAATTGACAATCTTTATCCCTCATTAAAGAATATATTGCTGGAGGGACCAAGAAAAGAGATGTTAATAATGAAAAGTTGGTTATTTTCCTTCGATAAGATTCTTCAATTGTCAAGGCATGTATAGGAGCAGTAGTTTCAAATCCAATTGCAAAAAATACAACTTCTTTATTCGGATTATTCTGCGCAATAGTCAATGCATCTAATGGCGAATATACCATTCTTATATCTCCACCTTCTGCTCTTACAGTTAATAAGTCATCTTTGCTTCCCGGTACCCGCATCATATCACCAAAAGAAACTAATATTACATTTTCCCGACGAGCCAAAGATAATGCCATATCAATAATCCCCACAGGAGTAACACATACAGGACATCCAGGACCATGTATCATTCTAATCTTATCAGGTAACAATTCTTCAATTTTATATTTTGCCAGCGCATGAGTTTGTCCACCGCATATTTCCATAATATGCCATGAATGTTTACATACTCGATTAATAGCCATTGAAAGTTGCCTTACTTTGTCTGGATTCCTAAAAACTTTATCATATTTCATTTTTACCCATATTATCCAGATACTCACCGATTTTTTCAAAATCTTGTAAAGTAAGTAAAGCTTCGTTCTCGTCAACTTTAGTTATAGCAACTCCAGCGTGAGCAAGAACATAGTCTCCTGGAGATGCATCAACCCATTGTATACAAATATCTTTTATAACTCCACCAAAATCGACTTTAGCCATCGTTAAACCGTCAGTAGAGGTGTCTTTTTTAATAATCCTTCCGGGTATTGCCAAACACATATCTTTTATCATTAGTATTTATATGAACAATCCGGAATAAGTTTTTGTTTTTTTAAACAGAAAACAATTATGATTTCACCATTTTTTAAGATAATATTACGAATGTTACACAACTATCAAATTTATATCAAAGGTTTAGTACAAGGAGTGGGATTCAGACCATTTATATACAAAATGGCATCAGAAATGGAACTCACAGGTTCGGTGTACAATACATCGGATGGTATTTATATTCTTATTCAAAGTTCTGAAACAAATAAAAATACATTCATTGACAAAATTATTACTAACAAACCGGCTATTGCAGAAATAGAGGAAATCTCTGTAAAAGAAACGAATAGAATAATTCCTGAAAATAATAAATTTTCTATCGTTACGAGTGACTTCGGCAATAACAGTATTACACGAATAAGTCCAGATATAGCTATCTGTAATGACTGCTTGAATGATGTAAAGAAACAAGTTCACAGATTACATTACCCTTTTATTAATTGTACTCACTGTGGTCCTCGTTTTTCAATTATAAAAAGCTTGCCATACGACAGAGACTCAACAACTATGAATAGTTTTAAAATGTGTCCTATATGCCAGACAGAGTACAATGATACAAAAGACAGAAGATTCCATGCGCAGCCAATAGCATGTAATACTTGCGGACCAGTATACCGAATGAAAAATTCACAGGGAATATATACTGAAGATTATAACACGATACTTTCCTCTATAAAAGAATGTATTATAAATGGAGGAATTGTGACTCTTAAAGGTATAGGTGGGTACAACTTAATTTGCAATGCCACTAATCCTAATGCCATAAAACGTCTTAGAAAAATCAAGATGCGCCCTCAAAAGCCTTTTGCTGTTATGTTTTATGATAAAAGTCAGGCAGAGAAATATGTTTTTATCAATAATGATGAACTTCAATTGCTGACATCTTGGAGACGACCGATTGTTTTGCTTCGTGAAAGGCAGAAAATTTGCAGTAACGGACTAAATGATGGATATAGAACTCTTGGGGTCATGTTACCATATATGTTAATTCATCATGACTTACTTGAAAGTAAAGAAATAGAGGCTATTGTTATCACCAGTGCCAATAGTGATGGAGAACCTATAATCACACAAAATAATGAAGCCAGATACAAATTTGAACAAACAACGGATTTAGTAATAGAATATAATAGAGATATATATAATCGAGAAGATGATTCTGTTACACATGTCATTTCGGGGAAAAGCAGAATTATACGTCGTTCTCGGGGATATGTCCCTGAGCCGATACGTTCTGATTTGCATGTAGAGGGTATTTTTGCTGTAGGAGCAGACCTAAATAATGCTTTTGCTATAGGGAAAAATAAAGATATCATACTTAGCCAATATATTGGGAATATGCAAGAAAAGGAAAATCAAATATTTTTTGAGACATCAATGCTTCATTTTTTTCAAATATTCCGATTTTCACCCGAACAAATTATTTGTGATTTGCATCCCGAATATTTCTCAACGGCAATCGCTACAAAATATTCGATACAACATAATGTTCCATTATTACATGTCCAGCATCACCATGCCCATGCTGCTGCTGTAATGGCAGAATATAATTTAAATGAAGATGTCTTAGCCGTTTGTTTAGATGGTACCGGATATGGGGATGACGGTTGTAGTTGGGGTGGAGAAATAATTAAATGCAACTATACCAGTTACAACAGGTTGACTCATATCGAATATATGCCTTTGCCTGGAGGGAATGCTGTATCCAAGGAACCATGGAGAATGGTGATTTCATATCTGCATGATAAAAGTGGAATACGAACTTTATATCCTGATGATTTTATTGAAAGAATCGGTAAAAAGAAAATCAACATTATCGAGATGATGATGGATAGAAATGTCCTATCGCCCCTATCATCAAGTGCCGGTCGTCTTTTTGATACGGTTTCGTCATTAATAGGTGTCTGTGACATCAATACTTATCAATCTGAAGCAGCTATTAGACTTGAACAATTAGCAGACATTGAATGTAAAGAATTTTACCCAATCAATTGGAGTAACCCTTTAGATTTTAAGAATTTGGTCAAGCGGATAGCAAAAGATTACCAACTTGGAGTACCGATCTCTGTTCTCTCTTCTCGCTTTCATAATACGTTAGTTTACAGTCTCACACACACAATACATTATTTTTCCAAGAAAACTAATATCAACAAGATTATATTATCTGGAGGAGTTTTTCAAAACAAATTATTATCAAATCTGTTAATAAAACAATTAACAGCAAAAAAATTGCATGTTTTTTTCCCGTCTAAAATACCTTGTAACGACGGCTCAATTGCAATAGGACAAATAGCTATTGCTGCAGCCTTAAAAAAAAATAAATAACTCTATGCACGAATTATCTATAGCTCTCAGTATTGTCGAATTGGCAGCAAAAGAAGCGCATAAGGAAAATGCCAAAGAAGTAAAAGAGATAGAATTGGAAATTGGGGAAATGGCCGGAATCGATACAGAAGCTCTTTTATTTTCTTTACGCATTGCCATAAAACACAGTTTGCTTGAAAATGCCGAAATAAAATTGCACTTGATAAGTCCCATAGCTTATTGTTCCAAATGTCGTATAGAATTTGTTCCACAAAACAGATTTGAGCCTTGTCCTTTTTGTCACTCTTATGGTATTGAATTGAGACAGGGAAAAGAGCTCAGACTGAAATCTTTACTTATAGAATAATAATTTTAAAAAGGAGAAAAAACAATGTGTACAACTTGCGGATGTGATTATCACTCAAACATGGATCATGAAGAAATGCATAAGCATGGTATAGCCCACGAGCATCATCATGAGACTGGATATACAAGACAAAAGATAGAACAGGATATCTTATCTAAGAATAACTTAATAGCTGAAAGAAATAGAGGATATTTTGAAGCTAAAAATATTACATGCTTTAATATTGTAAGTTCTCCAGGTTCAGGAAAAACATCTTTTCTTGAAAAAACTATTGAACTTTTAAATAACAAGTATACAGTTTTTGTGATAGAAGGTGACCAACAAACGTCAAATGATACAAATCGAATAAAAGCCCTCAATGTTCCTTGTTTACAAATTAATACTGAAAACGGATGTCACCTAGATGCCAATATGATATACGAATCAGTCAAGAGTTTGGCTCCTGAAAATAATTCTATCCTATTCATAGAAAATGTAGGAAATTTAGTATGTCCGGCATTATTTGATTTAGGCGAACAAAAAAGAATTGTCTTGATTAGTGTTACTGAAGGGGATGATAAACCTTTAAAATACCCATATATGTTTGAAAGTGCAGATATATGTATAATTAACAAAATCGATCTTCTTCCTTACATAGATAGTAAAATCGAGAGAATTAAAGATAATGCAAGAATAGTTAATCCAGATATGTTATTTTTCGAAATCTCTGCTACTAAAGGTTCAGGAATGGACAAATGGATAAAATTGTTGGATAAACTAAAATCTGAATGATAAAATGGATATTAAAACTGACTTTTTTAACTCTGTAGCTTTTACATGGGATGAAATGTGTCATTATGACGATAAAAAAATCCGTTTTTTATTACAATTATTAGAAATTTGTCCTAATGATTCTATTTTGGATGTTGGAACAGGAACAGGGGTTTTAATTCCTTATTTTAGGGAAGTAAACCCTTTAGGCAAAATTATTGCGATAGATAACTCTCCGAAAATGATTGAAGTTGCTCAAAAAAAATTTAGTCAAGAAAAATATACCCAATTTTTAATATCAGATGTTGAACTGGATTGTATACACGAAACATTTAATCATATAGTGTTATATTCAGTATTTCCTCATATTGAAAATAAAATTGATACGATATTAAAATTGATAAATAAAAATCTTAAAAAAGATGGAAAATTATTGATTGCACATTCAGACAGTCGTAATCGGTTAAATAATATGCATAAAAGAAAAAATAAAAGTGTGTGTAATGATATTCTTATTGATGTACAAAAACAGGCAAATTTGTTTTCACAAGCAGGATTACATGTTAAAGATGCATTTGAAAATGAGGAGCTTTATTATCTTTTACTTACACAATAATAATAAATATGATTTTTTTGTAACTGTTTTGAAATACGGATGAAACCTTTATGTAGTTTATATTAATTACTTTTGTTAAAAATATAAACCCAACTTAAATTAAAATTTATGCTCAAACTAAAAACGACAATTGCCGCGGTGAGCCTTATTTGTTTTTTTTCAATTCCGTTGACCTATTCTCAAAAAATAGGAGAAAAAAATAATCCGATTTGGAAAACACTATCCGAAAACAATGAAAGAGATATATCCGAACTTTTAAGGAATATGCCTAATATAGAAGTGGGAAAAGGTATAACGTTTATGCCTAAGAATGAAAGTTATAAAATGACTATGCGATTCAGAATGCAGAATATGGTAGGACTTTCCTTCAATGAACATTTTTCTTTAAACAAAACAGAAGCACAAGTAAAAAGGTTACGTTTAAGATTTGACGGTTATATATATTCTCCTAAACTTACATATACTATTCAGTTAGGATTTACCTCTTATGATGCTAAAGTATTGCCTAATGGAAATATGAATATTGTACGCGACGCCATGGTATATTATGTTCCGTCCTCAACTTGGAACATTGGATTCGGACAAACCAAAATAAAAGCCAATCGTGCTCGTGTTAATTCTTCCAGTGCATTACAATTTGTAGACCGCTCTATTGTCAATAGTGAATTTAATCTTGATCGGGATTTTGGATTTTTCGGAGAATATAATACAAAATTATTCTCAAATTTCAACTTTGGAGCAAAAGCTTCTATTACAATGGGAGAGGGGAGAAACTGGAATACTTCCCAAAAAAGCGGGTTTGCTTATACCGGACGACTGGAGCTTTTTCCTTTAGGTCGTTTTAAGGGTTATGGAGAAGTGATTGAAGGTGATTACGAACGTGAAGAAAAGATAAAAATATTTTTAGCCGGAACTTACAGCTATAACAATAGAGCTTTACGCTTACAAGGACAAAATGGAGCAATGATGCCTGATAGTCAACATAGAAATATCTCTGCTTACTTTTTTGATTTTATATTGAAATATCGTGGATTTGCGTTTTATACCGATGTCATGGGACGAATTTGTAATACTCCGACATTTAAAGATAGTGATGCATTTGTATATAGCGGAAAAGGTGTGAATCTTCAAACCAGTTATATATTCCCGTCAAATTGGGAAATAGCATTACGCAACTCGACATTATTACCCGACCATAGAATTCAAGATTTAGCCGGATATAAATTTAATAATCAATCAACTTTTGGAGTAACTAAATATTTAATAGGCCATAGCTTGAAAATTCAGGCAGATGCATCTTATAATTATAGAAAAAATCCTATAATAAATGGGTATAATAGATGGGAACTCCGATTCCAAATAGAACTAGGATTATAAACATAAGTTAAGATAAAAATAAAGTAAGCGATTTTATACTCTAAAATAGAGCAAAAATCGCTTACTTTATTTTTCAAATCATTCGATTCTTACCTCTGACTCATCACTTTTTTACAACTTTTATTATCTCGTTTTCTACCTTTACAAAATAAATACCGTTAGCCAAAGATGAAAGATCCAGCATTGACTTGTCCGATTGCATTACTGTACGACCAGAAAAATCATAAACTGATACAATTGATGATAACGCTTTATTTGTAATAAAAATTTCACCTTCTGTAACAGTCGGATAAATAGACGGCTTATTTCCCTTTTCAGTCAGTACTCCGACAGGCTCACTCATTTCTAAATGTTTAGGCATTACTGCTGGTTGTTGTTCTGCTAAGACATTTTTCAATATAGGCAGAGTATATTTTCTGTTCCCCATTATCCAAATTCCATCTTCATCGAAGTTCCAACCCAGGCTAAGGTAAGTAGCCACATCGTTCACCTCTTCTTTTGATTTGTTCAGGCCATTGTTATCTGCTATTTTTCCGGATAGAGTTTTTCCATCTACCAACATTCCTTCGAATGCGTAGTTATTTAAAGTGGTTTTGGCAGAATTTTTTATCCAACCAACAATGCGACCAGCTGACTTAGAAGAAAAAATTTCAGAATTTAATGCGATAGAATTTTTTATCGTATAATTTTCACTCTGATCATTAGTCCCTCCGACAAGACCACCGGCTGATTTATCATTATTGGTAGATTTGACAACACCTGTACTATAGCAATTCTCTACGTTTATACTACGATATGCAGTTCCAACCAATCCTCCTGCGCCATCAGCACCTAATACTGTCGTATTTGCAACATAGCAATTGCGAATATTCACTGTAGTACTATTTGTAGATGTATATCCGAGTATACCTCCGGCAGCCGAACTTTTAGCTTCAATTGTACCACCTGCTACAAAACATTCATCGATTGATATTTCCGCTGTTGTGTAAGGTGTGTGTCCCACAAATCCTCCGACATTATTATTCCCTTCAATTTTTTTATCATCTGGAATTATTATACCAGTTCTTTTTATCACACCTCCAGTTATACTTCCAAAAAGTCCGACATTATTTATGGCTGGTCTATCAATCCAAAGCCCATATATAATAAAACCATTTCCATCTAATGAACCACTAAATCCATTTATAGGTTCCCAACCTTCTATTGGTGAATTTTCTGTGATCCAATTGGTTAAATCAATATTGTTTACTAACTTATAATGAGCTTCAGGATTATTTCGTATCTCATTCAATTCTGCTGCTGTAGTTATCAAATATGGATTATCTATATCACCAGGTTTACTTATATATAAATATTTTGGTGTTATTTGGGGTTGTTGTTCCATAGAGACATTTTTCAATACTGGTAAAGAATATTTTCCGTTACCCATTGCCCAAATTCCTTCTTTTGCATCAAAATTCCAGCCTAAGCTGGTGTAAATGGATATTTCATTTATTTCTTCTTTAGATTTGTCGAGGCCATTATTATCAGTAGCCTCTCCGGATAGAGTTTTACCATCCACCGACATTCCGTCAAAAGCGTAGTTATTGGAGAGCGTTGTTTTTGAACTATCCTTTATCCAACCAATAATACGACCCGCCGATTTTGACGATGCAATACTGGGATTCAATGCTATAGAATTTTTAATAGTATAGCTGTCTTTTGCATCGTTAAATCCTCCTGCAATTCCACCGGCAGCCTTATCGTTATTGGCAGATATTATGGTGTTGGTAGAATAGCAATTTTCTATGTTTATATTACGATATGCTGTTCCGACAATTCCTCCGGTTCCATCAACACTTATCACGGTTGAATTTGCAGTATAACAATTACGTATATTTACTGTCACGCTGTTTGTAGATGTATATCCGAGTATACCTCCGGCAGCCTGGTCTTTCGACTCAATTGTACCCCCTGTTACAAAACATTCATCGATTGATATTTCCGTGGTGGTATAAGGAGTTTGGCCGACAAGGCCACCTACATATTTTTTTCCTACAATTTTCTTATTATCTGGAATTATTATGCCGATTCTTTTTATTATGGCTCCGGCAACACTCCCAAAGAAGCCTATTTTTTCTGCCTCCGGTTTTTCAATCCAAAGTCCGGAAATAACGAAACCGTTACCGTCCAATACTCCTTTGAATTCATTAATCGGTTCCCAACCTTCCATTGGTGAATTTTCTGTAATCCAATCTGTCAAATCGATATTGTTCATCAGTTTGTAATGAGCGTCAAGATTATTGCGTATCTCATTCAATTCTGTTGCTGAAGTTATCAAATAAGGGCTGTCTTCATCCCCGTTTCCATTGCCACTGAAGGCATTCAGATTCATTGTAAAAATGCCTATATTTATCCAGGCAAACAACATTAAAAATAGACGTTTTCTCATAATTTTATAATTTGTATTAATAGAGATATGATAATTTATATATAAATATAATATCTGTTTTTTCGCGTTTGAGATTAAATTATTTTATCAAATACTTAACCGTTTTGTAATTTAATTGGGGTGTAGACAAACTAATCAGATAAAGTCCGCTGCCTAATTGGCAGGTATAACTATCACTAAATTGTTCTGAAACAATCGTGTGTCCGAGTAAATTTCTTATTTCTAATTTTACAGAATCTACTAAATCAATTGATTTGACAGTCAATTCGTGACCCTGTTTTGTTATTTGAAATGGACTTTCTTTTTTTTATCATTAATTGATGTCAAATCATCAGAAAAAACACATTTAAATTTTGTCACATTTCCTGAATGGTCAGTTATAACCAGTTCATCATTTTCTTGTATAAAATATGACATACTATTCAAACTATATGACATATTACCTTCAAAAGAAATATTTCCTAAAAACTTTTCCGTAGTAAGATTCTGTACATTTTCTTCTGAATTCAAAATCTTTATTTGCTTATTCTCAAAATCTATAACGTATTCGTCTGATTCGATAATCCATCCGAATACTTCTATTTCATATAAAGAAGGATAAGCAGTAGAAGCATTACCACCGATAACCTCGACTTTTACAAATCGACTTTTGCTTTTCAAATTGTCGGAGATGGTATTTGACTGATTGTTAGTAGAACGATCTACTTCTGTAACAAAGTTTTTTCTATTGTCTGCTGTCTTCACATAATATTGATAAGTTCTGGTTCCATTAGGGTTATACCAATGAATAGTAATCTTATTTAAGATATATTCCTTTCCTAAATCAATTTCAAGCCAATGAGCATTCTTGTCTTTCGATGCCCAACGTGTAGTATAATCTCCGTCTACAGCATAACGCGCCAAGTTGTTTTCATTTATCTGTTCCGAATCGGTCGTTATGGGTTTATTTAAAGCTATATGACCGGAAACGAACTCATATATGGCCTTGTTTTTTTTATCTTCAGATGTTACTATTACTTTCATTCCGATACTAATAAATCCTTCTGTCACAAGAGTCTCTCCATCAGACTCAACAATAATAAAAGTCGCGCCATCAAGAGCCTGCAGGTAGGTATCGATATTTTTTACAGGAATATTTTCCTCAAATACGATTCTTTTGTTATCTATATCCACAACAAGTTTGTCAGATTGTAAATTTGTCGTTGTCCCAGCTATTTTAGTCCATATAACTTCATCTGAATACTCTTCTTTATTTTTAATTCCTATTACCTTGATTTTGTTTTCTGAGCCCGACAAGAGTTCGATATTATCCCATTTAAAAAATCCACATTGAACATCTTTTGATAGTTTTTTCCCTTTTGATGCACCATTTACAAAAAGTTCTACCGATTCACAATTAGAATAAATATTTACGGGAGTAATCGTTTCTTCTCGTTCGGTATACCTTCGGCTCGTAATATACACAAACGGATCATCGCTCCAATTTGCTTTATAAGCATAATAACTGTCTTTTTTCACTTTGCGGTCATAGGTAACCAAGCCTTTATCATTCGTACCAGGTTGATCCCCTTCATTTCTTCCGTCCGAAGCAAAATCGAACATATTCCACAAAAAGGTTCCCCAAACAAAATTTCGTGTAGAAATATCTACAATGGCTTGTTCATGAACTTTATTTTGATATTCTTCTGGATGAAATTTTCCTCCATTTGTTACCGGTTTTGAAGGGTTTATTTCATGGTGATAAATACTACCACCAGCTCCGTATTCTGAAAGTGCAGTAGGGCGAGATTCTGAATTTTTGAAATCATCCAACTTGCTACTAAAAAGAGGATTTTGTACGTACCATCCTGGATAGTAGTTCCAAGCAAAAACGTCCGAATCCCAATTTCTTGCAGTATAGTGATTGGTAGCTTGAACTGTTAGGCGGGTAGGATCTTCAATTTGGGCTAATTCGTTTAATTCTTTCATTAATCCCCTCATATGTGTATCGTGTTGCTCTCGGATTTCGTTTTGCAATCCCCAAAAAAAGACAGACGGACGATTATAGTGTTGACGAATTAATTCTCTCAACTGAGTTTTAGTAATGTCATTAAATGTTGCAGCAGTTCCAGGGCGATCTACAAGTGGTATTTCTGTCCAAACTGCTAATCCATATCGGTCACATAAATCATAGATATAAGGATCATGCGGATAATGCGCCAAACGAATAGCGTTTGCCCCCATATCATATATCATTCCGAAATCTTCATTTTGTTCCTTGCTGGTAACAGCATACCCCATGTTATATCGGTCTTGATGCTTCCCGACGCCACGTAAAGGATACAAATTGCCATTTAAAAAAAATCCATCTTTTGTTACAGAATAGTATCTAAAACCGACGTATTCTGATACAGCATCTATTATATTTTCACCTTCGGTAATCTCTAAATCTACAAGGTAGCGATAAGGATCTTTCTTTCCATTCCACAAATGTGGATTTTCAACTGTTACTTTTTCTTTAAATTGATATGAACTTCCAGGCTCTATTGCTACTGTCTTGTTCACTTTTTTTATTTCTTTGCCACCTGGACACATCGCGTTTACATCAAACGCTGGATTAGGAACATCCTCTATAGTTGTAAAATTATCAGGATTTCTCAATATTCCATTGATTGTAATAGTTTTAGTTTCTGAAGAATTATTCAATATTTTGGCTCTTATCTCTAAATCGGCACTTGCTTCACTAACATTGGTAGGAGTCAAGTAGAGTCCGGAAGAACCACAATCCATCAAATCAATATGTACAGGGTCTACTACAATTAAAGAGACATCCCTATATAAACCGCCTAAAACAGAAAAGTCTCCACCTAAAGGTATGATTTCTTCTGATAATCTATTATCTACTTTTACAGCAATAATATTATTCCCTTGCTGCATTTGAGCAGTAATATCAAAACGAAAAGCCGTATAACCACCCTTATGATTTCCTACAGATTTGCCATTTACGAAACACTCAGCTTGTAGACAAGCTCCTAAAAATTCAATATAAAGCTTCTTTCCTTGAAAAGAATCATTCCAAGGCAAAGATTTTCTATACCATCCAATAGTACGTAAGTAATTATTACCACCATCCTGAGCATCAGTACTATTCCATGTATGTGGAATATTTACAGTAGTCCATGTCTCATCTGCATAATCAACTGAAGCTGGAGCATCGGTAAGTATTTTAGTTTGAAACTTCCAGTTGGTGTTAAGATTGATTCTCCATCGTATTTCATTGGCAAACACAAATTGACAACAAATGAAAATACTGAATAGTAAAATAAATTTTCTCATAAATAACTAATTATAGATAAAATACTCTTTAAAAACGTCAGATTTTACAAATAATAATACCAACGGAAAACATATTATTTACTCAAAAAGGTAAGTAAGAAAACTTTTGTTGATAATGAGTTTTTATATTCCCTAACAGACTTCTTTCATGGCCATATTTATTATTCAAATAGAACTTGCTAGATAACTATCTGATTATATATTTACAACTGACACAAATGTATCATATTAAATAAAAAAAATATAAATT
>JTDA01000017.1 GCA_000803105.1 Coprobacter secundus
CAGCAACTTCACCGATAGTATAATATAGACGATGTTGATTGGTTTCGTTATTTTTCATTGTTTATAATTTAGTCCATTACACGTCCTTGATTACTTGCGATTTGAATCATCTTATCATAATCTTGAGGACTTAAATCAAAGAAATAATAATTGATTGGATTATCATGCTTTCCTTTATAAAGGACTTCGTAATGAAGATGTGGACCAGTCGATTTCCCTGTATTGCCAACCAGTCCGATTTCTTCTCCTCGTGAGACTTTTTGACCATTTTTTACTTTGATTGCACTTAGATGGGCATATCGAGTTTTGTAATCGTATCCGTGGTCAATGAGTATCGTGTTTCCGTAACCTTGTTTCCATCCGGTTTCTATGATTGTTCCATTCCCAGTAGCATATACAGGAGTCCCTATATCTGAAGCAAAATCCATTCCTGCATGAAATTTACGTGTATTATAAATAGGGTCGATGCGTAGCCCGTATCCAGATGCAGTTTTTTTTAAGTCTTTGTTTGAGATAGGTTGTATTGCAGGTATACTTTTTAGACGATCTTCTTGTTGCTGCCCTAGTTTTACTAATTCATCGATAGAATTACTTTGAACATATAGTTGGCGAGTTAATAGGTCGACTTTGCGAGTAGTAGATACAATTAGTTCTGCGTCACTTAGTTTCATTAATTCCTTGTACTGAGCTTCATTATTTAATCCGGCATTTCGAACGGCGGCATTTATAGGTTCGGCTTGTAATATGACACGATATAAATTGTCATCGCGTTGTTGTATATCGGACATTACCTTTAGGGCTTCATCCAATCGACGAGAAAGTAATTTATATTGAGCTTTTATTGTTTGATTTTCTTGTTTTAGTAACCGTTCTTGTGGAGAATCTATAAAATAGTTGAATATAGTAAAAATCAAAAATCCAATAATAATTCCTATTATTAAATGTCGTAATACGGTGAATATTTTTTTTCGAAAAGAAGGGTAAACTCTTTCATAGGAAAGTGTATTCGGATTATATATGTAAAAAATTTTTCGTTTCATTTTCAGTATGTTCCTAAATTGGGGACTTTAACTTGGAATAAATGACAAATATCGTATACCGATTAGAAAATTTTTATGCAACGATAGCCACAAAAATAATATTTTAGACTATTTTTGCAAACTGTTTTTCAGAATATTAATATACAGGAATGACTAAATATTAGTATTAGAAAAATTTTTCAATTGTAATTATTAAACGAACAGATATGCTTACAGCTAAAGAAATCCGAGAATCGTTCAAAGACTTTTTCAGATCGAAAGGACATCAAATTGTTCCTTCTGCACCTATGGTTATTAAAGATGATCCTACATTAATGTTTACTAATGCTGGGATGAATCAGTTTAAAGACATTATACTGGGAAATGTGCCAGCGCGTTATAAACGGGTAGCAGATTCTCAAAAATGTTTACGAGTAAGTGGAAAACACAATGATTTGGAAGAAGTAGGTTTAGATACATACCATCATACGATGTTTGAGATGCTAGGTAACTGGTCTTTTGGTGACTATTTTAAACAAGAGGCTATCGATTGGGCTTGGGAATATCTGGTAGATGTATTGAAGTTGAATCCAGAACGGTTGTATGCGACTGTTTTTGAAGGATATGTACCTGAAGGTCTTGAACGAGATAATGATGCTGCAGCATTTTGGGAAAAGCATTTACCGAAAGAACATATTATAAATGGAAATCGGCATGATAATTTCTGGGAGATGGGAGATACTGGTCCTTGTGGTCCTTGTTCGGAAGTCCATATTGATTTGAGAAGTGAAGAAGAAAGAGCAGAAATTGATGGACTGAAATTAGTGAATGCAGGGCATCCTCAGGTAATTGAAATTTGGAATCTTGTGTTTATGCAGTATAACCGTAAAGCAGACGGAACGTTAGAGCCACTACCCGCTAAAGTGATAGATACAGGTATGGGATTTGAACGTTTATGTATGGCTTTACAAGGGAAAAGATCAAATTATGACACCGATGTATTTCAGCCTATAATTGGTGCAATTGGAAAGTTATGCGGAAAGAAATATGGAGAAAACGGACAGGCTGATATTGCAATGCGTGTTATTGCTGACCATGTTCGAACTATTGCATTTTCTATTACAGATGGACAGTTACCGTCAAATGCAAAGGCTGGATATGTAATACGTCGTATATTACGTCGTGCTGTTCGGTATGGATATACTTTTTTAGGACAACATCAGGCGTTTATTTATACGTTGATACCTACGCTCATTGATACGATGGGTGATGCCTATCCTGAGTTGGTATCTCAACAAACGTTGATTGAGAAAGTGATAAAAGAAGAAGAGGAGTCTTTCTTACGAACACTTGAGACAGGTATTAAATTGTTGGATAAAGTCATGGAAGATACGACTGTTTCAGGGAGCAAATGTATCAGTGGTAAAGATGCGTTTACATTATATGATACTTACGGCTTCCCCCTTGATTTAACAGAACTTATTTTAAAAGAAAAGGGGCTGACGGTAGACATTGAGGAATTTAATATCCAGATGCAGCAACAAAAGGAAAGGGCTCGTAATGCTGCAGCTGTTGAGACAGGAGATTGGATAGTCGTCAGAGAAGGAGAACCCCATTTTGTTGGATATGACTTTACAGAATGCGATACAGAAATTTTACGTTATCGTAAAATAAAACAAAAAAATCAGGAATTGTATCAGATTGTTCTTGATAAAACTCCTTTTTATGCAGAAAGTGGTGGTCAGATAGGTGATAAGGGGACATTAATTAGTGAAAATGAGATTATTGAAATTGTAAATACAAAAAAAGAAAACAATTTAAGTGTACATATTGCCAATTGTCTTCCAAAAGATGTCACGGCAACATTTAGAGCTGCGATAAATAAAGATGCTCGTATTGCTACCGCGTGCAATCACTCGGCAACCCATTTGTTGCATGAAGCTTTGAGAGAGGTCTTAGGTACTCATGTAGAACAAAAAGGATCGTTGGTTACTCCGGATTCATTAAGATTCGATTTTTCTCATTTTCAGAAAGTCACCGATGAAGAGCTCCGTCGAGTAGAGAAACTGGCGAATATAAAAGTTCGACAAAGTATTCCATTAGAAGAACATCGTAATATGCCGATTGCTGAAGCTAGAGCAATGGGTGCGATGGCTTTGTTTGGTGAAAAATATGGAGAAGAAGTACGGGTAATTAAGTATGGGTCTTCTGTTGAATTGTGTGGAGGAACACATGTTAAAAATACGGGAAATATCGGAATGATACGTATTATATCAGAAAGCTCTATTGCCGCAGGAATACGACGAATAGAGGCCGTGACAGCAGCTAAAGCAGAAGAATTGGTAAATTTTCAACAGGATGTATTGAAAGAAATACGAAATGTATTTAATAATGCTCCTGATATTATGGTAGCTATACGCAAAGCAATAGAAGAAAATGATGAATTAAGAAAGCAGGCAGAAGACTATCTGAGAGAGAAAGTCGAGATTGTTAAAGACCAGTTGATTAAAAATATGGTCGATCGTTCTGGTGTGAAATTAATTCGATTCAATGCTATTATAATGCCTGAGATCGTTAAAGATGTTGCATTCAGAATAAGAGCACAAGTAACTGACCATTTGTTATTTGTTGCTGGTACAACTGAGCCATCTAGTGGAAAGCCACTTCTTACAGTTATGTTAAGTGATGATATGGTTACGGCAGGGTTGAATGCTTCAAAAATTGTTCGGGAAGCTGCTAAACAAATTCAAGGAGGAGGAGGAGGACAACCTCATTTTGCTCAGGCAGGAGGGAAAAATGCGGATGGAATTGTTGCTGCTATTGATAAAATAATAGAACTGGCAGAAATTTAGATGTTTAGATTTCAATTGATTTGTTTAAAGTTTTCTAGTATATTCTAAACTAATAACCATAAGAGAGGAGCTATCTTTAATTGTTTTGATACTCCTCTCTTATTTTTGCTAAATAGGTTTTAAAGATTTGAATCACTTCCAAAAGACAATGGCCAAATTCATCCGAAAGAAATCGGCATTTTCCCTTTTTTAAGATAGCACCTCAAATCTTCCAAGGCTAATATTCTCTCAAAAACTACAGTTCCCGAGTCTCCTTATCTTTGAGAAGGCCGAGGGTGTATGACGATAAAATATACAACAAAACAGAAGAGCTCTTTTGTCGGGAAATTCAAAGAGGATATTAATCAGATAGTGAGAGTAATGTTTTTGTAAAAGGAGTTTTTTATAATATAAAATCCTCTCCTATTTTAACCTTAATTCATTACAATACAAGGCAAGAAATAGGAGAGGACTTTGTATTGAAGTTTCAATCTATGAAATTTTCAACTTTTGATTTCCATTTAGAGAAGGCTTCTTCTTTATTTTTAATGGCAATTACTACTACCACAATCAGAATGGTTGCAGTTGCAACCCTCGCAGCCACCACAGGTTGGATGAAGTTCTTCGGGAGTGGCTTCCCGTACCAATTCAATGCTTCCGATAAAATGGAGATCTTCTCCGGCTAATGGATGATTAAAATCCATAACTACAATATCCTCCTTTACTTCAAGAACTGAACCATTTAATCTATTTCCATTTGAGTCCATCATAGGTACAGTATTCCCTTCGTAAATCATATCTTTATCGAAGACTCCGTTTACTTCGAAAATTTCTTTTCCAAGTTCTAATACGTGGTCTTTATCATATTCACCGTATGCATCATTACAAGGAATAATGAAATCAAATTTGTCTCCGGCTTTAAGGCCTTTTAATTTTTCTTCAAAAGCAGGAAGCATTTGGTCTGTGCCAAAAACAAATTTTAAAGGGTTTTCTTTGGTGGCTTTTTCCATCAATTCCTGTTCATTATTTTCTCCAACATAAAGATCATAAGTTGCCTCTACATATTGTCCGGGTTTGATAATTTCCATATTCGATATTTATTTTCTATATATTAATATTTTACAAAGCTACGAAAACTTTTTAGTTATCTTTTAATATGAAGGTTTTTTACTTTACTTTTTGATATTATTAATGGCCGACTCGAAAGAGACTTATACTAAAGAAACATTAAATAGGAAATTTATTATAATACCTTTTTAAAAACAAAAGTGAATTTATTTTGTTGTAATAGATGATTTATTATTTTTTATTTAAAAAATAAAGAAAATCATTGAAGATAGCTGATAATTCAAAAAACATTTGCATCTTTGCAAAAGATATTCTACCTTTCAATTTAGATTTAATTAATTGAAGGGAAAAGGCCGAGAGGCTCAACTCTGTAACTATTTAAAATTTATAATGTCTCCTATGGAAAGAGAAAACAAAGTAAGGCGCCCACGTATTGGTGAAAATAAGGGGTTAGCCGGCCGTGATGGTAACACAACAAGATACGAAAAAGTAGATTACTCGCGAAGAGACGAAAATTCGTATAATTCGGAACAACGTAAGCCACGTATAAATTTTAATAATGACCGGAATTATAATCGAACTTCGTACAGCAATGATTATAACCGTCGTTCGTATAATAATCGGCCTTCTTCCGGAAATTATAATCGAAATGAAATGACCGGAGAACGGAATTATAATACTGATCGCCCGTTTAATCGTCCTAGAAATTATAATAATGAGGGAGGTGGATATGGCAATATTGAGAGACCATATCGGCCGACAGGAAATCGTCCGTCATACGGAAATTCCAATAGTGGAAATCGTCCTTATAATAATAGAAATAATTATAATCGGAATAATGGGTATGGTTCAGGAAATAATCGACCATATGGAAATAATCGACCACAACACCGGAATGATAATGCATATAGTAACCCTCGGAAACGTATTATTTATGAAGAGGTAAATGTAGATCCTAATGAGCCGATTCGTTTAAATAAGTATATGGCAAATGCCGGAGTTTGTTCACGCCGAGAAGCTGATGAATATATCCAAGCTGGACAAGTAAAAGTTAATGGGGAAGTTGTGAGTGAATTAGGCACTAAGATTACGCGAAGTGATGTAGTTACTTTTCAAGATAAAGTTGTTACTCTTGAGCATAAAATATATGTCTTGTTGAATAAGCCAAAAGATTGTGTGACTACCTCTGATGATCCGCAAGGTCGTCTTACAGTCATGGATATTGTGAGAAATGCTTGTACAGAACGTATTTATCCTGTAGGACGTTTAGATAGAAATACAACAGGTGTACTTTTATTGACAAATGATGGGGATTTAGCTTCTAAACTGACGCATCCTAAATTTATAAAGAAAAAGATATACCATGTATGGACCGATAAGGATGTCAGTGAAGAAGACATGCAGAAGATTGCAGATGGAATTGAACTTGAGGATGGACCTATTCATGCCGATGCAGTCAGTTATGCTACTGATACGGATAAGAACCAAGTAGGTATTGAGATTCATTCAGGGCGTAATCGTATTGTCCGTCGTATTTTTGAAGCATTAGGCTATCGAGTAACTAAACTTGACAGGGTTTATTTTGCTGGCTTGACCAAAAAGAATCTGCAGCGTGGGCGTTGGCGTTATCTGACTCAGCAGGAAGTGGATATCCTGCATATGGGCTCTTTTGAATAATTAATATATCATATTGCTGCATTTATTATAATAGGCAACTAAAAGTCCGGATATAAGATTTGTAGTAGAAAAAACAAGTATGGATGGAAACAATAAGTAGAACTAAAATCGTTGATTTGTGCAGAAGTAAGGAGTTTGGCACAATCGTGAATGTAAAAGGATGGGTACGTACTCGACGTGGTAATAAACAGGTAAATTTTATTGCATTAAACGATGGATCAACGATAAATAATATGCAGATTGTCGTAGACTTGGTGCAGTTTGAAGAGGATACGTTGAAGTCAATTACTACAGGTGCATGTATTAGCGTGAATGGTGTTCTTACTGAATCTCAGGGAAAGGGGCAGTCTGTTGAAATTCTGGCTAAGGAAATAGAAATATATGGAAGTGCCGACCCACAGACATATCCATTGCAGAAAAAAGGTCATTCCATGGAATTTTTACGAGAGATAGCTCATTTACGTCCTCGGACTAATACTTTTGGAGCCGTCTTCCGCATGCGTCATAATATGGCAATTGCTATACATAAATTTTTCCATGATAGAGGTTTCTTTTATTTCCATACACCGATTATTACCGCATCAGATTGTGAGGGAGCTGGACAAATGTTTCAGGTGACGACGATGAATCTTTATGATTTGAAGAAAGATGATAAAGGCTCTATTAATTATGATAATGACTTTTTTGGTAAACAAGCAAGTCTGACTGTATCGGGACAACTGGAAGCAGAGTTAGCAGCAATGGCATTAGGTGCAGTATATACTTTTGGTCCGACTTTTCGTGCAGAAAATTCAAACACACCTCGACATTTGGCTGAGTTTTGGATGATTGAACCGGAAGTTGCGTTCAACGAAATCGGAGAAAATATGCAGTTGGCAGAAGAGTTTATTAAATATTGTGTTCAATGGGCGTTGGATAATTGTAAAGATGATTTGCAGTTCTTGAATGATATGTTTGATAAAGGTCTTATTGAGCGACTTCAGTCTGTTGTTGCAACGGAATTTAAAAGATTGACATATACGGAAGGAATTAAAATCCTTGAAGACGCTATTTCTTCGGGACATAATTTTGAATTTCCAGTTTATTGGGGAGCAGATCTTGCAGCTGAGCATGAGCGATATCTTGTTGAGGAGTATTTTAAACGGCCGGTAATTCTTACTGATTATCCGAAGGAGATAAAATCATTTTATATGAAGCAAAATGATGATGGAAAAACGGTACGTGCTATGGATGTACTTTTTCCAAAGATTGGAGAAATAATCGGTGGATCTCAGCGTGAAGAGAATTATGACAAATTAGTAACTCGAGCAAAGGAAATGGGAGTTCCAGATAAAGATATTTGGTGGTATCTTGATACCCGTCGTTTCGGGACAGCCCCTCATTCTGGATTTGGTCTCGGATTCGAACGATTGTTGCTTTTTGTTACAGGTATGACGAATATACGCGATGTAATACCTTTCCCCAGAACCCCCAAAAATGCTGAATTCTGAAAAATAATATTTGAATAAAAAGAGTGATAAGTCTAATGGAAAAATTTAGGGCTTATCACTCTTTTTTGTTATGATGAGGTGGAGTGTAAGATAGATATACCATATCGATACATTGTAATCCGTTATATTCATAGATAGGCTCGACATAGTTATTTTTGAAAAAGTCTTTAATAGTATAAACATATTCAAAACCAAACCTTTTGTAGAAGGAAATTTGGTAGAATTCTTCTTTATTTATACCTGGGCTTCCTGTACCTACCCAAATTTTGTCAGCGTTGCTATATAGTTCAAGAATTTTGGTCAATAAGATTGAGCCATATCCTTTTTTTTGTTGGTTATATAAGGTAGATAAGTTTTTCAGTTCAAATTCTTTGTCTCCGACAGATATTATTACTGCAGCAGATATTGCTTGCCCGTTAGAGGAAAGAACATAAAGCTCTCCTTTAAATAGATAACTCTGTATCATATTGACTGATGGGTCAGCGATAGAGAGAAGAGGAATAAATTGTTCTTTATCAAAAAGAATCTTCTGTATATTTATTGTACGGAGAATATTATCGTTGTTTGAAGTAGTATGTGATGGTTCCACTTTGATTCCCGGTATTATTAGATTTTGTAAAAACGGCCTTTTTAGCAGCATTTATAGCTTGTTGTCGTAAGGTTGAGTTTGATGCTGCTGAGCCTATTGAACCTTTGGTAATACTTGCAGCAATCACTTTACCCGCAGCATTTACTGTTATGGAAACAACAATAGTTCCCTCGTCATTACTGTTATCGTATCCGGGGCGGGGAAGAGAACCGAGAATACCCCGCCCACCTAAGTCATAATTACCATATCCAGGAGAACCAGATGTAGCACCGGAAGAAGAGTTCCCATTTACACTTCCTTGTATTCCAGAGCCAGAGGAAGAGCTCCCATGATTGTTGTTACTGCTTCCTTTACCTTTACTAAAAGCGTTTGCCACTTGATTCTTGATGCGATTATCTTCTTTAGGTTGAACAGGCTTTTGTTCTTCTTTTTTTATCTCTTTTTTTTCTGAATCTTTTTTCTTTTCTTCAGGAGGTGTTATTTGTATAGTTTCTTCTGTTTCTTGGGAAATGATTTCATTATCATCTATAGTTTCTTCAGGAGAATTTTTTTCTTGTGATTGGATATCAGAAGAAGAGTCAAGGGTACCTTGAGATTCACTTACCAATCCGACTTGTACCAATATTCCTTCCCCATCATCTGGTATTGACGGTTGAGAAAAGGTGACCAAAAAGAGAATTAAGATAAGTGTGACATGGAATATTACCGTACCACAAATACCGAATAATCTATTTTTTGAAGACTCTTTCACTCTTGACTATTTAGTGGTTAATTACCTTCTTTTATAGGACGGGTGGCCAATACCATCTTTAGTTTATTTTCGTTAGCGATGTTTAGTATTCTAACGATTTCACGATATGGAACTGATTCGTCAGCATAAAGTGCGACAAAAGTGTCCGGATCTTTTTGTCGGGTGTTTGCCATGAATGTTGTCAACTCTTCTATACTTGATAATTGGTGAGCACCATCATTTCCGAAAGAAACATAATAGTTGAGCTCTTTATCTATAGTGACTCGGGAGAGGGGTTTTGCTGCTGATTGTTGCTTACTTTGGGGTAGTAATACTTTTATTGAGTTTGGAAATACAATGGTAGAAGTTACCATAAAGAAGATGAGTAACAAGAAGATTACATCGGTCATCGACGCCATGCTGAATGAAGCTTCAATTTTGTTTCTTCGTTTTAAAGCCATAATTCACAGTTTTAATTGGCTGGTTCATTTAACAAGTCCATAAATTCCATGGTTTTAGCCTCAAGCTGGTTTACAACACCATCGACGCGTGCTACTAAATAATTATATGCAAAAAGTGCAATAATTCCTACAACTAAACCTGCGACTGTGGTCACCAAAGCTTCATAGATACCTCCAGATAAGGTCGTAATATCAGCACTTGACCCAGCTGCAGCCATATTATAAAAAGCCCTTACCATTCCGGTAACTGTACCTAAAAATCCCAGCATTGGAGCTCCTGCTGCGGCTGTTGCCAACCAAGGAAAACCTTTTTCAAGTTTTGCAACTTCTAAATTCCCTACATTTTCTATAGCGACAAGCACGTCGTTCATTGGGCGTCCAAGCCGAGAAATGCCCTTTTCAATCAGTCGTGCATAAGGAGTATTTGTTTTTCGGCATAAACCTAATGCAGAATCAATTTCTCCATCATGAATATAATCTTTTATTCTGTCCATAAAAGTATGGTCTTCTTTAGCGGCTTTACGTATTACAATAGTACGCTCTATGAAGATGTAAATAGCTAGTATTGAAAGAATAAGTAGAGGAATCATTATAATCCCTCCTTTGAGAGAAAGTTCCCACATATTTAAGTCGGCGGTGGTAGGAGTAATGTTCTCTGCTACTGTAGAAACAGGGGCAACCATATTGGCATCACCTAAAATTGATAATATGTTCATAATGGTAGTATTTTATTACTTCAAAATATTTTTATTTAAGACATTCTTTATATTGTCTGATTGTTTCTTGCAATCCGAGATAGAGGGCGTCTGAGACAAGTGCATGCCCGATTGACACTTCGTCTAAATATGGAATGTTAGCATGGAAAAAGTGTAGGTTTTTAAGGCTGAGATCATGGCCTGCGTTGATACCTAATCCCAACTTATGAGCAGTTTTTGCAGCTTCTATAAATGCTTCTATCGCTGTTTTAGGATTGGTTTCATATATAGATGCGTAAGGTTCGGTGTATAGTTCTATCCTGTCTGTCCCAGTTTTTGCTGCTTTTTCAATCAATTCTGTGTCTGTCCCTACAAATAAAGATGTTCTAATACCTGCTTGATTAAAGACATCTACGATTTCACTTAAAAAGTCGAAATGTTTATTTGTATCCCATCCTGAATTAGAAGTAATTGCATCAGGTGCATCTGGAACGAGAGTAACTTGTTCTGGTTTTACTTTGAGGACCAAATCAATAAATTTCTTTGAGGGATAGCCCTCTATATTAAATTCTGTTTTTATGACGGAGCGTAGAGCAAAGACGTCATCATAACGAATGTGTCTTTCATCAGGACGAGGATGTACAGTAATACCGTCGGCACCGAATATCTCACAGTCCATAGCTACTTTTGTTACATTTGGCACATTTCCACCTCGTGCATTTCGAAGAGTAGCTATTTTATTAATATTTACACTTAATTTGGTCATTTTTCCGTAATTAAAACTATCTCTTAAAAAGGTATGCAATGTTACTAAAAAAATATTTGTTTATCCGAATATTAATACTATTTTTTGTCTCAAAACATAAAATAAATAGATAAACAAATTTTTTTATGTACGTTTGTATATTGATTTTGTTGCAAAATTAATAGGATTTACCCAAAATTGGAGAGTTATGACAGCAAAAGATTTAATTTTAAATAGTATTCCTGTGTTAAATCCTGCTATGTATGTGTCGGACGCACTGTTGCGCATGGAAGAAGCAAAGTTAAGTTTTTTGCCTGTTACAGATGGAGATATTTACCTGGGAACGATTTGTGAAAAAAGTTTACATGATTTTGTTGATGTGCAGCAGCCAATAGGCACAGATTACCTTTCGTTTCCTTTTGTTAGGGACGAAAGCCATATTTTTGATGCTTTAAGCCAGATAACCCAATTGTCTATAGATATGTTACCTGTTATTTCATTTGATAATCGTTATTTGGGTGCTATAGGGAGAGAATCTTTGCTTAAACAGCTGTCTGTTGTGTGCAATACGAATCAGCAAGGAGCTGTTATATTGTTGGAAATGTATCCAGAAGATTATTCTCTTTCTGAACTGTCTCGGTTGGTTGAAGATAATAATTTTAAAGTTGTAAATCTTCTTACCTATCCCTATGAAAATACCGGCATGTTACGAGTAAATTTGAAAATAGATAGGGAAGATGCAACACCATTGTTGCGTTCACTTGAACGATTTAATTATAAAGTAGTATGTTGTTTTCAACAACAAGGATTTATAGACGAGACATTGCGTCAAAGATTAGATGAGTTGATGTACTATCTTGAAATGTAAAGATGATGAGAATAGCTGTTTTTGGAAATTTATATCAGGCGGAAAAGAGTGCCCAAGCAAGGAGATTATTTGATGCATTAGATCGATACGATGCTGAGATATTGGTGTGTGAAGATTTTTATCGCTTTCTTAATACTGTAATGAATATACATCCTCGTCATATAGGTCTGATATCAGATAGACGCTTTGAGGCGGATATGGCTCTGAGTATTGGGGGAGATGGGACATTTTTGAAAACGGCAGAGCGTGTAGGTGATAAAAATATACCCATAATTGGTATAAATACTGGACGATTAGGTTTTTTGGCTGATATCTCTGAAAATGAAATAGATGAAGTTGTTACTGAGATATTTGAAGGACATTATAGAATAGAAGAAAGAACTTTATTGCAAGTTGAGGCGGACTCTTTGCCTTCTGGATTTTGGCCTTATGCATTGAATGAAGTCGCGGTTCTCAAAAGAGATACATCTTCGATGATATCTATACATACTGATATGGATGGTGCCTTTTTGAATACATATCAAGCTGACGGATTAGTTGTGGCTACGCCTACAGGTTCTACAGCGTATGCATTGAGTGTGGGAGGTCCGGTGTTGGTTCCACAGGCATCTAATATTGTAATAGTGCCCGTTGCACCTCATAGCCTGAATGTACGTCCTTTAGTAGTGAATGATAGCTCAGTTGTTCAATTAAAGGTAGATAGTAGAAGCCATAATTTCTTGCTTAGTCTCGACGGTCGTTCGGTGATGATGAATATTTCCCAACATTTGACTATAAGAAAGGCTGCATATGCTATTCGAGTTATAAAACGATATAATCATTTTTTTATCGATACTTTGCGTAATAAATTGATGTGGGGTGCAGATAGGCGTAAATGAAACACAAATTCGGAAATTAATCATCATAGCGATTAGTTTCCGGATTCATGTGAAAGTTACATCTATATTATTTAAATAAAAATGGTATAATTTCAGCACTGAATATTGCTAGGGCAATGAATGAAATAATCCAAATAAAGCTAATGACATTTGTTGTTATTTTGGTTTGAGGAGTCCAGTTGAACATGCGCCCTAGCAATAAGCGTAAAAGTGCATAAAAAGGAATTCCTATTACGAGTAGAAGAGAAAGAAGAAATGCTTTGGGATGTTCTATTCCAGTAAGTATGTTCATTACAACAGGAGGAAGAGTTGTTCCATAAGTCGTTACCGTAAAATTTCCAAAAAGGAAAGAAAATATACTTACACCGATAGAAAATAAAATAATTAGCAAAATGAATCCTAAGCATCCACCAAATAATAAAAAGAGTGCTTTGAATAATCCTCTAATAATACATAAAAGCAAATCCCCCAAACGAGTGAAAAAAGAATCTGTTTTTCGTTCTATACCACTTAAATTTACTTCTGCCTTATCCATTTCTTCCTTTACAGCCTTTTTTATGTTCTCTATGGTAACAGGTTCCCCTTTCATTTCCAGCTTTTGGGCAGCGGTTCGAGCCTCAGGAATACATATCCAAAGTAATATGTAAATCAGTATTGCGGTTCCCCAGAAAAATGTCAATATGACAAATAATACACGAATGAATACAGGGTCGATATTTAAATAGCAGCCTATTCCAGAAGCAACACCACCTAAAATTCGATTTTCTCCGTCTCTGAAAAGTCTTCTTTTAGCTTTTATTTCATTTTCATTGATTGGAATTTCTATATTAGTCCCTTTTTTCTCATCATATTGTTTGTTTTCTGAATCAAACTGTGTCTCAGAAGTTTCATCATCAATCATATCTCGGTCAAAATCTTCAGGATGTCCCATAATGGTAATGATTTCGTTTACTTCGCGAAGTGTTATAATTTGCATTCCGAAACGGAGACGTTCTTTAAATAATTCTGCTATGCGGGCTTCTATATCGCTTAAAATCTCATCTGCTCCTTCTTCTTCAGCAAAATGGTTGCGAAGAGAATTGAGATATTCTTGTAGACTTTCGTATGCGTCCTCATCAATATGGTATACTGTATTGTTGAGATTTACAGTGAGTGTTTTTTTCATATTTTGAAGTTTTATTTTATTTAGAATATATTTCTGGTTGTCTTTCCCTAATATGATTAACGACATTATTGAGCTCGTTCCAAGAATCTTCCAATTCTTTTAAAAAAAGTTTTCCCTTTGGGGTGAGCTCATAGTATTTGCGGGGTGGACCTTGTGTAGATTCCTCCCATTGATATGTCAATAATTCAGAGTTCTTTAGGCGAGTCAATAATGGGTACAAAGTACCTTCAACGACAATGAGTCGAGATTCTTTTAGTAAACGTATAATATCGGATACATATGCCCTTTGTTTATTTAAAATCAATAGGGTACAATATTCAAGTATCCCTTTTCTCATTTGAGATTTTACATTTTCAGTATTCATATCCATTTTTATTTTCAATACAAATATAGTAAAATGTATGGTACTATGTAATGCAAACTACCTTATAAATTGAAATATTGACAAAATATAACATTTAATGTAGTTTTATTCTGCATTTTAAGTAAGTTTGCCAAATGGAAAGATATGTTTGGGAAGATAGAGAGTTAGGAACAATGATATTGAATGTGAGGGTAACAGCCCGGCATTTTATATTTAGGATAAAGGATGGAGGTATTGTGGTTACGGTGCCTCCTTTCGCCAAGATTCAGGATATCTCGAAAGTTATAGATTCTAATAGACTGAAATTGCAAATGATGTTGCAGACAGCAAAGGCTCATAAGAATGTTTTTGATGAAGGAGATATAATTGTAACACATGATTTTATAGTTGTTTTTAATTATTTGCCATCGTCCCAAATTGTGTATCGATTGCAAGATAAATGTCTATATATAGGATGTCCTTCGAAATTTGAAATGACTTCACCTGGTGTGCAAAATATAATGATAAGTGGTTTGAAAAAGTTTGTGAAAAGGTCGGCTGAAGCCTACTTACCATCTCGGCTAAAAGAATTATCTGCATCTTTAAATCTGAGATATAACAAAGCTTCGATTACATTTGGGCGAAAAAGGCTTGGCAGTTGTGATGCCAGAAAAAATATTAAGTTGTCTTATTATTTGATGTTTTTGCCAGATCATCTTATAGATTATGTTATATACCATGAATTAGCTCATTTGACAGAAATGAATCATGGTGAGTCTTTTCATTACTTATGTAATCGATACTGCAATGGAAGAGAACAGGAATTACGGAAAGAGCTTAGAGAATATCGATTTCCTATAGATTAAATGTTAAATAATATAAAATAATTGTAATATAAGCCTGTTTGTAGCTAGCTTCTTTTAAAATATGGGGTCTGGGTTTGGTGTAGTAACGGATATTTCGTATATTTGTCGCCAGAAAAAAGGTGAAGATGGAGGGGGCAAATTGTCCCCTCGTTTTATTCTGATACAGGAGAAAGTAGATGATAGAAAAAGATATTGTTTATCAGTTAGTCAGAGAAGGTCTTGCAGGCACAGATTGTTTTATTGTTGATGTGCAGGTAAAGCCAGGCAATGTAATTATCGTTGAGATTGATAATAAAGAAGGTGTTGATATTGACAGATGTGTTAGTTTGCACCGTTTTATTGAGTCACATTTAGACCGAGATATCGAAGACTATGAATTGGAAGTTGGGTCAGCAGGTATTACATCTCCGTTTAAGGTTATTGAACAATATCAAAAAAATATTGGTAACGAAGTTGAGGTTCTGACTAAAGCTGGGATGAAATTAAATGGTATTTTAAAAAGTGTGTCAGATGACAAGTTTGTTGTAACGATAATTAAGAAAGTAAAGACAGAGACAAGTAAGCGAAAAGTTGAAGTGGAAGAAGACTTGACTTTCGGTTATGATGAAATAAAGTATACAAAATATTTAATCAGATTCAAATAAGAGTATGGCCAAGAAAGAGGAAACAATCAGTATGGTTGACACGTTCTCCGAGTTTAAAGAGCTGAAGAACATAGACAGAACGACAATGATCAGTGTCCTAGAGGAATCGTTTCGGAATGTCTTATCAAAAATGTTCGGGACTGACGAAAATTTTGACGTGATTGTCAATCCAGATAAAGGTGATTTTGAGATATGGAGAAATCGTGAAGTTGTTGCTGATGAGGATGTTACCGATACGAACTTGCAGATTTCATTGTCTGAAGCGAAGAAGATAGATGAGGACTATGAAATAGGGGAAGAAGTTACAGATGAGGTATTCTTCGAAAAGTTTGGCCGTCGTGCAATTTTGAATCTTCGTCAGACATTGGCTTCAAAGATATTGGAACTTCAAAAAGATAGTATTTATAATAAATACAAAGATAAAATAGGCCAAATTATTAGTGCAGAAGTTTATCAAATATGGAAAAAAGAGATGCTTTTGCTTGATGATGAGGGTAATGAACTGCTATTGCCTAAGACAGAACAAATCCCGACTGATTTCTATCGAAAAGGAGAAACTGTAAGGGCCGTTGTCGCTCGTGTGGATAATAAAAATAATAATCCAAAAATTATTATTTCGCGTACTTCACCTGTATTTTTACAACGTCTTTTTGAACTTGAAGTACCGGAAATACATGACGGGTTGATTTTGATTCGTAAAATTGCTCGTATACCTGGGGAACGGGCTAAAGTTGCGGTAGAATCATATGATGACCGTATTGATCCGGTAGGAGCATGTGTCGGTGTCAAAGGTTCTCGTATCCACGGTATTGTGAGAGAGTTGCGGAATGAAAATATCGATGTAATAAATTATACAAATAATATTTCGTTGTTTATTCAACGAGCTTTAAGTCCTGCAAAAATTTCTTCGATTCGTTTGAATGAAGAGGAACATAAAGCTGAGGTTTTCTTAAAACCAGAAGAGGTTTCTTTAGCTATCGGTAAGGGTGGATTAAATATTAAGTTAGCATGTATGCTTACAGAGTATACCATTGATGTTTATCGAGATATTGACGAAGGAGAAGAAGAAGATATTTATCTCGATGAATTTAAGGATGAGATAGATGGCTGGGTAATAGAAGCATTGAAGGCGATTGGTTGTGCTACGGCAAAAAGCGTATTGGCAACTCCTCGTGACGTATTAATTGAGAAGGCCGACTTGGAAGAAAGTACGGTTGATGAAGTAATCAATATTTTAAAAGCAGAATTTGAAGAATAATTAAATATATTTATCAGGCTGTGAAGTCGGGTAAGTTATTATTTAGGTAATATCTGTTATCTTACGGTTAATCGGAAAATTATTCTTCATTTTTTATAAACTAAAAACTAAGTATGTCAATAAGGTTAAATAAAGTAGCAAGAGATTTAAATGTGGGAATTCAGACGGCTGTCGATTTCTTACAAAAAAAAGGATTTTCGATTGAATCTAATCCCAATACGAAAATCAGTGACGAACAGTATGCTTTACTCGTGAAAGAGTTTAGCAAAGATAAGAATTTGAAGATTGAGTCGGAGCGTATTAGTCAAGAACGTCACAATAAAGATAAAAATAAAGCTACTGTGTCTATCGATGGATATGAGGAACAACCCGCTATTGATAAAGAATCGGTTGAACCGCAAGAGATAAAAACAGAGATAGCAGAGGAGTATAAGCCTAAGATAAAGCAAGTTGGCAAGATTGATTTAGATAATCTCTATAAACCAGTTAGTGCTCAACCTACGCCTATATCAGAACCGACACCAGACCCCGAACCTGAAGTCGTGGAAGAGCCGGAGGAAGAGGAGCTTGTTCAGCCAGAGCCTGAAATTGAATCTGAACCGGAAGAAGAACCCGTTTTGGAGGTAGAGGAAGAAATGGGTACAGAATTGGAAGAAGATTCTTATGAAGAGGAGGAAGAGGTTATTACTGAAGAAATTGAAGAAGAGGAAAATGTAGAATTGGAAGAAGGAGAAGAAGAAAAAGATTCTGAAATATTTACTCTTCGTACGCCTAAACTTACAACTAATATAAATGTTGTTGGAAAAATCGATCTGAATGCATTAAATCAGCAGACTCGCCCAAAGAAAAAAAGTAAAGAGGAAAAACGAAAAGAGAGAGAAGCTAAGGAGAAGATGCGTCAGGATCAAAAAAGGATGTCAAAGGCCGATGCAGATAATAGGGCAATAGATACTGATGTAGATAAAAAGAAGCGTAAGCGTATAAAAAAGGAAAAAATAGATATAGAAAAGAGTGCTGCAGGAATAAGTCCGATACCTCGTCCTGTACAACAAAAATCTAGTAATAAACAAAAACTTCGTAAACCTGTAAAAGCAGAGATTAGTGAAGAAGATGTTCAGAAGCAGATCAAAGAAACATTAGCCCGATTGACAACAAAAGGACAGAAAAAGTCTGCTAAATGGAGGAAGGAAAAGAGAGAAGCATTCTCTTCTCGTGCTCAGGAACAGGCAGAACAGGAAATAGAAGAAAGCCATGTATTGAAATTGACAGAGTTTGTTACAGCCAATGATTTAGCTGTAATGATGGACGTACCAGTGAATAATGTAATTGCTACATGTATGAGCATTGGTATCATGGTATCAATTAATCAACGTTTAGATGCTGAAACTATTAATATTGTTGCGGATGAATTTGGATTTAGGACTGAATATGTAAGCGCAGAAGTTGTTGAAGCTATAAATGTTGAAGAGGATAGAGAAGAAGATTTGACTCAACGCCCACCGATTGTTACAGTTATGGGACATGTTGACCATGGTAAGACATCATTGCTTGATTATATCCGGAATGCTAATGTTATTGCCGGTGAAGCGGGAGGAATTACCCAGCATATAGGAGCGTATAATGTAAAATTGGAAGATGGCCGTCGTATTACTTTCTTGGATACTCCAGGACATGAGGCATTTACGGCTATGCGTGCTCGTGGCGCTAAGGTAACAGATATTGCTATTATTATTGTTGCTGCAGATGATAATGTGATGCCTCAAACTGTCGAAGCTATAAATCATGCTTCGGCTGCAGGTGTTCCTATTGTATTTGCAATTAATAAAATAGATAAGCCTTCGGCTAATCCAGATAAGATAAAAGAAGAGCTTGCTAATATGAACTACCTCGTAGAAGAATGGGGAGGTAAATATCAATCTCAGGAAATATCTGCAAAGAAAGGTACGGGAGTACATGAGTTAATGGAAAAAGTTCTGTTAGAAGCTGAGTTACTTGATTTGAAGGCTAATCCTGATCGTCGTGCAACTGGTTCGGTGATAGAATCGACATTAGATAAAGGTCGAGGTTATGTTGCAACGATTTTGGTTGAAAATGGTACACTTCATACGGGAGATATTGTATTGGCTGGAACACATTATGGACGTGTTAAAGCAATGTTTAATGAACGTAATAGCAAAATTTCAGAAGCAGGCCCTTCTGCCCCGGCTCTTATTTTAGGTTTGAACGGTGCTCCGCAAGCAGGAGATGTATTTCATGTCATGGAATCAGAACAAGAAGCTCGGGATATTGCGAATAAAAGAGAACAGTTGCAACGAGAACTTGGCTTACGTACGCATAAACTGTTAACATTAGATGATATAGGTCGTCGTATTGCTATTGGAAACTTCCAGGAATTGAATGTTATTGTAAAAGGCGACGTTGACGGTTCGGTTGAAGCATTAAGTGATTCGCTGATCAAGCTTTCTACGGAAGAAATTCAGGTAAATGTTTTGCACAAAGCCGTTGGGCAAATATCAGAATCAGATATTACTTTGGCAGCTGCATCGAATGCAATTATTATTGGATTCCAGGTCCGGCCTTCGATGGCTGCTCGTAAATTAGCAGAAAAAGAAGGAGTTGATATACGTCTGTATTCGATTATATATGATGCTATTGAGGAAGTAAAATCAGCAATGGAAGGTATGTTATCTCCAGAGATAAAAGAGGAGATTACTGCTACGGTTGAAGTGCGAGAGACGTTCCGTATTACTAAGGTTGGAACTGTTGCCGGATGTATGGTAAAAGAAGGTAAGATAAAACGGAGTAATAAGATACGGCTGATACGTGATGGTATTGTGATATATAGTGGAGAGTTAGGATCATTGAAACGTTTTAAAGACGATGTAAAAGAAGTAGCTACTGGATACGAATGCGGTTTGAATATAACAAATTATAATGATGTGAAAGTCGGTGACTTGATTGAAGCTTACGAAGAAGTCGAAGTAAAGAAAACATTATAATTTTCGGTTGAAGTGAAAATGTACTTTAATTTATAAGTACTTTATAATATTTAGGAAAAACACAGACGTGTAAAGATGGCTAGTTATACTGAGTTCTCTTCGGCGCCTGTGTTTTTCTTATCTAAAGGACGTGGATAAAGAACAAAAATGCAATTTATTGATATACTGATATTAGTAATTATTTGCTTTGCTGCTATTCGAGGATTTGCCCAAGGATTGGTACGTCAAATAGGATCATTAGGAGGTTTATTATTGGCTATATTGGGTGCTATTTATTTAAGTAGATTTACCGAAACACTACTTGTTGGCATCTTTAAATTGCCAGATTATGTATATCATCCGTTAGCGTGGTTACTGACGTTCTTAGTTATATATTTGTCTGTGTGGACCTTGGCGTGTTTTTTGTTGCGTATGATCCGATGGGTCCAATTAGGAGGAATTGACCGGATAAGTGGAATCGTTTTTTGTATATTTAAGTATGTTTTGGTATTAAGTGTAATATTAAATATTTTTGAACTTATTGATAGAGATTCTCGTCTTCTGAGTCAGAATAAGAAAGAAAATTCTTACTTTTATTCTCGAATAGCGAAAATTGCTCCATCTGTATTCTTATTAGTTACTGATAAAGTGATGAGTAATGATTTAAAGTACGGAGGAAACTAAAACTGAGTGGTAGTTGTTACATAATAATGTCTTTTGTATAGAGAGAAAATAGATTTTATGAAACAAGATAATTCAAATCAAATATTAGATGATGTCACATCTGGAGAGTATAAGTATGGTTTTGTTACACATATTGATACGGAAATAATTCCTACTGGATTATGTGAAGATGTAATACGTCTGATTTCTGAAAAAAAGAAAGAACCCGAGTGGTTGCTTGAGTTCAGGCTCAAAGCTTATGAACATTGGAAAACGTTAGAGATGCCACATTGGGCACATTTGAATATCCCAAAAATAGATTATCAGTCTATTAGTTATTATGCTGCTCCTAAAAAGAAAGAAGGTCCTAAGAGTCTGGATGAAGTAGACCCTGAATTATTGAAAACATTTAATAAGTTAGGGATTTCTTTGGAAGAACAGATGAAGCTTTCAGGAATAGCTGTGGATGCTGTGATGGATAGTGTGTCGGTGAAGACGACATTCAGAGAAAAATTAGCTGAATTGGGAGTTATTTTTTGTTCATTTAGTGAAGCTGTAAAAGATTACCCTGATTTGGTGAAAAAGTATTTAGGGTCAGTAGTGTCTTACCGAGATAATTTTTTTGCAGCATTAAATTCTGCAGTATTTAGTGACGGCTCCTTTGTCTATATTCCTAAAGGGGTACGGTGTCCAATGGAATTGTCGACATATTTTCGGATCAATGCCGCGAATACAGGTCAGTTTGAGAGGACTTTAATTGTCGCAGATGATGATAGTTACGTTAGTTATCTTGAGGGATGTACAGCCCCGATGAGAGATGAGAATCAGTTGCATGCTGCTATTGTCGAAATTGTGGTGCATGACCGGGCAGAAGTGAAATATTCTACTGTGCAAAATTGGTATCCTGGAGATAAGGAAGGGAATGGAGGTATATATAATTTCGTGACAAAGCGTGGATTGTGTAAGGGAGATCATTCAAAAATATCATGGACTCAAGTTGAGACAGGTTCTGCAATTACTTGGAAATATCCGAGTTGTATATTGGCAGGAGATAACTCTGTTGGGGAATTTTATTCGGTGGCTGTGACAAATAACTATCAGCAAGCTGATACAGGAACAAAGATGATACATATTGGAAAGAATACGAAGAGTACAATCGTTTCAAAAGGGATATCAGCAGGACATAGTCAAAACAGTTATCGGGGGTTGGTACGGGTAAGTACAAAGGCTGATAATGCTCGTAATTATACGCAATGTGATAGTTTATTGTTGAGTTCTACGTGTGGAGCACACACATTCCCTTATATGGATATTCGTAATAATACAGCAATAGTTGAGCATGAAGCTACAACTTCAAAAATAAGTGAAGATCAGATTTTTTATTGTAATCAGCGAGGAATCAGTACCGAGGATGCTGTCGGACTTATTGTAAATGGTTATGCCAAAGAGGTAATGAACAAGTTGCCGATGGAATTTGCGGTCGAAGCTCAGAAATTACTACAGATTTCATTAGAAGGCTCTGTAGGATAAAGATAAAGAATAAAAATATATATACATATGTTAGAAATAAAAGACCTGCATGCCGATATTAATGGCAAAGAGATATTGAAAGGGATTAATTTAACGGTTAAGCCTGGAGAAGTACATGCAATTATGGGACCTAATGGTTCTGGTAAAAGTACGTTGTCTGCAGTTTTGACAGGTAACCCTGCATATGAAGTCACAAAAGGTTCTGTTACTTTTTATGGTAAAGATTTGTTAGAGCTTTCTCCGGAAGATCGGGCTCATGAAGGAATATTTCTTAGTTTTCAATATCCTGTAGAGATTCCAGGGGTGAGCATGGTAAATTTTATGCGGGCTGCAATAAATGAGCAGAGGAAGTATCGAGGGCAGGAACCTATTTCTGCAACAGATTTTTTGCGAATGATGCGTGAAAAGCGGGCGATAGTTGACCTCGATAATAAATTAGCCAGTCGTTCAGTAAATGAGGGCTTTTCCGGTGGAGAAAAAAAGAGAAATGAAATTTTCCAAATGGCGATGCTTGAACCTCGTTTATCCATTTTGGATGAAACGGATAGTGGGCTTGATATAGATGCTTTACGTATTGTTGCAGAAGGTGTAAATAAACTGAAATCAGAGAAGAATGCAACGATAGTTATTACTCATTATCAACGTTTACTTGATTACATTGCTCCAGACTTTGTGCATGTTCTGTATAAAGGTCGTATTGTGAAATCCGGAGGTCCCGAACTTGCTCTTGAGTTGGAGGAAAAAGGATATGACTGGATAAAGAAAGAAATAGATCAATAACAGGGATACTAATATAAGAGAAATATGCCGGAAGGTATATCGAAAATGTATTTGTATCTACCATATAGATGAAAATGAGTGCCGAGAAACAATATATTGAATTATATGAAAGATTTGCATCATTAATTGATGTAAAATCTGCTCCTGTACTTAATGCACAGCGTACCGAGGCTATATCTGTGTTTAAAAAAATGGGCTTTCCTAAAATTACGTCAGAAAATTATAAACATACAGATATTCCGACGGCTTATACTCCTGATTATGGATTGAATTTGAACCGTTTGGATATTCCTGTAAATCCATATGAGGTTTTTCGTTGCGATGTTCCTAATTTAAGTACACTATTATATTTTATTGTAAATGATAGTTTCTACACATATCATGAGAATAAAGCTCGGCTTCCAGAAGGTGTGTTGGCTGGAAGTTTGAGAGAATTAGCTTTGTCGCACCCAGAATTAATAGCGAAATATTACAATAAAATTGCTGATAATTCCAAAGATGGGACTGTTGCATTAAATACGGCATTAGCACAAGATGGTTTTTGTCTGTATGTCCCTCAACGAACTATATTGGAAAAGCCATTGCAGCTAATCAATATACTGAGAGGTGAAAGTGATTTTATGGTAAATAGGCGTTTGCTGGTGATTTTAGAAGAAGGAGCCCAAGCAAAACTTCTGGTGTGTGATCATACGATGGATAATGCAAAATTTTTGGCATCTCAGGTAACAGAAATTTATGCAGGAGAGAATTCTGTATTCGATTTTTATGATATGGAAGAGTCTACTCTTACTACGACGAGAGTGGCATCTACATTCGTTAGGCAAGAAGCCGGATCAAATGTGCTGGTTAATGGAATTACTTTACACAATGGAGTTACTCGGAATAATTATTATATAACCCTTATGGGAGAAAATGCCGAAACTAACCTTTATGGAATGGCCATTGCCGATAGGAAAGAATCGGTCGATAATTATACATTTATTGACCATGCTGTCCCTCATTGTCATAGTAATGAGTTATTTAAATATGTAGTTGATGATGATGCACAAGGCTCATTCAGTGGTAGAATATTGGTTCGGACAGATGCGCAAAAAACTGTTGCCTATCAGAGTAATAAAAATTTATGTGTTACACCGGAAGCTAGGATGTTTACAAAACCTCAGTTGGAGATTTATGCTGATGATGTAAAATGTAGTCATGGAGCTACAGTAGGGCAACTTGATCAGAATGCGTTATTTTATTTACGTTCTCGAGGGATATCTGAGTCAGAGGCAAAGATGTTGTTAATGTTTGCTTTTACTAACGATGTAATTGAGAATATTCGTTTAGATGCGTTGAAAGACAGATTGAGGCAGTTAGTAGAAAAGCGTTTCCGGGGGGAATTGTCTAAATGTGCAGGATGTGGAGTGTGTCGATAAAAATATAAAATTATGTTGGATACAGAGAAAATAAGAGGAGATTTTCCAATATTATCTCGTGAAGTATATGGAAAACCGTTGATATATTTTGATAATGCAGCCACAACACAAAAGCCCATATGCGTTATTGACAAGATAACGGAAGAGTATTATAATACTAATGCTAATGTCCATCGAGGAGTTCATTACCTAAGTCAGGAAGCTACAGAGGCTCATGAAGCTTCAAGGAAAAGAGTCCAGAAGTTTATAAATGCTTCAGATTCAAAAGAAATTATATTTACGAGAGGTACGACTGAAGCAATAAATTTAGTGGTAAGTAGCTTTGGCAATACTTTTTTGAAGGATGGGGATGAGGTAATTCTTTCTGAGATGGAACATCATGCTAATATTGTTCCATGGCAATTGTTACAAAATTATCGAAAAATAAGACTTCGTGTTGTACCGATTAATGACAAAGGTGAGCTGGACATAGAAACATATCATAAGTTATTTAATGAAAAAACTAAGTTTGTTTCTATTTCTCATATGTCAAATGTATTGGGGTCTATTAATCCAGTAAGAGATTTAATTGATATAGCTCATGGCTATGGTATCCCTGTTTTGTTGGATGGTGCTCAGGCTGCTCCGCATGTATCGGTTGATGTACAGGCCTTAGATGTTGATTTTTACGTGTTATCTGCTCATAAGATTTATGGCCCGACAGGTATAGGGGTGCTTTATGGGAAAGAAAAATGGCTTGATAAGATGCCTCCATATCAAGGAGGAGGAGAGATGATTACTCATGTATCTTTTAACCATACGACTTTTAATGAATTACCTTATAAATTTGAAGCTGGTACTCCCGATTACATTGGAACTACAGCATTTGCTACAGCGCTTGATTATGTAGAAGGTATAGGATTGGACAAGATAGCAGCTCACGAACATGAGTTATTGTCCTATGCAACCAACCAGTTGATGACAGTTGGCGGGATGCATATTTATGGAACGGCACAAAATAAAGGTTCAGTAATTTCATTTAATGTAGGAAATATCCATCATTATGATATGGGAATGTTACTTGATAAATTCGGTATAGCTGTAAGAACTGGACACCATTGTGCTCAACCATTAATGGAGCGTTTGGGCGTTGAAGGTACGGTAAGAGCTTCATTTGCCATGTATAATACGAAGGAGGAAATAGATGCTTTTGTTACAGCTGTGAAACGGGTTTCAAAGATGTTTTGAGGGGAATTTCTTTTATATATAGAAAAAGCCGGATAATTCCAGCTTTTTCTATATATAAAATGTATAAGACTTTATTATCCGTAGCAGATATCACCTTTTTCATTTCGATATTCGTCAAAACTTTTATTGTACTGATCCATTGCCCTGAGACTCATCCCCATGCTGGAGAATCCTCCATCATGATAGAGATTCTGCATTGTAACTTTACGAGTGAGGTCAGAAAACATGACGATACAGTAATCTGCACATTCTGCAGCTGATGCATTTCCAAGAGGAGACATACGGTTTGCAAAATCCATTAGAGATTCCATTCCTTTGACTCCGCTACCAGCAGTAGTCATTGTTGGAGATTGTGATATGGTGTTAATGCGGACACCTTTCTCCCGGCCGTAGATATATCCGAAGCTTCGTGCGATAGATTCTAATAATGCTTTTGCATCAGCCATATCATTATATCCAAATAAGGTTCGTTGCGCAGCGACATATGAAAGTGCAATGATAGAACCGTAATCAGCTATGGCATCCATCTTTTTCGCAACTTGAATCATTTTATGGAAAGAGATGGCTGAAATGTCTAATGTTTTGTCTAGCATATCATAGTCGAGATCATCGTAAGGCCTTTTTTTACGTACATTAGGAGACATTCCGATGGAGTGTAAAACAAAATCAATTTTTCCTCCTAATATTTCCATTGATTTTGCAAATACGTTTTCTAAGTCTTCAACACTTGTTGCATCGGCAGGAATTACTTCGGCATTCGTTTTCTTTGCCAATTCATCGACTTGGCCCATACGTACAGCAACAGGAGTATTCGATAAGGTAATAATTGCACCTTCTTCGACAGCTCGCTCTGCCACTTTCCATGCAATGGACATTTCATTTAAAGCTCCAAAGATAATACCTCTTTTCCCTTTTAATAAGTTATTACTCATAATTTAATTAATTTATTAATAGGCAAAATCACAAGTTGTAATTAATAATTATACGTGTTCTTTTTGCGTGGCAAATATACGGAATATTTTTTATATCACAATCTTTTACCTCTATTTTGCAATGTAGACATTGCAAAATAGAGGTAAAAGATTGTGGTCGATTTTTTTAGGAAGAAAAATTAACAGAAAATAGGGCGTTTTTCTTTCTATTTTCATCGTCAACAAAAAGAATATCTTAACTTTGTCTGGAAATTAATAAAAACACACAAGTATGACCATGAGTAAACCATATGTAGTTGGTATTGATATTGGTGGAACCAATACTGTATTTGGCATTGTAGATGCACGTGGAACCATTATTGCCAGTGGTTCTATAAAAACTCAAAAGTATAATCAGGTAGAGGATTATGTTACAGACCTATATACTGAATTATCTCGTTTGTTGGAGCAAGAAAATGCAACAGATAAGATTATGGGTATAGGTGTAGGGGCACCTAATGGCAATTATTTTAATGGTACAATAGAGTTCGCACCCAATTTACCTTGGAAAGGGGTTATTCCTTTAGCCCAAATGTTGAGTGATCGTTTTGGAATACCGGTTTCTTTGACGAATGACGCAAACGCTGCTGCAATTGGAGAGATGACTTACGGTGCAGCTCGAGGACTGAAAGATTTTATCATGATTACTTTAGGTACAGGCGTTGGGAGCGGTATTGTAATAAATGGACAATTGGTATATGGTCATGATGGCTTTGCTGGAGAATTGGGGCATGTGATCATACGTCGTACAAATGGACGTCTCTGTGGATGTGGACGCACAGGATGTCTGGAAGCTTATACGTCAGCAACTGGAGTTGCCCGTACTGCGCGAGAGTTTCTTGAGATACGCAAAGATGATAGTTTATTACGTCAGATTCCAATTCAAGATATTACATCAAAAGATGTATATGATGCAGCAGTAAAAGGAGATAAACTTGCATCAGAAATATTTGATTATACCGGAACTATTTTAGGTGAAGCGTTTGCTGATTTTGTAGCCTTTTCAAGCCCTAAAGCAATTATTCTTTTTGGTGGATTAGCAAAATCAGGAGATTTGATTATGAAGCCTATTTGTGAATCGATGGAGCGTAATATGTTGGCTATATATAAAGGCAAAGTTAAAGTAATGCTTTCTGAATTGAAGGAAAGCGATGCAGCTGTATTAGGTGCAAGTGCTTTAGGTTGGGAAGCTAAATAAAAAGAAGTCAAAAATATTCTTAATAAAAAAGGAATGGTAATTGTAATATTACCATTCCTTTTCTGTATAGTTTAATGTTCAATTTCCTTTTTTCATAAGAAAGTCTGGGTGTCTCAAAGAAAAGTAATTGATTTTGGTAAAAATAATTACAGGTAATCTGGTCAATGAAAAAAAATATTATTAAGATTTGCAATTTAATTAAAAGTCTCCTATTGCTATAAGTTTGTTTTTTAATGGATTAGAGTACATTTCTAAGATTTTGTGTTTCAGGAAAGACTCATCCTTGTTAGGGATGTCTTTTATTTTATTTATTTGTTGTTGTATATAATTCTCAAAGAGTTCTTTTTCCTCTTGTGTGTATTTGTCAATAAAGCGTTGGTCTTCATTTAATAAATCATAAGCTACGTAATTTCCAGTATATATTTTGTAATTACTATGGATAGCTTTATCTATAATATGGGTAATTTCAGTGATTGTTTCTGCTTTTCCCAATTTATCGTTTATCAGAGCTAATTGTTTATTTATGGGAGAAGAGACAGCAAAGTGAATGTGCCCTTTATATCCGAGAAGACCTTTTTCCATACTTAAAAGATCATCATGAGGGGTTTTTTTGAAAGATGGATTATCTCTTTTAAGTTGAAATTCTCTGGCTTTCAGATAATCACATGGATCATATTCATAAGATATGGATACGGGGACAATGTTCAGACTTGCAATATTACTTTTAAGATCACTTCCACCACCTAAATTGAACATTTTAATCATACTTTCCTGTGTTCGGTCATCAGAATCTTTTGCGCGACCCTCTCTTTGGGCTATCCATAGAGATTGATGTTTTATTTTAATGGCAAAATGAATGTAATTTGACAGACGCTTTGATACTTCAAGCATTTTGCGCACAGGAACATTCCGGTTGACGATGACGCTTTTGTTGATTCGTACCAAGTTAGATATCCAAGGATAAATGAGCAAATTATCTCCGATAGCTACTTCACTGGTATCAAATCCATTTTCAAGAAGCATAACATTCAAAAACGAAGCATCGAGAATGATGTCTCTATGATTTGACATGTATGTGTAGCTTTCTGAAGGACTTAAATTTTCAAAACCAGAGCCATCTACTCCGGAAGAAGATGCATGTATCAATTGATATAAAAAGGGTACGGCCAATTTGTCTTGAAAATCTTTCTTCGAATGACAAGAAAGCATTTGATTACAAAATTTATTGTAATCGACATCAGGTATGATGTATTTGACGGCATGTTCAAATCCTTTTTCTGAGATGATTGACGGAATAATTTCCGGAACTTCTTCATCGTAAAAAGGTCTGATTTCATCAAAATCAAAAAGCTGTTTCATTGCAAAAATAATATTTCAACTTTATCTTTTTACTACTGTATTATGTGTCAATTCATTTTCAATAATATCGGTCATTACCTCTTTAATGTCGATACCCATGGCTTTTACTTGTTGTGGAATGAAACTTGTTTCTGTCATTCCGGGAGTAGTATTTACTTCAAGTAAATAGGGTTCTTCGCCTATGATAATATAATCAACACGAATGATTCCTTTACAACCAATAATATCATAGATACGAGAAGTCATTTTTTGCACTTTCTCTGTTATTGCTTGGGATAATCGAGCCGGAGTTATTTCTGAGGCCTTTGATGCTGTATATTTTGCCTCATAATCAAAGAACTCATTCTTACTTATTACCTCTGTAATAGGAAATACAATATCATGCTCTCGTGTTTTGTAACATCCGCAAGTTATTTCAGTTCCTGACATAAATGACTCGATAATAACTTCTCCTCCTTCTTTAAAAGCGAGTTGAATAGCTGGTTGAATCTGGTCATTTTCCTTGACTTTTGTGGTACCAAAACTTGACCCACCCACATTGGGTTTTATAAAACAAGGCAGCCCGATTTTTTCTATAACCTCTTCGTTACTTATCGATTCGCCATTGCGCAATAATACAGATTGGGCAATGGGAAACCCGAATGATTGTAAATAATGATTACATATATATTTATTGAACGTCAAAGCTGATGCTAATACTCCACATGAAGAATATGGCATGCCTATCAGATCAAAGTATCCTTGTAAAAGACCGTTTTCACCCGGTGTACCATGTATTGTTATGTAGGCAAAATCAAATATATGTTTTTTACCTTCAAAGCAAAAACTGAAATCATTCTTGTCTATTTTTACTGTTGTTTCATCAGGCAATTCTACATGCCAATCATTTTTGGATAATTTCACTATATATGCATCGTACCGTTTGGTATCTAAAAAAGAATAAATACCTTTTGCACTTCTGTTTGAAACAACTATCTCCGATGAGTCTCCACCGGCGACAATAGCAATTTTTCGCTTGTCCATTTTTATTACAATATAAATTTACCTATAAATTTTAAATAAGCCTATAGTCTTTCAGTAAATTTCTCTGTTAGACATATAATTTCTCCATTTTTCTATTAGTTTTGACATATCTTCAGGTATATTAGAATCGAAAAAAAGCTCTTTGCCTGTACGAGGATGGATAAAACCTAACGTTTTGGCGTGTAAAGCTTGTCTAGGACATATGTCAAAACAGTTATTTACAAATTGTTTGTATTTTGAGAACGTTGTCCCTTTTAGAATTTCATTTCCTCCATAACGAGCATCATTGAATAATGGATGACCGATATATTTCATGTGAACTCTGATTTGGTGGGTTCTACCTGTTTCAAGCCGGCATTCAACGACTGATACATAGCCCATTCTTTCAAGAGTTGTATAGTGTGTAACTGCCGTTTTCCCATAATCTCCATCAGAAAATACTGTCATTTGTAGTCGGTCTTTAAGGCTGCGACCGATATTTCCTTCTATTCTTCCGTGATCTTCGGCCATATTGCCCCATACGATAGCAACATATTTGCGTTGTGTTGTTTTATTGAAAAATTGTAGGCCAAGATGCGTTTTTGCTTCAGGCGTTTTTGCAATAACTAAAAGTCCAGATGTATCTTTGTCAATTCGGTGTACTAAACCCAGACGAGGATCTGAAACGTCAAATGTCGGACTGTTACGGAAATAAAATGCCAGGGCATTGACCAAAGTTCCAGTATAGTTGCCATGTCCTGGATGTACAACTAGCCCCGCAGGTTTATTTACTACCAATACATCATCGTCTTCATAGACTATATTAAGAGGTATATTTTCTGGAATAATTTCAAGTTCGTAGCGAGGTCGGTCCATTACGACCGATACAATATCGTAGGGTTTTACCTTGTAATTCGATTTTACGGGATTTCCATTTACAAGGATGCACTTGGCTTCGGCTGCTTGTTGTATTCGATTACGTGAGGCATTTTCGATTCTAGCAGTTAAGAATTTATCTACTCGTAGCAGATTTTGTCCCTTATCTGCGACAAATCTGAAATGTTCGTAGAGTTCATTCCCTTCTTCGTCAGTGAATTCATTGTCATCAGGGAGGATATTTGTTAATTTATCTAATTCTTCCTTCATCATTCTAACCACTCTTCATCAATTACCGGAGCTTCAACTTCAATAGAATCTGAGTCGGATATAAATGTTGGTTGCATATATCCATCACCAACTTTTAATGTTAATTGAGCGTCGGCAGGCAATTTTGTACCCTTCTCAACAGGATGACCTTTATAATATATTTCAATTACAAGATCTTTATATTCAGATGTGATATATTCCGTTGAAGGTTCTGGGAATCCCATTCCAGTAATAAATGCTATTGCTTGTCGTTGAGACATATCTTTCACATCTGGAACGGCAATTTTTCGAGGTGAACGGGCATTAACTGTAACAAAAATGATACGATTTTCCTTAACTTTCGAACCTTCTTGTGGAGTTTGGTCTATGATGCTTCCTGGGATAGCACCTGAAACATATATCGAATCTATTATTTCACATTTTAAATTGTATCGTGCTAATAACGGTACAGCATCTTCTATAAACATTTTTTCTATATTAGGGACATTTATGGCATGTCCATGGCGAGTGTATCTATTAAGCCCGAATAATAGAGTCGCTAATAGTATTAATGCTACTAGAGATATTAGTAAAAGAGTTCTTATGATGAGGTGATTCCTCAAAAAATCTATCAATCTTTTCACCGTCATTATGTTAAGTACATAGGAAGGGCAAAGATAAGTATTTTCATTTTGTTTTACAATTGGCTTTTCATTTTATTCATAAGACGATGCTTGTCAGTTGCGTGTATGTTTAGTTAGATGAGTATGTAACTTTGGGAAAAATAAAATTTTCTTAGCCTTGATTCTTTAAAAAATCTAATATACATTGATAATAAAAGGTAAAACTTGTACATTTGTGGCCATTAAGCCTTTGTCTGTAAATCAGTAGGCCGAATCTAAGAAGTTGGTAAACCGGACTGGATATGAAGAAAAATTCTGTAACATGGATTATTATTACTGTTGTGTTGGCCGTTATTTTAGCCATTGCAGCTTATTTTATTTTCCGCCAGCATAAAGAGATGGAGGAATTTAAAACTCGAGTAGAAATGGAGAAAGAAAGAGATGCTCTTGAGAGAGAGTATGCTGACTTGGCACTTCAGTATGATCAGTATGAAGGAGGAAAATTATTGATAAATAATGATTCTTTGGTTGAAAAACTTGATGCTGAAAAGATGAAAGTTCAGCGGTTGCTTGAGGAACTTCGGACTGTTAAGTCTACAAATTCGGCTCGGATTAATGAATTGAAAAAGGAATTAGCAACGTTGAGGAATGTAATGAGAAATTATATTATACAGATTGATTCGCTTAATTCTTTGAATGAAAAACTCGTTAAGGAGAATAAAACTGTTACCAGAAAATATCAAGAAGCATCTCAGGCTGCGTCCCGTTTACAAAAAGATAAAGAACAGTTAAGCCATAAAGTAACTTTGGCATCGAAACTTGATGCGGTAGGGATAACGGTCACATCTATAAATGGTAGGGGAAAAACTGTTTCCAAAATTAGTAGGACAGAACAACTGAAAATTTGTTTTGCTCTTGCTAAAAATGTAACGGCTGAGGTTGGTGAAAAGTATATTTATATACGTATAGTGAAACCGGATGGTGATGTATTGGTAAAAGATCGTAATGCTCTTTTTCACTATGAAGATAGTGATATAAATTATTCGAGTCGTAAACTAATAGAATATACAGGAGAGGAAATGAACTTGTGTATATATTGGCCGGTAGAAGAGTTTTTATATCCAGGCGATTACCGAGTTGATATTTTTGCAGATAATTATCTTATAGGAAGTCGTAATTTTGAGTTGAAAAAATAAATATGAGAAAAAGTCAAAAACGCTTATGTAAATAAGCGTTTTTTTATTATAGATTAAATAATGTATTGTAACCAGACTATTGTATTTCTGTATTCTTAAAAAATAACAGTATATTTTTATTCCGTATATTTGATTATCCCCTCTTATATTGCCATCTTTACCTTGTTAGCTGATTCTTTTTGATTAATAAATTTGTGTGTCTATGAATGAAGAAAAACTGCTGTTTATAAAAATTGCTGATTTGAGAAAGAAACTCAAAAGAAATCGGAGTGTTGGTACAGATGGTAAGTCAGGGAAATGATTTGTTGTTTGTTGCTACGGATAGGAAGGTAATGAATTTACCGGCAATAGGGAAAAGTATGACTTTTGAAGTTGTCGGAATATGAAATTTCAGCATGATGAGACTCATAATCATAGTCCGTTAATTGGCCAGATGGATGATGAATGGTTTATAATCCGAATGTACTCTCAAAAAATATTGTTAAGGGTATTTTGCCTGATGTTATAACAAGAAAAAATAATCTCACTTTCATGTTCAAACAAAAAAGTGAGATTAAATAAGGATTAATATAACTTATGTTTTGTAATGTCAATAAATAGGTCTGCTAATTTTTCAATTACAGCATGGGCGTAATCTCTCCCTTTTTCAACAGAAGCCTTTCTGGGATCTCCTATGCCACTGTCAGTGGAAGCTTTGTCCCAGTGACGGGGAGTCCAAGCAATTTTTTTATTTAGAGATGGAATTGCAAAATTTTTGACTTCTCCATTACCAGCTTCATTAAGTTTTACCAATTCGGGATGATAATACATCATAACTGATGTTTCTGATTCTCCGGCATGGTCATCTATCTCTGCTTCAAAAAAGTCTTTTCCGGAAATAATTTCGAACCAGTTAGTTGCCAGTATGAGAAAATCCGGATAGTCTATATACAAGTCGCGTATCATGCCTTTGAAGTCATTTCCTCCATGGCCACCTAAAATAACTAAACGTCGTATTCCTTGGTTGTATAAGGATGCAGCGATATCTTCTAAAATGTATTGACGGGTGATTTGTCGTGTATGTATACAAAATGGCAAATCTCGTTGTCCGGGATTATGTGCTCCGAAAGGAACAGGAGGCATTACCATGCAATGAATTCCCGCACGTTCTCTTGCTAACTGGGCTGCATCGACAGCTATATCATGAGGCAGAATGCAGTCAGTAAGATAGGGCAAGTGAAAATTGTGAGGTTCTATTGCTCCCCATGGCAATATGACAACATCATATTTTTCATCTTTTGTTTTTCCGTAACATGAGATTGTGAGATCAATTTTTTTTCTATCCATGTTGAATTTATTAAAAAAGTAAAGAAGCTTATCTTATTCTGAACAAAGAGTATGGCTGAGTATCATCATTCGAGGAATATGGAAAGGACCTTTAAAAAGATTCCCTTTTGCTGGTTGGGCAATTGAGCCATCTCGGTGTAGATATCCATACCATTCACCATATTCTTTGTCCGGAAAATGAGAATATGTCCATTCGCTGATTTGTTTGTGCATTGATAAATATTTTTCATCATAAGAGGCTCGGTAAGCATAAAGTGTTGCAATGATAGCTTCAGTTTGTGGCCACCAAAATTTCATGTCTTGGGAATAATCTTGTGAAGGAAAATTTTTGCAGTCACGAAAGTTAATGATACCTCCATATTCTTTATCCCATCCCCAAGACCATGACCAATCAAGAATTTGAAGCCCCAAAGATATCAGATCTTTATTCCAGTTGCGAAATTTAGCTTCTTCCAAGATAAACCATGCCGTTTCAATGCAATGGCCGGGATTGATTGTCCGTCCGTTGCATGTGTCAATGAATTCCCCGTTTGGCCCGACCATTTCAAGCAAAGCATTAAATTCTGGATGGATAAAGTATGTTCGGATAGCTGATATGGATTCCTCTATCTGTTGGTCTAGTACCGGATCTGGAATGGCTGCACGGATGCGAGATGCTGTGTTTATGAGAATCATAGTTATAGAATGACCTTGAGCTTGCAAAGTTGGTAGATATTTAGGCTCTAAAAATCCCGGGGTAGATAGGAATCTTTTGATGCGCATAAATAGCTCTAAAGCTTTTGTTGCATATTCTTTTTCTCCAGATGCAATGGCGTATTCAGACATCGCAATAGCAGCGAAACATTCAGAAAATACATAGCGTCGTTGGCGAAGAGGAATTCCATCTTCTGTTACTTCGAAATATAGATGTCCATGAGCATCTATACAATGGGCTTCGATGAAGTCTATGCAACTTTTTGATGCGGCTAACCAGTCTGGATTTTTTTCTATGTAATTGTAAGCATAAGCAGCGATAAATCCAAAACGTCCTTGGAACCATACAGATTTAGTTGTATCCATTAAACGACCCTCTCGGTCAAGGCATGTATATATGCCACCATATTTATGATCAAGACCATACTTTAGCCAGAAAGGCATAATATTTTCTGTAAGATCTTTCCGATAGATTGCTGCCCATGATTTTAAATAATCTGTAGCTTTCATAATGTGTGAGATTTAAAATTTGTTACAGCGTTCAAAAAAGTTTATTGCTTCGAGTTCTGCTTTCATTTTGATTTCTTCTTCGTCTGTCATGTTTTGAAATGGAGTTCGGTTTTTGCCTAAGTCTAAGCCTATGAGTTTCATTATGCGCTTGCCTCCTACAATATTGCCACGGAAATGGCAAATAATATTGATTACTTCTTGAGCAAAATTTTGGTGTTCACGAGCTAAGTCTAAGTTCCCGTTTTTCCAAGCTTCTATGATGCCTACCAATTCTTTTCCATTATAGTTGGTTGTTCCTCCAATTCCACCTTGAGCTCCCCCCATGGCTAAGCAGGGGAGAATGGTCTCGTCTTGTCCATGTAGCATGTCATACTTGCCATTTTTGTAAAGGCGGCATTGATTGTATTCATACAGGCTTTCGAATGTATATTTGATACCAGCAAAATTAGGTATTCGCCCGTCTACTTCTTCAAGTAATTTAATCATAGGTAAAAAGGCTCCGTTGAAGGCTGGGATGTGGTAGTAATAAAAAGGAAGCGTTGGAGCACTTGTTGCAATTTCTTCGATATATTTTACTAATTCTTCAATACGTCCGATTTTTGGGAAAGGAGGAGCCATTGCTCCGATACCCCAAGCTCCTATTTTTTGTGCATGTTCGGCTAATATTTGGCTGGATTTTACACAACAGCTACCGACATGTACAATTACTTTAAAGTTCTTGGGTACTACAGCTATCCAACGTTCGGCAAGTTTCATGCGTTCTTTTTCGGTCAGCATATACCCTTCTCCAGATGAACCGTTAATAAATACACCCTGTAATCCATTCTTTTGTAACATTTTAGCATAAGCTTCAATAGGTTCATAATTTACATCTCCATTCTCATAAAATGGTGTAAATGGAGCATCTATTAATCCGATAATTTTTTCCATAGTTATAATTATTATATTTTGTTATTTTATTTCATATTGTCTGTTTGGGGACGTAAAAAATATAATTGAAGGAATACTGCAGCGACAACAATTACACTTAACATTGCAAATCCTTGCCCAAGGCTTCCGTTGTCGGACCATTTCCCGAGTAGTTCTGTTACAGCAGCTCCTGCAAAAACTCCAATCATATTCATTATTCCATATGCAGTACTGCGATATTTAGTGGAAACGAATTGACAAAGAATAGGCATGTTATTGGCATCAAAAATACCAAAACCTATGCCGAAGAGAAGTCCAGCCCCGATAACAGCAATGAGGTTGTGTCCGAATCCTAATAATAATAAGGCTGGGATAGTTAGACCTAAGCCGATGGCTCCAGTATAAATACGCCCTCGTATATTTTTCTGTACCCAACGATCCGAGAGAATACCCCCGAAAATAACACCTATAAAAGAAGAAAAAGCGATAGTTATAGTGGATAATGGACCCGCTTGGGACATTGGGATATTTAGATTTTCTGCAAACAATGTCGGCAACCAATTTTTTGTTGCCCAACCAGGTAGACTGGGAGCTGCAAAATAGAATAGAATAATCCAAAAAGCCCAAGAAGAAAACAAAATACTTATACCAGCCAGAAGTGTTGTTTTTTTGAGTTCAGAATTTCTTTTTGTTTCTATTTCTTTTGCCAGAATATGAGTGGGATTTTCATGTAATAATACTATTAATATCAATGAGTAAATAATCCCGATAATTCCAAACCACTGAAAAGTCGATTGCCATGAAAACATGGCTGCGGCTGTTGCTCCGAATCCTCCTATAGCTTGCCCAACATAAAGACCTGTCATGTGTATTCCTATTGCCAAAGATCGAGATTTGTCACGATGCCAATCAGCTATGAGAGAAAGAGCAGATGGAATATAAAGTGCTTCGCTGATTCCCATTATAGCCCGGAGCCAATAAAGCTCATTATATGATTTTGCATATCCCATTAAGAAAGTAACAGCGGACCAGACAAAGAGGCTGCCAACAATAAGCCATTTCCGACTAAATCGATCTGCTATCATCCCTGCAATTGGGCTCATAAATCCGTAAATCCATAGAAAAATGGCCATCAATGCTCCGAATGCTTCTGCCTTGTTTAGTTCCGTAATGTCTATTTTCATAGAAGCTTGCATAGTAGAGAGCATTTGCCTGTCCATATAATTAAGCAAAGCTACTACCCATAGTAAGCTTACTACTATCCAAGGATAAATACTTTTGTTTCTCATTGGTATCATATATAAATTAATAATTTAAATTTTGATGGCAAAAATAATAAATATATTTATTATATATTGCATTTTTTATGATATAACGAATAATATTATTGTTAAAGTACTTTATTGAATAATAGCGAAGAGAGATTTTTGAAAGACTTAAAATAATTTGTGGGCCTAATTGTTTTTTAGGAGATTAAAATTGCTATGGAATAAAAAAACTATACTGTTTTTATTGGTTTCTAATTGTATTTATGTTTTTATTATATTGTATATCAATATATTATGTATTTGGACATAATACAGTTTTATGCACTTTTTTTGTATTAAAAAATGATAAATACTGTGAACTTAACGGAGTAAAAGCTTGTTATGTTTGATAAGTAATATATCTTTGCAGCATGTGAAAAGATAGGGCTGTGAAGTCGCTATTTTTTTTAAAGAAAAAAGATTGTTTATGCAATTATTGCATAGATTATTTTTAAAGAAAAAGAAGATAAAACATTATCTTAAAAGAAGAGCAGAATGAAAAAATTAATCTCCCTCTGTTTGCTGACTGCAATAAGCAGTACTGCTATTTCACAACAAGTTTTTACGCTTGATTCTTGTAGGAATATGGCGTTGAATAATAATAAGCAAATACGTATTGCCGAAGAAAAGATTAAAGCAGCTGGTTATGAGAAAAAGTCAGCATTTGCTAACTATTTACCAGGGATTGATGTGATGGGTACTTATATGTACAATTCTAAAGAGATTTCATTGTTGAGTAAAGACCAAAAAGCTGAGTTGTCTCAATTAGGAACACAAGCTGCTAATGCTGTGCAAGGAGTGATTCCTCCACCTTATGAAACTATACTTGGACCTATGTTATCTGGGTTAGTTGCTCCGTTAAATGCTGTCGGGGGATCTTTGGTTGACGCATTACGGACAAATACCACAAATGTTTTTGCCGGAGCAGTGACGATAACTCAGCCTTTGTATATGGGAGGAAAAATCAGGGCATATAATCAGATAACCAAGTATGCTGAAAAATTAGCTCAGTCTCAAAAAAATACGGCCGTAAAAGATTTAATTTTTAAAGTAGATGAAGCTTATTGGCAGGTAGTTTCGTTGGTTTATAAGAAAAAATTAGCTGAGAGTTATGTAAGTCTTTTGGATACTTTAAATAATAATGTTCAGGAGATGATTCATGAAGGTGTGGCGACGAAATCGGATGGACTTACGGTCGCAGTAAAATTGAATGAGGCGCAGATAACCTTGACGAAAGTTGACAATGGATTAAGCTTGTCTAAAATGTTGCTGGCTCAAATGTGTGGTTTACCGGTCGATTTGCAATATAACTTGGCCGATGAAAATTCTTCTCCTCAGGTAGAATTGGTTCCACAAGCATTTAATATGGATGAGGTATATGCTCACCGTAGTGAAATACATAGTTTGACATTAGCTACTGATATTTATAAATACAAGCAGCGAGTAGCTTTATCTTCTATGTTGCCTAATTTAGCTTTAACGGGAAACTATATATTTTCTAATCCAAATGTTTTCAATAGTTTTGAGAATAAACTATCAGGTATGTTTAGTGTTGGTGTAGTTTTAAAGATTCCGATTTTCCATTGGGGAAAAGATTATTATAAAGTTAAAGCTGCAAAAACAGAGCGGAATATAGCGATGTTAAATCTGGAAGATGCAAAAGAAAAGATAGAGTTACAAGTAAATCAAGCTTCATTTAAGGTAAATGAGGCAAATAAAAAGTTGGAGATGACTCGTAAAAATATGGAAAAGGCTGAGGAGAACCTACGGAATGCTCAATACGGCTTTGAAGAAGGTGTGATGACTACTGATAATGTATTGGAAGCACAAACGGCATGGTTACAAGCTGAATCAGAGAAAATAGATGCAGAGATAGATGTACGTTTATGTAATGTGTATTTGTCTAAAGCCCTAGGAATAATGAATAAATAGAAAAAAAGAATATAATAATAGAAAAAAATAGAAACAATGGATACTCCGGAAAGAAAAAAAGAAAAAAGTCTGGCTATAGGTCTGGTTGGGCTGATAATTGTCATTGTTATTTTAGCTCTTATTGGCTTTTTTATGTTAGAGCCAAAACCTGAAATTATTCAAGGACAGGCAGAAGCTACACAGGTTCGTGTTTCTGGTAAGTTGCCAGGGCGTGTTGCCGAATTTATGGTACAAGAAGGCCAGCAAGTTCATATGGGTGATACTTTAGTTCGTATTTTTTCTTCTGATGCAGAGGCGAAGTTGATGCAAGCAACAGCGATGGAGAATGTATATAAAGCTCAGAATCAAAAAGTAGATAAAGGTTCTCGTATTGAAGTTATTAATTCTGCTCATGATATGTGGCAAAAAGCTATTGCAGGATTGGAGATTGCGAAGAAATCTTATGATCGGGTACAGGCTCTTTATAATAAAGGGGTGGTTTCTGCCCAAAAGAGAGATGAAGCAGAAGCCAATTATAAAGCTATGCAAGCGACGGAAAGAGCTGCTCGTTCTCAATATGAAATGGCAAAGCGAGGAGCACAAATAGAAGATAAAGATGCTGCGGCAGCAATGGTAGAAGTTGCAAAAAGTGGGGTAGCACAGGTTGAATCGGTGTTGGCTGATTCTTATCTTACGGCACCGATTGATGGTGAGATTTCTGATATTTTCCCGAATGTTGGAGAATTAGTTGGACAAGGGGCTCCTATTATGAACGTTTTAGATTTAAGTAAAATGTGGGTAACATTTAATGTTCGGGAAGAATTATTGAAAGACTTAACAATGGGAAAAGAGTTAAAAGCAATTATTCCTGCATTAGGAAATAAAGAGGTAATATTAAAGATTTACTATATTAAAGATATGGGGTCTTATGCTGTGTGGCGTGCTACAAAAGTTACGGGTCAATATGATGCTAAAACATTCCAAATTAAGGCTCGTCCAGTACAGGCTATCAAAGACTTGAGGCCGGGAATGTCTGTATTGATAAAAGAAAAATGAACAGTTGAGCTTTTCTGAAAAATTGAGAGAAGCAATAAAAAATATGAAAATGGTTGATTTAAGATCTGGGTTTAAAATCCTTGGGACAGTCATTGTTCGGGAATTGCATCGATTGGTATCCCGTCCGATATATATATTGTGTCTGATTGTCGCACCTCTTATCAGTTGTATTTTTTTGCTGACATTGATGGATAAGGGATTGCCAGAAAGGTTACCGACGGCAGTCGTTGATCTTGACCATTCTACAGCTTCTAGAAATTTTATACGGCAACTTAATTCTCTTAGTTTGATACAAGTCGTAGAGCAGCCTAATAGTTTTACCGAAGCTCGTGAATCTTTACAAAGAGGTCAGATATATGGATTTTTGGTTATTCCAGAATCATTTGAGGCTAAAGCGATGGCTGGTAGGCAACCGGAATTATCTTTTTACACAAATAATGGCTATTATATCCCGGGAGCGTTGCTTTATAAAGGGTTTAAAACTATGTCTGTGTTAGCTTCAGGGGCGATTGTTCAACAGACATTGTTAGCACATGGACAATATGGTTATGAAATAACTCCAAAGCTACAACCAATAGTTCCCGATGTACATGCGTTAGGAAATCCATGGTTAAATTATTCTGTTTATCTTAATAATACATTTATTCCGGGGATGCTTCAGTTGCTTATTTTGTTAACTACAGTTTTTAGTATTGGTTCCGAGATAAAACATGGGACTTCGAGAGAGTGGCTGGCAAAATCTCATAATTCTATTATATTGGCGATAACAGGTAAATTATTACCACAAACGGTTATATTTTTTGTGGTAGGGGCTTTGTGCCAATCGTTGTTATATGGTTATTGGCACTTCCCTTTGCATAATGGAATATGGCCTATGTTGTCAGCCATGTTACTATTGGTAATAGCATCTCAGAGTTATGCTGTAATAATGATGAGTATTGCCCCTTCTTTGCGTATTGGCTTAAGTATGGCTGGCCTGTTTGGAATTATATCTATTTCAATTACAGGTTTTTCATTTCCTGTACCGGCGATGTATTCTCCGTTTAGGTTGTTGACCAATATATTTCCGTTGCGGCATTATTTTTTGATTTATGCCGATCAAGCATTGAATGGAATACCTCTTTACTATTCACGGATACAATATTTAGCTCTTTTTCTTTTTGCTTTAGCTTCATTGCCTTTGTTACCTCGGCTTAAGAAAGCTTTGCAAAGACAGATATATGTCCCATAATATAATCCGAAGTTTATATAGTAAAATTGATAAAAATGAAAATATCAATATTAAAAGAGCAGTTAAAAACAGGTTTCCTGGATATATGTTATATCTGGAGAAAAGAATATATAACAGTTTTTCGAGATTTTGGAGCCTTGATATTTTTTCTGGCCTTACCTTTCGCTTATCCTCTCTTATATGCTTTGATTTATAATCCGGAGGTTGTCAGAGATGTCCCAATGGTAGTTGTAGACAATGCCCGTACTCCATTGAGCCGAGAGTTAGCACGTAATATGGATGCATCCCCTAATGCTAAGATTGTATCATATTGTGCAAATATGGAAGAGGCGAAAGAGCTGATGTATCGAAAGGAGTGTTATGGGATTCTGCTAATTCCAGAAGATTTCAGTAAGAAATTGGTTAGAGGAGAGCAAAGTCCCGTGATGTTCTATTCAGATATGAGTATTATGCTTAATTATAAAGGTTTTCTAATGGCGATTACTGATGTGACTATGGATTTAGGAGCTAAATTGCAAGTAGAGACTTTGGGAGGAGCAACTCCAGAGCAGATTAGTATGGCTACTTCTCCTGTTCCATATAGTTCTATTACTATGTATAATCCAGAGTCTGGATTCGGATCTTTTTTAATACCTGCAATTTTAGTCCTTATATTACAGCAAAGTTTAGTTTTAGGGATAGGTCTTTTGGCCGGAGGAGTATATGAACATAAAAAGCTTCACCATTATTATTCCGGTCGAGAACGTATTCATAATAATATTATTCATATCGTTTTAGGTAAGGCTATATGTTATTATAGTATATATATTGTACCTACAGTTTTTATATTGCATGTGGTTCCATGGATATTTAGTTTTCCACAAATAGGAAATCAGTGGGAAATATATGCATTTATGGCTCCTTTTTTATTTGCTTCGATCTTTTTTTCAATGACATTATCCGTATTTGTACGTGAACGAGAAACGTCATTTTTACTTTTTGTATTTACTTCTCTCTTATTTTTGTTTATATCTGGTATTACGTGGCCTTATTATGCAATGCCTGAGTTTTGGAAAATTATAGGAACAATGATTCCTTCGACATGGGGTATTCAAGGATTTGTAGGAATAAATACGGCCGGAGGTACAATTGATGATGTCCATGAGTCTTTTATTTGGTTATGGGTTCTAACAGGATTTTATTTTGTTACTACATGCTTAGTATATCGTTATCAAATTTATAAGGATAAAAAACGGGGTTTTAAAGGAAATTTAGTATTGACTGATGAAGTGTAACATAAAGAGAATGAATAAAAAGTAAAATCTCTATCCTATTCAGGGATGGAGATTTTTTATGTGTGTTATATTTGATATACAAATATTTTTGCGTTACATTTATATTAAATTTTTTCAGTATGTTTTATCTTTTTGTTTAATTCTTTAACTTTGTTGTCTTGCTCCAAAATAAATAGTCTTTCTAAACCTGAATAGAATGAAGAAATTTTTATGTATTATTATTGCAATGTTGGGTATTTGGGCAATATTAGCATTCTTCTATGTTCAAATTCCAGATTATTATCAAGATAGAACCGGGAAAAGGGGAGAAATATGGCAGAATGTATTATCTAAAGTAATATGCAAGGTTGGAAATGGTAGTAATTTCTATTTTTAAAATATATTTATTAAACAATAAAGCGTTATAACGATTTTGTTTGTCTTTTTAGATTTACATTTTTGAGTTTGGAAGATATGAGTAGGAGAGTATATAAAGTTATAAAGGGACTCGAAATTTTGGGTGAAGGTATATAATTTAGGTTATTGCCTCGAATATATTGAAAAGTGAAAATGTTGTACGGTAATCGAATGTTTATGAAGAAATTGAGCTATTTTTCTGTTAGTTTTTGGTTTTTTGGGTCGTATCGTTTTATTTAATTGCGCAGGCTCCGGCTAATTATTATCAAAGTGCAATAGGGAAAAAAGAAAGAGAACTAAAAACAGCCTTATATAATATTGTAAAAGACCATACGGTTCTGTCTTATACTCCAGGATTATGGAATGCGTATAAAGATACAGATGCAAAGTCTGACGGTACAGTGTGGGATATGTATTCAAGCATATCGAGATTTACATTTGGTGTGGATCAAGACTCTGGTTCAGGAGGTACTACGGAAGGTGATAAGTATAATAGAGAGCATTCTTTCCCGCAAGAATGGTTTAATGGTAAGTCGCCAATGAAAACAGACCTTTATCACGTATATCCTACAGATAAGTTAGTGAATAATAAAAGAGGAAGTTATCCTTTTGGAGAAACAAATGGAGAATCGTATAAATCAGCTGGTAATTTTAGTAAATTAGGTCGGTGTACATATCCAGGTTATTCGGGAACTGTATTTGAACCAAATGATGAGTATAAGGGTGATTTTGCCCGTTCTTATTTTTATATGGTAACTTGCTATGAAGATAAAGTGAGTGGTTGGAATAGTGAGATGCTAAATAATACTTCATATCCTGCATTTACAACTTGGGCGATGAATTTATTGTTGGAATGGAACAGAAAAGATCCAGTTAGCAAGAAAGAAACAGATAGGAATAATATGGTATATTCTGAGTATCAGCATAATCGTAATCCTTTTATTGATTATCCTCAATTGGCTGAACATATTTGGGGTAACCTTAAGGATATGCCTTTTGATGGTACTACATCTGTAGAAGAGTGGGCGCTGGATAATATCTCCGTTTTTGTTACTTCTGGAAATATCTTGACGGTAGTGGATGCACCAGCTAATTCGATTCTGAAACTATATAATATGTCAGGAGAATTAATAGTTGAGCATCAGATTCTGTCTGACAGATATGAAACTGAAGTTGGAACTGAAGGTGTTTATATAGCACATGTTATTACTTCTTCAAGGGTTTGTGCAGTTAAAGTTTTTATTAGGTGATATAAGGAAAATTTAAGATGAAAAAAAACATGTTGAAAGGTAATATTGTGTTGCTGTTATGGGTTGTCAGTCTCTTATTGTCTGCTCAAATTCCTGCGGGTTATTATGAGGGTGCTCGAGGAAAGTCCGGAGCAGAGTTGAAAACGGCATTGCATAATATAATTAAAGACCCGAAAGTCTTATCATATGGCAGTGGTGTGAATTCTACTTGGTATGGTTTTACGAAAACAGATGTCCGTCCTGAAGATGGTACGGTTTGGGATATGTATTCTAACAATCATGTGGAGTTTAATGGTAATTCTGCTGCTGCTGGGATGAATATCGAACATTCATTTGCAAAAAGTTGGTGGGGAGGAGCAAAACGAACAGCATATAGAGATTTACACCATCTGAATCCATCGAATCAACAAGCCAATTCAGCGAAGGGAAGTTGGCCTATGGCTTATGTTACGGGCAAGAAGACTTTCGATAACGGAGTTATAAAGGTTGGTAAATCCAATAATCGTCCGGGAGGTGAAATTTCAGCATGGGAGCCCGCTGATGAATATAAAGGTGATTTTGCCCGGGCGTATATGTATATGGTTACGTGTTATGAGGATTATGCTTCTGATTGGACAGGAAATTCTGTAAACCAATTGGATAATAATACCTATCCGGTATTTGAGCAATGGACCGTTGATTTATTATTGAAATGGAATCGGGAAGATCCGGTAAGTGAAAAAGAGAAAACACGCAACGAGGCAGTTTTCTCGTTGCAGAAGAATAGAAATCCATATATAGATTTTCCTGATTTAGCGGAATATGTATGGGGAGACCGTAAAAATGAATCTTTTGATCCGGATGCTGGTTCTTCACCGGCCATTATTCATCCGGTAGATGGAAGTATTGTTGATTTGGGAATTAATACTGTAAATTCTCAATTATCTTATATGTTGAATATAAAAGCTCGTAATCTAAAGGGAGATATAAGTCTTTCGGTAACAGATAATCATTTTTCCGTATCTCGGAGTGTATTGACTAAGGATGAGGCCGAGAAAGGGGCAAATGTAAAGCTTACTTGTGATTTGGCAGATGTTTTGAAGTATTCTGGTACATTAATAATAACTGGGGGAGGATTGGAAAATGTGGTAAGTATATCTTTAAAAGCGCAAGCGGTGTCGAGTATTCCTGCATTGCCGGCGATGGATATCACTTCTGAGGGTTTTTTAGCTCGTTGGGTACATTTGCCTTCGATAAAAGAGGTAACCCTTCATGTATATACACGAGATGGAGATAAGATTTTGCCTTTGGATGGCTATCCTCGTCAGTGTTTTAGTGAGGACCAGGAAGCACGGGTTACAGGAATTTCTTATGATACTACGTATTATTATCGGGTGACAAGTGGAGATATGGGCTCAAATGAAATTTCGGTTTTTATTCCGGCTCCAGTGCCGATGATATCAGTGGCATCCCTTGATGGAGATTTGAATTTTTCTACAGAACCGGGCATAGCTTCTGAAACGAAAAGAGTGAATATAACAGGAAAATATACGTATGAGCAAATACACGTAATGGTAGATGAGCCATTTGAAATTAGTGTGGACAATCGAGAGTGGTTTAGACAAATAGATTTGTCTTCTGCAGGAGGTACAGTTTGGGTGCGATTATCTGATTCTGCTGCAGAGGGTGAACATGTATCAGAACTATTAGTATCGAGTGAGGAGATTGAGGAAGAAGAAATATTACCTCTTTCGGGTTTAGTTGCTGTAAAGAAAGCATTTTTTGAAGATTTTGAGACTGGCTCTAAAGGAAGTTATGCTTCTGGGGTAGTGACTTGTTCTAAGGGAAGATGGCTTTTTGATGATGCCTTGATGGGTGCTCAAAATGGAGATTTGAAACAAGGGAAAAAATCTGCACGAATAAGAAATGGATATATTGAAATGCAGGATGATAAGGCGGGAGGAATCGGTACATTATCTCTATATGCTGGATTATACGGTAGTGATACAAATGGAAAATTATCGATTTGGTATTCTTCTGATAGTGGTGTGAGCTGGAATTTGATTGCAGAGAATATAGCTTTGACAAAAACATTGACTAAGTATATATATACGGTCAATGTATCCGGAAATCTTAGAGTAAAAATTGAAAATACGGGTGGAAATCGTATTAATGTTGATGATATAGAAATGAGTGATTACCGTGTTTCAGGAGTTGATGATATCAGTACCTCCGCAGTAAAAGTAGGGGCTTTGAATGGAGTTTTATGGATTGACGCTCCTGAAAAATCTTCATATTCTATATATGATATCAATGGCGTTTTGGTACGGACAGTGGCTGTTATTAATCGTACAGAAGTGTATGGCTTGCCATTGGGTACTTATATTATATCTGGGAAGAATGTGAATGGAGGAGTTAAAATATTAGTTCGATAGTAATGCATAAGCAAACATATAATCTTAGAAAAAAAAGAAAGGTGTAAAAAATGACCTTTTAGTTGATGGATTTGTTTATACAGGAGAACATAAAGATCCCGTACGGATAAATTTTGTTCAGTACGACGGACTGAATTATAAGCAGAAAGAGTTATCGGCAGACGATAATTTTTCGATGATATTTCAGCCGGGAAAAGTGAATTGGATGCACGTTTCCGGTCTTTCCGATACTGCATTGATTTCTCGTATTGGGAAAATGTTGAAAATGCATTCAACTGATATTCAAGATATACTTACCAGTCAACATATTGCAAAAATTGAACAGTACAGTGATAAGACGATATTAGTTGTTAATACATTCTACTATACAGACCAGAAAGAACTCCAACAAGAACATATCTGTGTAATCTTGGGAAAAGATTATGTCGTATCTTTTCAGGAGTCAGAACTTCCACTTTTTGATAATATTATAACAGCTATCGAAAGAAATACGGCTTTAGTAAGAACCCATACAGTTGATTATCTTTTTTTTCTATTAATGAACAATATATTGGGAAATTATCTTGATGTAATTGCTGCTCTTGAAGAAGAATTAGAGAAAATGGAAGACGAAGTTTTGACAAGAGATCCACGAGAAGATTTCGGCAATAGAATACAGGCTAATAGGAGAGATTATCTACAATTGAAGAAATCTATATTGCCATTGAAAGATGATTGTAATAAGTTGATTCATAATGAAAATAAACTTATTAAAGAAGAAAATATGGTATATCTGAATGATTTGGAAGACCGTATAGTATTTATTATACAATCGATAGAAATATGTCGCGAATCTATGGCATCTTTACTTGATTTGTATTTTTCTGATAATGATTTACGGATGAATGGGATTATGAAGCAGTTGACGATTGTTGCGACCATATTTATACCACTTACTTTTGTTGTGGGAGTATGGGGAATGAATTTCAAAATTATGCCGGAACTTGAATGGAAATATGGTTATTTGATGGCTTGGGCTTTGATGATTCTTGTTGTTCTGATTGTATGGTGGTTTATAAAACGGAGGCGTTGGAATTAATGGGACGATTTTTATTTTATAAAAGCAAAACAAACGTAGGGACTTTTTAAATAAATTACTACGTTTGTTTTTGTTTAAAGTGATAAATATTTGAAGTTGATGCTTATTTGAGACTTTATGGAATTGACAGTAAAAGAATTTGAACATTTTTATCGCTGCTTATATCGTCCTTTAGGAATGTATGTGTTGCGATACACAGAGAATATCGACGATGCAGAAGATATAGTTCAGGAAGCATTTGCAAACGTATGGGATAAAGTATCATCTGGTGAAGTTATTTCGGATTTTAAATCATATATGTATCGGGTAGTGAGGAATCGTGCATTGTCTTTTCTCCAGAGTTCTCCTTATGAATTATCCGAAGAGATGATACAAAATGATAATTCTGATGAAGTTGAGGAAGAGCAGATATATATTGCTGAACGAGATGCTCGCCTTTGGACAGCTATTGATAAATTACCGGCTCAAAGACGTAAAATATTTTTGTTGGCTAAACGGGATGGACTTACTTATGCTGAGATAGCAGAAGAACTTAATCTTTCAGTAAAAACCATTGAGCATCAAATAAGTAAAGCATTGAAATGCTTACGTGATAAAGCTGTAAAGATATATACTTTCTTTTTTGGATAAAAAAGAAGAAATAAGAATAGGGGGATTTTGAATTTTTACTGTCTTAGGGGTATATATTTTATTTGTAGTAAATATGAAACCAAGGGAAAAGATGGAAAATTCAAAATTGAATGAAGAAGACATTCGCTTTGTTGCCCGTTTTTATGATCCATTGAAAATGGACACGTCAGAGGCTTGGAAAAAATTAAAATTAGCGAGTGTTACAGAAATCAAATATCATTCCGTTTTGTATCGCATAGCTTCTGTTGTTGCTGTTTTGATAATTGTTATTGGTTGTATTAGCGTATATTTGTATACTAACCATGATAAACAAGATTGGATTATTGTAACTACTGATGGTGAGCATTCTTTGGTATATGTGTTACCTGACAGTAGTACTGTATATTTAGCAAAAGAAGCAATCTTAAAATATAATAAAGGGGATTATGATGTTAGAAGTCGTAATGTGGAATTGTCCGGAAAAGCTTTTTTTGAGGTATGTCATAAGGAAGAAAGTCCCTTTATTGTAAAAACATCAATTGCCGGAGTACAAGTTTTAGGGACATGTTTCCAGGTGCGAGCTGATCTTGATACTACGTCTATTTTTGTAGATAGTGGTAAAGTTCGCTTTTATAATAAAAAGTATCCAGATGTTATATTGGAGGCTGGAGAAGGTGCATATGCTGTGAAAGATGGAAATATAAAAAAGGATACAAATGTAGATGTCAATATTTTATCTTGGAAAACGAATATATTTTGTTTTCGAGATACGCCTTTGCCTATAGTTATAAAAAAACTTGAAGAGGTGTATGGAGTACATATAATTAATATACCCCAAAAAGATTATCATTTAACTTCTTCATTTCATGATATATCTGTTTCGGAGATTATCAATTTGATAAACGAAGCCCTTGATATTCATTTAAAAATAGAACTCTGATGCAATTTTATATAAAACTTTTATGTCTGTTGCTTTTCCTGTCTTTTATGGAAGGAAAAGCAACAGAAGAAAGTAATCTTGTGGTTACTGTGGATGTAAAACAGAAAAATTTGTCTGATATTTTAACTGAAGTGGCAAGGCAAACCGGAATAAATTTTATATATGATTCTTCTATTATTGCTGGAATTAGATTAGATTTTAAAGCATATCAAGAGCCTCTTTTGCAATGTATGAAACGGTTGATAAAGGATATTCCAATAACATATTATTTATCAGGAAATAATATTATTCTTAAGAGAGCTAATGAGAAAGTAACAATAAGTGGATTTATTCGAGATAAGAATACATTGGAATATTTAGTTGGAGCGTCTGTTTATGACTATTATTCCCGGAGGGGGACAACAACAAATGAGAATGGCTTTTTTTCTCTTACATTGTCAAGTAAAGTCGTTGAATTGGAGATTTCGTATGTCGGTTATCGGGCTTTTAAGCAAACTTTTATTGAGTTAAATAAAGATACGGTAATGCGTGTATCCCTTATTGCTGATCGTCAGTTAGAAGAAGTCGTGATAGTAGGAACTCAGTCGTCTAAGGAGCTTATATCCGGTACACAGATGGGTACTTTGTCGATGACCCAGAAGTCTATAAAGAATATTCCGACTATATTCGGTGAGGCCGATGTTGTAAAAGCTTTACAGACTCAGCCTGGAGTTATGGCGGGTGTTGAAGGTTTTTCGGGAATGTATGTGAGAGGAGGAAATGGAGATGATAATCTTTATTTAATAGATGGAGTTCCGGTTTATCAAGTAAGTCATTTAGGAGGTTTGTTTTCAGCTTTTAATGCTGAGGCTGTCGAGAAAGTTGATTTTTTTAAATCGGCTTTCCCTGCACGTTATGGGGGACGGTTATCAAGTGTTGTAGATATCCGGACAAAAGATGGCAATATGAAAGAGTTTCATGGTAGTGCAATGTTGGGACTTATATCTGGAAATCTAAATTTGAGTGGGCCTATAATAAAAGACCGCACCTCCTTTAATATTTCATTACGTCGTTCTTGGCTCGACGTTTTGTCTGCACCTGCTATTGCAATTTATAATAAAGTGAGAGAAAAAGAGGGTGAAAAAATGATTGGCCGGTATGCTTTTACTGATTTGAATTTTAAAGTTAATCATTTCTTTTCCGAAAAAAGCCGTGCTTATGTAAGTCTCTATTTAGGACAAGATTTTTTGAAAGGAGGGAATGTCGAGTTTTCTAAAGGGGATGGAATGTCTTATGAGAATAAAGATATAGGACGTTTGCGGTGGGGAAATGTGGTTACATCTGCAGGTTGGTCTTATATTATAAATAATAAAATATATATTCATAATCAGTTTTCGTATTCTCGATATAGATCCTCCTTGAAAAGGACTATAAATGAAATTTCTGGGGAAAAAGGTTCGGTAGATTATAGTGAAAGTCTAAGTGAATCATCGTCAATAAATGGAATCGAAGATTTGGGGGTTCGTTCGAGTTGGGATTATTTACCATTGCCAGAACATCATGTCCGTTTTGGAACAAGTTATTTTTATCATCGTTTTAAACCTGAGTATGTTCGGGAAAAGAGAGTTGGAGATATTGAAAAAACAAACCCGGTGAATCGAAATGAAACGTTGTTGGCTCATGAATTTGATTTATATATTGAAGATGATTGGTCTTTAGGGAGGGCGACGCGTTTGAACGCAGGATTACGGTTAGGATTATTTAATGTTCAGAAAAAATCTTTTGTGTCATTGGATCCTCGGTTATCTGCCCGTTTCTTATTATATCCAGATTTTAGCTTTAAGCTTTCATATGCTCGAATGAACCAATATGTACACCAGATAAATGAAAGTTATATCAGTTTGCCTACAGACTTATGGCTACCAGTTAGTCGTGACTTCAAACCTTTGACGAGCGACCAGATTTCTGCTGGATTTTATTATAATCTTCGTGATTTATATTCTTTTTCTGTTGAAGGGTATTATAAATGGATGAATCATATTTTAGATTATAAAGATGGTTATAATTTTCTTCCTTCTTTTATTGGTTGGGAGGAAAAATTAGTATCTGGTAAGGGTTGGGCCTACGGATTAGACTTGATTGTTCGCAAAAACGAGGGAAATATAACAGGTTGGATTGGTTATGGACTGATGTGGGCTGACAGGCAAATTTCTGGAGTTAATGGTGGAATTCGTTTCCCTGCAAAATATGATAACCGGCATAAATTGAATATTGTAATTAATTGGAAAATTAATAAGAAGATTGAATTAACAGGAAGTTGGGTATATATGACAGGCAATCGAATTACACTTGCTTTGGAAAATTATCAAGATTTGAAAAATTCGGGTATTATAAATGAGAAGATTCCGAATCTCCCTTCTTATTGGGAGAGGGTGGGGATTGATTATTATGCGAATAGAAATAATTTTCGTCTGCCTGCTTATCATCGTTTAGATTTAGGAATAAATATATATTCTCCTAAAAAAACGAGGGAGGATGGGGATATGGAATATAAGTATTTACAATGTATATAGTTATATGAGTCCAATCGCTATTCGGAAATGGTATCAGTTGGGTGGTTATAATTATTCTAAGGCTTATTGTTCTTTCCAGACTTTAGGGCTATTACCTGTTATCCCTTCTTTTTCATATACTTATAAATTTTGAGGAATGAGAACTGTTATTTACCATATAGTTTTAATCTTTTGTTCGTTATATTTGGTATCTTGTTATAAGGATATTGACTTGGAGAAATATCGTCCTACACCAAAAGTTGTGATCAATAGTGTAATAACTACTGATACTGTCGTGTTGGCAAGTGTTACTCGAACATGGTTCTTTACAGAAAATATACCCGATGTGAATTTGAAGAATGCAAAAGTTGAATTGTATGTCGATAATATTTTTCGTGAAAATATGGTCTGGCAGGAAAGAGAGGACACAGAAGGAAATGTCTCGGGATGTTTCGTCTCGTCAGTAGTCCCGCGAGAAGGCGAAATTGTAAAAATTGTTGTAACTTCAGAATATGGAATGGCATATGTGGAAGATAAGATTCCGATGTTGACAGGTATCGATTTGGTTGAGATGTCAGCTAAGAAGGAATCTAATCCGGATCATGTAAGAATAACGGTGGGTCCGGACGGAGAAGTAGTCGTAGAGCAAATTGAATATTATGCTATATATTATCGAGTGACTTTTCAAGATACTCCAGGACAAAAAAATTATTATTTTATTTATATTGATGAAGGCCCGATGCATGAATGGACGTATGGTTCCTTCGATTTTTCTATTGACCCGATTTATGATAACCACCAGACAGTATTGGACGGAGTATTAGGTTTTGATGATGGTGGTGGCTCTGGTTGCGTTTTTTCAGATGAAAAAATTGAAGGAAGGCAATATACATTTACAGTTAAAGAATCTTTAGATGAAATGTATGTGAATATGCAGGAAGAAGAAGGTAAAGATAAATATAAGCGGCGTATTTTGTTATATTCTTTGTCTGAATCATATTATCGATATCTTGTTGCTCTTGAAAAAATCTATGGAGGATCTGTTTCTGGGAGTCTTTCTGATATTGGATTAGCAGAGCCGGTAAAGGTTTATTCGAATGTGTGTGGAGGAGTTGGAATATTAGGAGCTTGTCAGCGGGCTGAGAAAGTAGTCGATATCCGAAATTTGATAGAGTCCACTGATTGAATGAATAGGAATAATTATGTTTCGGTATGATGGTGGTAGTTCTTTGGGAAATAAGAGTTTTGAGATAATTGATTGTAAGCCAGGAAATATTTTTTTGTGGTTTGGCCAGAAATTGAGAAACAAATCAATTTCTCTTTTTATTGTATATGTGTTAGGGTTTTAGGTGAAGATATTAAAAAAACAATATTATAAATTTGGTGATCAATATGCAAATTTTGCAGAACTTATCAAACTGTTCATTGCAAAGAACCAAAACATTTTATAAAAGAATATCGCAATATATAAATATTTTAATATAGATTTTCGTATTCTTATAATGCATTGTTTGGCACAAAAAATTATACTAAAGTCAATTTCTATGAAAAATATTTGGAATAGCTTGTGATGAAGAAAAGTTATCGGCTTCTTATTGGTGGGCGTTGACGGATTCGAACCGCCGACCCTCTGCTTGTAAGGCAGATGCTCTGAACCAGCTGAGCTAAACGCCCCCTTTCGGTAAAAGTTCAATATATTTTAATTATAACCGACTCTTTCGGCTTCTTATTGGTGGGCGTTGACGGATTCGAACCGCCGACCCTCTGCTTGTAAGGCAGATGCTCTGAACCAGCTGAGCTAAACGCCCCCTTTCGGTAAAAGTTCAATATATTTTAAATCATGGCCGACTTTTTCGGCTTCTTATCGGTGGGCGTTGACGGATTCGAACCGCCGACCCTCTGCTTGTAAGGCAGATGCTCTGAACCAGCTGAGCTAAACGCCCGATAGGATTTGCTTCAAAAGCGAGGCAAAGGTAATTTTTCTTTTTTAATTTTCAAAGTGAATATACATTTTTCTCAAAAAATATTTATTATTTTTCGGTTTATCGACTAATAACCATTACCTTTGCCATGTATAAATCTTCAACACATGGAACTATCATCACTAACTGCCATCTCTCCAGTGGATGGTCGCTATCGGAGCAAAGTTGCTATTTTGTCAGATTATTTTTCAGAATTTGCCTTGATTCGTTATCGGGTACGGGTGGAAATAGAATATTTTATTGCATTATGTGAATTGCCCTTACCTCAATTGAAAGGAGTAGATTCTGCATTATTTCCAGAATTGAGAAAGATATATATTGATTTCTCTATTACTGATGCTGAGCGTATTAAATCTATTGAGTCGATAACAAATCATGATGTAAAAGCTGTAGAATATTTTATAAAAGAAAAATTTGATCTTTTGCATTTAGAACAGTATAAAGAATTTATTCACTTTGGACTTACATCTCAGGATATTAATAATACATCGGTTCCGTTATCTATCAAAGAAGCATTAAATCAAGTGTATTATCCGATGTTAGATGAGTTAATAGGTAAACTCCAAGGTTTTGCAGATGAATGGAAAAATATTCCGATGTTAGCGAAAACCCACGGGCAACCAGCGTCTCCAACTCGTTTAGGAAAAGAAATCAAGGTTTTTGTTTATCGTCTGGAACAGCAATTGAAGGTGATGAAGGATGTATGTATCAGTGGAAAGTTTGGTGGTGCTACGGGGAATTATAATGCTCACCGGCTGGCTTTTCCAAATACAGACTGGAAATTGTTCGGAAATAAATTCTTGAGTGAGAAGTTAGGTATTTCTCGGGAAGAGTGGACGACACAAATATCGAATTATGATAATATGGCTGCACTTTTTGACGCCATGCGCCGTATCAATATTATTTTGATGGATTTGGATAAAGATTTTTGGCAATATATTTCGATGGAATATTTTAAGCAAAAGATTAAGGAAGGAGAGGTGGGGTCGTCTGCTATGCCTCATAAGGTAAATCCTATTGATTTTGAAAATTCAGAAGGGAATTTGGGCATTGCGAATGCAATATTGGACCATTTATCTATGAAATTACCTATCTCTCGTTTACAACGAGATTTGACAGACTCTACGGTATTACGCAATATTGGGGTGCCTATGGCACATACTTTAATAGCCTTTCAGAGTACATTGAAAGGTCTAAGTAAACTATTGTTAAACGAATCAGCTATTTATCGAGATTTAGATAATATGTGGAGTGTTGTAGCTGAAGGTATCCAGACTATACTTCGTCGAGAAGGGTATCCGAAGCCTTATGAGACGTTAAAGGCCTTGACAAGAACTAATGGAATTATCAATGAAGAATCGATTCAAGCTTTTATTGAGACGTTGGATGTATCAGAAGATGTAAAAGATGAGTTGAGAAAAATCTCGCCACATACTTATACTGGAATATAGGAACAAAAGGGCGTAATCAATAATATTTCGGATTATGCCTTTTTTGTCTTTGTTAATTATATTTGAAAAAAAGCTCCTTTATTTTTGATATATTCTATCAACTGTCGATAAATAGTATCGCGTTCCAACCAGAGAGGATTACCGATGACAATCATCTGTTCTCTCGCTCGGGTGAGGGCGACATTGAGTTTCCGGTCTATTAGCTGCCCGTTTTCTTCGAATGTGTTGCAGAGAAATTGTAATTGGAAAGGAGTGTTAACACAGCAAGAGAATATCATTACATCTCTTTGTCCTCCTTGGAAGCGTTCCACAGTATCTATTGTAACAGATAGAAGTTCTGTAATTCCCGTATTTCCCAGTTCTTTTTTTATCGTTGCAATTTGACTTCGGTAAGGTGTGATTATTCCTAAATGTTTTTCTGGAACAAATGACTCTTTTTTTGTGATTCTATGATATATGACCGCAGAAATACGCGCAGCCCATTGTGCTTCGTTTACGTTTGTCTTGTATGAGGATATTTTATTTTTTCCGGAAATAGATATGAATGCAATACGATGAGATAAAATTTTTTGTATTTGAGGTTCTGCTTCAGGTATGTAAGGCAATGATTTTTCTTGCTGATGAGGTAAAGGAATTGGATATAGCTCCCCTCCGTAGAAAGTTTTTGCTGGGAAATTTCCTATTTCTGGATGCATACGTCCCTGTCGAGTTAGTTTGTCAATGAATAGAGAATTGGGCTCAATTGTTTTTTCATATCGATATAATCGTTCAAATAGAGACTCACGTAAATTATATAAACCTATATTTCTAAGTTCTGGAGTTTTGACTTCAGAGAGTTCTTGGTTTTGTGTAACGATAGCAGGCAATTGTTTATGGTCTCCAATTAAGATAAACTTTCCGATGGCATTATTGCCGTTAGAATCGATACAGCAGAGCAGTCCCAGTAAGTGGGGTTCCAATATTTGAGAGGCTTCATCTATGATAGCGACATCGAAGTGTTTTAATTTGAATAAATCCATTCTAGCATTTAGAGTTGTAAGGGTGGAAACAAATATTCGATGGTGATTTAAAATTTCTAATACATCACTTCTCCGTTGACAGGTAATTAATATTTTATCAAGAAGATGCTTGTGAAATATTTTATCACAAGAAATTTCGTTTCCTAATCGTATAAATGGTAGGTCGGGACTGATGGATATTAAAGAATTACATATTTCGTCTACGGCTTTGTGAGTATAAGCTATGAGCAAAATATTGGATTCTGACTCTTGTAAATAACTTTCGACTATTTTTTTGAGGGCATGAGATGTTTTGCCTGTCCCAGGAGGACCCACTAATAAAAAATAGTCTTGGGCAGATAATGCTTTCGCTACAATACGGTCGATATCTGTTTCTCCAGATTGTAATAGATTGAGATATTTTTTTTCTCTGATGCGTGGGCGACGTTTACCCAATAATAAGCTACGCCTGTCGTCATTTGCTTGTAAAAAGTAAGCTAATCCGCGATACATTGATGTAAATCCTACGTCTAAGTAATCTCGTTCTATGGCATACTGTTCATTAACTGGAAGTACATGACTATTTCTTTGGCATATACGCATTATTAATAGCAGGTGTTCAGATGTGATAGATTCTATGTAGGCTTTAAATATTTGTTGATTACAAGCATTATCTTTGTCTGAATGGTATCGATATAATATAACGATGTCGCCTTTTCTGAAATTAGGTTCTGTAGAATTACCAGAAGATATGATCCGACAGAAAGAAAGATATTGTCCCGATTCTGTCAGGGTACTTTCTTTCAAGATTAAACCAGTTATCATTTCTCCTGATTCCCTTTTTTCTATTGGAGAAACATTCCATAAAGTTGATAACCCGCGAGTGGAGTCATAATATATTTCTCCGGCTTTTGTCACATATTGTTCTTTGGTAATAAAAGTGAAAATAGACATAAAGTACAGATTATCAATAGTTGGTAGAGTCTTTATTTGATATGCAAAGTTATCAATGGGCTTTCGTAGGTATTTTTCCCAAAATGGACTATTTATTTTCTTTTGATTTAATTCTTGGCTAGATATGTGGAATAATACACTTTGACTATATTCAGGAGAGTTATGTGCTTGCAGTAAATACTCTTGAGCCACGATTTCGTTTCGTAAGTTAATGGCTTTTTTTATTAATGCCTTTAGTACTGTCATCGGGTATAGTTGCGGATAGCGAGAATATAACAGATATGCTTTTATTTTGTTGTAACTGATATTTAAATTAAAATGTAGTACTGCAAAATATAAAAGCATTTGTACATAATGATTTTCACTGTATGTAGACAATTTCCCAATCTGTATTTCTTTTCCTTTACCAGATTTTAATTCGATGAAGGCAGAAAGGTCATCACAAAGGAAATCGAGTCTTCCCTGTAATCCCAATGCCTCACAAATAAAGGATGGTTCGAGCAAAGCCTTTTCTTTTGAAATGCCAAAGAGGGATAACTCATTTCTTACGATATGACATAAGTTATCAAATTGCCGTTTACAATCTGAAAAAAATTCTCGGTTTGATTTTTCGTCTTGTAAGTCAGGACATGCCGCTATTCCAAATGGATTTTGTCGGAATGCCTTTTGCATGACGTCAAAGTAATTTACAGGATGTTCAGCTTTCTCATTTACTAATTCATCTAAAAAAAGATTAGCTATATTTCCAAGTAAAATATATCTTGTGTTTTTATCTATACTTAGTCGGTTCAGCAGATAATTTAAAGGATGAGCTCCATATTCCTTAAAGCACTCTGCTACTGCGCTGATATCTAATAATATATCTGGTTCGATGATAATTATATCAGCAGAATAGGAATTCCTATTTTCATCTGATGTAACTTGGATGAAGTTGAGCTGCATTCCTGGTTGGAGAGCTTTTAAAGTTCCACTAAAAGGCTTCTCTTTTTCTTCTTTAAATGAATGTAGAGTGACAGAAACTGGAGTATTGTCGGCTGAATTGTGCGGTATGACTAATAACTGTCCAGAGCTATCAAAGCCGATAAATGTGGCACGTATCTTTTTTATAACCTGTTCTGGAAGAAATATTGTCTCAGATTGAGTCGGGAAGGGGATAGGAAGAAAATGAATTGGGATTTGTTTGTGGCATAGTTCTCCTATAGCAAATGCCATTAAACGAATATCATTTTGTATCAATTGCTCTTCGTCCTCAGATAGCAGTTCTCTATTCAGAGTTTCCTGAGCATGTATACGAACGGTATTGAGTGCTGTTCGTACTTTTGAATTTCCTTCGCTGATAGCTCCGATACGAGCAAATAAATTCGGATAATTTTTTCCTTTGTCCGATAATAGTTGACGTGAGAATAAATCAAGTAGCTCGTAAAGTTGACGATATCGTTCGCGTATACTAAAACTATCTCTTGTTTGTAAAGAGACAAGTATATCAAAATATTCTGAAATGTAAATAACAGGATTATTCATTTCAGGTCAATCTTTATACTTGCGTTCGTATTCTTGTAATATGCGACTTACATTGAAATAATATCCCTTTACGTTTAATGGATTTTTTTCGACTTCAAGATAGTCGAAGGTCGGTTCTATGAAAGTATATTTAGCTCCTGTAAATCCCATCCGGTTTACAACATCGTATTCATGTGTTGTGTAGATGACATACCAAGCTGTTTCCGGTTTTTCTCCATTTCCAGTTGACAAAATAGCATTGACAATATTTTTGAGTTTATATTCCCATATTGCTGCAATATCTTTCATTTTTTTTTGCTTGTAAGCATATATAAGCATATTTATCTGTCTGAGATCAAATGGAAAATCATCGATAGCTAAAGTTGCATATTTGATGATACTGTCACATTCCGTTGTTGAATGTTCATAGCGGGCATACAAATTAGCAAGTTTTTCTATGTGAGGGGAGATTCGGTAGGGATTATAGCTTTCTTGGAAGCTATACCCTAAATATAGATGTCTGAATTCATTTAGTGTAAGAGTTGTATCATTATTTATGTATCTTCTCATCAGCCTGGGATAGTACATTTCTGAGTTGAAATCTCGGATAGAAGATTCTATTTTTTTTAAGTTAGGAATGTCCATTTCTATCTCTTGTGCTGATCCGGTATTGCCAAAAAGTAAAGTACAAAAAATAATGTAGAGGATATATTTTGCTGATATATAATTATTTTTCATTTGATATAATTTTGAATCTTTACAAATTTACATAATCTTTCGATGAAAAGTGTAAAGAGAAATCTTAAATGTTCTTGATTCTTTCATTACGTAGTATGTTGGAAAAAATAAAAATATCGGGAATAAATATTAGGTGAGTATTTATTCCCGAGAAATAGTATAATAAGAAAATTTTATTTTTTATTCTGCTTTTTTATCAGCATGCTTTAGAATTTTGGCATCAAGATAGAAAATGATTTCTTCTGCCATATTATTACAATGGTCTCCAATTCGTTCCATTTTTCGAATAATGCTAATTAAATTTAGACATTCAAGGGCACGGTCAGGATTGTCCTGTATATATTTAGCTATTATTTCAGTGGCAGCGCGATTTATTTCGTCTACTCGATTATCTAGTTCAAATATTCCGGCAGCAAGAAAAGATTTTTCTTCTTCGAGGGCCTCTTTACCCATTGACATCATTTTTTTTGTCGTATCTATCATTTCACGTATACTGGTTTTGTCTATCAATTCTGCATCGAGGCTGATTTGAGGGAAATCAATGACAAATCTTGACATACCTTCACAAAAATCTGCAATACGTTCAAGGTTCGTGTTTATTTTTAGCATGGCCAGTACAAATCGGAGATCTACGGCAACGGGAGTGTAAAGAGCAATAATATCTTCACAATCACTATCTATTTTAAGTTCAAACGCATTTACTCTTTTTTCCCGTAGAATGACCTCCCGAGCTAAATCTTTATCAAGAGATAACATGGCTTCTCCAGCTCTATTGAGTTGAGAATATACCATTGCCCACATACTGAGTACCTCGTTTTTTAGGTCATCCAGTTCTTTTTCAATATATTTCATAATATTATATATTTGATATTTTAGATAATCAGGTAATCAATCAAAGATAATATTTTATTTTTTATCCAAAACGTCCAGTAATATAATTTTGGGTCGATTGATGGTCAGGATGTGTGAATATTTTACGAGTATCTCCGAATTCGATTAATTTTCCTAAATAGAAATAAGCGGTTTTATCGCTGATGCGGGAAGCTTGTTGCATATTATGAGTGACAATGATGATTGTATATTGCTCCTTTAATTCATGTATTAGTTCTTCTATTTTTGCTGTAGAAATTGGATCCAGAGCTGATGCAGGTTCATCCATGAGTAGTACACTGGGAGCCATGGCCATAGCACGTGCAATACAAAGACGCTGTTGTTGCCCACCAGAAAGAGCAAATGCAGATTTTTTTAGTTTATCTTTTACTTCATCCCACAAGGCTGCTCCTCGTAGAGACTGTTCAACTCGGTTTTCTATATATGTTTTATCTTTTATTCCATTTACTCGTAGCCCATAAGCTACATTCTCGAATATCGATTTAGGGAATGGATTGGGTTTTTGGAATACCATACCGACTTTCTTTCTTAATTCATCAACCTTGACATCTTTTCGATAAATGTCTTTGCCCTCAAAAAGAATCTCGCCTTCCAGCCGGACACCGTCAATGAGATCATTCATTCTATTCAATAACCGTAAAAATGTAGATTTTCCACATCCCGATGGACCGATAAAAGCAACAACATTGTTTTTTTCAACTTGTAGATTTATATTTTTCAATGCCTGAAATTCCCCGTAGAAAAAATTGACATTCTTGGCTTCGATAGTATACATATTTTTGTATTTCTAATGTTTAAATTTTGTTTTTGTCTGTAAAATGTTTTCTTATCATATTTGCGATAAGATTTAATATCAATACAATAAATATAAGTACCAGTGCTGTACCATAAGCCATACCTCTGGAAGCTTCGATATCTGTCCCACTGGTAGATATAACGTATAAATGATAAGGCAATGCCATTACTTGGTCAAATATGCTCGTTGGTAATTGGGGGAGAAAATAGGCTACAGCAGTAAATAGTATGGGTGCTGTTTCACCGGATACTCTTCCTATAGATAGGATAAGCCCTGTAATGATGTTGGGGAGAGCCATAGGTAATATAACTTTACGTATTGTCTCCAGTTGTGTGGCTCCTAATGCAAGACTTCCTTCTCGGAAACTGTTGTCAATACTTTTTAGAGCTTCTTCTGTTGTACGTATTACGAGTGGTAAGGACATGAGACCTAATGTTAGAGAGCCGGCAATGATTGAGTCACCGAACCCTAAAAAATTAACAAAGAGCGACATTCCAAATAATCCGAAAACAACAGATGGTACACCACTTAAGTTATTGGTCATAATACGGATAAAACTGATTAGCTTTCCATTTTTAGCATATTCGTTCATGTATATGCCAGACATGATTCCGATAGGGAAACTGAATAGGCAGCTCCCGATAACCAGGCATAATGTCCCAACAATAGCAGGAAATATACCTCCTGAGGTCATTCCTTCTTGAGGTGCTTTTGAGAGAAAATCCCAATTAATGACACCAATGCCATTTTTTATAATGAAAAATAAGATAGCAAATAAAATGGCAACTATTGATAGGCTGAAGAACCTAAATAAGATAAAGGCTATTTTTTGAGTTAAACGTTTTCTGCTTCCTACAGATTCTTGCATTAATTGAGGTGCCATATTATTTATTTTTTTTATTCGATATGTATTCGACTGAAATACTTAATATTAATGTAATTAGGAACAATATAGCACCTAAAGCGAAAAGAGCTTGGTAATGTGCTCCTCCACTGGGTGCTTCTCCTAATTCTGCAGCGATGGTTGCGGGAATAGTGCGTACAGGTTCTAAAAGAGTGTGAGGAATAATTGCGGCATTTCCTGTAACCATTAATACAGCCATTGTTTCTCCGATGGCACGTCCTACACCTAAAACAATGGCTGATGTAATGCCAGATATTGAATAAGGTATTACAACTTTATAAATAGTTTGCCATTGGGTAGCTCCAAGGGCAAGGCTTGCTTCTTTCATTGCTCTGGGCGTATTTTTAAGAGCATCTTCAGCGACAGTGATAATGGTTGGAAGGGCCATGATTGCCAATACTATACTTCCTGAGAGAGCTGTTTCTCCTACTGGTAGGTTGAAAGTTTTTTGGACGAGTGGAACGATAATGACTAATCCGAAAAATCCGAATACGACAGAAGGTATCCCTGCTAGAAGCTCAATTAAAGGTTTCAGGATTGAACGCATTTGTTTAGAGGCTAACTCTGCCATATATATAGCAACCGATATACCAAAGGGTAGAGCTAAAAGTATAGCACCGATACTGACCCATAGAGTCCCTAATAAAAGAGGAATTAATCCAAATTGTGCTGCAGGTTGTGCCGTGGGATACCATTCTTTTCCCCCAAAAAAATCAACTGGCGATATTTTTTCTTTGGCTATTTGTTTTCCGCTAAAATCTTTTGGAAGATAAAGTTCAGGGAAAAAGGCAATAATGTTTTTTTCACGATTGATAAGTGTGTTCAGACATTGAGGAATATTTTCATATTCTTGTCCCAATTCTTCTGGTGAAAAATAATTTTCAAGATCTCCAAATCTGAAAACTAAAATAGGAGAATCTATACCTCCAAGTTCTTTCCAATTCGTGATATTTTCGTCATAAATTTCTTTGATTTGAAATGAAGTAATATGCTCGACAGGATTGTCTCGGTTTACAGTAAGCACATATCCTTCTTCAACGACAGGATTTTTGAATAGACCGCTTCCTTCTTTGAAAAGAAAAATAATGATTAGCAGTATAGTAATACTGGTAATACTGCCACTGATTTTTAGAGCACCCTCTACTAAGTATTCGATAAAACGTTTCACAAATTTGTTCCTTTATTATGTTGAAACAAAGAAACGTAACCGATATTACCAATATATGAATGTGGTTTTACAAATTTGAGACGAATATATTACAAATATATTGCAGAATATGCAATGTGTTACAATCTTTTTGTTTGCCAACGGGCTTTTTTCATATAAATGTAGGCCAATATAAACATGAAAATAGCATAAGCGTGGTCGGCTGTCCAACAGATGGCGACATTAGCTTTTAAAATATCGATAACCAGTATTATATAAGTAATATATAACGCTAAAGCAACTAAGTCTATAGCTAGTCCAGATTTTGTATTACCTGTTCCAGATACCGTATTGAATAAAATGAAAGAGGGTACATTCAATATTTGAGATGATAACATGACGAATAAGGTCAGCACAGAACTTGTGATGAGCTCGTTGTTGTCGGTATATATACGTAATATTGCAGTGGGGAATAATGCTATTAGCACACATAAAGGTAAAATAAATGTATAACACATTTTTGTAATGCGTTTGTACAAAGGCATTATTTCCTCAGGTTTTCCTGCACCCATTAGATTCCCTGTGAGGGAACTCGCTGTTGATGCGAAAGAGCTGATGATAATAAATAATAAAGATGAGATGCTTCGTACAATATTCGTGATGGCTAAGGGGCGTTCTCCGAGATGTTCTATACTGACAAAAAAAACAAACCATGTAGAAATGGAAATGAATGATTGTAGCATGGTCCAAATGGAAGTCCCTAAAATACGAGACAATAATTTCATGTCGGGCCGTAGATGACTGAAAAATCCATATTTTCGGGTATCGACTTTAATTAGTATGTAAATTATAAAGAAAAGAGCGGATACTCCTTCTGCAGCTGATGATGCAATAGCAGCTCCGGCAATACCTAAAGAGGGAAATCCGAATTTCCCGAAAATTAAAATATAATTGAGTACTACATTTGAGAGTACCATAACAATGGAATTGATTGTCAATATTCGGGTTTTAGTGGTTGCCACAAAAAATGCCCTGAACATGATAGAGATGAATGCAAAGAATACCCCGTATATACGATAGTCAAGGTATTTTAGAGCTTCTTCATAAATGGCTGGGGAATTGATAACTTTTTTTAAAAAATGAGGGGACCATATGCTTGAGACTGTAAATATAACTGCTGCTAGAAAAAGAAGAAAAAGAATCCCTTGTGATAGTATTACTCCAATATCCGAATATCTTTTTTCTCCGTTGCGACGAGCCATGATAATTTGGGCGCCGATGCCAAATCCAAACCCTAACATGAAAATAGAGATATAATATACCCCTCCAAGAGCTGATGCCCCTAATTGTATTTCTCCGACTCTCCCCAGAAATGCAGTATCGGTAAGCCCGATAAGATGTTCCATGAAAAGACTTATCAACAAAGGATAAACTATATGCCAGATTTGTTTGTATGAATAATTCATGTGATGTCGTCTATTTCTGAATTGTTATTGGGAATGCAAAGGTAGTCACAATGATGTTCCATTCCGAGTCAATAACGTGAAAAATGGTTATGATTTTGGCCTGTATGCCTATTTTGTATATTTATTAATAAATAAATAATTATTTTTGTTTGACTTAAAGTTTTGTAAGTTTATGAGGTATGGAGTCGCAAGGCGAACACTATTAGTCACCGCTGGTATAGTCTGGATTATTGCTGGGGGAAATATTTTAAGAATCGGAATTGTAACCTGGATGAGTGATAATGAGAATTGGCTGTTCAGGGTTGGAGAGGTTATTATCGTATTTTTACTTTTTTTTCATTTGGTATTTAAAAAGTTGTATTATAAACATACACGACGTATATCTCAAAAAAGTGATAAAAGTTGTCCTTTTTCTTTTTTTGATGTGAAAGGTTGGATAGTGATGGCTGTAATGATTACTTTTGGTATCATTGCCCGCAATTTAGGATGGTTTCCAGAGTCTTTTATTTCATTCTTTTATACTGGGTTGTCGTTAGCATTGATGTTTACAGGGTGTCTTTTTATACGTCAGTGGTGGTTGCAAAAAGGTTGTGATAGTAAACAATAGTTTGTTGAGATAATTAATTTTATTTTTGAATTATCAAAAAAGATAGAGAAAAGACAACCTTAAAAAAGAAATCCGGATAGAATCGATTCTATCCGGATTTCTTTTTTAAGTTGGGGCCTTTCGTAGGTTGGTATTCCAACTAATTTAATATCAAAAATTAGAGTGGAATAGGGATAAATCGTTTTATATAATTGCTCTCCATATCCTAAATTCTGAGGAATTATGATTGTACAGCTATCTCCTGGATGCATGCGAGTAAGGGCTATTTGCCAACCTTCTATAAATTCTGATATTTTAGAACGAGAAATACTATCTCCATAAGTTGTTTGAGTATAGGATGAGTCAAAAGGTGTTCCGTCATATAATGTCCCTCTATATTTTACATCAACAGTACTGGTAAGATAAGGTGATGGAACACTTGCATCTCCTTTAGTGTGATATTTCATCAGGATATAGGCCGAATTATCCCATGCCGGATATATTTTTTGATATTCGTGATTGGCCGATTGTTCCACAAAAAATGCATTATTGGCCTTTCTCCATTCTTCGTATTTCGTCCAGTAATTTTCACTTTCTTTACAACTGAAAATGAAAGTTGCAAGTAATAAGACTATTGCGCAAGGTAACTTTCTCATCGATTATTTATTAATTAAAATTTTACTTCTGGGGCCCTTTCCGCTCCAGCTTCGGCTTCAAATTGTGGCTTCTTCTCAAAACCATTCATGGATGCGATAATGCTGGCAGGGAATTTTCTAATTAAAGTATTATATTCCTTTACACTATCTGTATATCTGGTTCTTTCTGTTGATATCCGATTTTCTGTACCTTCTAACTGAGCTTGTAATTCTAAAAAATTTTGGTTGGCCTTTAAATCTGGATAGTTTTCCGTGACGGCAAGTAACCGCCCCAATGCTTGGCTTAATTCTCCTTGAGCTTTTTGATATTTATGCAAAGAGGTCTCATTAAGATTAGTTGGGTCTATGGTTATTTGAGTTGCTTTGGCCCGCGCTGAGATAACGGCATCTAATGTTTCTTTTTCATGAGAAGCATATCCTTTAACTGTATTTACTAAATTCGGTATCAAGTCTGCACGTCGTTGATATTGGTTTTCAACTTTCGCCCATTGAGAATTGACGGATTCTTCGGCAGTGACGATTTTATTATTCGTATTTATACCGTATATGACACAGGCTATGGCAATAATGATAATTACAGACAGAAAACCTATTAAGCCTATCAGGCAACCTTTTTTATTCATATTATTCTACTATTTTTTTGAACAACGATTTCATACTTACTTGCTCACCGATAATATCATGAAGATGGTTAATGGGAACCCGTTGCTGTTCCATCGTATCGCGGTGACGTATAGTTACCATATTATCGTTCAGTGATTCATGGTCGACGGTGATACAAAAAGGTGTACCAATAGCATCCTGGCGTCGATATCTTTTTCCGATGGAATCTTTTTCATCGTATTGGCATTTGAAATCGAAGCGTAAGCTATTGATGATTTCTCTTGCTTTTTCAGGTAATCCGTCTTTTTTCACCAATGGCAATACTGCAAGTTTTACAGGTGCCAGGGCTGCTGGTAATTGTAAAACGACACGGGTTTCTCCATTTTCTAGTTTTTCTTCCTTATAAGCAGCAGCCATAATACTGAGAAACATACGGTCGACTCCGATTGAGGTTTCGATTACATATGGAGTATATGATTCGTTAAGTTCCGGATCGAAATATTGAATTTTTTTACCTGAATATTTTTCATGACTGCTCAGGTCAAAATTGGTACGAGAATGTATACCCTCTACTTCCTTAAATCCAAAAGGCATTTCAAATTCGATATCTGTGGCTGCGTTGGCATAATGTGCCAATTTATCATGATCGTGGTAACGGTATTTGTGATCGCCCAATCCAAGAGCTTTATGCCATTTTAAACGTATTTCTTTCCATTTGGCGAACCATTTCAACTCTTCTCCTGGACGAACGAAGAATTGCATTTCCATTTGTTCAAATTCACGCATACGGAAAATAAATTGACGAGCAACAATTTCATTTCGGAATGCTTTCCCGATTTGAGCGATACCGAAAGGAATACGCATACGGCCAGTTTTTTGGACGTTCAGGAAGTTCACGAAAATACCTTGAGCAGTCTCAGGACGGAGGTATACTTTCATTGCACCGTCTGAAGTTGAGCCCATTTCGGTAGAAAACATCAAATTGAATTGACGTACGTCTGTCCAATTTTTGGTGCCGCTGATGGGACATGCAATTTCATAATCAAGAATAATTTGGCGTAACTCTTCCAGATTTGTGTCATTCATGGCTTTAGCAAATCGAGCATGTAGTTCTTCTCGTTTAGTCGTGTGTTCAAGTACTCTTGGATTGGTTTTGCGGAACATTTCTTCGTCAAAAGTTTCACCAAAACGTTTTGCAGCTTTTTCAACTTCCTTTTCGATTTTTTCGTCCATTTTAGCTAGCAAATCTTCGATAAGAACATCTGCACGATAACGCTTTTTAGAATCTCGGTTGTCAATTAATGGATCGTTGAAAGCATCAACATGCCCTGAAGCTTTCCAAATAGTGGGGTGCATAAAAATGGCAGAATCAATGCCTACGATATTTTCATGCAGTAAAACCATACTGTCCCACCAATATTTTTTTATATTGTTTTTCAATTCCACACCCATTTGTCCATAATCATAGACAGCAGCTAAACCATCATATATTTCACTTGATGGAAATACAAACCCATACTCTTTGCAGTGTGATACTAATTTTTTAAAAACATCTTCTTGTTGTGCCATATCTCAATTAAATTGCATTTTTTGTATTTATTTCCCTATTTTTTATAGGAAAAAGGTAAAAAGTGATACTGTTAAGCATCTAATAAAGCGCAAAGTAAATGATTTTTTTCGATTAAATTTGTATTTTTGCATGAGCATGTCACTTTAAAGCTGATAAAAATGTTAAAATCCACACGTTAGTTTTCAAAGTGTCTGAAATTTCCTTTTGAAAATAATAGAAGTAAAAATATGAGCGAAGACGAAAAAGAGCTGAATTCTGAAGACGATTTTCAAAATATTTCTGGCTCCGAGGAGGAAGGGGAGTTGGAGTCTCATTCATCTTATAAGGTGCCTGGTGCCAGTGGAACTGATATAAAATATCAGTTGACAGGTATGTATCAGAACTGGTTTCTGGATTATGCATCTTATGTAATTTTAGAGCGGGCAGTACCGCATTTGAACGATGGGCTTAAGCCGGTTCAGCGGAGAATATTGCATTCGATGAAACGTTTGGATGATGGACGCTATAATAAAGTCGCTAATATCGTTGGGCATACGATGCAGTTTCATCCACATGGAGATGCTTCTATTGGAGATGCATTGGTACAGTTGGGCCAAAAAGATTTGTTAATTGATTGTCAGGGTAACTGGGGAAATATTTTGACGGGTGATTCTGCTGCTGCTCCGAGGTATATTGAAGCTCGTTTGTCGAAATTTGCCTTAGATGTCGTGTTCAATCCTAAAATTACTCAATGGAAGCCTTCTTATGATGGTCGTAATAAAGAACCTATAACTCTTCCTATTAAATTCCCTTTATTATTGGCACAGGGGGTAGAGGGTATTGCTGTTGGGTTATCTTCAAAGATATTGCCTCATAATTTTAATGAATTGTTGGATGCTTCGGTCGCTTATTTGAGAGGTGAGGAATTTGAGTTGTATCCGGATTTTCAAACTGGTGGATTTGTTGATGTAACTCGTTATAACGACGGAGAAAGAGGTGGTTCAGTAAAAGTACGAGCCAAAATAGAAAAGCGGGACAACCGGACATTGGCTATTACTGAAATCCCGTATGGCAAGACAACTTCTACTCTTATAGATTCGATTCTTAAAGCGCAGGAAAAAGGAAAAATAAAAATTCGAAAGGTAGATGATAACACAGCTCAGCATGCTGAAATATTAGTACATCTTATTCCCGGGACTTCTTCTGATAAGGCGATTGATGCATTATATGCGTTTACTGATTGCGAAGTGAGTATATCTCCTAATTGTTGTGTGATATGTGACAATAAACCGCACTTCTTGACTGTAAGTGCCGTGCTGAAACAAAGTGTGGATAATACGCTTGATTTGTTGCGGCAAGAACTTCAGATACAGAAAGGAGAACTTGAAGAGTCTCTTCATTTTTGCTCACTTGAAAAAATATTTATAGAAGAGCGCATTTATAAAGATAAGGAATTTGAAGAGAGTTCTTCAATGGATGTAGCGATTGCTCATATCGATAAGCGCTTAGAACCGTTTAAACCTGATTTTGTTCGAGAAGTAACCTCTGATGATATTCTTCGATTGATGGAGATAAAAATGGGCCGTATTCTTAAATTCAATTCGGATAAGGCGGATGAGCAGATTACAACTTTGAAATCACAAATTGAGACGGTAAAGGAGCATTTGGCACATATCATAGATTATACAATTGATTGGTATATTCGATTAAAGGAAAAATATGGGAAAAAATATCCCCGGTTAACTGTGATACGAGGGTTCGATACAATAGAAGCAACTAAAGTTGTAGAGGCGAATGAGAAACTGTATATCAACCGTGAAGAAGGTTTTATAGGAACTGGATTGAAAAAGGATGAGTTTGTATGTAATTGTTCAGATATAGATGATATTATCATTTTTTATCGTGATGGAAAATATAAGGTAGTAAAGGTCAGTGATAAAATGTTTATTGGTAAAAACGTCTTATATTTGAATGTATTTAAAAAAAATGATACTCGGACTATTTATAATGTAATATATCGTGATGGAAAAGAGGGATTACATTATATCAAAAGGTTTGCTGTTACCGGTATTACTCGTGATAAGGAATATGATATTACGCAGGGGAAACCTGGGAGTCGTATTGTATGGTTTTCTGCCAATCCGAATGGTGAAGCTGAAATCCTGAAAATAACATTTAAACCGAAGCCCCGAATGAAAATGTTGTTTATAGAAAAGGATTTTAGCGAAATAGCTATTAAAGGACGTCAGTCGATGGGCAATATTGTGACGAAAAATGAAATACATAAAATATCATTGAAAGAAAAAGGCGGTTCGACATTAGGTGGACGTCAGGTTTGGTTTGATAGAGATGTGTTGCGGCTAAATTATGATGGTCGTGGTGAATTTTTAGGAGAATTTCATAGTCAAGACTTAGTATTGGTTGTGTTACAGAACGGGGATTTTTATACGACTTCATTTGATGCAACGAATCATTATGATTCGAATATTTTGATAATAGAAAAATTTGTATCTGATAAGAATTGGACTGCTGCATTGTTTGATGCAGACCAGGGATATCCTTATCTCAAAAGGTTCCGTTTTGAGGCAACAACGCGTAAACAAAATTTTCTTGGAGAAAATCCCAAAAGTCGTTTGATATTATTGAGTGATGAAGCTTATCCTCGATTTGAAGTCATTTTTGGAGAGCATGATGCGTTTCGAGAGCCTTTAATTATTGATGCAGACGAGTTTATTGCTGTAAAAGGTTTTAAAGCTAAGGGGAAAAGAATTACAACCTATACTGTTGAAACAATAAATGAGTTGGAGCCGTTGAGGAAAGAAGAACCGAAGATAGAATCTATTCCTGAGGTGGCTTCTGAGGAAGAAAGTGATGAAAAGACAGATGATATTTCCGAAAGAAAGGAACCAGGGAACAATGATATATTGGATGAATTAACCGGTCAGATGAGATTATTCTGATCTAAATAAAGTGAAAATGATTTTCGTAAAAAGGCTTTTTGTTATAGTAATATTTGTTTCTGTTTTTGGGGTTGGTATTTCTCAAGAAACAGACAATAAGCCGTTACGACCGATAATAAATTCAACGATGCTTGAGCTGGGAAGGACCGGTCGACTATATGACTCTTATCTATCAATGATTGGTTATGCGGGTTTTAATGTGGGGCTTAGTAATGAACGGCTGCAGATGGCTCGTTGGGGAAAAAACAAAGTCCTTTCACAACAAATGGTTTCTCTCAATTATGCATCGACAAGAAATGAAGCACAAAATGGAAAAATGATTATGGGGATGCTTCATTATGCATATGGGATGTTGTATACGGCTCGAGTACCAGTCTCTGGTTTGATATTATATGGAGGAGGGCAGGCTGAAGCTCGGGCGGGATTTATTTATAATTTGCGTAATTCGAACAATCCGGCGACAGCGAAAGTGGATTTGAATCTGTCATTATCTGGTATTGCGGCCTATACATTCAGAATAAAAAAATATCCAATAACTATACGTTATCAGATGATATTACCCTTTGCTGGGATGTTTTTTGGACCAGCATTTGGTCAATCTTATTATGAAATGTTTGAAGTTGGGAATCTGGAAGGTACAATCCATTTTGGTTCATTTCATAATCAGTTTCATATGAATAATCTAGTTACGGTCGATTTGCCTTTAGGCCGAGGAGCATTACGCTTAGGATATCGTAATACCATTTATTCAACTTTACAGAGTCATATAGATACGCAGATATATACAAATTCTTTTGTTGTTGGTGTGACTACAGAGTTTATTCCATGGAACAGACGAAAGCAAGCTCGTCAGAAGCAGCATGTGTTCCCTGTTTATTATTAATGTTGATAAGTTTTGATGAATAGATATTTATTGATATATCGTTTGTGTATGCTGTGGCTATTATTTGTTGTGGTTACAGGTTTATCTTCATGTCGTGATATTGATACATTTGCGGATAATCCGGAAGGTAATTTTGAAGCATTATGGTCTTTGATAGATGAACGGTATTGTTTTTTTGAATATAAGAATATTGATTGGGATGATATCTATTGGAAATATAAACCAAGGATAAATAATACTATGACAGATGAGGAGTTGTTCAATGTGTTGGCTGATATGTTGGCTGAATTGAAAGACGGTCATGTGAATTTGACTTCTCCATTTAATATGGCTCGTTATTGGGATTGGTATGAAAGTCATCCGACAAATTTTGATATGGAGGTGATTGAAAAATATTATTTAAATCGTCCAGATTATCAAATTGCAGGTGGTATCAAGTATCGTATATTACCAAATACCAATATTGGATATATGTATTATGAGAGTTTTTCATCCGGTGTGGGCGAAAGTAATTTGGACTATATTTTAGCTGCATTCTCTTCTTGTGATGCTATTATTATAGATGTGCGAAGTAATAGTGGTGGTATGTTGACAAATGTTGATCGTATTGCTGGTCGTTTTACCAATGAAGATTTGGTCGTTGGGTATATAAGACATAAAACGGGTCCGGGACATAATCAATTTTCTGATTATTATCCACTTACATTAAAGACTGCACCGTCTAACCGAATACATTATCAAAAGCCCGTTGCAGTATTGACTAATCGTAGATGTTACAGTGCTACTAATCAGTTTGTTTCTGTAATGACAATGTTACCTAATGTTGTACAAGTTGGGGATACGACGGGAGGAGGTAGTGGCTTTCCGTTATCATCAGAATTACCTAATGGCTGGTCGGTACGTTTTTCTTCCTCACCTATATATAATGCAAATAAAAAGCAAATCGAATTTGGTATAGGACCATATCCGGAAAATAAAGCGTATATTGGAGATTATCCGTTGACGCAAGATGGTATCATAGAAAAAGCTATAGAAATATTAAATAAAAAAGTTGCTCAATAAATTGCGAATCTCATAAAAACATATTACCTTCGCGTTGCGAATTGCGGATGTGGCGTAATTGGTAGCCGCGCTAGACTTAGGATCTAGTGTCTAACGACGTGTGGGTTCGAGTCCCGTCATCCGCACGAAGCCTATAAGGATTTCTTATAGGCTTTTTTATTTAATTATCGGTGTTGGGTTTATTACGAATAGTTTTTATTTTTGTGAATATCTAAATTTTTTGACAAATGGAGAAAAAGACAATTGTAGCTCGGGCAAAAGTGCTTGCTGAAAAACAAGCTGCTTTTCTTAATGCAACAGAAGCTCTGATTCAGGGGACGAGAGCTGAAAGAGGGAATATAAGTTATACACTTTATCAAAGTACAGAGAATCCGTCCGATTTCATTTTTTATGAAGAGTATAAGGATGAAAATGCCATGAGTGTCCATGCAACATCGGAACACTTTAAGTCTTTTGTTGAAACCATAGATGGAATGTTAGCAGAAGAAATGGTTATAGAATCTTTTTAAGAATGAGTTTTTTTATATAGAATTATAGGTTTTATTCCCCGTTATGTGAATAATTTTGTGATTTGTAGATTCTTAATTGTCCTATTTTCATAATTTCAGGACAGTTAAGAAAGGAAAAGTATACTGTAAGATTTATTTTATTTCAAATCGAGCTTGGATTTCGTATTGTAACTTAATTTTACGAAAATTGTTACTATCGGATTGATTGTTTAAAGAAATATTACTTATTCTGTTTTGAGCTTGTCCATATAATGGTTGTTTATTAGCTGGTTCCGTGATTGAAATTATTTCACCTATTTGTTTTCCTACGCTTGCTAATAAGTATTTAGCTTTATCCTCTGCAGCCTTTAATGCCGCAATTTTTACTTTTTTGCGATATTGTGCTATATTTTTATTTTTTAATTCGCTAATGTTCATATATGTTATCCCATGAGTATCGATAGTCTCGATAATTTTATCAATCATGTTGAAATCATATAATTTTATTTCCAGTTGTTTACTGATTAAGAAATCTTTTCCTGGTTCTCTCCAAAAATCACCTATTTCATTTATTGTTATATCATTGGTTGAAATTCCTATTCTTGTTAAGTTATTGATTAGTTCATGTTCTATGACCTTAATGGAGACTTTGGTTTTGTAGTCTTCAGGTTTGCTCCTTTTTTCAAATTCTTCTTTCCAATACTCTTTGATATGGATTGTGTATCGGATTTCATCTGGATTTATTTCCATTTCAGAACTACCGGTAACATCAATAAATCGTATTATTTCTTCATTTCTGTTTTGTGCTGTTATTGTCGTTAGTAAAAATATCCAAGATAGTATAAAGAAAAATTTTTTCATGGTAGAAAGTGTTTTTTATTTATTGCAAGATATATTTTTTGTGAGAGAAAACAATAGAATATCAATTATTTTATAACATTTCAATTATATTTAAAATATAGCATTAAACCTAAGTGTCGCATATATCGTTGTTATATCAAGAAAATGTAATTGTGTGGAGGAATTGAGAGATGATATTAGGAGGAATTGTAATTTTAGTTGTTGTTCTATTATTGACAGGTTTGATGTATGATTTCAAGCAAAGTAATGAAAATAGGTTATTTACCATGTCATTGTCTGGGAGATGGAAGCGAAGTGATTCGGTTAGTTCTTCATTAAGATATGATTTGACAATCACGGGAAAAAAGTGGACTGAGATTGTGTATCGCAATAATATCCCTATTGAAAGATTTGATGCTGAGTATAATTATGATGTGGAAACTGGTGGCATATATTTTGATAATTATCATCAGATATACGAAAATGATGGGTGTAATCATTTAGAATATGTTAACGAAGGGTTGATTATTGTTCAATTATCCGGTAGAGATTTTACTTATGTTAGTAATTGTTCCCATACATATGAGCGACAAACAAATAAAGATAAAAGTTCAATTTAAAAAAGTAATAGGAAAAGAATAAATAGAAATATACGCTGTGTAAAAGGGTATACTTGGAAATTTGTAGTTTCCGGATACCCTTAATCACTAAAAATTTTACAATACTATTTATTTTTAGAAAAGATTTATCATCATAATATTATATAAGGTTTCTATAGATTAAAAACATTTTGGCTTAAGATTTTTTCTTATAACTGAAAATTGCCCATGTGTAGAAAAATGCTGCAAACCCCATTAGTACAAATGCTTGAGCCTTTAATTCGATGAAGTTACTTCCTTTGAGAAATACCATACGCATGACTTCAATAAAATACCTTAGAGGGTTGAAAATTGTGATTATTTTAGCCCATTCTGGCATTCCGTTTATTGGCGTAAATAGACCGCTGAGCAATAGTAAAATCATGATGAAGAAATACATGACGAACATTGCCTGTTGCATGGTGTCAGAATAGTTTGAGATTACTAATCCCATACCGGAAACTGCAAGTACATATATAATAGCGAATGTATATAGGGTTAACAAATTGCCCACAGGAACTAATCCATAAATAAGCCATGCTAATAAGAAACAAATTGATAATACTAAAAATCCGATAATCCAGTATGGTATCATTTTGGCAAGGATAAAATTGAATTTACTTACAGGAGTAACATTGATTTGTTCTATTGTCCCTTTTTCTTTTTCTTCTACAATATTTAGAGCTGGGAGAAATCCGCACAGCATAGTCAGGAGCATAACCATTAAGGCAGGAATCATAAATACTTTATAGTTTAAATGGGGATTAAAGCGGTTTTGAGTTATAATTTGTATCCCTGTTGGACTTTTAGAGGGAAATTTTTCTTCTATGAGTTCATTCCTGAAATTTTGTATGATTTCGGAAATATATGAACTGCCGATACTCCCATTCGTACCGTTGACTGTATTGGCAGATATTAGAACTTCAGATATTCCTTCTTTCTGTATCTTTTGCTCAAAATCTGATGGAATTTCTAAAATGATATCTGCTTTTCCCCATTCTATTTCTTTCATTCCTGCTTTATAAGAGCTGGCTATTCCTGATAATTTGAAATATCCGCTGGATATGGTTTTTTGAATGAGTCGTTTTGATGTAGATGTTTGGTTATTGTCTATGATACAAAGGTTTAGATTTTTTATTTCCATACTTGCAGCCCATGGTAGTATCAAGATAACCATACATGGAAACATTATTATTAGTTTGGGTAGGAAACTATTGCGTATTATTTGTCGAAATTCTTTTTCAATCAGATATTTTATCATAATATTATTATTCTAATCGGTTATTGAACTTTTTAAGACTTATAATTATTAAGAAAATTCCCATGGAAAAGAGTATACAAACTTCTTTCCATACCATGAAAATACTTAGTCCTTCTATCATGATTTTTTTTATTGATATGATATACCACCGGGCAGGAAGTATACAAGATATGGTTTGTAAAATGTGTGGCATGCTTTCTATAGGAAACATCATGCCGGACAAGACCATAATAGGCATAATTAATACCATTCCTGATACCAGCATAGCTGCTACTTGCGTTTGAGTGACAGTAGATATAAGTAAACCGAGTGATAAAGATACAATAATAAACAATAAAGAAATAAAGATTAGACTGAATACATTTCCTGTGATAGGAACATCGAGTACATATACCGATAATAATAAAATACTCGTTAGGTTTATACAAGATAACGCAAAGTATGGAATCATCTTTGCAAAAATGATGAATATAGGTTTTACAGGAGATACGAGCAAAATCTCCATTGTGCCGGTTTCCTTCTCTCGTACAATTGATATAGAAGTCATCATGGCACAAATGAGAGTGAAAATGAGTCCCATTACGCCAGGAACAAAATTGTACGCACCTTTCATCCGTGGATTATATAGTAACTTTACGACAGGTTGTATCGAAAATTTACCAGAGAGAGTTTCTCCAGAATTTAGACTTTGTTGTGCAGATAGAAGTATATTAGTGAGGTAAGTAACATACATTGTGGCCATATTCGGGTCAGTTCCATCTGCTATAATTTGTACGGAAGCTTGTCCTGAGTGTCGTAGGTCATTATCGAAATGGTCGCTAAAAACAAGTACTAAATCTGTTTTATTTTTTCTGAAAATCTCATCAATTTCATCTGTAGTATAAATGTTTTCAGATATGCTTAAATATTCATTTGCATTTATTTGTTGAATAATATTCTGTGTAATATCGTCTTTAGAGTGATCGAGTATTGAGACACGCACATTTTTCACCTCAGTTGTAACCGCGAACCCAAAAAGAATGATTTGGATAATTGGCATTATTAACAAAATGAGGATGGTACGCCTATCTCGTAATATATGATGAAATTCTTTTATGACGAATGCTAAAAACTGTTTCATTTGGGTAAGTTTTTTATCAAATATTATATTAATAATATTGTTTCAATATTTTATTCACCTCTTTTAGCTTTACGTGCTAGACGAAAAAATACATCTTCCATGGATTTAGCATTGAATTGCTGTTTTAATTGTGTTGGAGAATCGAGTGCTTCTATTTTTCCATCTACCATGATGGATACTCGATTACAATATTCTGCTTCATCCATATAGTGAGTGGTTACAAATATTGTTATACCTCTGTCGGCAGCCTGATAAATAAGCTCCCAAAATTGTCGGCGTGTGGCAGGGTCTACTCCACCTGTAGGTTCATCGAGAAATACGATTTTCGGTTCATGGAAAATTGATACGGAAAAAGCCAGTTTCTGTTTCCATCCTAAAGGTAGGTGTTTCACCAAAGTATTTTTTTCGTTTACAAAACCTAATTGATTCAGTAATTCTTCGGTTTTGGGAGCGATTATATTTTCTTTTACACCATATATTCCGGCGAAAAGTCGAATATTTTCCCAGACTTTTAAGTCTTCATATAGTGAAAATTTCTGACTCATATATCCAATATTCTGTTTTATCTGCTCTGATTGTAAGTTTATGTCGAATCCGGCAACTGTTCCGTTTCCGGAGGTCGGCTTACTAAGACCACATAGCATTCTCATCGCAGTTGTTTTACCAGCTCCATTTGCTCCTAAGAATCCGAAAATTTCACCTTTCTTTACGTCAAAGGAAATATGGTCGACGGCTGTAAAACTACCGAATTGTTTTGTTAGTTCTTGAATTTTTATGACTGTGGAGGTATTCATAGATTTCCTTTTGATGAGGATAATTGCATATAACAATCTTCAATTGTAGGATTAATAGGGTTGACGTGAATCCCAGTATGACCTTTTTTCTGTAAGAAAGTAATGAGGCTTTCGAGAGAGAGTATTTCTGTATCGACAGTAATGTGATGGACTTCACCAAATGCAAAGCAACTTTTTACTCCGATGCAGTTTCTTAAATCAGATAACAATGCTGACATATGCTCGGCTTTTACAGCCCATAATGTTTCGGGAAAATTGTTGATAATATTTTGAGGTGGTTCTATTTTCATAAATTCTCCATTTTGTATAAGAGCTATACGATCACATAGGGTGGCTTCGTCCATGTATGGAGTAGAAACTAAAATAGTGATACCTTGTTTCCTTAAATTTCTCAGCATCTCCCAGAATTCTTTTCTGGAAACAGGATCAACTCCAGTTGTTGGTTCATCGAGAAATAGAACTTTGGGTTTATGAATAAGAGCACAGCTAAGAGCAAGTTTTTGCTTCATTCCTCCAGATAATTTACCGGCCTTTCGAGTTTTGAATGGTTCTATTTGACTATAGATGTCTTTTATCAAATTATAATTGTTTTTTATAGTAGTATGGAATACTGTCGCAAAGAATTGAAGATTTTCTTCTACTGTCAAGTCTTGATATAAAGAAAACTTCCCAGGCATATATCCGACTTGGGTGCGTATTTTTTTGTAATCTTTAACGACATCTAAACCTTCTATTGTGGCAGTTCCTGTATCTGGCAGAATTAGAGTGGTGAGAATTCTGAAAAGTGTTGTTTTTCCAGCACCGTCAGGGCCTATGATACCGAAGAGTTCTCCTTTTTCTACTGAAAACGAGATATTATTTAAAGCTTTTGCTTCTTCGTAACTTTTGTTTATATTTTTAACTACTATTGTTTGCATTATTTAGAAAAACTTATTTCTCCATACATTCCTATTTTTATATAGCCGTCATTCTTCACTGCGATTTTTACTGCATATACCAAGTTTGCTCTTTCATCTTGGGTTTGTATACCTTTGGGAGTGAATTCTGCCTTGGAAGATATCCATGAAACAATACCTTGATAATTATGCTGTTGTTTACCTCCGAAATCTGCAGTTACTGTAACTTGCTGGCCTATTTTAATAGATGATAATTGGTCTGAAGTAAGATAAGCTCGTAGGAAAAGATGATCAATATCTGCTATTTTGAAAAGGGCTCTGCCTGTTGTTGCTAACTCTCCCGGTTCTGCGTACTTTGCGAGTACAGTTCCTTCGATGGGAGAGAAAATATGGCATTTTGTTAACTGGTCCTTGAGTTGAGCTATTTGTATAGTTATTGCAGAACTTTCATTGTTTATACTATTATTAGTATTTTCAAGTGTTGATATTTGTGCAGCTAACTGTTTTTCGAGTACTGTAATTTGGGAGTTTATGTCATCGAGTTGTTTTTGATTGGCAGCATTGCTTTTTAGTAAATTTTCGCATCTGTTTTTTTCTCTTTTTTGCGTAGCTATTTGTTCTTGAGTAGCTGCTATTTGTTTTGAGATGTCTGCCCGTTTGTTGTTTACTGATTTGTCGTTAGCTTGAAGTTGTAATATTTTGAGCCATAATTGTACGGTATCAATATAGCCTACAAGTTCATTTGCTTTTAATTTTTCACCTTCGCTAATGTCGAATTGCATCAATTTTCCATTAGCTTCAGCCGATACGATAATTTCTGTTGCTTCGAAAATACCAGCAGCATCGTATTTGTGGTTGTTTCTGTTGCATCCTGAAATAGTAAGGAGGCAAACTCCTGCAATAATTATAGATTTGTTTGCTTTCATATCTTTTACAGCATTATAAATTAGTTGTATATTTTAGATTGTAAGTCGCCATGAGAAGTTGGGTTTCATGTAATATTTTATTTTGTTTAGCTTGTTCTTCTGCGTTTACTTCTCTTAGAAATTCGATTACACTGAGAGTCCCATTTGCTACTTTTACTTCTGCAGCTTTTCGAATATTAGCTCTTAGTCTGATAATTTCATCATCGTCTTTCATTAGTTTCTTATATTTATTTATTTCCCCTTTTTCTTGAGACATTTGGAGCTTAGTATTGAATAAGAATGTTTCTTTTTGTATTCCGATAGTTGATTGCTCTATATTGATTTGTTTTTGTTCATTCTTTTTAGTGTACAAACCGCCGAAATTCCAAGACATACGTACTCCAGCTATATAATACGGGTCGAATGAGTTTTTTAGCATATTTAGTCCGGGATTACCATATCCACCTTGTATGAATAATCCAAACTTAGGGAGATTTTTGGAAAGCAACATATTTTTTTGAGTTTCTAATAATTGAGCTTGTAACGCGAATAATTGAAGTTCTGGGCGATTTATTTCTTCTGATAATATATATTCTGCAATATCCGGCTTTGTTAAAATGGTATTATTATTTATTTTTTCACCGATGAGGATTGACAACATTTGTATGTATGCAGACTTTGTAGTTTCTAATTCAGTTTGCTTTTGAGTAGCGTCTATAAGATTTACTTTTACTGCATCTATGTCTGCTTGATTGGCAATACCGTTTTGGGCAAAAGCTTTTATTTGATTTAGATGTCGATTAAGTTCAGATTGATATAATTGATTTTGTTTTAGTTGTTCGTTAATGAGTAAAATACTGAAATAGACATTATTTACTCGGTCGGTTAAATTATATAAATCAACGTGGTTTTGCTGAAGTTCAACTTTACTTTGAACTTCCGTTATTTTCTTTTGGTCGCGTATGATTCCACCGTCCCAAATCGTTTGATTAATTTCTGCAATTATTTGATACTGATCTTTATTGGGAGTTTTTATATGAATAGGTAAAGTTATGGGAATTTGTGTTACGGCAGATTGATAAGTTGCTTTAGCAGATAATGAAATTTGAGGTAAATATCCTTTTCCTGCATTTGATAGGTTATAGTCGCGAGATTTTTCTATTAATTGATATCGTTTTATTAAAGGATAATTTGATTGGGCTTTTGTTTGGCATGACTCTAGAGATAATTGACCAAAAGATAACTTTGCATATATAAATAGAAGTATGAATAATATAAATTTTTTTGACATATAGGTAACTTTAATGTTTAACGAATTTGTTAATTAACAAGTAAAATATTAATATTTTATTCTTGCCAAAATTAATTTTACATGTTCTTCTCGTCTTTTTTGAATAAACTCTTCGTGAATTTCTTTCGGAAGAATATCTTTATTTCCGAAAATGACAGGTGATACTAAGAATGTAAAGATATTTAAAGATATAATGTCGAATATTAAGTCAATGGCATTTATAGGTTTGATGGACCCTTTTTGTATTTCAATATTGATTTCAGATTGAATACGTTCTAATGTGGAAGAAGCGATGCTTCCGAACATTTTTCTGAAATCATGTAGGCGTTTAGGATTTGTGAGGAGCTCGTTAATTATGAAGAATGGTATTTGGGGATTTGCTGCGACGAAGTCAAAATGAGTTTCAACGGCTTGCTTTAATTTTATATCAAAAGGTTGGTTACTATCAAATTTTGTCTTAAATGAATTTGCAAGTATTTCTACTTTTTGACTAAAAACTTTTTCAAAAAGGTTTTCTTTAGTACGAAAGTAATAGTGAAGCATGGCATGGGTAACTCCTGCCTGTTTTGCGATATCTGTAGTTTTACTTAAAGCATAACCTTTTTTTAAAAATTCCTCTTCCGCAGCTTTTAGAATGGCCTGTTCTGTGTTTTTATCTTCTTTTTCTCCCATATATTTTAACAGATATGTTTAACATTTATGTTAGCCTTGCAAATGTAGATATTTTATTTTAAAAAGCGTGCGTATTAGTATATAATTTTAGAAACAATACAGTCTTAAAGATTGTAGGAAGTAGCGTTCGTTTTATCTATAACGGAAATAGAAAATAAAGTATTGAGAGAGTTTTGAACAAAACGCTTTGAAGCAATGTTATAATAGGAAATTGATAGAAAATTTTAAGATTATGGCAAAAGAGAGTGTTGATATCCTCAAAGGGAAAATTGATGTAAAAAAAGTACTTGAACAGCTTAATGCCGCATTAGCAGAAGAGTGGTTGGCTTTTTACCAGTATTGGGCTGGGGCTTTGATTATTGAAGGACCTATGCGTACTGAGGTCCAGAAAGAGATGGAAGAGCATGCACAAGAAGAGTATGAACATGCTAAATTATTGGCTGACCGCATTATTGAACTTGAGGGAGTTCCTGTATTGTCTCCTCAACAATGGTTTGATTTAGCTCGTTGCAAATATTTAGCGCCAGATGATTTTGGAGTAGTTAGTATTCTGAATCAAAATATTGCGTCAGAGCGTTGTGCTATAAAAAGGTATAGTGAAATTGCTAATTTTACAGATGGTTTAGACTTTACAACTTGTGATATTGCTAAACATATTATGGCTGAGGAAGAAGATCATGAGCAAGATTTGCAAGATTTTATCAATGATATAAATCGTATGGTTAAATATTTAGGTAGATGAGATTTGTTTGTATCATACACAAAAGCGGTTGGAAATTGTATTCCCAACCGCTTTTGTGTTTATAGCTGTTTTTGTAATTATAGATTGCAAGAACTACAGCGAGGTTTTATTTGTTTAAAAAAGTCATTCCCTTTGTCATCGACTAGAATAAAAGCAGGGAAGTTTTCTACTTCAATTTTCCAGATAGCTTCCATTCCTAATTCTGGATATTCGAGGCACTCTACTTTTTTAATGTTGTTTTGCGCCAATATAGCAGCAGGACCTCCTATACTTCCTAAGTAAAATCCTCCATGTTTTTTACAAGCATCCGTTACTTGCTGGCTACGATTACCCTTAGCTATCATAATCATTGAACCTCCGTTTTCTTGGAATAAATCTACGTAAGGATCCATACGCCCTGCGGTTGTTGGACCGAAAGAACCTGAAGGCATTCCTGCAGGAGTTTTTGCTGGTCCGGCATAGTAAATAGGATGATCTTTTAAATATTGAGGCATTCCTTTTCCTGAGTCCAAGCGTTCCTTAATTTTTGCATGAGCAATATCCCGACCTACAATAATCGTACCGCTAAGAGATAAACGGGTTGCTACTGGGTATTTGGTCAGTTCGGCTAAAATATCTTTCATCGGACGATTGAGGTCTATTCTTACAGCATTTCCTTCTCCTGCTTGGCGTAGTTCCTCTGGAATTAATTCATCAGGGTTATCATCCAATTTTTCAATCCAAAGTCCGTCCTTATTAATTTTAGCTTTAATATTACGGTCTGCAGAGCAAGAAACTCCAAGACCAACTGGACAAGAAGCTCCATGGCGGGGTAAACGAATGATGCGAACATCATGAGCAAAATACTTACCGCCGAATTGGGCCCCTATTCCTGAATTTTGAGCCGCTTTTAATACCTCTTTTTCGAGTTCTATATCACGGAATGCCTGTCCCCATTCATTACCTTTTGTTGGTAAATTATCGTAATATTTAGCAGAAGCCAATTTTACTGTTTTTAAATTCATTTCTGCCGATGTCCCTCCAATTACAAATGCTACATGATAAGGTGGACATGCAGCGGTACCTAAAGTTTTCATTTTCTCAACCAGAAACTTGACTAATGTGTCGGGGTTGATGAGTGCTTTAGTTTCTTGGTATAAATATGTTTTATTGGCAGAACCGCCACCTTTGGTCATAAAAAGAAATTTGTATTCCATTCCGTCTACGGCGTACAAATCGATTTGAGCTGGTAAATTACATTTAGTATTTACTTCATTATACATATCAAGAGGTGCATTTTGGGAGTAGCGTAAATTCTCTTCAGTGTATGTTTTGTATACCCCTAATGAAAGAGCTTCTTCATCTCCTCCTCCAGTCCATACCTGTTGGCCTTTTTTACCTACAACAATGGCTGTACCTGTATCTTGACAGAAAGGCAGTACCCCCTTGCTGGCTACTTCGGCATTACGCAGCATTGTCAGTGCAACATATTTATCATTATCACTGGCTTCTGGATCATGTAATATTTTTGCCACCATCTGGTTGTGTTCGCGACGAAGTAAAAAGGAAACATCTCGAAAAGCAGCATTCGATAATTTGGTCAGAGCTTCCGGTTCTATTACTAAAACTTCTTTCCCATGACATGTTTCTACTGATACATGTTCTTTGGTTAGCAGATAGTACTCTGTATTGTCTTTTCCCATAGGAAAAGGCTCCTGATACTTAAAAGGAGGAGGTGTTGCCATATGTATCTCTATTTTAATTTGTAAATGTTAAAATTTTAATGCCTACAAAGTTACGTTTTCTTTTCTTAAAGCCGAAAACGAATGTTTAAAATCATCGGTGGAAACGTGAAAAATACTTATTCGGGAAAGATATTCTGTTTATTTATACAAAGAAGAATATCGTTTTATCCACGGGGAAATAAAAAATATTCCTAATAAAAATCCCGATATTACTCCGGCAGTATTTGACAAAAAGTCAAAAAAGTCACAGCTACGAGTATTTGTCAAGTATTTTTGAGCTATTTCCATTGTTCCCCCAAAGAGAATTGGAAGCAACCAGAGAATCCATGTGTATTTGGTAGATTTTTGTTTTTTGGTTATTATGCTATATCTGGTCCAATCAAAATAAAATACTAAAGTTAATCCAAGATACATACAGAAGTGGATAATCTTATCGAAATAAGGAATATGAAATAATGGAGTGTCAGGTATATTGGAAAAAGAGTTTAAGGATAAATATAAGATACAACTTATAATAAAAATTGTGGGTAAAAAAGGAGGGACAAAGTGCTGAATGTATTTAAACAATTTGTTATGTGTCATGTTTATGTATTAATTGATAATATTACAAAGATAATTCTTTATAATTATATAAGAGTAGTTTTTATTATTATTGTAAATAATTGAACGAATAAGACCTATATTTGTTTTGAAATGTTGTTTTTGTGGATAAAAATATAAATAAATTTAATCTTTAATGCTAATTTTGCATATGTTAGATTATAAATGAATAGTAAGAATATGGCTAAACGCGCAACTTTTGCTACAAAATTGGGTGTGATTGCAGCTACTGCAGGTTCATCAGTGGGATTAGGCAATATATGGAGGTTCCCTTATGAGACAGGGCAGAATGGAGGAGCAGCATTCTTACTTGTTTATTTTATCTGTGTACTCATACTTGGTTTACCAGTAATGTTGGCAGAATTTACTATTGGTCGTAGTGCAAAATCCAATGCTAGCCGGGCTTTTATAAAACTTACCCCGAAGACTCATTGGTATATTGTTGGTATTTTGGGAATTTTTGCAGCAGTATTTATTATGGGTTTTTATTCCGTGATAGCAGGATGGACTCTTGATTATGTATACCAGTCTTTGACATTTGGTTTATCTAATAAATCTCCTGAGGCATTTCAGACCGCATTTACAGAATTTACTAAAGATCCTATTCGACCAATTTTCTGGACAGGGTTATTTTTATTAGTTAACTATGTTATATTGGTAAGAGGTGTACACAATGGGATAGAGAAAGCATCAAATGTCTTGATGCCTCTATTATTTGTTATTCTTATTATATTTAGTATACGTTCTTTATTTATGTCTGGCACTGCAGACGGATTATCATTTATGTTCCATCCTGATTTTTCTAAGATAGATTCTAATGTAATATTGCGGGCTATGGGGCAAGCCTTTTTCTCTCTAAGCTTAGGAATGGGAACCTTAATTACTTATTCGTCTTATTTTTCGGATAAAACTTCTTTGACAAAAACTGCTGTAACTGTAGCTTCATTGGATACGTTCGTGGCTATTATGGCAGGCGTAATGATTTTCCCAGCGGTATTTTCTTATGGAATTAGTCCTGCGCAAGGGCCAGAGTTAATATTTATAACATTGCCAAATGTTTTTCAGCAGATGCCTGGTGCATATTTGTGGTCTTTATTGTTTTTTATATTGATTACTGTAGCAGCATTGACGTCAACGATTTCTCTTTGTGAAGTAGCTATTTCTTATTTGCATGAAGAGTTTGGTTTTATTCGTAGTCGGGCTACATTATGGTTGATATTTCTATGTTTCATTATGGCAGTTTTGTGTTCATTATCTTTTGGCCCTCTTTCCGATTTTACGATATTAGGTTATACTATATTTAATTTTAGTGACTTTTTGGCCTCTAATATTCTATTACCCTTAGGAGGAATGTTGATATCAATATATGTAGGTTGGATATTAGACAAAAAGTTTGTCAAAAATCAAATTAGTAATTATGGGCAAATAAAAATATGGTATTTTGATTTGTTAATGATTTCGCTTCGATTTATTGCTCCGGTTGCAATATTTCTTATTTTCTTATATGGCTTAGGTATTTTTAATTAAAATGAAAGAAAGTATAAGCTCCCGATTGTTCTATTTTTCCCGTAATCAAAGGTTTGCGGTAGGGATATTGTTGTTATTGATTTTGGGATTTTTAGTATTTCGTTTTTGGATGCAAGAAAGAGAAACAGTAACCGAATCAATACAAGAGTATGAACAGTTTCAGTCAGAAATAGAAGCTTTTAAGTCTCAATTAGAAACAAAACCTTTGTCTTCTAAAACAAAAATACAGAAAAAGAAAAATTTGCCAAGTTCTGATTCTCGAGTCCAGCCTATACGAGTTATTCCAGAAGATGCTGAATCGAATTCGATAATCCTTTTAGAAAAAGATGATAGAAAAGTCATACCCGCTGATAAGAATGAAAGATTAGAGAAAATGGAAAAATGATATTCTTAATCCAATAAAAAAAACTATCTTCGTTACTTGAATGTTAGATATAAAAAAAATGAATATAGTATCTAGAAAGACATTTTCTCTAAATATAAATGGAGCATTATTAGAAATAAATCGTCCATTGATAATGGGTATATTGAACGTGACTCCTGATTCATTCTATACAGACAGTCGTTGTTATAATAAAAAAGCTATAATTTCACGATTACAGCAGATCGTGAGCGAGGGTGCAGATATGATAGATATTGGAGCATATTCATCTCGTCCGCAGGCAGCAGATATATCTGTCGAAGAAGAAAAACGTAGACTTGCTGTGGGTTTAAGTGTTATTAAAAAAGAATATCCGAATATTTGTATTTCAGTAGATACCTTTAGAGCAGATGTTGCGGAATGGTGTATTAGGGAGTATCAGGTAAATATTATAAATGATATTTCTGGTGGAGAGATGGATGCTCATATGTTTAATGTGGTCGCAGAGACTGGAGTTCCATATATTATGATGCATATGAAAGGTACTCCCCAAACAATGATGAAACACACATCATACGAGAATATTGTGGCGGAGTTGTTACAGTGGTTTTCTCTCCGAATTGATCGGTTGACTCGAATGGGTGCTAAAGATATAATTATTGATCCTGGTTTTGGTTTTAGTAAAACATTAGAAGGAAATTATGAACTGATGAATCATTTGTCGGAATTTATGTCTTTAGGATTGCCTATATTAGTTGGTATTTCTAGAAAGTCAATGATATATAAATTATTGGATTCAACCCCTGAAAACAGTCTGAATGGAACTACAGTTTTAAATACGCTGGCTTTATTGGGAGGAGCGAATATATTGAGAGTGCATGATGTGAAAGCGGCTGTGGAGACAGTGAAAATTATGATGAAAACGTTAGAGGCAAATTGATTTACAGTGGGTATATAAAAGAAGGACGATATGTTTGTACACTTTGGGATAAAAGATGTCATTGATATATTATTAGTAGCCTTACTCTTATATAATATATATAAGATGATGAAGGATTCTGGTACTATTAATATATTTGGTGGTATAATGGCTTTTCTTGCTGTTTGGATTGTGGTGACCAGAATACTGGACATGCGTCTTATGGGTGCAATTATGGATAAGCTTATAAGTGTTGGTGTTCTTATTTTGGTTATCTTGTTTCAAGATGAAATACGGCGTTTTTTGGTTGAATTAGGGTCACATAAACGATGGCGTTTTTTCTTTCGATTATTTTTCCCAGATAAAAAAGATAATTCTAAAGCTCAGAGTTATATTATACCTTTGGTGTATGCCTGTATGAATATGGCGAAAACTAAGACGGGAGCATTAATTGTTATTCAAAAAGACATTGCTTTGACTCAGTATATTCAGACGGGCGATATTATAAATGCAGATGTTAATTCTCGCCTTATTGAAAATATTTTTTTTAAGAATAGCCCTTTGCATGATGGCGCTATGATAATTGCTGATAATCGTATTGTTGCTGCAGCTTGCATACTGCCGGTCTCTCATAATAATGACGTTCCTAAATCATTGGGATTGAGGCATCGGTCAGGATTGGGCATTTCTCAGGAGTCAGATGCAACAGCAGTCATTGTTTCAGAAGAGACAGGGAATATATCTGTTGCGCGAAATGGGAAATTACATATTAAGCTGTCAGGAAAAGATTTAGAAAATATTCTTTCAGATGATTCCTTATGAAAATGAAGAAGGAAAGGTAGCCTTAAACATAAAACTACCTTTCTTTTTTCTTATTTGCGGTCTCCAAAAATACGAAGAAGATATAAGAATAAATTAATAAAGTCGAGATATAAAGAAAGAGCACCTAAAAGGGCCATTTTTTGAGATTCTTCTGTTATTTCCTGACCACTTAATAATCTTTTTATTTTTTGGGTATCATAAGCTGTTAAACCAACGAAAATAAAAATGCCAGCATAAGTTGTAATCCAATATAATGTGCTGTTAGCCCAAAAAATATTTACAACAGTAGCAATGATTAACCCGATAAGTAACATAAAAAGGAGATTACCTAAAGACGTAAGATCTTTTTTAGTAAAATATCCGTATAAACTCATTGCTCCGAATGTTCCTGCTGTTACAAAGAATGTAGAAGCTATTGATGTTGTTGTATAAGCAAGGAAAATAACGGACAAGGTTAAACCATTGATAAAAGAATACAACATGAATAAGCCTGTGGCCGTAGTAAATGATAAAGATTGTATACGAGCGGATACATACCAGACAAGAGCCAATTCAGCAATGATAAGACCAAAAAACATGAAGCGACTCCCAAATATGAATTGCTGCATTGCATATGAGTTACTTACTGCCATTGCAGTGATACCGGTTATTGCAAGAGCAGCAGTCATCCACAAGTATACGTTTTTTATTAAAGTAGATTGAGCTAATTTGGATTGATAATCCGAAACTGAATAATCTGAATTCATATGAAATTTATTTTTTAAATTAATAGGACAAATATACGGATTATTTTATTAATGGACATTTTATCCTTTCATTTTCTATGAAATCCTTAATTTCAAGGAAAAATCTACTCAAATAAATTTTTAGTATGGGTTA
>JTDA01000018.1 GCA_000803105.1 Coprobacter secundus
CTCCATTTGAAGGATCATTTAATTCCATATAAACCTTTTCATCCATCTCACCCTTTGTGATTTTATAATATCCTTCATCAGTTATACAATATAGCATACTAATACCATTATTATTTAAGGGAGTAAAAGACATTTCATTGACGACAAGTACTTTGGACTGGACATTCAACGTTTCTTCTTCTCGAACACAGCATAACTTTGGATTACGGATATGTTCCAACAGTTTTGAAGCTCTTTCTGCTACTGATACATCCTTATTTTGAATAAAACTTTCCAACAATTGAATATTCTGTCCTATTAAATCCATAATACTTAGGTAGATAAATTGGCAATCAATTGTTTTTAATGTTTTAAGAGTTTCATTATCAAGGTTGCCGTCAAAATCTGAATCAAGAAGTATGGATTTGAGTTTCTCATATTTTTCTAAGTCTTTTTTTGATGGCTTAGAATCTTCTTGTTTATGAAACATGGCAGCTTCTACAATAACATTGATATGTTGTAATATATTGCTGTTGTTTGCTTTATTGGTTGATAATAAGTAAAAATAGAATTTTAACCCCCAAGGACTAACTCTATATAAAGTCGCTTGATGCTCAAGTCTATCTATGGCATATTGATAATCTTGTTCATCCGCTTTACCTTCATACATTTTGATAAAGCAATCCTTTAGCTGTTTGGAATTATTTTCATATGCCGTAGCAAATCTATTCCACGGAAAATTATTCATACATATTAGAAAATCCATAAACTCAAGTATTGTATTTATTTATGCCTAATGGTTTGACAAGGAACGGCGTAAGACGTTATCTTTTCTCGTTAATAATACATTTATAGCTCCTTAAAAGTTATATCATCCGACACTCCCAGTTCTTTCCGTTTGACTTCAAAATCCGTTTTACTGAAAGCCCCGAATTTGTTTTCTTGCGCTTCCCATGCTTCTTGCGCGTTATTTACGGGAATGATGTAATATTCGGTCGTATTCTTGTCATAACGCTGCATGGATATGCCCATGCTGTCCTTCAAAGCACGATATGCCTTGACCAGAATAAAATCATCGTCATATCCCACTGCGTAAACACTCGCTCCGGTTATTCCCATATAAGGCGCATCATTATCGTTTTGTCGGTGATAACACACATCCATATCTTCTTTGGTATCTACCGCTATCAAATAATAGTTCCCTGTAAGATGCCGTTCATATATAAACTCGCAACTTTGCATTAGGGGCAACAATAAAAGGAGTAATGATATAACTGTTTTCATGTGCTCAATTATTATTAATGGTTCAGCAGGGAACGGCTTGCCGTTACCCTGCGTTGTTAGTGATATTTTTACCATAATTCTTCTGCGGAGAAATCACCTAAGAAGAAATATAGCAGCATAATGATACTGAACAAAATATACATGCCTATCGAAAAGCATACTATCAATATTATTTTCTTTCCGATACTGTACTTTTTTTCCTAAACAAGAATAGCGAGAGTAAAATCGCTATGAGTATAATAGTTATTGCACATACAATCATATACCTATATATTTTGAATTTGTAAATTATGCTGTTATCACTAATGGTTAGCAGGGAACGGCTTGTCCGTTATCCTGCGTTGTTAGCATCATATTTAACTATCAGCAGAAAGCGACATCTCCCGTTCCAACTTCAACAATATCATATTTGCCATCATTAATCCTTATCTTAATGCCACAACCATGCTCAATATCAAATTCAACTCTAAATTCCAGTCCAAACAATTCCTCTGCGTTCTGTTCAAACAAGACGAAAATATGTGTCAATTCAATATCCTGCATACATGCTTCAATTTTATAGGTATCTTTAGCCCATGCTATAACCGCACTACAAGCCAGACTATACCATTCTGACAGGTTATTGACAAATGTGGCAATCTTTTCTTTATATTCATCTGTCAGTTCTTCTTCGGATGCAAACAAACCATCTGATAATGTGATACAAACCTCATCACTCAAATCTTTTAATGACACATACATTTCAAGATTTTCATTAAAAATTATTTCAGTCGCTTTCATATTTTATTGTTTTTAGTTATGTTGATGCTAATGGTTAGAAAGGAGCATCGTCAGATGCTATCTTTCGTTGTTAGATATTTATTGTCCTTTCCCACTTGGGAGCATGGAACAAAAGTTGCCTTTATAATTTGATTATTACAGTTAAATGGCACATAATCCACCTTGCTATCAATACTTAACGTATCACTTAGCTGCTTCAAATGGGAATGCTCATTTCGCAACAAGACTTCCGCTTTTGAAAAGTCCACAGAACTGTATATCGGATAGAAACCGGAAAAGCAAGTAGGCGTTATGTAAACAATTTGGCTTTCATAATCAAAGAATAAAAAACGATTCCCATCCGCTACATTATCATACACGGCAAAGCAAGCAAACTTTCCCACTCCATTGATTGTATAGCTTTGCATGAAGTCAATACTGCTATCATCTACCGCTTCTAACTCAAAAACAACACGCTTTTTGCCTTGTTGATTAAAACACAGCCTATATAGAATTTCAAATTCTGTTTCTTCTGTTTCTATATAAAGGGTATCTTGTTCAGTCAAAGAACTATACTTGGCTGGATTTTGTTCCACATAGCCGTTTTTCGCTATAACACAGCAAAGTGGGAAAAGGAGCAAACTATATAATACAAATATTCTCATGTCTTTATATCTAATGGTTTGAAAAGGAACGGCGTAAGACGTTATCTTTTCTTGTTAATAATATATTTATAGCCTCTTGAAAGTTATATCATCCGACACTCCCAATTCTTTCCGTTTAACTTCAAAGTCCTTTTTACTGAATGCCCCGAATTTGTTTTCTTGTGCTTCCCATGCTTCTTGTGTGTTATTTACGGGAATGATGTAATATTCGGTTGTATTCTTATCATAACGGGGTAAGGAAATTCCTATGCTGTCCCTCAAAGCACGATATGCCTTGACAAGAATAAAATCATTGTCATATCCCACTGCGTAAACACTTGCTCCGGTTATTCCCGTATAAGGCGCATCATCATCGTTTTGTTGGTGATAACACACATCCATATCTTCTTTGGTATCTACCGCTATCAAATAATAGTTCCCAGTAAGATGACGTTCATATACGAACCCGCAACTTTGCATTAGGGGCAACAATAAAAAAAGTAATGATATAACTGTTTTCATGCGCTCAATTATTATTAATTTGTTTATAAATACACCTGTAGGTATAGGATATTTCGATAACCGACACCTGGCAGGTGTGTTTCCTAATCTCTAATAGCCGCACCCTACGAATCATCCAGCGAATCAAGCGGATTTGGGATTTTAGCTTTGTGTGCATTCGATGTATGAAGATATATGGCTGTAGTCTTTATGTCGTTGTGTCCCAACAGTTCCTGTATCGTGTGCAAGTCTGTCCCTTGTTCCAAAAGGTGGGTGGCAAACGAGTGGCGGAGCATGTGTACATGCACTCGGTGCTTGATGCCCGCACGTTGTGCGGCTTCTTTCAGCACTTTCACCAATGCGCTTGCCGAGTATGGTTCTCCGGGCGTTTCGCCCTCAAACAGCCATTTCTTCGGTCGGTATTCACGGAAGTACCGCCGCAGCTCTTCCAGCAGCTTGGGCGAAAGCAGCGAGTAGCGGCATTTCTTGCCCTTGCCCATGATACGCACGGACATCATTTCGCTGTTGATGTCTTTTGGTGTGAGGTTCAGCAATTCACTACGCCGCAATCCGGCTGAATAAACCAAGGAAATCATGCAGTGATGCTTGATGTTGGACAGTTGGTCGAGGATGCGTTTTATCTCGTTCTTGCTCAATACTTCCGGGACGGTCTTGTATTCTTTGGCTCGTGTGATGCCGCCGTAATACTGCCGTTTCCCGCCTTTCACCTGCTCGTAGTAGAACTTGATGGCGTTGATGCGCATATTCTGCTGTGAAACAGAAATTTTCTTTTCGTTTACAAGATAAAGAATGTACCTGTTGATGTCCGCCACTTTCAGGCGGTCGATGTTGCGCCCTTTGTGGTACTCCACGAAGTCGCTGAAATAAGCCCGGTAGGTCTTTATGGTGGATGGGCTGTAGCGTTTCTGTTCCAGTAGTTCCAGATAGCCTTCCGGCAGCGTGTATTCCCTCTTGGGTCTGGGATGCCGCACATATACCCGGCTGTAATCAATATAGGCATGGGGAGAATAGCGGTCGTAGAAATCCGACAGCTTGAAAACAGCAGCCGCCATGCAAGCGGAATCCTTGCCGGTCATTTCCACGCCTGTATCCTGGGCGAGCAGCAGGGGGATTGCCCCGTTTCCTGCATACTCTATCCGGACATAATCCACACCATCCTTTTCTTCCTTGTGAAGAACGATGCTTCCTCTTTGCCTCTGAGCCTTGTCCATGTCGTCGAATTTTGCTTCATGGCTTCAAAGGTAGTGAAAAAACGGTATATTTTGAACAATCGTTCAAAATATGGAAGTTAAAAAGACTAAACGGCGTCAGGCTTTAAGCAGGGAATAGATATAGCGGAAGTTTTTCTCCAGTTCGTCCACGTCCAGACCGTTCAGGAACGCCTGTTCGTAGGACAGTCCGAGAAACATCTGCCGGAACAGGGCTGCCGCTTTCTTCACGTCCGTGTCGCTCCCGATTTCTCCGCTTTCCTTCGCTTTCTGTATGACTTTCTCCCAAAGTTCATAGTCCAGTTGGAAAATCCGCTCGATTTTTTGCTTGATGTCCGGATAGTACATGCGCACTTGCGAGAGAAAATGGAAGTAATAGGAATTAAGGCTGCAATCATGCGGGCTGTGGTTATCGCCAATCAGTTCGAGAATCCTTTTCATGGAAGCGGCTACTCCCGCCACGTATTGCCCGACAAATTCCGCCAACGTATCGGCGGGAGCGGCAAACTTGTTGTCCGGCTTGTGTATTTGCAGCACATACTTGTCCACCACAGCCATGAACAAGTCCAGCTTGTGCGGAAAATAATAGACGATGCCCGTCTTGGTCAGTCCGCAGGCTCTGGCAAGCGTGATGATGCTTGCCTTCTCATAGTTCATCCTGACAAATACCCCGAATGCCCTGTCAATGATTTCTTCCCGGTTTGTTATCATACACCTTTGTTTTTAATAGGACACGAAGATACGGATTTTATTTCAATCATTTGCAACACAGTGATTTTTAGTGCAAGGTGCAAGCATATATCTATATATATGGCTTGCACCTTGCACTAACCCCAGAATATTTATTATCAACTACTTGTTCATTTCAAAATAAACTTGTATCTTTGCACCTGAAAGTTACGCAGGCAGACAACGGTCAAAGTCGGACAAAAAAGCGATTGAAAATCGTTACTGTTTCGTTACCTTAATGAAGCATTGAACAAGAAGTAGCTAAAATACAGGCGGTTAGAGTTATAGGTTCAAAAACCTGTCTTTCCGCTGTATTAGTTAAACAATAAATAAAAAGTTCCATAAATTGTTGAATTTATGAAACTTTTTTTATATTCTTTTATCTCCTTAAAGTAAATATCTTTGCCAGATTCGACAAACCCTTAAACATATTGAAATAATTAAAAAAGTTTTACAACTTAAAAAATAATTTATATTGATATGGATTCTGATAACCAAAGGGGTACCGCTTAAAAAATGTAAAGTGGTACCCCTTTGGTTATAGACTTTGAGATTCAATGTATTAATCTCGGTCATTATCTAAATCAATCACATTAAAATTCAAATCAAATTTAATTTCCCAGAAATTAGATAATTTCACTTCATAATCGTAATTGTCTCTTTCAATACTGAGGACTTTTGCTTCAGGATAGTTTTCTTCTACATATTTTTTTATTTGTGCAGGAAGAACTTTGACAGGAACGGATGAGAATTTGCAATTTACTTCTGTCCATTCGCCTTTCTTATTGAATTCCAATTTATCCCCATTTGTAAATACTACATCATAGGATTTGTCAAATAGCTCTGTTTCCATTTTGGTAAGTGCAATTTTTGCTTTTGGAAAATGTTGCTTTACAAATTTTTGAGCTGTCTGAGGTAATTGAGCAAAACTAATAGGCTTGTCATTATCTGCCATTGTTACTTGAATAGAAAGGACACATACCAATAATAAAATCAACTTTTTCATAATTCTAATTTTTAGTGGTTATTATTTATTTTAATTTGATTACAAAATAAAGAAGTAATTCTGAAAAGATTTTGGAATATTTTTCTTTAAAAAAAGAAATTGAAATTATTTCTTTATAATGGACTATATAACATTTATAAATGGTAGTTAGTTTTTAGAATAAAGAGTTACTTAATGAAATTTCTGCGAACAATAGGTCTATATATCCCGTTATAAATCAGAAACAAAATTTATAACAATAAATATATATGTTCAGGAATATTTTTGTATCTGTTTTGTATCTGTTGTTGTTTTCCAAAGTCACTCTCTGGGCCCAGAGTAATTATATGGAATTGACATTTGAGCAGTCAATACAAATGCTTCAAGAAAAAAATCAAAGCTTAAAAATCGCAAATAAGGGAGTCGACCTTGCCAAAAACGAACATGAACGATTAAATGCTCTTTGGTATCCAAACCTGAGTGCAACAGGCGCCTATGTACATATGTCAAACAAAGTTGAAGTCAAGGAACCATTGAGTCAATTTACTGAGCCTGCAAAAGATTTCGTCCATACTATTATACCCAACGATCAGATTATTTCATCTATATTAGATAAAATAGGAGCTTATTCCCTCTCCTTTCCTCTGGCTCCTAAAGATTTAACAACCATTGATGCAAATATTACATGGCCTATTTTTACAGGAGGAAAAAGAATCTACGCAGGTAAAATAGGTAAAGCCATGATTTCTATTGCAGAAGTAAATAAAGAGCAGGTCAGCGCAAATATGCAAATTTTACTTGTTGAAAACTATTATGGACTTCGTCTGGGACAGAGAATTGTAGATGTTAGAGAAGAAACTTATAAGTCACTTCAAAAACATTTTCAAGATGCTTTGAAATTGGAAGCCAACGGCATGATAAATAAAGCTGAAAGATTGTTTGTACAAGTGAATATGGATGAGGCAAAAAGAGAGTTGGAATCGGCAAAAAAAGAGCTCAACGTTGCACAAAATGCATTGAAAACTTTGATAAAGATAGACTCTGACACTAATATATTACCGGTGTCATCTTTATTTATAAATGATACTCTGCCATCCGTGTTATATTTTAAAAGCTTAATTGAGGGAAACAATTATATAGTCAACCAGCTCCGATTTCAAGAAAATATTGCAAATAATGAATTGAAAATAGGTCGAACCGGCTATATTCCTAATATAGCATTATTTGGTAAGCATACTTTTTATGCACATGGTATAGAAAAAAATCTTCTGCCTCGAACAATGGTAGGTGTCGGATTTAGCTGGAACTTATTTGACGGCTTGGATAGAGAAAAAAAAATTAAACAAGCGAAAATAACGAAACAGGCTCTTGCTTTAGGAAAAGATAAGGCTATAGATGACTTGTCTGTCGCTTTAGATAAGTTTTATAATCAATTGCAAAATGCTTTGGAAAATGTATCAGCATTGAATACAACAATAGAGATGAGTAAAGAATTGGTCAGAATACGAAAAAAATCATTTACTGAAGGCATGGCGACATCTACAGAAGTTATTGATGCCGAAGTTATGTTATCTAAAGTACAGATAGCATCTTTATTAGCTTATTATCAATATGATGTAGCATTAATCAATTTATTATCTACATGTGGCATTCCCGATTCTTTTCATCAGTATAGTCTTGACGGCAAGTCGGAGCACTACATATTTGAACCTTGATTTTTTATTGTAAATAATATACTTATATGGATAAGACAAGAAAATATTTAGCGATAGCTTTCATTATAATATTGATTGCTGTTATTATTATATCTGTTGTTGGCATTCTTTTGCTTGAAGATAAGCCTACTATTTTGCAAGGTCAAATTGAAACTACAGAAATCCGTATATCAGGGAAATTACCTGGCCGGATTGATACATTTTTGGTGAAAGAAGGCCAAAATGTAAAAATAGGAGATACTTTAGTGATTATAAATAGCCCTGAAGCCCTTGCAAAATTTGAACAGGTAAATGCTTTTGAAAGCATTGCAAAATTTCAAAATCAAAAAATAGATGAGGGAACTCGCAAACAAATAGTGGAATCTATGCTTCAACTATGGAATAAAGCCAAATCTGATTTGCAATTGGCCCAGACTACATATAACCGAATACTTTCTTTATATAAGGATAGTGTTATTACTTCTCAGCGAAAGGATGAGGTTGAAGCTTTATATAAAGCTGCTCTTGCCGGTGAGAGGGCTGCTTATCAACAATATCAATTGGCTGTAGATGGTGCTCAAATCCAGGATAGAGAAAGTGCCCGTTCTTTGGTAAATGCAGCAAAAGGTTCGGTCAATGAGGTTCAGGCTTTACTTCAGGATGCACGATTGACGGCCCCTGACAATGGACAAATATCGAACATATATCCTAAACGAGGTGAACTGGTAGGCGCCGGAATGCCTATAATGAGTCTGGTTGTCTTGGATGATGCATATGTTGTATTGAATGTACGGGAAGACCTTCTTCCTCATTTTAAGATGAATGGTGTATTCAATGGTAGTGTTCCAGCTCTGGGTGGAGAAAGTATAAAATTCAAAATTAATTATATCAGTCCTTTAGGAAGTTATGCAACTTGGCGGTCTACAAAACAAACCGGAAGTTACGATTTACGAACATTTGAAATACATGCTGTTCCAGAGCCTGTTATTGAAGGATTGCGACCGGGTATGTCTGTACTGGTAAATCTCAATGAACAAAAAAATGAATAGGTCCATAAAAGATAGTGCTTTTATTTCTGTATTGAAGCGTGAATGGATACGGATGATATCTCGAAAATTGTATTTTGGAGCCTGTATTGTTTTACCTCTGTTCAGTATATTTTTCATGGCGACAATATTTGGGTCTGGACAAATGGAAAATATTCCTGTCGGAGTCGTTGATTATGACCAAACAGCAACATCAAGAAGTGTAATACGTACAGTTTCTGCTGTCCCCACATTCAAAGTAACCGAATATTATATCGATGATATCTCGGCAAGAAATGCGACACAAAAAAAACAAATTTATGGGTATCTGGTTATTCCTCCCAATTTTGAAGATAACTTATTGAATGGAAATGGGGCTACTCTCTCTTATTATTATCATTATGCATTATTGAGTGTAGGGAGTGAAGTCAGAGGTGCCTTTGAGACGGTATTACAAACCTTGTCTTTATCTCCAATTGTAGTAGAAGCAACAGCTTTGGGAATTAATGAAAGTTTAATAGAAAGTTTTTTAGTTCCCATCAATACACAAAGTCATCCTCTGTATAATCCGGACTTAGATTATTCTGTCTATCTGAGTAATCCATTTTTCTTTATTTTGTTTCAAGTAATAATTTTATTGGTTACTGTTTACTCTATAGGTATTGAAATCAAGTTCAAAACTGGAAACATTTGGCTCGAATGTGCAAAAAAAAACATGGTTATTGCTGTATTGGGAAAAATATTACCTTATACTGCCATATTTGTGATAATGGGTATTTTCGCAAATTATGTGATGTTTGGAGTAATGCACATTCCTTTTTCTTGCGGTTTTTGGCCATTGAATTTAACCACTGTACTTTTCATTATAGCAACACAATTTTTAGGCGTTTTCCTATTCTCTCTTTTTCCTGCAATAAGTATTATAATCAGTATTGTATCTATGGTAGGATCTTTAGGTGCGACACTTTCGGGGGTAACGTTTCCTGCACCTTTCTTTTTCCCGATTATCTATTACTTATCCTTTTTATTTCCTGTACGCCATTTTATTGAAATTAATCAAAATTTGTTATATGGAGATTATGGATATGCCTATACATGGCAAAATGTGGCAGCTTTATTTGCTTTTATTTTAGTAGCACTACTATTGTTACCGCATCTCAAGAAAGCTATTTTAAGTCATAAATATGAAAATATTAGATAAGATAAAATACAAGATACAAGACATTATCTCGATAATGATAAGTGAATTCAGTACTATAGCAACGAGTTATGCTATATTACTTGTATTGATAGGGGGTATTTTTGTATACGGATTTTTATATAATTATATGTATGCTCCGAACCTTATACGAAATGCCCCTATTGCTGTGGTGGATAATTCACGTACAGCATTGAGCCGAGAATACACCCGTTTGATAAATGCCGCCCCACAAGTATCTGTGTATACTAATGCAGCTGATTTTCCAGAGGCAAAAGAATTAATGAAAAAAAAGGAAGTAATAGGTATTATTTATATACCGGAAGATTTTGACGTACGTGTAAATCGAGGTAATGAATCTATTTATATAATGTATGGGACCACTGATGCTTTTCTTTATTATCTGGCTATGCAAGAATCCTCATCCGGGGCTATGATGGCAATAGATGAGAAGTATCGGCCTGAAATGCTTGTTTTTTTACCGCAACAAGATACCCCAATTATTACTCAATCCAAAGCTATTTCCGTAGTTGGAACAGCATTATATAATCATACAGAGGGATATGGTAGTTATCTAATACCTGCGGTATTGATGGTTATTATTTTTCAAACCTTACTTATGGTAATAGGAATGATAAGTGGTGATGAAAAAAATACAGGAGCTTTATCGATATATGCCGGTCGGGAAAAAAGTTTTTTCCCTGTATCACGTATAGTTTTAGGGAAAACCTTCGTTTATTGTTCACTGTATTTTATTTTTTCTTTGTTTCTTTTGGGATTAATGCCTGTACTATTTAGTTTACCAAATATAGGGCATAAATATGAAATTACAATGTTGATGATACCTTATCTACTTGCAAGCAGTTTTTTTGGTCTTGCTGCTTCTGTATTTTATACCGACTCTGAATCGCCATTGCTAATGATAGCCTTTTTTTCTGTAGGGTTGATATTTTTATCAGGAGTCTCCTACCCTCTTGAACTTATGCCTTGGTACTGGAAAGTTGCACATTTTATCATACCGGCAGCTCCCGGAACCTTAGCTTTCGTGAAAATAAATTCTATGGGAGCTTCTATGGCTGATATAAGGCAAGAATATATCACATTATGGCTTCAATGTATTGTTTATTTTATATTTGCAGTTATGGCATATCGATATAATATAAAGAAATGTATGACCCAAAAGACTCGTAAAGAAATCGGATCCTTTATGTGAAAATAATTTTGAACTAGTCATCAAATCGTAAGAATTCTTGCTTTAGATTGAATATCAGCTCCAGTCCCGAAGAGAGTTTTATTTGATATTCCTTTTTTTCTTTTTCTACTTTTATAATTTTGTATTGGGCGAATTTATTTTTATAGTATTGGTAAATTTTCTTTGGAATGATATCAGCCGGAACAGAATCTTTATTACAGTCAATTTCTATCCATGCCCCATCTTCATCAAATTCCAAATCATATCCATTTGTTAAGATAACATCGTATGTTTTTGAAAAAAATTCTTTTTCGATTTTTAGATAAGAAACAGGTATATTAGGAAAATGCTTTTGTATAAAAGTCCTTGCAGCAGGAGGCAGTTTACTAATGTCGTCTGTTACGACATCTTTTCTATCAGCCCATGCGGAAGATACTATTAATGTTACACTAAATAGTAAAAAAACAAATCGTTTCATTGTTATATTCATTTTTAGGTTTGTGGCAAAATTATAGACAAAAATTGGAATAATTCTGGAAAAAGAAACAACTCTATTTAGGGAAAGTAATTTCAAATTGGTGCATATCGTTATGAAAGCTATATTTTATATTCAAATTGTATAATGCAGCTATTGTTGATACAATAGATAATCCTAGCCCTGTGGATTCTTTTTTGTTTTCATCTTTATAGAAACGAGAAAAAATTTTGTTTTCGTCCAGTTTAGCAAAGCCATTATTGGCAATAGTCAGTTTTTTGGATGAAATAATTATTTTGATTTCCCCTTTTTTAGGGGTATGAACAAACGCATTTTTTAACAAATTAGACAATAAAACAGAACTTAGAGTTTCATTCATTAGCCATTTCAAAACTCCCTTTTCTTCTATATTTACAATAATTTCCTTTTCGTCGTATATTTCAGAGAAATCTTGAAGTAATAGCTTTATATTATCATTAATGGAAATTTCTTTTGTATCAGGAAACTGGTTATTTTCTATACGGGATAATAGTAATAAAGATTTGTTCATACGAACAGTCCTTTGTAAAGTTTCATACATATCGTTCAGTATAGATAATTGCTTTTCTGTACATTCTGGCATCTCTGATAATAGTTCTATCTTATTTATGCATACAGCTAAAGGTGTTTGTAGTTCATGAGATGCATTCCCTATAAATTGTTTCTGTGATTGATATATTTTTTCGTTTCTCAAAGTCATTTCAGATATAGATTTGTTTAAATCTGAAAATTCCTTGATACGGGTTTCGTTATTTAAAGGCTGTGCTAAAGAGTATCTGCCGAGTGTGTATTTACTTAACCACTGCAAAAGTTTGTATAATGGTTGCATACTCCGTTTCAGAACCCATTCGCTAACCCATATGATAGAAATAAGCAGTATAATATATAGTATAAGCACACTCCACCAGATGGTTTCTATCAAATCTTCTTTTTCAAGAACCGAAGATAATACGATCAATTCATAGTGTTGCTCATCTGGTCCCATAAATGTAGTTTTTAAAGCTCTTGCCGGCTCATATTCCGATTCTATATCTACATAAATTACTGTGTCTATATATGTTTCTGAATATTCTTTAGCAATATCTTTGGGGATGGGAGTGATCTTGTAGGAGCCCATTATCTGCTCTTGCATGCTGTTATCGTCACCTTGTATCAGAAATTTTCGAAGTATATGCTCTTTATAATTACTGAGCATATTATCTGTTTCATCGTTTATTTCGTCTATCATAAAACGATAAAAGATAAATGCCCAGACCGACAAAATACAAAAAAGTATAATTGTCAATCGAGATAATGTATAATGTAATAGTCTCATATTTATTCGGTAACCAATTTATAGCCGAATCCGTAAACAGCCTTTATTTCAACAGAAGCACCTGACAAAGTCAATTTTTTTCGTAAATTTTTTACCTGTGAATATATAAAATCAAAATTATCAGCTTGGTCAATATGATCACCCCAGACCGATTCTGCTAATGCAATTTTGTTTATTAATCGATTGGGATTAGTGATAAAATAGTAAAGCAAAGAAAATTCTTTCCGATTAAGGACAAGTTCTTTATTATTTATTTTTACCGTTTGCAAATCGGGGTACACAACCATATTCCCTAATGTAATTTCTAAACTTCCTCCAGCTTTGTTCCGGCGTATAACTGATTTGACACGTGCATTCAATTCGGCAAGATGGAAAGGTTTTGCCAAATAATCATCAGCACCTAAGTTCAATCCAGCGACTTTATCATCAATAGAATCTTTTGCTGAAACAATAATTACACTCTCTTTTTTCCCCATTCTTTTCAGCTCTTCCAACAACATTAACCCATTGCCTCCGGGTAACATAATATCCAAAAGAATGCAATCATAATTGTAGTCTTCTATTTTAAGTAAACCTTGGGAATAATTTCCTGCTGTTTCCACAACAAACCCTTCTCTTTCCAACGAAAGCTTCATGGTCTCTTGCAAACTAAGTTCATCTTCTATAATCAATACTTTCATGACAATTATTTTAGGCAATAAAAATAGGCTGAAATTCTGAAAAAATTCTGGAGAGGAAAAACAAAAGAACGGGATAGAACAACAAAATACATCCTATCCCGAATTATTATCATGACAAATTTATTTCTGTTCAAGTTTTTGAATTTGTTTCTCTGCCTCTTCTCTCAGTTTTGCAGCTTGCTTTTCCGCCTCGGAAACTAACTTTTTTGCTGCAGCCTGAGCTGCTATTTTTTCAAGGGGTTTAGATGCTTTATCTATCAATTTCTGACCTTCATTTTGGGCCGTTTGTACTAATTTCTCGGCAGCAGCATCAGCCTCTTTTCGAAGAGCTGCAATTCTTTCGGAATTGTCTTTTCCTGTAATTTCGGTAAGTTTATCTTCAACTACTTTTTTTACAGCTTCTGTAGCAATTTCCTTTGTATTTAATTTTATCGAAGGTTTTGTAAATGAACCTCCAATTTGGGCTGTTACATTATTTACATATCCCCCAGTAACATTTGATGGTAATTCTATTTTTGCATTGTAATTGATACTTTGGTCTAAGCCTGTAGTTCCAGAGAGATTCATGTTGATATTTCCCAACTTGATATCGAAAGGAGACGTCTTCAATAATCCATTTTCAATAGTAAACGGTATGCGAATATCTTTGGCTTCGATATTTTTTAGCTTATCATTTTTTAGAAGAGTAGCCAACTGATTGAAGACTTCAATATTTTGGATATGTATATCATTTGATGATAAGACACCTTTGGCCCATATCTCATTTAAAACAGGACTCATTGTTTCATCTAATGGTGTTTTCAAGTCAACGTTTACAGAGTAATTTCCTCCTGTTTTTGCAAATATCGGTACAATTTGTTGTATCATATCCAATTGTTTAAATGTTTCTTCAAAGGATGCTTTTTTTATATCCAAAGAAAAATCAACTTGAGGATTTTTTTTATTCTGTTTCGTACTATATGAACCCGCAGCAGAGACATTTCCTCCAAAAGCATCCAGATTTAGCGGATTCATTCGTGCTGTTCCGTCAGAAACTGTGATATTCCCTGTTAAATTCTTAATGTCAATTTTTTGAAAAATCACTTCTTTGAAATTTGCTTTCAAAGATAAATTTAGATTTTCAGGAACTTCAAATACTGTCATGGCAGTTGTATCCATATTCTCTGCTACCTCATTTTCTCCGGAGGCAGTATCTGTTATGAAGTCATTTAGGTTTAGTTTGTTGGATTGCAATACCAAATTACCTTTTAGCGTTTCGTTCCTCAATATATATGATAAATAATTTGACAATGCACCTTGGGCATGTATATCATTTTCTCCAATTTGTACATCCAACTGATTTAAAGACATAGCTTGAGGAGATACGGTCGCAGAAGCTGTATGGATAGCAATTGCCGGGTAACCACTCATTGTCAAATTCATTTTCTCTATTTTCAAGTTACCTTCACCTTTGATATTTTCATATTTTTCCTTCTCGATATCTGACATTTTACCAGAGAAATTCAAATTTGTTGTTAGAATACCATTTAATTTTATAGAGTCACTTAATGGATATATATCTTTTATACTGTTCAAATTCAGCATACCATTTGCAGTAGCTTTAAAATTTAGGTCTGATATAGGTGTCGCTGCAAACAAGGTTATCTTAAAAGGATTTCCTGCCATTTTGAAACTGAAATCTTCGACATTGACAGTCGTTTTATCGGCATTGCCACCGGGATTTTGGACGGCAGTCTTTATGGTTATTTGTTCTATTTTTTGAGGCATTCCTTCATAGCTGACCATCCCGTTATTCACATTGAATCCTATTGCAAATTTGGGAAGTGATTCTCCGACCATCAGCCCCTTAGCTTCGGCTTTAAAATCTAAATTTCCGGAAGCTCGTAATGCATCGAAATTATTCTGATAAATACCCGGAATTAAGGACAAGATGTCTTTAAAGTTTATTTGGGGAGTATTCACAGATATATCCATATCCATACCATTTTCCAATAAGGTCAGCCATCCGTCGAGATTCATTTCTATGGCATTCAATCTTAATCTATTCTCATCAAATGTATATTTATTATTTTCGAAATCTGCATTTAATTTCAGGTCCATTTCAAATTCAGCATTTCTAAGATAGGGAACACCTGATATCAAAAAATTTATTTTTTCAGTAGTCATCTGGCAATCGATATCGGTACTTTTGACTGTCATATCACCTCTAAGTTTAAGATTTAAATCTTGAGTTTTAAACTGCATTTTCGAGGAGTCATCAACGTATGCCAGGCGCCCGCTATTAATGGAAAATTTCTGTAGTTGTAACGCGAAATTTGAAGGTTCAGATGTTATCGTGTCTGTAGTCTGTGTCGTGCTATCAGATTTCATTATATCCCAATTTACTCTCCCATCGGGTAATTTGACTGCCCTTATCGCCGGCTTGTCGAGTATGATATGGTGAATTTTTATTCCATCATTGCCTATCAAACTCAAAATGTCTACAGCAATATCTATTTCTTTCGCCGATACCAAGGTATCTTTACTGAAATCCCCGACGCCTACGAGTGACAGATTTTCCAATCCAATTGTTGCTTTGGGAAAATGAGAAATAAAACTTAAATTCAAATCGCTGAATTCAAGTTTGGCCTCTAACATTTTATTTGCCTCATTCTTTACAATATCCAATATTTTTCCTTTAAAAGCAAAAGGTAGAATCAATAATAAAATGAAAAACGACAAAACTACAATCCCTGTAATTTTAAGCCCTTTTTTTACACGTGCATTCATAATTTATATTATTTAGATTTTTGTTCTCTTATTGTCTCGGCTATCGACCATTGTCGTGTGGCTTGCTCCATATTTCCAATTTTAGAATAGGCATCTCCCAAGCGGTCGTGTACTGTTGGATTATGAGGCTTTAAATCTGAAGCTTTCAACAAATCAGATATTGCTGTTTCATAATCACCTATTTTATATCTTAATTTTCCTCGGTTATATAATGCTTTAAAATAACGGGGGCTTAATCTGACAGCTTCATTAAAACATCGGGCAGCTTCATAGTCATCATTCATATCCATCAGAGTTATACCCTTACGTATCCAGGCATCTACCAATAACGGGTCGAGAGACAATGCCTTATCAAAATTTGCTAATGCTGATTTTGCATCATGAGCTTTTGTAATACATTCATTTCCTAACAAATAATATTCATGTGCATATTCTTTCATAGATTGAGCCTGTTCATGAAGCTTTGATTCAAGTTGTCCATTCTTGTTCCTCAACTCATTTATAATTCCCAATTTCCTTCGTATGAAGCGTTTTATTACAGGCTTTTCTAAATCGTATCGAGAATGAATGGCATCGAAAAAGGCATTTAAAAAATTGTCAAAATCTCCTTTGTCAAAATATTTGACCGCTTCCTGATAAAGCCGATCAGCCTGAGCTAATTTTAAAGATTGTTCTATTAATTTTTTATCGTTAAATTTCCGGCTAAAAGATATAATTTCAGGTTTGATGAATATATCGCTACGACTAATTTGTTTTTTTAAAACTATACCATCCAATGATGTACAACGACTGAGTGCAACATACGTTTGTCCTCCAGCAAATGCCCCACCCGTAAAATCAATTATTACATGGCTAAAGGTCAGTCCTTGACTCTTATGTACTGTAATTGCCCATGCTAATCGCATGGGATATTGTATAAAAGACCCTAACTCTTCTTCTTCTATACATTTTTTTTCTTCATTATAGGTATATCGTATATTTCTCCAAGAATCTTTTTCTACCAGATGCTCTTCTCCATTCTCAAGTAAAACATATATGCCCTCATCAGAAATGGATGAAATAATCCCGATAGTACCATTTACCCATCGCCTTTCATAATCATTTTTGATAAAAATAATCTGAGCTTTTTCTTTAAGAATCAGTTCCTTCTGTGTCGGAAGGCTTGCTTCTGGAAAATCTCCATGTATTTCACCAATAAAAGCATATTCTTGCCCCGTAAGTTCTGACAAATGCTTTTCGTTTATATAATCTACATTATCCCGACGAGTAGCCAGAGTAATGGAAAACACGTTTTCATCAGATTCGTAATCAGGATTATACTGACTGTTCAATTGTTTTAAATCAGAATTTGTTATCGTATTGTTTCGTATTTTGTCGAGTATTTCTACAAAAGATTTATCTGTTTGCCGATATACCTTTTTCAATTCGATAGGAACCAATTTTATTTCATTGAATACTCTGGCCGAAAAAAAATAAGCATTTGGATAGAAGCGCTCAAGTATTTCTTTTGCATCAGATGTCACAACCGGTTCTAACTGATAAATATCTCCGACAAAAAGCAATTGTTTCCCACCAAAAGGAAGTCTCATATTTCCTGAAAAAACTCGTAGTACCCGATCTATAAAATCTATCATATCGGCACGTACCATAGAAATCTCATCTATAATAATCAACTCGACTTCTTTTAATAACTTGCGATGAGCTTTTCTATATTTTAAGAAATTAAAGATTCGTCCGTTTGTTAAACTTAAATCCGGGTCGTCCGGTAATATAGGACGAAATGGCATCTTAAAAAAAGAGTGTATAGTACTTCCTCCAGCATTGATAGCTGCTACTCCCGTAGGTGCTAAAACGATATGCTTTTTTCGAGTATTTTCACAAATATATTTTAAGAAGGTCGATTTTCCAGTACCGGCTTTTCCTGTTAGAAAAACAGATTGAGATGTGTACTGAATTAGGCTCAGAGCATCCTGAAACTCAATATTGTTTGTATCGATATTCAAAATCTGTACTTAGATTAATATTATTATCAAAGATAATAATTTTTGCAATTATCAAGACATTTGCTAATAATGTTTTTGTTTTCCTGAAAGATATAAAAACACCAAGGTTCCATTCTTTATTGAATGGAACCTTGGTGTTTCTATATTCCTAATTTTTAAAATTTATATCCTAATGTCAACATTAAAGAATTGGTATGACCTGTCAGCTTGGCAACAGAAGGCAAATCTGCTTTATCACCAATAAATGTAGGAGAATATGGAAATACATCTTCTTTGTTCAATTTATTGATATATGCTAAATCTATATAGACTTGACCAAAACGATACCCAGCTCCTGCTGTAAAATACTGAGTGCTACGATTCAGATTGTACATAGGTTGGGTACCCGCAGTAATAACCTCTGTATTCATATCAAGAATTGTTGCTTTGACTGGCGATAATTGATTAGCATACCCTGCTCTAAGGCTAAGTTGCGGAGTCAGACGATATTCTCCTCCAATCTTAAATGTATGTCCAGCCTTAAAGTCTTCCCGTATCAAATCATTTACAGTGTAACCATAGTCTCCATACAGAGCAACTCCGTCTTCATCTGACATTTTCATTTTATTATATCCAGTATATTCGTAATCAAAACTGACAATACCTTTTTTCCCTATTATAAATGCTGTACTGGCCATTATTCTCCACGGCGAATTGTATTTATAATCTGTGTAATATACATGGTCGTCCGGGGTAGTGCGGTATATTGGAATAAACGGGCTATCAGCCTCCCCCGGATTCGATTGTTCTAATATCGCGCTATTATTTACAGAAGCCCAATACTCATCCCGCATAGTATAAACAGTCGGAGTATGGAATGCAAAACCTAACCGCCAAAAATCGGTAAGACGTGCGATTAACCCCAATTTAAAATTGAAACCTGTACCCCTTGTCTGTAAATAGTTGGAGAGATTTATGTTTCCACTTTCTTGGGCCATTCTTTTATCAGGATATCGAGGATTTGTTATATTTTCTATATACTCTGTTTTTTGCGTATAGTCTATGTCTACAATACCTACACCCAATCCGAAATATACCTTATTCGAAATATTTCCTCCCAAATTTAAAGAGTATTCATCGATACGTCCCTTTTCTCTGACGTATAAGTCGGCATAACCCTTACTATCCGGGTCCTCCGGATAATAGCCTATCGTATTGGGCCCGTTAAATAATCCGAAATACTGTTGATTTCCATCTTCACCCACAGGTAAAGGCGAGATTAAAGAGGACTCATATGCCAATACCGGTAACCATGAGACACTATTGTAAGGATCATAATTGTCTGTCAATATAAGATCCTGTTCCGGTATTCCTCCTGTTCTATTTGCTATATAATTAGTCAGAGAGGTTTGCAAATTATCAAATTTAGCCCGATAGTTACGATTAAAAGTCTTAAGCCTATTATAAGCAAATCCGAAATTAAAATTAACCAGTCCCGAATTATTTCCTGTATTGATGGTTCCTATTGCTCCTATATTATTGAATGCAAATCGAAAATCCGAACTATTAACTTTACCACCAGTAGCTGATACATTGTTGGAAAAATTATCAAATCCAAAAGTCGTAACTATTTCTGACGAACGGTATACTCCAATACCTGCCGGATTTTGAGACAAAGTTGTAATATCTCCTCCTAATGCACCAAAAGCCCCTGCCATACTCATATAACGAGCTGTTCCTCTCATATCTAATTGAGAAAATCTCAATGCATCTGTTTCTCCTTGCCCGTACATCATCAAAGGTATACTGTATAAAACAGCAGTCAAAATATATATTTTTTTCATCTTTCCAATTTTTTAGGATTATCTATATGAAAATAAATCATTTATCTTCCCCGTCTGGCACCACCAGAGCTACCACTACTCCTTCCTCCGCCAGATGAAACGCCAGAAGACCTGTTATAAGAACTGCTGTTATTCGAAGGAGAATATGTAGAACGATTTTCATATGAAGAAGAGCTGCGGCCTCTACTCGAATTGTAAGTGCCTGTACTTGACGGACGACTGCTGCTCGAACTGCTTGATGAAGAAGAGTTACTTATCCTTGTACGGCTCCGATTTGAATTACGGTAGTAATCATTCGAAGAACCAACTGTTGGTCTTGTCGTGACAGTTGTAGATGAAGACCGCCCTCTACTTGAGTTAGTATATGTATTCCTTCCTGATGATTGGACGGGTCTACCCGAAACGGATGTCGACGAGGTGCGACCACGATTTGTAATATGGGAATTAGATGTACCGCTTTGACGTCCTGTATAACTACTACCCCGATAACCTGAAGACCTGCCTACATTTGATTGACGATACGAAGGTCCGCTCCACCATCCGGGTCCCGGATGATGATGATGAGGTCCACCCCATCCATAAGACGGATACCAAGGTCTTGGCCCCCAATAAGGGTTATATCCCCAATAAGGGCTGCTCCAACCAAAGTTAAATCCCCATCCAAAATTCCAACGCCATGACCAACTGGTATAACTATAAGGAGCCCAGGCATAATTCCAATACCATGGGTTTGTCCAAGTGGGAGTAACCCAGGCATAAGAATCGTCTATATATACATTCCAATCATTTGAATTGAGAAAATAAATATCCGTATAAGCCGGATCACTTATATGGATTGTAAATTTAGGATTATAAAAACGACGAATCCGTTCGGCATATTCAAAATCGTTCTGAGTTCCATTGAAACCATTTAAATAGTAACCGTCATCATCATTATTTCCACTTTTTATAGTGTATACAACCGAATCTTCTTCCTGATTTTGCAGAAGAGAATCTACATTGATTTTTGACCGTCTATTATATTCATCTACATCACGTTCCTGATTATTTTTCATCTCATTGATAATAATTGTTCGATGTATTTTCGCATCTTCAGCTTTTTCCTTTTTTTTCTGTTCTACTATCGGGTTTTCATCTCCCGGCTGATAATAAATATCATCTTCCGGTATATACTTTTGGGCAAATACAATGCTACTACCCAATGATAGTAAAATTACTAAAGAGGATAATCTTGTCTTTCTCATAACTGTGTCCTCCAAAATTTATTATCTACTTTAATCTTTCGACGTCATTATATCCATAAGGTTTAAGCCTATCTGATTATTTTTATATCTTTTAAGAGTCTTACCTCATCGATATTAAGTAGATGATATATACAGTATAAGAAGCTGCATATACTACCTACTTATTATACAAAAATAGCACAATAATCTAATATTCTTATAGTAGAAATAGTTTTTAACTAAGAACCTGTAAAAAGATTAGTAAGGAATCATTATAAATAAAAAGAGTATTCTTTCAAAAGAATACTCTTTAACAATAGAAATATATAAAAAACAATTGGCTTATTTAATTTATAATATTCAAGATGCGGACGCTTCTCCTTTTTTAACCGGTTTTAAATCATTTGAGAAGACAATTAACGATATACCCCAATATATAAAAACAAAAGAACAAAGGAATAATATAGTGTATGATGCCGAGAATGGAGAAAAGAAAAATAGGAATGATATAATCAGCATGAAAATTCCATTTACTAAGTACAACCACCAATATTTATATGTGGATGTCATTGTAAACGAAGAAACAATATTACTAATACCTTTGAATAGGAAAATAAATGCAAAAAAGAATGGTAGTGTCATTTCCGTAAGAGCAAGATTACTTATCAGAACGAAACCGATAAATATGTCTATGATACCTCCTGCAAGCCACCAGCCCCAGCCATGGACTCGTTTTTCGACATTTCCTGCAACTACAAGTTGTACGACACCTGTTAAAATTAATCCCCAACCGAAAAGTAGAGAGATAACTGCATAACCGATTATAGGTTGAAATAACAGCCAAAGCCCACAAGGGATCAGAATTATTCCGGCCAGCATAATTACCCACCAATATTTTGTTTTCCCCCAAAAATTAAAAGTTGTAATGTCCATAATAATTTATTTTAATGTTTAAGTAAGCTAAATATATCCTATAACAAGCCATATTACCATTTAGATTTATTTGCTGATATAATATTTGTTAAATGAAATAAATCTTTTTCTGTTTGTATTTTAACGCCTTTTATTGAGGATAAAGCAGTTTTATATAAATAAAGAAATCATCCGTTATTTATATTTGCATTTTAGTTTTATCTTTGCAGCCGTATGAAGAGATTTTATTTTGCCATAATCATATTTCTTCTTTGCACCGTCTCTATTTCTGCAAAGAAAAAGAATAATGGTCCCGACCCGTATGCGTGGCGTAATACCCAGCCTTTAGGAAATCGCTACCGTGTACCTGTTGATACATTGATGTTGAATTATTATAGCACAGATCTTCCGACATCATACTCAACGGCTTATGGATACACTGGTAACTTAGGAGGTCCGGGATTATCTAAAATATTTTTTGAACGTCCAGAAATGCCTCAGTTTATATTTAAAGAACCATATAGCCATTGGATCAAAACTCCAGCAAACTTTGATTTTTACAATTCCCGTATACCTATCACTTTCCTATCTTACCTTTCCGGAGGTTCAAAAACAAATAAACAGGAAGATTTAAGAGCTACTTTTTCAGGTAATGTCAATAAGCAATTGGCTTTTGGTGCAAGCATGGATTATGTCTTGTCTCGAGGTCATTATCAAAGCTTAGCTACTAAAGATTTTAGCTGGCAATTATTCGGGAGTTATATAGGCGAGAAATATGAGTTACAAATATTATTTAATACTCTAAATTTTGTAAATCAAGAAAACGGAGGAATAACCGATGATAATGAGATTTTGCATCCAGAAAATTTAGCAGGCGGACAAACGTTAGATTCGAAAAGTGTAAATGTGAATCTAACAGATGCATACAATCGTGTAAGAGGGAAAAATTATTATGCAACACAAAGATATAAATTGGGCTTTTATAGAACGGAAGAACGAGATACATCCAAGGTTGAGATTTTTGTCCCGGTCACCAGTTTTATCCACACTATAGAATATAATGATAATATGCGTCGGTTTGTCAACAATGATGCAAGTGAAGGAGCTAAATATTTCAAAAATACATATTTAAATAATAATCGCACAAATGATTCTACATCATATTGGTCATTAAAAAATACTTTTGGCGTATCTTTGTTAGAGGGATTTAATAAGTATGCAAAGATGGGGTTAGCGGCCTATCTGACATACGAGGTACGAAGATTTAAACTTATGGCAGATACTATACCTATTGATTATATATCTAAGCCTGAGGTCCCTTCTTTGACCGGAGACTCTTATAGGTATTCTTATGCGAGAAATAGTCAATATTATACAGATAATATATTGTGGGTAGGTGCAGAAGTTTCGAAACAGCAAGGTAAAGTTTTGACTTATTACGCAAAAGGACAGCTTGGATTGACTGGACCAGAGGCCGGTTCTCTAGACATTGATGGACATATCAATACACGCTTTCCAATATTCAAAGATACAGTCCAGTTACGAGCATACGGCTTTTTTAAAAATACGGAGCCAGCTTTTTATTATAAACATTACGTATCTAACCATTTTGTATGGGATAATAGTAATTTTGGGAAAATTAGGAGATTCCGTGTTGGGGGAGAATTTTCTGTGCCTCGATGGGGTACTCGCCTGAATGTGGGAGTAGAGAATATTCAAAACTATGTTTATTTTGGAAATGATTGTTTGCCTAAACAAGAAAGCAGTATATTGCAAGTATTTAGTGCGACATTGCAACAAGATTTTCACTTTGGGCCATTTAATCTGGATAACCAACTGGTATATCAAAAATCAAGTAAATCTTCTGTAATACCTCTTCCTGATTTCAGTGTATATAGTAATTTGTATTTTTTATTTCGAATAGCAAAAGTTTTACATGTGCAATTGGGCGCAGATTTCAGGTATTATACAAAATATTACGGAGAAGCATACGAACCAGCTATATTATCATTTCATACCCAAAATGATGTGAAAATTGGAGGATATCCTCTCATGAATGCCTACATAAATATGAAATTGAAGCAAACACGTTTTTATGTTATGTATTCTCATGCGAACCAAGGTTTGTTCGGGGGGAAAAACTCGTTTACACTACCCCATTATCCATTACCTCCATCGATGCTTCAGATAGGGATTTCTATTGACTTTGCCAACTAAAATTTCAAGATATGCGGTTTGTATATGGAAAGCGAATGGTTATGTATTTATCACTTCTGATAATTTGTTTGATTATTATGTTTATATTACGTAATAATTTAAAATCAGAAACTTCCCAAATTCGTGATTATCCGGAAATTTTAAAAGAAGATACTTTACGTATTGTAACAGATTATAATCCTCTGAGTTATTATGTAACACAGGATAGTATTATCGGATTTGACTATGAATTGGCCAATCTGATTAGTAAACGTAGTGGACTTGCCGTACTTGTTTTCCCGGAAGTAAGTCTTAGTAAAAGTTTGCAGGGTTTGAATAAAAATGTATATGATATTGTCGGAAGAACTTTGCCCGTGACTACAGAAAGCAAACAAGAATACAATTTTACTGAAACTATATTATTGAATAAACAAGTATTGATACAGAGAAAACCTGAATTTAATAATAATACAAAACCTATTCGCAATCAACTTGATTTGGCTCGTAAAACACTTTATATTATAAGTGATGCTCCGACTCGTTACCGTATCGAAAATCTTGCTCATGAAATCGGTGATACGATATATGTAAAAGAGGAAACAAAATATGGTGCCGAACAGCTGGTCATAATGGTTGCTAAGGGTGATATCGAATTTGCTGTGATAAATGAAAATATCGCTCAACAGATGGCGTCAGAATTTCCAGAGATTGATTACCAGACAGATATAAGTTTTACTCAATTCCAATCTTGGGCTTTAAGAAAAACTTCCCCTGTTTTACTTGATAGTCTGAATGTATGGTTGAAAGATATAAAAGAAAGTGCGGAATTCCAGATTCTGACTAAGAAATACTTTGGAAAATAACTTCTGTAATACTTTTCATCACTTTTTGTCAAAAAGTATTATTCTTGTTTTTCAATAATATTTTCGAATGTTTTCCATAAATTATTTTCAGGAACTGGTGCTGTAATATTTATTATTTTCTTGGATACAGGATGAATAAAGCTTATACACCGGGCATGTAAAGATATTCCTCCATCTGGATTGGAACGATTAAATCCATATTTCAAATCGCCTTTTATAGGAGAACCTATTTTTGCCAATTGGCATCGTATTTGATGATGTCTACCGGTTTTAAGATCAACTTCAAGCAAATAGTAATTATTGCTTTGAGCAATAACCTTATACGACAAAGTTGCTTCTTTCGATTTAGGTTTCATTGATTCATATGCAATAGATTTATTCTGCTTTTCATTTCTTATTAGATAATGTGTCAATGTTGCTTCTTTTTCTTTAGGACAACTTTTTACGATTGCCCAATATGTTTTTTTAACTTCACCGTCACGAAACATATTATTTAATCGAGTAAGAGCTTTACTGGTTTTTGCAAATACGACAATTCCACTTACCGGACGATCAAGGCGGTGTGCTACACCGATAAATACATTTCCAGGTTTACCATATTTCTCTTTCAACCATAATTTTAAAGATTCGGAGAGCGGTATATCCCCAGTTTTATCACCTTGTACTATTTCAGAAGAGGTTTTATTTACAACAATAATATGATTGTCTTCGTATATTACATCCATATTGATATTTTTTCTGTTTCCATTGCAAAGGTAATAATAAAAAGCACCTGAACTTAATGTTCAGATGCTTTATCTTCAGTACATATTTTCCCATTACATATTCATTCCACCACAACAGTGAATTACTTGTCCACTTACATACGAAGATAGATCTGAGGCAAGGAATGTACATACATTCGCTACATCTTCTGGAGTACCTCCACGACGCAATGGAATTTGTTTTGCCCATTCGGCTTTTACTTCATCAGAGAGTGCTGCAGTCATATCGGTTATGATAAATCCTGGAGCAATAGCATTCGCACGTATACCTCGAGAACCTAATTCTTTGGCAATAGACTTAGCCAAGCCTATCATCCCAGCTTTAGATGCAGAGTAATTACACTGCCCAGCATTCCCTGATACACCAACGACAGAAGCCATATTGATTATACTTCCAGAACGTTGTCTCATCATAACCGGAGTTACTGCATGGATAAAATTGAATGCTGACTTCAAGTTCACATTGATGACCATGTCCCATTGGGCCTCTGTCATGCGCATCATCAATCCATCACGAGTAATACCTGCATTATTTACCAGAATATCAATACGCCCAAAATCTTTTGCAATTTCCTCCACTACCTTATGTGTATCTTCGAAATTAGCCGCATTCGAAGCATAACCTTTGACTTTTACCCCCATTGCAGCAATTTCTTTTTCTGTAGCCTTTGCATTATCATCGATTGCCAAATCTGTAAAAGCAACATTTGCTCCTTCACTTGCAAATTTAATTGCAATAGCCTTACCGATACCACGGGCTGCCCCTGTAATAACGGCAACTTTTCCTTCTAATAATTTCATATTTTTTATATTAAACTAAAACATTAATCTGCGAATTAAATTTTGACCAAGAATCCTCCGCTGGAATACCCCCCACCAAAAACAGTAAGCCCGATAAGATCTCCTTTTTTCAGTTCGTGAATATGTTGTGCCAATACCAACATTGCACTGGCTGATCCAGTATTACCCAATTCCTGGATATTATTTAGGAATTTATTCATATCTAAATTTAACTGATGAGCAACATTTGCTACAATCCTCATATTTGCCTGATGACAAATGATATATTTAAGATCAGGTATAGAAATATTGTTTTTATTGGTCAAATGCTCTAAAACCTCAATCATGTATTTGCATGCATGTATAAATACATCTCTCCCTTCCGGCATGGTAATCCCGTCTTCTTTGGGACGCAAGTGCACACCATCTGGACCTTTCCCTATATGGCCGAGTCCTCTAGTATATACATCTAAAATTTGAGATTCATCTTCATTTTGTTTTTCTTTTGATACAAATAAAGCTACTGCAGCATCACCCCATAAATGTCCGCATTTAGGGTCAGATTCATTGCTGTAATAAGTATTATGCTCCGAACATATAATCAAAGCTTTCGAGGCTTTGTTCATTGCAAAATATCCTTCGACCACTTCCAAACCATTTGCAAAAGAAGAACAAGCAGAGGAAAGATACATTGCCTTAGCATTCTCTATTTTAAATTCTCTTTGAACCAAATGAGCCAAAGTCGCAACTGTGTCTCTGGGAGAATAACAAGCAGATACAATAAGATCTACATCTTCTATCGGATAAGGTAATTGCTGCATTGCATTCTTTACAGCGTTTATACCCATTGTCTCAGCATTTTCTCCATTTTCTGCTTTTGATCGGGTCTGTATTCCTGTACGTTGCAATATCCATTCACTTGTCAACCCATTTATTTCAAAAAAATGATCATTCGACACTCTCCCTTCTGGGATAAAATATCCGGTAGCATTAATAAACATAAAATCTGTCTTAAATTATTATTTTTTAATTCCGTACAAAATAAAATCCGTTATATACTCTTTTAAACGAAAACGTTCTATTCCTAAATCTGAGAAATTATCCCTAATGTAAGGAACATCTAGCCCTTTGAGAGAATAATGTAATACGTTAGCTATTGCTGTGACATTGAATATCCGGAACACACCGGTATTAATACCCTCTTGTAATATTTTCTTTAACAGTTCCACTTCTTGCAAATCTATATTTTTACGAGCTTGCTCTACTTTCCAGATGTCTCTAAAAAATTCAGCCCGTAAAGAACCGTTCCTGATTACAGTTTCTTTTATCGCATCAAGTCTGGTTGTAATATATCCCATTAATTTTTCTTCAGGAGGGAGGTCTTTATTGGCCATATTGGTCAACCGTTGCAACAGGTGTTGCAATTCAGTTTCAATTACAGCTCTGTATATTTCGTTCTTATTTTTAAAATAAGTGTATAATGTGCGCCGACCTTTTTGAGATGCCACTGCAATATCGTTCATGGTCGTATTCTCGACGCCCGACTTTGCAAATAATTGTCTTGCGACATCTACAAGTATTTCTCGTGTTTTAGACATTTCTGTGTATCAATTGCACATTTAATAAAAAACTGCGCAAAAGTAATTATTTTCTTTCAATACACAATATTGATAATATCATATCTTTATCCTACCATACAAATCAACCATATTTTACGAATTATTTACCAATTGAAGTTGTAATTTTGCAATATAACTCTTATAAAGATTATCTCCAATCTGTGTATTTATCCTATTTATTTGAGATTTGCAAATAGTTTTTTATTCGTAAAGATACATTCTGTTCTAATTGTGTTCGGTAAAATAATAATTCTTGTAAATGGAAATTCCCAGGTTTGAATAATTTACTTAAAGAAGGTAGAAAATATTTTTGTTTATCTAATCCCTCTACTAAAAGTACATGATGTAAAGTATCTATTTTTACAGAAACCGAGTCATTCAATTGTCCTGATATGGTATCTGTCCTCCAATTTGTCGGGTTGATACAAATACCGTTAGGTGATAGTGCTGTACATAGTGCTTCGACCGAGGAAACGGAATTATAGCAAATTATAACACCTGTATCCATTGAATCACGTGCAGCCTTTAAAGTTGGGTACTGCAATAGTTCTTCAGGTGTAATTTTATAACCTATAACATAAGCAGCTACCAGCTGGGAACATACACTATCTGGCAATGTCTTAATTAATTCTACTACAGCTTTGGCACCTTGACTGAATCCTGCCAGAATAAAAGGACGTTTATGGTTCATTAGGGTAAGGTAATAATAAAATGCATTTTTTATATCATTCATAGCATAAGTAAAACGATGCTCTATAATACTGTCTCCATTCATCCAAGATTCCAGTGTAATTTGCCGATAATAAGGTGCATAAAAGTTATCTGTTTTAGCAAAGATGTCTTGAGCTAATTTTAGTGACGGAAGGAGTGCATTACGCTGTTTTTCACAATGAACATCAGCATAGTGCATAATATTTCCAGAAGCATTGTACCAGTCCCACACACAAGTAGGTGCAATATAGAACACATCAACTTTACTTCCATTATATATTGTTTGATACCAACTATCGGCTGATGAATAATCCGGCTCTTCGGGAAGTCGGTCTTTAACTTGCGCACTGGCTATATTAGACATATTTGTCCAACTAACACAAGCTAAACCGAATGCAATAATTTTGAATACTTTCTTTTGTTTCATCTATTTTCCATAATTTTTAAATTTCTCTTTTGCTGTAAAAATAATATTTTAAATATACGATTTACTATGCACTACAAATATATGATGTATCTATGATACTTTTTTGTTTGTTTTCTCTGAATTCATTCAGATTAATATCTAATTTTTACGATGCTTTTATTGGATAGTTTCGATGAGTTTATTTATATTTGATTTAAAAAGGTTTGTTATGATATTCTACTTTTCAGGAACAGGAAATTCTAAATATGTAGCCAAAGAAATAGCGACTTATTTGAATTTGCAGTTATTTTCCATAGCAGAAGAACTTAAAGATAATAAATTACACAAATATGGACTTACTCAAGACTCTGTTCTAGGATTTGTTTTTCCCGTATATTCTTGGGGAGTACCAGCCATAGTACTCAATTTCATCAAGAAATCCCAATTCAGTAATTATAAAAATCAATATGTATTTTTTGTTTGTACTTGTGGGGATGATACCGGATTAACACCTAATCAGGTTCGTCAGGCTTTGTCACATAAAGGTATACATTGTAATGCGGGTTTTTCTGTAATCATGCCCAATAATTATATCGTATTTCCGTATTTTAATGTCGATTCTCCTCATATAGAAAGTCAAAAATTGAAAAATGCTCCGGAGAGAATAAAATACATCAGCCAGATGATTGATGAAAGGAAAAATATTTTTGATTGTCACGAAGGAAATCTTCGCTTTATAAAAAGCCGTATTATAAATCCTTTATTTAATAAATTTTTAATTAAAGACAGTCTCTTTTATGCAACGGAAGAATGTATTAGTTGTAAGATTTGCGAGAAGATTTGCCCTATAGATAATATTGTTGTAAATATAAAGCCTCAATGGCAAGGAAAATGTATCCAATGTTTAGCTTGTTTACATTATTGTCCTACTCGAGCTATTCAATACGGAAATTTAACTCTTAAAAAAGGCCGTTATCATTTCCCTATAAATCGATAGATTTTTTTAGAACAGAAGAGAAATATTTTTAAGATAAGAATTTTGTTCCAAAAAGAAGGGTTATATTTGTGTATAATTAAGCACCTAATATATCTTAAGTATGAATAGACAATATGTAAAGTTGTTGATATGCGGTTTTATCGTTTTATCGTGTATATCGTGTAACTCTAAAAAATCAGAAAAAAATGTATCATCAAGTTTGGATAGTGATAGTATTGTTTCTACTGAAACAGATACGGCTATAATAGTTACTTTGGACGATACTTTGACTTTTTCGGTGTATCAGAAAAAAATAGAGGCTCATCTCAACAATGATACAAAAATGCCCTATTGTGATTTCAATATCAACATGGTCTATCCATCGGGATTTTCCAACAAAGAAAAATTAAAAAAGTTACAAGGAATATTTATCGAAAATGTATTAGGTAGTGCCTATGCTCAATTGACTCCAGTGCAGGCAGGGGATTTGTATATGAAAAACTATATCAATGATTATAAGGAAGAAATGCAAGAATATATAGACGGTCTGAAAAATAAAGGAGAAAAATTGAAATTAGAAGATGAAAATTGGATGAATTATTCTCTTTATTTGTCAACAAAAAGCCTTTTTAATAACGATTCTATATGGTGTTATAGCTCAGATTTGTATACTTATACCGGTGGTGCTCATGGTATGTCTGGAACAACTTTTCAGGTTATTGATATGAAAAATATTCATATCATAACATTGAAAGATATATTTGCAGCTAAGGATAGTACAACACTGACTTCCTTACTGAAAAAACAATTGGCGAAAGATGAAAAAGTTACTGCAATGCAAGAATTAAAAAATAAGGGATATTGGTTAGAAAATCTGGTCCCCACCGAAAATTTTTATGTCAACGCTGTGGGTCTTACCTGGTTATATAATCCGTATGAAATTGCACCATATGCTATGGGAACCACCCAGATTACATTAAGTTATAATCAAATAATGCCATATATTTTACCCAATAGTCCTATCAGACGTATATTTCAATAAATGTATTTATGGAGATTTTAAAAAAATATTTTCCTAATCTGTCACCACAGCAAATACAACAATTTGCTTCATTGTATGCATTATATTCAGATTGGAATGCAAAAATCAATGTAATATCCAGAAAAGATATTGAGAACCTTTATATCCATCATGTTTTGCATTCTTTAGGTATAGCCAAAATGATTTCGTTTACTTCAGAAAGCGAGATAATGGATGTAGGTACTGGGGGGGGATTTCCAGGGATACCTTTAGCCATTTTTTTCCCTGAATGCAAATTTCATTTGTTAGACCGTATTAGAAAGAAAATAACAGTAGCAACAGAAATCGCAAAAACTATCGGCTTAGAAAACGTATCCTTTCGGCATTGTGGAGTAGAAGAAGAAGCTCATAAATTTGATTTTGTTGTCAGTAGGGCAGTTATGCCTTTGGGTGACTTACTGAAAATTGTCCGTAAAAACATAAAGCAAGAACAAAAGAATGCATTTCCAAATGGACTTATTTGTTTGAAAGGAGGCGAGTTGCAAGCAGAAATAGCTCCGGTCAAAAGACGTACGATAGTTTATGACTTAAAGGATTATTTTGATGAAGAATTTTTTGTGACAAAAAAGATTGTTTATGTACAGATTTAATTCAAATAAGTGATCGCTATGGAAATAAAGAAATTTGAGTTCAATCCATTTCCGGAAAATACATACGTTGTATGGGATAAAGATACGAAAGAAGGAATTATTATCGATGCTGGTTGTTATTATACTGACGAAAAAGAATCTTTATCAGGCTATATACAAAACAAAGGTATAAATATAAAGCACTTGTTGGCAACGCATTTACATCTTGACCATAATTTTGGAAATCCATATATATCAAGGTATTTGAACATTCCTTTAGAGGCGAGCCAAAAAGATGAGTTCTTGCTTTCAGGAATGAAAGAACAAGCATCGATGTTTGGTATACAGTTACCTGACGAGCCCATTCCAATAGTCCATTACATAGATGAAGGATCTGAATTTCGAATAGGGAAATATACAATCAGAACTATAGCCGTACCAGGACATTCTCCTGGCAGTCTGGTATATTATTCTCCAGAAGCCCAAGTTGCTTTTGTTGGAGATGTATTATTTCATGGTAGCATCGGCCGAACTGATTTACCCGGTGGGAGTTACGCTCAATTAGTAACAGGAATCAAGGAAAAACTTTTTTCATTGCCTGATGATACAATCGTTTTTCCAGGACATGGTCCAGAAACAAGCATCGGATATGAAAAAGAAAACAATCCCTATTTGACATAAACTATAAGATTCCTGTCTCTCTAAACATTTTTTCATAAACCTTGGCTTTTTCCTCTACAGGTCGAGGATAAGCCCTGGAAGAGGATGGCATACGATATAATCCGAAAGTTTGCGAGTTCCAAGTAAACGTGCTATGCTCCCCTACTCTCGGTTCTGGTGCATCAATAAGAGACAATAAAATTTCAGTCGCTTTCTGTCCGGTTGTTACCAATGCTTTACAATCAGGAATTTGTGGTAATATTTTTGCAAGCTCAATCTTTTCTACAACTTCCAAGAATTTGTCAGATGCATTATCATTTAATCTGATAATTGCTTGTGCGGTATCACCTAAGGCTATTCCTTTCTCTTCTAAAAACTCTTGTATGCGTTCTTTATCAAAATGCTTTTTGTCTGTTTCAAGGAAATATTCTTTATTCGAAAAAAATATCCATCCGAATATTCGCCACATATCGTTTTGCAAATTAGGATAAAAGAATTCCATAGACCAACGTTTTCTCTGTGGATGAAAACTGCCCAACATTAATATCTTTGCATTATTAGGAAGAAAAAATCCTAATTCGTGATATTCAATTTTGTTTTCTTTCAAGTGCATATGTTCTGATTCTTACTTCAAATATAGGAAAAACAGTGAATTTATGTTCTATTTTACTGAAAAAATATCCTTTTCAGATTTATAGGCGAAGATAATTTGATTATATTTTTATATTTGTCGAAAACTTTTTGATAGAAAATAGTTTTATCATATTAAAATTTATCATATTATGATTAAGAGAGATTTATACCTTATACTTCTTACTATTATTTTACATGCCTGTGACGTATTCGAATATCATCCTTACGATACTAAACTGGGAAATGAATATGAAAATATCAACAAAAGAGAGATAGAGAAGATCAAAAACAAATCGAGTTCCGGGACATTCAAATTTGCCTTTATGGGAGATACACAACGTTTTTATGACGAGACCGAAAAATTTATTGACCATATTAACGGACGCAGTGATATTGATTTTATAATTCATGGTGGAGATGTTTCGGACTTTGGATTGAAGAAAGAATTTATTTGGCTCGAAGACAGGATGAAAAGACTAAAAATTCCTTATGTTACTTTATGTGGTAACCATGATGTTTTGGGATCGGGGATAGAAATATATTCGACAATGTATGGGCCATTGAATTTTTCATTTGTATATAATCGTGTAAAGTTCATTTGTTTAAATACGAATGCACTGGAATTTGATTATTCAACTCCCGTTCCCGATTTTGATTTCATGCTTGAGGAAATCAAACCGACTGATGACTATGACCGAACTATTTTTGTAATGCATGTCCCACCCGGAGATATTGAGTTCAATAATAATGTGAAAATGACATTTGCTTACCAAATTAAGCAATCTCAAAATTTACTTTTTTGTCTGCATGCTCATACTCATACATTTGCAATCAACGATTATTTTGATGACGGAACATTGTATTATGGTTGTGATAGTATGCAAAAAAGGTCATATTTACTTTTTACTGTCACACCTGAAGGATATGATTATGAATTGGTTCATTTTTGATAAAAATCGTATGCTTAAATTCGTTTTAGGTATTATAATCTTTGTTCTGTGTTTTCCGAATTCGAGTCATGCTCAGTCCGACTCCATCAATGAAGTTACACTAAAATACGAACATCGTATAGAGAAATATAAAAAAAGATGGTCAAACATTATACCTGATTATACTAAAATCCAATTTGCCGGAGGCATGGGATTATTGTCTGCCGGAATAGGATGGGATTATGGAAATAAACATTGGGAGACAGATCTATTACTTGGCTTTTTGCCCAAATTTTCAGGAGATGAAGCCCACGCCACTATAACACTAAAAGAAAATTATATCCCTTGGAAAGTTACTTTGAGTCATGAGGCCGACTTTTCACAATGGATGTTAGAACCGTTTACTGTCTCACTTTATTTCAATAAAATTTTCGGTGATACTTTTTGGCAAAAGCCTCCTAAAAAATATCCTAAAGGGTACTATTATGCAGCAACAAATTTACGTATCAATTTAGCATTCGGACAAAGGATAAACCTTCATTTTAAAAATCCGAGATTTAGCAACACAATGTGCGTGTTCTATGAAGTATGCACAAATGATTTGTATATTATGTGTGCAGTACAGAATAAAACCCTTAAATTACATGATATTTTTAGCCTTTCTCTCGGAATTAAATTCCAAATATTATAAAATATAAAGCCGCACATTTCCTATAAAAAATATGCGGCTTCACTTATACTGTATTGAAAAATCAGGCTCTTATTACATCATTCCGCCCATTCCTCCCATTCCAGGGGCAGGCATTGCTGGAGCCGGATTTTCTTCTTTCTTATCGGCTATAACACATTCTGTAGTTAAGAACATGCCAGCAATTGAGGCTGCATTTTCTAATGCTACCCGTGTTACTTTAGCAGGATCGATGACTCCGGCAGCAAAGAAGTTTTCGTATTCTCCTGTACGAGCGTTATATCCATAATCACCTTTACCGTCTTTTACTTGTTGCACTACGACAGCTCCTTCTACACCTGCATTGGCAACGATTTGACGAAGAGGTTCTTCTATCGCACGTTTTACAATTTCAATACCGGTAGTTTCGTCATCGTTTTCACCTTTCATATTTTCTAATGAGCTTATGCAACGGATATAAGCTACACCACCACCGGGAACAATACCTTCAGCGATAGCAGCACGAGTTGCACTCAAAGCGTCATCTACGCGATCTTTCTTTTCTTTCATTTCAACTTCAGATGCAGCACCAATGTAAAGTACAGCTACTCCTCCAGCTAATTTAGCTAAACGTTCCTGCAATTTTTCACGATCATAATCAGAAGTTGTAGTTTCGATTTGAGCTTTTATTTGAGCTACACGAGAAGCAATGGCGTCTTTATCTCCTGAACCGTTAACGATAGTAGAAGTCTCTTTGTTGACTGTTACTTTTTCAGCACGCCCTAACATATCAACTGTCGCGCCATCAAGTTTCAATCCTTTTTCTTCAGAGATTACAACACCACCGGTAAGTACAGCAATATCCTCCAGCATTTCTTTGCGACGGTCGCCAAAGCCTGGAGCCTTTACAGCACATACTTTAAGAGAACCACGCAGACGATTTACTACCAAAGTAGCCAAAGCTTCGCTGTCGACATCTTCTGCAATGATTAATAAAGGACGTCCAGACTGTGCTGTAGCTTCAAGGATAGGAAGCATTTCTTTGAGTGAGGAAATTTTCTTATCAAAAATAAGAATGTATGGATTTTCCATTTCGCATTCCATCTTCTCAGTATTGGTTACAAAATATGGTGAAATGTAACCTCTGTCAAATTGCATACCTTCAACAATTTCAACTGTTGTATCAGTACCTTTGGCTTCTTCTACCGTAATAACGCCTTCTTTTTTTACTTTTTTCATTGCTTCGGCAATGAGTTGCCCGATTTCACCATCATTATTTGCAGAAATACGAGCTACAGATTCTATTTTAGCAAAATCATCGCCAACTTCCTCCGCCTGAGCTTTGATGCCTTCTACAACTTTTGCAACAGCTTTATCTATACCACGTTTTAAATCCATCGGGTTTGCCCCTGCTGCAACATTCTTAAGACCTACGTTTACGATAGATTGAGCAAGGACTGTTGCTGTTGTTGTTCCATCACCTGCATCGTCACCGGTTTTCGAAGCAACTTCTTTCACTAATTGAGCACCCATGTTCTGGAATGGATCTTCCAATTCGATTTCTTTAGCCACCGTTACTCCGTCTTTGGTAATATGAGGTGCTCCAAATTTTTTTTCAATAATTACATTACGACCTTTCGGGCCCAATGTTACTTTTACGGCGTTAGCCAATTCATCAACACCTTTTTTAAGCTCTTCACGAGCTTTAATATCAAATTTAATTTCTTTTGCCATTGTAGTACTTTGTTTAAACAGTTCGAATTAGATAATAGCTAAAATGTCAGATTGACGCATAATGAGGAATTTGTCTCCATCCAGCTCGATTTCCGTACCGGCATATTTACCATATAGTACATTATCTCCTGTCTTTACAACCATTTCCTCATCTTTTGTTCCGTTACCTACGGCAATTACTTCACCTTTTAAGGGTTTTTCTTTTGCAGAATCGGGAATTATAATTCCTCCAACTGTTTTTTCTTCTGCAGGTGCCGGTTTGATCAACACTCTGTCTGCTAAAGGTCTAATGTTCATTGTTATTATATTTTTAGTTATTAATATTAAACAGATTCTGATTTTATGAGAATCACTCAGTAATTAACTAAATTCATGCCAAAAAATTTTTTAATATAAAATCTGACAAAAAGACAGCTATTATGACGAAATCCAAAATTGAACTGACAGCTTTTCTTTCCATTCTTTCATAAAACATTTATTGAACAGAAAAGTTCAGTATATGTTTGAAACAAAAAGCTCCAAAGTGATTCTTTGGAGCTTTTTGTTTCAAATGTGACTTGTGTAGAATAGATTATAGTTTTTTCAATCCTTTTAGAGACAAATTATCCGGTGCTTCAATAATACTGATTGCGTATCCTCCTCCAGGAGCAGACTTCAAATTTAACTGTGTTTTATTAGTTACTATACCTTTTGTAATGGTATATGCTTGCGGATTCGTTTTATAATGAGCATCTGCAGCATCACTGTATATTGTTGCGATATATGTTTTCCCAGGAGTAAGAAAATCTAAAGATATACGGCTGGCATGTCCATTCTCATCGCTTGTATTACCAATGAACCAATTATCTGTATTCTTAGCTTGACGAGCTATAGTAATATAATCGCCAGGTTCTGCTTCAAGGTATAGACTTTTCGCCCAATCGACAGCTACATCTTTTATAAATTGAAATGCATCTAAATGCTTTTCGTAATTTTCCGGTAAGTCAGCTGCCATCTGAAGAGGACTATACATTGTAACGAATAAAGCTAATTGTCTTGCCAATGTACTTCTCACCCAAGAATCATTATCAGGATTTACATTTTTTATCTGGGTTTCGAAAATTCCCGGTGTGTAGTCCATAGGACCACCTATTAACCGAGTAAATGGTAAAACGGTAGTATGAAAAGGCTTGCTGCCACCAAAAGCTTCATATTCAGTTCCCCTTGCCGATTCGTTTCCTATAAGGTTGGGATATGTGCGACTTAGTCCTGTCGGTCTGACTGCTTCATGAGCATTAACCATAATTTTGTATTTGGCTGCTTCAGTTATGGCATATAGATAATGATTGTTCATCCATTGTCCGTAATGGTGTTCTCCACGAGGAATAATATTGCCTACATATCCACTTTTCACAGCGTTATATCCATTGTCTACCATAAATTGGTATGCCTTATTCATATGTCTTTCGTAATTTCGAACCGAAGCTGAAGTTTCGTGATGCATCATCAATTTGACTCCTTTGTTTTGCGCATATTTTTGGAGCTCTTGAACATTGAAGTCAGGATATGGCGTAACAAAATCAAATACGTAATCTTTTGTTTTTCCGAACCAATCTTCCCAACCTTCATTCCAACCTTCTACCAAAACCTGGTCAAAACCATGTTCGGCTGCAAAGTCTATATACCGTTTTACATTTTCATTATTTGCTGAGTGTTTACCATTAGGTTGAGTTTTGGAATAGTCGGTTTCTCCCAATTTTACAGAATATAAATCGTTTGTATATGCCCAGGAACCTTTACCTGTAATCATATCCCACCACACACCTATATATTTTACAGGTTTTATCCAGCTGGTATCTTCATATTTACACGGTTCGTTTAAATTCAATGTAATTCGTGAGGCCAGAATATCTCGAGCATCGTCGCTCACAATGATTGTACGCCAAGGTGTTTGACAAGGGGTCTGCATATACCCTTTATTACCCAAAGCATCGGGAGTCAGCCAGCTTTCAAATATGAAATTTTTATCATCCAAGTTCAAATGCATGCAGGAATAATCTATTAATGCAGCTTCATGCAGGTTAATATACAGACCTTCGTCGGTTTTCATCATCAAGGCAGTCTGGACTCCTGTAGGAGAAAATGGTGTTTGAGACGAATTTGGAGTAATAGCATTTTTCATTAAACCTCTGATTTCACTCAATTTAGATTCTGTATAATCATATTCTTGGGTATCATAATCTCCAGGAATCCAAAATGCCGTATGGTCACCAGTCATGGCAAACTGGCTATGTTCTTCCTTAATGGTAAAATAGTTTAGATTTTTTTGTTGAGGAAATTCGTATCTAAACCCTAAACCATCATCGAAAAGCCTGAAACGAAGAATGATTTTACGGTCTGTATCTATTTGATCCAATGTAACTGCCAGTTCATTATAATGATTGCGAATGTTTTTTTCTTCGCCCCATACCGGTTGCCAAGTTTCGTCGAAACTGGAAATTGTTGAGTCCACTAACTCAAAGCCGGTCATTAATGAAGGTGCATCTTTCAATTCCAGCCCTAAACTACTTTCTTTAATTACAGAATGACCCTTATAGCTTAATTCATAAATTGGCTTACCAGATTTAATCTGAAATATAAGTTCCAGATTATTATCTGGTGAATGAAGAGTAACAGCATAGGAATAAATTGATGATAACATATAAAATAGGAAAAATAAAACAGTGATTTTTTTCATATATATAATTTTTTCATTGCTATGCAAAGATACTATAGCAATCAAAGAGAAATAGCCAATAAATAAAAAAGATACCTATCGTGATTTATATAAAAAAGAACAAATATCTATTTATAATATATAATAGAGAAGCTGTTACTTAATCAAAGTCATAGATTGGTATAATTTTTATAAAATGACTTTTTTTTCTTAACTAAAAAACATCTTTATTTCAATAAAAAAACACTTTATTTACCGAAAAAACGTACCTTTGGGCAAAATTTCAGAAAACGAATACCAAGTTTTTATGTATACTGAAATAGCAGAATGAATTAACTGTCAGATAATATGGATAACGACAAACAATTAATGTTAGATAGACGCTATATAAAGATGGCTCTTATCTGGGCTGAAAATTCTTATTGTAAACGTCGTAAAGTAGGAGCTCTCATCGTTAAGGAAAAAATGATTATATCGGATGGATATAACGGAACACCAGCAGGTTTTGAAAATATTTGTGAAGATGAGGATAATCATACTTTTCCATATGTTTTGCATGCTGAAGCCAATGCTATAACAAAGGTTGCGCGTTCGAACAACAGTAGTGAAGGCGCTACATTATATGTAACATCTTCACCTTGCATCGAATGTGCAAAGTTGATTATTCAAGCTGGAATACGACGTGTCGTGTTTTCGGAACATTATCGATTGCACGATGGCATCGATTTACTTGAACAAGCAGGTATACAAGTCGATTTTGTTGAAGCAGAGTAAAATTTACTTTTGGCATAAATTTTGTCGATAAACTGAGTATAGATTATAGTTTCTTCGTGGAATGAATAAAAAAACATTTATATGGCTACCCATCATTATAGCGGTAGCGATGGTTGCCGGTCTTTATATCGGGAGGTATTATCATCAAGCCAGTATGATAGGACCTGGCTTCTTTTCTACACATAGTAAAATTGAGAGCCTACTTGACATTATCAATAGTCAGTATGTAGATACGGTTGACTCAAAACAACTTGTCGAAGATGTTATGCCTAAAATTATAGGAGAACTTGACCCACATTCGGCTTATATTCCAGCCAAAGATTTGGAAAGTGTCAATGAAGAATTAGAAGGTAGTTTTGGTGGAATTGGTGTTCAATTCAGCATATTGAATGATACAATAACGGTGGTCAGTGTTATTTCTGGGGGGCCATCAGAAAAAGTTGGAATTTTACCAGGAGACCGTATTATTGCAGTGAACGATACGTCATTTGTAGGAAAAGAAATTACAAATGAAAAAGTAATGGGAAAATTACGAGGGCCCAAAGGTTCCCAAGTAAATCTTAGTATCAAACGGGCGTCATCTAAAACTCCACTGGAATTTGATGTCGTACGTGGAGATATACCAGTGAATAGTGTTGATGTTTCTTTTAAAATCAATGAAAAAACTGGATACTTGAAAATCAGTAAGTTTGGACGTACTACTTACGATGAATTTATGAATGCCCTCGCTAAACTGAAAAAAGAGGGAGCAGAAAAGTATATCATTGATTTAAGAGGAAATACGGGCGGCTATATGGAAGCTGCAATAAATATGGTAAATGAATTCTTACCGAAGGGTCAGTTGATTGTATATACAGAAGGAAAAGCTTTTAAAAGAGAAGAAGCATACTCTAATGGGACCGGCGCTTTTCAAAAAAATCAGGTTATTATTTTAATGGACGAATGGTCAGCTTCAGCCAGTGAAATATTTGCAGGAGCTATTCAAGATAATGACCGAGGACTGATTGTCGGCAGGCGTTCATTTGGTAAAGGTTTGGTGCAGCAGCAGATACCGTTTTCTGACGGCTCGGCCATTCGCCTAACTATTGCCCGATATTATACGCCATCGGGACGTTCTATCCAAAAGAATTATGAATTGGGGAAAAATGATGATTACAGTCAAGATATAATGAATCGTTTCTTACATGGTGAATTTGATTCTAAGGATAGTATAAAATTAAATACAGAATTGCGATATAAGACTCTGAATGGACGAGATGTCTATGGAGGAGGAGGCATTATGCCTGATATTTTTGTTCCCCGCGATACAATCGGTATCACTTCGTATTTTAACAATGTTGTAAATACGGGGCTTATATATCAATTTGCATTCAAATATTCGGATGAGCACAGAGAGACACTCGAAAAATATAAAAATTATCAAGATATATTGCGTTATATGCAAAAACAACCTCTTCTAAACGAGTTTGTAGCATATGCAGCAACGCATGGAGTAAAACCTCGTCCTGTGTATATTAATATATCCCGACATCTTATTACAAATCAGTTGTACGCATATATTGCACGAAACATATTAGGAGATGAAGCGTTCTATCCTATCTTGATGACTCACGATAATACGTTGCTAAAAGCAGTAGAAATATTGAATGATAATAAAGGCTTTCCTGTACTTCCGGTAGATAGATAAAATATGAATAAATCGGAGTTACGGAAGAGAATAAGAGTATTGAAACATTCTGTTTCTTTAGAGCAAAAAAAAACAGAATCCAATAAAGTATTTTCTATCATCGAATCTATTCCTCAATTTTGCCGGGCAACGAATGTTTTGTTATATCATTCGTTACCCGACGAGGTGATTACTCATGAATTCATTCAAAAATGGCATTTGAAAAAAAACATTTTTCTTCCATATGTGGACAACGATTATTTGCAGGTCCGAAAGTATATTGCCGGAGAATTAAAAACCGGAAAATTCGGAATTGAAGAGCCTACGGGACCGGAAATTTACGATTTGTCAAATATTGATTTAGTGATAGTTCCAGGCATGGCTTTTGATATAAAAGGTAATCGCTTAGGAAGAGGAAAAGGCTATTATGATAAACTATTAAGAAAAATGAGATGTTATAAAATCGGAGTATGTTATAGCTTTCAGTTATTAGGAAATATTCCTGTTGAAGAACATGATTTTCCAATGGATATGGTTATTTCTCCGATGAATATTATTATGTGTCATGACTAATTTTGAGCCTATATGTCTTTAGTATATGCAGAAATGCCGTTATCTGAAATTATCTTAAATGAACCGTTATTGATTCCGGTTATTAATCGTTTTGGAATTATTTTAGGAACAAAAGATAAAAGTGTACAGACTTTATGTCAAGAGAATAATCTTGATACAGATTTTTTTCTGACTATACTTAATACATTTATCAATGATTCTTTTTTCCCAGAAAAACGATTGAAGTCTTTTTGTGTAACACAGATAGTGGATTATCTTTCGCAGACAAATCAATATTACAAACGATATCAAATACCCAATATAGAAAAACATTTTGGTCTACTAATAGAAAAAAGTCCATATAAAAATAACAATTTGGAATTGATACGAGAGTTTTTTTTCGAATTAAAGCATGAATTATTAAGGCGCATTGAAGATGACCAGCACTCTTGGTTCCCTAAGATAAAACGTTTATCGGCAAATGTACATTCTCAAATTCCAGATTTTTCTCTAACCAGTTTTTTAAAAGATGATCCAGATCCGATAGAAGAAAAGCTGAACGATTTAAAGAGTCTTTTTGTTTTACATTTGACTGGCAAATATGATCTGAATCTTTGCTATGGGGTTATATTTGCTATTTTTAGTTTAGAAAAAGATATAAAACAAAATAATCGGATAAGAAACCGGATTTTGAAACCATTGTACCATTTATTACAATCAGCCCAGTTTTCTAATTAATACCAGTCTAATTGCATGCTTAGAAATAAACAAATAGTTATCATATCTGCATGTCCTCTTTATAATACGGGATTGAGACATGTGTTGAATGAGTATTTTTCGGCACAAAAGGTTGATGTATATAATGACATTGATTATTTTTTTAACTCATTTCCAGAGATATATGATTTCTATTTTGTTACCTCAGACTTTTTTCTATGCTATTATGATTTCTTTTTACCCAGAAAAAGTAAAGTAATATTGCTTGCCAAGGATATTTTTAAGGGACAATCCATATCAAACATTGAATTTAAAATTAATATCTTTGCTGACACAAATGAAATAATTGAGCAATTGCAGTCTTTTTTCGAGTCTGCATGTCTGCGATCATCGAATGATTATCATATAAATTTGACACCGCGGGAGATTGAAGTATTACAACTTATTGCTCAAGGATTTATTAATAAAGAGATTGCAGATAGATTGAATATCAGTTTCAACACTGTACTTACGCATAGAAAGAATATAACAGCTAAATTGGGAATAAAAACAGTTTCAGGACTTAGTTTCTATGCTATGATGAATGGATATGTAAAGATAGATATGAATGAATAATTTAATCTAAAATATAACATTATGCAAATAAGAAAAACTACATTAGTACTTGCTGTTGTCATATTGGGATTCACATCGGCGATAGCTCAACAATTGGCACCCCTGCCTATCGATCCGAATGTCCGGTATGGTAAATTGGAGAATGGACTTACTTATTATGTAAGACATAATGAGCATCCTAAAAATCGTGCAGAATTTTATATAGCCCAAAAAGTAGGCTCTATATTGGAAGAGGAAAATCAACGAGGATTGGCTCATTTCCTTGAACATATGGCATTTAACGGGACGAAAAACTTTCCGGGTAAAAGCATGTTAAATTATCTTGAAACAATCGGTGTAAAATTCGGGACCAATGTAAACGCTTATACTGGATTTGATGAAACAGTGTACAACCTCTCGAATGTACCTGTAACAAGAGAAAGTATTGTTGATTCCTGTTTATTAATTTTACATGATTGGTCGTGTGCAATTGCTCTTGAAGACAAGGAAATAGATGAGGAACGTGGTGTAATTCGAGAGGAATGGCGTACGCGTACCGATGCAAATATGAGAATGTGGGACATTCTTGTTCCTACAATGTTTGCTGGCAGTCAATATGCTAATCGCATGCCAATCGGTACAATGGATGTCGTGATGAATTTTCCTTATCAGACATTAAGGGATTATTATCACAAATGGTATCGTCCCGACCAACAAGGTATCATTGTAGTCGGAGATATTGATGCAGAAAAAGTAGAAGCAAAAATAAAAGAACTGTTCGGAAAGATAAAAATGCCAGAAAATGCGGCAGAACGTATCTATTATACTGTTCCTGACAACAAAGAGCCGATTATTACTGTCGGGAAAGACAAGGAGGCGACATCAACGTCTATTATGGTATTCTATAAACACGATCCTATGCCTAAGGAATTAAAGTCTACTGTGGCAGGAATCGCAGAAAGCTATCTTAAGGGTATATCATCGATGATGCTTAGTTCACGATTGAGTGAAATGGCAGAAAAACCCAACGCTCCATTTCTCGGTGCTTATGCCTATGATGATAACTTTTTCGTATCTAAAACCAAAGAAGCCTTTACAGCTGTTGCATCTAGTAAAGAAGGAGGCTCAAGAGAAGCCCTTGAAGCTCTTTTAAGAGAAATAGAAAGGGTAAATAAGTTCGGATTTACTCTATCTGAATATGAAAGAGCAAAAGCAGACTTATTGAGTTATATCGAGCGTCTCTACAAGGAAAAAGACAAAGAAAAAAACGGCAGTTATGTAAAAGAGTATGTAAGCCATTTCACCGACGGTGGAGCAATACCGGGAATAGAAATAGAATATTCTCTTTATAAACAGATTGCAGAATCGATGACTTTGGATCAGGTAAATGATTATATAAAAAGCCTTATTGGAGAAGAAAATATCGTTATTACTATTACCGGTCCAGATAAAGAAGGCGTTTCCTATCCTACCAGTGAGGAGATTATTACTTTGCAAAAAAATATAAATAAAGAAAATCTTACCCCTTATGAGGATAAAGTTTCGAATGAACCCTTGCTATCTCAACTGCCTGTTCCTGGAAAAATTTCAAAAGAGTCTTTTGATAAAAAATTCGGTACAACCGTATGGTTTTTATCAAATGGCGCCAAGGTAGTACTGAAACCAACTGATTTCAAAAATGACCAAATTGTCATGAGTGCTGTGAGCAAAGGAGGTAAAAGCTTGTACGATAATGATGAAATAATCGACCTTTCGGTATTTGATGCCGTTGTAGGCTTGAGTAAAACGGGGCAATTTACCAATATAGATTTGCAAAAAATTTTAGCTGGTAAACAGGTATCTACAAGTATCGGATTAGGTGAATATAGCGAGAGTATTGCAGGATCTTCTACTCCGAAAGATTTGGAAACAATGATGCAGCTCCTTTATCTGGACTTTACGAATCTGAATAAAGATAATGATGCATTTTTATCTTGGCAACAACGTACCAAAGCTGCATTGAAGAATATGAATGCTAATCCTAAGGTTGCATTCAATGATTCTTTGAGTATCGCCATTTGGAATAATAATCCTCGCATTAAGAATTTGAAAGAAGATGATATAGACAAAATTAATTATGATAGAGTATTGGCTATCTGGAAAGAACGTTTTAGCGATGCATCAGACTTTACATTTACTTTTGTCGGTAACATCAATATAGATTCTATCCGTCCTTTAGTGGAGCAATATATTGCTTCTTTACCTTCAACATATAGTAAAGAATCTGCCGGAAAACCCAGACTAAAACTTCGTAAAGGTACCTATATAAATGATTTTGAGAGAGAAATGGAGACTCCAAAATCTACAGTTTATTGTCTCTATTCCGGAGACCATAAATATAAATATGAGGACTTTATCAAGCTCTATATATTTGACCAGATTATGGATATTGTATATACCAGTACTATCAGGGAAGAAGAAGGCGGGACATATGGAGTTGCAACACAATCCAGTATATCAAGAGAAAGAAATGATTGGATGTTTTTGTTTGGTTTTGATACCAATCCGGAAATGCAGGAAAAACTCCAACAGCGAGCAGTAGATGAACTTATGAAGGTTGTGAAGGAAGGTCCCTCCATTGAAAATTTGAATAAAGTAAAGGAATATATGTTGAAAAAGAATACAGAGGATATGCGTGAAAATACGTATTGGTTAGGAAAATTAAATACATATAACCTTTATGGTGTGGATGAAATGCACCCCACAACAGAAATTATCAAGAAGCAAACACCGGAATCGATTAAAAAGTTAGTAAAAAAGATGTTTGATTCAAAAAATTACATACAAGTAAGTATGAAAGGTATTGCTAAATAAAATTTTCACCAGATTTGAAACAAAAAAACGTTACCAATAGGTAGCGTTTTTTTTAACAGAATAGATCAAAAAACGAGAAAAAACTAAATAATATATTGGTACAATTTTTGTAATTTTGTAACAGACTCTTATGAGAAAGAGATAAATTTAAATTAAAGAATAAAATATAAACATTAACCAGTTAGTAAAAACATTTGATTATGATTAGTAAAAAAATTGAAGAAGCATTGAATGCTCAGATTAATGCAGAATTTTGGTCTGCATATCTCTATCTTTCCATGTCTGCCAATTTTGCAGTAAAGGGAAATCCCGGATTTGCAAATTGGTTTAATATACAATTTAAAGAAGAACAAGACCATGCACAGATATTTATCAAATACCTTTTGTCAAGAGGAGGAAAAGTAGCATTGTCTCCTATCGAAGCTGTGAAAACAGAATGGGAAAGTCCGTTGGATGCATATAAAGATACTTTGGAACATGAAAAGAAAGTAACTTCTATGATTAATAATTTGTATGCATTAGCCAGCGCAGAGAATGATTATGCTACACAAAGTATGTTGAAATGGTTTATAGACGAACAGGTAGAAGAGGAAGAAACTGCTCAGGGCTTGATTGATAGTCTTACAATGATCAAAGATAATGGCTTTGGTATATATATGCTTGATAAAGAACTAAGTGCCCGTACTTATACTCAGGCAGCACCTCTTTCCGGGAAATAAAAAATATATATTTTCTCAATTATAGAGAACCCTAATCAAGGGTTCTCTGTTTTTTTATACAATCTATGAATAATAAGGAATTTGGTTGGAGCTAATCATTTAAAATTTGTATTTTTGTAACTATTAAATACAAATATGGAGAGTACATTTGTTACCATCATAGAGATTATCGGGACTATGGCTTTTGCAATCAGTGGAATACGATTGGCCTCGGCAAAGAAGTTTGACTGGTTTGGTGCATATGTTGTAGGCTTGGTTACGGCAATAGGTGGTGGTACGTTGAGAGATGTACTATTGGATTTACCTGCTTTTTGGATGCAGAACAGTATTTATCTGACCGTCACTGCTCTATCTTTATTATTCGTTATCTTTTTTGGACAATATTTAATCCGCCTCCAAAATACATTTTTTATTTTCGATACTATAGGTTTAGCTTTATTTGTTGTAGTAGGCATACAGAAAACATTAATGGTCGGTTATCCTTTCTGGGTAGCGATTGTTATGGGAACAATTACCGGAGCATTCGGAGGGATAATACGAGATATACTTATCAATGAGGAACCTCTTATTTTCAGAAAAGATATTTATGCTATGGCTTGTGTTATAGGCGGTATCTTTTATTGGCTAAGTTATAAAATAGGACTAAATGATGTTATCACACAATCGATATCGGCAGCAATGGTAATTATAACCCGGCTTGTTGCAGTCAAATATCATATGAGCTTGCCAGCATTGAAGGCTGAAGATGAATATAACCAACCAAAACAGAAAAAATAAATACATGAACCATCATATATTGAAAAGAATAGATAGACATACCGCCCTCCAATTCTTCAAATTTTTAATTGTTGGATGTATAAATACGGGGTTATCCCTTGCTGTCATTTATATACTGCAAAATGGATTTGATGTAAAATATACTAAAGCAAATCTGATAGGTTATATTTTGGGTGTCATAAATAGTTTTTTTTGGAATAAATTATGGGTATTTCAAAAAAAAGATGGAAAATTTGTCCGTGAGGCTTTGTTATTTTTACTTATTTTCGGGATTTGTTACAGTCTTCAGTATATATGCTTGATTGTGTTCGTAGAGGAATTATACTTATCAGAAAACTGGTCTCAATTATTTTCAATGGGAATTTACACCATTGCCAATTATATACTGAATCGTTGTATAACATTTAAAATGCCTTCTCAAATATGAAACTAAGTGTTATTATCCCTTGCTATAATGAAGAAGCTGTATTGGAGACCTCTTATAGGCGCTTTTCAAATGTACTTCAATCTGCCGGATACGATTATGAAATGATTATGGTCAACGATGGTAGCAAAGACCAAACATTAAAGATATTATCAACTTTTGCACAAAAGGATAAGAATATTAAAGTAATATCATTTTCACGAAACTTCGGACATCAAAATGCTGTAACGGCCGGATTGCATAATTGTTCGGGAGATATAGCAGTCATTATTGATGCAGATCTCCAAGACCCCCCAGAAGTGATACCTGAAATGGTAGAAGTGTATAAAAAAGAGGGGTGCAATGTCGTATATGCAGTTCGCAACAAAAGAAAAGGAGAATCTTTTTTCAAGCTAATAACTGCGAAATTGTATTATCGTACATTAAACTATCTTTCGGACTACTCTTTTCCAGTAGATACTGGTGACTTCAGACTTGTTGACAGAAAGGTTTTAGAGACATTCAGACAATTTCCTGAAAAACATAAATATTTGAGAGGTTTGTTTAGTTGGATGGGATTTAAGCAAATACCTTTTTATTATAATAGAGATGAAAGGGCTGCTGGAGAAACAAAATATTCGTTTCAAAAGATGATAAAACTGGCTTCAGTAGGTATCTTTGGTTTTTCAAAGAAACCCTTGAAATTAGCTATTTCATTAGGAACTATATCGATATTGGTAGCTTTAGTGATGGTCATATGGATTATTTATTTGCAAATCTTTGCACAAGATAATGTTGTACAAGGATGGTCGTCTACAATTATAACAATATTATTTTTGGGAGGTATACAATTATTTACAATTGGTATATTGGGAGAATATATTGGAAATATATTTGACGAAACAAAAAATCGCCCGGAATATATAATTCAGGAAAAAATTAATTTTGAAGAATAACGTCAAAAATCTATATCTATGAGATTAAACTCAAAAGTTACCCTGTTACTTTTACTATCGACTATCTGTATTCTGACTTTATTACCATTTTTAGGTCTTACAGATTTTCATACAAAAGGTGAACCCAGAGAAGCCATTGTAGCCGTATCTATGTTACAGAGTGACAACTGGGTACTTCCCATAAATAATGGAGGAGATATTGCCTATAAGCCTCCTCTATTTCATTGGGCCATAGCCTTTTTGTCTTTACCTTTCGGAGAAGTAAGCGAATATACTTCACGTTTGCCGTCTGCTCTTGCTGCAATCATCATTACAATTGCCACATTCCTTTTTTACGCACGCAGAAGAAACAACAACTTAGCTTTCCTCACAGCGCTCCTTTTTTTATCCTGTTTTGAGGTACATCGAGCAGCTATGGCATCTCGGGTAGATATGGTGTTGACACTATTTATTGTGACATCTCTGTACCAGTTATATCGATGGACAGAAAGAGACATGAAGGGCTTTCCTTTTGTCGCTACACTCCTTATGGGTGCCGCCACGTTGACTAAAGGGCCAGTCGGTATAATCTTGCCTTGTGCTGTAACCGCGATATATTTGCTTGTACGTGGAAAACGTTTTTTCACGGTATTATATCGATTCATTTTTATTGGTATCGTATCATGTATACTACCTGCTATATGGTATTATCTCGCTTACAAGCAGGGAGGAGATAATTTTGTAAATCTGGTCATAGAAGAAAATTTTGGACGTTTCTTAGGGAAAATGTCATATGAGTCTCACGAAGGTACTGTTTTATATTATATATATACAACTATAGCCGGTTTTATCCCCTGGTCTATATTAGTATTATTTTCATTATTTACGTTGAAATATGCTTTACCCAATGGGAAAATAACTGTATGGTGGCAAAAATTCAAGAACTATATTTCTCAAATGGATGACACCCGTCTTTTTACTCTGCTCTCTTTTGCTGTTATGTTTGTATTTTACTGTATTCCTAAGAGTAAACGTTCTGTATATTTATTACCCATCTATCCTTTCTTATGTTTTTTTCTGGCAGAATATATGTTCTGGTTATTGAAAAACAGGCAGAAAGTTTGGAGGGTTTTCGGAATCTTTATGTCAGTTTTAACTTGTATTGTCTTGTTTGTATTCATAGCAGCTCAATCCAAGTGGATTACTCCTGAAATTTTACCAGCCAAACTATCCGAACAATTGGGGTATTATTTGACGGCATTAAACGGCCCATGGAATATTATGGGCATATTTTGTGTCCTTATATTGGTTATTGTATTGTACCAGACCTATAGAAGTAAGAGAGACCTGTCTTTAAACAATAGATATTTGTATACGGTCGTTGCTCTATTCTTCTGGTTACAAATTTTGCTGGATGCCATTATACTACCAGATATATTGAATGCAAAATCGATGAGGCCTTTCGCCGAGAAAGTAAAAAAAGAAGTTCCGGAAGGAAAGATTTATTCCTTTGTTTCGACTCCTATGCTCCGATTTTTTATCGTGAATTTCTATAATGATAACCGGATAGTTGAATTTGAAAAGGAAAAACCGGAATCGGGTTATTTGCTGGTAGGAAAAAGCGATTTTAACTATATCAATACAATTTATGGCAGTAATTTTATATTTAATGAGGTAATGAAGACCAATCGTAAGGGAAATGATGTAAAGGATATTATATATCTATATAAATTTGAGAAAAGATAATAAACTCTTTCTTAAAGAAAAAACAAAAAAATAGCTTTGTTTTAAACAAAGCTATTTTCAATTTTTATTGACGAATAAGTTGTGTCAATTTTTCAGGGCTAAAGTTTTTGGCAATGATTACCCCCTTAGGGTTTATTAAATAGTTACCAAATCCTTTTTGAAGACGAAAATCCCTAAAAATCTGAGATTTTTCCCCATTTTTGTCGTAATAATGAGTACTTTCGCTCAAGCCATCAAGTCTTACAGACTCTCTATACACATTCTCATTCATATCAAATGAAACAGATACAAAACGAATGTCGTCACGAGCTTCTAACTTGTCTATTGCCGATTGTATTTTTATATTTGATACTCTCGATTGGGCATCATATCCAGCCCAAAAATTCAATATGACAAATTTTCCTTTTTCAGCTTTCAAGTCAAAATGTCCATCAATCGTATCTCCTACTTGAAATATAGGAGCTTTCTGACCGACCTTTATTCCTACTTTAGGTTCATTGGTATTGGCAAATGAAAGCATTAAAAATAATAAAAGTACTGCACCTACGGACTTTAAATTCTTCATAATAAAGTCTTATAATTCGTACTAAAATCCGATATATTCGACATCCCGTCAAAATAACCAGACCCCACTGATTTTCAGCAGTCAATCAAAGCCTTCGGAAGCGCTCTTCTCCCAGCAGAGATTTGTAAAACTTTGCAAAGGTACGATTTTTTGATATAGTAGACAAATTTCATTTACATTTATTTACATTTTGGCGATAAATTAATTTATTAGATAACAAAGTTTTATATTTTTTCAGCATGCTATCAGAGCCTTTTTATTGTCTATAAATGGCTTCTCACACTGTTGTTTGTATACTTTTTAGTATCTTTGCGGTAAAATGAAGTTAGTAAAATAAAATGAATCAGAAAACAGAAATTATTCTTATCAATATATCCGGAGAGGACAAGCCCGGTGTTACTTCGGCATTGACAGAAATATTGGCCAGGTACGATGCCTTCATCCTCGATATCGGTCAGGCAGATATTCATCATACTCTCTCATTAGGAATACTTTTTAAAACGACAGGAGACAAAGCCGGCGATATAATGAAAGATCTTTTGTTCAAGGCATATGAACTCGATGTAAATATCCGCTTCTCTCCTATCAGTGAAAAAGAATATAATAGTTGGGTCGGGCTGCAAGGTAAGAATCGCTATATCATTACTATACTTGGAAGACAAATTACTGCTCGGCAAATTGCGGCCGTAACCAGCATAGTTGCAGAACAAGGACTTAATATTGACGGAATACAACGATTGACAGGACGCATTCCTCTGGATGAAAATTCGCGAAGTACAAAATCCTGTATAGAACTTTCGGTAAGGGGTACACCCAAGGATAAAGATGATATGCAGTCGAGCTTCATGCAATTATCTACAGATTTGGAAATGGATATTTCTTTGCAACAAGATAATATGTTCCGCCGTTGTCGGCGACTTATCTGTTTTGATATGGATTCAACTCTTATTGAAACAGAAGTTATCGATGAACTGGCTATACGGGCAGGTGTCGGAGAGCAGGTAAAAGCTATAACAGAATCTGCTATGCGTGGGGAAATAGATTTTTGCGAAAGTTTTAAGGAAAGAGTAAAACTGCTTAAGGGCCTTGATGTGTCAGTCATGGAAGATATCGCACAAAATTTGCCTATAACGGAAGGAGTAGATCATTTGATGGAAGTTCTTAAAACTGCGGGATTTAAAATTGCCATTTTATCCGGAGGTTTTACTTATTTTGGTAATTATCTCAAAAAGAAATACGGAATCGATTATGTATATGCAAATGAGCTGGAAATAGAAAATGGAAAACTTACAGGACGATATGTCGGTGATATTGTTGACGGAAAACGAAAGGCCGAATTGTTAAGGCTCATTGCCCAAGTAGAAAATGTCGATATAGCCCAAACAATTGCAGTTGGAGATGGGGCAAATGATTTGCCAATGTTGAATATGGCAGGTTTAGGAATCGCTTATCACGCAAAACCTAAAGTGAAAGAAAATGCCAGCCAGTCGATATCAACAATAGGGCTGGATGGTGTTCTGTACTTTATCGGATTTAAAGATTCTTATTTTGGAAATAAATAATCTATTTATTTCATTTGGTATAGCAAAAAGACCTTTGAAGAACTTTTCAAAGGTCTTTCTGTTTATAATTTACATATATTATTTAATAAAAGAAGTTCTATTTTTTAATAAAAAACTGTTAGCTTTGAAAAAATATTTCACCGGATAATATAAAATGAAGAAATTTTTATTGACTTTGTTTACAATATTTATTTGCCCCTCTCTTCTGTATTCTCAAACAGTAGGTTTGGTCTTAAGCGGTGGAGGAGCGAAAGGTATTGCTCACATAGGTGTTATTCAAGCTTTAGAAGAAAATAATATTCCGATAGATTACATTGCCGGTACATCAATGGGAGCTATTGTGGGAGCTTTATATTCGATGGGATATACTCCAGCAGAAATGGTAGAATTGATTAAATCTCCGGATTTTGCATCCTGGTCTACGGGAACCATGGAAGAAGACTATATTTATTATTTTAAGAAACCAGATTTAGTCCCGGAATTTGCATCTTTTAAAATAGGGCTTCAGGATTCCAGTAAAATTACTCCACATTTTTTGCCTCAAAGTCTGATAAATCCTTTACCAATGAATTTCGCTTTTATGCGAATATTTGCGCCCTATACAGCACAATCGGGTGGGAATTTTGATAATTTGTTTGTTCCATTCCGAGCTGTGGCGTCAGATGTATATAACAAAAGGCCTCTCATTTTGAAAAATGGAGATTTGGGAGATGCTGTTAGGGCATCAATGAGTTTTCCATTTGTTTTCAAACCGATTGAGATTGATGGTGTTCTTGTCTATGACGGAGGCATTTATAACAATTTTCCGATAGATGTCATGAAAGAGGATTTTAATCCTGATATTATTATAGGTAGCAATGTAGCATCGGCAATAGAAAAACCTGACGAAAACAACCTTATGGGACAAATCGAGAATATGGTCATGCAAAAGACTAACTATACAATAGATGAAAACGAAGGTATTCTTATTGATTTCGACCTAAAAGAATTTGGATTACTGGATTTTCCTAAAGCTGATATCATATATAATATTGGGTATGAAAAGACGCAGGATATGATGGATTCTATCAAATCACGTATCCCCAGGGAAATTGCAGCTGATAAAATAGCATTGCAACGCATGATTTATAAAAGTAAAACTCCGGAACTTATTTTCGATGATGTATCGGTGCAAGGGGGAAATCATTCACAACAAAGTTATATAAAAAAACAGTTTCATACGAATGATGAGCGTCCTACATTTACTCAAGAAGAAGCAAAAAAATCATATTATAAACTACTATCAGACTCAAAAATTTCCGATTTGATACCTCATGCTATCTATGAGGAGGAATCTGGAAACTTTAAATTGGATTTGAAAGCAAAAGTAAGCGATAATATCGTTTTAGGTATCGGTGGATATATATCTTCGGGTAATACAAACTTAATATATTTAGGGGCAAAATACAGGACATTAAGCCTTTATTCTATGGATATTGACGTGAATGGCCAGCTTGGGAAAACTTATACTACGGGACTGGCCTCAGTACGGTTCGAATTACCCAGTGATATACCTATGTATCTTAAGTTGATGGGAGTACACTCGAAAAAAAAGTATTATGAGAGTGAAAAACTGTTCTATATAGATGAGTCTCCGACATTCATAACGAATGGAGAATCGTATTTTAAATTAAGAGTCGGACTGCCGTTTCTTACAACAGGAAAAACAGAGCTATCAGCAGGATATGGAACTCTTACTGACAGATATTATCAGTCAAACGTGGTAGATTATAGTCAAACAACAGCGGATAAGAGCAGTTATAAGTTATTTATGGGGTCGATTCGCTTTGAAAAAAATACATTGAACAGTTTTATGTTTCCTGTATCAGGAAATAGCATTTCGGTTGTCGGTGAAGCTGTATATGGTAAAGAATATTATTATGCCAGTGAAGGAAAAGAGATATCTAAACGTTCGACTAATAAAAATAAACATTCATGGTTACAATTGACGGGACAAACTAATCATTACTTGAATTTATCACAGAAATTTACTTTCGGTATACGTTCTGAAATAGTATTATCAAGTAAAGGATTTTTTGATAATTATACTTCCACAATTATTCAAGCTCCAGCGTTTACGCCTACTCCTCATAGTAAGATGGTGTTTAACGAAGCATTCAGGGCAACACAATATATTGCAGCTGGGGTGCTGCCTATTTGGAAAATTGTGAATAAGCTGCAATTACGTACTGAACTTTATGGTTTTGCTCCTTTTTATAAAATAAAACGGGGAGAAAACAATAAGCCTTATTATGGGAAATTTATGAACTCGTTTGAATATATCGGAGAGGTTGCTTTAGTGTATGATTTACCTTTCGCCTCGATTAGTATGTATGTAAATAAGTACAGCTATCCTAAAAATAACTGGAATTTTGGAATAGGATTAGGATTCTTGTTGTATAACGCTAAATTTATAGAATAATTTTGCAAATCTATATTACTGATTTTTTGAAATATAAATTCGAATGATAAATTTTAGAAATAAAAAGAGCTCATTTATTGTTTGGATAATTAAATAAATTACTATCTTTGCAACCGCAAACGGCTCCGTGGCTCAACTGAATAGAGCATCTGACTACGGATCAGAAGGTTACAGGTTTGAATCCTGTCGGAGTCACATAACACTCTTATTCTGGAGAGAATAAGGATTCAAAATCGAGGTCCCGTGGCTCAACTGAATAGAGCATCTGACTACGGATCAGAAGGTTACAGGTTTGAATCCTGTCGGGATCACATAAATATTGGCTCCGTGGCTCAACTGAATAGAGCATCTGACTACGGATCAGAAGGTTACAGGTTTGAATCCTGTCGGAGTCACAAAATTATAAAGTTGCAATTTCAAAATTGCAACTTTTTTTATGTATTTATTTCGGCAAAAATAGCCTCTATACGGCTTTATTTGCTAAATTTGTTTGTATTATATTTTAACTGAAGAAACAATGAAAAAAGTAATTTATTTTATGGTAGCTCTTGTATGTGGCAGTATTGTTGCTTGCAAAACTCAAAAAAGTTCGTATATCCCACCAGTAGATATTCAATCACTTAATGGTTCATGGAATATAATTTCTGTTAATGGCAAAAAAATTGTAAGTGATGAGCCGGTTTTTCTTACTATAAATATTGCAGAAAAGAAAATGTATGGAAATAATGGTTGTAATGTCATAAACGGGGCAATTATTACCGATGTAGCTAATCAAACAGCGATAAGTTTTGATAAAGTTATTTCTACAATGAAAGCTTGTATGCCAGACAATACCGAGGGACTTATCATGAAGGCCTTGAATGAGACAAAATCATATAAGGTAATAGCCAATGGAAGTGCAGGTATTACAAAAATTGCTTTTTGTAATGAAAAAAAGAAAGATATCCTGGTACTCAGCAAAAAAGAAATCAATATATTAACCGGTGAATGGAAAGTTGGAAAGCTGAATGGCGAAGTCTTATCTGGAGAATATATACCTACAATGACAATTGATATAGCTGAAGGACGTTTGTATGGAAGTACCAGTTGTAATCGTATGAATGGTACCGTCAAAACAGATGCATCAGATGACAAAGCAATATCATTTGTACAAGTTGCAACAACCCGGATGGCTTGTCCCGGAAACAATATTGAGACACCTTTTTTACAATCTTTGGAAAAAGTTACTCATTATAAGATAATAAATACATCTACTATAGATTTTCTTGATGCAACAGGAAATGTGTTGATTAGACTTAATAAAAAATAAATACAGATATTTGAAATTTATAAAAAGGGGTAACAAGCGTATATGCCAACTTGTTTCCCCTTTTGTGTATTAATATCATGATACGGAGTGCTGAGAAAAGAGAGTATCCTACCCTATCTCAATTATGGCTGAGAGTTTCCATTCATGCACATCATTTTATTCCGGCAGAATATTGGATAGATAATGTGCATGACATGGAGACATTGTATCTTCCCCAAGCCGATAATTGGATATATAGCGAGAAGAATAAGATATACGGTTTTATTTCGATATGCGACGATTATATCGCAGCTCTTTTTGTAGATATACCCTATCAACGGCACGGAATAGGAAAAGCATTGCTCGATTTCGTAAAAGATAAATACCTCGTCAATCTGACACTAAACGTTTATAAAGAAAATTTGCAAGGGGTATATTTTTATCTGAAAAATGGTTTTATTATTAAAGAAGAGACAACCGATATACAAACTGGACATCAGGAATATATAATGCAATACTGTAATAATAATTATCGATAAAGCATAAAATGGGTATATAAATTATATACCCATTTTATGCTTTATTCTAATTGAAATATTAATTTGCCGACGTCAGTTTTTTACCTTGAAACTCCCCTGTTAATGTATTCATAAATGTGACAATTTTTTCTGCATCATCATCTTTTAGTTCATCCCCAAGTTGGTATTTAGCCATGTATTGAACCGCATCTTTCATCGTTTTCTGACTTCCGTCATGAAAATAGGGTGCTGTCAGTTCTATATTACGGAGGCCTGGGACTTTGAAACGATGGCGGTCTCTCTCTTCTTTTGTTTGCTTGAATCGTCCGTTATCTTCCTCTGTTATTGGGGCATTTCGTTCTTCAAAGTAACTATGTGCCAATCCCATATATTCGTAAGATTGTCCTCCTAAGTTTACGCCGACATGGCAAGTAGCACATTTGTTTTCCTTAAATAATGCATAACCATCTATAGCTTCTTGAGATATTGCTGATTTATCACCTTTGAGATATCGGTCAAATGCAGAATTTGGAGTAATCAATGTTTTTTCAAATTCTTCTATTGCATTGGTGATATTTTTTTCGGAATACCCGTCAGGATATATGGCAATAAAGCGTTTGGTAAATTCTTTATCGGCTGCCAGTTTTGCGATAATGTCATCAAACGACTGGCTTGCCATTTCTACCGGATTCAATGGAGGTCCTGCTGCTTGTTCTGCTAATGTTCCGGCACGACCGTCCCAGAACTGGACAAAATTGAATGCGGCATTGTACACGGTCGGAGCATTTACTCTTCCAAACTGACCGCCTACACCTTCAGAATATTGTTTATTATCTACTCCTCCCGTATTTAAATCATGGCATGACGCACAAGAGACTGTATTGTCTGAAGATAACCGGGTATCATGAAATAGTATCTTACCTAATTCTACTTTATCAGGATTTACGGGTATAGAATCGACAATGGGCTGTATCGGTTCATTTGCAAACTCTTCACATGCGAGACCTGTAGCATAATGGGTTTCCCGTTGTTTTTTTACCCAGGAAAGCATCATCGATTTCTCTTCTTTATTTAGAGATGCACCCCAATGAATCATGTAATAACGATGCAAAGGCATACTTCCATCCGTAACCACTTTTTCAATTTTGGCCAATATCGTTTCATCTATCTTATTTCCGCTGGCTAATGATTCATAAGTTTTGGCAAGATCTTCATGTTTCAGCCCCTTTTCAATATCTCCTTTTACCATAAAGCCGACAATAGGGAAAGATGCATAAAAAGGTTTTTCACCGTCAGCACTATGACATGATAAACATCCTCCTGTTTCAAGTATAGTTCTTGCCTGCATTTCTGATGTTAAATTGGCAGGAGGTGGTTGGTTGATAATGCGATACGTAATAGCAATAAATATAATAGCTGCCAATATTGCCATTACACCAATCTTTAGCCACTTTTTCATAAATATTTATATTAAATTATTTTCACAAAGTTAATAACTTACATAACATCTAAAAAATATTTCTTTACTTTTGTGAAATAAACATATAAACCGAATTATTAATATCATTGTTATTACATAGATTATTTAATCGTTAATTTTTAAATTGAGAATTGCCATGTTACTACCTATTGTTGTCATTTTTATTATCGGTTATTTATTGATTGCTTTAGAACATCAGATTCGTATCGATAAAGCCGCTACTGCATTATTGTTGGGGATGGTTCTTTGGACGTTATATACCATTGGTGCTCCCTATATTATTCCGCTGAATGATGCAGCAGAATTTCAGCATTATATCAGTAACTCTACAACACTTCAATCCCTTCCATTGGCTCAACAATGTATCAATTTTATCGTAAACGTAAAAGTAATTGAACATTTAGGAGATATTTCTGAGATATTATTTTTCCTTATTGGAGCTATGACAATCGTCGAACTTATCGATATACATGGAGGTTTTTCTATTGTTACCAGTCACATAACTACCCGTAAGAAACAAAAATTGTTATGGTTATTGGCCATCATGACTTTCTTTATGTCTGCGATTTTGGATAATCTGACCACTTCTATAGTTATGATTATGTTGTTGAGAAAACTTATTAGTGACCAGAAGGAAAGATGGCTTTTTGGTAGTATCATAGTTATTGCCGCTAATAGTGGCGGGGCTTGGTCTCCTATCGGAGATATAACGACTATCATGCTTTGGGTAAAAGGCAATGTGACAACATCTGGTCTTGTTGGCTACTTACTTTTACCCAGTTTAGTTTCTATGCTTGTACCATTACTGATTATATCCCGAAAAATAAAAGGAGAGCTCAATAGTGCTACAGAAACTGTTGTTTCTAATGTTGGTAACGCATTTACAACAAGAGAACGAATGTTGATACTCATATTGGGTATATTAGGGCTTATATTCGTACCTATTTTTAAGGGATTCACATCTTTACCGCCATTTATCGGAGTAATGATTTCGTTGGGTTTATTATGGATATTTACCGATTGCCTATATAATAAGAAAAGAATCGATAGCAGCCAGCAACACCGTATTCCTTATGTACTTAAACGTATCGATACTCCTACAATATTATTCTTTTTAGGTATTCTTATGGCCGTTGCCGTATTGCAAGCGACCGGTATTCTTACGACTGTTGCAACATGGCTTGATAAAGAAATTCATAACATTTATATAATAAATATATTATTGGGGATACTTTCCTCCATTGTCGATAATGTACCGCTGGTTGCAGCTGCCATAGGAATGTATCCTTTGCCCGACCCTTCTACTCTTTCGGGGTCGGAAACTACATATATGATGCACTTTATACAAGATGGAACTTTTTGGCAATTCCTATCTTATTGTGTAGGTGTAGGTGGGAGTATGTTGATTATAGGTTCTGCCGCAGGAGTTGTTGTAATGGGAATAGAAAGAATAAACTTTATGTGGTATCTACGCCATATCTCGTTTATAGCTTTATGTGGTTATTTAGCAGGTGCATTGGTATATATTGCCGAGGTATTGCTAACCAAAGGTGTATTGTAAGGATATAATCGAAATAAAAAGAAAAGAGACTGAGGTATGATCTCCCATACTTCAGCCTCTTTTTTAATTGTTATCGGTCATAAAATTAAATCTTCGGTATATAACATTCGAGGAGCTTAACCTTTGTTTGTACCCCAAATTTAACCCACTCTATTGCTGCCGGTACAAGTATGGTTTCTCCTTGCCGGATGTTTATATTGTTTCCATCATTATCTGTCAACGAAGCCTCTCCTTCCATACATATGTATACGACGAAAGAATCTTTATCGGAAATTGTTCGTTTTATGTCTTTATTTAAATCAAGTAAGTTGGTGACAAAATATTTGCAACTAACAAGACCCACTGTTTTATCTGATTCAGAAGTATATACGGTCTTCAAATCATCGTACATTTTATAATCAATGGCATCTTTAGCCAGTTCTGTATGTAATTCCCGACTTTTACCATTTGCATCTTTTCGATTATAATCATAGATACGATATGTTATATCTGAAGTCTGTTGTATTTCGGCAATAAAAATGCCTTTGCCTATGGCATGTACACGTCCTGCCGGGAGAAAGAATACGTCTCCACTCTTTACTGGATGAAATTGCAGTACGTCCATAATCGTATTATTATGAACTCTTTCTACATATTCATCAGGGGTTATCTGTTTGGAAAAACCAGAATACAGTCCAGCACCTTCTTGCGCTGCAATCACATACCACATTTCAGTTTTTCCAAAGGAGTTGTGTCGTTTTGCCGCTAACTCATCATTTGGATGTACTTGTATCGACAAGTTGTCTCGGGCATCAATAAATTTTATCAATAGTGGAAATTTTTCACCAAATCGATCATATACATGTTTTCCTAAAAAATCAGCACCGAAACGTTGTATCATTTCCGTCAAAGAACAACCTTTGTATTCACCGTTGTCTACAACCGATACATTGTCTTTTACTTGGGAAATTTCCCAACTTTCTCCGATTCCATCCTGTAGTTCAGATAAATGTTTAAACTTGCATATTTCAGCACCACCCCACAAGATTTTTTTCAGAATTGTATTAAACTTAATTGGATACATTGTGTTTTTATATTTAAAAAATTAATAATATTTTTTCTTTTTGTATGGACTTTCCTATTAGCCATACTCGATAAGCCCCATTGGGAATATTCTGTAAGCCAATTTTGGGAGAATATCTCCCCTTAAATATTTCTTTTCCTAAAATATTTTGTATAATTATCTGGTCTATATCATTTTCTATATCTAAATATAATTTGCCTTCAGATTTATTGTATTCAATCCTCTCACTAATGTTATAAAAGGGTTGATTAAAATCTGCTTGTGGGCTTTCGTTGTAATAATCATCGAATGCTGTGACAGCAAAGTAACGAAAAGAATTTAAAAGTGAACGAGACTGAGTAGAAAAATTCTTCGAAATACGAGCTTCTATTATATTACCAGCATTATTTATATCTACCGGATATGTTGTAGAACCATACAATACATATCCTTGAGCCTGAGGGACATTGTCCCATAAAAAATAGAGACTATCTTCAGATATTACATATTCTAACGGTTTAGGAGCAGACAAATATTTATTTCCTAAATAAGGCATAGGAGGCATCAAAGCAGGATGGGCATATACGGTAGATGACAGCTCTTCTAAAAGACGTTTATCATTACGAATAAGATTCCCTGTCCGATAAAAGGCCTGCCCATCTATCCCATACTTTCTCCCATCATAAATTTGCCTCATAAAATCTGACAGACTCCAATCTCCTTCTTTGTAATACAATCTATATGCACCTAACCCACTGACTACCATACGTCCAAATTTATGTTGTACCCAATTTACCAGAAAAGGATAAAAAGATTGTTCACTGAAATACATCATAGGTACGATGAAATCTTGTTTTCCGTCCTTAAGCCACTTTTGTGGGTCTTGATAAACTGTTTCAATACAACTCCATCCTAAAGACGAAAAACCAGGAAGAGTATTGTATTTGCCTAAGGGCGAACTACTGACTTTGATTCTTGGTGAATAGTATCTTACGGTATCATAAATTGTATATACAATACGGTTTATATTTTCTTGACGCCATCGAGCTAAAGTCTGATTGGGATTAGCATATTTTCGATAAGTATCCGAATCGGGAAAACGATGTGAGTTTTCGGGATAACGAATATAGTCTAAATGTATTCCGTCAACAGGATAGCAAGTTACTATTTCTTTTACTAATGAAGCTAAATAAAATGCTGTTTGTGGATTACCTGGATCCAAATACCATTCACCATTAAAATATTTACATAGATCTCGATGTTGATAAACAACAGATTTAGCCCGATGACTTTTTACTTGCCTGTTACTCCCGACGGGTATACATACAATCCAAGCATGACATTCAAGACCTCGCTCGTGGCATGCTTGGATTACGTAATCCAAAGGATCATAGCCGGGATTCCTTCCAGGCTGTCCTGTCAAAATATAATTCCACGGTTCATATGCCGATGGATATAAAACATCCCCTCGAAGCCTTGTTTGGAAAAATACAACATTGAAGTTTAGTTTTTTTACCAAATCTAATACGCGGCATAGTTCCCCTTTTTGCTTTTCTCTGGATAGTGGGTCTGATACGGGTTTTGATGGCCAATCAAGGCCCCAATTAGTCGTCAACCAAACGGCTCTTATCTCGTGTTTCGGATTAGATACAGCATTTGCCGATATTGCTATAAGGACAAAAATAATGACTATTTTACTTCTGAAACACATATATATTTATGACTAATAAAAGCGAAGGTACAGGTTTTTATTGAATTGTGAAAGTTCAAAATACTTTTATCTAATTGGTTATAAATTTTGAATATGTGGTACAGATATTTTTTACAACGACAGAACAAGCTGTTTGTAAATAAATATTGCCGTCGTTTTTTACATACTGTAATTGTTTATAGGACTCATGTTACTTTTATAGGAAATAAAAAGCCCTTGACTTAATCTTAGTCAAGGGCTCGATTTGATATACCGCTCAATATATTAATATTGATTTTGTGAAGTTATTTTCTGATAATTTCCCGCCAAGTTACCATCATCTGCACAGAAAGGGATTGAGTCTTTATAATTATCAGAGGTAGATATGTTTAACGTTCCTGTTCCGGTCGAATGTATTATCATCGTTGATTTTAAATCAGGATTTACTTTATTCAAATCGACTATTATTTGGTTATTTATGATTTCTCCATTTCCTGTAAAAGTACAACCTTTCTTTTGCCCTGAAAATGTAATTTTTATCAATACCTGATCGTCCGAAGTTTTTTCTATTACCAAAAATTGTTTATATCCTTCATTTTCTAAACCACTTTGTATGTACTCTCCCTGAAAATAATCGGATGTCAATTGTGGGACTCTTTTTAATTGATATTTTCCAGGCATCGATACGGATTCTTTCCCATTCTTATCTACTAAAGCAATAACTGTATCCGATTGTGGCAAATAGTATAATTTTTCACTATCGAATGTCCCGACAATCAGGCTATCCTTGATTGACCATTTTCCATATTGGATAAATGACGCACCGTTTGAATCAAGATAGAGGGATGTCATTACAATAGTACTATCAGGATTGATTGTAACTGAGGTTTCAATACCTGGACAATCGGCACAAGGCAATTTTCCTACAAACATTCCAGGTTTTACTTTTTGCAATATCTCCATATTTTGTTTTTTATTGCTGCACGAAAATATACCGACTAATGCCAATATATACCAAAGGGTAATAATAGTTTCTTTTCTCATAAAATCTTTTTAAGTTTTATTTCTATAACAGATTATATGACGTAAAAGATGAATCCAACCTGATTATTATCTGATAATTTTGAGATTATTTATATCTATTGATATAAAAAAACGGTTACAAATACATATTTATGATATAAAATATTGCTCGAAACAGGAGTAATATATCAATTATAATTGTTATGTTTGTATATGATAAAGTATCTGATGAGAATACTAATCATTTGTGCTTTTATACTGTTTGGGTTATCAAACTCTTCTAAAAGCTTTGATACGGATTCGAAGTGCAATGTTACTTCTGTCCGTACTCAAGATTCTTGCTTTTATGACTTTCCCAATTATCAATTTTCAGCTATCATTCAACCAAAATTTGAGAGGCAAGATATTTGGTCTTTTAAAGAACCCAATATCTTTGATTCTTTTGCAGGCGATGCAATAGTATTGTCCGTGTCTAATATCAGATGTCAGGAATTCCCTTTGATTTTAAAATTTATATCAAATTTTCAGGATGTTTTATATTCAAATGGACGAAAATTATACACTCTTTTAAAAGAACGAGTACAATACCTTTCAATTCAGAAAATGACTTTCCGATATTTCATATATGCTCTCAGGCGTATTCTGATTTGATAAATATATAAGGGGCTGTTTAAATTTTTCAACAAAAATAATTCAATTCGATTTACGTCGCATTTTCGTTTGGTCTGTTTTCCCGCTTTCGTTCACCCAATAGCCTATTATAAAAACAGCCTCAAAAGAAATTCTCAGAGCAGACTCAGCAAAATTGAATTAAACTCTAAATATTTTGACTTTCTATTTCCAAGTTTTTTACTTGAATTTATGGAAGTATAAATATATGTATATATATCGTAAATTTCTTATTCTGAAAAACATCATAATAAACTAAACTATTTGGACTATGTCTCATTTATTATTATCAACATCTGCAATGATGATACTTACATTTATTATAGGCTTTCTTGTCGCAGGAATAATAAAATTGATCGCGGTATGGGCTGATTCTCTCGATTTTTACAATTCGCATCAAGAGGAAATAATGCGTTTGAAACGATTGCGTAAATATCATCAGAAAATGGCTAAAAAGATAGAACGAGAAGCCATTAAGATTTTTAAAATTTATGATGACAAACGAGATGAATTCAGCAGAGGGGTCAATGAAGATCCCCGAGAAACACGCCCAGCCGGATATTATCACGGGGTCAGCCATGGAACTTCAGATCTCGATCTTATCGACTACCATTACAGGGAAGATACACAATTAATGTACCTTAAGAAGCAAGAGCAAATGAAAGGTGAACAAAATAATCAAACGAATTTTTCGAAAGAGCTTTAGTTTATGTATAAACTCTTTTCTGGAAAACTCAAACAAATTCTATATTGAAAAATATTTAAATTTGATTCAAAACATGGAAAATATTGATTTCTTTAACTTGTTTCAAGGGATAGGCACTATGGTGGCCGGAGGTTGGGTACTTGCTTTTGCCCGTATATTTTTAATAGTTTTAGGTGGTATTCTTGTCTATTTAGGATGGAAAGGAATTCTCGAGCCAATGGTAATGATTCCTATGGGGCTCGGTATGATTGCAATTAATTGCGGTACACTTTTTATGGGTGATGGGCTCGGCAATTTATTTCTTGACCCGATGCTCTCAGATACGGATGAATTGATGAATACTATGCAGATAGACTTTTTGCAACCAGTATATACTCTAACATTCAGCAATGGTCTTATTGCCTGCTTCGTATTTATGGGAATAGGAACATTACTGGATGTAAGTTTCTTGCTCCAAAAGCCTTTTGCCAGCCTTTTTTTAGCCCTTTGTGCAGAATTAGGGACATTTCTTACTTTACCTATTGCATCGGCATTCGGACTCGATTTGAAAGAAAGCGCCTCTATTGCTATGGTTGGAGGTGCTGACGGACCAATGGTACTTTTTACATCGCTTATGATGGCCAAGCATTTATTTGTTCCTATTACGGTTGTAGCCTATTTATATTTAGGGCTCACTTATGGAGGGTATCCCTATCTTGTAAAACTAATGGTTCCAAAACGCTTGCGAGCTATAAAAATAGAGCAAAAAAAGGCTCCTAAGAATTATGACTCTAAAGTAAAGTTGGCTTTTTCTGTTGTCTTATGTGCCGTATTATGTTTCTTGTTTCCAGTAGCTTCTCCATTATTTTTTTCTTTATTTTTAGGGGTTGCTGTTCGAGAATCAGGGATGAAACATATTTATGATTTTGTAAGTGGACCATTATTATACGGTTCAACTTTTATGTTAGGATTACTTTTGGGGGTATTATGTGACGCCCATCTTTTATTAGACCCAAAGATCTTAAAACTTTTAATATTGGGTATCACTGCTTTATTATTGTCCGGTATCGGCGGTATAATAGGTGGCTATATCATGTATTTTATAAAGAAAGGCAACTATAATCCTGTAATAGGTATTGCAGCTGTCAGTTGTGTCCCAACAACAGCAAAGGTAGCCCAGAAGATTGTAAGTAAAGACAATCCCAACTCGTTTATTCTTGGAGATGCTTTAGGGGCCAATATCTCCGGAGTGATTACTTCAGCTATTATTACTGGTATTTATGTAACGATAATACCATATCTATAAAATGATAAAGTTTTACAATAAGAAATGCCCTCCAAAAAGTTTTATGTTTAACTTTTCGGAGGGCACTTCGTATAGCGGAAGGAGGGGGATTCGAACCCCCGGTACCGTTACCAGTACGACAGTTTAGCAAACTGTTGGTTTCAGCCACTCACCCATCCTTCCTTGCGAGCCCTTCTTGGCTAAAGCTCTGCAAAGATAAATTGCAAAAATATAATATGCAAATATTCGACATGCATTTATTCGGGAAATAATATGTACTTTTACACGATAATTAAGCTTTAGATTAAAGATAATGGCAAAGAAAAAAAAGAAATCAAAGAATGTCCTTAAAAAAATAATATTCGTATTTTCGGCAATCATTGTATTTCTACTAATTGGGGCAGGTATAATTTGGAAAAGGTATCTTGTCGATAGTGTTACGGAAAAATCTTTTTGGATATATATAGATAAGAGCAGTACTCTTGAAAATGTATTAGAGGATTTAGGTCAAAATATAGCTCCGTCAGAAGTGAGACGTATCGCCAGAATGGCGAAACTGAATAATTATAATCCTAAAAATCAACCGGGAGCATATCGTATTGATCCCCAAATGGGTGCATTTAAAGTATATAGAAAATTGTCTCATGGAACTCAAAACCCTATTCGATTTACATTCAATAATTTGCGTACAAAAGAAGAACTTGCAGAACGAATAGGTAATTCATTTATGATATCGAAAAGTGACGTGTTGGCTCTTCTTAATAATCCGTCAGTTGCTACTGATTATGGATTTGATCGGTATACATTCGTTTCCATGTTTATTCCTGATACATATGAAATGTACTGGACGATTTCATCTCGCCGTTTTTTAGATAAGATGTATGATGAGTATGTAAAATTTTGGAATGAGGAACGGAAAAAGAAAGCATCTGAAATAGGTCTGACTTTACAAGGAGTATCAACATTAGCCTCTATTGTCGAAGAAGAAACCAAAGCTAAAGACGAAATGAAAGTCGTGGCAGGACTTTATCTTAATCGACTAAAAAAGGGTATGTTGTTACAAGCTGATCCGACAGTAAAATTTGCAATAAATGATTTTGGCGTAAAACGTATCTTGCACGAACATTTGAATATTGATTCTCCTTATAATACTTATAAGAATTTAGGATTGCCTCCAGGACCTATCCGTATCCCATCGAAAGCAGCAATAGAAGCAGTTTTGAATTATGAGCATCATGACTATATTTATATGTGTGCTAAAGAAGATTTTTCGGGTCGACACAATTTTGCAACGACTTATACCGAACATTTAAAAAATGCTCTACGTTATCAAAAAGCTTTGAATAAACGCAATATTATGAAATAATCAATTGACATTCCTATACAAAGATTATATTTTTAAAAACAAAATGAAAACTATTATTCTTTGTAGCTCATATTTTGTTACAAATTCGAGTCATTCCCAAAATATTATTATATTTGCATATGTAATTACGGATAAGTTCTGCTATTCGAGCAACGATTCGTTAATTTAAAATCTAATTTCATATTATTCTAAACGAGAAACAATGAGTAAACACCTTTTGTTAGGCGATGAGGCTATTGCCCAAGCTGCTTTAGATGCTGGTATTTCCGGAGTATATGCTTATCCGGGAACTCCGTCGACAGAGATTACTGAATATATACAATCTGTATCACAACATTGGCAAGAAAAAATACACAGTCGCTGGTGCACAAATGAAAAAACCGCTATGGAAGCTGCATTAGGCATGTCTTATATCGGAAAAAGAGCATTAGTGTGTATGAAGCATGTAGGAATGAACGTTGCAGCTGATGCATTTGTAAATTCAGGTATGACGGGGGTTAATGGCGGCATTATAGTTTTAGCTGCGGATGACCCTTCGATGCATTCTTCTCAAAACGAACAAGATTCACGTTTTTATGGAGATTTTGCATTTGTACCTATGCTGGAGCCTTCGAATCAACAGGAAGCCTATAATATGGTATTGACCGGGTTTGAACTTTCCGAAAAATATAAAATTCCGGTATTGATGCGTATTACTACAAGATTGGCACATTCTCGCGCAGGAGTTGAAACAACGGAAAACATGCGCCCTCAAAATAAAATATCTTTTCCTGAAGATTCAAGACAATTTATCCTTTTACCAGCTAACTCTCGTCGGAGGTTTAAAACATTATTGAATGAACAGATAATGTTTGAAGCCGAATCTACTGATTCTGTATACAACTCATATATTGACGGGAAAAATAAAAAAATGGGGATTATAGCTTGTGGTATTGCCTATAATTATCTGATGGAAAGTTATCCTGAAGGATGTGAGTATCCTGTTATTAAAATTTCCCAATATCCTTTACCCAAGGCATTAATTGCTCGAATGGTCGATGAGTGCAAAGAAATTCTGGTACTTGAAGATGGATATGCTTTTGTCGAAGACAAAATAAAAGGGTTACTTGGTCTTGGTATTACGGTAAAGGGGCGTCTGGACGGGACTCTAGACCGTGACGGAGAATTGAATCCGGATAAGGTAGCCATGGCTTTAGGACTACAAAATACGTCACCTTACAGCATTCCCGATATAGTGCAAATGAGGCCTCCTGCTCTATGTCAGGGTTGTGGACATCGAGATATGTACGAAGCTTTGAACAATGTCGCCAAAACATACGAAAACGCCAAAGTTTTCAGTGATATAGGATGTTATACTTTGGGGGCTCTTCCCCCGTTCAGGGCAATAAACTCTTGTGTAGATATGGGGGCATCCATAACCATGGCCAAAGGTGCTGCCGACGGGGGTCTTTTTCCTGCAATTGCAGTTATTGGAGACTCAACTTTTACTCATTCGGGTATTACAGGATTACTTGATTGCGTGAATGAGAATGCAAATGTCACTATTGTTATTTCTGACAATGAAACAACGGCTATGACAGGGGGGCAAGACTCTGCTGGAACGGGTAAACTTGAAGCCATTTGCCAAGGTGTTGGTGTTAACCCAGAACATATTCGAGTAATGGAACCCCTGAAAAAAAATATGGCTCAAATGGAAGCCATTATACGCGAAGAAATAGAATATAACGGAGTTTCTGTTCTGATACCACGTAGAGAATGTATTCAGACACTGTCCAGAAAAAAAAGACAACAAAACAAGAAATAATCATGAAAACAGATATTATACTTTCAGGAGTCGGTGGTCAGGGAATACTTTCCATCGCAGCCATAATAGGTGAAGCTGCCGTGAAAAACGGACTTTATATGAAACAAGCTGAGGTACATGGGATGAGCCAGCGAGGAGGTGATGTACAATCGAATTTAAGGATTTCTGATACACCAATCGCTTCGGATCTCATTCCTTTAGGCAAAGCCGATCTGATATTATCTTTGGAACCCATGGAAGCTTTACGTTATTTGCCTTATTTATCAAAAGACGGATGGATTGTCACCAATTCGGCCCCATTTATCAATATACCGAATTACCCGGAAACGGAACAAATTATGGCAGAATTAAATAAAATTCCCAATAAGATTATACTTGATGTAGACAGAATAGCAAAAGAAAACGGTTCTTCCCGTACAGCAAATATGGTTTTGCTGGGTGCTGCAACTCCATTTCTAAATATCGAGTATGACAAAATAGCTGATGGTATTCGGTTTATTTTCGAGCGGAAAGGAAATGATATTGTAGAGATGAACTTAAAGGCTCTGGCTGCTGGTCGGTATGTTGCCGACAATCAGTGAAATTGATGGTTTAATTTAATTCTTAATAAGTATAAGAGAGAGGCATAAAATACCTCTCTCTTATTGTTTTATTATTGAAAACTTCGACTGTATCTTGAATTGCACCTTTAGTAAAAGACAACGTTTGGAATAAAATTCGTGTCAATTTTTTTACTATCTTTGTCGACACAAAAATAAATATCACTATGTCGAATATTACAGAAATCAGACCGAATATTTTTTATGTAGGAGTTAATGACCGTACTAAACATTTGTTTGAAGGATTATGGCCTTTACCTTTGGGCGTTTCTTATAATTCGTATATTATCAAAGATGAAAAGATTGCATTGATTGATACTGTTGACTTTTGCTATACAGAATTGTACTTGTCAAAGATAAGGGCTATTTTAGGAGACCGCCCTATCGATTATCTTATTGTAAATCATATGGAGCCAGACCATTCAGCATCAATACGTGCTATTAGAGAATATTATCCACAAGTAAAAATTGTAGGAAACAGTAAGACAATAGGTATGATTGAAGGTTTTTATGGCATTTGCGATAATTTTTGTGAAATAAAGGATGGTGATACATTGTCTTTAGGCAATAAAAACTTGAAATTTTATATGACCCCTATGGTACATTGGCCAGAAACGATGATGACATATTGCGTGGAGGATAAAACCTTGTTTTCGGGTGACGCATTTGGATGCTTTGGTACTATTGATGGAGGTATTATCGATACGGAAATGAATACCGAGCGCTATTGGAGTGAAATGTATCGTTACTATTCCAACATAGTAGGTAAGTATGGAAATCCAGTACAAACAGCCTTGAAAAAACTTAGTGGAATAGACATAGGGATGATATGTTCTACCCATGGACCGGTATGGCAAAAAGAAATAGATAAAGTAATTTCTATATATGATCGATTGAGCCGATATGAAGGTGAGAACGGTGTTGTCATAGTATATGGAAGCATGTACGGCAACACAGAACGAATGGCAGAGACTATTGCTCACGAATTGGCATTGAAAGGCATAAAAAATATTATTTTACACAATGTTAGCAAATCGGATATGTCATACATATTAAGTGACGTATTCAAATATAAGGGATTAATTATCGGTAGCCCTACATATACAAATGAATTATTCCCTAACATAGAGTCTTTTATTTCAAAAATCGAAACCCGTGATTTGAAAAATAGAGTGTTCGGTTATTTTGGTTCCTATACGTGGGCTGGTGCAGCAGTCAAACGTTTGACTGCATTTGCCGATCGCATGAAATGGGAAGTGACCGGAACTCCTGTAGAGATGAAGCAAGGTATTACTCCTAATAAAGAAACCGAATGCCGTGCTTTAGCTGACGCTATAGCAATGAAACTGAATTTATAAACGTATATATTCCAAATTTTTCAATAAAAGTTCAGTTCTACTCTACATTTTCGGGCTGTTTTCCTGTTTTCATTTGTTCAATAATCCACTATAATACCCGTAAAAAAATAGGAAAACAATCCCCAAAATCGTTAAAGGTAAACTTGGTTAAAACAAAAACTGGCTCTTGGATAGTATGCTTTCATATACAAAATGCCCTTAAAGGAGTTTTCCTTT
>JTDA01000019.1 GCA_000803105.1 Coprobacter secundus
TTATGTAAATATTTGACTTTAACCCATAGTTTTTGATACGTTTGATTGTTTTACTGTCAATGTTTCCAGCAAGTAAAAGTTTTATATGATTTTTTCCTTCACATGATTGTTTGACGAATCGAGAAAAAGCGTTAAGAAATCGATGTTGGAAAATACCGTTATTTAAGTTTCCAGGGTATAGTAACGTAAATGTAGATGGTGGAAATTTTATGTTAGTATCATTTGGAGCCAAGTGCAAACCTTCTATGTTTGAGTTTGGAAAGGGTATATATAGCAGCTTCTGTTTTAAGCTGGGAATGCGTTTTTGTAATCGTTCGTATAGTCGCATTGAAGGACAAGTTAAAAATGCTGCTTTATTGATGATATTTGAGATATTGTATTTTAATTTTTTGTTGTAGTGATAAAAGTGTTTTTCTTTGAGTAAAGTATCCCAATTACTTGATGCATCTCCAATCCATGGGATATTTGTGGGTATTTCAGATAATGCATAGTTTATTATATTTGAATTGTTTCCTGGTAAAACGAATATTAGGTCAAGTTTTTGTTGTTTTTCCAAGAGAGAGCAAATGTTTTGTTTCCAAAGGTTTATTTTCTTGAGGTAATGTTTTTGTGGCCTAAAGATAGGTTTTAGGATTGATTTTAGTGAATAGTTTTGAGAATCTGAATCGTCTGTCATGTAATATGTACTAGTTTTTTGTAACCAAGAAGGATTGTCTATGGAGTTTCCACTATATAAGATTGAAATTTGATGGTTACCGTGTAATAATGCAGATATTATATGAGCATATCCAGAATGGATACATTCTGGATATGTTTGTAAACTATCAGTTAAAAGTAAAATATGCATGGCTATTGATTAAAATTTTTCTTATTTAGAAGATTTAGGATATTGAGCTGTCTTTATAATTGAGTATAGTTCTTTTAGCGTATTAGCTTCGGATAGTTCTTTCCCGTGTATTGATACATTGTATTCTTCTTCTATCATCATTATACATGAAGTTGCAAACATCAAATTCCATTCTTTTAATTTTTTAAATGGTGTTTGAGGTTTTAAATCGTCTTTTTTCGTTTTATATAATAATAATGATATTTTTTGTACAAAAAGTAATTCATCCATAAATATCTATTTTTAAGATAAAACGGTTTATAATACCTTTTGTTCAATAAAATGGAATTAAAATTTTTATTTATCGGGCGATATTTTGAGGGATTTAAGAGATAACTAATGCAGTTTAGTCGATTGTTTTTGTATGGATGAGAGAATAAAATTACATTTGAGATGTAAAAGTTGTATTAGCAATCTCTAATGTTACTGTGAAGTAATGAAAAAACTCGATGAAATAAATATTTTTTCGATTAAACTATTCTATATATTTTGGTTATGTGTCCGTTCCTCTGTGAAGAGTAGCGGATACTTTTTGTTTATAGCTTTTGGCAGATATTAATAATGTCTCTTGTATTATGGGCGATATAATTAGCTCCACTCTCTAATAGTTCTTTTTCTGTGCGAAAACCCCAAGTAACGCCCACAGATATTATGTTACTGCGTTTAGCTGTTTCCATATCAACGTTTGAATCTCCAATATATATTGAATTATTGGCTGAGACGTTAGCTTTATTGAGAATTTCTGTAACGATAGAAGGATCAGGTTTTGTTGGAATACCTTCGCGCTGTCCTAATATAGCGATGAAATTAATGTGTTTTCCAAAGTAAAAATGTATTAGATTTTCCGTAGCTTCTTGGTATTTGTTTGATGCTACAGCTATTAAAATTCCGCTTTGTTGCATTTGTATTAATACATTGTTTATACCAGGGTAAGGTCGTGTATGGTTTGTATTATGAGTATTGTAATGATATAAAAAATGTTTTCTAATAAGATTTATATTTGTTTCGTTTCTTTCTTTTTGAGGTAATGCTCGTTCAAATAATTTTTTGATTCCATTTCCTACAAAATAATTATATTCTTTTATATTGTGTTTGGGGAAACCGCATTGCTCTAATGCGTAATTGGTACTTTCGGCTAAATCTTCTATTGTATTTAATAATGTTCCGTCTAAATCAAATATTGCAAGTTTTATCATTTGTGTTATTTTTTTGTGGCGAATATACAAAATATACAGATATTTTAAGGTTTTATAGGGATATAATAATGTTTTAATTATTAATAATATACAATTATCTTATAAAAATGTGTGCGCACACATTTTTTATAAAAACCCATATTTTAAAATAATCATTATATTTGCACTTGCTATGTGTGCGCACACATAGCAAGTGCAAATTGAAAATGGATAATAAAAAAAATATACGAATATCAGATATTGCACGCTTAGCAGGAGTCTCTGTTGGGACAGTAGATCGTATATTGCATAATAGGGGACGGGTATCTAAGGAAAAAAGAGTTTGTGTTGAGCGCGTTTTGAAAGAAGTCAATTATAAACCTAATTTGATGGCCCGTTCATTAGCTATGAAAAAGACTATTAATATTATAGCTTTGATACCGTCTTTTAAGACTGGAGAATATTGGGAAGATATAAATCGGGGAATTAGCTGTGCAGAGACTGAACTAAATTTATATAATGTTCGTATTGAGAGAATTCTTTTTAATCAATATGATGAGTTCTCTTTTAATAAGGCAGTAGATACATTGTTAAAGAAAGAATTTCAGGGAATATTAATTGGAACTTTGTTTGGGGAACCCGTTGTTCGTTTATCTTTAGAACTTGATAATAGGAAAATTCCCTATGTGTATGTCGATTCGAATATCGTAGGACAGAATTGCTTAGCTTATTTTGGCACTAATTCTTATGATGGTGGATATATTGCGGCTAAATTATTGATGGAAAAAATTCCAGAAAATTCGGATATTCTTATATCTCGCATTATGCGGGAATGTAAAAATTGTTCTACACAAATATGTAATCGGGAAAAGGGATTCATTGATTATTTAACTAAATGTGATTATCAAGGTCAAATTTATTATTGTGATTTGAGTATTGATGATCCTTTATATAATACTCAGGTATTAGATGAAATTTTTAATTCAACAGGAAAATATATAAGAGGGGCTGTTTTATTTAATTCAGTTTGTTATGTATTAGCTGATTATTTGTCTCGACATAAAGAGAAACAAATAAAGCTGGTTGGGTATGATTTGCTTGCGCGCAATATAGAACATCTATTGGAAGGAAATATAGTCAATCTTATTGCTCAGAGACCAGAAATGCAGGGATATAATGGAATTAAAGCATTAGCTAAATATTTAGTTACTGGGGAATGTGTTTCGAAAGTTAATTATATGCCTATTGATATTCTGATCTCTGAAAATATACAGTATTATAATAATCAAAGTATATAAATTAAAAGTAATGATGTTATGACAGACTTATTTAGTGTAAAAGACAAAGTGATTGTGATGACTGGTGCAGCCGGGATTTTAGGACGTTCTATATCATCATATTTGGCTGCAGAAGGAGCAAAGATGGTGCTTCTTGATCGTAATGAAACTGCGGGTAATGATTTGGTTAAATCAATAAAGAGTAATGGGTATGAAGCTACGTTTTTGTACACTGATGTGTTAAATAAAGATACCCTTATTTCTAATCGAGATGTAATAATCGAGAAGTATGGGAGAATAGATGTATTATTAAATGCTGCAGGAGGAAATATGGCTGGAGCTACTATACCACCGGATAAGACAATTTTTGATTTAGATGTTGATGCTTTTCGTAAAGTGGTAGATTTGAATTTATTTGGAACAGTGTTACCTACTATGGTTTTTGCTGAGGTAATGGTAAAACAGAAAGTTGGAGCTATTGTAAATTTTTGTTCAGAGTCAGCTTTAAGGCCTCTTACTCGTGTGGTTGGGTATGGTGCGGCTAAAGCAGCGATCGCTAATTTTACAAAATATATGGCTGGAGAATTGGCGTTAAAATTTGGTCCGGGTATCCGTGTAAATGCTATAGCTCCAGGCTTCTTCTTAACGGAGCAGAATCGTACTTTATTAACTAATTCAGATGGATCATTGACTGAGCGCTCTCATACAATTTTATCTCATACTCCTTTTGGTCGTTTTGGAGAACCTGAGGAGTTATTAGGGACGATACAATATCTTATCAGTGATGCTTCTAAATTTGTGAGTGGCACAGTTGCTGTTGTTGACGGAGGTTTTGATGCATTTTCTATTTGATTATTAATTTTAAGATTTTAGTTATGATATTATGTGAACAAACATGGCGCTGGTATGGACCAAATGATCCGGTTAGCTTATGGGACATTAAACAAGCTGGGGCTACAGGAATTGTGAATGCTTTGCATCAAATACCTAATGGCGAAGTTTGGACAGTAGAAGAAATTATGAAACGTAAGCAGATGATTGAAGATGTTGGCTTGAAATGGTCTGTCGTTGAGAGTGTTCCTGTACATGAATACATAAAAACACAAACTGGAGATTTTCAAAAATATATTGATAATTATAAGGAAAGTATTCGGAATTTAGGAAAATGTGGGATAAATATTGTTACTTATAATTTCATGCCTGTGCTTGATTGGACTCGTACGGATTTGGGATACACTTTGCCCGACGGTTCTAAAGCTTTACGTTTTGAAAGATTGGCGTTTGTTGCATTTGATCTTTTTATATTAAAGCGTCCTGGAGCGGAGAAAGACTATTCGGAAGATGAGAAGAATAAAGCAAGGGGCCGTTATGAACGAATGACAGATGATGATAAGGCTTTGTTGATAAAAAATATGATTGCAGGATTACCTGGGTCTGAAGAAAGTTTTACCTTATCCCAATTTCAGGAGGCATTGGACCGATATAAGGATATAGATGCAGAAAAATTGAGAAATAATTTGATTTATTTTTTAAAAGAAATTGCTCCTGTGGCAGATGAAGCAGGAGTTATGTTAGTTATACATCCTGATGATCCTCCTTATTCTATATTGGGGTTGCCTAGGATTCTAAGCACTGAAGCTGATTTTGCCAAATTGGTGAATGCTGTGCCAAATAAATCAAATGGATTATGTTTGTGTACAGGTTCTTTTGGGGTTCGTCCTGATAATGATTTAGCTGGTATGATGGAGCGTTGGGGCGATCGGATAAATTTTGTTCATTTACGTAGTACACAAAGGGATGTTGAAGGTAATTTTTATGAGGCAAATCATTTAGAAGGTGACGTAGATATGTATAATGTAATGAAGAATTTTTTACTTGTACAACAGAGACGAGGTGTTTCTATTCCTATGCGTCCAGATCATGGTCATCAAATGGTTGATGATTTGCGTAAAAATACGAATCCCGGATATTCTTGTATTGGACGTTTACGAGGCCTTGCGGAGTTACGAGGTCTTGAATATGGTATAGCCAAATCAATATTGAAATAAATTTGAGTAGAAGCCCATAAAATAAAATGCATATTTAATGGGCTTTTACTGTATTAAAATTCAGAAAGTTTCTTTTTACGAGTTATATTTTTTGCTTTAATATAATGGTAAAAAGAACTTTTATTTAAATCTATTCTTCTACAAATATCTGCAATACTCATTTCGGTTGATTGATACAGAGTTATGGCTTGTTTTATTTTTAAACTCATCTCTGTAGTCATTCCCGTAGGACGTCCTAATCTACGTCCATTGTCAATTGCTTTGTTTAATCCTGTCCGTATATTTTGTGCTGTTATATTAAGACGAAATAGATTAAGGCTTTTTATTAATGATGCAGTTTTTGTATCGTCTGGATTGATACAGATATTGTACTCATCTGCTGATTCAAGAATAATTCCAGCGTTAATCAGTTTTTCTATGAGGTGTAGAAGCTCTTTCATCCCTCCACAAATATCCTGAAGGGCACTGACTACGATTGTATCTCCTTTTTCTAGTTGAGATAGGATAGATATAAATTTTTTTTCAATAAAAATTGAATCTGTTGCAACACCTCGTTCATTCAGCTTTGAAATATTATGCTGGATAGAAACTGCATTTTGAGAAATTTTGATAAACCCTTTTTTCATATTCTCTTAATTATGTTACCTTTTGTTTAAGTAACACAAAAAATCATATTAAATTTAGTAATCTATTTTAATAAATTGAATTATAATTTACTAAAAGGATAATGTGTGAGACGAGTTTTTTCTTCTAATGCAAATATATAAAAAATGTCATTTTTTGAGTCTTATATAGATTTCTTTTTAAGAAAAATAGTATTATCAAAGATATATATTGAGAATTATTTATCTTTTGATATTAAAATGTTTTTAAATTATTAGTTTACCTTTTCCTTCTCGGATAATTACAGGAATTTCATTGCTACAGTCTATAATTGTAGAGGCTTCTATCCCTCCATATCCACCATCAATAATTAGGTTTACTTCATTTTTATATTTTTCAGCAATTAATTCTGGATCAGTGGTATATTCAAGAATTTCATCTTCATCCCTTACAGATGTTGTTAATACAGGATTTCCGAGTACTCTAACAATTTCACGAATAATATTGTTATCTGGGACTCTGATTCCTACTGTTTTTCTATTTTTGTAAATTTTAGGAAGGTTAGAATTTGTGGGTAAAATAAAAGTGAAAGGTCCTGGTAAATTTTTTTTCATTAATTTAAAATGGGAATTACTGACCTTTACATATTGGCTTAGATTACTCAAATCATAACAGATAATAGATAAATTCGCTTTTTGGGGATTTATATTTTTTATTCGGCATATTCGTTCCACTGCACGAACATTCAAAGCATCGCATCCTATGGCATATACTGTGTCTGTCGGATAGATGATTATTCCTCCGTCTTTCAAGATATTAGTTACCCGGTCTATTTCCTTACTATTAGGATTTTCCGGATATATTTTAACTAACATAACAACTCTTTTAATCTAAAATTAAAGTTACAAATTTATAAAGAATTATTTAGGATACTACAGATTAAATAAAAAATCTAAACAATTTGGAATTTTGTCCCAAGCATTTAATTCAATATGAAAATTTAAAATTTCCATCCAATGCTAATTACAAATACGCTATTTTTAACATTAGTATGTTTTGATAATTTCGTTACACTTATATTGTACATCTATTAAAAAAACGATTTCTGTTTTATATCCTATGCCTGTCCTATTGAAAAGTCAAAAGCTTTCATATTGTCAATATCTTGAGTTATTTTGACTTCTTTGTAACGAGGTCTTAGGTTTAAGAAAATCACACTAAGGGTCAAATCCTAATATTGATTCCTTTGTATAGGTAGGCTTTGTCTATAAATGGAATATATTTATTTATTAATTGCGTTGTTTTTTCGGCAGCCTTCCATAGAAAATAAAAGCTCAGGTTGTAATGCAAGATAATATCAATCTTATATTTGAAAAAGTCCCTCAATGTATTTCTGCACGTGTATTTATATGGCATTTGTACAGTTGGTAATATTTAGTCTCGTTTTAGAGCCGAAAAAAATTTAGGCTGGGCAAGAATTGTAACACTTATTATTAACATAAAGCGTCTTGTTATTAGCATTTTCGTATTCTTTTGTATTATAGAGTTTTATAATGAAACTAGATAAGATCATTTGTATTTTATTTATTATTTTTACATGTACGATACTGTAAATGAAAGTATAAGAATTAGTACTATAAAGTAATAAGGAGCTTTGAATAGTTTAAAAGTTTTAAAATAGAAAAATAGATTAATAGAATTTTTAATATTTTTCATTTCTGTCTTCATCACTTTTTGTGATATCTTTCAATGAAAATTGTTGTTGGAAAATAAATTTTGCTTTTCTGTGTGGGCAAATAGGAATATTACAATAGCTGCAGTATTTTTCATCGCAAGAGTCAGAGTGGACAGATAACAGCACTTTATTTGAATAGTTGTTAGAGATGATTTTCTCTAATTCAGAGCAAGCTTTATGTCCTTGTCTTATGCTATAATACCAAGGAAGAGTAAGATCGCAGTCGATATAAAATAGATTCCCATATTTTATCATTTTTAAATTATGGATATCTATCCAATCATTTTGCCTATGTTTTTCAAGAATATCGGCAAGGGTGTTTAGCTCTTTACTGTCAGCTGTATCCAATAAATTAGTTATAGTTTTTTTTAAAATAAGAATCCCTGTTATAACTATTATTCCTCCAAAGATAAGAGCAAGGATACTATCGATCCATTCAATTTTAGTAAACCATAATATAATAAGACCTACTGTCAATCCAATAGTTGAGTATGTATCTGATTGTAAATGTTTTCCTCCTGCAATTAAAGCAATAGAATTATATTTTTTCCCGATATATATGCTGTAAGTTCCCATAAAAAAATTGATAATTCCAGCTAGGATAATAATTATAATTCCTATATCAAGTTTTTCGACTATTCCAGGATTGAAAAATCTTTTTATTCCTTCAGAAATAATCGTTATACCGGCAAATATAATTAATAAACCTTCTATTGAAGCTGAAATTAATTCTACCTTACCATGCCCAAAGGGATGGTTACTATCTTTGGGCTTAGTAGAAATGTGCAAACTATATAGTCCAATGAAGCCTGCAAATACATTTACAATACTTTCCATGGCATCAGTCAATATTCCTACTGAGTTTGTGAGGTAATAAGCTATAAATTTTCCAGCCATTAACAAAATAGAACCTATGACAAGATACTTTTGTACTTTTTGCTTATATATTTCTTCTTTGAATATGGTGTTCATTGATGTTATAAATATTTCACCCGGAAAGAAAGATTTTTCTTGCCGGGTGAGTAAATAGATTGAACATTTATGAGTTATAGTAAAGCGTCAATCTTTGCCTTTATAGAAGCTTTAGGTGATGCCCCTACTTGTTTGTCTGCAAGTTTCCCATCTTTAAAAAAAAGAATTGTAGGAATACTCCGTACCCCATATTCCGTACTTAATTCATTTTCTTCATCTACATTGTATTTCCCGATAATAGCCTTACCTTCATATTCGGTTGCAAGTTCTTCAATTGACGGAGTTATACTGCGGCAAGGTCCACACCATTCAGCCCAAAGATCTACAACAACAAGTTTCCCTGAGTTGATTTCATTTTTAACGTTAATGTCAGTAAATTTTAAAGCCATAATTCTATGAATAATTAGTTTAGAATAAATCAGATAATTATAATCCGATCCAAAATTATAAAAAAACAAACATATATATTTATTTGTTTTGATATCAATTTGTTATTTGTGCATTTATTTTAAATGAGAAGTCATTATTTTCATTTAAAAAGTTAATTAGTTCTTTAGTAATATTAATTGTTGAATTACGGGCAAAAAGTTTTACAACATTGTTGGTTTCTTCGTCAATTAGTTCAAAGAAAAGCTGTGTCTGTGCTTCTTTCTCATTTGAAAGTAAATCTGCTAGAGGTTCAATATTCCCTTTGTGTAATGCTCGTATCGGAATACTTATAGTGATGTTTTTCAACAATTGGTCTTTAACATCAGGTAATTGGCTAATAGAACTAATACGGAAGTCATATTCATTCTCATTATATTTACGAGGTTGATATTGTCCTCGGATGAGAAGGTACATGCCATTATACCCATAATTCCTATAATCAACAAAGTCATTTCCGAATAAAGGAATTTCTGCGGAACCAGAGTAATCTTCTATTTTCATTATGCCGAAAGGCTTACCTTTTTTGGTAACACCTTCTCTGAATCCAATTACAATACCTCCCATTATTATTTCTTTGTTTAGAAGGGCTGATTTGTCTGCTAAATCAACCATTTTTGTATTACAACCATATTCAAGGGCTAATGCATAATCATCAAGAGGATGGGCTGACAAGTAAATTCCTACTAAATCACGTTCTTTCTCTAAGCGTTCCAAATCGGTCCATGGTTCTGTGATCGGAATATCAGGTTTGGCAATATCGATTGTTTCACTACCTCCAAATAAAGAGTTGGTCTGAGTCGCTTTATCTACCTGATATTTATTTCCATAACGGACTAATGTTTCAAGGAAAGTTTCTCCTTTACTATTTTCTGCAAAATATTGCTCCCGTTTTAGTTCTGGGAAACTATCTAAACCTCCGGACAAAGCCAAGTTTTCTATATTTTTTTTATTACAGGCATTTAAATTGACTCGTTGTACAAAATTAAAGACTCCTGTAAATGCTCCGTTTTTATTACGTTCCTCCATAATGGCATTAACAGCAGCTTCCCCTACACCTTTTATTGCACCGAGACCAAAACGAATGTTTCCATCCTTATTGACCGTAAATTTCAAGTTACTTTCATTTATATCAGGGCCTAATACTAATATACCCATGGCTTTGCATTCATCCATGAGCTTGGTAATTTCTGTGATGTTTGAGATGTTACGGCTCATGACAGCAGCCATATATTCGGAAGGGTAGTTTGCCTTTAAATACGCAGTCTGATAGGCTACCCAGGAATAACATGTTGCATGAGACTTATTAAATGCATATGAAGCAAATTTTTCCCAATCGGCCCAAATTTTTTCAAGAGTTTTGGGGTCATGTCCATTTTTCTGCCCTCCAGCAATGAACTTGGGTTTTAAAGCATCCAGCTTATCTTTCAATTTTTTTCCCATAGCTTTACGGAGAGCGTCTGATTCTCCTCGGGTAAAATTGGCTAATAAACGTGATAATAACATCACCTGTTCCTGATATACAGTAATACCATATGTATCTTTTAAGTATTTTTCCATTACCGGAATATCGTATTCGATAGGCTCTCTTCCATGTTTCCGGTCGATAAATTGGGGGATATAATCCATAGGACCTGGACGATAGAGGGCATTCATGGCAATAAGATCTTCGAATGTTGTAGGTTGTAATTCACGAAGATATTTCTGCATACCTGCCGATTCAAATTGGAATGTCCCGACAGTTTTTCCTTCACTATATAATTTATAAGTTGCAACGTCATTGATGGATATGGAGTCTATGTCCAAATCTTTTCCGGTATGTAACTTTATATTACTGATTGCTTCTTTTATGATAGAGAGAGTTTTAAGTCCAAGAAAGTCCATTTTTATGAGGCCAGTATCTTCAATAACAGAACCTTCATACTGAGTTACCAGCATTTTTTCTCCAGTTTCTTTATCGTCTGCTGTACTTACCGGAACCCAATCAGTTATATCATCTCGGCAAATGATAGTTCCACAAGCATGTACTCCCGTTCCTCTAACATTTCCTTCTAACATTTGGGCATATTTCATTGTATCGTGTACCAACTCATTGGATGAGTCACAAGCTCTTTGTAATTCAGGAACTGCAGCGATACAATTTTTTAGATTTATTTTGGGGGATTTGCCATTTACTTCTGGCAATCGGTCTGGTATTAACTTGGTTAATCGGTCACTTTCTGAAAGAGGTAGTTTCTGTACTCGAGCTACATCTTTAATAACCATTTTAGTAGCCATGGTTCCATATGTAATAATATGGGCGACTTTTTCGTGTCCATATTTTTCAGTAACCCATCTTAAAACTTCTCCACGACCGTCATCGTCGAAATCTATATCAATATCTGGTAATGAAATACGATCTGGATTAAGAAAACGCTCAAACAGCAAATCATATTGGATAGGGTCTATTTGGGTTATTCCTAAGCAATATGCTACAGCTGAACCTGCAGCTGAGCCACGACCAGGGCCTACAGATACCCCCATATTACGGGCAGCAGCAATAAAATCTTGAACAATCAGGAAGTAGCCTGGAAATCCCATAGTCTTCATGATATGTAACTCAAATATTAGGCGTTCCTTGATTTCTGGGTCTAGAGGTTCTCCATATCTTTTTTGTGCACCATCGAAAGTTAGTTTTTTCAAATAATCAGCTTCGAGTTTTATGCGGTACAATTTATCGTATCCTCCTAAAGTTTTGATTTTGGCGTGGGCTGCAGATTCGCTTAATACGACATTCCCATTCTCATCTTGTGTAAATTCGTTGAAGAGGTCTTCTTCAGTATATTTTTTTCTATATGCTTCTTCTGTCCCAAATTCTTCAGGGATGGCAAATGTTGGCATGATGGGAGGATGATCGATAGAGTAAAATTCTACTTTATCACATATTTCTTGAGTATTAATTAGTGCTTCAGGAACGTCAGCGAAGACTTCATTCATCTCAGCCGTGGTTTTCATCCATTCTTGTTTAGAGTAGAGCATACGGTTAGGATCATCTAAATCTTTTCCAGTACTTAAACAGATTAGACGATCATGAGCTTCTGCATTTTCTTCATCAACGAAATGCACGTCATTTGTGCATATGACTTTAATATTATATTTTTTTGCTAATTCAAGTATTTTTGCATTGGCTGTGACTTGTAAAGGGTATGCCTCGTGATTAGCCCTTTCGACAGTCGCTTTATGTCGTTGTAGTTCAAGATAATAGTCTTCACCAAAAATATTTTTGTACCATCTTATGGCTTCTTCAGCTTCATCAATGAGTCCTTTATTTATTTTTTTTGGTACTTCTCCTCCAAGACAAGCAGATGATACAATAAGTCCTTCATGGTACTTTTCGAGTTCTACTCTGTCAGTACGAGGACGCATATAAAATCCTTCAGTCCATGCTTTTGAAACTAATTTTATTAGATTATGATATCCTTTTTCGTTTTTTGCCAAGACAACTAAATGATAACCGCTTTGGTCAGGTTTCCCGTTTTTGTCTTGTAGCCGTTTCCTGGCCACGTACATTTCACAACCAATAATTGGTTTAAATAGTTTTTTTTGAGTTTCTTCAATTTGAATTTTGAATCTTGCAATTTCTGTTTCTTTATTTTCACATTCAGTTTCGCCTTTTTCGATTGCGACTATTTTCTTTTTCAGGTCTTTAATTTCATTGAATATAGGACCATTTTTTTTGTTGACATAATTATAAAACTCTTTTATACCGAACATATTTCCGTGGTCGGTAATGGCAATACCTCTCATACCGTCATGCATAGCTTTATCTACCAAGGCTTGTATACTAGCCTGACCATCGAGAATCGAGTATTGGGAATGTACGTGTAAATGGACAAATGGATGCATGATATAAAGTGTTCTGATTTTTATTGTTATGAGTGTAAAGTTACAAAGCTTATTTTATCAGTAAAAGTATTCGCTCAAATTTTTATTACTTCATTTCATTAATGAGAAAATAATATTAATAATTATTTTTTGAGATACTTGTTATAGAATTATAGTAAGATATTATAAAACTTATGATAAAATATTATTAGTGATGATATTATTTTAGATTATCAATAGTTTCAATTATAAGACATCCTTTATATGGAATTTTAGAATTGGAATCTTTGCAATTAATAATTTTAAGTAGTGAGTTATCTTGTACTTCGAACCCGATTTTATTGTTGAAAGAATAACAATCATATAAAATCATGCTATTGAGATTTGTATTAGGAGTATTTGATGTATATATGAGATAACCTGCTTCTGTATTGTTTTCCGAAATACAATTGTGGGCGACCATTTGGCTAGCATAGCCACCTTCATTTTCTAAAACATCAGCACATATAGCAAATCCATAACGATTTTTTCTTGCTATGACATTAAAAACAGATTCATGAACTCCGTATCCACTTCCAACTCCATATTTACCATTATATTCAAAGAGCCCACCTCTAACAACACCTTCACATCTTTCATGATTAGAATATCCATCATCATAATTGTCATGAGCCCAGCAATCAGTTAGAGAAACAGTTGTATGCTTAGCTTGAGGATGATTTTCGGTTAGAAGGTATGCGTGCCCATTAAATCCATCTCCATTACCACTTTCTGTAAAAACACGGGCCGCCTCGCATCTAATGAACTCTATTCCTGTGGACATGTGGTACATAAAACCTCCTCCAGCAAAGGCATATTTTGCGGCACAATCTATAATTTTCGCACCAGGACATCTGGATAAATTAAATGGAGCGTATAGTATTTCAATGCCAATGACAGTTAAGTCAATTTCATTGTTTCCTCCATAAAGTCCATTACCTTTAGGCAAATAAATTGGATTTTTGTCTAAAGATGTTCCTTCTACAATACTGAAATATAGTAATTTGCTTTTTTCATCATAATAAAAAGCAGGATTTTGAGCTGATTCGATATCTTGAATATTTGTTACGTGATGTAATGGTGTTGAATTACATCTGTAGAGTTTTCCTTTTTGGAGAGGATGTCGTTCTTCTGGAGAAATGAGAGTTTTTTTATCTGCAATGTCATGTTGAAATATTTTGTAATTGGGAGAGTTGCTACATAATGAAACAGGACTTTTTAGAACTTTTTTATATCCTGAAACTTTTTCAGCTTTTTCTATTCGTTCTCCACATAGTAACCGAACACGTTCTCCTGGATATGATTTTATTGTTAAATTTCTTCTGTTAGTCTGTTCTGAAATATTAATAGATTCACTATAGTCTCCACTTCGAATAATAATTGTTGCATCACTGTTCGTATTTATCAAGGCTTTTTTTATAGTTTTATAGGGTTTCTCAATAGTTCCATTATTTGAAAAATCATTTCCATCTGTAGAAACATATATGATAGATGCTTTATCTGCTGCAAAAACTGTATATCCGATAATAATAGAAATAAATATTATAAAAAAATGCTTCATAATGTGTTATGTTTGGTAGTTTTTAATTGGACTTGTTTGTCTAATATCATCAGACAAAAGTAAATAAAATTAAAGATAATAATACTATCTCTTATATAAGAGGTTTTTGTTTTTGTTTAGTTGAATAAATAAAGATTAAGAATTATAATTCCCTGTTTTTTTAGTAATCTTGTCTTTATAGCATCGTTATAAATGTTTTTTGAATTACTGAATCGAATAGTTATTTTTGTTTGAAATTGTCTTTGAGCTTGTTATTCTTGAAATCCCCAGAATTTAAGATGTATGGAAATGCTAAATTTTTGTAGTATGGTTTCTCATTTTTTTACATGAATCACTATAGGTGATTCTCTATTTTTTCAGGACTTTATACTTGAGGTAAATCATGTTGACTGTTGTAGTCCTAGTTTGATTTGGTTTAAGCTTTAGTTATAAAAACACAGAATTTAAGATATAAAAAAGAGAGTCACTTTTAAGTAACTCTCTGAATTTTAGTGTGGTGCCACCAGGAATCGAACCGGGGACACAAGGATTTTCAGTCCTTTGCTCTACCAACTGAGCTATGGCACCATCGTTTTTGCGAGTGCAAATGTATGATAACTTTTTCAATCGACCTAATTTTAATCTATTTTTTTACATTCATTAATAATTTTACTTTTTGCGAATAAAATCCTTGGAAGACATTAAAAAAAGTATATATATATTTTTTTGTTAAGAACAAATATATATCTTTGCATCCACAAAAGCCAATCGGGGTGTAGCACAGTTGGCAGCGCGCCACGTTCGGGACGTGGAGGTCGGAAGTTCGAGTCTTCTCACCCCGACAGATTACAGCCTAACTATTTAGTTAATAAATAGTTAGGCTGTGTTAGTTTATATATGCCGGCAGAGGTACGGCAGAGAGAGATAAAATAGGATATCTAACGTTACATTTTTTGCTACTTGCGAAGAATGTAAAAAAATGTTGTCAAAAAAGAACGGCCAAACTGCGCTAAAAGAAATTATTGGTTATACTTATCCCAAATTATATGTTGGGAAACGGTGGTATATCGGTTTTTATGCATTCGATCCTGTTGCAGGTAAAATGCGCATCAAAACAATCAAAATTAATTTTATCGAGAAAGCAGCGGACAGAAGAAGATATGCCAATGAGCTGTGTAAACGAATATCCCGTAAACTAGATGAAGGATGGAATCCCTGGATAGAAGCTGAAAATTCTCGTGCATATCATACTTTTACAGAGGTATGCGAAAAATATCGTCGTTTTATTGAAAAAATGTTTGCCGATGGGAACTACCGGGAAGAAACATATATAGGTTATGCTTCTTACCTCCGGAATATGGTTAAATAGAATCAAGGTCGGAAAGTTCCGATTACTTACATATACCAGTTTGATAGGATGTTCGTATCAGAGTTTTTGGATTATGTTTATATTGACAGGGAAAATACAGCTCAAACTCGGGATAATTATCTGACTTTTCTACGAGTATTTTCTTCTTATTTGGTTCAGAACTCTTACTTGAAGGAACGTCTGACAGAAGGAATTTCTGTTTTGGGAAAGCGACTATATAGGAAATTGCAGATAGCAATTCTAGATGGAGATATAATTTGCTTATATGATTATTGAGATGAGGAAATTAGTTGCTGCTGTTTGTGGATATCTGATCATGATGGGCTTATAATTAATATATCAGGTTTTTATAATAATCAGTTACTTTTATGATATCTTGACCATATTTATAACATTGTCGAGGCAATCGATACGATATTTTGTTACATGTTTTTGGAGAAGGTTACTAAGTACTTATTATTACCATTGAAATATAGAGGACACATCGGTTTACGGTTGTTTAATAATGTTTCAAAATAAAAAAGTATGTCATAATGTTGTTATTTGATTGATGTTGACATGTAGAAGGAGAATGGAACGAATAATATAGAAACTTTCCAAGCCTTCTTCTGATTGAACACTGTTTTTTTAACGTGGTAATTTTATCTACCAACTATTTGACTGCATTTTTAGAATTTGTAATATCAGTATTAGGACGAAGAATTTTTTGTAAAAGAAAATTCCCATCGTATGGTTTTCGGAATTTAGTTATTTGTGAATTATGCTCTTTTATTTGAGGGCACATATTTAATCGTATTGAGATGGCTATGAATATGGGAAATACCGAGTGAAAGAGTATTTTGTAAATAAGTATCGATATATTAAGATTTCGGTAGTTTGTCAGATAAAGTTTTTCGAATGAAATATATTTTTTGCCTTACGGATGTAACGGAAATATTCATTTCCTTTGCAATTTCCTGATAATTGTGATTAGACAAATATAATCCTAGCACTAAACGATATTTTTCATTTAGTGACTCGGTTATGATTTTATTTACTAATTTTAGCCCGCAAAGTGGAGATAGTGGCACCTTATTGTGTGTTTCTGAAAAATATTCTTTCATAAACTTCAAATTCGGATCTTCAATCATCACTCTTTTACGATTTTTAGGAATGAACTTTATATCCCTATACAATGTTTTATCAATGGCTCTTAGCCGAAAGATCCAGACAACGCTTTGAAAAAGGCGTTCTAAACGATACTTGCGTAAATACAACAATAAAAAGTAATATTTTTTCACGGCTACTCAATTTAATATTAGTAATATAAAGTAGCCTCCGCCTATTTAGAGTTTGCAAAACATCAAAATAAAAATACATAAATAGAATGTATTCAAAGGCGGAGGCTCTTTTTTCCTCTTACCTAACATTTTATTTATGTATTTTTTGATTTTGTTTTGCGTTACAAACGTAAATAATTTATTTGGAATTTTCACAAAATCTCATGAAAAAATATGTTTTTAAATTAAAAATGGAATTATTATTTGGAGAGTAGTGCCCCAAAATGTGTTTTTTTAGTTTAAAAATGAATTTATTAGTATAAAGATAAGCTTTAAGGTTCAAGCGAAAGTTTTTTGCCTTTCTATGTCCTCTTCCTGAAGAGGCTAAAGTAAAACGATAACATAAATAACATTGTTTATTATATTGTTAAAGGTATATTTTGTGTATGATGTGTGCAAGATGTATATATATTATCATTTTCTGCAGTTTATCTTTAAAAAAGAACATGATTACAATGACAGGTCTGAACTGTTTCATTATTACACTAATTTTAAGAATTGTCTTTCTGAAAAATGGGAGTAAAGAACCTTGCCGTTTAGGAAATTTTTCTAAATCGATCATCATTACAAAGTTTCAATAGAACGGATGTAATATTTTATCCCTATTCTAATAATTATAATATAGTTTTGTCTTTCGTAGCAGGCATAGTGTTCAATGCCTTTCTCCTTTATTTTCCATGATTGTCCAAATTCTCTTTTCTTTATATCTAGTCCTTCTTTTTTTAACAGATTCAGGGTAACTATAATTAGTTGGTTATTATACTGCATTTGTTTCAACATGCGGGTAAATTTTTTCTCTATGGAAGAATAATGATTAAAAAAACAATTATTTCTTTTAACTAAGGACATCAAATGATTTTCTTAGTAAAAGAATTTGTGTATAAAAAATAAAGATGTAATTTTGCAACTTTATTTCGGCAAGGTAGACAAGAGAAGTAAAAAGTTCTTCCACCTTCCGAAGGTAACCTGTATAATAAAAAAACAGATGTACGTAATTGTAGACATTCAAGGACAGCAATTTAAAGTTGAAGCCGGCAAAAAATTGTTTGTTCATCGTTTAGCAGCAGACCAAGGTGCTGCTGTTGAATTTGACAAGGTGTTGTTGATAGACAACGACGGAGATGTAAAAGTTGGAACCCCTCTTGTAGAAGGTGCTAAGGTTGTATGTGAAGTATTATCTCACCTTAAAGGAGAAAGAATTATCGTCTTCAAGAAAAAAAGAAGAAAAGGTTATCGTAAACGTAACGGTCATCGCCAAGCTTTTACGGAAGTGTTAGTTAAAGAGATTGTTGCTTAACCCTATTAAAACTTAAAGAAAATGGCACATAAGAAAGGTGTCGGTAGTTCAAAGAACGGCCGTGAATCAGAAAGTAAACGATTAGGTGTTAAAGTTTTTGGTGGACAAGTTGCTAAAGCTGGCAATATAATCGTTCGTCAAAGAGGGACAGTCCATCATCCAGGTGAAAATGTGGGTATGGGTAAAGATCATACTTTATTTGCTTTGGTGAATGGTGTTGTTGTTTTCCGCAGAAAAAAAGATAATCGTTCTTATGTTTCTGTAGAACCTCAGAACTAATCGGTTTGGTTTGTAGCGAGATAAAAGTAGAGATACTTTTATCTGATTACAATAAAGAAAGGTATGGGAAATATTTCCATACTTTTTCTTTATTGTTTTTGTAAGTTTAAAAAGAGTAGAGATTTGCTATTTGTGTACGATATAAAATAAGTAAATTCTGTTATATTTGTTGTAAATTAAAATGTAGATAAATTTAGTTATGATGTTAGGGAAAAGATATAAAATACTTTTTGTCTGTTTAGGAAATATTTGTCGTTCTCCAGCGGCAGAGGGTATTATGAAGGAGTTTATAAAAGTGTCTAAGTTAGGATATTTAATTGAAGTTGATTCAGCAGGGACTTATGGAGGTCATGCAGGAGATTTACCTGATTCTCGAATGAGAGCCCATGCTTTAAGGAGAGGGTATAATCTTACACATCGTTCACGGCAGATAAGAATTGATGATTTTGATGAATATGATATGATTATAGCTATGGATGATATGAATGTTGATGAATTACGGAGATTGGCTCCAGATGTGGAGTCGATGCGAAAAGTATATCTGATGACTGATTATTGTACTCGTCTGCAGGTTGACCATGTTCCTGATCCATATTATTCTGGGAGTGATGGCTTCGAGCAGGTTCTCGATATATTAGAAGATGCTTGTTCTGGATTGTTAAAACAATTAATTAAATAAATTGCTTTTGAATTAGGAATATATTTTTCTGTTAAAATAAGAAAGACTTATAGGTTATTTAATTTTTCTCGGTTTTTTTAATAGGGAAAAATGGATATTCTGCGACTTTTTTAAAAAGGTCTATAAGTTAAATTGTGGTATGATGAAAAATATATTCTTTTCATTTTTTATTTTATTTTGTCATTTTTTTTATACTTATGCATGTGAGCCAGTTGATTATGTAGATCCACTAATTGATTCACATAAGTCTCGTTGGTTTTATTTCCAGTCAGCTTGTCGTCCATTTGGAATGGTTAGCCTTAGTCCGGATACATGGGTTATCGGAACTTGGAATTCTGGATATCTGTATGATTCTACGGAAGTTAGATGTTTTAGTCACATACATGATTGGCAGTTAGCAGGAATCCCAATAATGCCAGTTGTTGGTAATATGAATGGACATCTGGGGTTTGAAAAAAATAAGTCATCGTTTTCGCATTCGTCTGAAATAGTAAAGCCTGGTTATCATAAATTATTTCTTAATCGATATGGAATTTCTGCAGAATTGACGTCAACAAACCGAGTAGGTTTTCATCGGTATGCGTATCCTGATAGTGTCAGTAAGGGCCATATTCTTTTTGACATAGGAGCATATTTAGCTCATGGTCCTATGGAAACAGCAGGATTTGAAGTTATTAATGACAAAGAGATACAAGGATATGTGGTTATGGCCCCGACAGAGCGGCGAAAGAAATCCTGTACCGTTTATTTTACAATTAAGTTTAACTTGCCTATATTATGTAGTGGAGGGTGGAAGAAACAAAAGATATCTGATAAAGACAAAATGTTGTATTTGAATACGAGAAAAATATCGGGAAAAGAATGTGGTGGATATGTAACATTTGATTTATCAAAAGAAAAAAGTGTATTGGTAAAAGTTGCAATTTCATATGTTAGTACTCAGCAAGCGGCTTTGAATATGAGAATGGAACTTGATCATTGGGATTTTGATAGAGTTGTGAAAGAATCGAGAGATGAATGGAATGAGAAATTGAGTGTGATAAAAATAAAAGGGGGAGTTGAAGAAGATAAAATAAAGTTTTATACGGATTTATGGCATTCCCTTTTGGGACGTCATACATTTAGTGATATAAATGGTAAGTATATAGATAATACAGGCTCTAAACTTTGTATTCGACAGTTGCCAGTAGATGCTCGAGGAGTATCATTCCGTAATCATTATAATTCTGATGCATTTTGGGGATCAGAATGGAATTTGAATATTTTATGGTCTATAGCTTATCCTCAAGTGTTAAATGATTTTAATGCTACACTTATAGATTTTTATAAAAATGGAGGAATGATTGCTCGTGGTCCAAGTGGAGGAAATTATACTTATGTTATGGTAGGAGATCAGGCTATACCAATGATTGCAGCTGCTTATAATAAAGGAATACGGAATTTTGATGTAGAGGCTGCTCTTGAGGGCTCATTGAAAAATGCAGAACCAGGTGGAATTCGTGACCATGCAGGATATGAAAGTTCTCCTAATAGATATGTAGAATATTATGATCGTTTGGGGTATGTTCCAGAAGGTGTGTTCCCTCCAGGTAATCATAGAGAAAGTGCGGCATTAACCTTATATTTTGCTTATGAGGATTGGTGTCTCTCCCAGTTTGCAAAATCTTTAGGACGTGAAGATATTTTTAAAAGATACTATAATCGTTCATTTAATTATCGTAATTTATTTGATTCATCAGTAGGATGGATACGTCCTAAATTAGAGAATGGAGAGTGGTATCACAATTTTACTCCAATAGAAAAAGGATTCAATGCAAAGGGCTTTGTTGAAGGTAATTCTGCAATTTTTACTTATTATGTACCCCATAATTTGCCAGATCTGATTGAACTTGTTGGAGGGAGAGAAGCCTTTCTTAAAAAATTATCTGAACAATTCGAAAGAGCATCGCTCAATCGTTGGATAACGGAACATGGTAAGCATGCAGAGAGTTGGGTCGATTATGAGAATCAGCCATCTTTACATATGGCTCATCTGTTTAGTCACGCTGGAGCTCCTTGGTTGACCCAATATTGGGTAAGGAAAATAAAGAAAGAAGTTTTTGGAGATATTTCTCCGTATGGTGGATATAATGGAGATGAAGATCAGGGACAATTTGGAGCATTAGGGGTTCTAATGGCTATTGGATTATTTGATATTCAGGGAGGGGCGTCTGTTGATCCGGTTTATGAGATAACGACTCCTCTATTTGAGGAAATTGTTATACAACTGGATAACCATTATTATAAGGGAAAAGAATTTAAAATTGTATCTCGTAATTTTTCATCTAAGAATATTTATATACAATCGGCTTTTCTGAATGGGGTTCCCCTTAATGAGGATTTTCGATTTTCTCATTGGGATTTAGCTAATGGTGGTACACTGGAATTAGTGTTAGGACCGTATCCTAATAAACGATGGGGAATAAAAGATGATAAATATTTTAAATAAAAAAATTTATGGGAGAAGTGTGGATGTTTAGGAGATATGCTCATTTTAATTGTGAGAAATGGTATATAATAATTATTTTATTTTTGATGTCGTCGAATTTGTATTCGTCAACAAGGGGTTTTGTATTAGCAGAGAAAGGAAAATGTACTACGAGATTGTTAGTAAATGAGAATGAAGCTTTGGTGGTACATACAGCTATTACCTTATTCCAAAAAGATGTAGAAACTGTTACAGGAAGTAGTATTTTGACAATTTCGGACCATGCCAGTAATATTAGAGGTAATTTGATTGTAGGAACTGTTGGACGGAATAATGCTATTGGTTATCTAGAGGAAAAAGGTGTGTTGGATTTATCGGAAATACGTAATAAATGGGAAGGTTTTCTTTTGAAAAAAATTGTATGGAAAGGAGCAGAAACGTTAGTTATTGTAGGGAGTGACAATCGTGGTACAGCATATGGTATTTTAGAACTTTCACGAATTATAGGGGTGTCTCCTTGGCACTATTTTGCAGATGTGCTATCAGAAAAACAGTCTTCTATTATACTGGGTAGAGTTGATACTGTTCAAATTCCGTCAGTGCAATATCGGGGAGTTTTTATAAATGATGAAGATTGGGGATTTATGCCATGGGCTACGGAAACTTGTGATTCTACATCAGAAAGAGGGGCTATTGGTCCGAAGGTTTATGAAAAGGTTTTTGAACTTTTATTACGATTGAGAGCGAATACGCTTTGGCCTGCTATGCATGAATGCACTATACCTTTTTATTTAGTGGAAGGTAACAAGGAAATGGCAGATAGATATGGAATTATTATTGGAACTTCGCATTGTGAACCAATGATGCGTTGTGCGTTAGGAGAATGGGATAGGAAGAAAAACGGAGCGTATAATTATCCTCAAAATAGAGAACGAGTCCTCCGTTTTTGGAAAGAAAGATTGGCCGAATTAAAAAATTCAGAAAATATATATACTATAGGGATGCGAGGTATTCATGATGATATGATGGAAGGGGTTAGAAATATTGAAGAATATAAATTTTATTTGAACAAAGTAATTGAAGATCAACGAAGATTGTTGAAAAATAATATTGATGAAAATGTGGGTGCAATTCCTCAAGTATTTATTCCATATAAAGAAGTTCTTGATGTGTATGATTATGGTCTGGAGGTTCCTGAAGATGTAACGTTGATATGGTGTGATGATAATTATGGTTATATAAGAAGATTAAGTAATAAGAAAGAGCAAGAGAGAATTGGCGGTTCTGGTGTTTATTATCATGTATCATATTGGGGACGTCCTCATGATTATTTGTGGCTGACTTCAACGTCTCCAGGACAAATTTATTCGGAGATGAGACGTGCGTATGATTATAATGCCCGTAAAATATGGATATTAAATGTCGGGGATTTTAAAGCTGCAGAATATCTTTCAGAATTCTTTTTAGATTTGGCATGGAATATAAACGTTGTTGATGAATCTACGGTTTTTCAGCATATGTTGGGGTGGAATAAGAAAACTTTTGGACAGGAAGTAGCTGGACAGATAACAGATATAATGAAAAAGTATTATCATTTAGGAGCTATCCGGAAACCGGAACATATGGGATGGAATAGGGTAGAAGAAGGTGTATATCCAGGTTTAACTCCAGTTATTGATACTGAATATAATCCATTTTTTAGAGAAGAATTGTCTGCTCGTCTGTCGGAATATGTTAGACTTCAAAAAAAAGCAGAATTTACAGCCTCGAAAATTAAAGAAAATCGAAAAGATGCATATTTTGAAATGGTTTTGTACCCAGTGTCAGCGGCTGCACAGATGAATCAGAAATTGTTGAATGCACAGTTAGCGAGATATTATAATAGATGTGATACAGCATTATCAGGTATTTATGCTCAGCTGAGTTTACAGGCTTATCACAATATTGAAAAACTTACAGAACATTATAATAAAGGCATAGCAAAAGGGAAGTGGAATAAAATGATGAATATGGCACCACGGAATATACCTGTATTTCAGGCACCAGTATTCAACTTTTATGATTCAATAAAAGTTGTAAATAATGTAGATAAGAATAACGCTGATTATTGGGTTTGGGCAGTGAATGCAATAAAAGGTGTATTTGATGATACAGAAGTGACGGTTTTGCCTGGAGTTGGTCATAGTTTTGAATCGATCCAAATGGAGGAAAACTCTGTTGTTCGATATTCTTTTTTCTTAGATAAAATAGGAAAAGGATTTATAAAGATTGCGACATTACCTAATCATGATATAAATGGAGAAGGACTTAAAATTGCAGTTTACGTGAATGGTAGGTATGTTGATACTGTTGATTATAGTGTGAGAGGAAGAAGTGAAAAATGGAAACAAAATGTATTAAGAAATCAGGTTATTTCAGCAATAGAATATGAATTTAAGGAGTTAGGAAATGTGGAAATATCAATTTGTTCATTAACTCCAAATATAGTTTTGGACCAAATTATGGTTGGAATTGGTGATGTCCCTGATTTTTATGAATTCCCTGTAAGATGAAATGTTTAAGAATAAAAGTTACAAAAAATAAGAGTTGAGTAAGGGTTTTTGTTTGTTCTTGCGATATATATATAAAATGCTAGGATGAACTTTTGAGAAGTATGAAAATTTGTTAGTAGATTAGTTTTTAAATTGAATAGAATCAAAAACCAATGAAGAACATCTTGTTAATTATTTTTGTAGTAGTAGTGAGTAATCTCTCTTCTCAAAATTTTTGGGAATCTCCGGCAGTTATTGATGAAGGAAAAGTTGCTCCTCGAGCTAGTTTTATCCCATATGAATCTGAATATCAGTTGGTAAAAGGTCAGAAGTGGGAATCACCGTATGTAATGTCTTTAAATGGATTATGGAAATTTGCTTTTGCAGAAAAAGTAAAGTTTTGTCCAAATAGTTTTTATGAAACTGAGTTGGATGATTCAGATTGGAAGAGTATACAAGTTCCGGGCAATTGGGAGATGCAAGGATTTGGTGTCCCTGTGTATACGAATAATAAATATGTTTTCCCATGTAATCCCCCTTATGTCAATAATGAAGATTTGCCAACGGGTATTTACCGAAGATGGTTTGATTTACCTCAAACATTTGAGGGAAGAGAAATATATCTCTATTTTGGTTCTATTGCTGGTGCTGCGACAGTTTATGTTAATGGTCAGAGGGTAGGATATTCAAAGGTGTCTAAGACAGCGTCGGAGTTTAACATTACAAAGTATTTAAGAAAAGGAAAAAATCTGTTGGTTGTTCAGGTATTAAAGTGGAGTGATGCGTCTTATTTGGAAGATCAGGATTTTTGGCGGTTGGCGGGACTAGAACGTGATGTAATGCTAATTTCTCGTCCTAAAGTGTCTATTGATGATTTTTTTGTAGTTGGAGATTTGGATAATTTGTATAAAAATGGCTTATTTAAAGCCGATGTTACGGTGTGTAATTTTACTCCCAATATAGTAAAAAACTATTTTGTAGAAATTTCATTATTAGATAAGAATAATAAGAAGATATTTACTCAGAAATCATTGGTTGATAATATTTCAGCTAAAGGGAAAGTTTCTGTATCTTTCTCTACTAAGGTGAAAAATCCATTAAAATGGTCAGCAGAATATCCAAATTTATATACTTTTTGTGTCTGTTTAAGAAATTCGTTTAATGAGATTATTGAAATATCTGGCTGTAAAACAGGGTTTAGAAAAGTTGAAATAAAAAATAAGCAGCTTTTGTTAAATGGGAAACCTATTATTATTAAGGGTGTGAATGTTCATGAACATCATCCTGTGTATGGACATTATGTTGACGAAGAAACATTGTTAGAAGATTTCCGGTTATGGAAACAGTATAATATAAATGCAATTCGTATGAGTCATTATCCTCAAAGCCCCAAAGTTTACGAATTGTGTGATAAATATGGAATTTATGTAGTTGATGAGGCCAATATAGAAGCTCACGGTCTAGATCGATTTGACCGGAGACGTCATCCGTCTTTTAACTTAGATTGGGAGGGACAACATATAGATAGGACGTTACGTATGTTTGAGAGAGATAAAAATCATCCGAGTGTGATTACATGGTCGTTGGGAAATGAAAGTGATTTCGGTCCGGTATATGAGAAAACTTATAAGATATTAAAGAAAATAGATAAAGCTCAACGGCCTGTGCAATTTCAGCGTTCTTTTGAATCTGAGTATACTGATATAATTGCTCCAATGTATATATTTGCTGATACAATAGCTCGGTATGCCCAACGGAAGGATATTTATAGGCCTATGATATTATGTGAATATTCTCATTCTATGGGGAATAGTACCGGAGGCTTTCAAGAATATTGGGATACAATTATGAAGTATCCTGCGTTACAAGGCGGTTTTATTTGGGATTGGGTTGATCAGGGGATTGAGGCAAAAGATGAGCAAGGCCGAAGATATTGGGCTTACGGAGGAGACTTGGGTGGTCATCGGTGGACACATGATGAAAATTTTTGTGCTAATGGTTTGGTAACTCCGGATAGAACTGTCCATCCAGCATTAAATGAAGTAAAAAAAGTATACCAAGATATTTGGATGGAGTCAGATGATATAGAGTCTGGCAAAATAATTTTACATAATCATGCACTATTTACGAATTTGGATGCATATGATTATCGATGGAAAATGTTTAGAAATGGCATTCTTGTTCAGTCAGAATCATTTAATGTGACAGGAGAACCTGGAAAAAGTAAATTAGTATCTTTAAATCTACCGCAAAGGGAATATGGAGATAATGTTGAATATTTCCTTATAGTAGAGGCAATACAAAAAGAAGACTCTGAATTATTAAAAGCGGGTCATGTTGTAGCTGCTGAGCAGTTTTCTTTTCCAAAAAATCGGTATTTCTCAAAGAAAAAAATTAATGGTAATTTAAAAGTCGAAAGGAGCTCTAATTATGTCCTTTTTAAGAATGGAGATACAGAAGGACGCATTCGATTGAGTGAGGGACTCATTGTTGATTATACTTATAAAGGGAAACACATTTTGACTGAGGCTCCGTTACCAAATTTTTGGAGGGCCCCGACAGATAATGATTTTGGAGCAAAAGTACCTTTTTTGTGCAATATCTGGCGTACAGCAGGGGACACACGCCAACTAAAGAAAATAGAAGTTGGAGAACAAGAAGCAGAAGGAATTAAGGTTGTTGCTCATTTTAATCTAAAATATATAGATGTGCCTTATATAATTACTTATTTTATCAGAAATGATGCTTCTATACAAATTACGGCACGAATTGATATGAGGGAAAGGGAGCTTCCTGAGATGATGCGATTTGGGATGAAAATTCAATTACCAGTAGATTTTGATAATGTAACATACTATGGTAGAGGCCCATGGGAAAATTATAGCGATAGAAATTCTGCTTCTTTTATAGGGAAGTATTCTTGTCGTGTTCGTGATTTGAAATTCGATTATATTCGTCCTCAAGAAAATGGATATAGAACGGATGTTCGATGGGCTAAATTTACAGATTCCCAGGGTTTGGGTGTATTATTTATGGGAGTTGGTACACCTATTTGTTTTAATGCGCGGAATAATTTCGATGAAGATTTGGACCCGGGACTTACAAAAAAGCAACAGCATTCCATTGATATTGATAGTCGTAATATATTGTGTGTGAATATCGATTATAAGCAGAAAGGATTAGGGGGAGATAATAGTTGGGGAGCAGAGCCTCTTGAAAAATATAGACTCAAGGCAAAGCTTTATGAATATTCATATATTATATCTCCGGTTGATTGATGTAATTGATTTTGGATAGTTTGAATGCTAAGAATAGCTTTTATTACAATGCCCTGTCAAAACTGTGGAAACGTGTGTAAAAAATAGTATAAAATCATGGATTTACGATTTATCGGTTTTTGATTCGATGAAATCGTTTAAAATGATACATGCACATTATTATCTGAAGTTATTACGCTTTGTAACTATGTATGTAGGAGAAATAACCGTATCGGAAGAAATTGTATCAGATTCTTTTTTAGTTATATGGGAAAATAGAAAATCTTTGAAGGATATTGCGAATTTTGATTCTTATATCTACGCAATAGCCAAATACAAGTCGGTTAGCTATCTTCGAGGTAGGCGACCTCAAAATATAGAGTTGGATGAAAATTATATTGATATGTTTATTCATACAGATACTACTCCAGAAGAAGAGCTGATAAGCCAGGAATGTACTCGGAAATTGAATGAAGCAATAAATAATTTACCTGAAAAATGTAAACTGACATTTAAATTAGTTCGAGAAGAAAAAATGAAATATAGAGAAGTTGCAGAAGTTTTAGGTATTTCTCAGAAAACTGTGGAGGCACATTTATCTAAAGCTGTAAAAATTCTTAGACAAATTTTATCGAGTGAATAATAAAATTAAAAAATTATTGAGATAATAGATTAAGGGTATTTTTTATTTTTTGCGATTTAATATATAGAATGATGAATGAAAAAATAAATCATATTATCGCAAAGGTTTTATCGGGTGAATCTTGTAATTCTGAGGAGCTGCTGCTGTTGACAGAATGGTTAGGTGAAGATGATTCGAGAAAAATTGAATTTGCTAGATTGGCAAGTTATTGGGATGCGGAAGTTTCTTTACGGCAAAATTTGAGTTCTTCTGATTTAGCTTTTGAAAAGCTATGGAAACGGATTAATGAGCAAGGTTCAGTACAAAAAGGAAAGAAGAAAATTCCTTTGCATTTTTTGTTTATAGCTGCATCTCTTATTATAGGTATTGTTATATATACATTTTTGTATTCTTCTGATGAACCTTCAGTTGAGAGATTTACTTATGTAACTGGTAACGATTGTTCCGAATTTTCACTTGCAGATGGAACATATGTGGTATTAAATAAGAATAGTCGTTTAGTTTATACTGATGAATATGGGGAAAAAGAACGTCGAGTCCAATTGATTGGAGAGGCTTATTTTGATGTTGAAAAAGACGTAGATAAACCTTTTATTGTACATACAGATGTTGGGGATATTATTGTATTGGGAACTTCGTTTAATGTGAAATCATACGTGGACGATTCTTGTTTTATAGCAACGTTGATTCGTGGATCTATTCAATTCAATATTCCTACTCAATCAATAATCCTTGCACCGAATGAACAATTGAGGATAAATAAAAAAAACTTTACAATGGAAATAGAATCTGTAGATGCAGATTTGGATGTTGCCTGGAAAGATGGTTTACTTAAATATCGGTCGATTACAATGTCTGATCTTATTCAAGATTTAGGATCTCGTTATAACGTATCTATAAAAATGGAAAATGAGGATTTAAAGAAAATAATTGTATCTGGGTCATTTTTATTAGATGATTCTATTGATAATGTACTGGCAATTATGCAAAATAATCTCTCTTTTAAGTGGAAAAGAAAAAATGACACGATATTAATTTATAAGTGAAGTTATCTTTAATCTTAAATTTAATATACCTATTAATCATAAATATAAATTATGAGTAATATTTTGGAACTAAAATAAATAAAATATTTTTTTATGGATTAAAGGGTAAGTCAAGTTTCATATTATTATTAGTCTAAATATATAATTTAAAAATATGAAAATAAAAGCATATTACAATGTTTTACTACATGAAGATTTTCGGGGCAGGGTGTTAATAAAAACGATGTCTTTGATTTTTATTTTACTTTTTACGTTATCACAATTATGTGTAGCGAGTTTGTCATCTTCGCAATCGGTTCAGATTACGATTAAAGAAAAAAATGTATCGTTAATTCAACTTTTTAATAAGATTGAAAAAGTGAGTAATTTTTATTTTTTTATGTAGATGCCGATGTGAGAAATATAAAAGTGTCTGTAGATGTAAAAAATGCCACAATACAGGAAGTCTTGAATATAACCCTAAAAGGAACTCAATTGACATATCAAATTAAAGGGCGTAATGTCAATATACTGCCTATAAGGGAAAAATCTAGTAAAAAAAGTCAGCATTCTATGGTTATTTCAGGAACAGTTTATGATTCTTCTGGAGCAACTCTTCCTGGGGTTAATGTGATGATTGATGGTTCTTCGGTTGGAACAAGTACAGATATTGATGGTAAGTTTTCGATAAAAGTTCCTGATGATCGGGCCGTGTTATCTTTCTCATTTTTGGGGTATGCTCCACAAAAAATTCCAATTGGAGAGAACGATGTATTGAAAGTAATTTTGCAGGATAATATACAGTCTTTATCAGAAGTCGTAGTTATTGGTTATGGTGTACAAAAGAAAGAAACAGTAACGGGAGCTATTTCTTCTATAGCTAGTAAGGAGATCGTGAAATCCCCGGTGGGAGCCTTGTCCAATGCTTTGGTGGGCAGGGTTTCTGGCCTTTCTGCAATACAAAAATCTGGAGAACCAGGTTTTGAAGAATCTACAATTCGTATTCGTGGTGTTGGTACTTATGCAGGAGAGCAGAATCCTCTTGTGGTTATTGATGGGATTGTGAGGGATTTGAGCACTTTGAATATGATTGATCCTAATGATATTGAGACGATAAATGTTCTGAAAGATGCATCAGCGACAGCTGTCTATGGTGTACGAGGGGCTAATGGCGTTATTATAGCAACTACTAAGAAAGGAATAATCGGAAAGCCTCAGATTTCATTTTCTGCCAATTTTGGATTTACAACACCAGCAACTCTTCCTAAAATGACAAATTCATATCAGTTTGCTAAACTTAGAAATGAAGCCATAGTCAATGATGGAGTAAAACAGGATAATTTGGTTTTTTCAGATGATGAGCTTTGGAAATTTCAAAATAATAGAGATTATACACCTGATGAAGTTGCTGCTATGTCGGATTTAAACGAAGTACAACGTAATGCATTACTAAATAGTCCAGCATTATATTATACAAGTCATGATTATATGAAAGAGTTTTTTCGAAAATCTGCTCCGCAACAACAATATAATATAAATGTATCTGGTGGGACAGATAAGGTAAACTATTTTACGTCTGTTGGATTTTTGAATCAACAAGGACTAACTTCTGATTACGGATACAAAAATGCTCCAACATCTACTAATAATAAGAGGACCAATTTTCGAAGTAATTTTGACTTTAAAGTTATAAAAAATGTAGAGTTAAGTGTTGGAATTTCAGGGCAAATCAGTAATACGAAAATATTTTTGAATGATTATAATGATTCAGATATGAATTCTAGATATAGGGATATGCTGAAAAATATTTATGAGTCTACTCCTTTTGCCGGGCCTGGGATTATTGATGGTAAATTGATTAATGGTTTTGCGGGGAATTCACCATTGGATCCAACGAAGGGTGCTTCAGGAAAAAGTCCGGTAGCATCTCTTTTAAATAAGGGATCAGGGCGGGTGACTAAAAGTTCTCTTAATACATTTTTTAAATTGAAGCATACAATGGATTATCTTACGAAAGGTTTGTCTTTAAGAGGTACAGTATCATATGATAATTATTTTAGTAAAACAGTGAATGAGACTCATCCTATACCGATGTTTACAGTAATGAGAAATCCAGAAGACCTTACGCAGAATCTTTATTTTGGAGGAACTCTTGGTGCTGAGAAATATGAGGAAAAAGCTTGGTATAAAGAACGGAAGTTATATGTGGAAGCTGGTGTAGATTATGATCGTATATTTGGTAGACATCATGTGACGGCTTTAGCTCTTATAACGGGAGAGCGTCTAACAAAACCTGGGTTACTTTATAATGTTCCACAAGGAATGTATGGATTAGTTGGTCGTGTAACTTATGGATATGATGATCGATATTTGGCAGAATTTAACGTGGGATATAATGGTTCAGAAAATTTTGCTCCGGGTAAGCAGTTCGGATTTTTTCCTGCAGTATCTGCTGGATGGACTATCTCAAAAGAACCTTTTTTCCCCGAGAATGATTGGGTGACCTGGATAAAAATAAGAGGATCTTATGGACAAACAGGGAATAGTAATATTGGAGGGAAGCGTTTCCTTTATTTACCAAGTTCTTGGGAAGAACTCGTCGATTATGTGTGGCCATTTTCTGGATATAACTTTGGGTATACAGACGGTTCTATTGTTACACCTTGGATTACGGGAAAGAGTGAAAAAGTAGTTGGAAATCCGGATGTTACTTGGGAAAAGAAGATATCTTATAATATTGCTGCGGAATTGCGCTTTTTTTAAAGATCGCCTGTCTATAACAGCTGATTTATTTAAAGAAAATCGAAATAATATTCTTACGACTTTAGAGACAGTTCCTGGTATTGTTGGTGCTGATGTGAGTGTGCTTCCTCCAGTGAATGTAGGAAAGATGAGCAATAAGGGATATGAACTTTCTATTTTATGGAGAGATAATATATCAGATTTCAATTACCAAATTAGTGGACAAGTTTCGTATGCAAGAAATAAAATAGATTATATGGCAGAGGCTCCATACGAATATGTGTGGATGAATAAGACTGGATTTTCGTATGGACAATATAAAGCATATGTGAATGATGGATTTTATAATTCGGAGGAAGAAGCAGCAAATCATCCGTATAATTCTGTGGATGGAAATCATGTACAAGCTGGAGATTTGAGAATTATCGATATAAATGGGGATGGTATAATAGATAACAAAGATGTAACACCGACAGGATTTTCTAATATACCTCGATATGCTTTTAGTGCAAATGTGTTTTTGGAATATAAAGGTTTTGAAATTTCAGCTCTTTTTACCGGATCGGCCCAAGGAACATTTAGTATGGGAGGATATATGATAAGTCCTTTTGCACAGAACAAAAGTAATGCTTTAGAATACATGTACGAGGGCCGTTGGACTCCGGAAAATTATGCTTCAGGGAAAAAAATAACATATCCACGTATGTCATTAAATACCTCTGGAACACAAAATGGTGCGACTAATTCTTTTTGGTTCCGTTCTACTGATCATGTGAAATTAAAAAATCTTGAAGTTGCCTATACATTTAGAAAATTGGGATTCTTATCACGATTGAAAATGTCGTCTTTACGACTGTATTTCAATTCAAATAACCTATTCACTTTTGGAGGAAAAGATTTGATAGAGGGAATAGACCCGGAATTGTCTCAAGACGACAAGACGACGGAAGGAATAATTTATCCTATAACTCGAGTATTTAACTTTGGTTTTAAAATTCAATTCTAATATATCCAGTATGAAAAAAATATCATATTTGCTGACTTCAATTTTGATCGTTATTGGGATATCTTCATGTAAAGACGCTTTTATTGAAAAACCTGCGGTCACGGGTTTGTCTGTGGATGAAGTATTTTCTTCAGCTAAAAATGCAGAAGGGGCTATATCTCTTGCCTATTCGTATATCTTGTCTTCTGGTCTGCCGATATATAGTTGGACTCCTCCCTATCTCCCTTATGAAGCAACAGAAGCAATAATGGGAGGAGAAGATGTTGATTCAAGTTGGGGATATATGAAGGAAAATTTGGTAAGTTCTGGAATGACAGCAACTGATAGTTATAATAATGGAGCTGGACTGAGTGATGATTACTTCCCGTATAATTATAAATATATTCGTCATGCTTTTCTTGTCATAGAGAATATAGATAAGGTTCCAGATATGACGTTGGCAGAAAAAGAAATTGTTAAGGGTGAGATGAAAGGATTGATAGCATTTCGTTATCTTGAAATGATGAAACGCTATGGAGGAGTTCCTTTAGTAAAAAAGACATTAACAATGGTCGAGTCTGCACCGAGAGCAACAGTACAAGAGACATTGGATTATATTCTTGAATTATGTGAGCAATCAGCTGTAGCTCTTGACAATGTAGTTTGGTCAAATGATTGGATGGGTAGGTTGACTAAAGGAGTTCCATTAGCTATAAAAGCTGAAGCTTTGATGTATGCTGCTCGTCCATTGTTCAACTCAGATGAGCCATATCTTCCATATGGAGTAAATAACGATAAAATTTGTTTATGTGAATATAAAGAGAGTCGTTGGAATGATGCAATAAAAGCTAATTTAGATGTTTTAAAATGGGGTAAGGAGAATGGGTATGAGATTATTGATACGGACAATCCTTTTGAAGATTTTGGGACAGCAGTTGGTGTTCCTTGTAATAAGGAAATATTGTTAGCATATAAGCATCAAGCTGTAGGACAAGGACCTTCTGGAATTTATAAGAACTATTGCCCAAATCCTCTCTATATTAGAAGTAATGGTGGTACAGCTTTATGTGAGTATAGGGGGATGTCCTATGAAATGTTATTGAATTTCAAAAAAGCTGATGGCAGTGAACAAGTATGGGCTGGAACAGAGGAACGTCCATATCAAGAGTATTATGATAAGGTTCATGAAATGGAACCTCGTTTTAAAGCATCAGTATTTGCTTATGGTATAAATCCTTGGAATAACGAAGGAAATGATAAGTGGAGCATTACAAATGAGTCTTCTTGGTTAAAGGCTAATAAAAATAAGCAAGGATGTGCTCGTAATATCAAATTTTGGTATAATACAGGGAATCGAGAATGGTTTGAGTTCCCAATATATCGTATGGCGGAGTTTTATTTGAATTTGGCGGAAGCTTATAATGAAATAGGACATTCTACTGAAGCCTTAGCTAATTTAAATGTAATACGTAATCGTGCGGGCTTGCCTGATGAGACCGTAACAGATTATAAGCTTTTACAAACAAGTATTCGCCGAGAATGGGCTGTTGAATTTTATAATGAAAATCAATACTATCCCCATGCAAGACATTGGAAAGAAGGTGAAACGATGATTGCTGGGACTAAGCATATATTTACATTTAAGTTTGCTGGCTCTTTAACCGATGCTCGGGTACCGGAAGATTTTATCAGTTATCGTTTGGACGAAGCTGCACAAAAATATGTGTGGTTAAAAAAAATGTATTTGAGTCCTATAACCTTAGCTGAAGTGAATAAGGGCTATATAGAACAAAATCCTGGTTATTAATAAATGTAACTTGGTGTAAAATGAGAAAAATATGATAATTAATAATATAAAGACTATGTGGTTAAAACCGACGTGTATCATAGCGGCATCTATTTTTTGTATTTCTTTTTCTCAGGCTCAGAAAGGAAATACTGATGAAGATGAAAAGAATATAGATTTTACATATACTATTCCAGGGACGAGTATGATGATAAAGAAAGAGTGGTCAACTTCAGCTATTTCGTCTGCCTCAGGAGAGGAAATAAGTATGCCGACATCCAGTTTAAATAATATGTTATTTGGAAAATTACCGGGACTAACAGTTCAAGGGACTACAGGAGAACCTGGTTATGACGCTGCAACACTTAATATTAGAGGAATAGGAACATATAACTCTGCTGATATTCCTATTTTTGTGGATGGTTTTCAAACTAATATGTCTTTTTTTCAGTACCTCTCTCCTGGAGAAATAGAATCAGTCTCTATATTAAAGGATGCAGCGGCTTTAGCTCCATTCGGGATGCGTGGAGCTAATGGAGTCATTTGGGTGACAACTAAGCGAGGAAATGTAGGAAAGCCAACAATTCAGTTTCAAACGCGTTTTGGCCTACAACAACCGATTTCAATAAATAAACCTTTAGGAACAGCTCAATATTCAAAGTTGTATAATGAGGCAGTCAGCAACGATAATGGTAATATTTGGAGTCCGATTTATTCTGAACAAGATATTTTAAATGCTCCCAATGTTGATTGGTTTGATGAAACTTTGAGGGATTATACCCCTTATACAGATGTTGATTTATCCCTTAAAGGCGGAAATAATATTGCACGATATTTTGTATTTATGGGTTATATGAACCAAAATGGTTTGTATGATGTTCCAACGAATGATACTTTGGCAAATTCGGGAATACGAAGATTTAATGTTCGTACCAATTTAGATATTAATTTGTTTGACATTTTTGAAGCAAAGATTGATTTAGGTGGACGAATTGAAGATCGTCATTACCCTAATCGAGCATCAGGGGATATTTGGAATGATATGGCCCGTTATCCAAGTAATATATATCCAGTAAAGAATATTGATGGTACTTGGACTGGGACACCGGTTTATCCTAATAATCCGGTAGCAGAAACAAATTCGACAGGACGTGTATCAACACATGATCGGACTTTGCAAGCTAATTTTAGTCTAAAAGAAAAATTAGATTTTTTAGTGAAAGGCTTATATTTAAAAGAGTCTGTTTCATTTAGTAACTGGACTCGTGATGGGGCGTCGAATTGGAGAACTTATGCTCGTTATATAGATGGGGTACAACAAACAACAGACCAGAATACTCCATATAGTAGGACAGAAGATAATGGAACTAACCAATGGAGTTGGCAACATCTGAGTGGGACGATTGGATATGATAATACTTTTGGAAAGCATCGGATATCATCTTCTGTAAATATATTACATAATACTTATAAAACAGACTTATCTAATAATGGGGATGCTGGCATGATGCTTAATTATAAATATATGAATATTGGTGGGGGAATTAATTATGTTTATGATGAGCGTTATGTTGGTGAGTTTGGTTTTTCTTTTAGTGGTTCTGATAATTATAAGCCTGGGAACAAGTGGGGATTTTATCCATCATTGTCTATGGCTTGGATTATTTCCAATGAAGCATTTCTTAAAAAAAATATGATTATCGATTTTTTGAAACTGCGTTTTTCTGTAGGAAAGACAGGGTGGGACCCAATGGGGACGAAGAGGTATTTGTATCAGACTTATTATCAGAGTGGTGGCGGATTATATGTTGGTAATGATGCTCCGACATGGAAGAATGGATTAGGATTGTTGTATGAACCTAATAGTGCAATTTTTGCAGAACAAAGTATGAAATATAACATAGGCTTAAATATGAAATTGATACAGAAAATTGATTGGATTTTTGATGCTTTTTTAGAAAAAAGATCAGGTATTGTGTCTCAAGATCTTATGATGCCTTCTACTTATGGAGTGGAGCCTCCGTATAGAAATGTTGGAAAAGTAACAAATAAAGGTTTCGAAACAGAAATAATTTTCTCAGATAAGATAGGTTCTTTTGACTATTATTTGACCGGATCGGTTACTTATAATACAAATAAAATAGATTATATGTCCGAGGTGATTACATCAGCTGCTGCTGCGCGTACAGGTCATAGAATAGGAGCATTATTTGGGTATGAAGCTGAAAGATTTTATGATATTTCAGATTTTGATATAAATGGGGATTTGAATGAAAATCTTCCTATTCCTACATTAGGAAATGTACAACCAGGAGATATTAAATATAAAGATCAAAATGGAGATTTTATAATCGATGAAAATGATAAAATACAAATAGGTAATCCTACTTTCCCTGAATGTTCTTATTCTTTCGGATTAGGGGGTAATGTAAGAGGATTTGATTTTAAAATTTTATTTCAGGGTACAGCAGGGCGTGATATAAATTTATTGGATGCTCCTTTACAAAATATTGCTTTTCGAGATAATGGAAATGTATATAGAATTGCTGAAGGCCGGTGGGCATATTATCCAGACCAAGGAATTGATACACGCTTGGTTGCTACTTATCCTCGTTTATCAACAGAAGATAATAATAACAACTATGTAAATTCAACACTTTGGAAAAGAAATGGAGACTATTTGAAATTACGGAACGTAGAAATTGGTTATTCATTACCGGAAAAATGGTTGAGCAAGATAGGAATAAATCATACTCGTGTTTTTTTACAAGGAGTGAATTTATTAACAATAAGTAAATTAATGAAGGATTATGATATGGATCCAGAAGTTTTATCTGGTTATCCAGCCATGAAATCTTATAATATAGGTGTAACCGTAAATTTCTAATAGATATTATGAAGAAGATATATATTTTATTGATATTAGTTATTAGTTTATTTACAATATCGGCTTGTGATGATATTTTAGATACAAAAGGAGATATTTATTTAACTCCGGAGATGCTTGAGACTCAATATGAACAGATGTTTTCATTTGGATATAAAACTTATACAAATGTAATCAATGGCTTTACTCGTATTGATAACAATCTGTTTGCTGCAGTATCTGATGAGGCTCAAAATGTTACACCGATTTCTGATACTCAAAGGTTTAATGAAGGTAGTTGGAATGCATTTTATAATCCTGATGATTATTATGCAAAAGCATATAGGGGAATTCATGATGTTAATTTTTATCTTGAAAATTCTACTGAATATAAGAAAATTTTGGCTTTGAACAGGGATACAATGAATGCTACAAGCCTGACACAATATAAAAAGGATGTGCAAAATTGTGCTTGGTTACGGTGTGAAGCCCAAGCTTTAAGAGCTTATTATTATTTTGAATTAGCTAAAAGATATGGTGGAGTGCCATTGATAACTAAGACGTATAACTTAGATGAAAATGCAAATAAATCGAGGGCTTCATTTGATGAAGTAATAAATGCGATAGTGCAGGATATTGATGAAGTAAAAGATAATTTGGTTGAAGATTGGAAATCAGAAGGTTATTCAGATATGGATGGCCGATTGACTAAAGGTGCCGCTTTATCTATAAAAGCAAGAGCCTTATTATATGCGGCTAGTCCTCTTTTCAATCCAGAAAATAATAAAGAAAAATGGGAGAGAGCTGCGGCTGCATCACATGATATTATAGCAATGAATAGGTATAAATTGCATACTAGTTATAAAACGCTATTTACGACAAAAATAACAAATACAAGTAAGGAAACGATTTGGGCCATAAGAATGGGGCAGACAAATGATTTTGAACGAGCAAATTATCCTGTGGGTACTCCTGGAGGAGGGACAGGTATTTGCCCTTCTCAAAATTTGGTGTCTGAGTATGAATATAAAACAGCTCCTAGTGAAGATAATCCTTATGAGGGACTGGATCCTAGATTTGAATTTACAATTGTGCATAATGGAAGTACGTGGAATGGACGTACAATTGAGATCTGGGAAGGGGGACAAGATGATCCGAAAAAAGCCAATGCATCAAAAACAGGATATTATTTGCGCAAATTTTTAAATGAAAATCAGAATTTGGTAAATGATGCTAAAGAAATTAGAAGCTGGATTATTTTTAGGTATGCTGAGACTTTATTGAATTATGCTGAGGCAATGAATGAAGCTTATGGTCCAGATAGTGACCCTAAGGGATATGGAAAAACAGCGAGAGAAGCAGTTAATGAAGTGCGTAATCGTTCTGGTGTGAGAATGCCACCAGTAAGTGTTAGTATAGGAGATGTAGAAAGTATGCGTGAAGCTATTAAACATGAACGTTGTATAGAATTGGCATTTGAAGAACATCGGTATTGGGATTTAAAAAGATGGAATGATGCTAAAGAGATATTGAACCAGCCTATCAAAGGAGTAAAGGTGACCAAATTGTCAGAAGGGGAAAATATTCGTTATGTTTATACTGAATTTGATGTTGCAAAAAGGTTTTTCAGTGCACCAAAGATGAATTTATATCCAATTCCACAAACAGAAATCGTAAAATCTCAAGGAGTATTAGTCCAAAATCCAGAATGGTAATAATATAATGATATAAATATGGAAAATAAAAATATAGTAAAAGTTATTTCTTCACTATTTATGATAACCATACTTTTTTCCTGTGCAGATATTGATAGTGAAAAAGAATGGGGTACAGCTTTGATATATATACCTCAAGCCACCTATGGGGATAATAATTATACAGTGCCTAATGATGGCAGCCAGGAACAGAACAACTTAAATTATTCTGTTTCTGAAAATAAAGTAAATATTTTTTTAGGAGTGTATCGTTCTGGATTGATGCCGTTGGAAGGCTATTCTGTAAAAATATTTTCTGAAGATATAGTTCTATCGGGATATGAACCTTTACCCCAAAATGTATATGTGTTGCCCGATAATATATCGGTACCGGATGGTAGTCGGGAAAAAACTTTTTATTTATCGGTTGATTTAGATTTTCTTAGAAACAATGAAGATACCGATTATGCCTTATCTGTTAAAATAACAGATCCAACAAGATATATGTTGAATGAAAGTATATCAACTGTCAATGTACTTATAAAAACGAAAAATCTGTTGGAAAAGATTGATGGTGGAGATAAATAGAAGCATCAGGGAGATGATAAATATATAGGGAAGATAATGAAATTATAAAAGAGGCTTTTTATATATTAATATTGGGAGAAGATGAATGGGCAAGGGGTAATAAAGCAAATTCTTCAGGTGTATAGAGTATTGATAATTTTGTTCTTTTGGTTAACTAATGTCAATGCTTGGTCATCAAAATCGTTTTTAGATAATGTTTATAATTATATTGAAAATGTTCAGGTTTATGAGTGGGGACAAGAGAAACCTCATGTTCCAATAATTCCTTATACTTCTGAGAGAGAGGCATTATCTTTTGATTCTAAGAATAGTTCGGCGACAATATCTTTAAATGGAAATTGGAAATTTTTTTTGGTTAAGAATCCTGCTCTGGTGCCAAAAGACTTTTATCGCACTGATTATGATGATAAAAGTTGGGAAACTATTGTAGTTCCGTCAAACTGGCAGATGTGTGGTTATGAGACTCCGAAATTTAGGAATATTAGTTTACCTTTTAATGAAAATCCGCCTTTTGTTCCTCATGAATATAATCCTGTAGGAATGTATCGTTATGAGTTTATTCTTCCTGATACTTGGGATGAAAAACAAGTATTTCTTCGTTTTGAGGGAGTTGCTTCGGCATCATTTGTCTGGATAAATGGACAGGAAGTTGGCTATGATCAGGGAGCTATGGAGCCGGCGGAATATAATGTCACATCTTTATTAAAGCCAGGGAAAAATATGGTGGCATTAAGTGTTTATACTTATTGTGATGGATCATATTTGGAACAACAAGATATGTGGAGATTGTCTGGTATATTTAGAGATGTGAAGTTAATAGCGAGGCCAAAAGCTTATATACATGATTATTATATTACAACAGATTTTGATCAAGAATATAAAGACGGTACATTGAATGTTGAATTGGATTTTCGAAATCGAAAATCTTTTCGAAAAGGAGATTCTATTACGATTTCATTATATGATTCGCATAAAAATTTAGTAGATGAAGTAGGGCGTTTATCTGTGTCGTCTTTATCTACGGAGAAAGTGAAAATTTCAAAAATATTTGCTAATCCTCATAAATGGAGTGCTGAAAATCCATATTTATACAATTTACTTATTATTCTTAAAGATAGATCAGGACATGTGATAGAAGTTTTGTCATCGAAAGTCGGGTTTCGTAAAGTTGAATATTCTCATCGGGCATTGTTAATAAATGGAGTTCCTGTAAAGCTTAATGGAGTGAATTCTCATCAGCAACATCCTCTTTGGGGGCATATGATAGATGAGGCGACGATTATTAAAGATTTTGAGCTAATGAAACGTTTTAACATCAACCATATAAGAACATGCCATTATCCTCCAGTTTATGAATATCTGCAATTGGCAGATGAATATGGATTATATGTTATTGATGAAGTTGGAAATGAAGCACATGCAACAGAATATATTTCTGGAGATGAAAAGTGGTTACCTCAATATCTTGACCGAATGCGGCAGATGGTATATCGCGATCGTAATCATCCTTCGATAATAATATGGAGTGCTGGAAATGAGTCGGGAGAAGGAAATAATATTTGTGAAATTATAGCTGAAGGAAAAAGTTTGGATGCAAGCCGGCCAGCATGGATGTATGGAGGAAATACAGAAGATAGGTATCCTGGTATGGGTATGGCTTGTGAAGACATTATAGGTCCTCGGTACCCTTCAAGTTTTGAGTTGGAAGAAAGAGTTGGGAGAGTTCCTGAGTCGGAAGATTCACGCCCGGCATATATGGATGAATATTTGTCAGCAGCCGGCAATAGCTTAGGAGCATTGGATGAGTTTTGGGATGTTATTTATAAATATCCTCGTTGTATAGGTGGTGCCTTGTGGGATTGGATTAGTCCGGGTATTTCCCGAAAATACGTTATGTTAAAAGACGCTTCCACTTCAGGAATACAAGCTCACCTTATGGGAAATGCTGTTTTGAAAGAAGGACAGTTTGGAAAAGGTATCTATTTAAGTGGAAATGATGAGTGGGTCGAATTATATCGGGATCCGGAGTTAGATATAACAGGCAAATTATTGACATTGTCGATATGGATAAAACCTGAATATTGGAATGGTTCTGGTGCTATATTAACAAAAGGTCAAAAACAATTTGGCCTTATTCAATTGTCGGAAGATAAATTGGAATTTTATGTTTCTGGAAAACAACGTGTTGCTGTGAATGCTTCATTACCCGATGACTGGGTCGGAAAATGGCATCATATTGCAGGTATTTATGATGGTACGAAATTGCAATTGTATATTGATGCAAAGGTGATGGGTGAGAAACCATGTAATATAGATATTGTGAATTATCCTTGGCAAGTGAATATAGGAAAAAATGCAGATACTGACGGATCTCAACAACGGGGTTATTTATTAAATGCAACGATAGATAATGCAGCTATATTTGATAAGGTTATTTCTGTTGAGAAATTGTATTTAGGGGAAGATTTATCAAAAGATGCGAAGTTATGGTTAGACTTTGACCAAATTCAGGCACAAGGAGATTTTTTTAGTTTAGGCATAGGTGCTCGTTCTTATGGAATTGTTTGGCCTGACCGTACAGTACAACCTGAAGCTTGGCAGATAAAAAAAGTTGGACAGCCAGTCAAAATAGAATGGGCTGATAAAGACGCTTGGATAGTTAGTATCACAAACCGATTTTCGTTTACTAATTTGAAAGATTTGAATATGCTTGTACAGCTTTATGGAAACGGGAGTCTTTGTTTGGAGTGGAATGATAGTTTAAGTTTGGCTCCATTAAGGACTATGGAGTATTGTATTGAGAAATTAAGAGAGTATTCATTTAAAAAAGGAGTTGATTATCGTATACAAATAAGTTTTAAATTAAAACAACCAAAAAAATGGGCTCCTGAAGGTTTTGAAATAGCATTTGAAGATTTGGAGTTATATAGAGGGAATATACATATAGAAAATAATTCAGATAAACTTGAGCCTCTTCAGGTTAGAGAAGAGGCTCAGACAATCAAAATTCTAGGACAAAATTTTGAGTATACATTCGGGAAATTGTCCGGTACATTAGAATCATTGATTTATAATGGAATACAATATATAAAAAAGGTTCCTGTTGCAAATATTTGGAGAGCTCCGTTAGCGAATGAACAAGATAGTTGGGCAAAAGAGTATGGGAAAACAGGAATATATGAAGATGGATATGGGTTAGGAACAGCTAATCCTTGGTTTGCCCATCAATTGGATAAAATGAGTCTGGCAAGTGGTGATGCAACCTATCGAAAATTGAAAAATGGGCAAGTTGTTATCGATTTACGTAATGTACTACAAGCTGATACATTTAGGACTTCTATTGAAAACCGATATGTTTATACTGTGTCAGCAGATGGCCTGTTGACTCTAAAACATACGATGACTCCTTGGGGAGACTGGCCGGTATGGATACCAAAAGTAGGAATACAATTTATGTTAGATGGCCAGTTCGATAAATTTAGTTGGTATGGTAGAGGACCTCAAGAAAATTATTGTGATCGTAAGACCGGTTACCGTATTGGATATTATACAATGAATGTATCAGAAATGTACGAACCGTATTTGATACCGCAGGAACATGGGAATCGTAGTGATGTATCTTATCTGAAGTTGGAAAATGAATCTGGAACTGGAATCGAAATTTCATCAGATGAAAAGTTTAATTGTTCGGTTTCTCATATATTGTTGGATAATCTGACTAGAGCAATGTATCCATTTCAATTAAAACCAGTAGATGACATTACGATCAATATTGATTATTCTAATTCTGGAGTAGGTTGTACTGCTATTTCGACGGTCAATAAGTATAGGACTTACCCGAAAGAATATACTTTTAAAATGAAAATAAAACCATTTGCTAAATAGATTGGGAGGATAATAGGAAGATTATGAAAGAGAAAATAAGTTTTGTAATTGTAGGATTACTGTTTTGTGTATATAACATGAAAGGGCAGATAGATACAGATCCGCTACGATATGATGCAGATGATCCTAAACGAATTTCGTATGGAGATAGTACATGGATTACCAAAAAAGATAATTCTCCAGAAGGAGAGTTGATTTACTCGTCCATAACTCTTGGGAAACCTTTTGTCGGATTTCGAGTTTTGTGTGGCTGGCTAAGAGAGCAGGACATTAGGAATCACTTTTCTTTTTATTATAAAGAGAGTAATGGGGAAGAATGGAAAGAAGTATCCGATTTTAAATGGGATGTACGAACTTATCCTTCTCCTTGGTATCAGGTTTCTTATGCTTATGGTGAATTTCCAAACAATAAAGAGATTTCATATTTCAAGATAAAATTGAAAGAAACTTTTTACAATAACAGTGATTGGGATATGGGATATAATACGTTATTAGGTAGAGTAGTTTTATTTACAAAAGAATATAATCAACTAGACATTGATAGTAATAAACAATATGCTATATCAAATAAGGACGGATATTATTGGATAGAGGATAGTGGGTACATTATACAATCTGGAATATTTCCCAAGTATGGAGGGGAAGGTGCATGGAGAATAATTAGAAATGAAGATTTTACATATACAGTAAAATCTGCAGATGAGTCGGTTGTATTATCGTTTGATTCTAATTTAAACTTTAATGAGAATCAATTTGAGGGAATTTTGACACGGTTTGGGAATGAACATAGATATTCTCATACTGAAAATGATGTACAAAAGGGTAGTGATGATCGATTTTTAATAGAAAGAATAGAAGGGGGTAAATATACTTTTAGAAGAGCCCATGATGGCCGGGCAATAGGTATAGCGGAAGGTGATATTTTATCTGGAAATAAAATCTCTGTGAAAAGAGGAAAACCTGAAGCTCTAACTCTTACAGAGATATCAGACCCAAGTAGTATTAAGTATGAATATAAAGATAATTTAAGTATAATAGTACAAAGTGGTCAAGTAAAAATTTCTGGATTAGAAAGGAACAGTAAAGTTCAGATATTTCAAATTTCAGGTTTATTGATGTTGCAGGAGACTGTAAATGTATCGAACGTCAATTATTTTTTGGAAAATGGTGTATATATTATAAATGTGGTAGGGCAAAAGGCTTCGCTAAAGAGAAAAGTTATTATAAAGTAAAAACTTATGTTAAAATATTTAGTAAAGATGAAAACTGTTGTTGTGTGGTTGGTCATGTTGGTGTTTACAATTCTGGGAATGCAAGCCCAATCTTATTATTATGATGAATTGAAAGAAGGTTCGACTCTTTTTGATGTAGGCCCTGGAAAAAATATTAATTTATCTTTTGATGAAAGTTTTGTACATGTCAGTAAATCAAATCCATATTATTTTGAATTGACAAATGGTGAACCATATATTGCTATAGGTGCTAATATTTGTTGGGGAGATATGTTTTATATGAAAAGATGGATGAAGCTTATTTCTATGAACGGAGGTAATTTTGCTCGTATATGGTTAAGTGATAGTAGATTTGAGATAGATGAGCCTCAGTATAAAGGTCCAGGATGGCCTAATCAACAAGCTTTAGATAATATTGATTCTTTGTTAGTTTGGGCTAAACGTTTTCATCTTAAACTGATGTTTTGTGTAGAAGATTGTCGGCGTATTTATGCTAATAAAGATGCCGGTAGTAATGTTAAAACATTGTATCATGTAGATAATGGTGGTCCTTTTAATAATATGGATGAGTATATAAATACAGATATTGGTAAGCAGGTTTATATAAATCGTATGAATGTATTTAAAGAACATTTTGGTGATAATCCGGCTATTTTAGGTTGGGAACTTTGGAATGAAATGGATGCAATAGAGCCACCATATCCTAGTTATACGAATTGGACAAAATATATGCTTCCAATAGTGAAAAAAATGTTCCCTAAAAATTTGGTAATGCAGAGTTTAGGTAGTTATGATAAAAGCTCTTGTGAAAAATCTTATAAGGAAATAATTACGATGGAAGATAATGAAGTAGGGCAAATACATCGCTATATAGATGAACATCCGACAACTCTCTCTATTTGTAAAGGGCCAATGGATTTGCTCGCGGCTGATGCTATTAATACGTTAAAATCATATCAGGTGAGAAAACCTTTATTATTATCAGAAACAGGTGCGGTACAACCTAAGCACGCTGGCCCTCATGAAATTTATACTATAGATACAAAGGGTATGTTGATGCATGATATGTTGTTCACTCCATTTTTTTGCGGTTCAGCTGGTTCCGGCTTTTCTTGGCATTGGGATAATACCTATATAGAAAAAAATAATTTGTGGTATCATATACAGAGATTTGCAAATGCTGTGAAAGATATAAATCCTATTATCGAGAGATTTGAACCAACACAGAGAGAGGGGGATGGATTGAGGCTTTATATTCTTTCTGGCTCAGAACATATTTTAATATGGTGTCGAGATATAAATAATACATGGATTACTGAATTGAGAGATAAAATTGCTCCAGAAACATTGAAAGGGAAGAAGATTGACCTTTCAGATTTAATCGGGAATAGAAATATTGGTAATGTCGAACTTTATGATCCGTGGAAAGATATCCAACCGAAATTTTCTCTTTCGGGAAATGTGGTAACATTACCTGATTTTCAGCGCTCTATGGTTATACGAGTATCATATAAATAGTTTTATTAAATAAATGTTTCATTATTAAAATGTTATTATCATGAAAAAAATTTTATTCTTTATGCTTGTTATGGCATTGTATACACAAATGATTGATGCACAAATTTGGTATTATGATGAGATGCGTAAAACGGATAAGGCTGAGAGTGGACAAACTGAGATTGGCGGAGAAATAGTAAATATTGCTTTTGAAGGAAATTTAGAGAAATTTGGAGGATATGGAGATTCTACTGTTGTAAATAAAAAAATAGGGAATGAAGAAGGGGCTATTGAATATGCTGCAGAAATGTTGGGAGATGGAGATCAGAATATCACCGCATTTTATGCGTTTTGTGTATTTAGAAGGTCAGATCCAGCAACGTCTAATGATTTACATATAAAAGACCTATTTGCATTTTATTATAAGACGGAACCAGATGCTGAATGGATAGAATTCCCGATAACAGATGATATGGAAGAAGTTGTATTTCCGGGAGGATGGTCCCGTTCTGCTGTTGTCGGTGCGTCAATGGATGGTATCGAGGCTACAAATTTTAAAGTTGTCATAAAAGATAAGACTTTTGAAGGTGATGGAGATAATTGGAGTGCCTACGTTGGTAAAATTGGACTATATACGGGAGAGCCGTTGGATATTGATTTAGCTAAACAATATTCTATATCTACTATTGAAAATAAATATTGGTTGATTGATGGAGATGCAGATTTGGGGAGATTTGTCCATCATACAGATGTTGCAAAGCCTGGTACAGCTTCAGCTTGGACATTTCATAAACATGCCAATAATACTTACACTATTCGAACAGGAGAAAATGCAGAGTTAGCTTTTAATATGAATTATGCTAAGTGGGATAATGATCTTTGGATGGGTTTTGTAAAAGAATTTCAAGGGTCGGGGGCTGCTCCTTATGAAAAGTTTACAGTAAAAAGTACTTATCTTATAGGAAAAAATATGGATGGAACTTACCAGTTTAGAAGAGCTCAGGATGGACGTTTGATAGGTAAAGCAGAAAATAAGAATGATGAATGTGTTTCTGTTTGTCGTCCAGAAGATAATTATGCTCGAGATATAACCTTGGAGGTTATTGGAGATGTAGTTTCTGTTGATGAAGTTTATGACGAAAATTTATTGTTTACAATTACAGATAGGAATTTGGTTATTAATGGTTTGGAAAAAAATAATAAGATAAATATTTCTTCTTTGTCTGGGACTATGATTATTAGTGATATTGTAAATAGTTCTGCAGTATCTTATTCCATGGAGCAGGGTATATATGTTGTGAACATAATAACTAATAAAGGTATTGTAACTAAGAAAATATTCGTGAAATAAGTGTGTGTGTAAGAGGATGTAACTTGATTTTTGACAATGTCTAAGTTACATCCTTTTTATTAATGCTAATATATATGTTTAGAGATATTATAATCTGTTTAATATTGTTATTCGGTTGTGAAGTAAAGATATATTCACAAATTGAGCAAAAAGGTTTTCCTCTTATTGGAGCACAAGTATTTATTGAGCCTGGGCAAACTGAAGAAGAAACTGAAATTTGGTTTAGACAAATGAAAAAATGTGGGATGTCTATTTGCCGAATAAGAATGTTTGAAACATATATGAAAGATGATTCAGGAAAGTGGAATTTTTCTTTATTTGACAGAGCCTTTAGAATTGCAGAAAAGTATGATATAAAAATTTTGGCTACGTTATTCCCGACGACGGCTAAAACAGATATCGGAGGATATAAATTCCCAGTAGATGATATTACATATGATAATATGTTGTTGTATATAAAAAATGTAGTTTTACATTTTAAACAGTTTTCATCTTTGTATGGTTGGGTGTTGATAAATGAACCAGGGACAGGAGGAAATATACCGTATGGTAGTTATACAGCTCAAAAATATGAAGAATGGCGAGAGAATCATCCTGACAGTGCATTTGATAGTAGAGGGTATCCCATATTAATAACATTTACGGATCAGCGTTTTTTGTTAGATTATAATACCTGGTTTCTTTCGCATTTAGCATCAGAAGTGAAGAAATATGATACGGAAAGCCATATACATGTAAATAATCATGCGATATTTGATAACTGTGGAGAGTATGATTTCCCTAAATGGCGAGCTTTTTTGAATAGTTTAGGTGGATCAGCACACCCCAGTTGGCACTTTAATTATTTTAGTAGAGACCAATATACTTTAGCCATGTCTGCAAATAGTGAAATATTACGTTCAGGAGCTGGAAATATTCCTTGGATAATGACGGAAATACAGGGTGGTAATAATACGTATAGCGGTTATGCTCCGTTTTGTCCTACGTTTTCAGAGATAGAACAATGGTTATGGACTACTATAGGATCTGGTTCAAAAGGAGCAATATTTTGGTGTTTAAATTCTCGAGTTTCAGGATTAGAATCAGGAGAATGGGCATTACTTGATTTTCAAAATAATTTTACTGATCGGATGGGTGCAATATGTAATGTAACAAATACTTTAACAAAATATAAGAAATTATTTTCTGAAGCTCAAGTAGAAGAGTCCGGTGTTAGTGTAATTTATGTCAGGGAATCTTTGTGGGCAGAAAATAAAATGTTAATAAAATCTGATACCTATTACAATGGAAGAGCTCGTGGTGGAGTAATAAAATCAGCGTTAAGTTTTTTCGAAGTATTGACTTATATGGGTATGAGTCCGTCTTTAAAAGAAATAGGAGAATTTGATTTTGATAAACAAAATTATGATGGACAGACAATCATTTTGTCTCATCAGATATCATTGCCTTTGAAATACAAGAAAAAATTAGAACGTTTTGTTACCTTGGGGGGAACACTTATTATAGATGGATTGAGTGGATATTATGATGAAAATATGATAAATGTAATGAAATCTGAATTTCCATTTGCAAAATTATGGGGAGGAGATATCTCCGAATTTAAAGCATTGCAAAATATTTTTGAGATAAATATAGATAACATGACATTACCTACGCATTTATGGCAGGGAATTATTCGGAAAAATACAGGGCATTCTATTTCAAAAGATGGAGACCGGATAACAGGTATAAGGAATAAATGGGGACGAGGAAAGGTTGTTTGGATTCCTTCATTAATCGGGTTAGGAGGATGGATAGAAGGGTATAAGCCATTATCTAATTTTTTATATCAAGAATTAGATATACGTTGTCCAATTCATTTTAAACATTTTTCAGAAAGAATATTGATGCGAATATTAAAAAGTGGAGATTCATATATTACTATTTTAATAAATAAATCGGATGTTAAGCAGACTATAAAATTAAATACACCTTTGAAATTCAGTCAGGTTATTTATCCAGAAAAAAAAGTAAAGGTATCAAATAAAAAGATAACTCTTTCTCCAGAAGAAACTTGTATTATTAAATGGGACAATTGATAAAATATCTTTTAGTAAAGAAGATACAATTATTTTAGTGTATTCTAAAATAATTGTTTATTTTAGTCCTGAATTTAAAGGGAAATATCTATGAAGAAGAATTTATTATTTGTTGCATTATTGTTTGCATGCTTTTTTTTATCGGCACAAAACACAGATGTTATAAAAGTTGCGAATCTTGAGCGTTATGCTGAGAGTAATGAAGACTTATTGTCTCTTGGGATAAAGAAGCATGCAGTTATTTTTATTGGAAATTCCATTACAGAAGGATGGGCTAAGACACGTCCGGAATTTTTTTCTTCAAATAATTATATTGGTAGAGGAATTGGTGGGCAAACCAGTCCACAAATGTTGTTAAGGTTTCGTCAAGATGTAGTGTCCTTAGAACCAGAAGTTGTAGTAATTAATGCTGGGACAAATGATATAGCAGAGAATACAGGAAAATATAGCCTGAGTTTTACTCTTGGAAATATAAAGTCAATGGTTGAGATAGCACAGGCAAATGATATAAAGGTGATATTGACTTCAGTACTTCCAGCTGGGGAGTTTAGATGGAATCAAGATATCACTGATGCCCCTCAAAAAATTGATACATTGAATAAGGAGATTAAATCGTATGCTAAAAAGAAAGGTATTCCATATGTAGATTATAATATTAAAATGCGTAAAGAAGATGGATCTATGAAAAATGGTTTAAGTGGAGATGGAGTACATCCAACAGAGGAGGGCTATCAAATTATGGAACAGCAAGTTAAATCAGTAATAGATAAAATACTGAAGAAAAAGTAATAAGAAAATATCCAAAAAATGAGGATGTATCAAAGTTCAATTTTTGAAAATATGAACTTATAATCTGAAATTTAAGCATCCTAAAGGACTAAAGAAAGGGGGCGTATCATTCTCAATACAGGGTTTGATACTGCCCCTTCTAAGTGTTATAATTACAATCTGTAACTTTTTGGAGTGGACATTTTTTAATGATATGTTTGAACTATCAAGATATTTATGTAAAAAAATTTACATAAAAGGGAAGTTGGAAGATGTTGAAAATATAAAAGTGAGATTTTCTTAGTAAAAAGATTTGTTGAAATAAACTTTTTGAGAAAATATAAAAAAAATGGTTGTCTCACGACAACCAATCTTCGTTAACCTTAAATCTAATACCATGAAAAACACATTGCAAATATAGTATATTTATGTTATATAGCATGATTTAAAAGCATAAAAAATGTTTTGTTAACATTATTTGTATGTTGTATCGTTTTATCTTTAATTGATACTGGAATTTTTAAAATGGGAAAGAAATATTTTGATGAAAGAGATAGTAAAAAGCGATAAAAATCTATTAGTTCGATTTATATATGCTTCATTTTGCTTATCTTTGCCAAGTTATGGCACGAATTTTATCGATAGACTTTGGGCGTAAACGTACTGGAATTGCAGTTACTGATACCTTGAAAATTATTGCTAGTGGGCTTGCGACGGTGCCTACAGGGGAATTGTTATCTTTTCTTATGCATTATTTTGAGCAGGAAGATGTAGAATTGGTTGTTATAGGATTACCTCGACAAATGAATAATGTTCCATCAGAAAACATGCGTTATATAGAGCCTTTTGTTGTACAATTCAAAAAGCAATTCCCCCAAATGCCGATAGTATATTTTGATGAGCGTTTTACTTCATCTTTAGCACATCGGGTGATGCTTGATGGTGGACTAAAAAAGAAGGATCGTCAGAATAAGGCATTGGTAGATGAAATTAGTGCTACAATTATTTTGCAGGATTATTTGGAGAGTAAGCAATATAAAGAAAGATTATGATATTACCTATTTATTTATATGGACAACCTGTTTTGAGAAAAGTGGCAGAAGATATTCAAGCTGATTATTTGGGATTGCCTGATTTAATAAAGAATATGTATGAAACAATGCATGAGTCTGACGGTGTTGGATTAGCTGCTCCTCAAATAGGGCTTGGTATTCGTTTATTGGTTATTGATTTAGATGTTTTGTCAGAAACATATCCAGAATATAAAGATTATAAGTTGACCATGATTAATGCTCGGATACTTGAAACTGAAGGTGAGAATATTTCCCGGGAAGAAGGTTGTTTGAGTTTACCTGGAATTCATGAACCTGTTACTCGGCAAGAAACTGTAAAAGTTTATTATCGAGATGCAGATTTTGTGGAGCATACAGAAGTGTTTTCGGGTTATATTGCCAGAGTAATACAACATGAATATGATCATTTAGAAGGAAAAATGTTTATTGATCATCTTTCTCCAATTCGGAAACAATTGATAAAATCTAAATTGAATAATATACTTAAAGGAAAAATTCGTTGTGATTATCGGGTAAAGACAATAAAGAAATAATTTATTTCTAAAGTATTTAATGTGATGTATTCATAATATTAACACACAATAATTTGTAAATATGACTTCACTACAGAAAGACATCTTGGAACTGCGTGAAAAAAAAGCGTTAGTTCAAATGGGTGGCGGAGAAGCTGCTATTGAAAAGCAGGAAGCTATGGGCAAATTGACAGCCCGTAACCGTATTTTGGCTTTGTTGGATGAAAATTCTTTTCAGGAATATGATTTATTTGTAGAACATGCTGCCAGAGGCTTTGGTATGGAAAAAAAAGTATTACCGGGCGATGGGGTAATTACGGGTACAGGTACGATTTTTGGCGCTCCTGTTTGTATTTATGCACAGGATTTTACTGTTGCTGGTGGTTCATTAGGATTGATGCATGCTCGGAAGATTACAAAGATAATGGATCATGCATTGAAAATGAAAGTTCCTATTATAGGAATTAATGACTCTGGCGGTGCTCGTATTCAAGAAGGTGTAGGTGCATTAGCTGGCTATGGTGAGATTTTCTATCGTAATACTATTGCTTCAGGTGTAATTCCTCAAATTTCAGTTATTCTGGGTCCTTGTGCAGGTGGTGCTGTTTATTCTCCAGCTCTAACTGATTTTGTATTTGTCGTAGAAAACATTTCAAAGATGTTTATTACAGGTCCTAATGTGATTAAAACTGTTTTAGGAGAAGAAATCTCGATGGAAGACCTTGGAGGTGCTCGCGTACATGCAGAAATAACGGGTAACGCACATTTTTATGCTAAAAGCGAGCAGGAGTGTTTTGAACAAATAAAGAAATTAGTAACATTTATTCCTTGGAATAATAAACAGAGGGCCAGAGCATTTCCTCCCAAAGAACCGATATTTGAAAAAACAGTCAACGATATTATTCCATCAGACCCTAAACAGCCTTATGATGTTCGTGATATAATAAAATCTATTGTCGACGATTCTGACTTTTTTGAAATACAAGAATTGTGGGCTGCCAATATTGTAATAGGATTTGGTCGTATACATGGGGAAACTATCGGTTTTGTTGCCAATCAACCGATGGTGATGGCTGGTGTTCTCGATTGTGATAGTTCAGATAAAGCTGCACGTTTTATTCGCTATTGCGATTCTTTTAATATTCCTATTATTACATTAGAGGATATGCCGGGATATTTACCAGGGGTTGATCAGGAGCATGCAGGCGTAATTCGGCATGGCGCAAAAGTATTATATGCTTATTCAGAAGCAACTGTTCCTAAAATTACAATTATTTTACGAAAAGCTTATGGCGGAGGTTACATTGCTATGAATTCTCGTCATTTGGGAGCCGATTTTGTATTTGCATGGCCAAGTGCTGAAATTGCAGTGATGGGCCCTGAGGGTGCTGCCAATATCATTTTCAGGAAAGAAATTATGGAAGCTGAGGACCAGGATGCTATGCGACAAGAAAAGGTAAAAGAATATATCGAGAAATTTGCCAATCCGTATGTGGCAGCTTCTAAGGGGTATATTGATGCAGTAATAGAGCCTCGGGAGACTCGTGCAATATTAATGCATGCCTTGATTTTGGCAAAAAGTAAGGAAGAATCAAGACCGGAGAAAAAGCATGGAATTCCTCCATTCTGATTTGTTTTTTTAATCATACTAAAAAAGAATAAAAGAGATGGATAAAAAAACAACTGAAAGACCATTGGTCGATTTTGCAGTTACGGCTCGTAAGTATAAAACTACATTAACTCAGAAATTTATGAATCGTCCTATCTGGACTAAACCTGTAGCGGGTGAGGTACGTTCTACATTACCTGGTACGGTAGTTTCTTTGGCTGTAAAAGAAGGGGATTCTGTAAAAGAAGGAGATTTATTGTTAGTTCATGAAGCAATGAAGATGCAAAATCGGATATTATCTCCTGTATCAGGAACTGTTACGGAAATTCCCGTAAAAGAGGGAGAACATTTGGTGAAAGGTGCGCTTATAATGGTTATAAAAGAAGACTGAAATAAGTTATCTTGATATTTATTTTTAAGCAAGAGGTATTATGTACGTGAATCGTTGTAATACCTCTGTTTATTTTGTAAAAATCAAATCAGTATGGAGATTTTTTTATTTATTGTTGATTCTGTATATTTGTAAAAAATGATAAAAAATGGCAGACGATAAAAAATTATTTTTTCAATGGTGGGTGTAAGCAAAACTTTTCCACCACATAAGCAAGTCTTGAAAAATATATACTTGTCCTTTTTCTATGGTGCAAAAATAGGAATTATAGGTTTAAATGGTTCTGGTAAATCTACACTTTTAAAGATTATCGCAGGTATTGAGAAATCATATCAAGGTGAAGTTGTTTTTTCTCCGGGTTATTCTGTTGGATATTTAGAACAGGAACCGGTGCTTAACCCTGAAAAAACAGTTAAGGAAACTGTGCAAGAAGGAGTACAGAATATTTTGGATATATTGGCTGAATATGAAGAAGTTAATATGAAGTTTAGTGAGCCAGAGATTCTTGAAAATCCAGATAAAATGGAGGCTTTGATGAATCGTCAAGCAGAATTGCAGGATAAAATAGATGCTTGCGATGCATGGAACATAGATAATAAATTAGAGCAGGCTATGGATGCATTGCGTTGTCCCCCTGAAGACCAACAAATAAAATATTTATCGGGAGGGGAAAGACGTAGGGTGGCCCTTTGTCGTTTATTATTGCAACAGCCAGATATCCTTTTATTAGATGAACCCACTAACCATTTAGATGCAGAATCAATAGATTGGCTTGAGCAACATTTACAACAATACGCAGGTACGGTAATCTCTATTACGCATGATCGATATTTCCTTGACCATGTGGCTGGATGGATTCTTGAGTTAGATAGAGGTGAGGGTATTCCTTGGAAAGGTAATTATACTTCGTGGTTGGAGCAAAAGACTAAGCGGTTAGAAATGGAAGAGAAGCAGGCTAGTAAAAGACGAAAGACTTTAGAACGAGAATTAGAATGGATACATATGGCTCCTAAAGCTCGTCATGCAAAAGGGAAGGCCCGGTTGAACTCATATGATAAATTATTAAATGAGGACCAAAAGGAAAGGGAGGAAAAATTGGAGATATTTATTCCTAATGGGCCTCGTTTGGGTAGTAAAGTTATAGAGGCGAAGAATGTTGCTAAGGCCTATGGAGATAAGTTGCTGTTCGACGACTTAAATTTTATGTTACCACCTAATGGAATTGTTGGAATTATTGGTCCGAATGGTGCAGGAAAAACGACCTTATTTCGATTAATTATGGGGCAAGAGAAAGCTGATGAGGGAGAATTTGAAGTGGGAGAGACAGTGAAAATAGACTATGTAGATCAGACTCACAAAGATATCGATCCTCAAAAAAGTGTATATCAGGTTATATCTGGGGGACAGGAGACTATACGTTTAGGAGGAAAAGATTTAAACGCACGGGCCTATTTGTCTCGATTCAATTTTACAGGTGCTGATCAGGAGAAATTATGTGGTGCGCTTTCTGGTGGGGAACGGAATCGATTACATTTGGCGATGGCATTAAAAGAAGAAGGAAATGTGCTGTTACTCGATGAACCAACTAATGATATAGATGTAAATACTTTGCGTGCTTTGGAAGAAGGATTAGAAAACTTCGCTGGATGTGCAGTCGTTGTTTCACATGATCGTTGGTTCCTAGACCGTATTTGTACTCATATTTTAGCTTTTGAGGGAGATTCTAATGTCTTTTATTTTGAGGGTTCATATTCAGAATATGAAGAGAATAAGAAAAAACGAATGGGAGATGTAGAACCTCGTAGAGTCCGATATAGAAAGCTGATGAAGTAATAGAGTATGTAGAGAAGCGAATAGGAACCTATACTTTTTTAAAAGGAAATATAGGTTCTTATTTTTTATGATTGCATTTCTGCATAATAAAGATTTTAATAATAGTAGATGATATTGATTATGAGGAATTTTGAACGATAGCTATATACTTGTCATATAGATAAGATATTCCTCAAAAGAGATATTACGTTAAGAGTTTGTTATACAAAATTTATCCAAAAATTTGAATATATATATATGCGGCAGGCGCAGCCAATAATACACTGTCAAAACGGTCAAGCAATCCCCCATGTCCGGGTAAAATATGACCTGAATCTTTTATGTGAATAGTTCTTTTTAATAATGATTCACATAAATCTCCAAAAGTTGAACTTATGGAAATTGTGAGACTAAGTCCAAGCCATTGGATGAGAGAGAAATTGTCGTAAAATAGAGAAAATACCCATGCTGTAATAAAACTAAAGATGAGTCCACCGATAAAACCCTCCCATGATTTCTTTGGAGATATACGCTCAAATAAACGATGACGCCCAATGGTGATGCCTACAAGGAAGGCCCCTGTATCATTTATCCAAATAAAAATAAAAAATGACATAAGTAGCCAAGGGGCATATAATGTATAAGTACCAGGAAATGCAATAAAGTTGAGTAAAGCAAAAGGCAATGCTATATAGAATTGCCCTAATAGAGAGTAGGCCCAACATTTAATCGGATCAGGACGTTTAGCATACAGTTGTATAATAAATGTAAGCATTATATATACTATATATGGAATGAAAATATATTTTGTAACTGATGTGGACAAACCGGAACAATAATAGTAGAGTGCTGCAAATAAATACACACCTCCAAATATATCAAGAAATGATATCATCCGAGATTCATCTTTTGACTTAATAAGACGATAAAATTCAGACATCGTAAGTGCTGTAATTATGGCAAAAAGAATGGCATATGCATTTTTATCCAATAAAATACATCCTAATAATAAGATGACAAAACATGCCCCAGTTATAGCTCGTACAATTATATTTTTCAAGTTGTATAATTTTAAATTAGATGTCTATGATAGTTTTATGTGTAGCAAAGATAGTAATAATAAAACTTTAGGCCAATTTTATTAATAAAGAAAGGAGTATTGTGAACAACAATACTCCTTTCTTCTAATTGTATATATGGATTAGGATTCTTTACTGTCTGGCTCTGCCTCTGCATTTTGAATATCAGCATTTTCATTTTCAGGGTTGCCATTACTATTTTTTTCTTCTTCAGCAGCTTTCTCTTCTAATTCTTCATTTGTGGTTTCATCTTGTAAAATTTCTTCGGACCGTGAAGCCCATTGACGTTTACCGAAAATATGTTCGACATCTTCAGTATATATTACTTCTCGTTCGATGAGGACCTGAGTCAATTGTGCATGTCCTTCAGACTTTTCTGTTAATATAGTTTTAGCTCGCTGGTATTGCTCTGCGACAATACGGCTGACTTCTTCATCTATAAGTTTGGCGGTTTCTTCACTGTAAGGTTTTGTAAACCCATATTCCTGGCCCGTAGAATCATAATAGCTTAAGTTGGGTAATTTTTCACTCATCCCGAAATATACAACCATTGCATATGCTTGCTTAGTAACACGTTCTAAGTCGTTAGCGGCCCCTGTTGATATGCGCCCTATAAATAATTCTTCAGCTGCTCTTCCTCCTAATGTCGCACACATTTCGTCCAGAAGTTGTTCCTTGGTTGTGATCTGTCTTTCTTCTGGTAAATACCATGCAGCACCTAGAGCTTTACCTCGAGGAACAATGGTAACTTTAACTAGAGGATTAGCATATTGCAAAAACCAACTTAGAGAAGCATGCCCTGCTTCATGTATGGCAATTGAGCGTTTTTCATCGACAGTTGTTATTTTAGTCCGTTTTTCCAAGCCACCAACTATACGGTCAACAGCATCCATGAAATCCTGTTTCTGTACAAAACTCTTCCCTTTTCGGGCCGCAATTAATGCAGCTTCATTACATACATTGGCAATATCGGCTCCTGAGAATCCTGGTGTTTGACGAGCAAGTAAATCGACATCAACTGATTCGTCTATTTTGACATTACGTAAATGAACTCTGAAAATAGCCTTTCTGTCATTTAAATCAGGCAATTCAACATAGATTTGTCGGTCAAAACGTCCTGCTCGTAGTAGAGCTTTGTCTAATATGTCAGCACGATTTGTTGCGGCTAAAATGATAACACCACTATTTGAGCCGAACCCGTCCATTTCTGTCAATAGCTGATTTAATGTATTTTCTCGTTCATCATTTGATCCCATGTTTGGGTTTTTCCCGCGAGCACGACCTACAGCGTCAATTTCGTCGATAAATACAATACATGGGGCTTTCTCTTTAGCCTGACGAAATAAATCTCTGACACGTGATGCTCCAACCCCTACGAACATTTCAACAAAGTCAGAACCGGAAAGAGAAAAAAATGGTACATTTGCTTCTCCGGCTACAGCTTTTGCCAATAATGTTTTACCTGTACCTGGAGGGCCTACCAAAAGTGCTCCTTTGGGAATTTTTCCTCCTAGTTCAGTATATTTACTTGGGTTTTTAAGAAAAGAAACAATCTCTTCTACCTCTTGTTTAGCTTCTGAAAGGCCAGCTACGTCTTTAAAAGTGACTTGAACTGGACCCTCTTTGTCAAAAAGCTGGGCTTTTGCTTTTCCTACGTTAAAAACCCCTCCACTACTGCCTTGGTTCGACATTCGGCGCATAATAATAAACCAAAAGACAATTAATAATAGAATGGGTCCAAAAGACCAAAGTAAATCACCAAAATCACTGCCTTTTTTGAAGTCCACAGAAGCTTTGAATCCATTTTCTTTTTTCCATTTATCAATATCTTTGCTGATAGCATCAGCCGAGGCTATATTAGTATATACTTTGGCTTTTTTACTTAAATTTTCCTTCGATGTATTAAAGATCTTTTGCGCAGCACTATCAGTAAGAAATGCTTCGACATAATCTTTATTTGTATAAACTGTCATTTCTTTTATACCACCACCTTTAGCTATTTCTTCGAATTTGGTCCAACTCACTTCTTTAGAAGTAGAACCATCATTCATGTAATATAGTCCGATAAGTAAAAATGCTATTAATGAATACATCCAATATAGACTGAATTTCATCATTTTGGGTTTCTTAGGACCTTGAGGTTGCATCGGATTTGAATTTTTATCCATATATAAATTTCTTATTTATTTTAATAACAGCAAAAATTATTCCGCATCGGGAATAGCTGACAGTTTGGCATCATTCCATAACTGTTCGAGCTTATAATACTCACGATATTCTGGTAAAAAGACATGTACATATATATTACCATAATCTATGACGATCCATTGGGCATTTTGATAACCATCATACCCGAAAGGTTTTATTCCGATATTTTCTTGGACATATTCTCGTATACTATCGGCAATGGCAGAAACTTGCATAGTCGAGTTTCCCTCACATATGACGAAATATTGAGCAGAAGCAGAATCGATGTGACTTAAATCTGCTGAAACTATTTTTTTACCTTTCTTTTCTTGTATTCCTTCTACGATTTTAGTTAATAGTAATTTGTTATCTTCCATTTAGTTGTTTTATTTCTTTAATCTGCAAATATAATTCGATTTCTATAACCGATAACTCTATAAATGTGATTAATTTTTATTTTTAATTAAAACAATATTTAAAAATGGGCTAAAAGTATCTTATGGGATTTAACGATTTTATTTTTCTCATCCTTTTATAAATTACCGCCTTATTTCATTATCTTTGTTCCCTACATTATAATAATGATAAAAATAAAAGCATAATAATAATGGAAATAAGAGGAAAAATATTTCAAGTGCTTCCGCTCCAGAGTGGCGTAAGCCAGTCGAGTGGTCGTGAATGGAAAAAACAGGAATATGTACTTGAAACTAATGATCAATATCCACGTAAAATTTGTTTTCAGTTGTTTGGAGACAAAGTTGATCAATATCCTGTAAACGTTGGTGATGATGTTGTTGTTTCAGTAGATATTGATAGCCGAGAATATAATGGTCGCTGGTATACGAATATTTCTGCATGGAAAATTGAAAAAGTAGGAGATATGCCTCCTATGGTAGATTCAGCAAATATACCTCCTGTTGATTTCATTCCGTCAGATCCTACGCAATCAAATGATGATTTGCCTTTTTAATAAAAATAGATAAGAGTTATCAACAAGATAAATATTTGTTATGTAAGTATTTATCCATATTTGTTGATAAGTATGTTGATAAAGTAACCCTCTGAAA
>JTDA01000020.1 GCA_000803105.1 Coprobacter secundus
ACTTCTTCCCTATCTTTTTTATACCATACTTTCATTTTGAAAAATATTTTTCAAAATTGAAGGTTTATAATAGAGATTAGTTCTCCATTTATTATTATAAATCAGTTATTTATATAATATATAGTTTATTGGTATGTATCTTGTTTTTACCTCAATATGAAACTATATATTGTATCGAATAGATTACCCGTTAAGATAAGCGGGCAAAAGGGAGAATTTATTTTCTCCCGAAGTGAAGGAGGTTTAACAACCGGTTTAGATTCTTTGCAAACTCCTTATGAAAAGCATTGGATTGGATGGCCAGGAATGTGCATACAAGAGAATGAGGACAAAAATAAAGTAACCTCCAAATTAGAAAGCATGAACCTTCATCCAGTATTTTTGTCGGAATCTCAAGTAGAGAATTACTATGAAGGTTATAGTAATAGTACAATATGGCCATTATGCCATTATTTTTTTGTATATACTTTATATAAAAGTTGTTTTTGGCAATCTTATCAGGAAGTAAATCTTCTTTTTTGTAAGAAAATATCAGAATTGGTACAACCGGGAGATAAAGTTTGGATTCAAGATTATCAACTGATGCTACTCCCCGGTATGTTAAGAAAGAGATACTCTAATTTAAGTATTGGTTATTTTCATCATATACCTTTCCCTTCATATGAACTTTTTCGTATTTTGCCAGAACGAGCAGAAATATTAAAGGGATTATTAGGTGCAGATTTTATTGCTTTCCACACACATGATTACATGAGGCACTTTATCAGTACAGTAGAAAGAGTGTTACATGTAAGTTTTAAGTTGAACGAAGTACAATTAGGCGATCGCGTTATTAGAGTTGAAGCTTTGCCAATGGGGATCAATTATAATCTTTACCACGATGCGCCTTCGAAGCCAGAAGTCCGACAAGCCATTGACCGGACAAGAAAACTTTTTGGGAATCACAAAGTTATCTTGTCAGTAGATCGTTTAGATTACAGTAAAGGAATATTGCATCGTTTACGTGGATTTGCTTCGTTTCTTGAACATTATCCACAATATCATGAAAGAGTAACTTTGGCTATGGTTATAGTCCCTTCACGCGATCATGTTGGTAGTTATACGGAATTGAAAACAAAGATTGATGAGGAAATAGGTTCAATCAATGGGCACTACTCTACTATCGACTGGACTCCAGTTTGTTATTTTTATCATGGATTCTCGTTTGAAGAACTATCGGCTATGTATTATATGGCCGATATAGCATTAGTTACACCTCTTCGAGATGGAATGAATTTAGTAGCAAAAGAATACGTTGCTTCTAAATGTGGAAATCCGGGAGTATTGATTTTAAGTGAAATGGCTGGTGCTGCCGTTGAGATGACAGATGCATTGCTCATTAATCCGAATGATACAGAACAAATTGTACAGGCAATCTCTAAGGCATTGGAAATGCCTGTTTCTGAACAGCAAGAAAGACTACAGCGTATGCAGGCTATCATTTCGGCACAAACAGTAGATAAGTGGGCTACTGATTTTATAAGAGGATGGGATGAATCTTACTATAAAAATGAGGAGCTTCGAAAAAAACGAGTATCATCTAAAATTATTGAAACAATCAAATTGAAATATGATAATGCAAGACAACGTCTTATATTACTCGATTACGATGGAACACTGTCTGCAATCAAATTACACCCAGAAGATGCGAGACCTACACCAGAACTTATTGAGGTTTTGCAGAAACTATCGGATGACCCGACTAATCAAGTAGTAGTCAACAGTGGCCGCGATCATATTATTTTAGAAAAATGGTTAGGAAATTTACCGATATCACTTGCTGCGGAACATGGCGCTTTCTATAAAGAGAATGGCGTATGGCATAATAATATGAACAAAATAGTTTGGAGTTCGGGATTACTTTCAGTTTTGAAATTTTTTGTAGATAAGACCCCTAACTCCCATTTAGAAGTCAAAGAAACCGCTCTGGCATGGCATTATAGAGAATGTGATGCATGGTTAGGTTCTCTAAGAGCACAACAACTTACAAACGAACTTATTTCTATTTGTGTACAACAGAAATTACAAATTTTGCAAGGAGATAAGGTCGTAGAAATAAAATCACCAGATTATAATAAAGGTTCTGAAGTTGCCCGTCAATTGGGGAAGAAACATTATGATTTTATTTTAGCAATGGGTGATGATACAACAGATGATGACATGTTTAAAGCATTACCAAAAAATTCTGTTACTATAAAAATTGGCTATGTATCGGAAGCTGCTAATTACAATATGTCTACTCAAGCAGAAGTTTTACCTTTCCTCGAAACATTAGTAAATAAAAAAGAAAGACATTTGATAGATAGTAGTGTAAAAGATAAACTAAAAGGTGTATTAGGCTTTGTTAGAGATTTATTAAAAAATAATTGATTATAAATTAATAGTAAAAATGAATAATTTGGATTATGGAGTTATAGGGAACTGTCGTACAGCGGCATTGATTTCTAAGACAGGAAATATCGAATGGTTATGTTTCCCAGATTTCGACTCTCCTTCGGTTTTTGCAGCATTGCTTGACCGAAAAAAAGGCGGGTGTTTTGGATTTGAAGTTTCGGACAAATATCATATTACACAATCATACGTTCCTCATACAAATATCCTTTCTACTTTATTTAAGTCTGAAGAAGGAGAATTTGAAATTCTTGATTTCATGCCTTGTTACCACTCTCGTGATAACGGATACTATCTTCCTGCAGAATTATATCGTTATGTCCATTGGATCAAAGGAAAACCTCATTTCAGAGTAAATTACTCTCCTGCTCCCAATTATGCACAAGGAAAAGCAATATATAATACTACTACTGAGTTTATAGAAAGTTACAGTTCTTCGTGTAGTAAAGACAGGCAGTATCTTTATTCTTCCCTTCCTCTTCAAGATATCGGACAAAAAAAGGAAATTGTTTTGGAAAAAGATGAATTCTTTCTTTTATCCTATAATGAGAAAGTAATACCGGTAGATATTGAACGAGAAAAAATAGAATATTGCCGGACATTAGTCTATTGGCTTAACTGGACTAATCGCACTAAAAAGTATTCCCTATACAATGATGTAATCGAACGAAGTTTGCTGATTCTTAAATTGATGTCTTATTATAATGGAGCTGTTTTGGCAGCACTGACTACCAGCTTGCCTGAATCAGTAGGAAATGTACGTAATTGGGATTATCGTTTTTGTTGGCTAAGAGATGCATCTATGTCCATTGAAACACTATTTAAAATAGGACATCCTGAAGCAGCCAAGCGTTTTATGAAGTTTATACAATCGACATTTGTATCTACTCATGAATCGTATCAAATAATGTATGGAATAAGGGGTGAAAGACAATTGACAGAAATTATTTTAGACCATCTATCAGGATATAAAAATTCTAAACCTGTGAGAGTAGGAAATGATGCATATCACCAAAAACAGAATGATTCATTCGGATATTTGATGGATTTAATTTATCAATATTATAGATTGATGCCCGGAACGCTTGATGAGATAGAAGATATGTGGGAAATGGTGAAAAGTATTATTTTTACCGTATTAAGAGATTGGAAAAAGCCCGATAAAGGGATTTGGGAAATTAGAGGAGAGAGTCATCATTTTGTATCTTCGAAAGTAATGTGTTGGGTTGCATTGGACCGTGGAGCAAAAATAGCAATGATGCTAAATAAGCATGAGTATTGTAAGCAATGGAAAAAGGAAGCCGAAGAGATACGTGAAGATGTCCTGATACATGGATGGAAAGACGAAATTCAAAGTTTTTCTCAGACATATGATAACTTTGCTTTAGACTCATCATTATTGCTTATGGAGCCTTATGGTTTTATAGAGGCAAATGATATACGTTATCATAAAACTGTAAATGCTGTAAAAAATGCCCTCTTGCACAAAGGTCTAATGTATCGTTACAATAGTAAAGATGATTTTGGATTACCCTCGTCAGCTTTCACTATATGTACTTTTTGGCTGGTACGGGCTTTATTTGTTATTGGGAAAAAAGATGAAGCACGAACCTTATTTGATGAAGTATTGAAATATTCTAATCATTTAGGTTTATTTAGTGAGGATATTAATTTTGATACCAAAGAACAATTAGGAAATTTTCCACAAGCATATTCTCATTTGGCATTGGTCAATACTGCCATATTATTTGCAGAAGAAGACAAACGATTGGCATTTATACGCCCGTAAAGATAAGTTCATTTTTTGTGATGTGGATTCTTTAATATGAGAAGGAGTCCACATTTTTTATTATTTTTGACAAAGTGATAAAAATCCGTATATATAAATCTGTCTGACATATATACACGTATCAGTAACTTTATTCTTTGTAATGACTAAAGAGTATAAATGTTACTAATCAAAAATAAAGTTATTATAAGCATAATAAATAAGGAAAGGTATAAAAATTAGTTCTTTTGATAAAGACGGTAACTCAATATTTGAGAGGAATATAAACACCTTCATAAAAAATCATTTTCTCCCAATGAAAAAAATTAAATGATTCAACAGAAGGTTTCTGCAATGACAATGCAATCGTATCTCCATTTGAAGGTATTGAAAGAATATTCTGCAGAAACAAAAAGACAATAAAAATTTGTTCAAGTTAAAATTTATTTACTAAGTAACAACGTAACATGTAACCAATGTGTTTCTTATTATATTTGGAGAAAAAGTCCAATTGTATAGGGACAAATGTATTCAGGCATTAGAAAGCATAAAAAATTCCCCCTGATAAAAGACTTCTATATAGTAGAACCATAATGTTATCAAAAATCTTTCCTAATACTAAGGGGATATCTCCTACAAGAGAATTTAATTTTAAGCTTAATGAAAAAGGCTAAATTTCTAAGACTAAATAAAAAGTTTCTCCCCTCTTATCTCTCAAAAGAAAAACCTCCGAAACGCCTTATTATAAGTAGTTTCAGAGGTTTTTTTGAGGTTCCTGGCGGACTCGAACCGCCGTAAACGGTTTTGCAGACCGGTACCTAACCACTCGGCCAAGGAACCTTATTTCCCGTTTGCGAATGCAAAGATAGTATATATTTTTTATCTTACAAGACCTTTGTAAAGTTTTTATTAAAATTATTTCTTTGTTCCTTTCCTTTCAAATTGAGAACAAGATGTATCTGATTGATTTTGAATCTTTGGACTTCCACAACCACAGCAACATCCACAAGACGATTTTCTTTTATTCGGGCGGAACATAGCAATTATTTTTTTTATAACATATAAAAATACCACTATACCAATAATGCCGACTATAATATTTTGTATCATAATTTTCTGTTTTTTTAAATAAATAATTTCCCAATATTATATACCAAGAAAGAGACTATCCAGGCAATAGATGTATTATATACAATGGAAAATACTCCCCATTTCCAACTTCCAGCTTCTTTTACAATAGCTACAATGGACGCTATACATGGTAGATATAAAAGAACAAATACCATAAAACTTATAGCGATTAATGGTGTAAAATCAGGCTGTCCTGTTTCTGGATTAATAGCTTTGAGTTTCTCAGATAATGGTCCCATATTTTCTTCTGCGTCATTTTCTGAATAAAGAACTCCAATAGTACTAACAACTAATTCTTTCGCTGCAGTTCCAGAAATGAGAGCAATACTAACTTTCCAGTTGAAACCAAGAGGTTCTACAACAGGTTCTATAAATTGACCTATTTGTCCGATGTACGAGTTCTTCTGTTGCAGCATGCTTTCTTCAGTCGTATTAGTTATTGTTTCTGGTGCAACATTCGTACGAGGGTAATAACTGAGAAACCATATAATAATGGATGCGACTAATATGATTCCTCCCATTTTTCGTAAATACTGTTCTGCTTTTCCCCACATATGTCGGAAAGTGGCTTTAGCAGTTGGAAGCCGATATGGCGGTAACTCCATAACAAAGGGAGTTTCATCTTTTTTGAAAAGAAAACGTCTTAAAATTTTTGCTGTAACAATAGCCAAAAGTATACCTGTAAAATACAATCCTAAGAAAACAATACTTGCATGATTAGGGAAAAATGTCCCGACTAATAATAAATATATAGGAAGCCGCGCGCTACAAGACATAAAAGGATTTATAAGTATTGTAATCAAACGACTGCTTCGACTTTCAATAGTTCGGGTTGCTATTATTGCAGGAACATTGCATCCAAAACCCATAATAAGCGGAATGAATGATTTTCCATGAAGACCTATTTTATGCATTATTTTGTCCATAATAAATGCCGCACGAGCCATATATCCGGAGTCTTCCATAAAAGATATAAAAAAGTAAAGTATCAGGATATTGGGTAAGAAAACAATAACTCCCCCTACTCCACCGATTACTCCATCAATAATTAAATCTTTTAAAGGCCCTGGAGACATAATGGAATTTACCCATTCAGATAGTAACCCTACGCCCGATTCTATCCAATTCATAGGATACGCCCCTACAGTAAATGTCGCTTCAAACATGAGCCACATGATAAATATAAATATCGGAAAACCAAAAAGTTTACTGGTAACTAAAGAGTCTATTAGGTGGGTTGTACGAGCTGTTTCTTTATTTCCTAAAGTCAGCGTTTCCTTTAATGCTCCAGAAATAAATCCATACTTCTCATTTGCTATAGCAGATTCTACATCCTCCCCTAACGTTTTTTCTATTTTTATTTTTTCTTTATCCCGAATAGCTATCCATTTATCATAATTTTGTTCCTTATGCAAAAGTATCTCTATTTCTCTGTCCCCTTCTAATAATTTTATAGCCAAATATCGAGGGGAAAAATGCTTCAATATTCTAGGATCCGTTTTTAGTTCATTTTTAAGTACTGTAATGCCTTCTTCAATTACAGGGCCATGATTTATGTGTATATGCCTTACCGTGGGTTCTTGATTTTCGTAAACGTTAATGATTGTATCGAAAAGTTTGTCTATTCCTTTTCCGTTTTTTGAAACAGTAGGTACCATCGGAACCCCTATCATCTTCCCTAAGGTATTATAATCAAGAGTATTGCCACTATCTTCCAGTTCATCATACATATTCAAAGCGATAACCATACTTATGTCCATATCGATGAGTTCTGTCGTCAGATAGAGATTTCTTTCCAAATTAGAAGCTACAACGACATTGACGATAACATCGGGCATTTCTTCACTCAAGTGGCGACGGACATATATTTCTTCTGGGGTATAAGCTGATAATGAATAAGTTCCAGGTAAATCATATATATTAAAATGGTATCCTTTATAATTGAAATAACCTTTTTTTGCGTCAACTGTTACTCCACTATAATTTCCTACATGCTCGTGCGCGCCTGAAGCGATATTGAATAATGAAGTTTTTCCACAATTAGGATTCCCTACTAATGCTATATTTATAGTTTTAGCTGATCGGTCTACAATTTGCTTTACAGTTTCATCATTGATTATAGAAGTTGATGTTGTTTCTGTATTTTCTGTATTTATTAAATTATCAATACTTATAACTTCTACCATAAAAGCTTCGCTTCTTCTTAAAGATACTTCGTATCCCATAATTTTATACTTAATGGGATCTTTTAGCGGAGCATTTAATAATACTTCAACTTTTTGACCTCGAACAAACCCCATTTCAATGATTCGTTTTCTGAATGCTCCATGCCCAAGGACTTTTACTATAACGGCTTTTTCTCCTGTTTGTAAATCAGATAAACGCATATTATTTCTTGCTTTTTGAAATATTTGTTTTTTGTGATGCAAAGATGCTTATTTATTCTGATTCTACATAATAATTAGAGGTTTTTATTTATATTCAATTTAAATAATGCAGTTTTTCTTTTTTATAATTTTCTTTGTCCCTCCATTTGTTATAGTTATTGTAAACAAAAAAAGAGCTATTGTTTTTGATAGCTCTTTTTCGTGATATTTATTATTTCTAAATTAGTCTATAGCCATTATCCATGCATCTGTAAACTTCGTATCAGATTTTAATTGCATTAAATATTTTTGAGCTTCATCTTTATTAGAAAATGATTCAATATACAACCTTGATTTTCCACTTCCTTCCAAAATTTTTATATCATTTTCTATACCTGCATTTTTTTAAATATTGAAGTTGTTTTTCTGCAGCTTTTTTAGATACTAATGTAGCAATAACTACTATATACTGTTTCTTTTTAACTGATACGTTAGTAATCTCATCCGATGGCGCATTTTCCACTGAAACCTGACTGCTACCATCCGTAAATGTATCGTCATTTTGAATGGTTGAATTTTCATTTAAAGTGAATTCAGGCAATTTGTCTACATTATTTTCTACATGATCAAATAATTCTGATGAAACAATCCCTGCATAATTTGTATCACTTTCTATATTTGTTATGGGAGTTGAGATCATCATCAACACAATGATAATGGCTGCAGCTGCCACAATACGACGCACTATCCGACGATTTACAGGGATGTAAATAATGTCAGAACTCTGTTTCTTGTTTTTATTTGTTTTCGGAAGTTCTTCTTGGTATATATATTCTTTTAACGGCAAAATATTAAGAGCTGTAAGGCCAAATGTTTCTGGATAAAGGGATGTATCTCTCTTATTATCAATAAAAGATATTGTTCCATTCTCATCCATCGAAATATGCCCTAGCTCACCTAAAGAATACAACGTTTTAGGTGATGCTTTAAGCTGCTTTTTTAATTGAAATATTTCTTCCTTTATAAAAGACAAAGCCTGCTCATAATTAATATTTTCTTTAAGCATAATGGTATTTATGAGCAAACCATCGTTATGGTTAAGATTTGTATTGAATACTATATTTTTTGATGGAGGTAAAATTTCTTTATGGTCTGTAGAAAACGACGCACATCGGTATTGATTTACAAAACCTCCAAAATCCGGAACAATAACACAATCATGTTCCGCCAATAAATATTCAATATAATTACTTAACTCAAGCATATTACAAATGTATGCTTTTTTAGGTTTATACGAAATAGTACAATAGAGTAAAAAGAAAGTTTTAATCCTTTTTTAACAAATTGGGTATGTTATTCGTGCTCTTTTAAAATTGTTTCTGCACTTTCTTTGTCAAAACCAAGAGATATAGCTTTTTCTAAGTCTTTTGCTGCATCCTCTTTTTCATACCTGGCAAGTTTTACTTTTGCTCTTAATACATATATTAGAGGGTCTTTAGGGTCAAGTTCCAAAGCTTTGGCAATATCTTTATCTGCATCATTCAATTTTCGGCTATAATAATATGCTTCTCCCCGACTGATATATAGTTGAGCCTGATTAGGATTAAATTTTATTACTTGCCCATAGAGGTCTATAGCTTCCTTGTAATAGTGTCGGCACTTCATTAATGCAGCTAAACCGAGCCGAGCATTCGAGCTGGTTGGATTTAATTTAACTAATTGTTCAAAGTCTTTTCTACACGCTGAAGTATCACCTTTTTCTAATCTGATAAGACCTCGTAAATATAAAGATTCTTCTTCATTTTCATCTAACAAAAGGATTTGATTATAATCTTGCAGCGCTTCTTCAATTCTGTTCATTTCAGAAAGCAATGCAGCCCTGTTTTTTAATAATGTTACAGAGCGAGGAGTAATCATAAGTCCATTATTGTACGATTTTAACGCCTCTTCTTTTTTCCCGAGGTTTCGCTGTATAGTTCCAAGGTTTGATAATAACAAAGCATTTTGAGCATTTCCCGGGTCACTCTTCAAAGCTTTTAATATCGCTTCTTCTGCTCCTGTCCAGTCTTCGTTTTTTATACATTCAAAAGATTTATCTACCCATTCATTGTGGCTTTGGGAAAATATATTTAACGAAAAAAATACCAAAATGATTGAAAACAAATGCCGGTCCATAGTGTTTAAATTATATTGTATAATCGCTTACAAAGGTATTTATAATTGTAGTAATCATTTAGAGAAGATAAAAGTTTTTAGGAGATTCATATTTATTATGATATAAATTTAAGTAAGTTTGTACGTTTAAGGTTCTAATTTATTATTTTTTATATGAACAGTAAATTCCAAATAATAGGTATATTGTATCTCTTTTTTTCTGTATTCCTTTTTACCAGTTGCCAGAAAGAAGATTTTGTTGTGGAGGACCCTGTAGATCGTACAGTCCTTGTATATATGCTTGCAAATAATAATTTATCGGAATATGCAAATCAGAATATTGAACTAATGCTCTCGGCTGCCTCTAAAGGGGCTTTAAATGGAGGAAATCTGATAGTTTATCTTGATGATAAGAAAGGTAATTCCCAACTAATCAGAATAACCCAATCTAAAGGATATGAGGTTATAAAGAAGTATGAAGAGCGCAATTCTGCCAATAGCATAGTTCTAAAGGAAGTGATTGAAGATATGATGTCAATGTACCCGGCAAAAGATTATGGCTTGATATTTTGGGGACATGGTAGTGGTTGGATGGAAGGTACTACATCTCAGACAATGTACAATTTACAAAAGCGAAATTTATCGGGATTACCATTGACTCGTGCATATGGAGTAGATGGTAATTATTGGATGAATATCGATGATTTAGTAGAAGGCATACCGGATAATATGTTCCATTTTATCTTATTTGATGTCTGCTATATGGCAGGCATTGAGACGGCATACGCTCTTCGAAATAAAACTGAATTTTTGATAGCTTCTGCTACAGAGGTAATGGGAAATGGATACCCATATGACCTAATAATCCCCCATATATATCGCAATTCTTTAGTTTTAGAAAACATATGTGAAAGTTTTTATCATTATTATACCCAGCAAGCTTATCCTTATGCTTCAGTCAGTCTAATACACAGTGAAAGTTTAGATTCATTGGCTCGAGTTGTAAAAAAAATAAGAAATATGTACAAAGAAAAATACTTATTACCTGACCGTACATCTATACAACAATTTGGAAGAAATGAATTCAATAATAAATTTTTCGACATGAACGATTTCATCTCAAATGTTGTTCCTACTAACAGTGAAGAATATAAGGAGTTCTCTAATCAATTACAATTAGCAATTCCTTATGTTAACTATACAAATAGTTTTTTTGAAATCGCCCTCGAAAAGTATTGCGGGCTCAGTATATATATTCCTTTTCCAAATGAAAAAAACGACTTTTATGACAATTTAGAATGGAGTAAAGCTATAAACAATTAACTAACTCTATTATTTAAACTCAAAAAATATCTATCTATGTTCTTATTACAAATACCTTCAATTCCTATTCCAACGACAGATACAACAAAAGTCTCGTCGTTTTTTGAGAAGTTATCCCATGCTTCTAATATGAGCGTTCAGCAATTCATGGAACAAATGATTAGCGGTTTGATTCATGGTATCATAAAAATATTGATTGCAGCTATCATCTTTTGGATAGGCCGTTGGTTGATAAAAAAAATAAAATATATTGTTACAAACATTTTAGATCGAAGGCATGTAGAGCCTTCGTTAAAAACATTTTTACTTAGTCTTATCAATATAACATTGATGCTGATATTATTAGTAATAATTGTCAGTATCTTGGGTGTGAATACTTCATCTTTTGTAGCACTATTTGCTTCTGCTGGTATTGCTGTAGGTATGGCATTAAGCGGAACTTTACAAAACTTTGCGGGAGGAGTGATGGTATTGTTGTTTAAGCCATACAAGGTCGGCGATTATATTGAGGCTCAAGGACAGAGCGGTACTGTAAAAGAAATACAAATTTTTAATACGGTATTGAATACTCCAGACAATAAAACAATTATTGTTCCTAATGGAGGATTGTCTACCGGAATTATTAACAATTATTCGAAAGAAACCCGCCGGCGTGTTGATTGGGTCTTCGGCATTGCCTATGGTAATAATTATGATCATGCTAAAGATATATTAAAAAGACTATTAGATAGCGATGAAAGAGTTTTAAAAATTCCTGAGTATCTGATTGTCTTATCCAGTTTAGGAGATAGTTCCGTAAACATTACGGTTCGGGCTTGGGTACCGTCATCAGAATATTGGAATGTATTTTTCAGTATGAATGAGCGTGTATATAAAGAATTTGAAAAAGAAGGAATAAATATACCTTTTCCTCAGATGGATGTACATCTTTTTTCGACAAACGAAGAATAATTGTTTGTATATTTTATTTAACAGGCAAAAGAAAAGAAAGATCTTTTGTCGGCTTTTTTATTTTTTATATAAAAATGGAGTCTGTTTATTGAACAGATTTTATACCTTTACACCTGCTCAAAAAGAATTTGGAAAGATATCATATAATTATATTGAGACTTTCCGTTATATACATGACACAAAATAAATCGGTTAAAGAGTAAATAAAATCGGATTGTGTCGCGTCTCTTCCGCTTTATGCAGAAGATGTGAGATCAGATAAAAATAAAAAAACATATAAATGATAAGTAAATGGAATTACTTACCCCTTACATTAGAACAAGAAGAAATAAAGATGAGATTAGCCCGGGAGTTGTCGATAAGCCCCTCGCTATGCGAACTCTTGGTTCAGCGGGGGGTAACTTCTACAATAGAAGCTAAGAAATTTTTTCGACCTCAGTTGTCTGACCTGTATGATCCATTTTTGCTGAATGATATGGACAAAGCGGTGGAACGATTGAATAAGGCAATGGGACGGAAAGAAAAAATCATGATTTATGGTGATTATGATGTGGATGGGACGACTGCGGTCGCATTAGTTTACAAATTCCTTCGAAACTTTTATTCGAGTATGGAATATTATATCCCCGATAGGTACGATGAGGGATATGGTATCTCGATAAAAAGTATAGATTATGCATATGCGAATGGCATATCTTTAGTTATAGTATTGGATTGTGGTATTAAAGCTGTTGAAAAAATTGCATATGCAAAGGCTAAAGGGATAGACTTTATTATATGTGACCATCATATGCCAGATGATGAATTACCTGATGCTGTTGCCGTACTCGATCCTAAACGTCTTGATTCTACTTATCCATACCAACATTTGTCTGGTTGTGGTGTCGGTTTTAAGTTCATGCAGGGTTTTGCCATGAGTAATGGTATGAACATAAAAAAAATGCTGTTTCCCCTACTCGACCTTATGGCTGTCAGCATTGCTTCTGATATCGTGCCCATAACTGATGAAAATCGTATTTTAGCTTTTCATGGATTGAAACAGCTCAATTCAAACCCAAGTGTAGGTTTACAAGGTATTATCAATGTTTGTGGCCTAAAAGATCGGGAGATAACTATCAGCGACATTGTGTTTAAAATAGGCCCCCGAATCAATGCTTCTGGTAGAATGCAGTCAGGGCAGGAAGCTGTAGACTTGTTGATTAGCAAAGACTATGCTCGTGCTCAGGAAAAAAGCGAAAGTATAAATCAGTATAATGAAGACCGCAAAGAATTAGATAAAAAAATAACAGAAGAAGCCAATGCCAGTTTAGAAAAATGTCCAGATTTTGATATTCGGAAATCTATCGTTATATATAATGCCGAATGGCATAAAGGTATTATTGGTATTGTTGCATCTCGTCTGACCGAACTCTATTATCGTCCGGCTGTAGTGTTAACCTATTCAAATGGATTGGTTACAGGTTCAGCACGTTCTGTACAGGGATTTGACATTTATAAGGCAATAGAATCGTGTCGTGATTTATTAGAAAATTTTGGAGGCCATACTTATGCAGCAGGTTTATCTTTAAAAGAGGAAAATATCCCTGCTTTCATTGAACGTTTCGAAAAGCACGTAGCCGAAAATATTCTTCCAACACAAATGTCCCCACAACTTGATATTGACACCATTCTCGATTTTAAAGAAATAACTCCATCATTTTTCAAAGTGTTGAAACAATTTAATCCTTTCGGTCCAGGAAATACAAAACCTGTTTTTTGTACTCGTAATGTATACGATTATGGCACAAGCCGGTTAGTAGGCCGGGATTTAGAACATTTGAAGTTGGAGATGGTAGATAGCCGCTCGGAAAATATTATGAATGGTATAGCATTCGGCAAGCGAGAGCACCATCAATATATAAAGGAACATAAACCTTTTGATATTTGTTATACATTAGAGGAAAATAATCATAATGGAAATTCTTCAATTCAATTAATGATAAAGGATATTCGCCCTTCTTTGTAATAAAGTGTAAAAATGTATAATCAGGAATAAATGTATAATTTATGCATATTTATTCCTAATTATACATTTCAGTTACATTATTTACAAACATTTATCTTTCTATATTAAAATTGTTTGATTTTATATTCATTTTTGAACAATTTGTTTTTATCTTTGTGGAAAATATTTATAGAAATGCAATTTGATATAGATTTGATAGAAAAAGTATATTCATCTTTTTCAGAAAGAGTTGACTTTACACGTTCATTTTTAGGCCGCCCAATGACATATGCGGAAAAGATTCTTTATGTGCATCTTTATGACAAAAAAGAATTGGGCAGTTATGTACGAGGTGTAGATTATGTAAATTTTGCACCGGATAGAGTTGCCATGCAGGATGCTACAGCACAAATGGCTTTATTGCAATTTATGATTGCAGGGAAAAATAAAGTTGCTGTACCATCATCCGTACATTGTGATCATTTAATACAGGCAGATGTTAATGCAGAAACTGACATAAAAACAGCTCTGAATACAAATAGGGAGGTTTATAGTTTTCTCCAATCCGTATCCAGTAAATATGGTATCGATTTTTGGAAACCGGGAGCAGGAATCATTCATCAGGTAGTTCTCGAAAATTATGCTTTTCCGGGAGGAATGATGGTCGGAACCGACTCGCATACACCAAATGCTGGAGGTTTAGGAATGCTTGCTATTGGAGTTGGAGGAGCAGATGCTGTTGATGTTATGACTGCCATCCCTTGGGAATTGAAAATGCCGAAATTGATTGGTGTAAAACTTAGTGGTAAATTGAAAGGTTGGACTTCTCCAAAGGATGTAATTTTGAAATTAGCAGGTATTTTAACAGTAAAGGGAGGAACTAATGCCATAATAGAATATTTTGGAGAAGGTGCAGAATCTATCTCGGCAACGGGAAAGGCGACTATTTGTAACATGGGAGCTGAGGTTGGAGCAACAACTTCTATTTTTCCTTACGATGATAATATGTCAGAATACTTAATTGCGACAGGACGAAAGGATGTTGCAAAAGCTGCGTCTGCTATCAAGTCATATCTGAAAGCTGATGATGAAATCATGGCTGAACCGGAAAAATATTTTGATAGATTGATTGAAATTAATTTGTCAGAACTCGAGCCATATATTAATGGACCTTTTACGCCTGACGCAGCTCAGCCCATTTCAGAATTTGCCCATATTGTTAAGGAAAAAGGATACCCTCAGAAAATGGAGGTAGGTCTTATTGGATCTTGTACCAATTCTTCATATCAAGATATGAGTAGAGCAGCCTCGGTGGCACGACAAGCTGCAGCAAAAGGGCTAACTGTCAATGCGGAATTTATTGTGAACCCGGGTTCCGAACAAGTCCGGTATACAGCAGAAAGGGACGGTATCATTTCAGATTTTAAATCTATTGGTGGTGTCATTATGACCAACGCTTGTGGTCCATGTATAGGACAATGGAGGAGACATACAGAAAATCCTGAGAGGAAAAATTCAATATTGACATCTTTTAATCGAAATTTTGCTAAAAGAGCAGATGGAAATCCCAATACACATGCTTTCATAGCATCTCCTGAGATTGTTACAGCTTTGACTATTGCTGGAGATTTATGTTTTAATCCTCTGACCGATACATTGAAAGATAAAAATGGTAAAGAAGTAAAATTGGATGAGCCTTATGGTGACAATTTACCGATAAAAGGCTTTGACGTCAAGGACTCCGGGTATATAGCACCGAAGAATGACGGAAAAGGGATAACAATAGATATATCTCCTGACTCGGAAAGATTACAAGCTCTAAATCCCTTTCCTGTACCTTTGTCGACAGATTTTGTCAATATGCCATTGCTGATAAAAGTATCGGGTAAATGTACTACAGATCATATTTCTATGGCAGGACCTTGGTTAAAATATAGAGGTCATTTGGAGAATATATCCGGAAATATGTTGATGGGTGCAGTGAATGCATTCAATGGAAAAACGAACTCTGTATTAAACGTACTGAATGGTAGTTATGACAAAGTTTCGGAAGTAGCCAAGGCCTATAAAGCTCAAGGTATATTTTCAGTTGTGATAGCAGAAGAAAATTATGGTGAAGGATCATCTCGTGAACATGCAGCTTTAGAACCTCGTTTTTTAAATGTAAAGGCGATTATAAGCAAGTCTTTTGCCAGAATACACGAAACAAACCTTAAGAAACAAGGAATGTTGGCTCTCACATTCGTTGATAAGTCGGATTATGATAAAATATGTGAGTCCGATACTATAACGATTAAGGGACTGGATACGTTTGCTCCAGGCAAAAATTTGTTTGTAGAAATTTCTCACAAGGATGGAACTAAAGAGCAATTTGAAGTTGCACATACTTATAATGATTTACAAATAAACTGGTTTAAATCAGGAAGTGCTTTGAATTATTTGTCTCAATTAAAGAAATAATATGGCTAAGTTAAAAATAAATAATGGAAAACTTTCTGTACCCGATTGTGTAACAATTCCTTATATTGAAGGCGATGGTGTAGGTATGGAGATAACTCCGGTAGCCCAAGCTGTTATTGATGCTGCTATAAAAAAATGTTATGGTGGGTATCGAAGTATCGAATGGTTGGAAGTGCTTGCTGGAGAGAAAGCCTTTAATAAAACAGGTTCATGGTTACCTGACGAAACAATGGATACTTTTCGTGAATACCTTGTGGGAATAAAAGGACCATTGACAACTCCTGTAGGAGGCGGCATACGATCTCTAAATGTTGCACTACGTCAAGAACTGGATTTATTCGTTTGTCTACGTCCTGTACGTTGGTTTAAGGGTGTTGTTTCACCAATAAAAGAACCACAGAAAGTAAATATGCATATTTTCCGTGAAAACACAGAAGACATATATGCCGGGATTGAATGGTTACAGGGGACTCCTGAAGTAAAAAAGTTACTCCACTTTTTGCAAACTGAAATGAATGTAAAGAAAATTCGTTTTCCAGAAACATCATCGTTGGGAGTGAAACCTGTATCAATAGAAGGAAGTGAAAGATTGGTCCGCGCGGCAATAGAGTATGCAATAGCCCACCATCTACCATCTGTAACGTTGGTTCATAAAGGCAATATCATGAAGTTTACCGAGGGTGGATTTAAGTTGTGGGGGTATACTATGGCCGAAAGGGAATTTGGCGACCAAATTTTTTCTATGATGCAATATGAACGCATAAAGAAAGAAAGTGGCGAATCAGTAGCAGAAAAAGCTTTGTTGGATGCTAAGGAAAAAGGAAAGATTATTATTAAAGATGTGATAGCCGACGCATTTTTACAAAATACATTGTTGATACCAGAAGAATATTCAGTAATAGCCACTCTCAATCTTAATGGAGATTACATTTCAGACCAGTTGGCAGCTATGGTTGGGGGGATTGGTATTGCTCCTGGTGCAAATATCAATTATATTACAGGACATGCTATTTTCGAAGCAACACACGGAACAGCTCCTAATATAGCCGGAAAAAATAAGGTAAACCCCTCCTCTATTCTATTATCGGGTGTCATGATGCTTGAATATTTAGGATGGCAAGAGGCTGCAGACTGTATTGTCAATGCATTAGAATATACATTCGGAACTCATACTGCTACTGCCGATTTGGCTCGTTTTATGAGTAATTCTACTGTACTTACAACAACAGAGTTTAAGGACCGGTTGATTGAAAATTTGTGAATGTAGACAAATTAGATGTTTAATTGTGATAATGGCAAAGAATCAATGAAAGATGAATACATGGTTTATAAGCTGTCGGAGTCTATAAAAGAGACTAGCCGGATAGATAATGAATTATTCGTGAAGCACAATGTAAAGCGAGGTTTACGTAATGAAGACCATTCAGGAGTATTAGTGGGATTGACTAAAATCGGAGATGTTGTTGGATATGAACGTCAATCTGATGGATTGAAAGCAATTCCGGGGAAATTGGTGTATCGAGGTATAAGTATTGATGATTTGGTACAGGGAATTGAAAGTGAAAATCGATTTGGTTTTGAAGAAACAGCATTTCTATTATTGTCGGGATATCTTCCAGACAAGGAAGAGCTTGAAGTCTTTACACGAGTACTGAATCAGGCTATGCCGTTGGAACAAAAAACAACGATGAATATTCTGGATTTGGAAGGTCATAACATTATGAATATTTTGGCTCGTAGTGTTTTAGAAATGTATACATTTGATCCCAACCCGGACGATACATCAAGAGACAATTTGATGCGTCAGTCGATAGAGCTTATAGCAAAATTCCCGACAATTATTGCTTATGCATATAACATATTGAGACATAGTCAACAAGGCCGTTCTTTACATATCCGCCATCCTAAGGAGAATCTTTCTATTGCAGAAAATTTTTTATTTATGCTAAAAGGTCAATTTACCCCAATGGAAGCAAAGATTCTTGATTTGGCCCTTATGTTACATGCAGATCATGGAGGTGGAAATAATTCAACCTTTACGGTTCGGGTAACCAGTTCGTCAGGGACAGATACTTACTCCTCTATCGCTGCAGGAATCGGATCCCTAAAAGGGCCGTTACATGGTGGTGCGAATCTCAGAGTTATTGATATGTTCCATCATTTGCAAGAAGCAATTAGTGACTGGACCGATACAGACGAGATAGACGCTTATTTGACTCGAATGTTGAAAAAGGAAGTATACAACAAAACTGGAAAAATATATGGAATCGGTCATGCGGTATATACGATTTCTGATCCTCGAGCATTATTATTGAAGAAATGGGCTCGAGATTTAGCTAAGGAGAAAGGCCTGGATAAAGAATTTGCTTTTCTTGAATTAATAGAAGAAAGAGCTATCGAGACATTTATGAAGTTTAAAGGAAATCAGGTAAAAAAACGAGTATGTGCAAATGTTGATTTTTATTCGGGATTTGTGTATGAAATGATAGGACTGCCCAAGGAGGTCTATACTCCCCTATTTGCTATGTCCCGCATTACCGGATGGACAGCTCATCGTATTGAAGAACTGAATTTTGACAGTAAACGTATTATCCGTCCTGCATACAAAAATGTTGCAGAAAATAAGTCTTTTATTCCTTTGGAAAAACGATAATATAAAATAAAGGCCGGAAAAATTTTCCCGGCTTTTATCTTATAAACGTACATACTTATTATAAACTTATTTCTTTCTTTTGTTTCAATTTTTCTACAAAATCATCTATTCGGTGAAGCTCTTTAGGTATATCTATATTCTGAGGGCAATGGGGATTACATTGTTCACATCCGATACAGTGGCTTGCTTGCCTAAGCTTAGGCACACTGCGGTCATAACCAATTAGAAATGCCCGTCGAGCTTGAAAATAATTTTCATCCTGTAAGCTTCTGGGAACATTACCTGCATTGACACATCGATTATAATGTACAAGAATAGCTGGTATATCTAAACCATAAGGACATGGCATACAATACTTACAATCATTACACGGAATGGTGGGATATTGTAACATTAGCTGGGCTGTTTCCTCTAAAAAATCCTTTTCTTCATTTGTAAGAGGCTGCAATGGTGAATAAGTACGAAGGTTGTCTTGTAAATGTTCCATGTAAGTCATACCACTCAATACCGTAAGAATATTTGGATAAGAGCCGGCAAATCGGAAAGCCCAAGAGGCTACACTACTATCTGGACGTCTTTGCTTTAATCTGGCTACGAGATTATCGCTTAGATTAGATAAGCGACCTCCCAACAATGGTTCCATAATGATAGCGGGGATATTTCGTTTGGCCAGTTCTCCATATAAATATTCTGCATTTACATTTCTACCAGAAGCATGTCGCCAATCTACATAATTCATTTGAATCTGTACAAAATCCCATTTTATATCTAAAGATAACAAATAATCAAAAACATCAACATAACCATGAAATGACCAACCAAGATTTCTTATACGTCCAGCTTCCTTTTCCTTTTGTAAAAAATCAAGGATTCCATTATTGACATAACGTTCTTTAAAAGTGTCTATGCCATTGCCCCCACCTATTGAATGCAATAAGTAATAATCAATATAATCGACTTGCAACTCTTTAAAAGATTGGTTGTACATGGCAATAGAATTCTCCCGAGTATAGTTCTGAAAATTAGACATTTTAGTTGCAATGAAAAATTTTTCCCTTGGATGTCTTTTCAGGGCAATTCCTGTTGCTTTTTCCGAAAAACCTTGTACATACACAGGTGACGTATCGAAATAGTTTACACCATGAGCAATAGCATAATCAACTAATTCATTTACTGCATCTTGGTCTACTATTTCACCATTTCCATCGGGTGAAGCTTTGAGAGGCCAACGCATACATCCATAACCTAATAAAGAAACTTTGTCTCCAGATAAAGATGTCCGATAGGTCATTTTGTCTGTAGGAACTTCTCCCTGTACCGACGTTTTGCTTGATATAGAATTATTATTTGAAGTACAGCCATAAAGAAGTGCTGCCGATGTAGTACTGGTGCCTAAAACTTTAAGGAAATCTCTCCGATTTATTTCTTTTCTCTTTTTCATACATTCATAATAAAAGTGTTTATACAGTTCTATGCATTTGATGACCTTCGACATAAATAGCACTAAACGGACGTGCCGGACAGAGGTTTTCGCATGCTCCACATCCGATACAACGTTCTGTATTTACTATTGGAATTTTGAGAGAATCTGTTGAATTTTGCTCTAAAGGAACCATTTGTATTGCCCCTGTTGGACAATGTCGGGCACAATTCCCACAGCTTACTTTATCAGTCAGTACGACACAATTTTCCTTAATCCATACAGCATGTCCAATTTGTATTGCTGATTTTTCGGCCAATCCAGAAAGATGGATAGCATCTGTAGGACAGACCTCGGCACACTTTGCACATTCCGGGCGACAATATCCTCTTTCATAGGACATTTCCGGCTGCATAAAATTTTGCAGTTTGCTGGAAGGACGTAGTACCTGATTAGGACATACAGATACACATAATTGACAAGCAGTACAATGCTGAGCAAAACGACGAAAATTCTTTGACCCAGGAGGAATAATAGAGGTCACTCGTTGAGGAATTTTCTTTTCTTCGATGATAGCCAACCCTCCATCAACTTTTTTTTCCTGAGCTCTAAGTGCCGTATTTGCCGCAAGCATGGTTGATATGGATAAAAAAGTACGGCGGGCATCGTTTATTTGTTCTGTTGTAACCTGATTATTTTCAGTAAAATTAATTTTTTTTATAAGTCTGGTATATTTTATTGCTCCTTGCTTACATTTTCCAATACAATCCATACATGTGACACATCTGCTGTAGTCGATAGTATGATTCCTTGAATCTATACATGAAGATTTACAATTGCGTGCACAAAGCCCGCAGCTATTACATTTTGATGTATCGATTACAGGTTTGAATATAGAGTACTGTGATATAAATCCCAATATTGTCCCAACAGGACATATCGTATTACAGTAAGTTCTGCCATTTTTCCATGCTAAAATAACAAGAGTTCCCAATGTAATTATGGCTATTATAAAAGTTGAAATGCTTTTGAGCCACATATCTGTTTCATAAAATGTGTAACTGTCGATTCGTTCAGCAAAGTAAGCCAGAAGATTATTTCCCCATTGCCAAAAAGGGGCAATTAGACTGGACGCTATACGGCCATAAGAACTATATGGTGCCAGTAAAGCGACAACCGAGTGTAATCCAACAATTATGGATACTATAAATATTCCTAAAATCCCATACCGCAACCACTTTATAGCGGGAGAATAGCGAAATCTGTTTTTGGTCTTTTTCCCAGCTATCCATGAAATAATGTCTTGAAATATACCAAGTGGACAAATTATTGAACAATATATCCTACCAAACAAAAAAGTTAATAATATAAGAAATATTAAAACTCCAATGTTTAAAGCTAAAAGAGCTGGCAGAAACTGTATTTTTGCCAACCATCCAAACCATGTATATAATGTTCCTGTAAAATCAAGAAACAGTAAGGTGATGAGAATAAAACATACAATGGCCACTGTTAGTCTGATAGTTCGTAACATAATTTTTATTTATTGTGGTTCGATTAATATCCGGAATTTGCTCTTTCTTTTTATATAAGTTCTCTTTCACTAAGGATATTGCTTTACAAAAATAACTGAAAATCTTAAATGTTTTGTATATAAGTTACAGAGAATTATACCCATATTACAGGTTCTGTATTAAAGGTACTTTTGTTGGTAATAAAAACTCTATATTTAAATATCATGTTCCAATTTTGATATCTTAGTTTTTTATTTTTCTAATACTACAATTTCTCCAATCTGTGGAATAATTAAATTTAAAGAATCTTTTTGTATCATATCCTGTTCATTTTTTAATGGTTCATCCCAAGCATGTCGTGCCAGTGCATATTTAGAATGATGAACTGTCATTATTTTTTTTGCTTTTAGGTCTTTCGCTGCTTGAGCCATATACTGGGGCATCAAATGTATGTATTTCCAATCCTCGTTATATTGTCCATTTTCAAGAATAGCAAAATCTATATTAGGGAAACGAGTGCCAATATCTGTATAATGAGTATCATACCCTCCGTCTCCACCGATATATACATTTAAGCAAGGCGTTTCGAGTAAAAACGAAGCCCATAAAGTAGGATTTGGCGTCAATCCTCGACCGGAAAAATGCCGAGTAGGCAAGCAATAAAAAGTAAAATCCTTTTCCAAATTTACATGCTCCTCCCAATCGAGTTCAATAATACATTCTTTTTTGAATCCCCAATATTCAAAATGCTCCCCTACTCCCAATGGGCAAATTACTTTGTCAATACGCCCCTTCAATTCCATTACAGTTTTGTAGTCAAGATGATCCCAATGATCATGAGTAATAACCAAATAATCTATTTCTGGCATATCCTCCGGTTGATAAATATTTGTACCTTTGAAGGGTTTATTGATAAATGAAACAGGCGATGCTATATGGAAAACAGGGTCAACAAGAATTCGCTTGCCGCTAATTTGCATTAAATATGATGAGTGACCGAACCAAATTATCATATTTTTGTCGACATCTATATTTTTTAAATCTGTTTTTATTACGGTTAATGGAGTATCTGGCCGTAATTTCTTACTTCTCTTGCCGAAGAGAAATTTCATAAAGCCTTTAAACCGGTTTTCATCGGAAGTCATGACCGGGATTTCATGTCTGTTATGGAATTCACCATCGTAATAATGGGGAGAATGTTTGATTCTATCTAAACGTTCACCCTGAGGATTTCTTCCGAAACTGCGTTGATTAACAAATGCAAATACGGTTATTCCTAAAATCAATATTATCAATATACACCACATCATAATATGGTTTTGGAAGTTAAAAATGTTCATAAATCAAATATCTATTTTAAATATATGCAAATATAATCTGATTTGTTTATCTTGCATTTATACAAATTACAGATATTTATACCGTAATCACATATGTAAGACTGAATTATTATAAAAAATGAAAAGAATATGTTATAATCTGACGTTACTATTATTAATTTTGCAGAGCAAAAAGCATTGATATGCCGCAAAAGATATATGGAATATTGAAGCAATACTGGGGCTATGATGAGTTCAGGCCTCTGCAAGAAGATATCATTCGTTCTGTATTAGAGGGGAAAGATACATTGGGTTTGATGCCTACGGGAGGAGGAAAATCTTTGACTTTTCAAGTTCCAGTGATGGCAATGGATGGTATCTGCATCGTTGTAACACCTCTTATTGCTTTGATGAAAGATCAGGTAGATAACTTACGTCAAAAGGGAATTAAAGCTAATTATATACACTCTGGAATGTCTCGTCACGAGACGTTGATAGCGTTGGATAATTGCATATACGGCAATTATAAGTTTCTTTATGTTTCTCCGGAAAGACTTTATACAGAATTATTTCAAGCAAAACTGAAGGCCATGCATGTGTGTTTACTGGTTGTAGATGAAGCTCATTGTATATCTCAATGGGGATATGACTTTAGACCATCATATTTACAGATTGCTGGTATTCGGGAATATTTGCCTGGAATTCCAGTTTTAGCACTCACAGCGACTGCTACACCACAGGTTGCCGATGACATACAAGATAAATTAGAATTCAAACAAAAAAATGTTTTTAGGAAAAGTTTTGACCGGCCCAACTTATCATATGTAGTACGGTATGGTGAAAATAAAATGCAACAATTAATGTATATTTTAGACCGTGTGCCGGGAACTGCAATTATTTATGTTAGAAGTCGGAAAAGAACGAAAGAAACAGCAGAAGAACTTTCACGGAATGGGTATAGTGCAGATTTTTATCATGCAGGATTATTAGCTGAAATTAAGAATGAAAAACAACAAAAATGGAAATCGGGAGAATGCCGAATCATTGTTTCGACCAATGCTTTTGGAATGGGTATAGACAAAGCTGATGTCAGATTAGTCGTGCATCTCGACTTGCCAAATTCTCCCGAAGAATATTATCAAGAAGCTGGACGAGCCGGAAGAGATGGAAAACGAGCCTACGCTGTCATCATTTGGTCAAAGGCAGACAAAACTAAATTGAAAAAGAGGATAAGTGATACATTTCCTGAAAAAGAATTTATCAGAAAAGTATATGACTCGTTGGGATATTTTTTGAAAATAGCGGAAGGAGAAGGTACCGATACGATGTTTGAATTTAATCTAAATCAGTTTTGCGCAGCATACAAGTATCCATTACTGCCAACTTTCAATGCTCTAAAAATTTTGGAACAGGCTGAATATATTATATTTACGGAAGAAATCGATTCTCTTTCGCGTATTATGGTAACTGTAAACAAAGATGAACTGTACAAATTTAACCAAAGCGAAAAGAACGAACGACTATTACAAACATTACTAAGATCATATACTGGATTATTTGCTGATTATGTATTTATCCAGGAAGATTTATTAGCCCATAGAAGTGGACTGACAAAGCAGGATGTATATGAAGGGCTGATATTTCTTTCTAAATCACATGTTATACATTACATTCCAAGAAAAAAAACACCTTATATCATATATACCTCACGTCGGGTCGAAAGCCAATATCTTATGCTTACTCGGAAAATATATGAGGAAAGAAAAGATAGGTTTGAACATCGAGTAAACAGTATACTTAAATATACCGTAGAAGATGATAATTGTCGTGTAAAAACATTGCTTTCTTATTTTGGAGAGAGAATTGATGATTGCGGTAATTGCGATGTTTGTAAGAACAAATTAGGAGGTAAATTGTCAACAGAAAAATTTTCTCATATAGAAAAGGATATTCGGACATATCTTGCTGAAGGTGCTGCAGAATTAGGAACTTTAGTCGAAAATATTTCTTATCCTCAAGATAAAGTAATTGAGACTTTACGATTTCTATGTGATGAAAATTTTGTAATTTGTGAAAATGGTCTTTATAGAATAAATAAGCAAAATTATGATTAAAGGTGCTGCATTAATAATGTTGTTTTACTTTTTGGGGGAATGTATCAGTCATTTTATCGGAGGTATAGTCCCAGGAAGTGTATGTGGTATGATTTTGTTATTTCTGTCGTTGGTCGCAAAAATAGTGAAACCGGCAGATGTTCAGAGTGTATCGAATACATTGACCAAAAATATGGCTTTATTTTTTGTCCCAGCAGGTGTAGGATTGATGGCTTCTTATGAATTAGTTGCCAGGTATTGGATAGCTTTGCTGGTCGTATCAGTTGTTACTACAGCTGTTATTATAGCAGTAGTAGGTATTATGCAAGATAAATTAGAAAAGAAAATCTAAAAGTTATTGTATTATTATTATTATGCATGAGTTATTGATTTCGGAACCATTTCTCCTTTTTTTGGTGATGGGTAGTTATTTGTTGGGAGTTTTTATATATACAAAAAGCCATATTGCTCTTCTGCATCCTATCATAATAAGTATAGCAGTAATAATTGGAGTGCTGAAATGGGCAGGCATAGATTATGATACATTTTTTCATGGGAGCTATATTATTAATTTTATGTTAGGACCTTCTGTAGTGGCTTTAGGCTATGTTCTATATGAACAAATCGGCTATTTAAAAGGAAAAGTCTTATCTATAACCAGCTCTATCATAGTTGGCAGTTTTGTCGGTATTGTCAGCGTTATTTTGATTTGTAAGTTAATGAATGTTGACCATTCGGTTATAGCATCTTTGGAGCCTAAGTCTGTCACTACGCCTATTGCAATGAGCTTATCTGCTCGTTCAGGAGGAATACCGTCGTTAACAGCTGTAACAGTAGTTTTGTGCGGTATATTAGGAGGAATTATAGGACCGTTTATACTTCGTAAACTTCATGTGCGAAGCAAAGTTGCACAAGGTCTTGCATTAGGTGCGGCAGCTCATGGATTAGGCACTGCTCGAGCTATAGAACTCGGAGCAGTCGAGGGTGCTATCAGTGGATTGGCAATAGGCTTGATGGGCATTATGACATCTTTACTGATTCCATTGGTCGAAAAATGGATTGCTTAATTCCCCCTACACTATTCGTGTTTTCTATGCTCCATCGCACTTAAATGCAGTTCGAGAGCACGGACAGAAATAATAATTTCTCCTATAGATATTCCTAAAGACGCAATAAGGGATAGTAATGATATTGCAAAAACAATTACAGCAAATGTTTGAAGACCTACATATATTAAAAACATACAGACTACACTTAGCAATAAACTGACAATTCCTAAAATTTGCATCATACGTATTAAATATAGTCGGGAACGCAAGTTTTCTATTTGTGCAGCCGTGATTTTAGATGGATGCAAGTCATATTCAGTCTTCAATGTTCTTACAATTTGCGCATACGACAAAAAGCGATTGGTATATGCCAGCATAATGAGAGATACGGCTGAAAATAAAAGAGACGGAGTTGTCAATGTCAGTTCTTCCATGTTTTGAAAATTTATCGATTCAAGTGCGCAAGGTTACATTATTTTCCTGAAATTTCAAAATCTATCTTTTATTCTCTGAATGCGGAATGATTGAAAATAAGGAATATTTTTTCGTATATTCCTTATTTTCAATTTGTAACAGTTACCATTCTTTATCAGTATCTGCAAAAGGTATTCCATCCCTAAATTCCATAGATGCGTGTGTTCCATCACAAAATGGTTTGTTAGAGGATTGTCCACATCGGCATAAAGTTACTCGGTTCCTTATTTCATAACTTGTACCATCGGCACTTTCGATGCGGATACCTCCTTTTACCCAAATAGGACCACTTACTTTTATTCCTGGATCCTCAATAATTCCGATAGAGGGTTCGAAAGGTGGTTCAAAAACTTTTTCTTTGTCCCATAACACTAAACGCCCGGCAGGACAATGACCGGCTTCATGACGTATAATCTCTTTTTCTTCTTCGGTTTTGGCTTCTTGAACTAAATTCCATATACGTCCGTAGGCATCACAAAAACGAGCGAAAGCACAATACTTTTCATTATCGGCCAAAATCATAGTAGGACCTTCAAATTCTTCAGCGTCTTCTAACAAAGGGCGTTTGTTATTAGTCTCTGTGGGGTTCCAATGAGCATGTTCGTGGGAACCATCACAAAAAGGGTTGTGTTTTGATTCGCCACATCGACATAAAGCTGTATGAGCAGGGTCTGGTGTGAAATGTTTTCCTTTACGATAAACCCAAGAAGAACCCTCTTCGTTAGGCAAAATGATTTCTTGGTCAATAGGCGGATTTCCATATACAAGATAAGGCCCGTCAGACGTAACTTTAATATAGTAAGATTCTGGAGCCATATTAGATCCAGTTTCTACTTTTATTTTTTTTGCTTTAGCCATAATTTAAAAATATTAAGGAGTAACTGATTATGACTAAAACAAGTATTCTAAAAGATTAGTTCAATGTCAAACCTTAATAATAAGCCCATCATACGCAAACTGGACATTGAGAGGCAATTGTCTTGATTCAACTTCATGTAATCCCATTTGATGGCTCATATGTGTTAGATATGCATTTTTGGGGGCAATACGTTCTATTACTTGTAATGCAGATTTCAGATTTTGATGAGATATATGCTCCGTATGTCGTAAAGCGTTGATTATAAGCACATCTAAATCTTTGAGCTTATTATACTCACTTTCGGGAAGGGTCAACATATCTGTAATATAGGCTGCTCTCCCGATTCTAAAACCTAAAACAGGCAGTTTGAAATGCATAGCTCTAATAGGGATAATAGGAATTCCCTGTATTTCAAATGGCTCAGTATCTATTTCTATTAATTGAAGGTCTGGTATACCGGGATATCGTTTATCTGAAAAGCAATAAGGAAGTCTTGTCCTTATTGCACCGGCGACTTCTGGTTCCAAATAAATGGGAACAGGAAAGTGTGCACAATATGGTCTTAAGTCATCTATGCCGCCAGTGTGGTCATAATGGGCATGGGTAATAAGTACAGCATCTATACTCTCTATGCCTGAACGTAACATTTGCTGGCGAAAATCAGGGCCACAATCAATAAGTATATTTTTATTGTCAACAGAAAATAGTACTGATGCTCGCAGCCGATTGTCCTTTATATTTAAAGAAGTACAAACTTCACATTTACAACCAATTTGAGGAACTCCGGTAGATGTGCCAGTTCCCAAAAATTCTATTTGCATCATTTTTTACCTCAAAATCATTTTTAAATAAAATTTACCTCAGGGTAAATAGTTATATCATAAGTGTCTTTTACCGATTTTTGTATTTGTTGAGAAAGTTCGATAACGTCTTTCGGAGTCGCATCATTTTTATTTATAAGGACCAAACTTTGTTTATCGTATACAGCAGCACCACCATGTTCTTTTCCTTTCCAACCACATCGGTCTATCATCCATCCAGCTGGTACTTTCACATGCTTATCATCTATAGGATAATGGGGCATATCGAGATACTTCTCTTGGAGTTTTTTATATTGTTTCAAAGAAATTATAGGATTCATAAAAAAGCTTCCTGCATTACCGAAAGTATTAGGGTCCGGAAGTTTACTTTCACGAATAGTCATTACAGCTTCTCTTATATTTTGCAAGGTTATAGTATCATAATTAGAAAGGGCCTCTTTTAGATTTCCATAAGAGAGATTGAAAACAGGATTCTTTCTTACCCGATACTCAACTGATGTGACAATATATTTTCCCTTCAGTTCTTTCTTGAAAACACTTTCTCTATAATTGTATTTACAATCCATGTTTTTGAATGTTCGCTCGTGCCCTGTTGCAATTTCTATGGTATTGACATTTTCAATAATATCTTTTACTTCGGCACCGTAAGCTCCTATATTTTGTACAGCACTAGCTCCTACCTCTCCAGGAATCATGGACAGATTTTCTGTCCCTCCCCAATTATTATTTACACAATATTTGACGAAGTCATCCCAAATCATTCCGGAACCAACTTTTAATAAAATACTATCATCTTTTTCTTCTAAAATATCAATGTATTGTATACCAGAATGTAAAATAACTCCATTATAATCTTGTATAAAAAGCAAATTGCTCCCTCCTCCAATATGCAGAAACGAATGTTTTTGCAATAAATCCTCTTTCAAAATTTTTTTTAATTCTTCAATAGATTCATATTCAATATACCAACGAGATTTAATTGGCAAATGGAATGTATGATGAGCTTGTAATGAGTAATTTTCTTTGATAATCATTGTGCATTTATAATATTGGTTTGTATTTATTATTGTCTGAAACTCGTTAGCAGTCCATCTTCAAAAAACAAGTAAGCTCCGGTATTATAGAACCATTGTTCTTTTAATCCCTCATATGTAGGAATCCTTTTTACCTCATTAGGACGGCCCAGCGATAATCGGCACTCTTCTTTTGTCATACCTTTAGATACCTTACCAGAAGTTATTCTTGACCAATTTTCATCGTTGATAGTCTTGTATTTATCTCGAGGATTATCAAAAGTAAATAGTCGATCAAAAGAGATAAATTGTCCTATATTTGCATCAGGAGACAAAGTACCAAACACACGGCCTTCTTTACCAATATCGTCTACAAATTGGAATTGTATAGGCAAAATATTATTTCCAGGCAATACATCTATTATGGTCACAGGAATATATTTACGGCCTTCTATCTCATAACCTTTATTATTATACCAAATTGAGGTACGTATGTACAATTTTTTTCCAGATAACAGTTCTCTAGCTTTTTCTAATACAGATAATTGCACGAGGTCTGGTAATAAAGGTTTATATGAAGTTTTATTTATATCATCTTTACTTTTACCGGTTTCGAATCTATATTTAATTCCTTCACAGTCAAAAATGAGATTAACATATGATTTGTATCCCAAAATAGACTCTTCCGTCATTCCTTCAAACGTGAATATTTTATTTTTAAAGGACTGGTTCGGATTATCCAATGGTGTTTCCGGATGTAGCAGAACGCTTAAATCATCACTCAAATAGACAAATTTATCCCCTTGCTTCCATTGAGTACAACTTTGAGAAGTAAAGTTTTTTTCCATAAAAAGGAATTCTTTGCTTGTCAAATCATCTGGATTGTCTTTTTTTTTGCGCCGGACCACAGATGCTGCGTCAAGATAGCATGTAGAGAATAAGAAAATAAATGTAAATAAATATACTGTGTGATACTTTTTAGTTTTTATCATATTCTTACTGTATATAGCTTTTTGTTATATGATATTCAATCTTCAAATATACTAAGAATGATGTAAATCTTGCATAAAGATTTATTAAATCGTGTTTTTTGAAATAGAGAAAAATCAAAAACTTTCAGTTATTTGTATATCTTTGTATTACTATTTTCAGAAAAATGATACAGAAGTTTTCTATTACATCCGATTATATTCGATTTCGGCGTTGGAGCCGGAATCGTTATGCTGCATTTTACAGTTTAGGTCGCTGTGTGAATATAGGAACATTATCTAAAAGTGTTATAGAGGCATCTCTCCGCAAGCAAGGACTTTTCTCATTGTACTATACCAATAGAGAATATTCGACCTTTTTAATTGGATCAGAAGTCGATTTGGAAGAGTCGGATATAGGCTCATGGGAGAAAGAATATTTACTCATTTTGCTGGAGAATATTTCGGCAAAAAGGGACAACTGTGTAAAATTTAATTTGCATTTAATTACCAAATCCGGGACAGATATAATTATATCTATTCCGGATTTTTATTTATAAAAACTATACCAATATGGTGTCACAGATTAAAAAGAAAATTTTGGCAGGAGGACAAATTGAGTTTTCCGAAGCATTAAGATTAGTCAGGATAGAAAATAAAGAGTTACTGTATGAAGCCGCAGAAGAAATAACTCATTTTTTTCATACGGAAAAATTTGATACTTGTTCTATTATCAATGCTCGTTCTGGCCGTTGTCCTGAAGATTGTAAATGGTGTGCACAATCGGTACATTACCAAACAAATATAAAAGTTTATGATTTGGTATCTCCGGAGGTGTCACTTGAACAGGCTTTATGGAACCAGAAAAAAGGAGTGAAACGTTTTTCTTTGGTTACTAGTGGACGACGAGTTACAGGAAATTCAATGTCTGAGATTTGTAAAATATATAATTTACTATCAAAGAAAACCGACATGCTTTTATGTGCATCTTTGGGATTATTGTCAAAAGAAAACTTGTCTGCATTGAAGGCATCTGGTGTCAGTCGATACCATTGCAATCTTGAGACAGCTCCATCTTATTTTGGGAAATTATGTTCAACACATACCCAGAAGGAAAAAATAAAAACGATAAGAGATGCTCAAGAAATTGGATTGGAGATTTGTTCGGGTGGAATTATAGGAATGGGTGAATCGATGGAACAGCGCATAGAACTAGCTTTCAAACTAAAAGAATTAAATGTATGTTCTATTCCTATTAATGTACTGCAACCTATATCAGGCACTCCACTTGAAAATATTTGTGGTCTTTCGGATGATGAAATATTGACAACAATAGCTATATTCAGGTTTATCCATCCCAAATCTTATTTGCGCTTTGCCGGAGGACGTGCCCAAATTTCTGAAAGTGCACAGTTGAGAGCCCTGAAAATAGGCATTAACGCTGCTATTGTCGGAGACATGTTGACTACTGTAAGTTCTAAAATCGACGAAGATTATAAACTTATTAAGAAAGCTGGATATGAATTATAAACTGGATATAGACGATTTATACTTATTTGATCAAGAGCATTTATGGCATCCTTATACTTCCACAGTCAATCCTTTACCTGTATATGAAGTAGAAAGTGCAAACAATGTATATTTGAATTTAAAAGATGGGAGAAAACTAATTGATGGTATGTCATCTTGGTGGGCTGCTATTCACGGTTATAATCATCCCAGGCTTAATCACGCCGTAAATGAACAGCTTAAAAAGATGTCTCATGTTATGTTTGGAGGAATTACTCATCGTCCAGCAGTGGAGTTGGGACGTCTGCTATTGAGAATTGTGCCTGAAAACTTAAAGAAAATTTTTTATTGTGATTCAGGGTCAGTTTCAGTGGAGGTTGCGCTCAAAATGGCGGTACAATATTGGTATGCAAAAGGATTTTCTGAAAAATGTAACTTCGTTACAATTCGTTCGGGCTACCATGGCGATACGTGGAATGCTATGTCTGTTTGTGATCCGGTAACGGGTATGCATTCTATATTTGGAAATACCCTACCTAAGCGTTATTTTATACCTTCCCCCTCATGTCGTTATTATGATGAGTGGGAGGATTCTTGTATGGAACCGTTGGAAAAATGTCTGGTTCAAAACTCCAATAAAATAGCTGCATTCATTTTGGAACCAGTAGTACAAGGCGCCGGCGGTATGAATTTTTATCATCCTCGTTTCCTTACTGAAGCGCTCCGTTTATGTAAAGAGCATGATGTATTACTGATTCTTGACGAGATAGCAACAGGATTTGGACGAACAGGCAAATTGTTTGCTTGCGAACATGCCAATATCTATCCAGATATTATGTGCATAGGAAAGGCTCTGACTGGAGGATATATGACTATGGCTGCTACGTTAGCAACAGATGATGTCGCAATGACTCTATCAACGGGAATGCCTGGAGTATTCATGCATGGGCCTACTTTTATGGGCAATCCTTTGGCTTGTGCAGTAGCCAAAGAGTCTGTGTCTCTCCTACTCGAAGAGAATTGGAAAAACAAAGTACACTGGATAGAACAACGGCTAATGCAATCATTAGCTCCAGCAAGGGAGTATCCTCAAGTTGCTGATGTTAGAGTTTTAGGAGCTATCGGTGTAATAGAAATGAAAAATACTGTAGATATGGCAACTATCCAAAAACAATTTGTCGATTCCGGCATCTGGGTACGACCATTCGGAAAATTGGTATATGTAATGCCTCCTTTCATTATCAAAGAGGAACAGCTTGATATTCTTATATCTGCGTTATTATACGTCATTAAACAACAAAAATAGGATGAAAAATATTTTTCAGAATCAATTATCTACTATCATTCTTAATGGAAATTATCGTACACTTTCTACTCTTGTACATAAAAAAAATAAAATTCATTATGAAAACCGGTGGTTACTGAATTTATCTTCGAATGATTATTTAGGTTTGGCATCCAATATTGAGTTAAGAAACGAATTTTTAGAAGGACTGACAGCTGAACATTTTATAGCGGGTTCTTCGTCTTCTCGTTTATTGACGGGCAATTATGATATTTATAATCGATTAGAAAGCCGTTTGGCAGAATTGTACGAATCAGAATCTGCATTGGTTTTCAATAGTGGTTATCATGCAAATACAGGAATATTGCCAGCTGTCACGACACGTAAGTCACTTATATTGGCAGATAAATTGGTTCATGCCAGTTTAATCGATGGAATTCGCCTATCTGATGCACAGTGTATTCGATACAGACATAACGACTATGCACAATTAGAACAAATATTGGATACGAAAGCATCTCATTTTGATATAGTTATTATAGTTACTGAAAGTATTTTTAGTATGGATGGTGATGAAGCGGAACTCACTCGTTTGGTAGAAATAAAAAATAATTATCAGAATGTTATGCTTTATGTTGATGAGGCTCATGCTGTTGGAGTACGGGGAAAACAGGGATTGGGGTGCTGTGAAGAACAGGGCATTATCCCCAAGATAGATTTTTTAGTGGGAACTTTTGGAAAAGCTTTTGCATCAATGGGAGCTTATGTAATTTGTACTCGTAGATGTCGGGATTTTCTTATAAATACAATGCGTACTCTCATTTTTACGACAGCTTTACCGCCTGTGAATTTGGAATGGACACTATTTATACTAAATAAAGCGATTCTAATGTCTGATAAGAGAATGCATTTACATAAAATCAGCCAAATGTTATACTCCCCATTGAATCGTTTAAATGGAAAACAACACCAAAGTTGCAGCCATATAGTTCCTTATATAGTTGGAGCCTCTGAACGAGCAAGCCATCTGGCTAAAGAGATACAAAAGGCAGGGTTTTATGTATTGCCGATACGTCCGCCAACTGTACCTTTGGGAACAGCACGATTACGTATTTCTCTTACTGCAGATTGTACTTTACAAGATGTAAAAGAGTTGTTATCTATAATCATGAAAGAAGATAAATCGAAATGAAGTATTATTTTCTTAAACATAATAACGAGAGTCATTTGTTATTGTTCTTTGCCGGTTGGGGAATGGATTATCACGTCTTTCCTGAATTAGAAGAGTTCAACGGTGATGTATGCATCTGTTATGATTATACAGAAATGAATTTTGATGAAGGCTTATTTGTCGAATATAATCATATAAAGTTAGTTGGTTGGTCGATGGGTGTTTGGGTTGCATCTTTTTTATTACAACATAAGAGTTTAAAATTTGAAAAAAAAATAGCGATAAACGGTACTCTTTATCCGATTGATTACAATAAAGGGTTGATTCCGGAAATCTATGATGCAACGTTGTGTCTTTTGACGGAAAAATCCTTATTGAAGTTTTATCGTCGTATGTGCAATGGAAAAGATTTATTGGCTCTCTTTATGGAACATAAGCCTCAAAGGAATCTAGATAGTGTCAAAAGAGAATTGATGATAATAGGAAAAATAGCTCTGTCCTCTCCTACTCCGATATTTAATTGGGATGAAATTTTCATCGGTGATAAAGATCTGATATTTACAACTGCTAACCAAAAGAATGCTTGGAATGGACAAGCCTGTTACAATGTCATTCCGGCATCTCATTACATTAATTTCAATTTTATATTAAGAGATGAAGAAGAGTATAAATAAAGAAAAGATAAAAAATGCATTTACTCAGTCATTTATCTCATACGATGAGGAATCTTATGCTCAACGAACAATAATAAATCATTTATTAAACGCCCTTATTCGCACCCAAGGTAGCTGTTTTCCATATGTACTTGAGATTGGTTGTGGAACAGGTTTATTGACCCGAGAACTTTGTCGATTATTCCATCCTATAAAATTTGTTGTTAATGATCTTTGTGATGTATTTTTCAACTCTTTGTGGGAAGATAGTGTGATATTTGTTCCGGGAGACGCAGAGCAATTGAATTTTGATGGTAAATACGACCTGATTATAAGCAGTTCTACCATACAGTGGTTTGAAGACATAGAATCTTTTTTAAGAAAAATAGAAAAAAATTTGTCTGAAAACGGGATAATAGCTATATCTACATTTGGTTCGGACAATTTAAAGGAAATAAAAACACTTACAAATAGAGGATTGTCTTATTATTCCTTTGAAAGATGGATTTCTATTATTTCTGAAATATTTGATATGATAACTATTTCTCAAGAATTTGTACCTCTTTTTTTTGAAACTCCAATAGAAGTATTGAAACATTTAAAAAAAACAGGAGTTAATGGACTGAATGAAAATCCTTTATCTCCAAGTCAGGTTGTATCGTTTTGTAAAGATTATAAAAAACAATATATGTCGGAAAACGGTCTAATACTGACATATCATCCGATATATATTATAGCACGAAAAAAAAGACGAATATGAATGGAATCTATTTTGTAACCGGAATTGATACGAATATAGGAAAGTCAATTGCTACCGGATGGTTAGCTAAGCAGCTATTTGATTGTGACCGGTCTGTCATAACACAAAAGCTTGTACAAACTGGTAATAATGGTTATTCTGAAGATATAGAATTGCATCGTAAAATAATGGGGATAGATTTTACCGAAGTAGACAAAAAAGGTCTTACTGCCCCAGTAATTTTTTCTTACCCTGCATCTCCTCATTTGGCTTCTCGGATTGATAATCAAAATCTTGATTTGGAAATAATATCGAAAGCAACAGAAAAACTTGCAAGCCAATATGACATAGTTTTGTTAGAAGGTGCCGGAGGCCCTATGGTACCTTTGACAACCGATTTATTGACTATTGACTACATTGCACAACGAGCTTACCCAGTTATATTGGTAACATCTGGACGGCTGGGAAGTATCAATCATACTTTATTGTGTTTTGAAGCATTGTTGCAAAGAGGTATGGAACTATACAAAGTAATATATAACATGTATCCGTCAACTGATAAAATTATAGAAGATGATACATTACAGATAATAAAATTATATATGAATAAGTATTTTCCTTCTGCTACCTTGGTCGAAATGCCAAAGATAGATTTTTAATGAATTTAATTTATACAAAAATTCTATTATTCTGAATATCAATAATAAGCAGAAAATTTCAGTTTCTTAATTTTTGCTTGTCCAGAATAATAGAATCATGTTTTGTTTTTATGAGAGAGAATGAGAAACCGCCATCTTATTCGTGTTTCTCTTTTTTACCGGAAATTTTTTCAATGATGTATACCATAAGAAATCCAATAATCATAAGTAATACAGCTTGCCAAAGATACTCATTGGGTAATACATTTTGTTCTATAAGAGGCTTTATATTACCATGACTATCGGTAAAAGTTTGAATAGTTTCTTTCCATGGCCAAACTTTGTTTAAGGAACCTAACATAAAACCTGATAAAACAGAAATAGTAATATCATGGAAATTTTTTAATAAATAAGACAATATATTAGAAAATAGGATGAGCCCGATTGCAGCACCTACAGCAAATATAACGATAATAACTATATCTAATGACTTGACAGCGTTCATAATAAACTCATATTTTCCCATGAGTAACAGTATGAAACTGCCTGATATCCCTGGTAGAATCATAGCACAAATAGCAATGGCTCCGCACATAAAAATAAAAAGTAAGGAATCGGGTGTTTGTGCTGGAGTAGCTATTGTAATATAATAAGCTGTTCCTGCTCCAATGACAAAAGATAACCATCTTTTCCAATCCCATATTTCAATTTGTTTTGAGACAAAATATGTAGAAGCCAAAACTAATCCAAAAAAGAAAGACCAGACAAGAATCGGATGTGTTTCAAGTAACCATGTAATAAGTTTCGCCAACGAAAATACACTGATGAGTATACCCGCCAGAACAGAAAATAAGAATGATCCATTGATAGCTTTGAAAAAAGCTACCCATCTTAGAGTAAAAAAAAGTTTTATTGTTTTTAGGTTTATGCTTTTTATCGAATCTATGAGCTCTTCATAAATGCCAACAATAAAAGCTATTGTTCCACCAGAAACACCAGGTACAACATCTGCAGCTCCCATCCCCATGCCTTTTAGAGCTAATAACAAATAATCTTTTGATTTTCTCATTTTTGTTTTTATCCTATAGTTATAAATTTTCATCCAGATTTTTTCGAAGGATATTTCGCAGTTTATCCAGCATTTCTTTTGTTTGTTTCAACTCATTTTTATTTTCTTCAGAGATTTCTTCAATATCATCGATTTTTAAAGTACTCTCGTCCAGATGCTTTATTAATGAAGCAGCCTTATCTTGGTTTCCGGTATTGTAATGAGCCAGAATCAATTTAAAAATGAGTTTTACATCATAAGGGTTTATCTCTAATGCCTTTTCATAATACAAGATAGATTCTTCTATGTCTTCTTGCTCTGTCGCAATATCACCCAAAAGAGTCAAGACATCTATATTTGACGAGTCTATTTTAAATGCTCGGATTAAGTATTGCTTTGCTTCATCGAGTTTTTTTTCATCTACTTTTATTTCCCCCATAAATGCAAGAGCTTCTGCGTCTTCCGGGTCTATTTCTAATGTTTTAATCAAATATTCAATTGTTTTGGGAGTATTCCCCATGTCATAATAATTAGTTGCTAACTGATAATATAAATTTGAACTTTCGGGTGAAAGAGATAATGCTTCATTCAAGTATTTTATCGCTTCGCCATTTTGTTCCAGTTTTACATAACATTCGGCAACCAATTCATATGCTATTGATTTTTCATCAGCAACTTTAGCATATTCGAGGAAGACGTCGATTGCTTCCCTATATGATCCTTGGTCATAAAGACAGTACCCTTTGAATGATAATATGTTCTCGTCATCATCTTTGGTAGTCAAGGCAAAATCACAAGCATCTATTGCCTTCTCATATTTTTTCTGTAATGCATAAACTTTGGCTAAATTAAACCAGTCTACTGTAGAATAAGGGTTCCTATCGATAAGTTTATTGTATATTTCTATAGATTTATTTAAATCCTGTTTATCTTCATAAATGAGGGCCATTTCTCGTAATAATTCTGAGCCATCACTTAATAGATTGTCTGCTTCATTAACGAATTCAACTAATTCATCGAAATAGCCAAAATCAAGGTACATGTCCATTATTTCAAAACATAAATCACAAGAAATTTCTTCACTGTTAAGAAGATTTCGCAAAAGGTGGTTGGCTTTTTGAGGCCTATTTTGAATAAAATGGATTTCAGCCCGGATCAATATTGCATCTACCGAATCATTAGGAAGAGAATAGATTAACTTTTCGGCCTCTTCTACTGCATCAATATCCAGTAAATAACGAGCCTTTTTTATATTCAAAGAAATATTTCCCGGATGTATCGATAGCCCATGATTTATGGCTTCCAAAGCATCTTTGTATCTATCAGTAAGTTCATACTGATAAGCTATTTCCTCCCATTCATCGGCATCGAAATAGTAATTTCCCTTTTCCTTTAGCATTTGCTCATAACGAGCTAACAAGCCAGATCCTTTTTTTTCGGACATTTTATATAAAAACCGAACTGCCGTGTACCGTTTCGATAGACAGCAGCTCGTAACTATAAGTTTTAAATAAGATTATTTGTTCTTTTGTTTTTCCCAACTGTCTTTTAGCGCGACAGTCCGATTAAATATCAATTTGTCAGATGTTGAGTCTGAATCGACACAGAAATATCCCATACGTTGAAATTGGAATCTATCACCAGGTTTTGCAATGCTCGCCAAATAAGGCTCGATACGACAGTCCGTTTTTACAATTAACGAATCAGGATTCAACAATTCTCTAAAATCTCTTTCCTTCTCCTCCGCAGGATTTTCAACATTGAATAATCGGTCATACAATCTGACTTCCACTTTTTGATTATATTGAGCTGATACCCAATGTAAAGTTCCCTTTACTTTTCTACCGCTTTCAGGCATACCACTTTTAGTCAAGGGATCGTATTCACAGTATATTTCCTCGACCTCTCCTGCCTCGTTTTTCTTACAGCCAGTACATTTTACTATATAAGCCGATTTCAAACGAACTTCTTGTCCCGGAGTCATACGGAAGAATTTTTTAGGCGGATTTTCCATAAAATCTTCACGTTCGATGTAAAGTTCACGAGTGAAAGGAATTTCATGAGAACCTGCTTCTGGACTCTCTGGGTTATTCTCTGCTATTAAGTTTTCAACCTGCCCTTCGGGATAGTTCGTTATAACCAATTTTACTGGATTAATAACTGCCGATACTCGATTTGCAGTTTTATTAAGCTCTTCGCGTATACTATGTTCCAATAAAGATACACTGATCAATCCATCATATTTGGTATATCCGATTCTGTCAATAAAGTTCCTGATAGATGAAGGGGTATACCCTCTCCTTCTCAGTCCGCATATAGTAGGCATTCGAGGATCATCCCATCCGGCCACTAAGTTTTCTTTCACGAGTTGCAATAATTTACGCTTACTCATGACCGTATACGTGAGATTTAGTCGATTAAACTCTAACTGACGGGGGCGATAGCTATCATCAGCCAATTCATCAACAAACCAATCATATAGAGGCCTATGCACTTCAAATTCAAGAGTACAAATAGAATGGGTAACTCCTTCAAAGTAATCTGATTGTCCATGTGCAAAATCATACATGGGATATACATTCCAAGTATTCCCCGTACGATGATGAGGATGTTTGATAATACGATACATGATCGGATCCCTCATATGCATATTGGGAGAAGTCATATCTATTTTGGCTCGAAGTACCATCGAACCCTCTTCGAACTCTCCCTTATTCATACGAGTGAATAAATCAAGATTTTCTTTAACACTCCTATTTCGATATGGACTCTCAGTACCCGGCTGGGTCGGAGTCCCTTTCTGTTGTGCTATTTCCTCTGCAGATTGTTCATCTACATAAGCTTTTCCTTCTTCAATCATCTTTACTGCAAGGTCCCATAACTTGGGGAAATAATCAGATGCATAGTAAAGACGGTCTCCCCAGTCGAAACCCAACCAGTGAATATCTTCTTTTATAGAATCAACATATTCCACATCTTCTTTAACAGGATTTGTATCATCGAAGCGCAAATTACATGTACCTCCATATTTTTGAGCAATACCAAAGTCCATACATATAGCCTTAGCATGTCCTATGTGCAAATATCCATTTGGCTCTGGAGGGAAACGGGTATTTAGACGACCTCCGTTTTTCCCAGCAGCCAAATCATTCTCGACAGCAATTTCAATGAAATTAAGGCTTCTTTTTTCTTCTTCGTTATTTTCAATTTGTGTCATATGTCATTAATCTAAACAAGTATCAAAAAATTTTTGCAAATATATCAATAATTAATATATATCCGGTAGTATTTATATCATATTTATACATAAAGGATATATCAGCTCACCTTATATCGAGCATTTTATGTGTTTGTAAACTTAACCTCCATTGAGGATGTTTTTTTATATAATCAATAACTTCTTGTGTATTGAGCATAGAGCAAGGTTGCAATGATCGTATGTCACATATAAAGGAATCATATTGAGACATATCTTGGCCTGTATATACAACCTTGAGTTCATTTGCCTTTTCTCGAATACAATCTTTTTTGGGACTACATGTGACCCAATCAGCCCATCTGTCAGCAATCGATAATCCAGAAGTCAATGTCCCATTCGTCTCAATTTGAATATACCAATTATCTTCTTTTAGCATTTGCATAAAAGGGACATCTATTTGTAAAGTTGGTTCTCCGCCAGTCAAAACAATGTGCCTTGTAGGATATTGTGTTATTTCAGTTAAGATTTCATTATCAGACATAAATACTCCGGATAAGTGTTCCGTATCACAAAAATCACAATTCAAATTACATCCTGAAAATCTTACAAAAACAGCTGGAGTTCCTGTGTAATACCCCTCGCCCTGTAGACTGTAAAATATTTCATTAATCTTTTTCATAAATTGCAATATTTCCTTCTGATTCTTGAACCTCGACCTTGAAACATTGGGGAATCTGGTTACATATCCAGTATGCTAAATTCTCTGCTGTAGAGTTAAAGGACAGTACTTCATTCAAATTTTTATGGTCAAGTTTATCCTGTATTTTCTTTTTTATAAGGGTAAAATCTATTACCATCCCATCTTCATTCAATTCTTTTGAACGACAATAAATAGTGATAATCCAATTATGTCCATGTAATTGGCTACACTTACTTTCATATGATAACTTTAAACTGTGTGAAGCCGAAATTTCAAGAGTCTTTTTTACCGTAAACATTATTTAGCTGTTTTATTTTGCTCCAAAAATAATAGATTCGGCTGAAAAATATATACTATTCGAAAAAAAATAGAGAAAATATACTCAATATTTTAGTGTAATAAAAAACAGATGTTATCAGAGTGTGTTATCATTTAATTGGAGACATGAGTTTATTTTTAATCATGTCCACTTTTTTTCTGGACATGATTAAAAATATTTTGAGCTTATATCCATCCCATGCTATTATAATACCTTGTCAGATTTTGTACTGCGTTTTGTAAATCTTCGTGTAATTGACGGTTCATTTCATGAATACAAATGCGACCATGTTCCATTTTTTGCAATAAGTAATCAGAGAAAAGTTCTTTAGAATTTTCTTTGCCTAATTTATCATTAAAAGTAACAGTAATACTATCGGCATGTTTTATTACCGAACCGAAAAATACATGATTTTCTTGTGATAGCTTTGCTTCTTCCTTTATAGCCCATACTTCATAATGATAGTGGTCATCAATAGTAGCAGTACAGGGAGGAACCACAGATTTTAGAAATTCTTTGACATCGTCAAATGCCTTGTTTACAACCTCCATAATTAATCAAATTTAAATGTTATTATTATTTTTACGACATCAATTTATCAGCATAGAACAAAAAATTGTTGTTTGAACTATTATCTTATATAAAACAACATTTTTATTGCAATAACGATTATCGATTACTTTTGTTCATGTTTTACGAACTCTCTTTATTAAGAGGATTTTTATTATCTTTGACGGACTAATTATTATTATAAAATTAAGTGATATATCCAGATAATTTTGAACAGAAAACCGGATTTGACAAAATTCGAGAATTGATAACCGATAAGTGTCTTAGTACGCTTGGTAAGGAACGTGTATCAAAGATGGTATTTCTGAATAAATATGACGAGGTAACAAAATTATTGCATCAAACTCAGGAATTTGTTGCTGTATTAAATGGGAAAAATGAGTTTCCAGCAAATTATTTTTTTGACGTACGGCCGGCATTAAAACGAATCCGGGTAGAGGGAACTTATATCGATGAGGTAGAATTGTTTGACCTGCGCAGGTCTTTGGATACAATAAGGAATATTGTAAAATTTTTCAAAACTGATGAAGATGACGAAAAACCTTTGTATCCGTATTTATCTGAATTGTCAGGAAATGTATCGGTATTTCCGCATCTGATTTCACGTATAGACCAGATGATAGATAAGTTTGGAAGAATAAAAGATAATGCATCTTCCGAACTGTCACGAATCAGAAGAGAATTATCGTCCACTCTATCGGGAATATCCAGAAGTTTAAGTAATATATTAAAAACAGCTCAGACCGAAGGCATCGTAGATAAAGATGTTACTCCAACTATGCGTGACGGACGTTTGGTAATTCCGGTTATGCCAGCTTTTAAACGAAAAATACGAGGGATTGTACATGATGAATCAGCCAGTGGTAAAACGGTATTTATAGAACCTGCTGAAGTTGTAGAAGCCAATAACAGGATACGAGAACTTGAAAGTGAAGAACGTCGGGAAATTATCCGAATTTTAACTTCTTTTTCAGATGAATTGCGGCCATTATCCGAGGATATTTTCTATTCTTATGAGTTTTTAGCAGATATCGATTTTATACGAGCCAAAGCTTTGTTTGCTTTACAAGTAAATGCTCTTTTACCTGTTGTCGAAAATTGCCGGCAAATAGATTGGTATCATGCAGTGCATCCGCTTTTATATTTATCGTTACAGAAACAGCATAAACAAGTAGTTCCTTTGGATATCATGTTGACCGAAAAGAACAGGATATTGCTGATTTCCGGTCCGAATGCAGGAGGAAAATCCGTATGTCTAAAGACGGTGGGACTATTGCAGTATATGTTGCAATGCGGCTTATTAATACCTGTATATGAAAATTCGAGATGTGGAATATTCGATAATATTTTCATTGATATTGGAGACGAGCAGTCTATTGAAAATGACTTAAGTACATATAGTTCTCATCTTACTAACATGAAGTACTTTGTGAAGAATAGTAACGAGAGTACAGTTTTGTTAATCGATGAGTTTGGAGGAGGAACAGAACCTCAGATTGGTGGAGCTATAGCTGAAGCATTACTTGACCGATTTAATCAAAAACATACCTATGGAGTCATTACGACACATTACCAAAATTTAAAACATTTTGCAGAAGATACAGAAGGCATCATCAACGGAGCTATGCTATATGATCGCCATTTAATGCAGCCGTTATTCAAATTATCAATTGGTAACCCCGGTAGTTCGTTTGCCATAGAAATCGCTCGAAAAATCGGTTTGCCGGAAGATGTCATTGCAGAAGCGTCAGATAAAGTTGGTTCTGATTATGTCGATATGGATAAATATTTACAGGATATCGTTAGAGACAAACGTTATTGGGAAAGTAAAAGACAGAACATACGACAGAAAGAAAAACGTTTGGAGGAGATTACCGAACGCTATGAAGCAGATATTAAGAAGTTAGAGAAACAGCGTAAAGAAATTTTAGCTACAGCTAAGGCTGAAGCAGAAAGGATATTGTCAGAAACAAACGCACGTATTGAAAATACTATTCGTCAGATAAAGGAAGTCCAGGCTGAAAAAGAAAAAACCCGGGAGATACGTCGTCAGTTGAATGATTTTAAAAGTCATATATCAGGAGAAATTCAAATAGACGATAAAATTTCTCGAAAAATACAAAAAATAAAAGAACGTGAAGAGAAGAAGAAAAATTCTCTTCAGAAAGAACAAAAGGAAATATTTCGTCCTGATGTAATAACTGTTGGAGATGCTGTGCGTCTAAAAGGACAAAATTCTGCCGGAGAAGTTCTTGATATACAAGGGAAAAATGCTATCGTGGCTTTTGGCTTGTTAAAGTCAAATATAAAATTGGATAAACTTGAGAAAGTTAGCAAAAATCAATTGAAACGAGATGCTAATGCAAAAGACTCGTTTGTGAGTGCTCAAACGGCTGATGATATGAGAGACAAACGATTAAATTTCAAGCAAGAGATTGATGTGCGAGGTATGCGTGGAGACGAAGCTTTACAAGCAGTTACCTATTTTATCGATGACGCTATATTAGTAGGCTGTACCCGAGTACGAATATTACATGGTACAGGAACTGGTGCATTACGACAAATGATACGACAATATCTTAAAACAGTTCCGGGTGTCCGTCATTTTCAAGATGAACATGTTCAATTAGGAGGAGCCGGTATAACAGTTGTAGAACTCGATTGACGAAACCGAATACTTTACTAATTGATACTTCATTATTTTCGCTTAAGCCTAAAAACAAAAAATATGGAAATTATATGATTATCCACAATTTAGATACACTAAATTCCACATATACAAGGATATTAATACAGAAAAGAAAATAGATGAAATTCCGAATATCAGACTATTTACTGATTGTTTATGCATCCAAACAATAGCGCATACAGATTCAGCAATGAGTTGCATAACGGAAATGCCTAAAATAATATGAGCTATAAATATCGTATGAGAATAGTCCTTTTCCGTATAATTTACAATTAAATATACAATAATAAGAGACAGAGATAGGGCTAAATTATAAATCCAAAACTTTTTCATATACATTACTACAAATCATACACATCATCTACGGTATAGTTCAGAAAACGGTTGAATGGCATAAGTAATTTAAAATCCCCTACAACTTTATCCATCCATTCAGAAGTATCGAAGAGAGATTCTTCTTTGTAAGAAACAACGACATAGTCTTTCCTTTTTAGAAGCTCTCCATCTTGAAAATCTCTGGGAAACGGACGTGGTACTATTTTTAGCATCTCCCCTTCCATTTCAGGATAAACTGCTTTGAACTTTTTATTTTCGATGATTTCTTTGAATTCGTCCGTATGATTATATACCGACTGACGCAACTCCTTCAATAATTTAGGCTCAGGACACCATACCCCACCGCTTATCAGGCAATTTTCGGGTTCGATATGGAAATAATAACCCGCTCTTACACTTTTGCGACCACCTTTACATAAATATGCTGCAAAATGATTTTTGTATGGAGTTTTATCAGGAGAAAAACGAGTATCACGATATATTCGGTAAAGGCAATTTTTAGCCTCTTCTCCCCTCAATTCCTCATCAAAAGTAGCTATTCTCTGAATGAGTTCATCCATTTTATTTTGAAAATAGAGTCTTAATTCCAAATATCTATCCTTATGAGTATTAAACCAATCTCTATTGTTATTTACCCGTAATTCCCTTAAATACTGTAATATTTCTTTCATTATAAAATAATATTCATTGTTATTTGTAAAAGAAGACGCAAGATAAAAATTATTTTTCAATTTTATATATCTTCCTTTTTTGTTAACTTGCCACGAATTTTATTTGCTTATTTTAAATATTAAACTCTATATTGATGAAAGAAAAAGAAAAAGAGCCGATGAAGCTACCAGAGAATGCATTCAGAGAATTGAATGAAGGAGAAGAGTTTCATCCGGTCATGTCTCCCGAAAAAAACTACCGGGAAGTAACACCTTGGTCGGTATCTTGGGGTATTGTTATGGCTGTCATATTTTCTGCGGCAGCAGCTTATTTAGGACTAAAAGTTGGACAGGTTTTCGAAGCTGCTATACCGATAGCCATTATTGCTGTAGGTTTGTCGAACAGCACAAAACGTAAAAACGCTTTAGGTGAAAATGTCATTATACAGTCTATCGGAGCTTGTTCGGGAGTAATCGTAGCTGGAGCTATTTTTACTCTACCGGCATTATATATCATCCCGGGATTGACTGTGAATTTTATGCAAGTCTTTTTGAGTTCCCTTTTGGGAGGTATTTTAGGGATACTATTTTTAATCCCATTCCGTAAATATTTTGTATCGGAAATGCACGGAAAATATCCATTTCCGGAGGCAACAGCAACTACACAGGTTCTCATTTCCGGAGAAAAAGGGGGTAATCAGGCAAAACCTTTGATTTTTGCAGGTATTATCGGTGGCTTGTATGATTTTGTACTATCAACTTTTGGCTGGTGGAGCGAAGTCTTGACTACAAAAATTTTACCTTTTGGAGATATGATTGCCGAAAAAGCAAAGGTGGTATTCAAAATAAATACTGGAGCCGCTGTTTTAGGGCTCGGTTATATCGTAGGCCTGAAGTATTGTCTAATAATCTGTGCCGGGTCTATATTTGTCTGGTTCTTAATTATTCCTGGGTTAGGTGTTATTTTCCATAATGCGGTACTTACCCTTGGCAACTCAGATATCCAGATGACAGTAGGAATGATGTCTCCAGAACAAATATTCACGACATACGGACGACATATTGGTATAGGAGGGATTGCGATGGCCGGTGTTATCGGAATTATTCGTTCCTGGGATATTATAAAAAGTGCAGTGGGACTTGCTTCACGAGAGTTAAGAGGAAATACAGAAAATGTAGTTAGAAACGTAAAGCGTACACAGCGAGATTTGTCGATGAAGTTTATAGCTATTGCATGTATCGCAACATTGATATTAATATTTCTTTTCTTTTATTTAGGAGTGATACATACAATAACACAAGCTGTTATCGCATTTATTGTAGTTTCTGTTATTGCATTTTTGTTTACGACCGTAGCTGCTAATGCGATTGCGATAGTCGGTACAAATCCTGTGTCGGGAATGACACTCATGACTTTGATATTAGCATCTGTAATTTTAGTAGCAGTGGGGTTGACCGGAACATCAGGTATGGTTGCAGCCCTTATTATTGGAGGTGTCGTTTGTACTACCCTTTCCATGGCTGGAGGATTTATAACAGATTTAAAAATAGGTTATTGGCTTGGATCTACACCAGCGAAACAAGAAACCTGGAAATTTTTAGGAACATTGGTTTCTGCTGCAACGGTAGGTGGCGTAATAATGATTTTGAATGATACCTACGGTTTTACCTCTGAAAATGGCTTAGCAGCTCCTCAGGCAAACGCAATGGCTGCGGTAATAGAACCCCTGATGTCCGGGAAAGGAGCCCCTTGGTTATTATATGGTATAGGGGCTGTCATCGCGGTTATACTTACGGTATTTAAAGTCCCTGCATTGGCCTTTGCTTTGGGTATGTTTATTCCTTTGGAATTGAATACACCTCTTGTTATTGGAGGATTGATTAGTTGGTATGTAAGTACCCGCAGCCAAAAAGAAGCGGTGAATAAAGCTCGTCTCGAAAAAGGAACATTGTTGGCTTCAGGGTTTATTGCTGGCGGGGCTTTAATGGGAGTAGTCAGTGCCGGACTTCGGTTTGCCGGATTCTCCTATACTTGCCATTTAAGCGACGTTATGACTCAATCATTAGGTTTATTGATGTACTTAATTATTATAGGATATTTGATCAAGAACAGTATGAAAACAGATAAATAATTTTTCTTAAAGAACCAAAGGCCGGTTGACGTTAAGTTATCTTAGTTAACCGGCCTGTTTTATTTATTATAAGTCTTCCTCATCAACTTCTTTAGGTAGGAACATATTTAGTAATACATAACCTAAAATACCAGATATCAGAGAGCCTATTAATATGCCCAATTTTGCCTGGTTAAGAAATATACTTCCATCAGACATATTCCCATAAGATAAGTTGGCAATAAACATAGATACAGTAAACCCAATTCCTCCTAATGCTGATACTCCAGCTATCATTTTCCAAGTTACCCCATGAGGTAAGGAAACCCAATGTGTTTTTACTGCCATATAGGCAAATGATAATATACCGACAAATTTACCAATAAATAATCCCATAAACACAGCTAAACTTACTCCATGAAATATATCGGAGATTTGGATATTTCCTAAAGCTATACCTGCATTAGCAAATGCAAATAAGGGGATAACCAAATAGTTAACGACAGGATGTAAAGCATCTTCCAAATCTTGTAAAGGGCTTATCACTTTGTCTGAAGCAGACTCCACACATTTCAAAAAATTCAACTGTTCTTTGGAGAGAATATTGGTCTCTCCTTTTTTTTGATTTTTCGAAACAGGGAAATGAGCTATATTTTCTCTGATTTTTTCGATAAATTTGGTCGTTTTCATCATAGGATGGGCTGGAATACAAAATGCAACAAGTACCCCGGCAATTGTTGGGTGAATACCAGAGTTTAAAAATAAGAACCAGACAGCAATACCGACAAAAATATAAAACATTTTGCTGTTTATTTTCAGATAATATCCTCCTATCCATAAAATAGCCAATAACCCGATTGCATAATATAAATAGTATGCCGATATACTACTCGAATAAAATATAGCTATTGCAAGTATACCTCCAATATCGTCTGCGACGGCTAATGTTGCTAAGAATATTTTTAGGCCGATAGGTACACGCTTCCCGAACATACTTAATATACCCAATGTAAAAGCTATATCTGTTGCCATCGGGATGGCACTTCCTCTTAATGCTATATCTCCGTCGGCTATTAAGCGGAAAATCAGAATTGGAACAATGATGCCACCCATAGCTGCGACAACTGGCAATAATGCTTTTTTTATAGAAGAGAGTTCACCAACCAACACCTCTCGTTTTATTTCAAGCCCTACAGAAAAGAAAAAGATTGCCATCAAAGCATCATTAATAAACTGCATCAAAGTCATAGCTTCACCGTGGTGGCTGAAAAGATTGAAATTTCCAATTTGCAAAGAGACTGGAACATTCCACCAAGAAAAATAGTAATTACTTAATCCAGAATTGGCCATTATCATGGCTAATATAGTCACACCGATAAGAACATATCCTCCATTAGCATAATTTTGCAGAGATTTACGAAGTGCATATATTGTATCTTTCATAATTAAAAATTTTGTTATACTTAAAAACAAAGAAAAAGCCTTTTAAGTTTGACGAATGAGCTTAAAAGACTTTTTCTGTTACTTTGATATTATTTAGTCTAGTTTCAGGACAGCGAGAAATGCTTTTTGCGGTACCTCGACAGACCCTATTTGCTTCATTCGTTTCTTTCCTCTTTTTTGTTTCTCGAGAAGCTTTCGTTTTCGACTAATATCTCCCCCGTAACATTTAGCCGTAACATCTTTTCTCACAGCTTTTATTGTTTCCCGAGCAATTATTTTAGCTCCTATTGCAGCTTGTATTGCAATATCAAATTGTTGTCTCGGTATCAATTCTTTCAATTTTTCACACATACGACGCCCGAATGGTACAGCATTATCAAAATGTGTCAATGTAGAAAGAGCATCAACAGATTCTCCATTTAACAATATATCGAGCTTAACCAATTTAGATGGTCTGAAATCATGAAGGTGATAATCAAAAGAGGCATATCCCTTTGATATGCTTTTCAATTTATCATAAAAATCAATTACTATTTCCCCCAAAGGCATGTCATATATCAGCTCAACTCGATTTCCAGATATGTATTCTTGTTTTACCAGTTCTCCTCGCTTACCCAGACATAAAGTCATAATAGAACCTATATAATCAGTATTTGTTATGACAGAAGCCCGAATGTAAGGCTCTTCAATACGTTCTATGAGGGTCGGATCAGGTAGACCCGACGGATTATGAACTTCGGTCATGTTTCCCTTTTTATCATATATTTTATAAGACACATTCGGCACAGTGGTAATAACATCCATATCAAACTCACGATCGAGCCGCTCTTGGATGATTTCCATATGCAATAATCCCAAAAATCCACACCTGAACCCAAAACCAAGAGCCACCGACGATTCTGGTTGGAATGTCAGTGAAGCATCATTTAATTGTAACTTTTCCAAAGATGCCCTTAAATCTTCAAAATCTTCACTTTCTATCGGATAAACACCTGCGAATACCATTGGTTTTACTTCTTCAAAACCATCGATTGCCTTCCCACAAGGCCGAGCGATGTGAGTAATCGTATCTCCAACTTTTACTTCTCTGGAAGTTTTGATACCTGATATAATATATCCTACGTCTCCAGTACGTAATTCATCTCGAGGAGCCATATCTAATTTCAGCACACCTATCTCATCGGCTTCATATTCTTTCCCGGTAGCCACAAATTTTACCTTATCTCCCTTACGGATAATGCCATTTGCTATTTTAAAGTATGCAATAATACCTCGGAATGAATTAAAAACAGAGTCAAAAATCAAACATTGTAATGGTGCATCCGGGTCTCCTTCAGGAGCCGGCACTCGTTCTACGATAGCTTTCAATATTTCTTCAACACCTATACCTGTTTTTCCGCTGGCTCGTATAATTTCTTCTCTTTTACACCCTAATAATTCAATAATTTGGTCCTCAACTTCGTCAGGCATGGCACTGGGCAAGTCCACTTTATTTACGACAGGGATGATTTCCAAATCATTTTCTATAGCCATGTATAAGTTGGATATGGTCTGCGCCTGTATTCCTTGTGATGCATCCACAATAAGAAGAGCTCCTTCACATGCAGCAATTGAACGAGAGACTTCATAAGAAAAATCGACATGTCCCGGTGTATCAATCAGATTCAAAACATATTTTTCCCCTTGATATGAATAATCCATTTGAATAGCGTGGCTTTTTATTGTTATTCCACGCTCACGTTCTAAATCCATATTGTCAAGGACTTGATCCTGTAAATCTTTTCCGGCTACAGTATTCGTGTATTCCAATAGACGATCGGCCAATGTACTTTTACCATGGTCGATATGGGCAATAATACAGAAATTACGAATATTTTTCATCTAATTTTTATTTTAGGTGCAAAGATAAAGAAATTTTTATTTCTTTCGGAATAGACTATATTCCTATTATAAGCTATTAACAACTTTCCTATCGTATGATAATATGAAATGAAATAATTTATTTAATTTTGAAGTGTGACTAAAGATGAGATTTATAAGTGATAGTTCATATATAAAATGATGAAATAGAATTGTAATATTTGTTTCACTGTATTGAAATAAGTATTTTGAATTTTTGCGATGTAAATTTAAAATTCAATATTATGGCAAATGCCCGTATTTTAGTCGTCGATGACGAAGAAGATTTATGTGAAATATTAAAATTCAATCTTGAAATCGAAGGGTTTGATGTAGATACTGCCAATTCTGCAGAAGAAGCCTTAAAAAAAGATTTATCGGTATATCAACTGCTTATGTTGGATGTAATGATGGGCGAAATAAGTGGTTTTAAAATGGCCAATATTATTCGTAAAGATGAATCAAAACCAAAAGTTCCAATTATCTTTCTTACGGCAAAAGACACAGAAAATGATCGTTTGACAGGATTTAATTTAGGTGCAGATGATTACATATCTAAGCCTTTCTCGATTAGAGAAGTCATGGCTCGTGTAAAAGCAGTATTGAGACGTACAGCAATAAAAAACGAGGAAGATAAGGAAACTATATCTTTTGAAGATCTGATAATTGATATTCCCAAAAAAAAGGTTTCTATTGGTAATGAAGAAATAACCTTGACAAAAAAAGAATTTGAAATACTCAAATTGCTGCTTGAGCATCAGGGCCATGTATTTTCCAGAGAAGAAATTTTATCAAGAGTATGGAGTGATGAAGTATATGTACTCGACAGGACAATCGATGTGAATATCACCCGCCTTCGCAAAAAAATCGGTAAGTTCGGTAAAAATATAGTTACTCGTTTAGGATACGGGTATTGTTTTGAAACAGCATGATATTATTAGGAAAAGATGAATAATGACAATAAGCCCAAATATAGGCTTCCTTTTTATAAAGAACTTTTTTTTTCGATTGCTACTCTTTTTGTAACATTTGTACTCGTAATATTCTTCTTTCAATATAACTTGGATAAAGAATCAAGAAAAGAAATGTTAAATTCTATCCTTCAGGATTATAACAATCTGATTTATAGAGAATACTCTTCTTCAAAAATGACTGAAGCCCGATTGGATTCGATTATTCGGGGTATAACTGATAAAAATTTAAGAGTCACCATCATAACTGTCGGGGGAAAAGTCCTTACCGATAGCGGTCATGATGATTCTATCCCATTACCCAGCCATAAAAATCGTCCTGAAATTATGCAGGCATTGAATACGGGTGTGGGATATTCTGTAAGGAAGTCGGAAACTTTAGGAAGAGATTTTTTTTATTCATCCCGTCGTTATGATGACATAATAATACGTTCATCTTTACCTTTTGACGTTTCGACACTATCGATGTTAAAGGCTGATAATAAATTTACGTATTTTCTTATTGCCATATCTTTACTTGTGATAATTATACTCTATTATTTTTGTAATAAATTGAGTAAATCTATTTCTATTTTGCAAGACTTTTCACAAAAAGCAGAACAGGACAAACCTGTGGATATTCACGTAAAGTTGGCAAAAAATGACATAGGAGATATTACTCATAATATTATCCGTATATATAAGAATCTTCGAAATACTAAAGAAGAATTGTCTATTGAAAAAGAAAAATTATTTAGCCATTTACAATTTTCACGGGAAGGATTAGCCGTATTTTCCCATGATAAACGAGTTATTGTTGCCAATAATCTTTTTGTACAGTATGTGAATCTTATTTCAGATATACCCTTAACCAATACAAATAATGTATTTAATGTCCCGGATTTCAAAAAAATAACGACATTTATAGATAAAAATCTAAATACGTGGCATAAAAATGATGATGTTGTAAGTGACTCTATGCTGATTACAAAAAATAGCAAAACTTTTCAGGTGGAGTGTATCATTTTTCAAGACAGAACTTTCGAAATCTCAGTAAGCAATATAACTTTGCAAGAAGAGGAAAGCCGTCTAAAAAAGCAGTTGACTCAAAATATCGCCCATGAATTGAAAACACCAGTGAGTAGTATCCAAGGATATATGGAAACTATTTTATCTAATCCGGCCCTTTCAGAAGAGAAAAAAACTTTGTTTTTGGAGAGATGTTATGCCCAAACAATTAGGTTAACGGGGCTTTTGCAAGATATTTCTTTATTGAATAGAATAGATGAATCAAATGATTTGTTCGATTATGAAAAAGTAGACTTAAACGCAATTATTAGTGAAGTTATAAATGACTCGGCAGTTGCATTAGAAGAAAAAAATATGTCGATCAACTGCCAAATCCCAAATCCTGCACCTATTAACGGAAATCATGCGCTTCTATATTCCATATTTCGTAATTTGATGGATAACTCCTTATCATATGCCGGAAATGGCACACAAGTATCGATATTGTGCTATTTACAAGATAATAATTACTATTATTTTTCATTTTCAGATAATGGACCCGGAGTTGCAGAAGAACATCTAAATCGTCTATTCGAACGTTTTTATCGAGTAGATAAAGGACGTTCACGAAAATTAGGAGGAACGGGATTAGGTTTAGCAATTGTCAAGAATGCTGTGCTTTTCCATAAAGGAGAAATATTGGCTAAAAATAGATTGGATGGAGGTCTTGAATTTTTGTTTACACTGAAAAAATAGAAGACAAAATTTCTGAGTAAATCTCAATTCCGAATTATTATTACAAATAATATATAATAATTATTTATTTTTGCCGATACATATTTTTGAATAAAACAATGACACCGACAGAATCCTATTTTATAAATTTACCATCAGAAATAAAAAATTTGTTTATCCCAGTATTTGGAAGTGCTGAGAATTTTTATAAAACAGTTTATTTAATTGCCCGTAACGAACATATCACATCTCTTGATAAAGTTGCTAACTGGGAACAGCGCATAGATGTAATTCATTACTATCAAGATAAATTGAAACATTTTCTCAACAGTTTATCTTTAGATGGAGACAACTTAATGGCTGATGTAGCCAGTGATTATTTTGAAGATTATGTTCATTACAAAGATGACGTTAATTTTGGAATGACTAATGAAGATTTCTTAAATATAATGAGAGCCATTCAAGAAAAGTTATAAAAGTAATATTTAGTTTTTGTTTCTCTATTTTGTTATATCATTGAACATTTCATTCAAACTATTTGCTATATTTGTCTGAAATAATACGTTGAATTATGCAACAGAGTTTCAATTGGTATATAGAAAATGCAATAAAGGAGAACTGGGAAAGTATAGCTCTTTCTGATTTTAAAGGGGTCTCTTACAGTTATAAAGATATTGCAAGGAAGATTGCAAAAATGCACATTCTTTTAGAAGCTGCAGATATAAAACACGGAGATAAGGTTGCTATTTGTGGACGAAATTCGTCTCATTGGGCTGTTGCTTTTTTCGCAACATTGACATATGGAGCCGTAGCCGTTCCCATACTGCATGAGTTTAAAGCTGATAATGTACATCATATCGTCAATCATTCGGACGCCAAATTTTTATTTGTAGGTGATATTGTCTGGGAAAATTTGAATGAGCAACAAATGCCAGAGTTGAATGCTATAGTCATGATGACAGATTTTTCTGTGTTGAAATCAAAGACAAACAAATTAATTGATGCCCGTGAACATCTAAATGAATATTTTGGAAAGCGGTTCCCAAGCCGATTTACGAAAGACGATGTGAAGTACTATGATGATAAACCTGATGAACTGGCTCTGATTAATTATACTTCTGGCTCGACAGGCTTTTCAAAAGGAGTAATGCTTTCTTACAGAAGTATTTGGTCAAATTTGAAGTTCTGTAACGAGAATCTGGACTTTTTACAAGCTGGTGACGGCACTGTTTCCATGCTGCCTATGGCTCATATGTATGGTTTGGCTATAGAACTTTTGAATCCATTTGCGAAGGGTTGTCATATTCATTTTCTGACACGTGTCCCCTCCCCCAAAGTAATCATGGATGCTTTTGCTGAAATAAAACCGAAGCTGATTGTTGCCGTTCCTCTTATTATAGAAAAAATTATCCGTACCAAGGTATTTCCTTTATTAGAAAAACCTCTGGTGAAATTAATGTTGATGGTACCTGTACTCGACACTCAGTTGCTTACTCGTATAAAAAACAAATTAGAGGAAACATTTGGAGGGAATTTGCAAGAAATGATTATTGGAGGAGCTGCTTTGAATCCGGATGTAGAACAATTTCTTAGCAAAATAGATTTTCCTTTTACTGTAGGATATGGAATGACAGAATGTGGCCCTCTGATTTCATATGCTTGGTGGCAGGAAGCACGTACTGGCTCATGTGGTAAAGTGGTTGAAAGAATGGCAGCTCGCATAGATTCTCCAGATCCTCAATCCATTGTTGGAGAGTTACATGTAAAAGGAGATAATGTGATGATGGGCTATTATAAAAATGAAGAAGCGACAAGACAGGTTATGAAAGATGATGGCTGGATGAATACTGGGGATTTGGCTATTATTGATGAAGATGGTTATTTGTATCTTAAAGGTCGTAGCAAGAGCATGATTTTAGGACCTTCGGGACAAAATATTTATCCAGAGGAAATTGAAGCTAAGTTGAATAATATGCCATATGTGAGTGAGTCCGTTGTTATCGATCAGGATGGAAAATTAGTTGCATTGGTATATCCCGATTTTGAGAATGCAGAACGGGCAGGCTTGGCAGGAGATAAAATTACAACTCAGATGGAAGAAAATCGTATTGCTCTGAATAAAGAATTACCGGCATATAGTCAGATTAGTAAAACGAAGATTTATTATGAAGAGTTTGAGAAAACACCAAAGCGGAGCATTAAACGATATTTATATCAAAATTCTTGATTTAGACAATTTTTTCTAATTATATAACTTAAAATATTTAAGTGGGATTTACAAATAAGAAAATGAAAGTAAATCCTACTTTTTTTTATACTTGTTTTGCAAAAATGAAAGCAAAATGTATTAAACTCGAACAAAAAGATATACCTTTGTAAAAATAGAATATTTGTACTATAGCAAAAACACATAACAAGATGTATTATCAACCTGAAATTGAGACAATAACCCGATTGGAACTTGAAAAACTGCAAGTAAAGCGGCTGAAAGAGACTATAAATATTGCAATACACACTCCTTTTTATTCCAAAATTTTGAAGGAAAGAAATCTGTCTGCTGACAGTATTTGTAGCATAGAAGATGTACGGAAACTACCTTTTACGACAAAAGAAGATTTGCGAAATAATTATCCATTTGGCTTAGTTGCAACTGATATGAAAAATGTAGTGAGACTACATTCTTCAAGTGGCACGACAGGAAATCCGACTGTGATTTGCCACACTCAGAAAGATTTGGATAATTGGGCCAATCGTGTAGCTCGATGCTTATATATGGTCGGGATACGGGACACTGATGTTTTTCAAAATACATCAGGTTATGGGATGTTTACCGGAGGATTAGGTTTTCAATATGGAGCAGAGCGTTTGGGAGCATTAACTGTCCCCGCTGCTGCAGGCAATAGCTTGAGGCAAATAAAATTTATTACAGATTTTGGTACTACAGCAGCTCACGCTATACCCAGTTATGCGACACGTCTGGCTGAAGTAATGACAGAGATAGGGATAGATCCCAAGAAAGATACTAAATTGAAGACATTAGTTATTGGTGCTGAACCTCATACTGATGAACAGAGAAAGCGGATAGAGGAATTATTGGGAGTAAAGGCCTATAATAGCTTTGGAATGTCAGAAATGAGTGGTCCCGGTGTTGCTTTTGAGTGTACATATCAGAACGGACTCCATTTATGGGAAGATTGTTTCATTCTGGAAATTGTTGATCCTGAAACTTTGGAACCGGTGGAAGATGGAGAAATTGGAGAATTGGTATTGACAACTCTGGATAGAGAAGCTATGCCCTTGATTCGTTATCGTACCAGAGATTTAACAAGGATTATCCCCGGACCATGTCCTTGTGGCAGAACTCATCGTCGGATAGATCGTATCAAAGGTCGTAGTGATGATATGTTTATCGTTAAAGGTGTAAATATATTCCCGATGCAGATAGAAAAAATCTTAATGCAATTTAAAGAATTGGGAACTAACTATTTAATTACAGTAGATACTGTTGGAAATAATGATGAAGTTCTGGTGGAGGTTGAATTAAGTGACTTGTTTACTGATGATTATAGTAAGTTACAGCAATTAACTAAATCTATAACTCATAAATTGAAAGATGAAATATTACTGACTCCAAAAGTCAAGCTAATAGATAAAGGTAGCCTACCTCTATCTGAAGGTAAAGCCATACGAGTAAAAGATTTAAGAAATAACAAATAATGATTAACCAAAATTCCTGAATATGATTATACAACAGCTATCAGTCTTTCTTGAAAATAAATCAGGAAGATTAAATGAAATATTGGATATATTAGGCCATGCGGACATACGAATTATTGCCGCTACTGTTGCTGATACATCAGAATATGGTATTCTAAGATTGATAACGTCTGATACCCAGACTGCATATAAATTATTAAAAGAGAACAAAGTAAGTGCTAACCTAAGTGAAGTGATTGCCATTTCATGTGACTCGTTGGCAGGAGATTTTGCAACAAAGCTGAAATGCTTTTCCGAACATGGAATAAATATAGAATATATATACTGTTTTTCTGTCAAGTCCAAAGCCTTTCTTATTTTACGAGCAAATGATAAAGATGCTGCAATCAAAGTGGCTAAAAATTTTAATCTGACGATGATTTCAGAAAAACAATTGACTGATTTGTAAAACAATGGAAATATTGAAAAGAAGAATCTTGGAAGACGGAGCCTGTTTTGAAGGAGGGATACTTAAGGTCGATAGTTTTATCAATCATCAGATGGATCCTCAATTGATGAAATCCATCGCAGATGAATTTGTAAAACGTTTTTCAGGAGTATATATCAATAAAATCATGACTATTGAAGCCAGTGGTATAGCACCAGCTATTATGGTTGGTTATCAAATGCAGCTCCCTGTTGTTTTTGCCAAAAAGAAAGAACCTAAAACAATGAGGCATGCTCTCACATCAATAGTACACTCATTTACAAAAGACAGGGACTATCCGGTCAGTATAAGTGGAGAATATTTGACACCGGAAGATCATGTTTTATGTATCGATGATTTTTTAGCTAATGGCAATGCAGCTTTGGGCATGATAGATTTGATAAATCAGGCCGGTGCAACGCTTGCAGGAATGGGGTTTATTATCGAAAAAGAATTTCAGAATGGAGGACATATATTAAGAGAGAAAGGTATCCACGTAGAATCTTTAGCCATAATTAAAAGTTTAGAAAATTGCCAGATAGTGTTTAAATAGAAAATTTCTCAAAAAAAATAATTTTATAATATAAACAAAACAT
>JTDA01000021.1 GCA_000803105.1 Coprobacter secundus
GAGGGGTCGGGGGTGTGTGACGCCCAAGCACTGCCACCTGAAACCCAAAGCGGTCACCCGAAGCCTAAGAAATGCCTCCCCACCAAACAGCAGCAAAAAAACTCCACCCACACCGCGTCCCTCACCGTAACACACCCCTTCATCCCCTCTCAAGAGGGGAAACAAATACACTCAAACCTCTCTTTTCCAAATAGAAAAGCCGCATCCAAATCTCCCCGTCCCAAAGAGGGGCAGGGGGTGTGTGACGCCCAAGCACTGCCACTCAAATCAAAAGCGGTCACTGAAGCCGACTGATAACACCTCGCAGCACCAAGTTTCTCGAAACTGTATCCCGCAACCCCTCAACCTTTGCCGCGACCGTCACCGTAACACACCCCTCAATCCCCTCTCAAGAGGGGAATACATACATCATAAATCACTCATTCACAAATAGAAACCAGCATTTCAAAACTCCCCAGCCCGAGCCGCGCACCCCTCCAAAGAGGATGAACACCTAAAACCCCGCACGCCGTTTCAGCCCCTCCAGCTCCGCACTCGTAGCCTCCAGCTTCTGCCCCACATGCTGGGCGGCAACCGGTCCCCCGAACTTCCCCTCCTTGGCCGCCCACGAACCCAGCCTCGAAGGGATTTCGAACGTCTGTCCCAACTCATAACGCATATGCTGCCTGTCCAGGCTCAACTCCGACCAATACCGGAAAAACGCCTCCACCATCTCCCCGCCATACCGTCCGACAAAAGGCCGCAGCATCTCCCGGAACCTCTCCCTCCGGGCAAGGACATCCATACCCGTAGAAGCCGCACACACACCTGCCTCGCGCGCGGGGGCGCAACCCTCTCCATAATCATCGGCATTCTTATTCACATTCTCGTTTACATTACCATTCACATTAGGTTCCGGTCCGGTTCCGGTTTGGCTAACCGTCGGTTCCGGTTCCGTTAACCGACGGTTCGGGTTTGGTTTCCCTTCGGTTACACTTCCGTCAACCATGGGTTCCGATTCAGTTTCCGGCCCGTCAACCGTCGGCTCCGTTCCGGTTGCGCCCGAGTCCGCCACCCGACCGCTGCCGGTTTCACCCGGGCCCTGTTGCGGCTCAGGTTTCGTCTCCGGAGCACCCTCCGACTTCTTGCCCCCCTTGCGTCCCCCCTTGCAGCCATTCTCATACCGGGCGTTGTTCGCATCTATCTGAGGTTTCACCAGAGTAAAAACACAACTGGCTATCGGCTTCAGACACACAGGTTCTTCACCATATAGGCCATACTCCATTATAGCCGTGTAAATCTCTCCCTGAATATCCCTCGGCAGACCTCTAATCGCCTCGTAAAAACTCTTGTAAAACACAAAACTTTCTCTTAACATATCACACCATATTATTATATATACCGGCCCCGCACCGGGCACACGCCCCCACAAGCACCGCACAACAAACCTCCCTCAACGCCGCAACCGCCGGCAATACCAGCACGCATACAACACACCCAGCACATTGTACCCCCAATACCACTCCCCCGTCACCGGATGAGCATCATTGAACACCAGCACACAAGGAAAAAACAAAAGCACGTCCGTAAAAACCCGCCTCAAACGCCCGGCAAGGCGATCCCCGCCGGAGCACCCCCGGCTACCCCTCTGCGCTGTCACCCGCCTCTCCTCACCGGAAAAATCCCCCTCAGAACACGTCCTTCCACCCTCCCGGCCCCTGTCCCAGCAGCCTCCAAGAAAATTCTCTCTACCCATTTTATCCTATTTTAATAGTTTATTATACTATTTTATTAGTACTATACATAATCCCTCCCCCACACTGCCTCCTAATCAAATTATACTATTTTAATAGTTTATCATACTATAATATTAGTTTCATATACCCTCACTCGGCTCCCGTCCGGCAATCGCCAAGAAAATTCACCCTGCCCGCATCATACTATTTTAATAGTTCCATATACTATTTTATTAGTATAATACATTCCGTTCCGCTGACTCTTCTTCTGACTGCATCATACCGTTTTCAATTTCCCCTCCCACCCGCATTATCCTATTATAATAGTTTATAATACTATTTTAATAGTATAGCGAATAATCCTTCCCATCCTATCTTTCGATTGCATCATACTATTTTAATAGTTTTGCATACCATATTAATAGTTCACAGCATACTGCATTCCGCACAATAAAACTCACCATCCCCATTTGCCGGAACATACACCGGAATCAACCGCCCGCAGCCGTCACAAGGTCTCATCTCCCGGCACTCCGCGCACACGCAGCCAAACCATTCGTTGCTGTACACTTCTCCTGCGGGCACATAACGGCCACACCCCTCACATATCTCATACTCCTCCTCAAAGCGGTCGTTCATCATCTCCTCAATAGCATCGGCCCGGCACGACTCCAAAAGCAAACCATCCACATTCATACTATTTTATTAGTATCATATCCTATTATATTCATACAAAAAACTCCATCCCGTTTGCCGGAGCATACACAGGAATCGGCTACACACAGACAAATCATCCACAACAAAACTATTTTATTAGTACTATATCCCATCTTATCCATATTAAATACTATTATATTAGTACAAGAACTATTTTATACTCATTAAACAGTATACACTATCACCACGGCCCACAACCTCTGCAAGAGCACAAACAACGGACCAGTTGGCACATATCATCCATTTCACAGCCTTTGCCACCACAAAATCAGTTTTTTGGGGTCAAAGCCAATCCTGATTTTGCCCGGGCCAGATTCGGGAATTTCTTCCGAGGATGTTTTTCCGTTTTTACGAGGAAGATAGCCGGCTATCTGACAAATAAAAACGGGAAAAAAGACCGGAAGAAAGCGCAAAGATGACCGGAATACAATTCCCCATTTCGGAAAATCTGGACTGGCTCTCAGCTCCCGGGGGGAATATTCACTACGTCCCTCCGGGAATATTTTCAGTATACAATACATCCGTATCCCTCTGGACACAGCAGCACTGCAACGACATGGCGAGCTTTCGGGAATCGAACCCGAATAACAAATCCGGTAACATCCGAACCGGGCTGCACACCGGCAAAAGAACCGGAGCCGCCGCCCATGCCCTTCTGTACCGTCCTGCCGTTTTGCCATTAAACTAAAGCCCTCCCTCTGACAAGACCCGCCGACACTTCGGCCGGGTCATACCGCTTCACAGCGGGGCACTTATATAGCTCATACAAGTTATCTGTTTATCCGAATACCTCCTCTCTGGAGACAAACCGGAAAATCCAGTCATACTCTTCAAGAAACCGCCTCCCCAACCTCCCCTCTCGAGAGGGGCCGGGGGTGTGTGACGTCCAAGCACTGCCACTCAAATCAAAAGCGGTCACTGAAGCCGACAGATACCACCTTGCAACACCAAGCTTCTCGAAACTGTATCCCGCAATCCCTTCAACCCATGCCGCGCCTCTCACCGTAACACACCCCTTAAATCCCCTCTCTGGGACGGGGAAACATCCACGCCACAAACCTCTCATTACCAAAAAGAACGCAGCTTCCAAAATCTCCCCGTCCCAGAGAGGGGTCGGGGGTGTGTCACGTCCAAGCACAGTCACCTACACCAAAAGCATCCACCCGAAGCCCCCCTCCCCGAAGGGGAAACAAGAGAATCATTGCGGCAACTTCCGGGGAAACCTTACCAGTTGTCCACCATATTCACGCAATGCCACCTCCCGGATGCGGTCGGGACGTTCCCCCTCCGTAGCAAACCGGAGCGCCGCCCGCACCGATTGCGGAGTCACTCCAAAACGGGCCGCAATCTTGCCCGTATCTCCTCGTCTTATTACTATCCTGTTCATTTTTTAATTATTATTTATTATATTTGCCTATTATCGTGGTTACTTTCGTTTATATAGCCGTTAGAACACGATTGCAATACAAAAATAAAGCAATGCAATACATTAACCAAAGAAAAAAATAGATAAATTATTGCAATGCTATAATTTAGAATCAATATAAATTACGCCCTTATGGAAGGTTCTGTCAAAGAAAGGCTTAAACATTTTCTATCTGAAAACAAGATAAAAGGCTCGGACTTCTGTGCGAAAATAGGTGTATCGAGCGGCTTCATTTCCGGCATGAGGGAGTCGATACAGCCCGACAAGCTCAAAAGCATTGCAATACATTATCCCCTGCTGGATATCGGCTGGTTGATGACGGGTATGGGGCAGATGCAGAAAAACGCCTATCCGGAGCCGGAGGCCATACACACGCTTGCCGAGGAAGGGCTCCGTTACCATCCCCGCAAGTCGCGCGGGTGCATTCCTCTTGTCGACGACATCAAGGCCACGTGCGGCATTCCCGACGGGTTCAGTGTAGCCATCAAGAAAGACGACTGCACGCCCATTGTCATCCCCGGGCTCACCGGTGAGTTTGCCATCAGGGCCAAGGGGCGCAGCATGATCAACCGCAAGAATCCGGAAAAGTCCATCAACGAGAACAACATCATCGTCTGCAACCGGTGGAACAGCCGTTCGCACATCCGGTGGGGCGAGGTGTATGCCCTGGCCACGAACGACGGTGTCGTGGTAAAGCAGCTCATGCCCTCGGAGCAGGAAGGCTACGTGCGCTGCGTCTCGTTCAACGAGGAAGAAGGCTACAAGGCTTACGACTTGCCCGTACTCGAAATCAGCGACTGGGCCATTGTGGTAGGTGTCGTCAATATCTCCCTCTTTACCTGAAGCAAAACGGAACCGGGAGGGGGAAGTATCCGGCACACACTACCCGCGACAGCAAGAACAGAAAAAACTTTATATAACCTTTAAAAACACGATACCATGAAAGAAGAAGAAAAATCAGAACTCGAAGCCATCATCAACGAGACACTCCAAGACGGCGCACAAGCCGACAACTCCCCGCTCGGAGCATTCAGCCTGTGGGTCGTATTCCCCCTGTTCCTCCTTATCCTCGGGCGCATCGTAGGCCTCATCCAAAGTATCAACTCCATCATACAATACATACTTTGGAATGCCAACATCACCCCCTTTATCATCGCCATCATACTGCAAGCCGCCTCCATCGCCTCTGCCATATTGTTGCTGCTCAAGAAAAAGTCAGGCTACTGGGGCATCGTGGCGACATTCCTGCTCGCCATCATACCCGGCTACATGACAGGACTGTGGATAAGGACCACCATCGGAGCTATCCTCGGTATCCTGCTCGTGACCGCCATACTGCAAATCAGGAAAAACGGGGTCAAAGGGTGGTACCTGCTGCAGTGACCCTCCCTGCCGGCATGCCGGAAAACCACCTCTCCCGACCTTAAAAAGAGCAGATAAAAAAAGAAGCGGGTCCCCCCCCTAGGTGTGCCCTGACCCGGTATGGAATGGCCCCGGACCTTTCTAAAAAGAGACATCCCCGATGGAACCGTACCCAAAGGCCGCTTTTCGCCTTTTTAGGCATACAGGTTGTAAGCCTACCCGAAAATATCCTTCAATAACTTAAAGCCTGTCGTTTAAATTCCGCCCAAGACAATCCAAAGATTTCTTTTACAGATGGTTGTCTGTTTGCATAAGAACGATAGCGGGCTGTTTGACAAACACAAACGAAAAAAGAAACACCTGAAACCTCCCCTTAAGACATCATTACCTTTCCCCTTCAGGAAACGAGAAAAATTTCATATCCTCTACCTTCCGAACGGTAAGGAAAAATACGGGGCTGTCCGAACTTTTTGTAGACAGCCCCGTATATTATCTTAGCATAAAGCCTGTTCAAGTTTTACTCGGGTTAGTTTTGAGAGTTTCTTCCGAGGATGTTTTTCTATATTTACAAGGAAGATAACGGGCTATCTGACGAGTGAAAACGGGAAAAAAGTCCGGAAGAAAAGCAAAGATGACCCGATAATATTTCTTTATTGGAAAATTTAAACGACTGGTTCTTACATCTCAATCTCCCCTCTTGAGAGGGGAGATTTGGGAAGCCGCATTCTCCTTAGTAATGAGTGGGTTGTAGTGTGGAGGATTTCCCTCTCGAGAGGGGATTAAGGGGTGTGTTACGGGGAGAGGCGCGGTAAGGTCAGAAATGATTCTGCTACTGTTGGGCAAGGTGGTATCTGTCGGCTTTGAGTGGTTGTTTTTGATTTGAGAGGCTGTGCTCAGACGTCACACACCCACAGCCCCTCTCTGGGACGGGAAGATTGAGATGATACTTTTTTTTGATAATGAGTAGTTTATGATGTGTGTGATTCCCCTCTTGAGAGGGGATGAAGGGGTGTGTTACGGGGAGAGGCGCAGCAAGGCCAGAGATATTTTGCTACTGTTGGGCAAGGTGGTATCTGTCGGCTTCGGGTGGTTGTTTTTGAGTTAAACAGCTATGCACGGGCGTCACACACCCCCGGCCCCTCTCCAGAGGGGAGGCTTGGATGCTGTATTCTTATTGGTAATGAGCTGGTTATATATAGACGTTATTTTTCAATCAGCAGCAGTCAACGTATTTACCGCCACTACCCGGGTAGACATGTTGTCTTCCCAATAAGTATAGTCCTCATAGATGCGCATCTGCCTGCCGGCAAAACGAACCGTGACATAGCCATCCCACTCATCATCATAATCCTCGTTCGCCATCGAGTCCTCATAATGGAGAGTGCCTTGCGCCTCGTCTGTCCAGCTCCACCGGGCCACTTCCACATCACCGTCCAAATAAAAACAAATATATGTCCCCACTGAAGTGAATATGACTTTGCGACACTGTTCACCATCCTCATCGAGGAAATCTTCCTTCGAGATACCGAGCATATCCCCTCCTATCGCCTTGAAGTAAGTATCCACCTCGCCATCGTTTACCGTCTGCTTGCCATGGACTATATATTTGCCGTTCCAGTAAGCCCACATTTCGAAACTATTGTAGTCCCATGTACGGCAAAGGCTTTTTGTGGCGCTGCTCACAACCGGTTCGGACACACTGACATATACACGAGACACCGTCCCGTCATAATTCCTGTAATATACGGTCCGGTCGGCACCCGTGGCATCCCGCAAGTCCACCTCGACCCCCCTGCCCAAACGGTACCTTTTGTCACCGAGTCTGGCAAACCTGCCATACTCGCTGCCATCGGGCAACCTCACCGTACCGTTTTCGTCCGTCACACTTCCGGCACGCACAACTTTGGCTTTACGGTTTTTGTAAACAGAAAAACTCCCCCCGGCATTCGCCGCAACGCGGACAGAAGAAGTATGAACATACGAATTATAGGTAAGCAAATAGCTCCCGTCCGGCATGAGCTCTAGCGTATGGAAAGGAGCGTATCTCTCCTCGGCCACTATCAGTACAGCATCCTCGGCATAAGGCTCGTCAGGCAGATTGTTGGGTTCAAACCCGGCAGAAGGCAACGCCCCGGCCGGCGGGGTATCATTGCCGCCGATTTCATCATCAGAGTCGGTACAAGCCGGCATCACGATACCCAAGGCAAAGAACAAAAGAGGACAAACAATTTTGAATTTCACGTTCATATCATCATGTTTTAAGTTAGAATCTTAGCGCTATATAAAAGCGAGGGCCCTTTTGTTTCAGCCTGAAATCCTCCGTGCCGAACAAGTCGGCAGAACCCTCTCCCGACGAAGACTCATCGTCCTCATCGTCCTCGAACGAAGCCTGTTTGTATTTGATAGAGCTCCACACACCCTCCACCCCCACAGATATCGCCTTGTAGGAGACAGAAGCACCTGCCGACAACGCACAGCCGAAACCATAAGAAAATGAGTCATTCTCCAGAATACCGGAAGCCGTCGGCAAGGCATGGAAGTAAGCGGCAACGATAAGCCCCTTCCAAGGATTGACACTGATACTCGGCCCCACATGCAGGCCGTATTCGAACTTGTGCATCCCCAAATCGACGCCGGCCAAAGAAAGAAGCGAACCGCTGGGGTCATCGCTGACGATTTCATCAAAACCCTCGTCCGGATTCGGGCCCGGACTTGTCGCCGGTGTAGAAGAAGAAGCGGTTGCCGTCCCGGCAGTCTTCAATTTCAGCTTGGCATAACTCAAGTCCATAAATCCGTAGTCGATACCGAACTTGACCATGCCCCAGAGAGGCTTGGAGTGAAAGTAAGCCGTTTTCCCACGCTGGAGCGACACGGCAAACTCCGTTTTCCACGTCATAGCCTCACCGTCGGTGCGCTCGATGCTCGGGATGCCGAAACCCAACTTCCAATACTTTTTACGTTTCCAAACCGTTTCTACTTGCCGCTCCTTCTCCCCGGCATCGAGCTGCGATTTGAGCTGCTTCAGTTCATCAGACAAGATTCTCAGCGAATCAGACCTTTCATTCCGGTGTCCGGTGCCACTGCCGATAGAGTCTGCCTTGATTTCCTGCGCTTGGGCGGCCGAAAGCACCAGGAACGACAGAGCCACACCGGCAGCAAATCGTTTTATTCCCATAGTATTGTTCTGCCCATACAGTCCCTTTAAGGCCTTTATTTAAACATGAAGCGTGGAACTGCAATGCCCATGCCTGATTGGAGGTCGTAGGAAAAACCTGTGCACGGATATGGAAACAGCAGCCCACGCTATAGCGCGAGAACCACTATGCTTTCCCTTGTGCACTATTGAAAATTTCCTACGTTTCCAATCACAAGATAAGCATAACGCTTCTTCTTATTTCGATATGTCTCGGATAGATTTACTTCAATCCGGCTGCAAAAATACGCATAAAAAGGTAGAAAACGCTTAATTTTACGATAAAAGTGATTCGGCCGAGCCAGCTTTATGTTTTCTTCCGTCCAGTTTTACCCCTCACATCCATCAAGGAACCCCGCAAGAACCATCCCCACCCCTTTGGACAGCCCCGCGAGCACTACCGCACCCGGTAGCAACCTCTCTCACAAGCGATTGCACACAGCGGCACAAAGAAAAATCCGTAATTCGGGTTATAACATCCGTAATCCGTCTACACGCACCGCACCGCACACACCCTATCTTTGTCCCTGTAAAACAAAAGACAAACCTGTATGAAAAAATCATTGAAAAACCTCTGCGCTGCCACAGCCATAAGCCTCTGCGCCACCGGACACCCCGCAGCAGCAAACCACCGACCCGATAACAATAACAATAATAATATGGAAACAAAACTCAACCCGGCCGAAGAGTGGGACAAAGTATTCCCCCAAAGCTACCAAGTAAACCACACCAAAGTAACCTTCCACAACCGCTACGGCATCACCCTCGCCGCCGACCTGTACATACCCAAGAACGCCTCCGGCAAACTGCCCGCCATCGCCATAAGCGGCCCTTTCGGAGCCGTCAAGGAACAAGCCTCCGGGCTCTACGCCCAGGCACTCGCCGAACGCGGGTTCCTGACCCTCGCCTTTGACCCCTCCTACACCGGAGAAAGCGGCGGCACACCCCGTCACGTAGCCTCGCCCGACATCAACACCGAAGACTTCTGCGCTGCGGTAGATTATCTCTCGACCCGTGAGGACGTGAATCCCCAACAAGTCGGCATACTCGGCATCTGCGGCTGGGGAGGGTTCGCCCTCAACGCAGCCGCCATCGACACCCGCATCAAAGCCACCGTCGCCTCCACCATGTACGACATTAGCCGGTGCACCGCCAACGGATATTTCGACGCCATGACCCCCGACGAACGCTACCGGATGCGCCAGGAGCTGAACGCACAACGCACCCGCGACTACAAGGAGGGGACATACGCACCCGCCGGAGGAGTCATAGACCCCCTGCCCAACGACGCCCCCCAGTTCGTCAAAGACTACCACGCCTATTACAAGACACCCCGGGGATACCACAAACGGTCGCTCAACTCCAACAACGGGTGGAACAAGACCTCCGCGCTGTCCTTCATCAACATGCCCATACTCGCGTACAGCGACGAGATACGCAACGCCGTACTCCTCATACACGGGGAGAAGGCACACTCCCGCTATTTCAGCGAAGACGCCTTCAAGAAACTCAAGGGAGACAACAAAGAGCTCCTCATCATCCCCGGAGCCAACCATACCGACCTCTACGACAATCTCGACAAAATACCTTTCGACAAGATAGAAGCATTCTATCGCGAATATCTGAAATAAAACCCGTATATTAGCACCCCCCGGCCGCACATCCCCTTCCGGGCCGCACACCCGGAAGGGAGAATGAAGCCGCTCAGTCTTTACAAAAACATAAAAACACGATGACACCGACCGCACACCTCCGTACACTCCTCTGCACGATAACCCTGCTCGCAGCCGCTATCTGCACACACGCACAACAATCCGCGCAAGCCGGCACCCCACCCCTGCCCAAAGTCTACATGTACAAAAAAATAACCCCGGAAAACCTCGTCAAGATATACGAAGCACTCGGACGCCCGGCACGAGGACGCGTAGCCGTAAAACTCTCCACCGGAGAACCCGGCAACAACAACTACCTCGCCCCCTCCCTCATCCAAGACCTCGTGCACAAAGTAAACGGCACCATCATCGAATGCAACACCGCCTACGGAGGCGGAAGAGCCGACACCCGCAACCACCTCAAAGCCGCCGAAGACCACGGCTTCACCCGGATAGCCCGGGTAGACATCATGGACGCCGACGGAGAAGTATCACTCCCCGTAAAAGGCGGCAAGCACCTCAAGGAAGACTTTGTCGGCAAGAACTACCCCGGCTATGACTTCACCCTCGTGCTCTCCCACTTCAAAGGACACCCCATGGGAGGCTTCGGAGGAGCCATCAAGAACATCGCCATCGGCATCGCCTCCTCCCACGGCAAAGCATGGATACACTCCGCCGGCAAGACCCGCAACCAGCAAGAAGTATGGAGCGACCTGCCCCCGCAAGACCACTTCCTCGAATCCATGGCCGAAGCCGCCAAAGCTATCACCGACCACTGCGGTGACAACATCCTGTACATCAGCGTAGCCAACAACCTATCGGTAGACTGCGACTGCGTAGCCGCCCCCGAAGACCCCAAGATGGGCGACATCGGCATCCTCGCCTCGCTCGACCCCGTAGCACTCGACCGCGCCTGTGTCGACCAGGTACGCGCCTCAAAAGACCACGGCAAGGTACACCTCATCGAACGCATCGACTCCCGCAACGGCATGCACACCCTCGACTATGCCGAGCAGCTCGGTATCGGGAGCCAGAAATACCAGCTCATCCCGCTCGACTGAACAACTCCCTAACCCCATCCCAAAGGAAAAACAATACCCCTTCATCCCCTCTCAAGAGGGGAAATCAACCCATCAAAACTCTCACTACCAAGAAGAAACAAGCATCCCAAAATCTCCCCTCTCGAGAGAGGCAGGGGGTGTGTGACGTATGCGCACAGCCTCCTAAAATCAAAGCAACCACCCAAAGCCGACAGATACCTCCTCACTATACCAAACACAAGAAATACCTCCTCTCCAAACAGCAGCAAAAATCATCTCAACCCAGCCCGCGCCCCTCACCGTAACACACCCCTTCATCCCCTCTCAAGAGGGGAAATCTCACACCACAAACCACTCATTACCAAGAAGAAAGCACCATCCAAAATCTCCCCTCTTGAGAGGGGCCGGGGGTGTGTCACGGTGAGGGGCGAGGCCTAAGTTGAGACTTCCGCGATACAGTTGAGGGAAGTGTTTTCTGTTCAGTTTCAGAGACTGTTTTTTGATTTTAGGAGGTTATGCACAGACGTCACACAGCCGCCTACATCCAAAAGCATTCATCCGAAGCCAAGAAACCGCATCTCAAAATAAAAGATTTGAAAATCATCTTATAATTCATAAAAATTAGACAAACACTCCATAAAAAACCCTTATATTTGTGATACAATGCATTTTTTTGCATTAAAATACAGAAAATACAAACATTTTGGTACTCACGACCAACCAACAAAAAAGATGAAACAGTTCTTCAAGACCACATTCGCCTGCGTACTCGGCGTCTTCATCGCCGGTACCATACTCATATGGATAGGAGTCATCATGACCATCGGCATCATATCCGTCTCCACCGTCCCCACGTACAAAGAAAAAAACAATACCATACTATACCTCAACCTCAAAGGAGAACTCAACGAGCGTTCCAAAGAAAACCCCCTCAGCCTCCTTTACAGCGAGAAAAGCGAAATGTCCCTCGGGCTCGACGACATACTCAAAGCCATCAAGACCGCCAAGGACAACGACAACATAAAAGGCATCTATATCGAAGCCAACGGCCTCTTTGCCGGATACGCCTCCATCGACGAGATACGCCAGGCACTGCTCGACTTCAAGAAAAGCGGCAAGTTCATACTCGCATACGGCGACCAGTACCTCCAGAAAGAGTACTACCTCGCATCCGTTGCCGACAGTATCTTCCTCAACCCCGTGGGGATGCTCGATTTCAGAGGACTCAGCGCCTCCCCCATATTCTACAAAAACACACTCGACAAAATAGGAGTCGACATGCAGATATTCCGCGTAGGCACATTCAAGTCCGCCGTAGAACCCTACACCACCACCCACATGAGCCCCGCCAACCGCGAGCAGACCGAAGTCTACCTCCATTCCATATGGGACCACGTGGTACAAGGCATAAGCCAGGCAAGGAAGCTCTCCCCCCGGCAGCTGAACGCATGCGCCGACTCCCTCATGCTCTTCCGCGAAGAGACCCGGGCCGTACAAGCCGGGCTTATCGACGCCCTCGCATACCGCCCGCAGATGAAGCAGAAACTCGCCCGCATGGCACACGCAGACAAATATGAAGACCTGACCCTCGCGTCAGTCACCGAGATAGCCGGCCTCCCCCGGAAAGCGCCATCCGCCCAAGACATCATCGCCGTCGTATACGCCGACGGAGAAATAGACACATCGCCCAATGACGGCATCAACTCCCGCAAGCTCGTCGCAGAACTCGACAAAATAGGACAAGACGCGGCCATAAAAGGCGTCGTCCTGCGCGTCAACTCCCCCGGAGGCAGCGCCTTCGGCTCCGAGCAACTGTGGGAAGCCGTCGACCGGCTCAAGCAACTCAAACCCGTAGCCGTATCCATGGGCGACTACGCCGCATCCGGCGGATACTACCTCTCCTGCGGAGCACACCGCATATTCGCCGACGCAGCCACCCTCACCGGGTCTATCGGCATATTCGGCATGGTACCCGACGCTTCCGCCCTGCTCACCGACAAGATAGGGCTCACCTTCGACGAAGCCAAGACCAACCGGTACGGCAACTTCCCCGCCATACACAGAGCCATGACACCCGGCGAAAAAGCCATGATGCAAGCCTACGTAGAACGCGGGTACGACCTCTTTGTCAAAAGATGCGCCCAAGGACGGGGCAAGACCGCCGACGACATACGCAAAATTGCCGAAGGCCGCGTATGGACCGGAGCCGACGCCGTGAAGCTGGGACTCGCAGACCAAATCGGGACACTCGGCGACGCCATCACCTGGGTAGCCGGCCGGGCCCACACCCCCGATTACCGGAGAGTAGACTACCCCGTCAAGAAAACCATATACGAAGAGCTCCTCAGCGAACTGGGCAGCTACAGCCGCACAAGCCTCGAAAAATGGATACTCGGCGACCGCTACCGCCCTCTGGACATACTCAAGCAGATACAACACCTCGACCCCGTACAAGCCCGGGCCGAAATCGGGCACATCGACTGAAAAAAATAATCCCGGTACAACAACACAACCCAAACCAACAAAGGATATGAACGAGCACAACACCCCGCACCTCCATAACAGCCTCCGGCCCCTTGCCCTCATATACAAAGCCGTCGTACAACTGAGGAACCGACTCTTCGACTGGAAGATACTCCCCTCCGAGACATACGACATACCCGTCATATCCGTCGGCAACATCACCGTCGGAGGCACAGGCAAGACCCCACACACCGAGTACCTCATACACCTGCTCGCCCCCCATTACCACATAGCCCTCCTGAGCCGCGGGTACAAGCGCAAGAGCCGAGGCTTCGTCATAGCCGAGGCCACATCCACATCCGCCCAAGTAGGAGACGAGCCACTGCAAATCAAGCGGAAGTTTCCCCACATCACCGTCGCCGTCGATGCCGACCGCCGGAGAGGAATACGCCAAATCAGGAAACACTTCCCCGAAACAAACCTCATACTCCTCGACGACGCCTTCCAGCACCGCTACGTCACCCCCTCCACCTCCATACTCCTCACCGACATCAACCGCCTCATATACGAAGACAAGATGCTCCCTGCAGGCCGCCTGAGAGAACCCCTGTCCGGAAAGTCGAGAGCCAACATCGTCATCGTCACCAAGTGCCCCGACGACATCAAGCCCATCGACTTCCGCATCATCACCAAGCACCTGCAACTATACCCCTACCAGAGGCTCTACTTCACCACGTTCCGGTACGGAGACCTCACCCCCGTATTCCCCCGCACCTGCACCATACCCCAAGACACCCCCGTAGACGTCAGCCTCTACAAAAACGTAGTCGCCGTGTCGGGCATCGCATCCCCACACACATTCATACACCACATACACACCCTCTGCCCCGCGGCACAAAGCCTCACATTCGCCGACCACCACGACTTCACCGCCAGGGACATAACCCGGATAAAGAAACTCTCCACCCAAGCCCCCCCCGACGACACCCTCGTCATCGTCACCGAAAAAGACGCCGCAAGGCTCATGCACAACCGGCACATCGACACCCCCCTGAAGCAGCGGATGCTCTACCTCCCCCTCCGCGTCGCGTTCCTCCAAGACGGTGGCCCCGCATTCGACGCCCAGATACTCGACGAAGCCAAGAAAAACAGCCCCAGTTACATCCCCCAATACAGGCGCACAAAATAAGGCGGCAGCTACCCGAAGCAAATAAGCAAACAAAAAAACTGGCAACACCCCTTCCCCCCTCCGGGACAAGAAGGTTTGGAATACCACTTTCCCGCTGTAAACAAGAAAATCACAGCAAAATATAACCTCTTCAAAGGAGAGGTCAGGATATTTGTTTTCTTAATCAATAATAAGTAATTTGTGGCATGGAAGTTTCCCCTCTCGAGAGGGGATAAAGGGGTGTGTTATGGTAAGGTGCGCGGCAAGGGCTAAGATGTTGCAGGAAGTTGCCTCGAGAAGCTTGATGTTGCAAGGCGGTATCCGTCAGGCTTCAGTGGTCATTTTGATTTAAGGAAGCTACGCACAGACGTCACACACCCCCGCCCCTCTCAAAGAGGGGAGATTTGAAATACAGCTTTCTATTTAATAATAAGTAATTTATAGCATGAAGGATTCCCCTCTCAAGAGGGGAAACATCCACGCCACAAACCACTCATTCCCAACAAGAAACAAGCATTCCAAATCTCCCCGTCCCAGAGAGGGGCCGGGGGTGTGTTACGCCCGTGCACAGCTACCTAAAATCAAAAGCATCCACCCGAAGCAAAAAAATACCACCTCACCAAACAGCAGCAAAAACACTTCAACCTTTGCCGCGCCCCTCGCCGTAACACACCCCTCAATCCCCTCTCAAGAGGGGAATCCTACACGTCACAAATCACTCATTACCAACAAGAAACAAGCGACCGAATCTCCCCTCTCGAGAGGGGCCGGGGGTGTGTAACGCCTGTGCACAGCTACCTAAAATCAAAAGCATCCACTGAAGCCCGACAGATACCACCTCACAACACCAAAACAAACTTCCCGTAATACCTCCACCTATCCCGCGCCCCTCGCCGTAACACACCCCTTTATCCCCTCTCAAGAGGGGAAACCATCCCATCAAACCTCTCATTACCAACAAGAAAGCAGCGACCAAACCTCCCCTCTCGAGAGGGGCAAGGGGTGTGTGACGTCTGCGCACAGCCTCCTAAAATCAAAAGCATCCACCCGAAGCCGACAGATACCACCTCACAACACCAAAACAAACCTCCTGTAATACCTCAACCTATCCCGCGCCCCTCACCGTAACACACCCCTTTATCCCCTCTCTAGAGGGGAATCCTCCACACTCAACCCATTCATTACCAACAAGAAAAAAGCATCTCAAACCTCCCCTCTCGAGAGGGGCCGGGGGTATGTAACGCCCGTGCACAGCTACTCAAATCAAAAGCAACCACCCAACCCCCAACAGCCCCACCGTAAAAACAACAGAAAAAAACACCCCCGCCACGACAAACCCAAACCAAAAATCACTATATTTGTTTCCATTGTATAACATATAAAAACGAACTTAACTATGTTAGAAAAAATCAAAGAAACAGCCGCATTCCTCAAAAAAGAATACCCCGTAATGCCCGAGACCGCCATCATACTCGGCACAGGACTCGGAGAACTGGTAAACCATATCGACATCGAAAAAGAAATACCCTACCAGCACATCCCCAACTTCCCCGTCTCCACCGTAGAAGGGCACAGCGGCAAACTCATATTCGGGAAACTCGGCACCAAGGAGATACTCGCCATGCAAGGCAGGTTCCACTACTACGAAGGATACGACATGAAACAAGTCACATTCCCCGTACGCGTCATGAAACAATTAGGCATCAAGCACCTGTTCGTATCCAACGCGGCAGGAGGCATGAACCCCGCCTTCGCCGTAGGAGACCTCATGATCATACGCGACCACATCAACCTGTTCCCCGAACACCCCCTCAGAGGCAAGAACTTCGAAGAACTCGGAGTACGCTTCCCCGACATGAGCGAAGCCTACTCCAAACGGCTCATCGACAAAGCCCTTAAAATAGCCGCCGACAACAACATCAAAGTACAACAAGGAGTATACGTAGGCACACAAGGGCCCACATTCGAGACACCCGCCGAGTACAAATACTTCCACACCATCGGAGGCGACGCCGTAGGCATGTCCACCGTACCCGAAGTCATCGTCGCACGGCACGGAGGCATCGAAGTATTCGCCATATCCGTCATCACAGACCTCGGAGTAGAAGGCATCGTCGAGAAAGCATCCCACGAAGAAGTACAAAAAGCCGCAGCCGCAGCACAACCCAAAATGACGCTCATTATGAAAAAGCTCGTAGAGCAATTCTGAAAAAAAGACGACACACAACCACGCCCGCAAGACCTGTCCGGAACCTGCCCCCGCACGGGCACCCCTCAAGAACAGCCTTTGCGGGCATCCTTTTTGCCCCGATAAAAAATATAACCGGCAACACCCGGGCAAACACCGGAACCATCCGGAACAAAATTTGCCCCCGCCTTTTACCCAAATCTCGAATACAAACACTACCTTTGTCCCCAACAAACAAATAGACAAACAAAATATGGAAAATATAAAACGCACCGAAATCGCCACATTAGGAGAATTCGGACTCATCAAGCACCTCACCCGGGACATCCGGCACAAGAACCCCTCCACGCACAAAGGCATAGGCGACGACGCAGCCGTACTCCGGTACGACCACAAGCAAGTACTCGTCACCACCGACCTCCTCCTCGAAGGCATACACTTCGACCTCACATACGTACCCCTCAAACACCTCGGGTACAAATCGGCCGTCGTCAACTTCTCAGACATATACGCCATGAACGGGCAGCCCAAGCAGCTCACCCTGTCGCTGGGCATATCCAAACGCTTCTCCGTCGAAGACCTCGAAGAATTCTACGCCGGCCTCCAACTCGCCTGCGACGTATACGGAGTAGACCTTGTCGGAGGCGACACATCCGCCTCCCTCACCGGGCTCGCCATCAGCATCACCTGCATCGGCGAAGGCGACACAGACAAAATCGTCTACCGCGACGGAGCCAAAGAAAACGACCTCATATGCGTAAGCGGAGACTTCGGAGCCGCCTACATGGGGCTCCAACTCCTCGAAAGAGAAAAAAAAGTATTCACAGGCGACAAAGACTTCCAGCCCGCATTCGAAGGACGCGAATACCTCCTCGAACGCCAGCTCAAGCCCGAAGCCCGCAAAGACATCATCGCAGAACTCGCCCGGCACAACATCCTCCCCACCGCCATGATGGACGTATCGGACGGACTCTCCTCCGAGCTCCTGCACATCTGCGACCAGAGCCACACCGGCTGCCGCATCTACGAAGACCGCATACCCGTCGACTACCAGACCGCAGCCATGGCCGAGGAGTTCAACATGAACCTCATCACCGCAGCCCTCAACGGAGGCGAAGACTACGAGCTCCTCTTCACCGTGCCCCTCGCCGCCCATGACGAAGTCATCACCATACCCGGAGTCCGCGTGATAGGCCACATCACCTCCCCCGCCTTAGGCGCCTGCATGATAACCCGTGACGGAGCCGAGATAGCCCTCAAAGCCCAAGGATGGAACTCGTTAAGCCAAGAAAACGACCATCCCCAATAAATATTCCCCATTTTATTTGCACGGGAACAAAATAATCCATACATTTGCACTCGCAAAAACGATGGTGCCATAGCTCAGTTGGTAGAGCAAAGGACTGAAAATCCTTGTGTCCCCGGTTCGATTCCTGGTGGCACCACTGAAAGTCAGAGAGTTACTGCAAAATGTAGCTCTCTTTTTTATTATCTTCACCCCTTGATTGAGCCTTAGTTTCAACCCTTTGTTTCAACCGTGGCAATCACAGTAAAAGAGCTTTGTTACAAGTATAAGGTACCCACTAACAACGAATCACCTCCAATACTGAGAAGTGACAAAAGACAGAAAACCAAAATATGCCAGTCTGGGCATATCCGTGAATCTGCACATTGGGACATCTCCAAGAATAAGCCAAAGGCATGAATGTCCAAATGCGTAATCACAGTTTATGAACCTAATAGCACCGAACTATACAACCAAGAGAAATATGCTTATCTTTACAGTGAAACAACAAGCGTGTTTCCTTGTGAATATGACGGTTTTAAAATAAAAGGTCAAATTGAGGGAAACACGATGAAACATACCGATAAATATGGTACTTATACTTCATCCAAGAAATAGTGCTACGATAAATTTCTAAAACGGCATTTATGCAAAATAAGCATGAGAGCCGTCTCTTTTTGTCTGTCCAATTTCTCTTTCAGTTCTTCTTAAAAGAAGATATAGGATACGCTGAAAATCAGACATGAGTATAAAGAGTACCTTTTTTGAAGAAAGTTCATTTTACAGGAAGAGTTAGAAAAAAGTCCTCACAAGAATATAAAGAAATTATAAATTTAGTATCTTTGCATTATAAGTAAGTTCGTTTATGAAGCTGATAGAAAACAACATACATAAGATTATCGCTTTGTGCAAGAAGCACAAAGTAAGCAAATTGTTTGTGTTCGGTTCTATCCTTACCAATCGTTTCAATGACAATAGCGATGTGGACTTGGTTGTCTCTTTTAACAAGGCAGAAGTAAGCGATTACTTCGACAACTACTTTGATTTCAAATATTCGCTGGAAGAATTGTTTGGCAGAGAAGTTGATTTGTTAGAAGAACAGACCATAAAGAATCCATATCTGAAAAAGAATGTGGATGCAACAAAAGCATTGATATATGGATGATTTGATAAAAAAGCACTTGCAAGATATTCTGACTGCCGTTGAAGAAATAGAAAGTTTCTTTGATGACAAGCCGAAACTGTTTGAAGACTTTTACAGCAATCTCTGCCTTAGACGTGCCATTGAACGGAATATAGAAATTATAGGTGAAGCCATGAACAGAATCTTAAAAACAGATAGAAACATAGCTATCACCAATTCACGAAAGATTGTAGATGCAAGAAATTATATCATACATGGATATGATAGTTTGTCGGCTGATATTCTTTGGAGCATGGTTATCAATCATCTGCCGAAGCTGGAAGATGAAGTAACAGCATTACTGAATAATAAATGATACAGCCTTTCTCAATACCGATATACTGAAAACTGGGATATTGATATAAGGAAGAAATACCTATCCATACAAAAAATATAGTAATCAGAGATAATCAGTACATCCATTAACAATTCAAGCCGTTTAAACCCATGTTTAAACCAAGCGAATAGATAATAAAATTACGGGAAATTTTAGTAACTCCACTGATTCATAAAGTGACATAGCTCAGTTGGTTGCTTCCAAAAGTGAGCGTTAGCGAGCTTTCGAATGTCGAAAAAAAGCAAAGGACTGAAAATCCTTGTGTCCCCCGGTTCGATTCCTGGTGGCACCACTTTTTAAGAAGGAAAAATGATGTAAATCCCTGAATTTCAAAGAAGTTCGGAGATTTTTCTTTTCCAAGAGTAAGCAAAATTAGTGGGATTGAAGCAAACTATACGTCCTTATTCAAGGGACTGGTTTTAAAAGCCCGGAATGTTCCACTGCGAGGTATTTACTTCATTCTTTTACACCACGTTACACTATTTTACATAACAGGGTTCTCGGTTCGATTTCCTAACTTTGTATCATTAAAAATTGAGCCGTATGGAAAGAAAAAGATTCAGCGTGTTGTTCTTCATCAAGCGTAGCAAACTGTTAAAAAACGGGGAAGCACCCGTGCGTGTGCGTGTCACTTATGACCGCCTATACGTGGAACTTCAACTAAAGCGGAGCGTAAAAGTCCCACTTTGGTCGCAGGAAAAAGAGAAATCGACAGGCAAAGATCGAAACTCCGTAGAACTTAACCATTACATTGACGCCCTGCGTGTGAAATTCTATCAGATTTACCAAGATTTGGAACTGGAGGGAAAGATTATCTCCGCACGTGCCATAGTGAACCGCTATCAGGGAAAGGACAAGACTTTCAAGACATTATATAATGTATTCAAAGAACATAATGACAACTGCCGGAAGCTAATCGGGACGGATTATGCCGACATCACCGTAAGACGTTACGACAATTGCCTTAAATACCTCATAGAACTGGTTAAACGGGATTACAAGGTAGATGATATGTTACTGCGTGAGGTAAACGGGGAACTGGTACGCAAATTCGATTTATACCTAAAGACGGAGAAGCATTGCGCACAGAATACCGTTATCCGGTACATGAAATGTTTTAAGAAAGTGATAAACCTTGCCATTGCCAACAAGTGGCTGACAAAGAACCCGTTTGCCGGAATCAAGTTTCACGAGGTGGAAGTAAACAAACAGTTCCTAAACCAAGCCGAGATAAACCGGATATGGCAGAAAGAGTTCAGGATTGAACGGCTGGAACTGGTACGGGATGTTTTTATCTTCTGCGTATATACCGGGCTGGCATTCATAGACGTGTATAACTTGCGCCCCGAACACGTTTCAGAGGACAGCAACGGCAACCTGTGGATAGTGAAACCCCGTGAAAAGACAAACAACCTCTGTAACATCCCGCTTTTGAGCATTCCCAAACAGATACTTGAAAAGTATAAGGATAATCCTTACTGCATGGATAAAGGAACTTTGTTGCCCGTTCCCTGCAATCAGAAGATGAACAGTTACCTGAAAGAGATTGCCGATCTGTGTGGTATCAAAAAGAACCTGACCACGCACACAGCCCGGCACAGTTTCGCTTCGGTTATCGCACTGGCTAGCAACGTGTCACTACCGAACGTGGCTAAAATGCTGGGGCATTCATCCACCCGAATGACGCAGCATTATGCGAAAGTATTAGACCAAACGATACTAAGGGATATGCAAGCCGTTGAGAAACAGCTATCCGTATAACCACGAAGAAGCCAGCAACACAGTTTTCAAGAAAACGTGATTGCTGGCTTTCAATCAAACAATATAGAAAACAAGACAGCTATATTTCAATACTTCAATATTCCAAGAAAGCAAGACATCAATAAAACAAGATTTCATGTTTTCAAGATTTCATTTTCTGTAATGCCTTTCCAGCAGGTCTAAAATCTCGCTTTCACGGTAGATGATTTTTCCCGGAAGCTGCACGTACCCCAGCAGCCCCGTGTCCCTGTAATCCTGCAACGTCCGTTTGCTGATGCAAAGCCGCCTGCACACCTCATCGCCCGTCAGGTAGTGTTCACCGTTCAATACCGGGCGATAGTTCATTACCACGTACTCCACGTTTTCCAGCACCCTGTCGAGGGAGGAAAACAGTACCAGTGTGGTTTCGGAATCTTTCGTTATCAAATCCATACGCCTACTTTTTAGAATTGTCCCTTACTTGGTCGAGCAGAAAGGCTTCCACGTCCGAAGCCTTGTAGTAAATCTTATTGTTAATCTGCGAATAAGGCAGTTTCCCCGTATCACGGTAAGTCTGCATACTCCGGGCTGAAACATTCAGCAAACGGCAAGTCTCGCAGTTATCCAGCCACTTGTCACGCTTCCTGCGTAAAGGCACGCAGAGCGCATCCACACGACCCACAAAATTTTCAAACCTCTGTTTCCATAGTTCAAACGTTTTCTTTTCAATCGTCACTATTTCCATAACCGATATATTTATTCTTGTCAATACTCCGTTTTTCTTCACTGGTGCAAATATATAAGGCTGAATGACAGGTTGTTTCTTCCTGTCCGCAAATGACCTTGCGTGTCCGAAAATGTCCACCGCCAACCCAACAACAACACGAAAGAAATGAACCGATAACAAAAAACCTGTTTTTTCTCCACTCCCTAAATAAGTAAGGTAATGAACACAAAGCCGTTTTCCATTTGCCGACATTAATTTGGCGCAGAGCGAAGCAAAGCGATTCCAAACGGCTGACGCTTTGTTTTTTACAGATTTTTCTTATTTTATTTGTGGTGCTAATTCAAAAAACAAGCACCTATGAACAATCCTCTCGAAGAAATTTTCAAACGGCAGGAGAACATCGAAAAGATGATTGCCCCGGTCATGGGCGCACAGCCTGAAGAACGGCAGGACGGAAAAGAGCCTGTGTTAGTCAAAATATCCGTTGCCAGCGGCATAACCGGGTATTCGGTCAATTACCTGTATCATTTAGCCAGTAAGGGGATGATACCGTGTGTCAAGCGTGGGCGTACCCTGCGTTTTGACATGGAGGAACTCAAAAAGTGGATGCAGCAGCAGTATGTCCCGGCTTCTAACAGACTTCCCGATGAAAAAGAAAAGAAGTGATGATGCACGGCATATCGAGGGCTGGCAGTCAAAGAACGAGCGCATCGAAAGCCTGTTGAGCGTCCTGTACGATTTCCGGTTCAACACCGTAAAGAGCCGGACGGAATACCGGGCTGCGGATTCTTCGGGCTTGTACCAGCCCGTTACGAAATTCGTTCTGAACTCGTTCAGGCGCAGGCTGGATGCGACCGCTGGTATCGTCACCTCTGCCGAGAACATCCGTACCATACTGGAAAGCGATTTCGCAAGAAAGGTACATCCCATACGGGAATACTTCAACGCCCTGCCGCTTCTCAATCCAACCGAACACGGGCATATCGGCAGGCTCCTGAACACGGTACAGGTAGCCAACCCCGGCAAATGGGAGGAATATTTCACGAAATGGCTTATCGGTGTGGTAGCCAACGCCATGAATGACACGGGATGCCAGAACCATACCTGTTTGGTATTGACAGGGGACAAGCAGGGACAGTTCAAATCGTGGTGGCTGGACAACCTTTGCCCGACACCGCTTAAGAACTACCTGTTCACCGGGAAGATAGACCCGCAGGGTAAAGACATCCTGACACTGATAGCCGAATACCTGTTCATCAACATTGACGACCAGCTAAAGGAACTCAACAAGCAGAACGAGAACGCATTGAAGAACCTTATCACCACCCCGGCGGTAAAGTTCCGCAGACCGTATGATGTTTACATAGAGGAATACCCCCACCTCGCCAGCTTCATGGCTTCGGTGAACGGCAACGAGTTCCTGACCGACCCGACAGGCAGCAGGCGTTTCTTGCCGTTCGAGGTGCTGCACATAGACAAGCCCACGGCAGAAAGCATCCGCATGGATAACGTCTATTCCGAAATCATGTACCTGTACCGTCAGGGCGTACGCTACTGGTTCAATGATGCGGAGATTGGGGAACTGCACCTGACAAATGCGGAATTTGAGGTGCAGACGGTCGAGTTCGAGATGCTGGCACAATACTTTGAGAAGCCGACAGAGAGGGAAGAAGCCCTGTTTTTTATGACAACGGCACAGATACTGGCACGCTTACGGGATATATGCCCCATGCAACTATCCGAAAAACGGCTGGGGGAAGCGTTACGCAAAGCCGGGTTCAAACGGGTACAGAAACGTATCGACAAACAGACCTATTCGGTATATGGGTATAGGATAAAGCCTGTTCCAACATCCTGTACAAACAACGATTACGGTTAGCACGGTCATTTTACGATTGGGTATTACTGCAACGCAGTAACTGCCATAGTAAGATATATTTTTATTTTATATCCTGTATATCAGATATTTAATAATAACGCAGTAAGCAGTAAGATAAAACCGCAAACTTTTGGAAAAGTTTGGAAAAAGAAAAAACGCAGGAATTATCAGGGTTATATTTCTATCTTCTTTTGAAGAAATAACTTACTTATCTTACTGCATAAGAGATAATCCGCTGAAAGAAAAAGAATTATGCGAAGAAACATAGCAATTTTTCTTCTTACTGTGCTACTGCAATTTATCAACATCAAAAAAATAAAGATTATGACCTACAAGGAAGCCAACAATATCAGTATCAAGGATTACCTGAACTCTTTGGAAATCCAGCCCGTCACGGAAAAGGGAAGCTACGGGATGTACCGCAGCCCCTTACGGGAGGACAACACGCCGAGTTTCAAGGTGGATTATAACGCCAATCTATGGTGTGACTACGGAACTGGCGAGGGCGGGACGCTCATCGACCTTGTGATGAAGCAGAACGGGTGCAACGCCTACGGTGCTATCTGCCGACTGGAGCAGGGCGACATTACCTCTTTTTCCTTTCACGGGAAAGACCTGCCCGAAAGGGACACGAAAAGGCAGGCAGCCAGCCCGATAGAGATACGCAGAATACAGCCGTTACAGAATCCGGCACTCATGCGCTACTTGCAGGAAAGGGGGATTTCCCCCGGAACGGCAGCCCCATACGTGCAGGAAATGTATTACCGTATCGGTGGCAAGCCTTATTTTGCGCTGGCGTTCAGGAATGATTCAGGAGGTTACGAGCTTCGCAATCCCCGTTTCAAGGGCAGCACATCGAAAGACATCACCCACATAAGGCAAAAGGGAGAGCAGAGAGACACCTGTTTCGTGTTCGAGGGCTTTATGGACTATCTTTCATTCCTCACTATCCAGCAACAGAAAAGCCCGGGTATGCCCTGTACCGACTGGCAGGATTACGTTAGTCAGCACGAAGCTGACCGAGTTACAGTTCTACGCAATCAGGAAGCGAGCCGGGGAAGCCGGGCTGCACGTCAGCGAGTACGTCCGGCAGGCGGTCGTTTCGGCAGAGGTAACACCCAGGCTGAACAGGCAGGATGCGGACACTATCCGCAAGCTGGCGGGCGAAGCCAACAACATCAACCAGCTGGCACACCGGGCGAATGCCGGAGGATTCGCACTGGTGGCGGTGGAACTGGTGAAACTCAAGAACAGGATTGTCGAAATCATAAACCAACTGTCGGATGATTGGAAAAATAAGAAAGGGAAGCGGATTTAAAGGCTGCGTGAACTATGTACTCGGCAAGGAACAGGCAACCTTGCTTCATGCGGAGGGAGTGTTAGCCGAAAGCAACCGGGACATCATACGCAGTTTCATACTGCAAGCCGGGATGAACCCCGACCTGAAAAATCCTATCGGACATATTGCGCTAAGCTATTCCCCGGTGGACGCACCCAAGCTGACAGACGGGAAAATGGTACAGCTTGCACAGGAGTACATGCGTGAAATGAAAATCACCGATACGCAGTACATCATCGTGCGCCACCAAGACCGGGAACACCCGCACGTGCATATCGTGTTCAACCGTATAGACAACAACGGCAAGACCATTTCGGACAGGAACGACATGTACCGCAACGAGCAGATATGCAAGAAGCTGAAAGCCAAACACGGGCTTTATTTCGCTAAAGGCAAGGAGCATGTAAAGCAGCACCGTTTGAGAGAGCCGGACAAATCCAAATACGAGATTTACAATGCCGTAAAGGATGAAATCGGGAAATCAAGGAACTGGCAGCAGTTACAAACCCGGCTGGCAGAAAAGGGTATCGGGATTCATTTCAAGTACAGGGGACAGACTGGCGAAGTACAGGGCATATCCTTTTCCAAAGGCGAATACACGTTCAAGGGTTCGGAGATAGACCGCAGTTTCAGTTTCTCCAAGCTGGATAAATGCTTCGGGGATGTGGGGCTGAACACTGCCGGAAACAATAGGCAGACGGTTTCCGCACCTGTTCAGGAGCCAGCGCAGACACCGGGAAAAGCCGACAGTCCGTTACTGGCAGGCTTGGGCGGTCTGTTCTCCGCCCCGTCCTCTCCGGCTGATGAAACGCCCGACAATCCCGGTGAAAGAAAAAAGAAGAAAAAGAAACGACACTTAAAATTATAGGAACATGGAAAATAACTTAATTTTGGAGGGGCTTCTCTCTATGGTTACGGAACTGAAAGAACGGCAGGAGAAGCAGGTAACGCCAGCCAGCCGGGAGGAAACGATTAACCGACTGGACGTTATCGAACAGCACATTTCGGAAATGCAGGGCAAATCCGGCATTACTGAAAACACGGTGCAGGAGATTCTAAACCAAATCGGCAGTATCGGAAAAGGGCAATTCGAGAACCAAAAACAAGACCTTGAAGATATAAAGGGGCTTATCGTGACCTCGCACCGATATTTTAAGGAGCGGTTAAAGGGGGTGTTCCCAGCTGATGATACACCGACCGGAGAAACAACGCCCGTTTCATGGTACGGCAAACTGATATACCGGGTAACTCCCTACTTGAAACCCAAGTTCTTTCTTCTTTCAGCAGGTTTTATTATCTGTATCACTTCGCTAATCTTGAATATTCGTTTTACGGAACGGATGCAACGGTTACAGGACAATGATATAAAATACCGCTATATCCTGATGAAAGGAAAGGCAGACAGCAGCAGCCTTGATTTGCTGGAAACGAAGTTCAGCCGGGAACGGGACAACGCTTTCATCCGAAGCCTGACCGATTCGGTGAAAGGCTTTGAATACCGCAGCAGGAAGCAGGCGGAAGCGTTGGAACGGGCAAGACTGTTAAACGAACAAGCCGAGCAGCTAAGGGAGCAAGCCGACAAGCTGGGCAAACCATAAACCCAAAGCGAAGCCGGAGCAGAACCGCCCCGGCTTTCTAATTCACTTCTTTTTCTTCGTGCAGTGTTCTTTCTCGAACTGGCGTAGCGTGGTGACGCTGAACCGTTCCTTGATAAACTCCCGGACATCGGAAGCCTTGTAGTAGACTTTTCCGCTGATTGTGAAGTACGGCAGCGCACCGATAGCCCGGTAGCGTTGCAGGGTCTTAATACTTACTTTGAACAGCAGGCACAAGTCCTGATTATCCAGCAGGTTGTCATCTTCGGGCAGCACCCTGTCGGCATTGCGCAGTACCCGTACATCCTTGCAGAGTTCTTCCAGTTTGGCGTACAGCTTCTGCATCCATACGCTGAAATCGTCATTATCTATATACATGATTGCTTCATTTTTCTGATTATACATTCTTGTCTGTCAATCGATTGATGAAGCAAAGTTCAGAAAACGAGAGCAAAGAAAATAAGGGAATGGTACATCCACTCCCCTATAAATTATTTATATCTCATTGATTATCAAATAAAAAATATTTAAAAATAATCGTAGCCATTGTCTTTACTCTTTTTAATAATAGCTAATTTCAACCTACCTAAAAAATCTGTGATTTTAGTAGGTTTTCGTTTAATAACTGCTATTTCTTTTTTGTATATATCACCAAAACTGATATTAAACATTTTCTCAAAAATATGTGATATATCACTTAGAAAAATATCCTTGTTATCAATGCGAATAATACCATCTTTGATATAAAAAATACCACAAACTAATTCCATTATATCTATAATATTAATTACCTCACTGTTTAAATAAAAGGGAGATTTCCAATCTGATTCAATATTAATGAAAAATTTGGGGTATTCCATTTGCCGATAGATTAGTTCTTGCTCCATATTTATTAAAGATAACAGTTTGTCAAGATATATAATTTTTAACTTGCTATTTTCCGTAGGTGAAGTTTCTTCTAAAGCCTTAATTGTACCAAAATCTATATAACTCATATTTAATTGCCTAATACGTGTTTTGTTATCATTTTCTTTATTAAGGTAATCGAATAATTCTTCTACAAATTCAAGATATGCAGCAGTAATAGATTCTATATCAGATTTTTCCTTTTGGAAAGGATGTTTTAATAATTTATATATCTGTTTTTCTGCTAAATTCCAGTTTGCCATAATTAACTTAAGTAGCTATCGTGAACATTTTATAAGTTCTTTGCGATTTTCTGCCATTTCTTTTGTCTGTGTTTATAAAAATAAAGAGTCCACCAAGCAACAAGCGGGGTTAGATAACCAGCATACAATTCAACACTATCGGTATATTTTGTAACATTTTCGGTAATCTTTTCCATTTGAATATAATGATTCCATATAGTTACTCTGTTATTATACTCATTTGAAACTATTTCTCTTGATTTTTTATCAATCTTAATTACGTTGATTGTATGTTTTCCAATAGGAATAAATCGATGAAGAAACATCTTAAAATAAAATGTTTCCCCCTCTTTCCAAACAGGAGGAATATTGCCATAAGATATAAAACTTGCTTTGGGTTTACAAATTTCTCTTAGCGTTTCAATATCTTGAATCTTGCACCAAATATTTTCAATGTCAGTTTCAAATACTGATGTCACTACAACTTTGCGACCCATAACTCTTTTACCTCTCCGTGTCACTAAACAAATCTTTTTTATCATATAGGAATAATTAAAACATTAAACATCTATTTACCTTACACTTATGCTCTTTTTATTAACTTTGTACAAAGTTAGATGCAAGATACTCTAAGGACAATAGTCATTTATAATGAGATGTAACCTAACTATCTAACAATAAACGTCATAGCAAGCATGATAATTAGTGAAATAGAAAAGAAAGTCATAAATATACTGCCAACATCAAGCATAGAGTTCGATGAAATTGATTATTTCATTCTTGAAAAGAGGAAAAATGATTGGATTAAACTTTCAGAAGTTACGCATAGTATCGTATTGGTATTTGATTGCTACACTAATAAATTCGTTTTTGTTTCTGATAATATTCCTAAACTATATGGGCTTGACTCCCGTAGGTTGTTTATTCATGGACATCAGCCAGTTATTGAGGTTATACATCCGGACGATATAGATTATGGGTTACTTGTAAGAAAGAAAATCTATTCGATATTGCGTTCATTCTCCAATGAAGAAAAAAAGAGCTACAAAGCCATTCATGAAATGAGGATAAGAAATATACGGGGTGAATATATACGCATAATAGAGCAAGAACAAGTTCTTGAGTTAGATAAATCAGGAAATATTTGGCTTATGCTATCGGTTATTGATGTTGATGCAAGCCATGAATCGGAAATTATTAAAAGCCACCTATATAACTTTAAAACTGGAGAACAGATATTTATAGATTTATCTGATACACTGGATGAACCTTTGACAAACCGGGAATTAGAAGTTTTACGATTTATGAAGAAAGGCTTATTGAGTAAAGAGATAGCAGAAACATTGAAAGTTAGTATCAATACAGTGAATAGTCATAGACAGAATATATTACAAAAATTAAAAGCTAACAATTCGATTGAAGCTGTCAACTTCGCTCAAAGACTGGGTTTGTTCAATAAATACAGTATTGATAAAAGCGAAAAGAGGAATGTTTTGCCATAAATAAAATGAAACTAACAACTTACAATCGTAACAAATAACTATTTTTGTGGCACTATTATAAAAGTTCATGTTAAATACAGAAAACATACAATCACTCATTGATAGTGGAGAAGGCTACAATGTGGAATTTAAGGTTCGTGTTCCTTCAAAGGTTCGTGAACTGACAGAAGAAATATGTGCTTTTGCCAATGCAAACGGAGGATATTTGCTTATTGGAGTAGATGATAACGGACAAGTGGTAGATACTAACTTAGAAAACGATAAGCGTTCTGCCATTCAAGGTTCTATCAGCGAAATATCTCCTGCACTCCACTGTGAATTGTATTCCATAAATATTGGAGATAAAACTGTTTGGGTGATTGATGTTCCGTCCGGCAAGGATAAACCTTATATATTTTCCGGTTCTATCTATGTGCGTGAGGGGGCAAACTCACAGAAACTTCGCACAGCCGAAGAAATGCGCAGCTTCTTTCAGGAGTGTAACAAAATCTTTTTTGACCATATACCCTGCCATTGGTTCAATATTTACACGGATGCAGACGAACAGATGATAAAGAGTTTCCGAACGGAAGCCAAACTAAGTTCGTCCACACCCGACAAACAAATTTTTGAGAACTTGGAACTGTTTACTGAGAGCGGAACGGCAAAGAATGGAGCAGCGATGTTCTTCGGCAAACAACCTGAACGAAAGTTTCCACATGCTGTTACAAGATGTGTTCTTTTCAAGGGAACAAATAAAGTCTATATTATAGATGATAAAACTTTCGGAGGTTCATTGTACCAACAATATTTACAGGCTATGTCTTGGCTGGAAAGCAAACTGCAAGTAGCTTATAAAATAGAGGGTGCAGGACCAAGAGAGGAAATCTGGGAAATACCTCTGACCGTATTTAAAGAAGCCATTATAAATGCCCTGTCGCACCGTGATTATTACGAACAAGGCGCAAGCATTATGGTAGAAATGTTTGACGACCGGGTAGAGATTTCCAATCCCGGAGGACTTCTGCCTGTTGTGGCTAAAGATTTCGGGCATAAAAGCATGACACGTAATCCGCTAATTTTTGGTTTATTTACCCGTATGCACTTGGTTGAAAGAGTTGCATCCGGTATTCCTCGTATGCAGGAAGCCATGAGAGAAGCGAATCTGCCCGAACCGGAATTTCACACAGAGGGGATATTTACAGCAGTGTTCAAACGTAAAATCACTAACTCTGCCAACTATGACACAGTAAATGGCAGAGTAAATGACATAGTAAATGATACAATAAACGAGAATGAACAAGCTATTCTCAATCTGCTGGCAACCACTCCCGGTTTGAATGCTTCTGAAATCAGCAAGCATATCAACAAGAGTTTAAGAACGACTATGCGATATATCAAGGTTTTACAAGATAAAACCTTGATAGAGTTTAGAGGTGCGCCTAAAACTGGAGGATATTTTTTGAAAAACGAAACGTATGAGATATAAGAATAACGATTTAAAGAAAGGAGCTAAATTTGCTTTATTCGTATCTTCATATTTACCATTATTTATATTGGTAATACTCAGGCAACTTTCGGATAACTATAATTATCTCCATTGGGGTGGAATATCAATAAATAGTATTAAAATATTTCTATCTTTCTTTGGCTTATCAAGTGTACTAACTTTGGTCTCTATATTGGGAATTATCGGATTGCATAATACATTGAAAAATATTGAAGATATATCAGAAAATGGATTTAATGCGCAAATTATTGATATTAAGAATAAAAATAGTGAATCTATCGGATATATAGCAACTTATATAATTCCTTTTCTATTTCAAAGCCTTAATGGGTGGTATGAAGGGATTTCTATCTTATTTTTAATGGGTATTATATATAGGATATATATAAATTCATCAATGATATTAATAAATCCAATTCTTAGTTGTAAATATTCTATTTATGATATTGAGTATTCTAAGAACAAAAAATAAAAAACGGATTTATCATATCAAAAAATAATTCGTTACAGGATGAAGATAAAATAAAATTATATGAAATAGGAAACAAGCTGTTTTTCGCAATAAACAAAGAATAAATATGATATTAGAAGATTTACTTGAGAGATTGGAGGATATAGAGGTTAGTGATACATATCTCTATTTTATAACGCGAGTTTTAAAACATAATCAGAAAAAAAATAGCAAAGTTCTGGATAAATATCTTTTTAAAGTATATCAAGTTGATATAAATGATGAAATCCGTAATCATTTATATTCCTTGACGCAAGAACAATTATCGTATCTCATTAATAAAAAAACTGAGGTACATGAATATGATGTTATTGCAGATGATACGCAACATTTGTTCACTTATTCTATGACAAATAAAGTAATGTCATTTGCAGATGTTGTTAATAACCAGTTAAAAGCAATTCCACCTAAAATCACAAGTCTTGAAGAAATAATTGAAAATGAAGAACTATGGGCTTATTGTGTAGGATTTCAAAACCAAGACGAAGATAATATTTTCACATTTCGGAAAATTCTTGCAGGAAAAGTCGCTATTGATGAAAAAGACAGTAACAATCGGAAATGGATTCCTAAGGCACTAAGAACTGTCTTCAATACCAAAAGCCAAAAATTAGAGTTGATACAAGGAGAAACCGTCAATCTTGACAAACAAGTAGATTGTTTATATTATAATGATATTTTCTATATTGCTAAGAAAACTCAATTTGAACAGATAGTTGGATTGGAAGAGGAATATAAAAAGCAAGCAAAAGAAGTTTTAACTCAACTTGAAGAAACTAAGATGATTACAGGTTTAGAGATTATCAACCAACAAATTGAATCTAATCCATCAATCCATAAAAAACTGGTTCGACTTACCAAAATCGGGAATTACAAAGGAATTGACACCAAAGCCATAAACAAAATGCAACGGATTTGCAAGAAATATGGTAATCAATTGAATGTTAAGGATGGAAAACTCCATATAGAATCAGAAAATGATATAGATTTAACATTAAAGATGTTAGCAGACTACTATAAAAAAGGAGAAGTTTCCGGAAAAGCATATGGGACATATGCTGGAAAAGAAATAAAAGAAGTAAAACCTATAGAAAAATAACAATTATCTTCTATCTTTGCATTCAGAAATCGTACCCAAGATACAAACTGATGTCGAACGGTGCAAAGTTGTGAAAACCTTATTCAAGGGACTAACATCGTAATAAAGATATAACTTATTGAGAAATAGTGCTATACAAACCGTTTTTCGATTCCTGGTGGCACCACTTCAAAGAAAAGCAAAAGACAGTAAAATCCTGATTTCCAAACGGAATCAGGATTTTGTTTTCCGAGAGGACGCAAAAAAATGCGGAATATGGCCGCTTCCGGTGTTCCAGAAAGTAGAGCGGAAAAGGTGGAGTGCGAATCTCCACCGAACAAGATTGTTTATCTCTGATTTGCAATATTTTGCATATCAAGAAAGCGTGCATGGTTTCCTACTTTTGACCAACGAGAAAACGGTAGGGACATGAAAAGAAATTCATCCAAACTTCACCCCCATTTCCTCGAAAATCTCTTTCCGAAAAAACAATACTTCCATTGACGGTACGTTTTTTTTAACGTTGATACCCTGTTTTGGAAACAAAGCAAACGGACATTGTGCATCAAACAATGGATTGGCATAGTGATGGCAACTTGTAGCAGGAAATGGCGTTTTGGAAGTTACTCTGAATCAATCCAACAAAGTTTTAAAAAAAGCAAGTTTGTATTTCAGGCATACCCAAACAACCTGTTCCCATATATCAAGACATAGCGTAAGTTGTATACCATCGTTCACCACACTTAAGAATTCTCACAATTTTATCCGTGTCCTATATTCAGACGGTGTCTGTCTGGTAATTTTCTCAAATTGAGCGATAAAATGAGTGACACTATTATACCCCGATTCATACGCTATTTGCGAAACATTCATTTTTGAATAAGCCAGCAATTTGCATGCGTGTTCAATCCGTATCTCGGCCAAACATTGGAAAATGCTCTTATCCGTGCGCTGTTTGAAATACCGGCACAATGCCGTAGGATTTTGTTTGACAAACTCCGCTATCCCCCCCAACGTCACTTTTTCCTTGAAATGATTATAAAGATATGCATACACTTTATTGACAGGTTCCTTTACATCAGGAATATGATTCGCTTGATTATATGCAGTGTCGGAGAGTAATTTGAAATGCCGGCAGTCATGCAGTTTTTCGAGCATACGCAACAAGCAGACAAGACGTGAGGTATATTCAGAAGAATCAAACACCCGTACCATCCCCAGCATTTCATCAAACACACCCTCATCGTAGAAGCGGATTCCATATTGGCTTTTCTGCAGCAAATCGTAGATAAAACGATAATCCGGAATATCTTTCATATTTTCCGGAAACATATCCGGCCTGAACTGTATAGCCTCTCCGGCACTCCATTTATTATCTTGGCCGTTTGCGGATATAGGATGCAACTTGGAATCACACAAGTGAAGATGAGGCACATTGCTTCCGATGAGGGCGATATCCCCAGCTCTATATTCAGATACACCCTCACCGACAAACTGTTTTCCGTTGCCTTGGGTGAACAACATGATTTCAAACTCTACATGCTTGTGCAAAGGGAGTACGAAACGAGGATAAGAAATATGGCTGCATACTGTCGCTACGCCATGTATAATCTTACGTTCTAATATTGGCATACTTACGCTTTTTGTTCGATTGCAAATATAATAGATAATACTGCAAATATAACCGAACCATATTCCTTTTATTACTGTTAATTTTGCAGAGTCAAATGAAATGAAAAAGATCGGTATTATGAACATCAAGGAACAAAAGGCTTCTTCGCCGAACTTCCTGTATGAATTGCTTGGGTCATTTGCAAAACCTGCGGCCGAAAATCCTACCGCGGCCATTATGGAAGCTGCATTCCGCCACCACAAACTACATTATCGCTATATCAATTGCGAAGTAGGGCCCGATAATTTGCAGGCAGCCTTTGAAGGTGCCAAGGCAATGGGATGGCGGGGGTTCAACTGCTCAATCCCCAACAAAGTGGAAGTCATGAAGTACTTAGACAAGATTGGAGAGTCCGCACAGATTATAGGTGCGGTCAATACGGTCATAATCGACCCTGACGGGCAGACAACAGGTGAAAATACAGATGGAAAAGGATTTGTAAAAGCAATTTCAGAAATGACATCCATACCCGGCAAAAAGATTGTCATTTTCGGGGCAGGCGGGGCAGCCCGTGCGATAGCTGTAGAGATGGCATTAGCCGAAGCAGAAGAAATCACCATACTGAATGTGAGTGAAAGAGGAAAATCATTGGCCGACCTACTGAACAACCGAACACCGGCAAAAGCTTCATTCCGGCCATGGAACCGTACATTCAGCATTCCCTCCGATACAGACATAGTAATCAATGCCACCCCCGTAGGCCTGTATCCTGACATTGAGCAACGCCTCAATATTCGCGTCGACACATTACGGCCACAGATGATAGTCGCAGATTGCATCCCTAATCCCGTTTATACACATTTACTAAAAGATGCCTTGGCAAACGGATGCAAGCAAATTCTTCCCGGAATGAACATGCTTATTTACCAAGCAATGATAGCCATAAAATACTGGACAGGGAAAGACGTCGATACCGATATCATGAAGCAAGAACTGATGAGAGTCTTAGGATTGCTAAAACAGTAAAGCAATGGACCTTTCCACATGGATACAATCCCCCTCTGATTGGGGAATGCTTTTCCTTTCGGCGACACTCATAGGAATGTCGAAAACCGGTATCCAGGGTATCAGTTTGTTGGCAGTGCCGCTGATGGCAATAGCTTTCGGAGCAAAACCTTCCACCGGGCTGATACTTCCTATATTGTGCGTGGCAGATTTGATAGCCGTACTCTACTACCGCAGCGTCGCGGAATGGAAATATGTTTTCAAACTGCTTCCGGCCGCTTTGGCAGGTTTTGTCCTGGCCCTGTTTGTAGATAAGATAGTACCACCTGCCGAGTTCAAACATCTGATGGGAGGATGCCTTGCCGTGGTATTGCTTATTATGTTTTGGCCAGAATGGAAAAGAAAAGAAAACAAGCTTCCGTCTTGCTGGTGGTATGGTCCGCTTTTCGGCCTTTTGGGCGGTTTCACTACCATGATAGGAAATGCCGCAGGGCCGGTCATGGCTATATACCTCCTGTCCGTCAAGATGCCTAAATACAGCTTTGTGGGAACCAACGCATGGTTCTTCCTGATGATAAACTACCTGAAAATCCCCGTTCAGGCACTGGCGTGGAACAATATCACGGCCTCATCACTCCTCCTGGATACCTGTGCCGTGCCTTTCGTCCTATTAGGCGGCATGTTCGGCATTCTGCTGGTCAAACGACTGCCTGAAAAGGGATTCCGCTATTTCACGACTGCCGTCACCTGCGTGTCGGTACTTATGCTCCTCATATGAAACCATCGGATTATAAAACATTTAAATACTTGTCATTATGGAATATCGCAGACTGAACGGCTCGGGACTTTTCGTCCCGGCATTGACCCTGGGAACAGGAACATTCGGCGGCACCCACGGCTTCGAAGGCTGGGGCCATACAGGAGTGGCAGAAGCCGCCCGCATGATTGATATATGCCTGGAAGCCGGACTGAATATGTTTGACACGGCAGATATGTATTCGCGCGGACTTGCCGAGGAGATATTGGGCAAGGCGGTTGCAGGAAAACGCAACAGGGTGCTCATAGCCACCAAAGGCACCTTCCCCATGGGCGAAAGCCGCAATGAGGAAGGTGCTTCACGCTTCCACCTGATAGAAGCATGCGAGGCGAGCCTGAGACGCCTTGGCACAGACCACATCGACCTCTACTACATCCACGGATTCGATGCCAACACACCCGTGGAAGAAACGCTCCGGGCGTTGGACGACTTGGTGGCAAGCGGCAAGATACGCTACATAGGTTGCTCTAACTTTTCCGGCTGGCAACTGATGAAGTCGCTTTCAGTGTCCGAAAGGCGCGGATGGAGCCGGTACGTGGCCCATCAAGTATATTACTCGTTGCTGAACCGCGATTTTGAACGGGAACTGATGCCGCTCGGCATAGACCAGCAAGTAGGTACCGTGGTCTGGAGCCCGCTGGCAGCCGGACGTTTGGGAGGACGCTACCGCAGGAACAACCCCGCGCCGCAAGACGGAAGAGTGGCTCGTGGCGGTGCACCCGTAAGGGATAATGTCGTGTCCTACGACCGTCTGTATGATATAATAGACGTATTGGACGAACTGGCAGCGGAAACGGGAAAGTCCGTGGCGCAAGTCGCCCTGAACTGGTTGCTGCAACGCCCCACAGTATGCAGCCTTGTCATCGGAGCCAATTCCGAGGAACAGCTCCGCCAGAACCTCGGCGCGGCAGACTGGAAGCTTACGGCAGAGCAGATACAACGCCTCGATGCCGCCGGCAAAACAGAGAAACCTTATCCTTACTGGCATCAAGACCAGCGGCCCGAACTTTCGACACAAGTATTCTGATGGAGAATGTTATGGAAAAACTATGGCTTATCATGCTGTTTGCCGGGCTATTGATTGCTCCGGCAAACGCACAAAACGAAAAAAATATGTACTCATACAAAAAAATTGGCAACAGATACATTGTCAGCATCGACAATCACGCAGAAATCGTAAATGCACTGAATGCTTTCTGCAAGGAGAAAAAAATCCGGTCGGGCTCTATCAGCGGTATCGGAGCCATCGGAGAACTTACCCTCCGTTTCTTCAATCCGCAGACAAAAGCTTATGAAGACAAAACATTCCGGGAGCAAATGGAAATCTCCAACCTTACGGGAAATATATCAACCATGGACGAGAAAACATATCTCCATCTGCATATCACCGTAGGGCGCAACGATTATTCCGCCTTGGCAGGACATCTGCTTGCCGCTACTCTGAACGGAGCCGGAGAGTTTGTCGTGGAAAATTATGGCGAACAAGTAAAGCGCGTATACAATCCAGACTTGGGATTGAATATTTATGATTTTGAAAAATAAAAACCTATGAACATAGACTGGAATGCACAAGAATACCTCCAAGACTTTTCATTCGTACCCCGGTACGGAGAAGACGTGCTGAACCTTCTGGACGCACATGCCGGGAGCCATGTCATAGACTTGGGCTGTGGAAACGGAATGCTGACAAAACGTTTGTCCGAGATGGGACTGAACGTTACAGGCATTGATGCTTCAGAAGACATGCTTGGCATAGCCCGAAGCCGTTATCCTGAACTGGCATTCATAAAATCGGATGCATTGGACTTCACTCTGAATCAACCGGTGGATGCCGTCTTTTCCAATGCAGTCTTCCACTGGATCGACGAGAACAAGCAACCGGTTCTTTTAAGACAGATAAACCGCGCCTTGAAGCCCGGCGGTGAACTGGTATGCGAATTCGGAGGCAAAGGATGCGCGGCAACAGTGCATGGAGCCCTGCGGCAAAGTTTCCGCAAGAGAGGAATGGAATATGACTTTCCCTTTTATTTCCCGACCATAGGCGAATACGCCACCTTGTTGGGACAGAACGGGTTCAAAGTAGTCTACGCCTTGCTATTCGACCGCCCCACAGCCTGCAAAAACGGCGAGCGCGGTTTGAGGAATTGGGTAAAGATGTTTGACAAGCAAGCGTTCCGCACGGTAGACACGAACACGGAAAACGAAATCCTGTCTGAAGCAGAGCAGTCATTGAACGGCATCCTGTTCAATAACGGGAGCTGGCACATCGATTATGTACGAATCAGGCTGAAAGCCATTAAAGAACATGACATATGAAACAAGTTGTATTTATGCTGATTACACTCGCATCTGCCTGTACCGCACTATACAAGTGCAATCATTTAAGAGCAGAAGAAACACCGACCGCCGACCGTGGAGAAGAACGGTTGGAGATTTCCTTCCGATTCCACCGGGGCGGCATTGCTTCCAGCCAATACGCCATTTGGATAGAAGATGCGGCAGGGCGGTTGGTACGCACCCTGTATGCCACATCGTTTACGGCAAAAGGCGGATACGAATACCGGAAAGATGCCCTTCCGCTTTGGGTAAGCAAGGCGAAGCCCCAAACCATCCCTTCCGCACAAGTAGATGCCATAACGGGAGCGACACCCCGGAACGGTATCATTACCTACCAATGGGATGGGACAGACGATAAAGGCAACCGCGTCCCTCCGGGAAACTATACGTTCTTTCTCGAAGGCACGCTGTACTGGAAAAGCAGGGTCATATATTCCGGAGAATTAGTTTGGGGAGGCAAAGGACAAGATTCCATACCTATAAAAAAACGATATTTCAATCAATCCAAAACCAATGAGGATATGATTACAGAATTAAAAGCATGCCATATCAAAAAATAAAGATGAAACATATTATCAAAACATTGATTCTTGCCGGGCTGAAGTCTGCGTCATCCATACGGCCGCTAATAGAAAGATTCCTTAAAGCTATTTCATCAGCTATTCTCCGGCGAGTTACAATCGCATACCCAAAATGTTCTGCTATTTGGGTTTAGTAACTCTGGTGAAAAAAATTTTTTGGGCAGATTTTTAGTGAACTTTGTTTGTAAAACAATTCAATTCACTGGCTATCAATAAATAAAATTCAGACAGATTATAAATAAAGACATTCGCAGAATGTGTCACACGATTTAGGGTATCATCGTATATAGTCACCTAAAATTATTACGAGTATCATTTTTATTTGAACCCATCTTTACCCTCCATGATTATTCAACTATATAGCCATGCCCCCAATTCATGGGAAAAAACAACTTGTAGCATTCATCCGACAGCCAATTCACTTTGCCCTTACGGTGACATTCTTTTGTGACACATTTTCATCGGATAGCTTTGGGTTGTTAGAGCGGCCCTTTATAATATTTAGGCGTTTGTCAAAGATATTTTGTTCGGCCATACCTGTATGCCACGAAAATCTTTTCGTGGGAAGCCCAATTGCCTCATCTCCCCCCTCGATATTCTGCTTTCCAAACCTGCTGAATCTCACGAATTCTTCCTATCTTTGTAGAAGAAAACAAAATGGCATGGGAAAATCGTTAAACCAATTTCTGTCTCAGTTGAACATCGGAGAAGCCGTTTCCTTCAAAAAAGGAAACGGGACATACTCCCCCACCATACATTTCGACATACAGAACAAATTAAGCCTCATCGACCCCGATGCCATATTCATCTATAACAACCAGCCGCTCATACTCTTCTTTGACCTGTCGGGCAACACCGATACGAAAAGAGAAGAAGACATCCATAAAAAAGTCTGGTCGTTCGACTACTCCCCCATAGCCTTTGTCATCAAAAACCGGGAAATAAAAGTCTACAACGCGCTCAACTACATCAAAGACAAGCGCCGCCTGGAAGAACTGCATCTGACAGACGAAGAAATTACCAGAAAATTCTCATTCTGGAACATCCAAAGCTCCGAGATATGGACATGGTTCCAAAAAGAATACATCGAGCCATACAAAAAGAAAGGCATAAAAAAGCGCGTCAACGAACGCCTTTTCCAGAACATAAAAGACATCAGGAATGCATTGGCCGACAAAGAAAACGACCCCGAAGGCAGCATCCCGAACTCCCTCATTCTCAGGCTGATTTTTATCAGATACCTCATTGACAGGAACATAAACATCGATACCCGATACATAACAGGAGACGACATACCCGCAAGAAGATACAGCTTCAGCAACCTGATTCAAGAACCAGACAAGCTATTCGAACTATTCGCCAAACTGAACGACAGGTTCAACGGAGTCCTGTTCAAAGACGTAGACATCAAGCTCACACACGAACAAGCATCAGCACTATCCGACATATTCAAAGGAGAAACACCCGAAAAAGGCACCCTCTTCTACGGGAGCGATTTCTACTTCGAAATATTCGATTTCTCCATAATCCCCGTAGAAGTCATCTCCGGAATCTACGAGTCCCTGATCGACCCCGAGACAAGAGACCTGCAATCCGCAGTATACACACCCTCATTTTTGGTAGAATACATACTCCACGACACCATCGACGCCTATCTCTCCCAAAACGACACATCCGAATGCAAAATATTTGAAGTAGCCGTCGGTTCCGGCATCTTCTTAGTCCAATCCCTGAGAAGGATGATCGAAAAAGAAATAGAACTGCACGGCAACGACGATAAAAAGACATTCAGCGAACGCATCAGGAATATAGCCAAGAACAACCTGTTCGGCATCGACATCAACAAAGAAGCCCTGAAAGTCACATGCTTCTCCATATACATCGCCCTGCTGGATTACCAAGAGCCGAAAGACATCAACACATGCCAATTTCCCAATCTGCTGGACGAGAACCTCTTCCATGCCAATTTCTTCGACACGGCCCATCCCTTCAACCAGGTAATCAACCGGACAAGGCCCCATTACATTCTGGGAAACCCGCCGTGGAAAAGCAACAAAGACCGCTTCCATCTCGAATGGCTGAAGTCGAACAAAAAAACCGTAGGACGGTTCGAGATAGCCCAATCCTTCCTCCTGCGGACAAAAGACTTCATGCACTCCGGCACAAAGGCCGCGCTGATTGTCACGAGCACCATATTTTACAACGTATCACAGACCACAAGGCAGTTCAAAAAAGAATTTCTCACCACATACAACATCGACAAGTTCTTTGACCTGTCACCCGTAAGACGCCTGATTTTCGAAGAAAAAGACAGTCCAGCCAGTATCGTATACTACCAACTGTCCCACAACAACGATTACCTGGAAAACATCATCATACACCAATCCCTTAAAATCAACTACTTTCTCAAATACTTCAAGATGATACTCATCGAGAAATACGACCAGAAAAGCATCTGCCAACGATATTTCCTCGAATACGACTGGATGTTCAAAGTAGCCCTATACGGCAACATCCTGGACTTCAACCTGCTCAAAAAAATACAAAACAACAAGAAAAAAATAATCGACTACATAGACAACAAAACCATCTTCGCAGGAGCAGGCATACTCAAAGGCACAAAAGACGAATACGGGCCCTTCACACCGATCCTCGGCAAACCCGTCATCGAAAATGCAGACATAAAAAGATACTTCTCATACTCCCAAGACCCCTCCGGCAAAATAGAGAACGACGACATCTACATCAAAAGCGGAAGAATCAAAGGACTATACGAAGGACGACAGATTCTGATTAAAGAACAAGCCAAGAACGAATCAGAAATAGTCATCTCGTTGGCAGACAAAGAATACGTATTCCGAAAAGGAGTCTTCGCCATCAGCAGCACACACTCCCAAGACACCATCAAGAAGCTATACACATACCTCATCACCGACCTGTACCAGTACTATATCTATATGACATCCGGCTCGTGGGGAACCTCCACAAGGCCCCAAATCAGATGGAAAGAAGAGTTCCTGTCATTCCCCATAATCGATGCCGGCGAAAAAGAATCGGTCACCCTTGCAAGCAGCATAAACAAGCTCATCGGGCAATTCAAAGCAGGCGACACCGGATTCATGCAATCAGAACCCCGTATAAATCGCGAAGCCCTGGACACCATAAACCATACCATAAACCACATATACCGGATAAACGAATACGAAAAAGACCTCATCGACTACGTCCTGAAAATATCCAGATACCAGTTCCAGGACAGCAAGCAACATCTGGTCACAGACTTTACATTCAACAACAAATCCGATTACAGATACCAAAAAACAGTCCTTGAAAAATATGCAGAAGTATACATCCGCGAATTTCAGAAAATATACCCCGATGAGCATATCCAAGTCGAGATTTATCCCCTGAAGCACTTCATCGCGATGAATTTTATCTTTTCGCCCGAAGAAGCGACCGGCAAAATCACATATCCCCAAGACAAGAAAAACGAAGCAGAAGTCCTCGAAAAAATCGGCAACCTGAGCATATCGCAAATCACAGACACCACCGACAAGGCCAAAAACCTGTTTATCCGGAAAGACATAAAAGGATTCGAACAAAACTCGTTCTATATCATCAAGCCGAACGAATACAAATGTTGGCACCGCGCTATGGCATGGTATGACGTCGCAGAGTTCAAAGCAGAGATTGAAAACGCAGAGTTGGACCAGTTAAACATGTAACCAAATGAGAGAAGCCTCAATATTCGTATCCAACCGCAAGCAGTCCATTACAGCCAACAGGATAAAAAACATACTATGGTACATCGGGGAATGCTATATACTGCTCCGTAACGACAAAGCAAAATACTCCAAAACATACGTAAAAGAACACACGGCAATACACTTCGAAGATTTCCTGCGCTTCAGACTGGTCGAAGACTACCTGGCCAAAAACAAAAACCTCCTGAAAACCAGGACATCCGACCTCGACGAAATCAGTTTTACCTCAGAAACACAAAAAGAATACATAGACCAGACCGATTACAAACAAAAAACCGACAAAATCGACATATTTATCAATAAATTAGGACTGGCACAAACCTGGGGAGAAAACGAAGACAAAATATATTTCGCCATAGAATGCAAAAGAATCAGTAACCTATCAGACACCAGCCGCTACATCGGAGACCTGCTCAAATTCACAAACAGAAGCTACATCGAGATAAGGCTGCCCTTCGAAGGACAGCTGGGATTCATAGAGTCCCATTCCCTGTCCGACCGGCAAATAGTCGAAGAGATAAACGGCAAACTCCGACATGCAAGCCACATTACGACAGAACGGCCATTACGGCTATGTCCCATCCATCCGGACATCCCGGGTACCTACAAATCCATACACCGACGGAACACAAACATAAAAGAAACATTTTCCATATACCATATCTTCCTGGACTACTCCGATATAGTAACCAGCTGAAACACCCTCTTGTGTAGACCCCTGTATATCATTCATAACCTCCTTAGAATAGAAAATATCAGAAAAGATACCTTCCGAATAAAGCATGCCGTTATGCCCCCACAGGGCCTGCCGGAGAACCCCGGGGGATAGAAACAAAGGGCAGCAATTTGCCTGAAACACCGGAAAACAGTTAGATGAAATTCTCCACACCCAAATGATTCCCCCCCCTCATAAATATTCCGAAAATGTTCATTGGGCCGTTCAGAAGATATACTGCATACGTGCCTGTACCAAAAAGAAATCCTCCTGATAAAAGCTGTTGCAATGCCTCCCCACCCATACATAACCGCCATTAACCTTCACTCCGAAATATTCGTTAAGATAAAAGTTTATACCCAAAGACAAGTCCTTTTCCTCCCCACCCCGGATTTGCGCCTTGCCGTCATTCAAATCGGTATAGTTGAAGCGAGCCACCAATTCTATCGCTTGCGAAGATACAGGACGCCCCGGAATACCGTACACGGAATCATAACCGAACCCGCGTCCCTTGACAAGAAACCCTCCCTGTATATATCCGCCATGCGGACAGAAAGCATGTTTTCCCCCGGTACGGCCAAACCTGTCAAAACAATACTCGGCCTGCAGCATGAAGCGCGGAGCAGTGAGCAACGCCTCCATCACACCCTTCACTTCCGAGCCCTTGTCAGATATTCCAGCCCCAAGCAACGGAGCAGGAAACATGGACGTAATCCCCACACACCCTATTTCTCCCGTCGGGGCTTCCGGAGTATTTACCTCCTGGGTACGGAAAGAGAAAGCCCCTCCGAAATGCAACAGCCGATGGTCACTGCCCTGTTTTCTCCATACGGCACGGCTGGTAGAAACAAAAGCGTTTCTTTGCCCGTCACCTATCTCATTAAGGTCGTTGTGGGTATATATACCGGTTCCCAAGTACCAGCGGGCATTGTAAAAATGATAGGTCGCCCCCAACTTCCGGCTATCAGAAAAAGCCAAGACAGAAGCAGCGGACTGATGGAAACGGAGGTTAGCCGCACTGATCAGTATGTCCATAGAAAAAGGCTCATAACTGTTTCCGAACGACAACACACCGTTCTTGAAGCGGTAGCCCAGCACCAAGTCCTTGAAGACCAACTTTCCGTCTCCTATTCCCACGTCGGCCTTTACCTTGAACCTTCTGTAAGTTGCCTTGAATCCCACCCGGAAGTCTTCTATCCGATAATACCCCTGCGCCTTTTCTTTCCCATATCCTGAAACAGTCGCATCAAGCAGAGCCCTTGAACGGAATTTTACCTGCAACGGTCCATTCGCCCGGACAACCGGCCAGACCATAAAAAAGACCGCTATAAGCATCAGTATCCTTTTCATGCCTTGACGGTATTAACAAGAACAGGAAGGAGACCTTCTGCAGAAGCTACCCATCCATAGTCGGCCACAGGCTCGACCCTCATGATTGCCGATATCCTTCCTGCCCGCCCACGGGCAAGCAAATCCATTACATAGCTGCTCCACCATTTCATATCTGTTTCTTTTTTAATTATTCACCTAAAGTTTTTGTAAAGGCAAGCGCAGAAAGCCGCCATCTCCCGTTTTCCATGACATATACACCGGTTACAGCTTTCTGATACCAAATACCAACTGTACGGACGGTTTCTATCTCCTGTTGCTTGCCCCAATAGCCGCCCATGTGTACAAATCACAAGTTCTCATGGAACAGTTCCGCCAACTTCTCCACATCCTTCTCTGCCATCCAATCCCATCTGTCGTTCGGCAAACCCACTATCGCCTGCTCTTCGACTGTACCTATTTTCTGCCTCTCCCCGTGCATTTGCCCCGACCGTCAAAGCCAGAAACATCAATACCGTAATGGCCAAAGATTTCATATCGCACCGATTCGAAACACTACTTACAATAAATACGGCACCTCGGTATAGCCCAAACCAATTTCCCCCTTGCCGTTTGTCCTCGACAACGATACTACGGCAAAGATAGCAATGATGCGAAAAAGCACGGTTATAAAAAAATACCATAAAGCACAATCCCACTCTCAAAAGGAATGGCTACTCCCTGTAATCCGACGGCCTCACACCCAAATTCTGCTGCACATAACGGCTGAAATAAGCCGGTGACGAGAAACCGAACATATCGGAAATCTGGACGAAAGTCAAGGATTTGTCACGTAGCAAGCGAGTTATGTCGAGTATCGTATAACGGTTGATCCAGTAGTTGGCGGCATATCCGCTGACCTTTTTCGACACCTCCGACAGATATTTCGACGTGACGCACAAGCAATCGGCATAATAAGTCACCTCCCGATGCTCGCGGTATGTACCCTCCTCCAGCATTTTCAGGAAACGGTTCATGATAGAAGCGTTCTGCGTCGAAATATCACTATCCCCATAAATGCGGGCGTGGAAATCGAAGAAGTCGAGAATCGCCGCCTGCATGGTGTTGATAAGCGTTTCCCGGTAAAAACGGTGCCCCGTGTCCCGGATACGCTGCTCCAGCAGGTCGAAATCGCGGCGGCAGACAATCTGCTGTTCCGGTGTAAGGTGCATGACCGGATTGAGAAAAAGAGCCAACGACCCCTTCATCCCATAATTGCTCTGTGGCGTACACAAGTCTATAAAACCGGGAGTAGCATAGATTATCCTGCACCGGAAATCATCCGACGGCTCTATCTTGTCTATCAGTTTCCGTTTGCGGATAATGGACAAATCCCCCGCATGCAACTCGAAATCCCGTTCATTGAAACGGTAACGGCACGTCCCCCCCACACAGAGCAAATGCGCCAGATACTCCTTATCGATATCCGTCTTTATCACACCGAGGGCATCGGCAACGATTATGTCGTTTTGTCCTTCCATCATACGCACCTTATACAAAACAAAAGTACAAATAAATGTCGAATAGCAGCCGGATTCAATCTTCTTTTCGATTTATTTAAATGAAAACGAATCACTTATTTGTTATATTGATTGCCCTTAACCAGTCTTCAACCCCTTCCGTATTCCTTCCGGTCGTCCCGAACCCTTGCAGATGCAAGGAGTTTGAGGTAAGTTCCACAATTTTGGCAAGCGTCTCTTCCCGATAGGTAGAAGCATAAGTACAGAACGGTACGACAATCTTGCCCGAAAAGTCATACTCCGGACTTTCGAGAAATGACCATACGGCCATCGGAGCAGTATGCCACCAGACCGGACAACCCACAAAGACAACATCATAACCATCAAAAGTAACACCATTCCCTTCATTTGCGCCAATCCTTATGAAATTTATATCGCATCCACATTACACCATGCTCCCGCCGGGAAGCCGAGAGCAATTGCAGGCGTTGCCCCCCTGCCGGACACTCCGTCATCCCGCCCACATACTCGAAGATAGAAGGAATACCCGAAAGCCCGTCGATACCCGGATAGACAACCAAGCTCAATTCATCTATCAGCCCCTCGGCAAGTAGCGCACCGTTCAATATTCCCCCGCCCTGCACCGAGATAGAACGGATACCGAAAGCCCGGCCCACCATTTCGATTCCCTCCCGGAGACGAGTAGCATCGCTGGCAATGACATAAGAAATACACATTTCGCGCAAATGAGCAAGATACTCTTCCGTCACATTCCTCCCCACGATGACAAGGATATCATCCCCCCTCACGGTAGCAGAAGTAAAATAGAGGTCACCCTCCGGGTCAGAAGTGATAAACATATGCTCCGAACAGCGTCTGCCAATGAACACAGCAGGCGTGTCGGACGTTACGGCACGACCTGCAACGCCGAACCGTCCAGGAAACACGGCACGGAGAGTATTCTTTCCGAACATCCACGCATCCGTATCCAGCTCATGCCCGATGGAGGCATAGACCTTCAACAACTCTCCATGCTCCGCCTTATAAGGAGCAGACCAGCGGCTATCTATCAGCCGGCCATCGACAGAACTCATTATGTGGCATATTATTTTCGGTTCCATACATCACTTTTTTATAGGCGAACCTCCGAATACCTCGCTCATCCCCATACTCTCGAGAGCCATATCTATCGCCCTTACCTCCTCACCGGTCAAGTGAATATCCGCTGCACCGATATTCTCTTTCAGTCGGAACAAGCGGCGAGTGCCGGGTATAGGAACGATGGGCGGGCGCTTGTTCATCATCCACGCCAACGAGATTTGCGACGCGGTAGCCCGATATCCGTCAGCCAACCTTTCAAGAAGAGAAAACAACGCACGGTTCTTCTCGAAACTCTCCGGGCGGTACTGCGGCATAGACGCACGATAGTCGGTAGCAGGGTCGAAAGCCGTACCGGCAGTGTAACAATTGGTCAGCAAGCCGTTGGCGAGCGGAGAATGTGCCACGAAACCTATGCCGAGCTCCTCGCAGACAGGCAGCAACACCTCGTGCCAACGCGCCATCATCGAAAACCGGTTCTGTATCGCCGCCACAGGGCAGACACGGTGGGCACGGCGCAGATATTCCTCCGTTGCCTCCGAAATGCCCCAATGCAAGATTTTGCCTTCGCGGATAAGACCCGCCATCACCTCCGCCACTGTCTCCGGCTCCACAGACGGGTCGATGCGGTGCTGGTAATAAATATCTATACGGTCGGTACGCAGCCGCCGGAGCGACCCCTCCACTGAACGACGGATAGTTGCCGGACGTGCATCAGGTACCAAGGCGTGAGGCCCTGCGGCATTAGAAACATCAAAAGCCAACCCGAACTTCGTGCCGAGGACAATACTGTCGCGGTAAGGACGCAAGACCTCACCCAAAAGCTCCTCATTGTCGTGCGGACGGTCAGGCGTTCCATAGACCTCAGCAGTATCAAAGAAAGTGTAGCCCATGCCCACGGCATCAGCAAGAAGTTCCGTCATCTCGCGCTTGTCGGCCGGCGCACCATAAGCATGGCTCATACCCATGCAGCCGAGCCCTACGGCAGATACCCGCAAGCCGCTCAATCCCAATATCCTATATTCCATTACATCTACAATTTACAGTTCATAAAATCCGTCAGTCCGGCAACTGCATCTTCAGATACACTTCCCCCTTTTCACCAAGAGGCATGTTGAAAAAACGCTTCTCCTTGTTGAGCGAACGCATCTGCCCCATCTCCGCGTCACTCAATTTGAAATCGAAAATTCCGATATTCTCCTCGATATAAGCAGGATTCGTAGCACCCGGAATGACCGAAAAGCCCTCCTGTATATGCCAGCGCAAGATAATCTGCGCCGCACTCTTACCATGAGCCCCGGCTATTTTAAGAATAGTCGGATCCCTCAGCAAAGCCCCGTCCGACATCGCGCCACCCAGAGGAAACCAGCATTCGACCAAAATACCATACGGTTTCACTTTTTCCCTCATTTCCAGCCGTTGCGCATAAGGATGACACTCTATCTGGAGCACCGCGGGCCTTATACGGGCACTATCCATAATAGTACGGAACACCTCGTCGCTTGCATCGAAATTGCTGATTCCGAGAGCACGCACCTTACCAGCTTTTACAGCCCTCTCCATATCCCTCCACGCACCTACGAAATCGCCGACAGGCTGATGCACATACAGCAAGTCTATATAATCGAGCTGTAAGCGGGACAACATTCTGTCTATAGCCTCCAGCGTCTTGCCCTCACCGTATTCGGTAGGCCAAAGCTTGCTCGTAATCCATATCTCCTCACGAGGCACACCACACTCCTTGACAGCCTCCCCGACACCACGCTCGTTCATATAAGCATGAGCCGTATCAATATGCCGGTACCCGTTCTTAAACGCCACGAGACAAGCCTGTTTGCAATCCTCCACAGATGCCATGAAAGTGCCCAGCCCGAAGCGCGGCATAAAGATTCCATTATTCAATTGCACCATAGGTACATTGGCCACAGTTACACAAGTATCTTGCCCGAAAAACGGGGTGTCCACAAAAAAGAACAACCCCAAAAACAACACGATAATTTTCCTTTTCATACTTCCTAAAAAATTCATTTGTTCCTTGACATTGCAAAATTAGAAGGAACTTTTCTGCAAAGCTTTACAAGAAATTCGGTTCAAACTACACTTATTTCGGTTTTTCATTTTTCAACACCCAATACCCCGACCCCCTGATGGCATTTTCCGGAAAAATGGTAATTCGACCCGTAATTTTTATTCGCTCCGGACAGAAGAACAACTATAATTTTGCACACAGAAAAAAACATCAAACCACAATATAAATATGAAAAAATATTTGATTTACCTGTTGATAGCCATGGCAGCCATAACGCCAGGAGCTTGTTCGCCCAACGAAGACCACGAACCCGAAACACCGGGAATCGAAACGCCCGATGACGGAAAAGACGACACCCCGGAAAATCCGGACGAGCCGGAAAACCCCGAAAAGCCGAGCAGCGACACCAAGATTTTGGTCGCCTATTTCAGTTGGGGCGGCACGACACAACGCATGGCACAAGAAATTGCCCGGCAGACCGGAGCAGACATCTTCCGTATCGAACCCGCAGTACCCTACCCCACAAACTATACCGAATGCACAGAGGTAGCACAAGAAGAAAAGAACGACGACGCCCGTCCGGCCATCCAATCGAAAGCCGAGAACTGGGACAAGTACGATACGATATTCATCGGTTGCCCCGTATGGTGGTGGACGACCCCGATGATTATCTGCACCTTTGCCGAAAGCTACGACTTCGAGGGCAAGACCGTCGTTCCGTTCTGTACCTACGCTTCGACCTACCGCGACGAAACACTGGCACGCATCGTAGAACTCACCCCCGACGCCCGTCACCTGGCCGGAGAAGGACTGACGAGCGGGCGAATCAATGAACAGAACATTTCATCATGGCTTAGAGAAATTGGAATAATCAAATAATATATAACCTGACAATTATGCACATACTCAAATATATCACCGCAATAGCTGCAACCATGACCATGTCATGCAGCAGTACCGTACAAGCCCAAACAAAAACTGACAATAACATGAAATCAGTAATCGTATATTTCACACATTCCGGCAACACCGAACTTGCAGCCAAACAAGTTGCAGAAGCGACAGGAGCGAGAATGATAAAGCTTCTGCCCGAACAACCCTATTCATCGGAAGACGTCAATTGGACAAACAAGCAGTCCCGTTGCACACAAGAACACCTCAACCGGTCACTTCGACCGGCCATTAAGCCCATTGACATCGACTTTGCAAAGATAGATACCCTGTTTGTCGGTTTCCCCATTTGGTGGCACGAAGAGCCGGCAGTGATCCGCACTTTCCTTGACAAATACCGCGAGCAACTGAAAGGCAAGGAAATACTCCCTTTCTGTACCTCTTACGAAAGCCCGATGTCAGAAGCCGATGCCACATTGAAGAAAGGCTACCCCTCCCTCAAAATCAAAAAAGGGCTTCGCCTGCCCGCTAAATCAGAAGAAATCAAAAAATGGATATCGAAATGAATACAGTAACATTGAACAACGGCGTCGAAATGCCCCAGATAGGCTACGGCGTCTTCCAAGTTTCGCCCGCCGAATGCGAGCGTTGCGTAAGCGATGCCCTCAGTGTAGGCTATCGCATGATCGACACGGCACAAGCATACCACAACGAAGAAGGAGTAGGAAATGCCGTCCGCAAAAGCGGCATCAGCCGCCAAGAGATTTTTCTCGTATCGAAAGTCTGGATTTCCAACTACGGCTACGAAAAAGCCAAAACCTCCATCGACGAAAGCCTGCGCAAGTTGCAGACCCACTATATCGACCTGATGCTGCTGCACCAGCCCTTCTGCGACCGATACGGAGCATACCGGGCTTTGGAAGAAGCATATAAAGAAGGCAAGCTACGCGCCATCGGCGTGAGCAACTTCTATCCCGACCACTTCATCGACATCGCCAGCAATATGGAAATCGTCCCGGCAGTCAATCAAGTAGAAACACACGTCTTCGACCAGCAAACCGAGCCGCAGAAAATCATGGAAGAGTTCGGTACACGCATCATGTCGTGGGGCCCCCTCGCCGAAGGCCGCAACAACTTCTTTACCAACCCGATACTGGCCGAAATCGGTCACAAATACAGCAAGAGCGTAGCACAAGTAGCTTTGCGTTGGTTGATTCAGCGCGGAGTGATTACCATTCCCAAATCGGCCCACATCGAACGGATGCAGCAGAACATCGACATATTCGACTTCACGCTCGACGAAGGAGAAATGGCAACCATCGCCACACTCGACACCGGCAAAAGCCTTTTCTTCGACCACCACGATGCCGAAACGACACGCATGTTCATGGGATGGAGGTAAGCGATAAAAAAGAATTTAGAAAACACACCCGCAGTCGCTCCCCCTACCCGTACAGATTGTAGCAACTTACGACGTACACGATGACCCATCCACCCGTTCCTGCCGCATACTTGGCGACATAGTCGGCAAGGCGCCCAGGGACGGAGCGTTTCACTCATCAGGCACCAGCCGCTTAATGATTGAATTTTTGCCGCATTTACACAGTTCTTTTCTCATATAGAATTAAGAAAGGCTTTCTTACCGGAAGTCATCGGAAGAAGGAAATTTTATCTCATGTATTTTTCTTTTGTTTGTATGTCTGGTGTTTCCGAGGACAGACGGGTTATAAATAAAGAAGCGCGGAAACTGTTTTACATTACCTGTGTTCAAGGCATCGCCAGACGCCTCCAGTACCGATAATAAACAACAGTCCCACGCCTTTATTGCATGTTTAGAACATACATAGGCACGGAACGTTCATTGCTTATTATTCTGGTACTGTTAAAACTGGCGATTTTAGAACACAAGAATAATAAAAAAAACGCTTCTCCGAAAGACCGCCCATTTCTCCGGGCAGTACGTTACAAATATAGAAAGAATTGCGGACTAATCAAACCCCTTAGAAAAGTTATCTTAAAAAAACGACCAACGTCAAGAAAATCAAAACACAAAGTTGCCCGCCCAACTGTGCAACCGCATACATCATCGGATAGACAGACGGGCAATCTATATATCTTACCCCAAAAACGAATCTATCATCAAACAATACTCAGGACCTAACTTGTCTAAGATAGCAGAATGAATATATCAAATCATATAATCCACACACAAGATACAACTACACCCTTACCCTATATTTCATCAACTCTGACAGAACAATACAACGAGGTATAGCCCTTCTATGCCCAGCAGGACACACCTTCGACACATCCCACCTCATAGACCCAAACTCTGGTTCCGTTCTCTCCACATCCAAGCCAAACACAATATAATACTCCTCTCCAGGCACTCCAGGATATCCCTTATCCATAATATTCTGCTTCGACAACACCCGAGGACCACGAGCATCCAATTTGACAAAATGCTGTCCTAAAGGCCCATGAAGCAACAAATACCTAGCCGAAATAAATTTTCTATGGAGCCTCAAAGAACCATTTCCCGTCCCCGTCCGAGTATTATATAACCTTGACTTAAAAATCCAGTCCAAATGCTCCCTATCCTTATAATAACCAATCAATACATAAGTCTCATCAGGCAATAAATCCCTATTCCCACCATAAGGCTCCGGCAAAGGCTCGCGCAAATTCGTACTCTCCCCCTGCAAAGTAGAATAAACATGATAAGCCAACTTCTCCCTCTGAGAAGTCCTATCCAAAAAATTATTTATTACATCATCCAGAAAAGAAACAAACCCAAGCAAACATTTCTCCCCATGCTTAGGAGAAATAGCAAATGCCCCCAGACCCGGAATGATTTCATGGAAACCAGAAACGACTCTATCCTCAGTCCCCGGATAAAGCACATACGCCCCACCAGTCCTCCGTATAGCATCTTTATACGCATGCATTTTCAGCAAATCAGCCCTCCTATACATACCACGTTCCTCCTCTTCCTCAATCCTAGACATCCACTCATCACTATCCCCTTCCATATCCCCATCACTCAAAAACAAACGCTCCACCCTATATTTAGCATCAAAATGTATATGAGTAATCAGCTCCTCCCGCTCAGCCTGGTCACAAGTAATCTCCCCTGGCCACAACGAAAGAGTATAATCTGGCCGAAAACTATGCGTCCAACTACCAGCACTCTGATAATCCCCCGTATACCCAAAAGTTCTATTATAAGAAAACTGGACATTAAGCCTCCGACTTTCAGTCTCATACACACCACCAAGAACAATCGTCCTACCCTGTTTCAAATTCAAGTTCAAAACCCCATCTCTACACTCAATAAGCTCATTTTTACTCTTCGCCGGAATATGGAATTTATTACTCAATACATCGAGCAATTTGAAAAACAACCAATACTCATAAAGAGCTGCCACATTCTTTTTACCAGCCTCATACACATTATCGCCACCCTGCCAAGTCAACCGAGCAGCCATATCAAACATCAACCACTTCTGAAAAATCTCCCGATACCCCTCCTTCTTCTGTAAAACAGGACTATTAAGAGGAAGCATATCCATCTCCGATACACCCCTAAACAAAGGAAAAGACAAGTACATTACCAATCTTTCACATACACGTTCAGCCTCTCCTCTCAATCGCCTACCCGCTTTAGGATGTCTCTGTATAGACGAGCAAAAAACAAGAAACGAACGCAAAACATATTTAACAAAACGATTCTCCGCAATATCCACAGTCTCAGTCTTCGAAGCCACACAAACCCTTCTTGGCAAAGATTCGAATCTGGGCCACAAAGAATGTTGATGAGGCACCCCTATACGATTTGAAGAATTAGAAAGCTGCTTCAGAACCCGATACCCCATCCGCTTAACATTACACAAAAGCTTTTCCTCCTCAGACTCCATCCACCTCTTTACAGGAGACACTTGTATCTGGTGCAATGCATCAGCAAATGCCTCACTTTCAACAATTGACCGTACAAACGCAAAACGCTGATATTCAGACCGCGGGTCCTCGCTTATATCCACCTCAAATTTCTGGACAACAACAGCCTCCTGTGACAAAAGCAACTCAGTACAATACCCCGTAATATCCTCCAACATCCATCTATAATCATCCCGATATCCTACTTTAGAAGACCTTATTTCAAAACCAACACAACCAACCTTCCTATTCCCCTCTCGTTCCAAAATATCAACATAATGCGTACCTACAAATGTTCCCGTCGAGACATGCCCATGATTCATACCACAACCACTCCTCGAGTTTACAAAAATCCCCGTATTTGCTAAATAATAATCAAACGTATCCAGTTCAAAATCATACCTACACCCCTCTTTCAACTGATAAGGAGCCTCTCCAAACTCCTCTGCATCCTCTACCTCAAACAACGAATTCGCTTGCAAAGCAAAAAGACGAAGCACGAAACTATCACGATTACTCAAAACTATATTTATCGACAAATCATCCATACACTAGGCCTCTGCAAAACTTGTAAAGCCATTATCCTCCGCTATACGATACATCCTCCATATCTTTTCTGCAGACAAAGGATACCTCATTGTTTCTACCGCCGGCAATTCCGAAATCAAATCCAAAGACATCCCCTCCCCCTTCATACACAAACTCCAAAGAGCCTTCAGCACAGGCCCCACCTTCTTACGAGAACCATGCAACTTAGGCAATAATTTCTGTATAATAGCAGCATCCACAAGCATATCAGTTGTCAAACTCTTACATAAATTCTTACCTAGAGATATAAACCTAAACATCTCATTGACCGTCCTATAACCAAACTCCGCATGCACACTCTTAAGCTCCACAAAAAAAAGTTTCAAAACACGAATTATCTCATCTCTATCAACAAGATTCTGCAAATCTACACTATCACGTGCACACGCAACAAAAGACGCAGCCTGATTCGCCCCCTTAGCCAGAACCAACTCCTTATTCAAAGGCTTCAACTCCCTCAAATAAGTTTCCAACTCATCCAGCATAATACAAAACTCAATCACATTTGCCCTATCTAGCACCTTAGGACTAAACATATATGTCGTTTCATCAACATTTATCGTACCAATAATAAACAAATTATCAGGCAACTTTATAGACTTCGGCACACCTTCTACCTTATCCTCCGTAAGTGGTATCTCCTCTCCCGACTCAAGAGCACTCAAAAAATCAGCAAAATACCGTTCTACATAACTCAGATTCATCTCGTCCAAAATCAGAAAATAAGGCTTATCCCTATTCTCAATTGCCCGAAGCAGAAGGTCTAGTACACCATTATCAGGCTTTACATACCGCCCCCGTTCAAGAGCATTCGGGTAACCCAATAAAAACTCCCGATTAGTCCAATCCGCCCCCACAGGAACCACACATATCTGTTCCCCACTATCCTCACAAACCCATTTAGCAAAAGAAATAGCAAGTTGCGTTTTCCCAGAACCAGCCAAGCCACTCAATATTACAAACGGTTTAGCCAACAACGACAAAACAAAACGAGACACAAGTTGCTCCGAAAAAATCAACCCCGTCAACGATAATGCCGAAACAAAAGACGCTACATCAAAAGAAGCCTTCCCTGGTAACGTCTTTCCCATTCCATTTCCTAAAATCATTTTATACTCACCTATCAAATTTTTCAAATCAAGCTCCACAGACCCATAATCCAACCCCTCCGCAATATCATACACCCTATAAACAAAAGAGTCTCCATACCTACCAGGGGAAGTACCCCTTCGCTTGAAATAAGCTCTTATCGTTTCGCCACCCTCTTTCTCTATAGGCCACATAATTTGAGGCCTATTAGTCTCACTAATCCCATAAGCCAATATCAATACTCCCATATCCTTATAAAACAGAAATACAGGATAAATCCCACGACTAGTCATCTGGCCATCCGCCAAAAATGAAATCCACGGAATACGAGCAACATTACCCTGACCAAAACTAACCTTCACACTCAACCCCTCATACGTTCCCAGATATCCCCTTGTCCTCAAATCCGACGTTTGAGCCTGTTCCAAAAACCGTTTCAACATCTTCGACAACAAGTCTTTAGCCACAATCTCAAAACCATTACTCTCTAGTATCTCAAAACATGGAGTACCCTTTCCTTCTCTGAAACTATTTCTATCCAGTTCCACGCCATTTGCAAAAATATTAGCATAAGACAAAACCAATTTAGGAGGAAAACGCTTTCCTTTATAAAGCAAATCATAAGTAGAAGAATGAGCCTGTGCAGGCACTCCCTCATCCTCTATTTTTTGAATAGCCCGAATTATATGTTCAGCTCTTATATTTGTAGGTAATCCTCCCATAAAACAATATTTTTAGATAGAAACAATAATTTTTAAAATCCAGCACATCACACCCTAACTCTAGCCCCATGCCCCACATTTTACCGTAAAAATAAGAATTATTCTCCTCATTCCATCTCAATCCCCCATAAAAAAAATACTCCCGCACCCTCCCCCTCATCCGGCGAAAGTCACGAAAGCACACACAAGGCCGCCGTGCACATACACACGCGGCCCCTACTTCCCTCAAGACAATACGATATTAAAGTCCGGTTCCGAAGGCTCCACACAAGAAAGCAATGCTCCAGTACACCCTCATTCCCCGTACGAGTCACCTTCGAAGCCTCAAGGAGGCCTACCAAATCCGTCTCGCCGAAAAACAAACGGATAAAGTCCGCCTTAGCAAGCCCCAGCCGCCTCCACATGACATACTTCGCAAAAGGCTCGCCCCTCACCGCAGAAAATATCCGGTGGAAATGAGAAGTAAAAAAAAAACTCGTCAGTTGTGCCAGCGAATGCACATCTAGACACTTATCTATATTAGCATGGATACAATCGACACCCACATTGATTTGCCCCGATATCTATCAAGGTCCTGCGCCATCCCTTACCCGTTTTTAGGACAAAAAAGAGCATTCTTTCCCGCCCGGCAGCATCAGTCCACCCTATCCAAGTCCACCCGGAATGCCCGGATGCGCAACGACTCCGTACGCAGTGCATACCCGCCCCGGCCCAGCTCATAAGCATAAGTATCTTCACCCCTTCCGTCACCGCCTCCACTATTCACATAATTACCATCAGGCAACACCATCGTAGCACGGGCACGCACACGACTCTGTCCGCTCGACCCGTTCTCCCGCTCCCCGGCAGAAGCGCTCCAATAATAGTCCGACTGGAACTCCCTGAAAGTCGTATAATACTGCGTCAAAGCATCCTCCATCTGGCGGATACCCGGCAAGAACCATTTACTTTCATTGCTAAGTTCTTCATAAAAAGTTCCCCGAAGTATTTTATTATGTCTAACATACGATGCAGTAACTATCCCGTCACTATTTCGTTTGTTCCTGTTATGACAATACTGAAATGCTGATAAAGGTTTATCATTTAAGGTCATAACTTCCTGATTTGCCCTGAAAATAATAAAAGCAGTATAAGGCCATCCATCATTAAAAACCTGCCCCGGTTCCTCATACGGTATTTGATCCCAAACCCAAATATCACTCCACTTTTCATATAACGGTTCGATTTCCTGATTATCCAGCCCTGAATTTTTCTCCGCCCAAGGCAATCCCGTATAAATCTGCTCGGTAGCATACTCATCCAGCGGGTCATAATGGTCCAGATACTCCTCATACTGCTCCATATATATCGTTCCCCCGTCACGCATCACCACCGGCAACAAATGCGTCTGGCCTATCTCGACCGTGCGGCGTTTCACCTCCCTGCCGTTCTCCTTGTATATCAACGTCACCACCGCACTGCGGTCTCGCAGCTCAAGATTCTCGTCGATATAGAAATAGACCCGGTCCCGGCTGTCCCCTACGGTAACCTTCGTGCCATTGGCAAGAGCACCCCCTGCCTTCAGCAATCCCAAAGTAAAGAATGCACGCTTCCCGTTCCCCGCAGTCCACGGAGTACCCGTCGCCAGATGAGTACCGCTTCCCCCCGAAGTATAAGCCGTAAAACCCGAGTGCGTTACCGTACCGTTCGCCATATCCTCCGCAGCAATCCTCTCCATCCGTATCCACTCCGGTACCGACACAGCCGTCTCCGTACCCTCCGGCACCTCGCCCAGTATCACCTCGATGGTCGGATGCTTCGTAACCTTGTCGGCAAACATATACACATCCATAGGCGTCACGCAGAAATGAGCATCGTGGTTGCGCTCACGCAACATGGCGATATAAAACTCATTATCATCCTCCGACACGTTCACACGGGCATCGAGAGTATACTCCCCCGTCTCTATATTCTGGGAAGTCAGCCCCTTAATCGTAATATCATTCTTATACTGGTGGTTACGTTTCACCTGAAAATTATCCGTATGATTCGCCCCCAGGTACAAAGTATACCTCACCTCATAAGTAGCCCCGTTATAAGTCGTATAGAAACCATGCAACTCCACGGCAGCAGCATTCCCGTTGGCAAGATAAGGCTTGTAACGCTGCTTCTGGTAATCCTTGATGCTGTCAGGATACAACCCGCCCCGCTCACCCGCCAGAGACGGATTGGCCCACTGCTCACCCTCGTCCACCTTCCATTCCGCATTCTGCACATTCTCATACATGTAGAAAGTAAAAGCAATCTGCCCGTTCTTGTTGAAGATAGTACGCTGCAAAGGAGTAGTGACATCCTTCGTCCACCCCTCCTCCCAGCCGGCACCCGT
>JTDA01000022.1 GCA_000803105.1 Coprobacter secundus
ATCATTTTTTATGTAGCAGATGTTTTTTATAGATATCCTTTGATAATTCCTCTTTGAGAGTTTCTTACGAAGAGTATAATTTCGTCTCGTTCTTTCGTTGCAGGAAGTTCTGCTTCAATACGCTCAATGGCATCAGAATTATTCATTCCTGAAAGATAGAGATATCTATAAATTTCTTGAATATCACGTATAGTCTCGTTTGTAAAATTCCTACGCCGTAATCCGATGGAGTTAATGCCTGCATAAGAAATGGGATTGCGAGCTGCTTTTACAAAAGGAGGGATATCTTTATTTACAAGAGAACCTCCTTGTATCATAACATGAGATCCGATATGGGAAAATTGATGTACCAGTGTACCTCCTCCGATGATGGCGTAGTCATCTACTTGTACCTCGCCTCCTATTTGAGTGGCATTGGACATTACGATATTATTTCCTATTATGCAATCATGGGCAATATGTACGTAAGCCATTAACAAGCAATTCGAGCCAACAATCGTTTTCCCTTTTGAAGCCGTTCCTCGGTTTATTGTGACACATTCACGTATTGTTGTGTTGTCTCCAATTTCGAGAATTGTGTCTTCTCCTTTGAATTTTAAATCTTGGGGAATTCCTGCAATGACAGCACCGGGAAATATCTGGCAATTTTTACCGATACGAGCACCCTCAAGAATGGTTACGTTCGATCCGATACGAGTACCCTCGCCGATTTCTACATTTTTGTCGATTGTGACAAATGGTTCTATTACAACGTTCGGCGCAATTTTCGCCTCGGGATGTACATAAGCTAATGGTTGTTTCATTTTGAATACAATATAGTATATTATTTATTTTTGATGATCTGGGCCATAAATTCGCATTCGGTGGTAATTTTTTCTCCTACGAAAGCATATCCTTTCATATATGCGCACCCTCTGCGGAGTTCGGTCATAAATGATAAATGGAATATTACTGTATCTCCAGGTACGACCTTTTGCCGAAATTTGACATTATCTATTTTCAAAAAGTAAGTAGAATATTTTTCAGGGTCTTCTACTGAGTTCAGGACCAATAATCCTCCAGTTTGGGCCATTGCTTCTATAAGTAACACTCCTGGAGTTACAGGTTCACTGGGAAAATGTCCTTGAAAGAATGGTTCGTTTGAGGTAAAGTTTTTGACACCGACGATATGATTTTTTCCTAATTCTATGATTTTATCTACCAATAACATCGGGTAACGATGAGGAAGTAGCTGTTTAATACGGTTGACATCCATAATCGGAGCAACGTTTGGATTATATATAGGGGCTTGAATATCCTGGCGTTTAATTTCTTTTCGCAACATACGAGCCAGTTGGTTGTTAATCTTATGTCCTGGCCGAGTTGCAATGATTCGGCCTTTGATAGGTTTACCTACAAGAGCAATATCTCCCAATATATCCAGTAACTTATGACGAGCCGGTTCATTATCGAAAACCAACGGGTTATTATTGATATAGCCTAATTCGTCAACATGTTTATGAGGTACACCCATGAGGTCTGCCAGACGGTCGAGTTCTTCTTGGGATGTTTTTTGATCATAAATGACGATAGCGTTGTCTAAGTCTCCTCCCTTTATCAAATTATTCTTTACAAGAGGTTCTATTTCACGGACAAATACGAATGTACGGCTATTAGCTATTTCTGATGCAAAGTTTTGTAAATTGTCGAGGCTTGCAAACTGGTTATTCAGTACTGGGGAGTTGAAAGAAATGAGAGTATTGATACTGAAATCTTCATCAGGTAAGACTAATAAGCTTGAACCGGTAGCGTCGTCCTTTACTTCTATTTTGTTTTTTATAATAAAGTATTCTCGTTCTGCTTCTTGTTCTATGATTCCGGCTTTGGTTATAGCTTCGGCATAATAGCGTGCACTTCCGTCGAGTATGGGGAATTCAGGGGCATTTACTTGAATTAAGCAATTATCTATCTCAAAACCAAATAAAGCCGCCATTGCATGTTCTATGGTGCTTACTGCAATTTCTTTCTTGGCAACAACAGTGCCACGTTGTGTTTCTATTACATTTTCAGCGACAGCATCTATTATGGGGTGATCTTCTAAATCGATACGTTGAATTTTATAACCGTGATTTTCAGGTGCAGGTAAGAACGTAATGGTTATATCAATTCCGGTATGTAAGCCTTTTCCTTTCAATGAAAAGCTGTTTTGCAGGGTTCGTTGCTTCATAATATAAAAAAATTACTATCAATGTAAATTTTTATTTACCAAGTTGCTTTTTTAAAGCCTCAATTTCTTTTCTCAAATCGTCTACAGTCTGGCGCAATTCGGGAAGCTTCTTTATCATGACAACCGAGCGGGCAAACTCGCGGGCCGGTACAGCAGGATATCCTAATATCGTAGAGTCGGGTTTTACATTATTAGGAATTCCCGATTGCGCTCCAACATTGACCCTATCGCCAATGGATATGTGGCCGGCAAATCCGACTTGTCCACCAATCATACAATGGCTACCGACTTTAGTAGAACCGGCAATCCCTGTTTGTGCAGCAATCACAGTATTGTTTCCGACTTCTACATTGTGCGCTACTTGTATAAGATTGTCGAGTTTTACACCTTCGCGTATAATTGTTGACCCCATCGTAGCACGGTCAATGGTTGTATTAGCTCCGATTTCCACAAAATCTTCAATGACAACATTCCCGATTTGTGCAATTTTTTCATAACTTCCATTATGAGGAGCAAAACCAAATCCGTCAGCACCTATTACCGTGCCTGCGTGGATGATACAATTATTCCCGATAACACAATCATGATATATTTTTACTCCCGGATATATAATCGTATTTTCTCCGATAGTTACATTTTCACCAATATAAACTTGTGGGTACAATTTTACGTTTTCACCGAGCTTTACATTTTCGTCGATATAAGTAAATGCACCTATATATATAGATTGAGGAATAGCCACAGACGCTGCAATAGATGCACTGCTATCGATACCTTTTTTTTCTGGTCGGGCTTGATTGACAAGGTTAAGTAATTGAGCTATACAGGAATAAGCATCATTAACTTTTATCAGGGTTGCCGTAATTTTTTCTTCTGGTTCGAAATCGCGGTTTACTAAAACGATACTAGCTTTGGTTGTATAGATGTAATGAGTGTATTTAGGGTTAGCTAAGAAACTAAGAGTCCCTGGTTTTCCATCCTCTATTTTGGATACATTATTAACTTTTACTTGGGCGTCACCAATAACTTCCCCTTGCAGGAAATCTGCAATTTGTTGTGCTGTAAATTCCATTTTACTTTAATAGTTTGTGTTTATGCTGTGTGAGCGACAAACAAGTTATAATATGCAAAGTACGTATTTTTTTTCCAAATAATAGGAATATCCTTATTCCATTTTTCATTATATCAGCTTGGGAAGTTAACAAGCTAAAGTATGAAATAAAGATTTATTATATAAATTTTGTATTGCCTTATTGTGATTTTTTGTTTCATCAAATAGGAAGACATCTTTCATTTTGTAACTAAGATATACTGTGAAGCGTTTTTTTTGTCTTCATCATATGTTATTTAAAATAAAATAGTTATTTTTGCAGCCTGCTTTTTCAGAGCTTTAAACTTAATTAAATGAAAAAGCAGACAGTTTATTATTAATACTGTAACTTCTTAAATATTATGAAGCTATTACAAGCAAAATTAGCGAAGTATGATGCTCCGCAGAAAGCTAAGGCATTAGGTGTTTACCCTTATTTTAGGAAAATCGAAAGTGATCAGGATACCGAAGTGCTGATAAATGGGAAAAAAGTATTGATGTTTGGTTCTAATAGTTATTTAGGCCTGACTAATCATCCCAAAATCAAGGAGGCTGCTATTGCAGCTATTAAAAAGTATGGAACCGGTTGTGCCGGGTCTCGTTTTTTGAATGGTACTCTTGATATACATGTAGAACTGGAAAACCGGTTAGCTCGCTTTGTCGGAAAAGAAGAAGCGATAATATATTCCACTGGATTTCAGGTGAATTTAGGGGTTGTTTCTTGTCTTACAGGTAGAGAAGATTATATAATTTGGGATGAACTTGATCATGCATCTATCATAGAAGGGCGTCGGTTGTCTTTTTCAACTCCATTAAAATACAAGCATAATGATATGGCTTCGTTGGAAAAAGTATTGAAGTCATGTCCGGAAGACAAGGTTAAACTTATTGTTACGGATGGTGTTTTCAGTATGGAGGGCGATGTTGCTAATTTGCCGGAAATTGTTGCATTGGCAAAGAAATATAATGCGGCAGTTATGGTGGATGAAGCGCATGGTATCGGAGTATTTGGGAAACAAGGACGAGGGACTTGTGACCATTTTGGAGTTACAGGAGATGTAGATTTGATTATGGGTACATTCAGTAAATCATTTGCATCTTTAGGAGGATTTATCGCAACAGACTCGATTACAGCAAATTATTTGCGACATAACTCTCGTTCGTATATATTTAGTGCAAGCATTACTCCGGCTTCTACGGCTGCTGTAGGAGCAGCGCTTGATATTATGGAAAGTGAGCCGGAAAGGATTGCCCATTTGTGGGAGGTAACCAATTATGCTTTAGAAGGATTTCGCAATTTAGGTTGTGAAATAGGTCATACATCTACTCCAATTATACCATTGTTTATTCGGGATAATGAAAAAACATTCCGGGTAACTCGAGATTTGTTTGACGAAGGGGTGTTTGTCAATCCTGTGGTGTCTCCGGCTGTAGCACCGAGCGATACTTTGATTCGTTTTTCATTAATGGCAACACATACCAAGGAGCAAGTAGATTTTGCTTTAGACAAGATTGAGAAATGTTTCAAACGTCTTGGCATTTTAAAGTAATTGTTAAAATATAGATAGTAGAAACCACATCAGACCATTTATACTGATTTGATGTGGTTTTTTCATTTTAGTTATTAAAATTATAATGTTTGTTATGGCCTCTGGTAATCGTTTTACAAGAGTTTTCTGGACTTCAGCGTCTGTAGAGTTGCTGGAACGTATGGCATACTATGCTATATTTATTGTTTTGACCCTTTATCTTTCTAATGTATATGGTTTCTCTGATATTGAAGCCGGTATCGTTTCTGGGATATTTTCAGCGACATTATCTTTGTTGCCTACTTTTTCTGGGGCTTTAGCTGATCGGATTGGTTTTCGTTCATCTTTATTATTAGCTTTTGCATTACTTTCTGTCGGTTATTTAGGGTTGGCTGTATTACCCACGTTATTTCAGAGTGCCGGAATGGTAGATTATGGATTGATAACGACATTTACCGGTTTGAGAGAGAGTCCGCTAAGATGGACAGTTATACCCATTCTTTTGATTATTGTAGTAGGAGGGTCTTTTATTAAGGCCGTTATTTCCGGAACAATAGCAAGGGAGACGACTACAACGAATCGGGCACGAGGCTTCTCGATATTTTATATGATGGTTAATATTGGAAGCTTTACGGGGAAAACCGTTGTTGAACCCCTTCGCAGAGGTATGGGAAGTGAGGGACTCGTAGTTCTGAATTATTTTTCTGCCGCTATGACTTTATTAGCGTTTATTTTAGTCTGGATGTTGTATCATAGTCGTCAAGAACAGGGAGATGTGAAGAATATTAGAGAAATAGGAAGTTCTTTGCTACGCGTATTGACAAATGGACGTATTATTGCAATTACATTGATTACCAGTGGATTTTGGATGATATATATGCAGCTTTATGCAACTATGCCTAAATATGTTCTGCGTATGGCAGGAGATACGGCTACTCCTGCATGGTATGCCAATTTAAATCCTTTAGTTGTTGTGCTATGTGTTAATTTGGTGACTCGCCTTATGCAACGATATAAGGCGGTGACTTCTATGGGGGTAGGTATGTGGCTGATGCCTTTTTCCGCTCTTTTAATGGCTGCAGGTAATCTTGTTGGCTCTGATGATATATTGGGGTTGCATCCCGTGGCTTTTATGATGTTATGCGGTATTGGGGTGCAGGCATTGGCTGAAACTTTTATCTCGCCCCGTTATCTTGAATATTTTTCTTTACAAGCTCCTAAAGGAGATGAAGGCCTCTATTTAGGATTTAGCCATATTAATTCATGTATAGCATCGTTTATCGGGTTTGGGCTTTCAGGCTTTTTATTGTCGAAGTATTGTCCCGATCCGCAGCTTTATGCCACTCATGAAGCTTGGCAGGCGGCATCTGTGCATGCTCATTATATTTGGTATGTATTTGCTGTTATTGGGGCATTAGCTGCTGTAGCTCTTTTCATTTTCGGGAAGTTGACGAAAAATGATAAATGAACATATTTGGTATAATAGAAAGCAGGTTATCGAGCTCGATAACCTGCTTTCTATTATATAACTTCTAAAGTTTTAATTCTAACAAACATTTATAGCATGACTTTAGCTATGGATTTTCCACATTTTATAATATACATACCTGATACAGGAAGAGAAATTTCAGCATGGTTATCAGTTGCAATCTGAGTGAAAACAAGAGCTCCTTGCATATTATAAATATTTATAGTGGCACCATTTTCAATATTATATATTTTTATAATATTGTTTTGTGCTGATACTTTAAGACTTTCTGCATATGCACTTTCAACGGAAAGACTTGCATCTTCAACTATTTCATTAAATTTTGCCCATTCTTCGTCAGCTTCATAAGCCGCTTTGGCTCCTACAGGTACAGATAATGTTGCCTTGGTAACTCCAGTTGCTGAAAAACCACCAGAGACTAATGTCGGGGGAACAGTTGCTAATGATTTAACAGATACCAGGCTTGATGATGCATTAGGGAAAGTTTTAGCTTCAATCATTTTAAGGTTTATCGGCAATATTATATCTGTAATTTTGGTACATAAATTAAAAGAATATCCAGTTAGGGTTTCTAAGCTGGAGCAGCTACTTAAATCTAATATTTGAACTTTTGCATTATTGAAAGCTCGATTTCCAATATAAGAAAGGGCAGTACATCCAGTAAAATTAATTTTTACAGATGCAGCTTTGGTATTTGTAAATGCATAGTCTGAGATGGTTTTTAGTGAACTACAGCCTGATAGGTCTATTGTAACTTCATTTACATTGATTTCTGATAATTTTTGTCCATTAGTATTAAATGCATTTTCTTCAATTATTTCTAAATTTTTTAGACCAGATAAATTTATTCCGTTTAGATAATTAGTACAATAGAATGCAAATTCACGGATCAATTGCAATTGTGGACAAGTTGAAAAATCGACAGTTTGAATGGCAGAATATTGGAATGCGTAATCTCCGATACTTGTCATGCCAGAAGGGAACTTGATTGTTTTTATAGAAGCATTGTGATCAAAGATGTTACTGGGCATCTCATTCTCAGGATAGGTGGTTGTAACTTCATCTACAGTTTTCGTTTCTTCAACGATATTTGTTTGTTGAAGATCGAGCGTTTCTAATGCTGTTAACTCACTGTTGACAAAAGACAAATCTGTTGCATTGATAGGCCCTGATATAACGAGTTCTGTGACAGTCGTTAATTCTTCTGTTGTAAACTTACTTTGCAAAGTACCGGCTTCGGTTACTGCAACATTTTTGCTTTCTGCCATTACAGATGTCATTACTGATAATGCCAAAGCACTGGAAAGTAAAAATCTAATACTCATTTTTTTAAATTTAAAAGTGAATAATTTATTTTGTATGTTTTTTGGTTTTGAATAGAAATATGCAGAATAGAATCATAACGATAAACATAATGATCATCTCAGTACTATATTTCATAGGTTCTACCCATATTTCATGGAATAGATCCCAGCGACCGAGAATTTCTACAAATGTCCAGAAGATGATAACAGTGGGTATGGCATAACGAATAGCGTACCCGATTTTTTGTATTTTCATCAATTTGTAAAATAAATAGGCCGACCAAGCTAAGCTACCGAAAGCAATAAATGCTGTTACAGGGTGACGATCTCCCAGCAATACATCGTCATAAGCAAACATCAAAACGAGGTAGCTGGTCCATAATAGCATATTAGTTTCCATGAAAGTGGTAATGGAATTATTTTTTACAATGTTATGTAGTGCACCATCTTTACGTGTAATCCCTAATTTTTTTTGTATCCAAGTATAAAATAGGCAACCGGTGCGGGCACTGAAAATGTAGAAAAGGGTAATGATAGCCCAGAACCCGACTGATGACATTAAAATCAGATATTCGGGCTTGGTTACAATTTCACCGTTTTCCATTAGTGGAGCCACATTATAACGATGTGCATAGTATACGAAAGTAAATTCTATCCATCCTGTCCAAACGAGTAATCCTCCAAAAAGTCCGGCAAATGTAGCGGGGGTCTCTTTTTTCATATAAAATCCCCAAATAGCCAGTATGAGACCTATAAGACCTACAAGGAATGCTGCAGGAGTCAAATATGATTTTTCAAGAGTCTTTTCCATAATGATCATTACAGCATGACCTAAAGGCATGGTAAAGAGCACAATCATAAAAGCGGAAAATCCGATAAATCTGTGTTTTTTTTCTGTTGTTGTATTCATATTATTTGTTATTGATTATTTATTATTTTCTGTTGGGAAATATCCATACTCCTATGAATCCGTAAATTCCTGTCAAAAGTATTATGGTAAAATCAGCAACATTTACAGGTAACCATATTTTACGGCGACGTATAAGTTTTATAATAATGAATATTCCGGCACATATCAAATTGAGGATATAGAAATCTTTCACCGGATTTGGAATGGGAATAAAATGTGCAAGTCCCGGAGTTCTCATAATTTTGAACGGAAAAATAGAGCGTTCGATTTCTGCTTCTTTGGAATGGCTATAATGGTCTATCGTTTCGGTATGCTTTGCAATGAGTTTATATTCAGGACTAAGAACATAAAGAGTGCTCTTGTCTTTATCATTCACTTTGTATGTGTTATAAAAATAATTTGATGTGACAAAGAAACGCCCATTTGGATTTTCTACTGGAATTTTATGAAGTTCATATTCCCGTGTTAGAACATATATTTGGTTATTATCATCAAAAATATGGCAAAATAGGTCTCCAGAAGAGTGGCATTTTATATTTTTGATAGTACCATTGAATTTAATTTCTTTACAGAAGGGCTCTCCTTTTATCATTTTTAGATGAAAAAGACGATTACTATTGTCAACAATGAAATATCCGTCATCCTTTAGTTTTATTGTAGAAGGTATACCGTATATGCCTTTGGCCGGAAAAGAGAATCCTTTTTCAATCAGTGGTTGATTGAACTTTTTACTTTTTTCCTGTTCTATTCGATTACTTTCACAATTGAGAAATTCTATGCCGTGTTTGTTTATTCTGAAAACATCATCCGGTAGTTGAACGCCTATACGCTCTGGCTGTGATTCGAATAAGGGATTCAAGGCCAGTGAATAAAAAGGTTCTGCAATAAGTATACTGCGTCGGACACTTTTAAGTATTTTATTGTTTAATTCTATTCCGTTTAGTGAATCCGGCATTTCACCCATTAATTTTAATTTGCGAGTGTTATTGAAAGGTAGAAGTTTCATATATTCTTTTTCCGGAATTTCATTGCCTTTGGCATCATAATAATGCATTTCTGCCTGCCGATTGAGCGTGTCTCCCGACTCTTTGGCAATGATGAAATCATGAGTCACTTCACTAAAATAAATCATTGTTTTGTAAGGCCGTTTTTCTACTGATTTTTGATAAAAAGACGGCAGATAGTAGGCCATAATAAATATCGCCAGCAGTATAAGTAATATTCTGACTATTTTTGCTCCCATAATTATAGTTCTCCTTTATTAAATCGATGAGATGTATATATAACCGATACACTGGATATAAGTGTAATAATGAATAAAATTGGATATATGGTAACAGCGTTTCCTAATCCATAAGAGTAGTAAAATAACCGTAGGACGAAGTATACGAAAATAATATATAGGAAACGGTATTTCCAGATTGGTTCCAGTGAAATCATAGCGATAAAAAAGTAGCAAGTCATACCTCCCAATATCCAGGGAAGAATGGTCTGTAGGGAAGGGATTATAATTTCTGAGGGAAAATATACCGACATGAATAATGTGAGCAATAATACAGAGATAAGTTGTATTGCGGTTATAATTGCGAAACCGAAAAGTACCATAGAATAAATAACAGTCGTATTTTCCATTGGCAAGTGAAGTGACAGTTTTATACGTTTGTCTGTGACTTCCGGAACAAATTGAGAAAGACCTATTAATAAAGCTGTGATAATAGGGATATATTTGAATTTGCCGAAAAATATAGACTTTTCTAAAATTAGAGATGAAAAGTATTGTGGAGCACCTAATAAATTGAGGTCACTTCTTATTGAGATAAATATATATATGACTGTTCCCAAGCTTAGTAGTAATGCTATTGTTGCATACCAGCGGGTCTTGAGCCATTCTTTATAGATGAGGTGTTTTAATTTCTCTATCATGATAATCGTTTATTTAGATTTGTTTAGATTTGCGTTGTGGAATAGCAAATACTCCAGCCATTCCGAATATACCTAATACCAGTACCACTATGATATCAATTATAGCAAATGCATCGTTTATTGGATATCCATTTCTTTTTTTTATAAAAAATGTTGCGAGAGCAAGTATTATATTTAGCCAAATAAAGTGGAAAGGATTGGAAAAGTGGAACTGTATGCCATAATTGGCGTTTTGGGATATTTTGACAGGAAAAAGATAAGAACCGATTGTTTCCTGTAAAGAAGCGACTTTCTTATCTCCTATTGTGAGTTGCTTTATTAACTTGTAATTTTTGTCAAGGATATAATATGCTGTGGCATCTTTTTCATGGGTGGTGAATGTCAGATGCATTAGATTTCCTTGCAAAAAAGCTCCTCTTCTTAGCGAAGGTAAAGGCAAAGCCTGATAGTTGAAATTTCTATCCATTACATAAGAATTTCCATCCTCTGTGATAATTATAGCCAAGAATTCTGGTCGATTTGAAAAATTGATGTTGCGGATTTTTTTCTCATCGGGACGGTTCAATCGTAGAATATCGGGACGTCCATCATTCATTGATAGTCTGAATAGTTCACCTTTGCTGTCAAGAACGAAATATCCGATCTTTTCGAAATCGGTTCGGTCCGCAGGAGACCACCAAGTAATTGCCGGAGCTGTAAATCCGAGCTGTTCAAGTTCAGAATTGAATAGTTTACTTTTTTTCTCATCAATAGTATTTGTTGATGAGACGATGAACTCTATCCCGTTTTCTTTTATTCGGAATAAGTCTTTCGGTTCATATTTGTTAGATAAATAACTTTTTTGGTCTTTTAGTTCAGATAGCCCGTAGAATAATTCATTATATCTTCCTGCAATATTCATGTGAAAAATTGCATCATCAGCATCTTTTGCAGAAATATTTTTCCCACAAATGGAGTCAGGAAATTTTCCATCGTAAGTCAATTGAGAAGCATTATTTAGTGGACATAATGAGTCGGCTTGTTCTCGAGTATATCTGTTACCTTTACTATCTTTATATATAGTTATACCGGAGATTTTTCCATTTATGTTTTTATATTCGTATTCTGATATGATAAAATCATTTAATACTTCAGAATATACTACATCTTTATAATTACTATGAGTGCTGAACAGCATCCTGAAAAATCGAGGTACGATAATGCAGGTTGCGAGTGCTGTGAGTAGTATGGCAATGATACGTATAGATTTGTTTAGCATATTATCGTTCTCCTTTATTTAGTCTGTAACCTGAGAATAATACCAAAGGGCAAGATACTAATGCAATAATAGCCAGTACGGGGGCTGAATCTTTATATGCACCGTGGAAATTTATATTGTTGAAATAGAGGGACAATAATATAAGTCCGGTTATTGCATAAAGTAATTGTCGATATCCGTTTGGTTCCAAAGCAGTCATTGCAATATAGTTGTATGCCAAATATGAAGCAATGAACCAATTGATAATCGTTACCGTTACCGGTCGTGTCACTTCTGCCGGAAATAGCAATTGGTTTTTCCATTCAAAAAGGACGAAGATAATCCCATTTGAGACTGTAATCAATAATAGACCGAATAAAGCCATACAAGCAATCAGTTTTTGATTATTCATCGGAAGGTGTAAAGTCAATCGTATACGTTTGTTTTTTACTTCCGGTATGTATTGTGATATGCCTATACAGATAGCTGTAAGTAGTGGGATATATTGCAATAAAGAGTAATAAATTACAGGTGGATTATCATACAAAACACTTAATGTGTAATTTTTGGCTCCGAGCATTGTCATCCGGTTTTCTACCATAATGAATATATAGAATACGATGCATATGCCTATTATCAATGCTCCTAAAAAAGCCCAGCGGGTCTTAATCCATTCTTTATAAAACAGATGTAATATCATGATTGTTATTAATATTTTCCGGTTAAACCAATAAATGCATCTTCAAGGGTCATATCTAATTGTGTAAAGTTGGAATATGCGAGTCCTTGTGCCTCAAGTAATTTTTTAACTTCAGTTTCATCCCCGTAAGTATAAAATTCGTAGTGGTTGTTGATGTGCTCTACATTCACCGCAAGAGAATCTGAGAAAGTAATGTCATCCCGTTCTAAATCGAAAATAAACCCTTTGAATTTATCGGTAAAGTCTTTTACCGGTCCTTGTACCAATACGCGGTTGTAATCCATGATAAGTACATCGTCTATCAAGCGTCCCATATCCTGAATAATATGAGATGTTAGAAAGACAGTTTTCCCTTTGGCTTTACAGTATTCTCTCATGTAATCGATAAAAAGACGGCGATATCCAGGGTCAAGACCCAAAGAAAAATCATCGAGGATAAGTAAATCAGGGTCTTGTGCTAAAATAAGTCCTAATGCAACTTGTGCTCTTTGTCCACAAGACATTGTCGATATTTTTTGTTTGGGGAGGATTTTTAAGCGGTTTATAAGATTCCAATATGCATCAGCTTTCCAGTTTTTGTAGAAACCGGAATAAAACTTTTCTATTTGATGCACATTCATGAAAGAATATTGTATATGACCTTCGATTAAATAACCGATACGTCTTTTGGTTTCAGGTGATAAGTTTTGGGTGTCTTCTCCGTAAATAAGACATTGGCCGGAGCGAGGTTCGAGAAAACCGTTCAAGATGTTTATAGTCGTACTTTTACCTGCTCCGTTTTTCCCTAATAATCCCATGATGCGGCCTTCGGGAACTGCAATATTGAGATTTTCATAGACTAGTTTTTTCCCGTAATAATGTGTCAGGTTGCGACACTCAATTACATAGTTTGTTTCTTCCATACAATAATGTGATTCTTATATTTTTTGTTTTTTAATTACATATCTCGTTCAATAAAGTAAACCCCTTTGCCTGGAATCAGATCCGGATATTCGTTTAGTTTTATGCCTGAAACAGTATCGTATACGTATATGGTTGTTGCCTGTTTCGTTTGATTATAGAGAAGCACAACCGTGCAATAATCTTCATCTCTTAATCCTGAACCGGCAATTTGTACAAAAATGTCAACAATTTCATACTCCGCAGGAAAACTAATTAAAGGTTGGGCCGTAGGGGTGAATTCTTCCATTTCATAATAGTCGAATTTATAAATTTCATTTTTAGTTGCATAAAATCCGTAACTTTCTCCAAAAGAACCGAACCAGTATTTTATACTGTTTATCCAAGGAGAAGGTAATGGCATAATTTGTTTTAATTCTATAGGTTGCACTTTTGTGCCAATATAATTTACATAAAAGTCATACATATTATATTCATTTCCGTTTTTCCCTATCAAATAAGCGTGATAGGGCTTGTTAGAACCTAATCCTGTAGCTTCTGTGAATTCTCCACATAATGAGTCTAATTTGAATGCCTGACCATCTATATTGATACGTTCAAGATTGTCATTATATGTATGGAAGTATCCGATTGTATTGTCGCTATGGCGGACGAAAGATACTTTTTTATATCTCATAAATTGTTTTGACGATATAGTTTGAACGACATTTGTACTTTTTACATAGGTATTTTCGTCAAACAGAGGTAGTTTCTTTTCTAGTCCGTTAAATACATGTAATGTCCCATTATTGATTAGGTATTTTGAAGCTCCATATCCAAAGGTAACATTTTTGATGTTCAGTGTAGGAGCACTACCTCGATATACCCGCCCGTATATAGGTGCTATTATTTCTCCGATATTGTTTGTTATATCATTTTCGGGATCCGCATCTTTCATGCTAATGCAATATCCATAATCGGGTGCGTGATCTGTAAATATGGCCAGTTCGTTGGTAGAATTTAGGGCTCCTATATATTTCCCTTGAATTTTCTGTGTCCCGTAAATACGGTCTATCATGTTTTCGAATGTCCGAGTAAAGTTGGTGGGGTCTCCCTGGAGAGAAATCCATTCGATAGTATTTTCCGGAGTTTCATATAAAGCGACGTAAGTCGGTGTATATCCGGTTAAAATTTTTATATTGAATGTTTGCCGAAATTCTAAATCGTTTTTAGTGTTACGAACTATGAAAACTCCGGGAATCACTTTATCGATATTATAACTTTTGGGAAGGGTTATTTCCCAATGTAAATTTTTGTCTGTAGATATAACTTCACTTTTTCCGACCAACCATTTATATTCAAAGTCTTTTTCATCAGAACCTTCTGAAAAAGAAATAGTCGGGTTACATTCAAATATATCACCTAAATATAAAGTATAAGCTTCGGTCTTTTTTATTCCGTCGACAGCTAGTACATGGTCAAACTCCAAGGTCCCGATTTTGTCTTTGTCATCTATACAGGAGACGAAAAATAGGGCAGCTATAATAATACCGTATATATTAATAATTTTTTCATCATTTATTCATCAAAGTAAATTCTGTTTCCATTTTCATCGTATTCTTCATGGTCGATAAACCACTGTGTTGCCAAGCTTATCCAATAGTCCAACTGGATAGTAGCTCCATTATCGCTCCAGTTAGGGTCGGTTATACCGCTAATCTCTAAAAATACTGCACACTTTTTGGGATGATATGTAAGCCTATTGAGTTTATTTGAATTTGTCCAAAAGGCTGGTGGGTCTTCAAGATTTTTGGTAAAACTGACTTCAACGTATTGATATTCGGGGATTCCGGATTCGAAATTTTCATTTGGAACCAATTCAATATATAGTTTATAACTGGATGTTTCGTCCATCGCGTTTGTATGTATAGTTACCATCAGACTATCTTGATATAAGCCTTTTCGGAATATTTGTGTTTCATTTAGGGTATAATGTACATCTTTGATTGCGTTTTTCGATTTTTCAGGATTGACTCTAATTTGATAAGTGCGGTCATTGGTATAATCTATAGGTCCGGACAGTCGGACCGGAATAGTATCAATGTAGTCGTTGGCGTCTGTCCCTAAAAAGTGGGCATTGAAAGAATACTCTTTCGGATAATCCTCTTCTGGACCGAAAATTTCTAATGCACTGCCATTTTTATCGGTCAGAGTTTTTGCAAAATTCAATGATTTTTGAGTTGAATCGTATAGTTCCAGTTTATCTTCTTTACAGGAGAAAATACCAGAACATAGTAAAACGTATAATATATATTTTTTCATATTTTTATTAGTTTGAGCTTCCATAACCAAAATCCTGTTCATATTTCGGTAGGGGAAGTTTGTAGTTTTCAGATTTCATAATAACGTAGTTTCCATTATAATTACCATTATCGATAGAAGTCATATTATTTCGTTTGTAATAATAGAATAATTGACCTTCTCCTTTAAAATCACAGATATATTCATGGGTGATTTCTGTTTGTATTTTTTCTTCAGATGCGTTGTCCGTGAGCTCTGTTGAGATTCGTTCTTTTTTTATTTTATTGATAAGGGATATAGAGTTTCCTCCGGTGCTATTATCTTTCAGTGTAGCTTCGGCTGCAATCAAATACATTTCGCTGAGTTTTAGCATCGGAACTACAGAAGGTCCATATTTGGATGCATCTTCTGTCAATTTGGATCGTTGATAACGTATTAAGTTTATTTTGTTATTTGCACTGGGATTGGTGTATAGCCAATTGCGCCGGACATCACTTTCTTCATAACAAGCATCGGACTTGACAAAATCTTGAGTCAGTCCTTCGTAAGTTTCTTTTGATGCAGTCAACACTGTTTCAGTATATAGTCCGAATATCATTTCAGGCATGAATATACGGTCGACTTTCAATTCCTTTCCATAAATATCGGTTTCAATGATTTCATCTTGTTTGATAAACCTGAATTTTTCACTTTGTATGATTTCATCGGCTAAAAGATATGCTTCCTTATAATTTTCGCGAAACATTTCAATACGAGCCATTAGTGCAGTTACTGCATAATAATTCATGCGTTGTGTTCGGTCGTACGATACATATTTGTCATTGAAACTTTTTCCTGTAAATATCGGATCGTTATCTTGTAGTAGTTTACGGGCTTTGGTTAAGTCTGCCATCAATTCTTGCAGTAATTCAATTGTTGTTATTTTTTTCCCGATAGAAAAACCGAAATCGGTTTTATAAGGGACGTTTGCCGAATTTGGATTTACTTTGTAAGAATCATTGTACATGCGGATAAGGTCGAAATACATGTAGGCTCTTAACCCAAGGGCCTCGGCCAATAATATATCTGTTACTCCTGGTTCGAATGTAGGCATATCATCTTTTTGGAGTTGCTCAATGACTACATTACAATTGACAATAGTATTGTACATAGTGGACCATATATTACTTATCAATTCCTCACCTTCGTCTGTCGAATATTGAAATTGTACCCATTTAGTACGATCTGTTTCTGTATCTGATACGGTGTACTGTTGAGTAAGGGGTTCGAGTGCGTACAAGCATAAATTATTTCCATATAAGTTTTCTCCTCCCATGCTGATATATATACCTGATAGCGTAGTGTAATATCCTTCCCGGGTAGAAAACATATCTTCTATGCTAACTTCGGATTTCGAGTTAACATCGAGCCATGAGCAAGATGACAAGGAAATGAACATGGATAATAAAGCTGTGTATATTATATTTTTCATCATAATCGCAGATTAGAAGTTTACTTGGGCTGAGAAATTTACCGAACGAGCAAAAGGATAGGATAGACCTCTTTCCTGACGTATAGTTGACCAATAAAATAACTCATTACAAGTTACAGATAAACGCAGCATTGATAATACTTTATTTCTCAAGAGTTCTTGTGGTAATGTATAACTTACCCTTAATGAGGTAAGACTCAAGCGACGTTCTTTCTGCACAAATCGGGAGGAAGCTTTTGTCTCACTGTTATCGTTTATTGCTTTGTATCGAGCTATATCTCCCGGTTGTTTCCATCTTTCGGTAAGAGCACGTTTATCATTATTGACCATGTAGTCGACATTTTCGATCCTTTGATGTAATGTATAATTGTATTTATCAGCACCAAAGGAATAGTTGAAGTTAGTACCGAATTCCCATGCTTTATAGCGAAAGTTTGCACCGATATAACCTTGGAGAATTGGTTCGTTTACACCTACGGGAACTTGGTCTTCTGCACTCCAAATGAATGTTTTAGCACCGTTTTTATCCAAAAAAATTTCTTTTCCAGTACCAGGATCTATACCCAAACTTCGTACAGCATAAATTGTATTCATAGATTCACCTTCTTTAAAGAGGAATACTGTAGTGTATTCATTTTTCTCATCTTCTTCTATTTTCTGGTTTATCGTTTCATTATATTTTTTTAGAGTATCAGATATTTTTGTGATTTTGTTCTGATTATGTGTCCCGTTGAGAGTAAAGTTTAATAACATGTTTTTGGTACGTATAGGAGCATAGCTCAGACTGAAATCTATACCTTTATTTGTAAGGTCGCCCATATTAGTTTTATATGAACTGAAACCGATAGACGGTGCGATGGTAATATCGGTCAGATTACCTGTGGTAGTATTATAATAGTAGTTAAAGTCCAGGTTCAATTTATTATTGAATAAAGTAGTTTCGACTCCGATATTCCGATTGAATGTAGTTTGTCCTTTCAGGTCGGGATTTCCAAGAGTGCTGATAATAGCTCCGAAATATCCTCCATATACCGGAGTCTGATAATAATACAAACTCATAGCTTGATTTTTGCTGAAATTTTGGTTTCCTGTGGTCCCGATGTTAGCTCGTAGTGCCAATTTTTTGAAATTGGCGTTTCCTTCAAGGAATGCTTCATTGTGTATATTCCAACGGATACCGGTAGACCAATAAGGTGCAGATTGTTGGTTTTTTCCATATAAGGAGGAACCATCCATACGTGCGGTCAAGTCTACTAAGTATCGGTTATCGTAAGAATAATTCAAATTGGTAAATGCACCTAAAGAGCGCGTCGTAGATTCTACTCCGGATGGTCGCCCATATTGTTCATACTGAGCTGCATAAGATAGATAATCTAAAGCGTCTCCCATGAATCCTGTTACAATATAACCGTCATTGTTGCTTTGGGACTGGCGTATTTCTCCACCGAGGATGGCTTGGATATCATGTTTACCGAATGAATGTGAATAAGATGCCACAATATTACCGTTGTAGGCAAGAGTATTGGAATTACTTAAATCATATTTTCCTCGATTGTAAAGGACATCGGGATTATTGATGCTGTTGTCATTGTTATTAATGTAAGTAAAGCTTTGAGGAGAAAGGAATATGTCATCTCTATCGAAATCATATGAGACAGAAAAATTTCCTTTTATTCTAAAATCAGAAGTTACCGACCAATTGATACCTGTATTATTCGTGAAACTCATAGTTTCACCTGCGGTGAAGCTGTTGAGATATTTTGCTTCATACATTGGTGATTGTTGTATGGGGGATACTCCGAGTTCCATTCCGGGAGGGGCTACATTATTTAGAGACAAAGTCCTATAATAATTACCGTTTTCATCTTTTTCTCTGAAGTAAGGTAGTGCAGAAGTGTAGGTTGAAAAAGAACCATATGGAGATTCGGTACTTTTTACCATACTAAATTGCATGTCATTGGTAATGAATATCTTAGAAGAATTATACATTAATTTTGTTCCAGCCTCATAAGTAGAGCGAGTTGATCCTTTCATTACTCCGTTAGTTTGTCCGTATCCCAAGTTTACAGAGTACCTCATATTTCCTTTTTCTTCTTTCATACGGGTTACACTTCCATCGATGAATATGGTATGTTTATGTTGAAATCCTACTTGTAGGGGTTTTGACAACCAGTATGTGTCTGTTCCGCTCATGATTTCTTTTTTTATTAAGTTATATGAGTTCAATTTGTTTCCGGGATCTTCTCCTGGTTCGGTAGCGTCGAACACTCCTGCAGCTTTTTGAAACTCAAGCATTTCAGCGGCATTCATCAGGTTATAGGAACTTAAATCTGGAATTTGTAAACCACTGTTAAGAGTATAGCTTACTTGCAATACTCCCGATTCAGGGCTTTTGGTTTCGATAACGATTACACCGTTTGCTGCACGAGAGCCATAAATGGCTGATGCTGATGCATCTTTCAATATAGTGACACTTTGGATTCGGTTCATGTCAAGGTCATATACTTTTTGTACGGAAATCTCGAATCCGTCGAGTATGAAGATGGGTAGACTGGTTACGGTTTGTAAATTACTTTGGGATATATCAGGAAAGCTGTTTTGCCCACGTATCTCTATTTGGTCAGGAATGTGGTTTGGATCTGATCCGAACACGCCACGTACATCGACGACTTGAAAGGATGGATCGAAAACCTTGAGCCCTTCGAACAAATTTGTGTTGTTTACTGCTCTCAGTTCATCGCCTTTGACCGATACTGCCGTTCCTGTAAAACTATTTTTAGCTTTTGGATAATAGCCGATAACAACGGCATTGTCAATTTCTACAACATCTGGCTCAAGTTCAATGTCGAGTACGATTTTCCCATTGGGACGTAAAGTCCTTTTTTTATAACCAATGAATGAGACCGTCATCTTGTTATTGGGGGAGTCAAGCATTAGACTATAATTCCCCTCATCGTCAGATACAGTTGTATTTTTGGAAAAACCATTTTCATCTTGTATGATGACAGCTCCTGAAAGTGGATGTTTATTTTCATCCAAGATGGTTCCTGATACTTTGTATTTACCTGGTATTTCCTTTTCTGTAGGACGTGTATTTTTAGAGATAACGACAGTATTGTCTATGACCGAAAATTGTAAATTCAGCGGATGGCAAATGCGCTTTAGTACAATTCTTAAATCGATATTGTCGGCAGATATTGTAATTTTCTTTTTATTGTCGACAAGCTGATTGGTATAGAAGAACTGATAACCTGATGCCTCTTTCAGTATTTGTAATGCTTCTGCAAAAGTTTTATCTTTAATATGTACGGTAATATTTTTTTGTGCATGTATTTTCCCTCCGTAGAAGAATAATAGGGAGAGTATTACCGGAATAACTATTTTTAGTTTTCTTTTCATTTTCATGATTTACAATTTTACCGAATCGTTTACTTAAAAAGCATTTGGCGGTACAGGTAAAGTATATTGTTTATTACTCATTTCTATCTTAGTTCCGTCATATGATGTTATTTCTGTATCATTCATCCTTTTATGAAAAAAGAACAATTGACCTTCACCCCAGAATTCTCGTTCGTATTCTTCCCGGATAATCTTACGTAAAGTATTTTGGTTGAGTTCTCCATTCTCTTTGATTTTTGTTAAATAAGAAGCTCCTTTACTTGTTTCCATATCTATAATCCATTGGGCTGCATCATCGATTTGATTTTGCTCATTTAGGGATTCGGCAGCAATAAGTGCGACTTCTCCTAATTTTATAAAAGGGATTCTTACTGGTAAGCTGGTCGATTCGCCTGAAGTTGTTTTATTGTAATCTATCAATAAAGATTCTTTTCCGAATTTGTTGGACATGATATATTCATTGTTGCCTGAAGAGTTGAACCAAGCTCTATATCTGATATCGCTTGCTTCTGGAAATATATCTTTTAGTCCTGTGCGGGTTTTGATTTTCTTTTCATTAAACATTTCTTCGGACAGTTGAGTTAGTCCTTCAGGGGGAGATGCTATCCCGAAAATATGTTCACGAGAAAAGCTAAAATCACTGCCGTATTTTCCGGGTGTAAAATAGTAAAATACTTGATTTCGACTTTCTACATTTCGAATATGGTTAAATGTTTCGTCTGCATAACTGAAGGCATCAGCATAATTTCCCGTATATAATGAAATTCGAGCCAATATTGCTGTTACAGCATAGTAGTTCATTTCAAAAGTTCTTAGTTTACTGTCTATTTCTCCCGGTTTTATACTGGAAGAACTTATTCCAGTCAGAATTGGGTCATAAGGTTTTAATAATTCTGCTGCAAACTTTAGATCTTGGATGATTTTACTTAATAATTCTGTTGTTGATAGTGAGGGACTTACTTGTGTACCGAAAGTTGTCATATATGGAAGTGCTCTATAACTGGGATCATTAGTTATATTCGGATGGAAAAGCCTGAGCAGCTCAAAATGTAAAGCCCCCCTGAGGGCATAAGCTTCTCCTGTAATGATTTGTTTCTGGCCACTATTGTAAAAAATAACGTTTGTTTTTTCAATCTCTTCGATTAGTTTATTGCAAGAACCTATGGCCCTGAACATTTCTCTCCATATATCAGAAAGGATACCGGCCTGTTCTATTTGAGTGTAATCGTATTTACAAAAAGCTGTGGTTCTTTCATCATATGGAGTAAAATTTTGACCCATAAATTCTAACATCCCGATAGAAAGATTGTCACCGTATAAAGAAGGTTGTCTGAGTTGTGTATATACATCGGTCAAAGCGTTATAAAAAGAGTTCTCATCTTTAAAGAACTTTTTATCTGTGACACTTGTATTGTCCGATTGGATATCGAACCAGTCGGAACAGGAATAGAATACTAAAAGGAGTAATATGTATGGTATCTTTTTCATAATCAATTTGTTAAAAAGTTACACGTAACGAAAAAGCCATTGTTCGGGCATAAGGATATAGTATCCCTTTTGCTGTTTTTGCAGAACTAGTGCGTACTAGATTATTTCCAGATAAAGCCAAAGTCAGAGCTCTCATATGCATTTTTGAACATATTTCTGGCGTAAAGGAATAGCCCAATTGTAATGAACTAAGTGAAAAACAATTATTTTTGGAGTAAAAGTTATCTCCTATTGGTAACAGATTGAACCAGTCATATGTATAACCTCCCAAAGAACAATTGACGATTGTATTTATCCACCATTGTTTGTATTGTAGTGTAAGCCCTAAATTCCCTCGGAATTTATCGTCAGTAGAGCCTACATAGCTCGGGGTTCCGTCGAGAATGTCCTGCCCATCTTTGTCAGTGTGATATTCAGTGTATTTGTATATTGTATTTAAAGGTTGATTTTCATGTAATTCTGAAAGTCGGTGATACTGTTTGGCATATTGTAAATAGTTATTACGTACCGTACTATTATATTTAGATGCAAAATAATCAGGAACTTTTTCTATCTTATTATGGTTATGCATCCCCGATATGAATGCACTTAATGACCAGCCCTTTAGGTTTTCGATGATTTTGGTATGAAGGTAAAATTCGATACCCTCATTTCGAATTTCACCACCGTTTGAAATTGAATTTTCATATCCGGTAGACAAAGGAAGGAGATCAAATACAATTATATTTTTTGTAAGATTGTTATAGTAGTTAAATGTCAAAGAGATTTTTTTATAGTCGAACAGCAAAGATAAGTTTCGATTGTTTATAGTATGCCATTTGATATTTCTGTTTGGCATGGACTGTATAGATGAACCAATAAGATAATAATTATAAATATACTCATTGCCTATATCTGATTTATAGGTTACATTGTAATCGTCATCTGAGAATCCTACTCCTCCAGTGGTTCCTATAGATGCATTTAAAATAAATCGACTTATACCGGAGTTTTTCATAAATGCTTCATTATGAATATTCCAGTAGATAGATGTATTGTAAAACCATGCATTCCTTTCTCCTGTAGATAGAAGCGAGGAGCGATTATAATTTATGGAAGCTTGTAATCCGTATCTGTTGTCATATGTGTAATGCCCTGATAATATGCTTTGTAAGGTCCTGTCATATTCTCGATGAGCTGTTGCCATATTTAATGTATCGTAACTTTTAGTGAATGATATGTAAGCCATTCGATCGGTAGGAATGCCTATTCCGGCATAAGCTTCGTCGTAATATTTTCCACTGAATGTTCGTACTCCGGCAGACGCTCCTATATTTGATTTTTTGATATGTTTCTGATATTGTAAGGCAAGAGAAGCTTCGAATGATAAGCTATTTTCTCTTAAAATGTCATATCTTCCTATATTACTGCCGCTTTCAACATTGTGGTATAGGCCGGAAGATGGGGATATAAAGATATCGTGTTGATTAGTTTCTCTGACAAAGGCGAAAGACCCATCTATGGTAAATCCTTTTCTCAAGGAAAGCCTCAAATTCAGATTATCGTATATTTCGTTTGATTTTGTCTTGTCAAAAGATCCTAATGTCGCTTCATATACCGGATTAATACATTCTGTTGTTTCATTTTCATTTAATACGGTATATGGAATACCAGTTTCATCTGTAGCTTTCCATTCGGGATTCAGTTGACGATAATAATCGTAAGTTCCATAATTAGAAGCGTGTCCTTTTATTTGATTGAATACAATATCATTGGATATATGTAAAGCTTTGAAATTATATTCGATGTAGGAATTGAGCCCAAGTATATCATTTTTCGATTTTTTCATTACCCCATTTCCTGAAGGAGAAAATCGGGTAGAGAATTTATATTTTACATATTCGTCTCCACCTTCTATATTGATTTTATGCCTATGTTGGAATGCTGTTTGGATAGGCTGTTGTAACCAGTCGGTGTGAACTTCTTTTTGAGCATATTCGTCGATTACTTTATGGGAATTCAAATCTGCATTTTGTATGATTGCGTCGAATAGATAATTGATTTTTATTTTTCCAGTTTGGGGCTTTTGAGTTATAAATTCGATAACTCCGTTTGCCCCATAAATTCCATATCGAGAAAGGCTGGCTGCGTCTTTATAAATAATAATTTTATCAATATCGTTGATGTCGAGGTTCATTGCTTGACGTAAAGGTACTCTTGCCCCATCAATGATAAATAAAGGTAAGTATGGATTATCTATTTTGGTCGACCAAATCTTTTTCCCTCTTATTGAGACAGAAGATGGTAGATACCCGGGCATATCTCCATAAATATCCTGACTTTCATCTTTTAAGGATGGTTCGAGTATTTGAAAGGCATCCCACAAGTTAGTGAAGCTTGCCTTTTTTAGCTCGTCTGAATTGATAACTCGGTCTCCTGGTGATACTATAGCGTAAGGTGATATGACTGAGCTTGTTGTTTCTATTTCGGAGGCGTAACTATTAACGCAGATAGTAGAAATGATTAATATTTGTAACCATTGCTTATATTGCTTATTTTTACCTTTTTGTAATATATATGATATATTCATTTATAAATTATTTTTTATCTAATGTTACTGTCCCATTTTTATAACTGATTTCCATAGGGATACCTACCTCTTCAAGTACCCGGAATAAATAGTCGAGATTTTTTTTACGGCTTAGTTCTCCTGAAAAATGATATGAGAGCAATGATGAGTCTTTTATTGTATATTTAAAATTATACCACCGGGAGACAATTTTTAGTAAATCTTCTAATGGTGTGTCATTGAAACTAAATATTTTATTTTTCCATGAGGTGTTGAATTCAGTATCAACATATGATATTTGGCTCGAATTTTCTTTGATGTTGTAATAGGATTGCATTCCGGGCTTGAGAATATCCTGTCTGTCAATTGTTTTATATTCTATTTTGACCGAACCTTCTACTAAAGTAGTAGTTGTATACGAGTTGTCTGGGTATGCCGATACATTAAATTCTGTTCCTAATACTTCGATTTCTGTGTCAGCGGTTTCAATAATAAACGGTTTTTTTTCATTTTTTGATATTTTGAAATATCCTTCTCCGATTAAGGTTACTCTTCGTGTATTTCCTTCAAATATGGAAGGATACTCAAGAGTAGATTCGGAGTTAAGCCATACGATACTGCTGTCAGATAAAATAACTTTATATTCTCCTCCCCTAGGAACTACAAGTTTATTTAATATAGGAGAACTTTTTTCTGTTTCCTGATATGTAAGGCCTTCTTTTGTACTATTAGTTATTTTTACACCACGTAAATCGAGCAAGACAGGATTTTGTCCCAAAGCAATGTATTCGTGATTGTCGATGAATAGAGTTGCTTTATTCGTTCCGGGTAAATGATGTTCAGATATTTCTTTCAATATTTGAATATCATCAGGTTTATGATTTGATGTCCATTGGAATATTCCACATAACAATCCGGCTACTATGCATGCGACAGAAGAGTAAATAATAAAATTACGGAATCGGGATGTTTTATATGACTGTATATTCAAAGAGTGAGATACCAGTCTTTTTTTGAGTTTTAAAAAGTCAGCTTCATAAGACTTTTTATCAAAAGAAGGCTGTTTAAAATAATTTTGTTTTACTTTATTATAATATTTGTAATGTTGTTCAGATGCATCTAACCATTTTTTTTAATTTCTTTTTTTTCAGATATAGATGTTTGGTTGTCAATATCTTTAGCAATGATTTTCCAGTCAATTTTTCGCATACTTGTCAGTTATCTGTACAGAACTTTAAAATTAGCATTTTGTATATAATAAACATTAGATGTAAAAATGGGGGACAAGAAAATATTTTTTTTAAGAAAAAAATAGATAAAAAGAATTGAAGTGAACAAAAAGATAGCCATGTTTTCTCTTAATACTCTCATGGTGCGTTTTAAATGAGTTTTAACAGTAGACTCTGCGATGTGCATTTCTGATGCAATATCTTTTACCTTTGTACCATTAATAATGTGTTTTTCCAAAATGATACGACTCTTTTCGGGTAATGACCCCATAATTTTCTTCAGGCGTTTTATGAGTTCATCTTTTTGACCATATGGATCATCATCTATATCCATACCTGCAAAAATACTTGCTTCTACCAATTTTTCCTGGTTCTTGTCTTGTATATCTAAATCTCGTATGTAATTTAGGCAGTTTGAGCGGACAATGTGTAATAGTAAAGCCTCTATATTTCCTTGACAATTTATCTTCTCAGGGTGGTCCCAGATCCATACAAAAGCGTCATGTACCAAATCTTTGGCAATTTCTATGTCGTAAGTAAAACGATATGCAAAAGCCACTAATTCGGATATATTGTTGTTGTATAGCTCTTGAAAAGCTATCATGTCATGCTCTATGATCTTTCGTTCAAACTCCATTTGATACAGTCCTGATTCATAGTATAATTATAGAGACTCCAATAAATGCAAGTAAAGGAAAGGTATATTTATATATTTACCGACCAATAGATACAGTTAAAAGAAATCGTGTTACTATTTTCGCACAAAAATACAATATACAAAGGTACATAACAATACCTTTATTTAGGTATTATTATGTCTTTTTTTTTCAAAAAAAACTAACAATAAGTAAATTTTATGTGGCTTGAAGTTTTGTTTTGTTATATATTCTTGTTTTATGGTAAGATTATTTCATAAATACAAAATAGACAGCTAACACCAGACATATGAATGCTGCCAAGTGGTTCCAATGCAAAGATTCCCCTTTGAACAAAAGGGTTGAGAACAGCGTAAATATGATTAGAGTAATAACCTCTTGTACTACTTTAAGTTGCATTAGACTAAACGGCCCTCCATTTCCTTGAAAACCGAGGCGATTAGCTGGAACTTGGCACATATATTCAGCTAAAGCGATACCCCATGATAATAGTATTACTCCGATAAGAGGCCAATTACTTATAATTTTCATTTCTTGTAACTTCAGGTGTCCATACCAGGCAAAAGTCATGAATATGTTTGATATGATTAGTAGTAGTATTGAATATAAGCCTTGCATAGTTTTTATTTATTTTTTATAGAAGGTAGATAATCGGGTTGTATATGTGTCATACTGTTCCACATGTTGCTGCGAACTTGAGAATTCATTTTTTCGAGAATTTCAATGACTGTTTTCATTTGAATACGACTTGAAGAGTTTTCATAGGGGCAATTTTTTTTCTGTTTTAAATAACCTGATATTTCAGATAATATTTTAAGCTCCTTTTCCGTAATAAGGCACATAGGGCGTATCAAAGTCATTTCGAATTTACTCATTTTCAGTAATGGAGGCATAGTGCCGAATGCTCCTTGGTGGGTCATATTCATAAGTAAAGTTTGTAGGATATCGTCTTGATGGTGTCCTAATGCTATTTTGTTGCAGTTATATTCTTTTGCGATATCGAATAGGGCTTTCCTTCTATACCATGAGCAAAGAAAGCATGGGGATTTGCGAGTGTCAGTTTCAGGATTGAATGAGGTACGTCGATGAATGAATGGGATATTATACTGTTTGGCGAATTGTTGTAGATATTCTATATTACTTTGGTAGGGAATGTTGCTCATACTGATATGTGCTGAAAGTAATGAAAATCGGGGTTGATATATTTTGACTTTACGGCCTAAGAGTTCTGTGAGAGCTAGAGAGTCTTTTCCCCCAGACAGAGCAATAAGAATTCGATCCCCCTCTTCGACCAGATGATAATCGAAGATAGCCTTTTTCATTTTTTGGTCGAGCTTTTTTAAAAGTTTTTCTCGAGCATCAGGTATTGTCATATCAAAGTGTGTAAATTTTGTGCAAAAGTAGTGTATTTTGTAAAACTTGATTATAGGAAAGCAGAAAATATATTTAATTTTATACGGGTAAAAATAAAGATCGAATATGACTATTACAACAGATGTATTTAGGCTTCCTGCCGACAAATATTTTAAGATTTTGTTTATACTTTTTTTGCGTCGAAAAATAATATGGATATTTTTTATTGCCGTAATATTATCTGTAGCTTTATGGTGGAATTTTGATTTCTTTTATCTTCTATTAATTCTGATTTTCTTAGTTTTTCCATTTCTTTTAATGATAAAGTATTTCGAATATATAGCTTATCCTCAGAATCGGTGGAATATATTGGATAAATATCTTATAATTGATGAGAAAGAGATTGTGTTTCATTTTACGGATAAAAGTCTTGATCGGGTTTTATGGAGCGATATACGTTTTTTTAAGATGAGAAAGGCTGCTTTCCTGTTATATACGGATAAGAGTCGTTTTATATATATTCCTAAAGATGCCTTTGGGCTAAATGAAGAGTATCTATATTTTTATAGGCATATGTTGACGAAAATAAATTCTAAAGAGGTTTAGTGTATAAAAAAATTACTTTGTATATTTGGATGTTGTAAGTTAATAACAAAAAGAAAACGAGATAGTAAAAGAATAATGAAGGGTCGTATAAAATTCATATTGCTTTTTGGTGTGTTATATTTGTTGGGTTGTACAGTAATGGCACAGAGCTTAGAGCGGGCTCGGGATTTGTATAAAGCCGGTAAATATGACCAGGCTAAACCTATTTTTGAGACATTGATTAAGAAATCTCCCAATAATTCGAGTTTAAATCAGTGGTATGGAGTTTGTCTATATGAAACAGGAGAGTATAATGCTTCTGAAAAGTATTTAAAAGTGGCAGCCTCGCGTAAGATACAAGATTCTTACTTGTATCTTGGTGATCTTTATAATCGGCAATATAGATTTTCCGATGCGCTTGAGAATTATGAAAAGTATAAGGCGATGCTCCAAAAAAGTAAGCAAGATACCGAGGCGATAGATGCAAAAATTGCAAAAGCAAAAATGGGGGAGCAGATGGTTAGACGTGTTGAGGAAGTACAGATTATTGATAGTATGATTGTTGATAAACAAGATTTTTTTAAACATTATAAATTAAGTCCGGAATCGGGAAGTTTGCATGACTATAATACCTTTTTTAAATCCCAAACTAAAAATAATTCATCAGTTTATCAAAATCAAAAAGGTGATAAGATTGTGTATGGTGTTAAAACGGCAAAAAACGGATATGATTTGATGTCTCGAAGTCGTTTAGTTGATGACAGTTGGGGAGAAGCTTTGTCTTTAACTGGGAATATAAATAATAAAGATGACCAGAATTTTCCATTTTTATTATCTGATGGAGTAACACTTTATTATGCATCTACGGGAGATGAATCATTGGGAGGATATGATATTTTTGTTACCCGAATGAATCTGAATTCAGGAAATTTTTTGGCCCCGGAAAATATGGGTATGCCTTTTAATTCTCCTTTTAATGATTATATGATGGCTATTGATGAATTGAACAATATCGGATGGTTTGCTTCTGACCGATATCAGCCTGAAGATAAGGTGATTATATATGTGTTTATTCCTAATGTAGAAAAAGTCGTTTATCAGGGGAATGATGAAGAGTGGGCTCGTTCTTTGGGCAAAATAACTTCTATAAAACAGACATGGAAAAAAAATAATAATTATGCACAAATCTTGCAACATATATATAATCCTTCAGAAGTAGTTGAAAATGAGCCTAAGGCAGACTTTATATTTATTGTAAATAATCAGATAGTCTATACTTTATTGGCTGATTTTGAGAGCAAAGAGGCTAAAGATTTGTATATAAAAGCAAATGAATGTCGTAAACAAATAGAAGAGATAGAGGCTCAATTGTCTGGTTTGAGAGAGCAATATGTAAATCAGAAAGGGAATAAAGAAACTTTATCGAGAGAAATAAAAAAATTAGAGTCTTCTTTAGTTTCTTTGTATGGACAGCCGGAAGATTTAGATAATCGTAGTCGTGCAGCAGAAATAAATGTATTGTTAAAGCAGCAAAAGAAATGATATAATCGTTCGGTTATGGATATATTGATTATCATATTATTGGTCTTGATAGGAGTAGTCTTGATTATTCTTGAGATATTTTTTCTTCCTGGGATTACAGTAGCAGGCTTTAGTTCGCTGATTTTTTTTGGAGGAGGTATTTATTATGCATTTGTAAATCTTGGGACTACAGCGGGATATGTTACAATTGTTGCGTCGGTTGTTGCATGTGTTGTCGGTATTATTTGGTTTATGCGTTCAAAGAGTTTGGATAGAATATCATTGAAAACAGATATAGATTCTGTTATCCCGACACAGGTGAATGATTCTATAAAAGTCGGTGATGAGGGGATTGCTTTGTCTCGTTTGAATCCTATGGGTACTGTCCTTATTGGTACGGTACAAGTGGAGGGAAAGACGCGGGAAGATTTTATTGATGAAGGTTCTTCCGTAATAGTAGAACGTGTTGAGCGAACATCGGTAATTGTTCGTAAAAAAGATGATTGAATATAAACTATAATAAATGTAAGTATGTTGGGATACAGTTATTTTCTGTTAGTAGCCGTTGTGGTATTAGTAATTTTATTTTTTTACTTTGTACCCTTCCTTTTGTGGATATCGGCCAGAGTTTCGGGTGTAAATATTTCTTTGCTGCAACTCTTCCTGATGCGGATACGTAAAGTACCGCCTCAAATTATCGTTCGTGCTATGATTGAAGCTCATAAAGCAGGACTGAAAGCAATTACTCGCGATGAGTTGGAAGCGCATTATTTAGCTGGAGGTCATGTAGAACGTGTGGTTCATGCATTGGTATCTGCTTCAAAAGCTAATATAGATTTGGGCTTTCAAATGGCAACGGCTATAGATTTAGCGGGGCGTGATGTTTTTGAAGCTGTGCAAATGTCTGTGAATCCTAAAGTGATAGATACACCACCGGTTGTTGCTGTGGCTAAAGACGGTATCCAGTTGATTGCTAAGGCGCGTGTTACGGTTCGAGCAAATATTCGTCAATTGGTAGGTGGTGCAGGAGAAGATACTATTTTAGCTCGTGTAGGGGAAGGTATTGTCTCATCTATCGGCTCTTCAGAGTCACATAAGACTGTGCTTGAAAATCCTGATTCTATATCGAAGCTCGTTTTAAGAAAAGGTCTTGATTCTGGTACAGCTTTTGAGATTTTGTCTATTGATATTGCTGATATCGATATAGGTAAAAATATTGGTGCCGGATTGCAAATGGATCAAGCTCAGGCTGATAAGAATATTGCACAGGCTAAAGCTGAGGAACGTCGGGCTATGGCAATAGCTCTTGAGCAGGAAATGAAGGCAAAAGCTCAAGAAGCTCGGGCAAAAGTGATTGAAGCGGAGGCAGAAGTTCCGAGAGCTATGGCTGATGCTTTCCGTTCTGGAAATTTGGGCATTATGGATTATTATAAGATGAAAAATATAGAGGCTGACACGACGATGCGAGAAGCGATTGCCAAGCCGAGTTCTAAAGGTTCAGAAAAATAATCTTTAGTTTTTAATGGTATAAGTAAGAGAAAAGATAGAATACTTAAAAGGCTTTCAGAATCAAACTCTGAAAGCCTTTTAAGTAATAGGATTTTGTATTTATAAATCTTTTATTGCTTCCAGATTTTTTGCGACATCTTCATCTGTAACTTCAAAGTTTGTAAGATCACCAGCCAGATATTGGTCATAGGCTGCCATATCAATAAGCCCATGGCCTGAAAGATTGAATAATATAACTTTCTTTTCCCCGGATTCTTTTGCTGCCTGAGCTTCTCGAATGGCAGCTGCGATTGCGTGAGATGATTCTGGAGCAGGGATAATGCCTTCTGATTGGGCGAATATGGTTGCAGCTTTGAATGTATCGAGTTGTTGTATATCTACAGCTTCCATAAGATTATCCTTTTTTAGCTGGCTGACAATAGAGCCGGCTCCATGATAGCGAAGTCCTCCAGCGTGGATATGAGCCGGAGCGAAATTATGACCTAAAGTATACATGGGTAGGAGTGGTGTGTAGCCGGCTTCATCACCGAAGTCATACTGGAATACACCGCGTGTCAATTTAGGGCAAGAGGCTGGTTCGGCAGCAATGATACGTATATCTTTGCCTTCTGTAAGCTTATGACGTAAAAAGGGAAATGAAATACCTGAAAAGTTGGATCCGCCGCCAAAACATCCAATAACGATATCGGGGTATTCTCCAGCCATTTCCATTTGTTTTTCAGCTTCGAGACCGATAACTGTCTGGTGTAGCATGACGTGATTAAGTACACTGCCTAAAGTATATTTGCAATTAGGAGTTTGTGTCGCTAATTCTATGGCTTCAGATATAGCCGTGCCTAAACTTCCTTGATAATTCGGATTTTCAGTTAATATCTTGCGGCCGGCTTTTGTTGACATACTTGGAGAGGCTATTACTTGCGCCCCAAAAGTTTGCATGATAGAGCGGCGGTAGGGTTTCTGATGATAACTTACTTTTACCATATATACCGCTAATTCAAGGCCAAAAGATTTTGCGGCATAGGATAATGCCGCACCCCATTGTCCGGCTCCGGTTTCTGTTGTAATATTGGTAACCCCTTCTTTTTTACAAAAATAAGCCTGGGCAATAGCCGAATTTAATTTATGGGAACCAACAGGGCTTACACTTTCGTTCTTAAAATATATATGGGCAGGAGTATCTAATGCTTTTTCTAATCCATATGCCCGAACTAAAGGGGTAGGACGCCATATCTTGTATAAATCTCGAACTTCGTCAGGAATTTCTATCCAGGCGTCTGTTGTATTCAATTCTTGATGCACAAGTTCCTTTGCAAAGATGGGATATAAATCTTCTGGTTTGAGCGGTTTTTTTGTACCAGGATGCAAGGGTGGCATCGGCTTGTTTTTCATGTCAGCAACTACGTTATACCACGCACGAGGTATATCGTTCTCACTTAATAAAAATTTTTTTGTACTCATAATAAGAGACGTATTTATGAAAATATAAAAATATCAGATTTTATATCAATGCAAAATGCAAGTAAAAGATATATAAATCGTATCAATTGTAAGCAAAGAAACAAAAAAGAATCTTTTTTTGCAAGTATAAAACTTTATTTTGGGAGAAAGGTATATAAAAAAGCAAAGAGAGGGACTATTCACATAGTATTCCTCTCTTTTAGAATTCATCACATTATGCTTATTTTAAAGTGCTAGATAAGTTACGCGTCACGCGCTACTGTTTTTAGAAAAGTGCGAATTATAAGTATCTTTTTTCAACTATCGACCAATCGACGATTTTCCACAATTCGTGTAGATGATCTGCCCGACGGTTTTGATAATCTAAGTAATAGGCATGTTCCCAGACATCAAAGGTAAGTAAAGGAGTGTGTCCATCAGTCATGGGATTTCCTGCATTACCTGTTTTTATGATTTCCAGTTTGCCGTTTTTATTTTTTACTAACCATACCCAGCCGGAGCCAAATTGGGCAACACCTGTATAAACAAATTCTTTCTTAAATTGTTCAACAGTACCCCATTGTTCTTTGATGGCTTTTTCTATTTCACCTTTGGGTTCTCTTGCTCCGTCAGGAGAAAAAGAGAAAAAGTAAAATATATGGTTCCAAGCTTGTGAAGCATTGTTAAACAATGCACCATCAGCTTCTTTTATTATACTCTCAAGTGATGCATTCTCAAATTTTGCACCTTCAATCAGTTTATTTAGATTGTTTATGTATGTCTGTTCGTGTTTACCCCAATGGAATTCCACGGTCCGTTTGCTGATAACTGGTTCTAAAGCGTTTTCGGCGTACGGCAGTTTAGGTAATTCATATTTCATAACGTTCGGTTTTTAATGTCTTGTATTTAATAAACAATTCTTTGATAAAAAAGTTCGGGAAAAAATCGATTTTTTGCAATTTTTTTGTCGAAACATTTTTTTATGCCTTTATTGAAATTGTTACATTAATATAACAGTATTGTTTTTATATTGTTCAGAAAGATATAAATTTTTTGTAATTTAATGATCCGAGAATGATAAAAATAAAATAGATTTCTATGAAAAAATAGAATATTTTTATGTTTTTCAATTTATGGAGAATTTAAAATGAGTTGAACACATTATTTCCTAAATCAATTTTTTCATATTTTCCGGTTCTACTTTTTTATGTACTTTTGTAGTAAAAGAAAAAGAGCAGTGGAAGAATTTTTGCAGGACTTGAATGAAAGCCAGCAGCAGGCTGTGCTATATAATGAGGGACCGTCACTAGTGATTGCTGGAGCGGGATCAGGTAAAACTCGTGTACTTACATATAAGATTGCTTTTTTGCTCGAGTCGGGTTATGCTCCATATAATATATTGGCATTGACTTTTACCAATAAAGCTGCAAGGGAGATGAAAGAACGGATTGCGTCTATTGTGGGAGGCCCGACTGCTGCCCGGCTGTGGATGGGGACTTTTCATTCTATTTTTTCGAGGATATTACGAGTAAATGCCGACCGTTTGGGATTTACTTCAGATTTTACGATTTATGATACTTCTGACTCGAGAAGCTTGTTGAAAAGTATTATAAAAGAAAAGGATTTGGACGATAAGATATATAAGCCCGCGTCGGTACAAGCAATCATATCGAATGCAAAGAATGCTCTTATTACTCCGCAAGCTTATCGGGAGAATAAAGATTTAGTGGAATCTGATGAGCGTGCAAAGAGGCCTTTGATAAAGGATATTTATCAGACTTATTGGAATCGCTGCCAGAAAGCAGGAGCTATGGATTTTGATGATTTGCTGTTGTATACAAATATATTGTTTCGTGATCATCCGGATGTATTAGAACGATACCGTCAGATATTTCGTTTTATACTGGTAGATGAGTATCAGGATACTAATTTTGCCCAGCATCTTATTATACATCAGCTGTCGAAAGGCCATAATCATATTTGTGTTGTAGGAGATGATGCTCAGAGTATATACTCTTTTAGGGGAGCGAATATAAGTAATATATTGAATCTTAAAAGTGATTATCCGGGATGCAAGACTTTTAAGTTGGAACGAAATTATCGTTCTACTCAGAACATTGTCAGGGCAGCAAATAGTTTGATTGATAAGAATAAAGAACAGATACGTAAGCAAGTATATTCGGAGAACGCGGTAGGAAATAAAATAGATGTGTTGAGTGCTTATTCCGATTTTGAAGAGGGATATATGGTTGCCAACCGTGTGTCGGAAATGAAAAGATTATCAAAATATGCATATAATGATTTTGTGATATTGTACCGCACAAATGCCCAATCACGTATTTTTGAAGAGGCATTACGCAAGAAGAATATACCTTATCGTATATACGGAGGTTTATCCTTTTATCAGAGAAAAGAAATAAAAGATGTAATTGCTTATTTTCGTTTGGCAATTAATCCTCATGATGAGGAGGCTATAAAAAGGGTGATAAATTATCCTGCACGAGGTATTGGGGATACAACTCTTGGTAAGATTATCGAATGTGGTATACATAATGATGTTAGCCTGTGGCAAGTTATTGCTACGCCATTAGAGTATGCTTTACCGGTAAATAATGGTACATTGAATAGAATTCAAAAATTTAAGGAACTTATTGAAGAGTTTATCGATGCAAATAATAAGATGAATGCTATGGACATCGCAGAACTTATTATTCGACGTTCGGGGATTTTTACAGAAATATATGCCGATCGTTCTCCTGAAAATTTGAGCCGTCAGGAAAACCTTCAAGAATTGATGAATGGTATTCAAGAGTTTTGTTCTTTGAGACAAGAAGAAGGGGTAGAAGAAATTGCTTTGACAGACTTTTTGGCTGAGATATCGTTGGCTACCGATCAGGATGAGAAAGAGGATGGTGATAGTGATAAGGTTACGATGATGACGATTCATGCATCGAAAGGACTGGAGTTCAAGAATGTTTTTGTAGTAGGATTAGAAGAAGATTTGTTTCCGGCAGCGCTGAGCAAAAATAGTGAGCGAGAGCTGGAAGAAGAACGGAGGTTGTTATATGTAGCAATGACTCGAGCAGAAGAGAATTGTGTCCTTTCGTATGCGGCTACCCGTTATCGTAATGGACAACCTACGGCGATGCCCCCCAGTCGGTTTCTAAAGGATATTGATCCGGCATATTTGAATATGCCTTCAGAATTGAAGCCCAAACAAAATGTTGAAGATGGCATTCATAGCTTTTCTTCTCGTTCATTGGGCGTGTATAGCTCTTCTCGTCAGACTTTCTTTAAACAGGAAGAGCCGGTTTTGCCACCCAAGAAGCAAGATTTGCCTCTTAAATCATATTCTCCTCGTTTGAAACGGTTAGATGCTGTGAATACTTCGTCTGTATCCGGAGGGTCGGTTTCTATTAAAGGATTGGACGTTGGAGCTCGGATTCGACATGATAGATTTGGATCGGGGATTGTGACAGAAATATCAGGAGAAGGGGATAATAGAAAAATTGGAGTAGAGTTTGAACAGGTTGGTAAAAAGCAGCTTTTGCTTAAGTTTGCTAAGTTTACCATTGTTAAATAATATAAATTGATTATATGAATATAGATAAGATACCGTCGCCTTGTTATGTTCTTGATGAAAAACTTTTGAGACAGAATTTGACTTTGATACGTTCCGTGAAAGAATGTACAGGAGTGAATATTATATTGGCATTTAAGGCTTTTGCTCTTTGGAAGGCTTTTCCTATTGTTCGAGAGTATATCCCATATTCTACAGCCAGTTCAAAGTTTGAAGCCCGTTTAGCTTTAGAGGAAATGGGCAGTCGTGCACATACCTATTCTCCTGCTTATACGGAAGCAGATTTTCCTGAGATTATGTATTGTAGTAGCCATATCACTTTTAATTCACTATCTCAGTTCGAACGTTTTTATCCTTTGACAAAAACTGCAGGACATGCCATTTCATGTGGTTTACGCATTAATCCGGAGTATTCAGATGTAGAAACGGAGTTATATAATCCATGTGCTCCGGGTTCTCGTTTAGGTGTCGTTTCTGATTTATTGGGCGATACATTACCGGATGGAATCGAAGGGTTACATTTCCATACACTTTGTGAATCTTCGTCTTATGATTTAGAGAATACGTTATCTCAGGTGGAGGAACGCTTTGGGAGATTTTTACCTGATTTGAAATGGCTAAATATGGGAGGAGGACATTTGATGACTCGGAAAGACTATGATATAAACCACTTGATTGGATTATTGCAAGGATTTAAATCAAAGTACCCGAATTTAGAGATTATTATGGAACCCGGAAGCGCTTTTGTTTGGCAAACGGGAGTACTGGTATCTTCGGTTGTTGATATCGTGGAAAATCATGGAATAAAAACTGCTATTCTTGATGTTTCTTTTACGTGTCATATGCCCGATTGTCTTGAAATGCCTTATAAGCCTGTTGTGAGAGGGGCTATGATTGATATGCCGGGGAAACATACTTATCGGCTGGGAGGAAATTCTTGTCTAAGTGGAGATTATATGGGAAATTGGACTTTTGACCATGAGCTTCAGATTGGAGAACACATTGTATTTGAAGATATGATACATTATACTATCGTAAAAACAAATATGTTTAATGGCATTCCCCATCCTTCGCTTGCATTATGGACAGTAGATGGTCAATTGAAACTTTGGCGGAAGTTTGGTTATGAAGATTATAAAAATCGTATGGCATAGAAAGATTGCATATATTATTAGTGTAGTGTGAGCGGACCGGATTTTATTTCGGCTCGCTTTTTTACTATTATACATTCGGGTTAATAAAGTATATCCCTGTATTTGAGTGGATATAGATAATATATTATTGATTATTAATTTTTTTGTTTATGGATAAAATAATTCCATTTGTTTTATTGAGTTTAAAAAGTATTATGTTTAGATAAAATAATATTTGTAATATGAATGTTGCATTGATACTTTTGTAAATACGTAAAAATGTATTATAAAATATTTTCGTGTAATTATAAAAATATCATGGGAACGGATAAAGTAACTCTGAAAGAAAAAGTCGGGTACGGTCTTGGAGATGCAGCTTCTTCTATGTTTTGGAAGTTGTTTGGCATGTATTTATTATTTTTTTATACTGATGTGTTTGGCATAGATGCAGCTATAGTGGGAACAATGTTTTTAATTACTCGGGTTTGGGATTCTTTTTTCGATCCAGTTGTAGGTGTTATTGCTGACAGGACCGAAAGCCGTTGGGGAAAATTCCGACCTTATTTGCTTTGGATAGCCATACCATTTAGTGTTATGGGAGTGTTGACTTTTACTACTCCGGACTTTTCTGTTACAGGTAGAATCATTTATGCTTATGTTACTTATTCATTAATGATGATGGTATATTCTTTGATTAATGTACCATACGCATCTCTATTGGGGGTTATGTCTGCTGAGCCTGAGGAGAGGACGGCTCTTTCGTCTTATCGTATGATTTTTGCGTTTTTAGGAAGTATGCTTGCGCTGTTGCTTATAGAGCCGTTGGTGAATTTATACAGTAGTATGACCAATTTACAAATCGGTTGGTCGATGGCTGCTGCTACTTTTGCTGTTATTGCCGTGCTTTTTTTTATGGGAACATTTTGCTGGACCAAAGAGAGAATACGGCCTATTAAAGATGTGGGGAATTCTTTAAAAGAAGATATTATTGACCTTTTTCGAAATAAACCGTGGTGGATATTGTTGGGTGCAGGTATCTCAGCATTAATATTTAACTCTATTCGTGATGGAGCAGCCGTTTATTATTTTAAGTATTATGCTGTCGTTCCAGATGGTTTACAATTGGGATTTGTCGGGTCGGCGTTGTCTATAACTACGATTTATCTTGTTTTAGGTCAGGGAGCCAATATTTTAGGAATCTTGTTGGTAACACCGATTTCGACTCGTATAGGTAAAAAAAATACATATTTGTCTGCGATGTTTATTGCTACGGTTTTAAGTATTGTATTCTATTTTCTCGGAAAAGACAATATTATAGGAATATTATTGTTACAAGTGCTTATTAGTGCTTGTGCAGGGAGTATATTTCCTTTGCTTTGGTCTATGTATGCTGATATTGCTGATTTTTCTGAATGGAAAACTGGACGTCGGGCGACTGGTCTCATATTTTCATCATCATCGATGTCTCAGAAGTTTGGATGGTCTATAGGTGGAGCTTTGACAGGATGGCTTTTAAGTTTTTTTGGATTTCAGGCGAATGTTGCGCAATCAATTGAAGCTCAGGAAGGTATTCGTATGATGTTAAGTATACTGCCTGCTGTAGGAGCTATATTTTCAGTCCTATTTATAATGTTTTATCCTTTAACCGAGAAAAAAGTAAAAGAGATAACCGAAGATTTAAATGAAAAGAGACGAGTTTGATATGAAAGGATTTAAAGAAGAATTGACAGCCCATATATTACCCTTTTGGATTAATTTTATGGTAGATGATGAGAATGGAGGGTTTTATGGCCGAATGGACGGACATGACCGATTGATAAAAGATGCGTCAAAAGGAGCAGTGTTGAACGCTCGACTTCTTTGGACATTCTCAGCTGCTTATCGGTTATTGAAAACTCCGGTTTATCTCGAAATGGCAAAAAGAGCCTATAATTATATTTGTAAATATTTTATTGACCCGGTATATGGAGGAGTATATTGGGAGCTTGATTGTAAGGGAAATCCTATAAATCGAAAAAAACAGATTTATGCACAAGGATTTGCCCTGTATGGTTTTACTGAGTATTATCGGGCGACAAAAGATATTACGGCTTTGGAAAGGGCAAAGCAATTGTTTGAACTTATAGAAGAACATAAGGATAGGCAATACGGAGGATATTTTGAGGCATTTACGGATGATTGGAAGCCGATAGATGATATGAGGTTAAGTGATAAAGATGCTAATGAAAAAAAGTCTATGAATACCCATTTACATATATTGGAACCATATACCAATCTCCTTCGGGTATGGCCGGATGAGCATCTTAAAGTGGCACAACAGGAGTTGATAACGATATTTTTGAATCATATTTTAAATGCCGAAACCAGGCATTTGGAACTTTTTTTCGATGAAAGATGGAATAAAAAGTCGTCTATAATTTCGTTTGGGCATGATATAGAAGCGTCATGGCTTTTGTATGAAGCAGCTCAGGTTTTGGGTGATTCTCGGATGATAAAAATTGTCATGCCGGTATCGATAGAAATAGCTATGGCTGCATTAGAGGGATTGGAGTCTGATGGTAGTATGGTTTATGAATCTGAATTTGGTCGAAAAGATATGGACCGGCATTGGTGGGTACAAGCAGAATCGATAGTAGGTTTTATGTATGCATATAAAAATTCGGAGAATATTTTATTTAAAGAAAAAGCTTGTGATGTCTGGAATTATGTGCAGCAACGATTGATAGATGCAGAAACAGGAGAGTGGTATTGGAGTATATATGCCGATAACACAGTGAATCGTATGGATGATAAAGCTGGATTTTGGAAATGTCCTTATCATAATAGTCGTATGTGTATGGAGATGATGGAGCATTTCTTTATTTGCTGATACTTAGGTTGATTTTAGGTTATTAAATAGAGTTTTAATATCTGTTTATTGGAAAGTAGACTCATCTAAAGAATGTTTCAATATTAGTGTAATGTGGATACTAATATTAAAATGAGTTAAAATATGGGGCTTTTATTACTAAACCTATTGACAAGTTAGAATTTGTGCTTATATTTGCATTGTGTTTTTCATGGTATTAGATTTAAGGTTAATGAAGATTGGTTGTCGTGAGACAACCTTTTTTTGTTTATAGACATTCTTGTATTCAGACTTTATATGTTGACCCTGTAGAGACAATGATTACTACAGGGTTCTTTTTTATCTTGTTTTTTTGATTATTCGACAACTTCAATAGCGATTTTTTTATCTTTTACTGAGATATAATATATTCCTGATTCTAAAAAGGGGTTACCATCAGAGTCAACATATGAGAGGTCTCTTATAGGATTTATGGTAAATGTGTAAGTTATGGTTTCATCCTTTTTAATGAGGTGTTTCTCGAAATGTTTCAGTTCTTTTATTGGTCTGGAAATAGAACATACAGGATCAGATATAAACCAGTGAACGGTTTCTTCTCCGTCTCGATTCCCGATATTGGTAATAGGAATTGAGATATTTACAGTTTCATTTTTTTTGATATGTGTAGTTGAAGCTTTTAGTTCTCCATATTCATAGTTGGTGTAACTTAATCCATGAGCAAACTCATACAAAGGAGTTGTTGGTATGTCTTGATAATCGCCTTGTTTGTCAAAAGGTCGAGCACTTTGTCTCATGTTGTAATATATAGGAATTTGTCCGGTAGAATAGGGAAAGGTTATTGCTAATTTCCCGGAAGGATTTATACGGCCGGATAATATTCCGGCAAGGGGTGTTCCTCCGCAAATTCCCGGTTGCCAGATTTCAATGATGGCATCGCATATAGGTTCTAAACGGCAAAGTTCTATCGGACGGCCACTTGACAGGACGAGTATTATCGGCTTTCCTGTTTTACATAAAGCCTCTGCTAACTTTTCTTGAATGATCGGCAATGCAAGAGTTGATCTTGAACCGTTTTCTCCACTCCAATTTCTTCTTTCTCCCAAACATAGAATAATGATATCTGATTGTTTCGCGATTTCTATTGCTTCGTTAAATTTAGAGGTATCACTTCCTTCGAATTCACAACCTTTTGCGTAAGAAAGAGTAGCTTTTCCTGTAAATTCTTTTTTTAAGCCATCCCAAAGAGTTTCTACGTCTTTTGTACGACCATGAGCTGTCCATGATCCGATTATATTCTCTCTGTCTTTTACCATAGGACCGATAACGGCTATATTTTTTTGATTGAGGGGTAAGATTTGATTTTTATTTTTTAGCAATACCATGCTTTCCTCTGCTAGTTTTTCTGCTAATTTTCGATTCTCGGGTAAAAGTACTCTTTGATTTTCAGGATATTCAGGTGTATAAGGATTTTCGAATAGTCCCAGACGGAATTTAATCCTCAATATACGGCCGACAGCTTCATCAATTTGAGAAATTTTTATTTTTCCTTCATTTACCAACTCTTCCATGTATTCTGCATAGCAGTTATCGGTCATGTTCATTTCTGTCCCGGCGGAAAAAGCTTTTAATGCTGCTTCTTTCCGGTTGGCGGCTATTCCCTGATTTATCAGTTGCTCAACAGCATTCCAATCAGATACAACAAAACCATCATGTTTCCAGCGCTTTTTGAGTATTTCGGTCAATGTGTAATAATTTGCTGTTGCTGGGATACCATTTATATCGTTGAATGCACTCATGACAGTTGCAGCTCCTGCTTTTATACAAGCTTCGTAAGGAGGCATGTAAATGCTCCATAGAGTTTGATTGGAAATGTCGGTAGCTCGATAGTCTCGGCCTCCTTCCGATGCTCCATATCCCACATAATGTTTCAGGCAGGCTGCGATTTGTTTGGGGTTTGACAAGTCATTGCCTTGATACCCCAAAACAGATGCAACTCCAAAAACTGCATTTGTATATGGGTCTTCACCGTAACCTTCAGATACTCTTCCCCAACGTCCGTCGTGTGCAACATCTATCATGGGAGAAAATGTCCACTCTGTACCAGACTTTCGGGTTTCTTGTGCAGCCATGGCGCATGCTTTTTTTACTAAATCAGGGTTCCATGAGCAAGCTTGTCCCAAAGATATGGGGTAAATTGTTCGGAAACCATGAATGACATCATATCCAAAAAGGGCAGGTATACCCAATCGAGTTTCTTCGACGGCTTGTTTTTGTATGCGGTTGCGTAAAGTAGCGTTATCGGAGAAATAAATGTAAGAGCCGGATTCTTTAGGGTATGAATTTAATACTTCTCCGATATTATTTTCATTTGTATTTTTATCGACGATATATTGATTGAGCTGAAGTATTTTTTCTCTTAATGTCATACGACTCAATAAATCATTGATACGAGCTTCAATAGGTGCTTTAGGATCTTTATAAAGAATTTTATATTCTTTTCCTATTGATGTAGTAGTATTTAGGTGTGTACAAGCAAAAATAGCAATAGTAAATTTGATGAGCCTCATGTGTGTTGTTGTATTTATAGATTAGATTATAATTTGTAATACAAAGAAACATTATATTATACATATGGTAGCTATAAAAAATAAAATAAATGTAAAATACACTCAAATATTATTAATTATAAATGATAGAACTATTGTTAATTAATTTTATGTTTAAAGTAGATTTTTGTTATTTTTGTAATTCATGAAATTCTTTGTTTTTAAGTAAAAAGTATTCATTGTATATGCTTATAAAGGCAAAAAAACATATATTATTATATATATTCCTTATTGCAGGATTTGTACAAGTTAGGGCACAAGATAGAAAATACTATTTTGAAACTTTGGATATTCATGAAGGTTTGTCGCAGAATACTGTAAATACTATTATACAAGATCATTTTGGATTTATGTGGTTTGGGACCAAAGATGGTGTAAACCGTTATGATGGGCTTGATTTTCGTGTATTTAAACAGAAGATAGGAGATAAAAATGGATTAAAAAGTAATTTTATAAATGTTTTATTTGAAGACAGGGAGCATATTATATGGGTAGGTACGGATGCGGGCCTATATTTATATAATCCCCAAAAAGAATCGTTTA
>JTDA01000023.1 GCA_000803105.1 Coprobacter secundus
CGTTTTCTTTAGTAAGCCGCTTTGGGAAAGTCGGATACTGTAAATTTGATGTGCTTACACGTGAAGGATATGGTGTTCCTCAATGGTATAGAAATTTAGGAGAAGATGAGAATACTCCGCTATCTCGGATTATTGGAGTATATGAACATGTGCATGAAGAAGACCGGCAAGCTTTATTTGATTTTATAACTCAAGTAAAGTTGGGGGATATTGAGAGCTTTAGTAAAGACTTACGGATTTGTACTTCGGAGGGAGAATATAAATGGACTCGAGTAAATGTAATTCGTAATCCTATGGATGAGAATCCTGATTCATTGGAAATGATTTGTGTGAATTATGATATTACTGAGTTGAAAAATGCAGAAGATGAGTTAATCAATGCAAAGGAAAAAGCAGAGCAAAGTGATATGCTAAAGTCGGCATTTTTAGCAAATATGAGTCATGAAATGCGGACACCGTTAAATGCCATAGTGGGTTTTTCTGAATTATTGTTTGATACAGAGGAACAAGAAGAAAAGCAGGAATATATTTCTATTGTACGTGATAATAATGAACTTTTACTTCAGTTGATATCAGATATTCTCGACCTTTCTAAGATTGAATCCGGTACCCTTGAGTTTGTTATGGGGCGTATCGATGTGAATTTATTATGTGAAGATTTAGTACGTTCTTTGCGAATGAAGGTTTCTGAGAAGGTAGAGCTTTTATTTGAAGATTATCAGTCCGGAATGTATATAATAGGGGATAGAAATCGCATTTATCAGGTTATTTCTAATTTTGTAAATAATGCGATTAAGTTTACGACTAAAGGTAGAATTTCAGTTGGATATTATTTAGAGGGTGATTATCTGAAGTTTTATGTTAGAGATACAGGGGTTGGGATTGCACCGGATAAAGTAGAGCATATTTTTGACCGTTTTATTAAGTTAGACAATTTTGTTCATGGTACAGGTTTGGGCCTGTCTATTTGTAAAAGTCTGGTAGAACAGATGGGAGGACAGATAGGGGTGGAATCGGAACAGGGAAAAGGTTCATGCTTTTGGTTTACTTATCCTCTGAAGAATTTGAATCAATTGGAAACACATTCACATAGCTTAAACACTATGGAAAAGGTGTCTGAGATTGTGGAAAAGAAGCCTGTTATTTTGGTTGCGGAAGATACGGATAGTAATTTTTTGCTTGTATCTACTATATTGAAAAGAGATTATGAAATAATACGTGCTCATGATGGAGTAGAAGCTATTGAATTTACTGAAAAGTATATTCCTTGTGGTATTCTTATGGATATAAGGATGCCTCGTATCGATGGGATCGAAGCTACTTATAAGATACGGGAAATGGGATATGATATGCCTATCATTGCCGTTACTGCATTTGCTTTTGACCGAGACCGTCAAAAGATGTTGGATGCAGGGTGTAATGACTATATAACCAAACCTCTCTCTTCAGCAATTTTAAAATCAACGATAAAGAAATGGTTGGAAAAGGAAATTATGTTTTAAGTTTATTGTATATCCTATTGCTGATGTTTACTTTTCATTCCTAAAACTTCGCGTGGACTGATTTGGTTTACTTCTACGAATAAACGAGTAAAATGAGAATAATTTGTATAACCTATTTCATACATAGTTTCAGTTATATTCAAACCTTTTTCTTTCATTAGGTTATATGCTTTTTTCATTTTTATTTCCTTTATGTATTGTGAGGGTTTTTTATTTATAATTGCAATCATTTTGCGATATAGTTGCATGCGAGACATTGCCATAATATGGCAGATTTCATCAATTCCAAATTCTGAAGAGGAAATATTTTCAAGAACAATATTTTTGAAATTGGTAAGAAAAGACAGTTCTCGCTCATTCAATTTTTCTGTTCCATTACATATTTCTTCTTTTTTCTTTTGTGTAAGTTTTAGTAAATTGTTTACTCTTAATTTTAGGACTTGAGGGTTGAATGGTTTAGTGATATAATCGTCAGCTCCATATGATAACCCTTCTATCTCACTTTCTTGATTGGTTTTGGCAGTCAGTAATATAATTGGAATATGACTGGTACGTATATCGTTTTTGGCTTTTTGTGTAAATTCGATTCCATCCATTACAGGCATCATTATGTCACTGATAATGATATCTGGGATATTGCTAAAGGCAAGATTCAGACCTTCCTTTCCATTATTTCCCACTATAACTTTTGCGCTGTACGAAAGAAGAGTGACGATGTAATCTCTTAATTCAAAGTTATCTTCAATAACCAAAATCAAAGGCTTGTTTCTAGCTTTTTCCTGTGTATCTGTATGGTCATTTGTTGGGATGACAGAAGTATGTATATCGGGTTCCTCTTCTATCAGACCTTGATAAGCTTCTTTGGTGTTGGGTATCTCAAGAGTGAATATTGAGCCCTCGCCTATGTGACTTTTCACAGAAATATTTCCTAAATGAAGTGTTGCTAAATTTTTGCAAAGATTCAGGCCTACACCGGTGCCTCCTACTGTCCCTGGAACTTGGTAGAAACGGTCAAATATTTTATCTATTTCTTTTTCGTCAATACCGATACCTGTATCTTCTACAGAAATATGTACTGTCGAGTTGTCGCTACTCTGAGAAGAATAAATCGCTATGCGTCCATTTTCTGGAGTATATTTTATTGCATTTGAGAGTAGATTGAAACAGATTTTTCTGATGACTTCTTTATCACACCAGAAATATTCACAGACCATATCGTTGTAATATTCAAGTATTATATTTTTTTGTTGGGCGATTGCTGAGAAGTCTTCTTTGATATTTGTTAATAATTGGGGGAGATTTTCCTGTTTGATGCAAAGTGTGTATTTTTCGTTTATGACTTTTCTGAAATCTAGAAATTGGCTGATTAGTTGTAATAGTCTGTCGGCATTATTTTTTATTATTTGGAGACGTGATCTTAAAAATTCATCTTTATATGATTTTTCGATCAGCTCTTCTACTGGAGCCGAAATCAACGATAAAGGAGTACGTAACTCGTGAGTTATATTGGTATGATATTTCAATTTTACCTCGGCAATTTCCATTTCTTTTTTATGTTCGAGGTGTTCCATGAATAGTTGTTTTTTTATCTTAGCTCTATCACTAAAGTATTTGTATATAAAATATCCCGCAGAAAATATAAATATGAAATATAGTAGATACGCATATCCTGTTTCCCAAGGAGCTGGGTTTATAGTGATAGGAAGTGTTTTGGCTGTTTCATTCCAAATACCGTCGCAATTGGAACTTTTGACTAATAATTTATATTTTCCGGGGGGGATATTTGTAAATGTTGCTGACTTAATATTATTGTTTACCTCAGTCCATTCGTCACTAAAACCTTCAAGTTTGTACATGAATAGGTTTTTTGCCGGGTTACTAAAATGTAGTGCGGCAAATTCTATAGTAAAGTTATTTTCATTATACTTGAGTTCCAATTGGTCTGTAAATTCTAAGGAACTGGTAAGCAGCTCTCTTCCATTAAATTTTTCATGTGGCAAAATTCTTGTATTGTTTATTTTTAATGCGGTTAACTGAGTTTCAGGAGGTATATTATTGGTTTTGAGGGAGGGAAGGTCTATGATATCGATACCCTTGATGCTACCGATGTAGAGTTGGTCTGTTTTCGAATCGTACAAAGCCCCTTCAGATAAGATATTCGTTGAGAGTCCGTCTGTATTCAGATAATTCATTACACTGTAATCTTTTAAAGAATACCGTAAAAGCCCGAGGCTGGTACTTAGCCATAAATTTTGGGCATTATCTTCTACAATGGAGGCAATTTTATATGTTTGTACTCTGGGGTCATTGCTTTCAGTTGCCAGAGAGTATCCTCCAGTTTCATTTTTTATAAGTTTTTTGAGTCCGGAATCTGTTCCTATATAAATGTTTTGATTCGATGCTTTTAGTATCGACCATACATGTTCGTTTTTTTCTTGGCTTAATTTGCTAATCGATTCTATATTTTTAATATCACCGTTATTATATAGAGTTGCCTTTAATAATCCTGCATTTTTTGTCCCTATTAATAATGTATTGTCTTTTTCGTCAAAAAAAAGTTTGGTAATGTTATTTATTACTCTTATAGAGCTTGTCGGCTGTATATCGTTTAGTTTATATGCCAGTTTATTACCCGATTTTTTTATTTGTAAAAGACCATTTCTCATACCTATCCAAATTGTATTTTTATTATCTGTACATAATGCGTACGGGCCATCAAAGGGATAGGCATTTTGAGGTAATCCTGGTTGGTTTTTTAATGAGATTATTTTTTTTATGTTACCATCAGGAATCATATATATGTTATGTAAAGAAGTTATCCAGATATTTCCTTCTATGTCTTCTATAATGTCATATATGTTTTCATTTATTTCGTTAATACGTAATATTTTATCTGATTTGCAGTTATTTATGATAAATATTCCATTGTTGGTTCCTGCCCATATCCTATTATATCGGTCTTTTATTAAAGATTGTATAAAAAGTTTGTCGATAGCTTTTGGATGATTTAGAGAGTAATGATAGATTGATTTGGCATTCAGGTCAAATCGGGCTATGCCGTCCATAAATGAAGTTATCCATACATTCATGGTTCTGTCAAGCATAAGTGATTTCATTTCATTATTATTCCAAAAATCATTTTTGGAAAATGAGACCTTTTCAAAAGTGAAGTTATTATCGTTTTGATGTATCCAAAATAATTCAGTCGTTGTAGATAAAAGGTAAAGACGGTCGGTGATGGGTAATATTCTTCTAAAAGCTCCGGAAGGATGGAAATCTAAAATATATGGGTTTTCAAGGTAATTTTGTATTTTTTGATGTAATGTAGAATAATAATATATTTCGGAATTAGTAATTATCCAAATATTTCCAATACTGTCTTTTAATATCTGTTTTACATGGTCAGACATTTTTTTTACCAGTTTAAAATCGCTTTCACTTTTATTTTTTAAGAACAATCCTTTTGGAGTTGCAGCAATGATATTTCCATTATCATCGTGTCCGATAGATACGGTGTATTGTAATATATTCTCTTCCGAATTTCCTTTTAGAGAGTAATGTTCTATATGTATTTTGTTGTCAGTAGTGAAAGTTATCTTATGGGGCCCGTTTGTTGTTCCCACCCACATTTCGTCTCCATTTTTATCGAAGCAGCTTATTTGGTTGTCTGTCAATTGTCCTTTGTGTTTTGAATCGGCCATATAACGAGTGATACATTCTGTTTTCAGGTTATAACAGTTCAAGCCTCCTCCGTCGGTTCCTATCCAAAGTTCGTCTCTTTCGGGCCACTCTTGCAAAGAAAGTATTCGGTTGTCGCTTATTGAGTTGGTATTTTGCGGATTGTGGCGAAATAAAAGGAAACTATTACCATCGTATCGATTGAGTCCGTCGTATGTTCCTATCCAAATAAATCCCTGTTTGTCTTGTAATATACATTCTACATCTTGTTGAGATAAGCCATCTTTACCGGAAAGGGTGATTAACCGATAATCGTTTGATAAGATATTCCCTGAAAAGCAAATAAGACTTAAAATGGTCAGAAGACGTTTCATGGTTATAATTTTGAGGTTTATAGAGTATATTTTTTGTAAAATAACAGATTTAAATATATATATCTTTTTTGGTTTGGACAACTATAAAGCTCTTCTTTGATGTGATATGATACAATTGGTAATATTATTGTTTTAAATGGTAAGAATCCGAGGCTTCATTTTCTATTTTTTTATGGATGAAGGAGACAATTGGTGTCGTAACTTTTTACGATGTTACAATTGATATGAATTTCGATAATATATGTATAATCAAAAAAGTAAATAGAAATTACTTTTGATTCAGAAAAACTTTGTTTAACCTATCAACGTATCAATATGAGAAAAACATTACTTCTATTCATTTCTTTTATTTTTTGCTGGTGTGTTTATGCTGAGAATTATCCGAGTTTAAGGGATATCTTAAATAGCCAGATTAATAATTCTGTAATTGATATTCCCAAAGGAACGTATGTCCTTGATTTAGTAGATATTCAAGATGCTTATGCTTTTAGAAATAAGAAAAATGTAATAATCAATGGTAACGGTTCTACCATTATTTGTAATCGTCAATCACAAGCGTTTTATTTTGAAAATTGCGAAAATCTTACATTTTCAAATTTTTTCATTGAATATGATCCACCATGTTCTACCCAAGGCACGATTATGGCAATTAATGGCTCCACTTGGGATGTTGCTGTGCATGATGGTTATCCGGCAGAAACGGAGACGGATGATTATAGCTTAGGATTAGGGCGTGTACAAGTGTATGATAAAGATAATAGAGAATTGGTCCGTAATTATACGACAACTTCTGCAGCAAGTTGTACTAAGACGGGAGATCATATGTTAAGTTTGGTAGTGAATAATCCGAGTTCGTCAGTAAAGGTAGGTGATTATGTTGCCTTGGATGTTGTTGCAAAAGGTTGGGTAGGTGCTCATACCATAATATTGAGTAATTGTAAGCAAATGAAATTGGATAATATTGTCGTATATGATTCTAATTGTTTCTCTTTTTTGGAGTATGATTGTGAGCAGACGCATTATTATAGGTGCAAAGTGACACGTAAGGTTGGTGATCCTAAGTATAGTCAGGATCGGGTAAGAGCCGGTATTGCCGATGCTCTTCATAGTAAGTATGCCAAAGTCGGTCCTATTATAGAAGAATGTATTTTGGAACACAGTGGGGACGATTGTATCGCTATAAATGGTAATTTCTATCCTATATATAAAGTGGATCAGGCAAGTGGTTATGTTTATTTTTTAACAACGGAAAGTTCATTGAATGGAGTCAGAGTAAAAGCCAATGATAATGTAGTGTGTGTAAACAATGATGGAACTGTTAGAGGGCGTTCTGTAGCCGAAGAAATATCTTTTGTTAGCCCTTATCCGTCTCAATCGGAGATTAATGCGTGTTTTGCTAAGTTATCTTCAGTTACGGGTAAGGAAAATTATACAAAAGGGGTACGGGTGAAATTGGCTACATGGGTAAACGGCCTAGCTGTAGGAGATGTATTTTATTCTAATGATCGTATTGGCAGCGGTTTTAAGGTAATAAATAATCAGGTAGGTCACAATCGCTCAAGAGCTATTTTAATTAAAGCTTCAGATGGTATTATACAAGGCAATACGATAGAAGGGAGTGGGATGAGTGGCATAGCGATAGCTCCGGAATTTTATTGGATGGAAGCCGGGTGTTCGAGCAATGTAGAGATTGCTAATAATACGATACGTAATTGTATGTTTGATGCTGATATGGATTGGACATCTCAAGCTGGAGCTTTAGTTGTAGTAGCACAAGCTCCTAATGGTAAATTAGCTCCTGCAGGTACATTTCAAAATATACATATACATGGTAATACTATCGAAGGTTGTCCTCAGCCATGTGTGTTCTTGAATGCAATAGAAGAAGGTTATTTTTATGATAATACAATTGTACCTGACCCGAATATGATTCGTACCCATGGGTCCAGCTTTGGGGTGTCTAATTCAAGGCCGATAGAGGTAATAAATTGTGTGTATCTTCAGGAAAGCCCTCCGGTAGGTATTACAGGTTCAAAAACTGACTCAAAACGCATTATTATAGATGCAAATGGATATTTACGATTGGATAGATTATCTGGAGATGAACAGGTATTGATTTCGATATATGATATGTTTGGCGGCATGGTAAAGTCACAACGATTAGATAAGTCGGATATATTGCCAGTCTCTTTGTCAAAAGGTGTGTATATAATTGTCGTTCAGGGAAGTGACACCGTTTTTTCTGAAAAAGTGATAATACCGTGATTTTATGTAAAATTTTTTCTATTAATCTTTAATTTATTATACCTATGAAAAGAATTTTATGTTTTATTTTATTATTGGGGATTGTTTCTGTATTTGCAGCAAATTCGCAAGATATATTTTATGTAGATCCAATGTCTGAAAATGCCGATGATGCAAATCCGGGAACAGAGCAAGCTCCTTGGTTTACTTTTAATTCGAGTAAATGGACTGATGGATGTACCGTTATATTAAAAAGCTTGTATATTGTTGATGGGGTTACTACTGTCGATAAGGATAATGTCACAGTAAAGGGCTTATCTAAAGACGATGTTTATATTATCGGATATGGTGATGGTGAGGAAGAAGGTGCATGTGATCGTATTTTTCAGGTTTTTGATAAAAATTTTACATTGAAAGACGTAAGTTTGAGAAACTTGATGCAGCCCAAGCCTGTATCGGATACGGAAAAACCAAAGTGGGAGGGAATGCTTTTCTGCAATAATGGGGCTACATTGAATCTTGAGAATGTGAACATAGAGAATGTTTCTTTACCGGGAGCACGAGGTGGTGCTATTTTTTCAGAAGGTACGCTGAATTGTAAAAATGTAAAGTTTGAGAATTGTTTAGCTGGTTTGGGAGCCGCTATTTATGTGAGTGGAAAGGGAAAAGTCCATTGTGAAGAATGTACTTTTTTGAATAATAGTGTAGCGGATAATTTTACTTTATGGAAATTAGGCGGAGCTATTTGCTCCCAAACGGCTGAAGCAGATATAAATATCGACAAATGTTATTTTGAAGGGAATAACGGAGATTTGTCCGATCCTCCAACAAAAGGTGGAGCCATTTATATGTTTATTTATGAAGGTGCTGATAGTAAATTGTTTATTTCCAATTCGACTTTTTATAAGAATGTTGCTACGTTGGCAGGAGCTATCATGATAGAAAGACAAAATGATGATGGGACGGGCAGTATTGATTTTTCGTCTGTAAATAATACATTTATAGAAAATCGGCAATTAGCAACGAATGATATGCACGGAACGGCAATAAAAATGCCTGGTTATTATGCTCCCGGTTACGGTGGTACTTTCAAGTTTATTAATAATACTTTTTTTAGAAATCTGCCCAGTGATAAAGCTCAAGCTTCTATTGCTATGAATTCTTGGGGACAGGCAGAACTAATATTATTGAATAATTTGGTTATAGACCAAGGTACAGATGGAGAAGGAAAACCGGTTGGTTGGTCTTGGGTGTTTGACGAATTGAATGGAGAGTATCCATTTAAGTCCGTGACAATTAAAAATAATATATTTGATGATTTTGGTGGGGGATTAGGGGAAAATAGTATTCGTGCAGCACTAGATAATCCGGATAATAATAATACGATATTTGAAGAAACAGCTCAGAAAGCGACAGTAAAATTGGCTGAAACACTGGTATTTCCTAAAATAGGAGTACCCTATTTACCTATAATTGATAAAGAATCTGTTGCTATTGATAAAGGTGTGGATCAACATTTTATTGGTAGTAATAATGTGATTCCGGCAAATGATATTCGAGGCATTGCTATGGTCGGTAGTCATAAAGATTTGGGTGCGTATGAGTATAATGGAGAAATATTGGGAGTAGAGAAGGCAGAAATTGGGACGAAAGGTGTGGATGCATATCCCAATCCGTTTAAGGATATTATTATTTTTAATAAGAAGATTTCTTTAGTATCTATCTTCGATACGACAGGTGCATGTGTCTTGGCATCAGAGCAAGTAGCCTCTGTTGATGTTTCTGCCCTTCCTTCTGGTTTTTATATAGTTCGTATTGTTGATAACAAAGGGGCTGTATCTGTACAGAAAATGCAAAAATAGATATAACTCAAAAAAGCCAGTCATCAGGCTGGCTTTTTTGAGTTAAAGTCCTTATTTATTCATATATTAATTTTTTATACCTATGAAAAAAAATTTTTACTTTCTATTATTGTTGTTGGCATCGTTTTTTGCTTCTATGCGAGCAGCCGATACTTTTTATGTAAATCCATTTGCAGATAATACCAGTGATGATAATGCAGGTACAAAATCTGCTCCGTGGGCAACTCTGAATCCGGGAAAGTGGACTGATGGTTGTACTGTCGTTATTCAATCGTTAGTTTTTCTGGATGTTGCTCAATCTATATCTATTCCTTGTAATGTTACATTGGTTGGGGAGGAGAGTGTAGATGCTCTTCCTATTATTTTAGGATACGATGATAGTGAAGAGGTACCATCGGAATGCCAGCGTTTTTTTAACATATCTGATGGAAAGACAATTACGATAAAAAATCTTGAAATAGCAAATATGAATAGTTCTGACGGAGCAGCGGGATGGGGTGGTATTTTCAATGTAGATGTAAACTCTACGCTAAATCTGGAAAATGTGAGCATACGTAATGTATTTTTAGGCGGAGCAACAGGCGGTGGTGCTATTTGGGTCGGAGGAAAACTAAATTGTAAAAATGTTCTTTTTGAAAATTGTGTGTCTCGTCAAGGTGGTGCTGTATTTATAAATGGAAACAGCCCGGTTTCATTTGAGGGGTGTACTTTTAAGAATAATAGTTGTGGAGATATTGATGATTATAAAATGGGGGGCGCTGTTTGTATTGATGTTGCAGACCAAGCAAATGTAACTTTTGACAAGTGTTATTTTGATTCCAATATATGCCAGCATATAGACAAATATCCGGCTGGAGGAGCAATTTACTTAAGAGGGGCAAATCCTAAAGTATATATAAGTAATTCGACTTTTTATAATAATGATGGTGGAAGTGCAGGAGGAGCATTCAACTTTCAGAGAGTAGAACAAGATGAAAACCAAAACATAGATATACGTTTCATCAATAACGTATTTACACGTAATAAATTATCTTATAATGCTGCGCATCACGGAATTGTAATTAATTTTAGCTGGGGATCATATGACAAAATAGGAGGTACTGTTGCATTCGTTAATAATACTTTTTATAAAAATTTTACGGATAATGCGGTACAATCTTCTTTGTTTATGAATTCATTACCGGTTGATTTAGTCGTTGCCAATAACATAGTTTTGGATAAGAATGGAGAGTTGGGTTTTGGCCTTGTATTCAATGAAGAGAATCAGATAGCATTTAAATCGACTAAAGTTCAGAGTAATATTATGGATGCCGGTTTTGGTGGTACTCGTCTTCCTTCTTTTGATGCAGCGGTACAGGACGAGAGCAATAAAGCTGATTTATCAAATGAAGATGTTAAGTTATCTGAAGAGCTGATAATCCCGGCAATAGGTACACCTTACCTTGCATTGAATGAAGGTTCTGTTGCTATTGATGCTGGAGTTAATAGTGTTTCTGTCGGTGGAGGAAATATTGTTCCGAATTTTGATATTAGAGGTGCTGAAATGGTAGGAGGGCACAAAGATGTCGGAGCTTATGAGTATGGGGGTATAGTAGGAATAGAAAAAACAGAACGGGAAACAATGGTACTTGCTTATCCTAATCCTTTTGTTGATGTGATTTATCTGGCAACCGAAGCCGCCCGGGTCAATGTATTTGATATGGCAGGAGTATGTTTAATTTCTGAGACTGTTGTGACTAAAATCAATACATCTGCCTTAAATCCGGGTTTTTATATTGTACAAATTATTGATAACGCGGGTAATGTCTCCAGTAGAATAATGTGGAAATAGAATAACATAAAATAAAAAAAGAGAAATGCCCGGATATTATGTTGTTTGGGCATTTTTTTTGTTTAAGAAATAATGCTATTGAAAATATATAGGATTTTACTTATTATTCTGAAAAACAATTACTAAATTGGTATCGAAAATATATGCAAATATTGATGTTATAGTTTATACCAGTTTATATTAATAATACCCATGAAACGATACATTTTATTATCAACAGTTTGTTTGGTATTGTGGAATTGTACCGGACGAAAAGATGTTCAGAATCAGGACTCTTTAAAGATGATTCGGCAGGTCGATTTTTCGCATGTAAAAATTACTGATAATTTTTGGTCACCTCGTTTAGATAAACATGTATCGGCGACTTTGCCTGTTTGTATTAATCAAATAGAAAATCAAACTGGGCGTATGCAGAATTTTGTAAATGCCGCTATAGGAAAGGGAGAGCACTCAGGAATATTTTTTGATGATTCAGATGTTTATAAAGCTTTGGAGGGAATTGCCTACAGTCTAATAAATAATCCTAATCCGGAATTAGAGAGAAAAGCTGATGAATGGATCGACAAGATTGCTGCAGCTCAACAAGAGGATGGATATATTAATACATATTATACTTTGACGGGACTTGAGAATCGTTGGACAAATATGGATAAACATGAGATGTATTGTGCCGGTCATATGATAGAGGCTGCTGTTGCCTATTATCAGGCAACGGGCAAACGTAAGTTATTAGATGTAAGTATTCGTATGGCTGATCATATGATATCTCTGTTCGGTCCGGACAAGCGGCATTGGGTTCCGGGACATGAAGAAATCGAGTTGGCCTTGGTCAAACTCTATAGAATAACTAAAGAACAGAAATATCTTGATTTTGCTTATTGGTTATTAGAGGAACGTGGTCACGGTTATGGTAGTAAGGGTAATGAGGGCGAGTGGGATCCTTTTTATTATCAGGATACTGTCCCCGTACGGGATTTGGAAAGTATATCTGGTCATGCAGTACGTTGCATGTATTTGTATTGTGGAATGGCTGATGTTGCAGCTTTAAAGCACGATACAGCTTATATAGCAGCAATGGATCGCCTGTGGGATGATGTAGTTTTACGGAATATGTATGTTACGGGAGGTATAGGTTCTTCTAAAAATAATGAGGGATTTACAGACGATTATGATTTACCAAATTTGGAAGCTTATTGTGAAACATGTGCTTCAGTGGGGATGGTTTATTGGAACCAACGGATGAATCAGTTTACTGGTGATTCGAAGTATATAGATGTACTGGAACGGTCGATGTATAATGGGGCCTTGGCTGGGGTCTCTTTGTCTGGGGATCGTTTCTTTTATGTAAATCCATTGGAGTCGAAGGGAGACCATCATCGTCAGGAATGGTATGGTTGTGCTTGTTGCCCGAGCCAAATTTCCCGATTTTTACCGTCGATCGGAAATTATATTTATGGAATTTCTGCAAATGCTTTATGGGTAAATTTGTTTATTGGTAATACAGCTCGGTTGGCTATAGATGGCAATGACGTTATTTTAAAGCAAGAGACAAATTACCCGTGGGATGGTTTGGTAAAGTTTACTGTTGCGTCAAATCGGCCGTTGAGTAAAGAGCTCCGTATTCGTATTCCGGGTTGGTGCAAAAGCTATTCTTTATCGATAAATGGTAAGGATATATATGTCCCCGTTGAAAAAGGATATGCTGTAATTTCCAATTGGAAATCGGGTGATATTATTTCTTTGAATATGGATATGCCTGTTGAGAAAGTTGCTGCAGACCCTCGAGTAAAACAAGATATGGGTAAACGGGCAGTACAGCGAGGGCCGTTGGTATATTGTTTAGAAGAAATTGATAATAAAAAAGATTTTGACCGGTTGAGGTTAACGGCTTCTACCGATTTCAAAGTACAACAAAAAACTGAATTTTTAGGAGAAATTACGACAATACAGGCTGTAACAGGAGAGCAACGGTTGTTATTTGTACCTTATTATGCTTGGGATAATCGAGAAGCTGGTAAAATGAAAGTTTGGATAGATTATCAAGAATAATAATTTTATTTTTTGGCAACTATTGAGAGGTATGTCGAATCACGCGATTCTTCCTCGTAATATCTCCCTCTTTCCACTTAGAGGTCCGGGTAGGCGTTCTACGATAAATCCTGATCGCTGGAGACGTCTGCGTACTTCTCCTTTTGCGCAGTAAGTACTTAAAATTCCACCGGAAGGCATTGTTGCCGCTATTTTGGAAAAAATAACTTCTTCCCACAATTCTGGTTGTTTTTCGGGGGCAAAAGCATCGAAGTATACCACATCATATTGTTTTTTAAAAGTATGTTGGGTAAGGTCTGACTGTATTTTTAGAAGAGTAAATTTGGAAGTTATAGTTATTGTTTTGTTCCATTCTGTCTCATGTAATTGCCGGAAGAGCCGATTATATTCTGGAGCGATTGTTTCTGGATATTGTAAAGGTTCGATTTCATCCCAGTCCAGCGGGAAGAGTTCGAGAGTTGTATAAATCACGGGTATCTGTCTCTTTATGGTATCGAGTAATGTCAGAAAAGCATTTAGACCGGTTCCAAATCCGATTTCCAGTATCCGTACAGGACAAGAATTACTTTGGTGTAATGCTGTTTCGATATATACGTGACGGGCTTCTTCCAAAGCCCCTTTTATAGAATGATAATGTTCGTCTATTTCTGGAATATACAGTGTTGCCGAACCATCGGCAGTCATTTCTTTAATGAGCCTTTTCATGTTTGTTCTATAAAATGGAAACAAATACTTTTTTTTACGCTATTTTTGCCTTTATTTTTGTTATACAGCAAAAGTAATAAATTTATGATAAGCATGAAAAAGAGTTTATTCTTCTTTCTTCTCTGTTTATTGGCATTTTCTGCTACTGCACAGCAGGCTTATCGTATTATAGGTACGGTAACAGAACGAAACAGCCGGGAGAGAATACCCTATGTCAGTGTAGCCGTTTGGAATTCTTCTAAAGGGACTCAGACCGATAGTTTGGGTCGGTTTTCTATTACAGGAGTTACTCCGGGGATATATCGGCTCCAAGTTTCAGGGTTGGGATATAAGACTGTTATTACTCCGGAGTTTCGTTTATCATCGCATGATTATACACTGGATATAGAAGTAGAAGAAAATCGCATAAATTTGAGAGAGGTAAGTGTGACGGCATCGCCTTTTCGTCGTTCGGTAGAAAGCCCTATTGCAATGAGGGTAATCGGTTTGCAGGAAATAGAAAAAAGCCCTGGGGCCAATCGGGATATTTCCAAAGTTGTGAATTCTTTTCCCGGGGTAGCTTCTACGGTAGGTAGTGGTTATCGGAATGATTTATTGGTTCGAGGCGGAGGGCCTTCGGAAAATCGTTTCTATCTGGATGGCGTGGAGATACCTAATATCAATCATTTCAGTACACAAGGAGCTTCGGGAGGACCGATGGGAATTATTGATGCTGATTTTATTCGGGAAGTCAATTTTTATACTGGAGCATTTCCTACCAGTCGAGGAAATGCATTGAGTTCTGTGCTCGATTTCAAATTGTTAGATGGAGATGCACGAAAATGTAGTGTAAAGGCTACAGTTGGGGCTTCAGAGGTTTCGTTGACTTCAAATGGACATATAGGTGATAAGACAACCTATTTGGTATCTGTTCGCCAGTCATATCTTCAGTTGTTATTTTCTATTCTCGATATGCCGTTTTTGCCCCGGTACACTGATGCCCAGTTCAAGATAAAAACTCGTTTTTCCCGGTATCATGAATTGACATTATTGGGATTGGGCGCGATAGATGATATGAGACTCAATAAAGATACTGACCCTACAGATGAAGGAAAACAATATATATTGAATTATCTGCCTGTAATAAAACAGAATACGTATACATTAGGTGCTGTTTATAAACATTATGGCGGTCGGCATATACAAACGGTTGTCCTCAGCCATAGTTTTATGAATAATAAAAATACGAAATATTTGGATAATGATGAAAGCCGTCCAGAGAATCTGACATTAAGATATCGTTCAGATGAAGTAGAAAGCCATTTCCGTTTCGAAAATTTATCGACATTGAGATTGTTTAAAATTAATGCTGGTGTGAATCTCGATTATGCAATGTATCGTAATCGTACTTTGCAAAAAGCTTTTGCTCATAATCAGGCGACCGAGTATAACTATCGTACGGATATGGGGGTGTTTAAATGGGGGGTGTTTGGTACGGTTTCGTATGAAATGGATAATGGCCGGTTCTCTACCTCTTTGGGAATGAGATTGGATGCAAATAATTATTCTTCGCGAATGAATAATCCGTTGAAGCAATTTTCTCCGCGTTTATCGTTATCTTATAATTTGTGTGGAGATGTGTGGGTCAATGGAAGTATCGGCCGTTATTATCAATTACCAGCCTATACCACGATGGGATATAAAGAAAATAATGTCTTGGTAAATAAATATAATGGGTTGATGTACATTCGTTCTGATCAGGCAGTCGCTGGTTTGGAGTATCGTTTGGGTAGAGATGCCAGAATCACTGTAGAAGGCTTTTATAAAAAATATGACCATGCACCCTTATCTCTTACCGATAGTATTCCTTTGGCTTGTAAAGGGACGGATTACGGGGCCTCGGGAAATGAAGCGGCAGCTTCGGTTTCGCAAGGTAGAGCATTCGGTATCGAAACGATGGTCCGATGGTTTGGCAGTAAACGTTTTAATATGTTGGCATCTTATACTTTCTTCCGAAGTCAATTTAAAAGTCCGCTAACCGATCGTTACATTTCTTCTGCTTGGGATAACCGGCATTTGTTAACTTTATCAGGAACTTATAAATTGCCTAAGCATTGGGATGTAGGCTTGAAATTTCGTTTGATGGGAGGTGTGCCCTATACTCCTTATGACGAATATACATCATCGTTGGTAGATGCGTGGGATGCCACATCACGACCTTATTACGACTATGAACGATATAATACCGGTAGATTGAAGACCTTTACGCAAGTTGACTTTCGTTTAGATAAGGTTTTCTATTTTAAGGGTGTAATGTTGGGGTTTTATATTGACTTACAAAACGTTTTAAATACAAAATATGATAATCCTCCGGTTTTGGTAAGTACGGGAAAAGAGTATACCGATGAGAATGGAGCCAAGCGTTATGAAATGAAATATATTGCCCAGCAAAGTGGTATTATATTACCAACGTTGGGTATTACAGTAGAGTTTTAGTCTATGTCTGTTCCAACTTTTATTTGGAAAGCATTTTATAAATAAGGTCTTTAGAAAGTATGGTAAATAATTTTATACTTAAAAGAAAGTTAATTATTTGAGATAGGGATAAAGTGCCCGTAAAGTTTTCTATTTTTGTTGGTTAAGAAATGTTTTTATATCAAAATCAGATGTATGTGATGAGAAAAAAGGCAATTATAATTTCCGGTTTGATCTGTTGTTCCTTGGTATGGAATGCTTTTTCACAGGTTTCATACCAGTCAAATTTACCAGAGAGTTGGTTTGAAAGAGGAAAACAGATGTTTGAAACCCGTAATTATGTGGGATGTATAGATCAGCTGACACATTTTAAAACTTTATCAAAAGATGTTTATTTGATACAGGAAGCTGATTTTATGCTTGCTGCTTCTGCTTACTATCGGAAAGATCCTCAGGCAGTACAAATGTTACAAAATTTTGTACGGAGGTATCCGGGTGCTGGCCAGATAGCTGAGGTAGAGTTTATGTCCGGGAACTATTATTTCTTTTCAAAAAAATATAGACAAGCCCTGAAATATTATAAAAAATTAAAGATAGAAGACCTTGTTCCTTCCGAACAAGAAAAATTCTTGTTTAGAACAGGTGTTTCTTATTTGAAAAATGGTCAGATAGTAGAGGCTAAACCTTGTTTTGTGGCATTATTAGCGGTTGGAAAAGATTATAAAGATGCTGCACAATTTTATGTGGCATATATACAATATACGGAGGGAAAATATGATGATGCACTCAAAGGATTTTTGCACGTGCAGGATTTTCCTGAATTTAGAACGCCCGCTTCGTATTATATAGCACAAATTCGTTTTTTTAATGGCCAGTATTTACAGGTAATACAGACGGGAGAAAACTTATTGTCAGAGAATCCGGATAATGAATTTAATACGGAATTATATCGTCTGTTGGGTGAAAGTTATTCTCATCAGGGAGATAATAGTAAGACAATTAATTATTTGACTAAATATGTAAATAGCACGAACTCTCCGTTGAGAAGCAGCTTATATACATTGGGTGTTGCTCAATACCGGGAGGGAAAGTATGCCGATGCTATAAAACAGTTGAGCCGGGTCACGGATAAGGAAGATGTATTGGCGCAAAGTGCTTATTTGTATTTGGGACAGAGTTATATTAAAATTGGAGATAAAAAAAATGCAGCTATATCCTTTGATATTGCTTCTCAGTATAATTTTGATCGACAGATACAGGAAACGGCTTTGTACAATTATGCTTTGACTATCCATGAGACTTCATTGTCTCCTTTTGGGGAATCAGTTACTGTTTTCGAAAAGTTTCTGAATATGTTTCCGGCATCGAGATATGCTGATCAGATAAATGATTATCTGGTGGAAGTATATTTCAATACTCGTAATTATCAAGCGGCTTTGACATCCATTAATAAAATAAAACAGCCTGATAATAAAATATTGAAAGCGAAACAGCGCATATATTTTCAGTTGGGAATAGAATATTTTACTAACTCGCAGATAGATAAGGCAATACAGAATTTTACTCAAGCTATTGTTTTGGGTAATTATGATCTTGAAATGAAAGCCCAGTCTTGTTTCTGGAGAGGAGAATGTCGTTATAGAAAAGGAGAATATGATAAAGCAGCTTCGGATTATCGGGCTTATCTCTCGACTACCGGACAAAAAGATAAAGATATATATGCTCTGGCACGGTATGATTTGGCATATGCTAATTTTAAACAACACAAATTTACTCAGGCATTGGATGAATTTCTCCGGTATGTATCCATACCTTCCGCTTCAGGAAATAAAGAAGTGCTGGCTGATGCATATAATCGTATAGGCGATTGTCATTATTATACACGAGAGTTTACTCAAGCTGAAGATGATTATTCTCAGGCGGTTTCTTTAGACCCTGCCGCTGGTGATTATGCTCTGTTCCAAAAGGCATTTATGGCCGGTTTGCAAAAAAAATATGAACAGAAGATTTCCGGTATGGATCGTTTGATGTCTGATTATCCTCGTTCTGAATATGTGGATGATGCTATTTTTGAAAAAGGATTGACATACCTGCAATTAAAAAACTCTGATGCTGCGATACAATCCTTTAATCAGGTAATTAGAGAGTTTCCTCAAAGTCCTATTGCTCGTAAATCCGGGATACAGTTGGGTATGATTTATTTCAATAATAACCAACTCGAACAGTCGATAATGGCGTATAAGACGGTTGTGTCGAATTATCCTGGTAGTGAAGAAGCCCGCATTGCAGTTGATGATTTGAAGTCTGTTTATTTGGAAAAGAATGACATCGGTTCTTATGCTTCATTTGTACAGTCGTTGAATGGGGCTGTTCCTTATCAGGTTTCTGAAATAGACTCGTTGACATATTTAGCTGCAGAACGGTCATTTATGAAAAAGCAGGATAAGTCATCATCAGAAAGTTTGATTAAGTATCTTCAAAGTTTTCCTGAGGGCGCATTTACTACGCAAGCCCATTATTATTTAGGTTTATATTATTTTGATAATAAGCAATATGAATATGCTTGGAAGGAGCTGACGGCAGTGCGTCAGCATAATGATAACCCGTTTGAAGAAGATGCTGTAGCAAAGATGGCTGAGATTAAATACCTAACTCAGGAGTACGCGGAAGCTCTTGATTTATATAAGACTTTAGAAGGAAAAGCAACATCAGGAGATAATCGGTTGGCTGCCAGACTGGGGGCAATGAGGAGTGCACAATACATTAAAAACTACACGGAAATTATTGTTGCTGCTGATAATTTGCTTTCAGACACGAAGTTGTCACCTGAGTTAGTTAATGAAGCACGTTTTGCACGGGCAATGGCGCATTTGCAGAATGGACAGGCTATAAATGCCGTTCCGGATTTGCAGTTATTATCAAAAGACCCTCGTACCGTTTATGGTGCGGAAGCATCTTATCGGCTGGCCCAATATTATTTTGATAATGGAGATTTGAAGAATGCCGAGCATCTTATCAATGAGATGATAGAAACCGGTACGCCTCATCAGTATTGGCTGGCTCGGGAGTTTATTTTATTAGCGGATATAAATATCGGCCGGAAAGACAATTTTCAGGCAAAACAGTATCTGTTAAGTTTGAAAAATAATTACAATGCAAATGATGATATTGCAGAAATGATAGAACAGCGGTTAAAACAAATCGGTCAGTAGGAAAAAATATAGTTATGAAAAAAAGAAAATTATATACGGTCGCGTTATTGTTTATATCTATTGCGGCTTTTGCACAGAAAGAGGAAAACAATGCTCTGAATCGGGAAATGATAATTGAGAAAGACTTTACGCCTATTGTTCGGGATGCTTCTAAAATAAATATATTGCCGGGAGTAGAAACTCCCAGTATTCGGAAAACAAGCATTCTTTATTCTGATTGGACTGTGCCCGTAACTACTCCCTCTGTGTTACAGATATTACCGGCTGCTGTATATGATACAGGTTCTCCCTTTTATCGTAAAAGGGGATATGCCGATTTATCTTTAGGAAATTATTTGAATGCATCGGCTTCAGTAGGTTATCGTATTTTAGATAATGAAAAAAATAGGCTGAATTTTTGGTATCAGCACCTTTCGACTCATGGGAAGGTTAAATATTTAGATACCGATGATAAGGTAAAACAAAAAAGGAATGACAATCTTTTACATGTGGGATATAAACATCGTTTCAACAACTTGATTTGGACACTGAATGGAGATTACCGTTTTAATGCATTTAATTATTATGGGAGGGAATACCTTCCTTTCTTGGGAGATGTTGTTGATGCTCCGATTGTCGATAAAAATGAAATGCAACAAATACAGCAGTTCAGTATAAGTACGGGATTCGGATCTCCAAGAGAACAAGATAGAGAGTTGTATTATTTATTGTCGGTCGGGTATCACAGATATTCTAACCGCTTAGGGTTGTATTATGGAGAAAAAGGAAATAATGAAAATCATATTGATACACGTTTCAAGTTATTGGCTCCGGTGACGGCAAATCAACGTATCGGAATAGATGGAAGTATGGATAATCTGATATTTGATAATCGTAATTCAGCTGATTATAGAAATCTGGACCAGGATAATTTTACGATGATTACTTTGAATCCATATTATAGTTTGGATAAGGACCGGTTAAAATTTCGATTGGGAGCTGTTGCCAATGTTTCTTTCAATGATGGAACAATCGTTCGTTTTGCCCCGGATATTCGTATCGATTGGGAATTTACCGAGCATTTTTTCTTGTATAGTAGTATCTTGGGGGGGAAGGAGTTGAATACTTTTACCTCTTTGTCGAAAGGTAATATATATGTCGACCCGTCTACTTTGCCATATAATTCATATACTCCGGCAGATTGGACTATCGGTCTTAAGTCAAATGTTTTGAATTGTTTTACTTTTGATTTGTTTGGAGGAGTTAAATATACACAAGATGCGCTGTTTGATTATCGTTATTTGGGCATGAAATTCGATGTAGAGAGTGGAGACATTATAAAAACAGTAGATTGGATGACCCGTCCGGTTGTCAATTATGCTAATTTAGATGCTTTTGCGTGGAATGCCGGTGCACGGGTAAAATATAAGTTTGATGATATATTGAATGCCTCTTTAGAATGGAAGCATGAGATTCGGAAGGCCGATATATATGGTGGGAAAAAAAATGTTGTGAAAACGAATCGTCCGACAGATGCATTGAATGCACAAGTTGAAGTGAAAGTTTTACCTCAATTGGCGCTCCATGCCAATTATTTTATGGGATTAGGTCGAGGAACGATACTTTCATTCAATACTTTTGCCGGTACGGGTTTAGAATTGTTGCCATATGTTCCTACGGTAAATGAAACAGGAAAGCTGAGTGATATTCATGATTTGGGAGTAGGAGCGGTTTATCAAATAAATGATGCTGTACATCTGCGTGTGCGATTTGATAATATTCTTAATCGTAAATATGATATTTATTATGGTATGCCGGCTCAGGGATTCCATTTTATGGCTGGTGTTGGAGTCAATTTTTAAAAGGGCACAGTTAGTTTTTGCGTGTTATTTTTATTAAACTATCTTTTAGATTCTCATCTTTCTTTAAGTTCAGTTTGCTTCGTATATGGCTACGTGTACTGGTAACATTGGAAATTGATTTCCCCGTTATGGCACTTATTTCGGGGATATTCTTATCGGCCAATATCAATTCACAAATTTCCAATTCTGAAGGTGTAAGAGATTGTGTATATTTTTTTAGTCGGGAAGTATCACGTTCTTTTTGCCGCATCATTATTTTGATGTTATTTTCTATTTTTTCTCGGGCTTCTTTTCCGAAGAGTTGTAATAGTTCATCGGTTTGAGAAAGGGATAGTTCTTTCTCCTTCATTATTTTTATAAATTGTAAGAGCTGTTCTTTGTTCATATTCAGTAGAGCAAGTACGGTCTCTTGTTCCATTTTGTATTGTATGTTTTCTTTTTGCATTGCCGATACGCCTTTGGCCATACGTTTACTCATGATGGAGACGACAATAAATGCGATGAATAAAGGTGGGCCGAGCTTAATAAGAATGCTGTTGTTACTTATGTATATACAATAGAGATACGTAATTGTGGTAATTGCCGTAATAATAAAGGGCAAAAATCTGATGTAGGTAACTATCGTAACTATTAGCAACATTCCGATCAATGTGATATTTGCAAATATCAAGGATATAGCAAAAGTCGTATTGTTATATGCCATGATAATAATCTCTGTCGATATTTCTAATTGTATCAGCAGAGATAAAGTAGTAATGGCCCACGTTGTTGAAATTTTTTTGAAATAAAATAGACCCAATAAAATGAATATGCTCAGGGCATGTAACCCATTTAATAGAGTGAATAAGTCTTTTTCGTTTTCAAGACCGATACCCGTTATGAAAAATAGTATGATTCCAATCAAATATCCGATAGATATATAAAGAAAAGTATATTTGCGCTGAACTTCTATAATTGATTCTTTTCCTTTTGTATATGTGTCTTTTTGCATAGTCTTCTGAATAGAGTATTTATATGCAAAAATATTAAAATATTTTTATATTAAAAAAAGTAAATTTGTATATTATAGATTATTAGATTTCTTTATTGATATATTTCAGTATTTGTATTTTCGCTTATTGACATAATTCAGTATAAATATTTCTTTTAACCATTATTTAAATCTTGTGAACTTATTGATTTTGCTTAATTTTACACAGTTTTATTGTTGAAATATCGTCTTTATCAAGTAGAGCCAGCTTCCTTTTTGTATTCATGTCATTTATATATAAATAATTTAATTGAACTAAATATATAATTAAAAAAAACTATATATATAATCGTATTTTGGGGGCAGTATTTATTTTTGTTTGGAATCATTAATATAATATAATGGTCGATAGAAACATGTGTGGGGCTGAAAGACTACGTCTTTTTTCGAGTAAGGAATTGAAGGCGGGGGAATCTTTGTCATTTGTGGATAAAGATTCTCTCCTATTCTTTGTTTTGTCTGGGGAGGTGGTTGTCGTTGCACATAATGCCGATTGTAAGCGTATTAGGTGTAACCAGTTCGCGTTTATTTGTCCTAAATATATATATGCCGGGAAAGTTATTGAAGATGCTCGAATATTGACGATAGATATATTTCCATCTTTGCAGGTTCATGGACTTTATCCTTTGGATTCATTACGAGGGGAGTGTTCTCATATTAAATATCGCTTCCAGATATATGAAATGGGGCATGTTTTTGAGCTGTTTTTGAACTATGTATATTCTTGTCTTGAATATGACATTGTCTGTAATTCTTTTGATGAGTGGAAATTGGGAGAGTTGTTTTTGCTTTTGCAAAAGTGCTATACTCAGATGGAACTGGCAAGTTTATTTTATCCTATAGTAAGTAAGACTTTTGATTTTAAAACTTTTGTTTTATCAAATTATAGGCGTGTAAAATCGGTAAATGAGTTTGCTGCTTTGGCTCATTGTAGTTTATCCACATTCAAAAGACGTTTTATAGAGGAAATGCATGAAGTTCCGGGAAAATGGCTTACAGACAAAAAGATGGTTGATATTTTAGATGAACTAAAAAACGAGAATAAATCTTTTGTAGAATTATCCGAGGATTTTCATTTTTCATCGAGGGCCCATTTTTCGACATTTTGTAAGAAGCATTTTGGAAAAACACCGCAAATGTTACGAGCTGAACTTAGAGCCAATTATAAATATATAAAATAGTATTTTATTTTTCAGAAACAGCAAACTAAAAACTAAATATTAATTCCATTTATATGAAGAGATGTATACTGCTTATTTTTATTATTTGCCATGGTATATTGCAAATAAGTGCACAAAATAGTGTAAATGCTTCCGGAGGGAGTGTATCCGTTTCGTCCGGTTTTGTTAGTTTTTCGGTAGGGCAACCATTTTTTGTATCCCATATAACTTCGGGAGGATCGATTATTCCTGGGATACAGCAAGTATATGAGATTTCTACGGTAGGAGCCGATCTTTTTCCTGTGGTTTCGTTGAATGTCTACCCTAATCCTGTTATTGATTATCTAATCTTGTCTTTAGGAGTTGTATATGATATGGCGGACTATACGGCTATGCTTATCGATATAAAGGGCAACCTTTTACAAAATTATAGAATAACAGAGTCTGAGACTCGCATACAGATGTCATCTTTGCCTGCCGGAAATTATTTTCTGCGGGTTGAAAAAGATGGACGAGTTTTGAAAACATTTAAAATCCTGAAAAAATAAAATTAACATAAACCAATTTAAATGCACGAATGAAAACATCTAAGAAAATCTTGGCTGTATTCTTATGGCTTGCCATCGCTTTTTCGGTAAGGGCGCAAGCTCCCGATTTGATGAGTTATCAGGCTGTCATTAGGAATACATCTAACAATCTGGTTGTCAATAAGACAGTTGGTGTGAAAATCAGTATTCTGAAGGGCGGAGTAAACGGAACGCCGGTCTATGTAGAGATGCATACAGTACAGACTAATGTCAATGGTATGGTTAGTCTGTATATTGGAAACGGGCAGGTATCTCAGGGAGTTTTTTCTGCTATAGACTGGTCTTCGGGGTTGTTTTTTATTAAAACGGAAACCGACCCGAATGGCGGTAGCAATTATGTAATCAGCGGGACCAGTCAGTTGTTGAGTGTCCCTTATGCTTTGTATGCAAAAAGCGCGGGTAACAGTTTTGACGGGGATTATAATAAGTTGACCAATGCTCCGGTTTTGTCGCAAGTAGCAACGACGGGAAGTTATAATGACCTTACGGACTTGCCGGAGAAGCAACAATTGAGTATAAATGGTAATACGATATCTTTGACCGAAGGAGGGTCTGTTCAGCTGCCGGTTAGTTTTGATGGAGATTTTAATAATCTTGTGAATCTTCCCGAATTTAAAACGGTGGCGACGACCGGAAGGTATTCTGACTTGACGGGAATTCCCGAAAAACAAACGCTAAGTATAAAAGATGGGAGTTTGGTAATCTCCGGAGGGGAATATCTTGCCATAGACCCTGAATTTTTTAAATTGCCGGAAGGATTTAGCGGGAAATACTCCGACTTGTCGGGTGTCCCGGGCAAGCAGAAGCTCGCAATAAAAGATGGTAAACTCGTGTTGGAGGGGAAAGAAGACGAATTCGGATTATTGGAGTTGGATGCTGAATTTTCGGCATTGCCGGAAGGTTTCAGTGGTAAGTATGATGAATTGCTCAACAAACCTGTTAAGCAAAAATTAAGTATAAAAGAAAATAAGTTGGTGCTTGAAGGCGGAAATGGGGAGAATGCCGAGACGCTTTTGGAGTTGGGAGAATCGGTGGAATTACCGTCGAATTCGTTTAGCGGAGACTATAACGATTTGCAGAATAAACCTACGGGAAATAGCGAGGGCGATATTTTGTATTGGGCAAATAATTCATGGACGATTTTGCCTATCGGACAAGAGGGACAGGTGCTGAGTGTCGCTAATGGAAAACTGACATGGATAGAACCTTCTTATGCCAATACTTCGGCTTCGACGTATAAAGTCGGGGATATCTATTATAATAGAAGCGGAATGCCTGAGGGGGTGGTTATCGAAGTCTCTTCGGTGGGTCGTTACGGTAAAATCATTTCTTTGAAAGAAATTGAGAATAGAGCTTGGAGTACAGTATATGAATCGGCAAATGTTACGAATGATACCGATGGAGCGGAGAATATGAGCACGATAAAGAGGCTTTCGGATTGGAGAACGAAATATCCGGCATTTGCAAGTGTAGCAGATGAGGGAGAACAGTGGTATCTGCCCGCTAAAAATGAATGGGCGACTGTTTTTGAGAATAAAAATCAGATAAACAGTCAGTTGTCGATGGCAGGAGGACAGCCTCTGAACGGTAATTTTTATTGGTCTTCTACTGAGAGTCTTCGGGAGAACGATGATAATGAACGGGCGTATGCGACCGGAATCGCAATGAACAGTTATACGATAACTCCGAGCGGAAAAGATCCGATACAGGTTCTTGCCGGAGACGTCTTCGAAGATGATAAAAAAGCTGAAGGTCGGGTACGGGGAATACGCAGGTTGTCTTGGTCGGAAACGACCAGCAAACCGATAGCCGGAGAGACTTATGCGGTCGGAGACCTTTATTATAAAGAGGGCGATAAGGAAAGTCCGATAGGTGTGGTGTATGCAGTGACTGATGGAGGGCGGCACGGCAAGGTCATATCGCTTGATGAAACAGACTTGGTATGGAGTACCGAGAATGTGTCGGTGGGTGCTACCGACAATGATGATGGAAGCGTGAATTCTGCCGCAATTGCAAAAATAGAAGAAAATAAAACGAAATATCCTGCCAATGCATGGTGTGTCGCCAAGGGGCAGGGATGGTATATGCCTTCAATAAATGAAATGACCGCTGTTAACGGGGTTTTGTTTTTGTTGAATGTGACATTACAGGAAAAGGGAACTCCGATAGAAGCCGATGGCCGGTATTGGAGCTCTACGGAAGTCGATGCGGATAACAGTTATGTTTTTGTCAATTCGTCACTACCATCTACTTCTAATGTTGCGAAGTCGACATCGGCAAAAGTAAGAGCTGTGTATGTGTTTTGAAATCGAGATTAATTTTAAAGTGAAATAGGATGAGTATTTATTTAGACAAAATGAAGAAAAAAACGGGCTCTGTCTGTGATTTCAGGGGTCGCCCGGTGGGAAAGATCTTTATATTAGTGCTTCTTTTCCTGAGTTTCGGAATACAGTATGTATCGGCGGCACATAATTGGCCGAACGAAGTAGGAGATGGTATTACTACGAGTTGGCATCCGGATGGGGGGTACATTTATTTGAAAATACCGGTTTGGGATGATGGTGGTTCGGATATTTTAACCTATAATGCCGGATTTTCACCAAAATCGGGTTGGCTCGATTTGCAGTTGGGAACATCTACTTATCGTATTTATTGTGATGATGGTAATGGTAAAGGAGATAATCCATCATTGTCTCGTTCTAATGGGGATGAAAAAGCTGAAAAGGTAGGTACTCCAAGAAGTGGCGATGTTCGGTATATAGAGATTAAGTGGTATATAAAAAACTCTCAATTAAATAGAGAGGTGAGCATGTCTTTTAACGGATCGTGGTGGAATGATGGCGTTACGGCTGATCAGGATATTAACGGTTATACGGTAAAAGTTACTACTACGGCAGAAATGCCAAAGTTAACGCTTACCTCTCCTGAATTCTCGCAAAGTGGAGACAAACCACAAGTATCTATAAAATGGAACAGAAGCGGAGGTACGAGCTCAATACAAGGAAAAGGTGATATAAAATTGAGAAAAGATTCATCTACCGGAGAAGTTATTGCAACGCAGTCGGCATCAAGCTCTTCGGGAACTTTTATACTGAATGCTTCAGATATAGATTTAAGCAAGGAAAATAAATATGTGGTTACGCAGGAATTTTCAGTGCAAAATATTTCTCTTTCGTCTACCAGTAATACGGTGACATTGGATGCTTATCCTCAGGCTTCGAAAATAGAGGCTTCTTTTGACGAGTCGAGCCGGCAGATAAATGTTACCTGGTCGGTGCCCGGGACTGCCAGTTCGAATTATGTAAAAGATAATTTTATTTTGGAATATACATATACGTTGAATGGTAAGCCGTCGGAGACGGAAAAAGCGCTTATACCCTATGAATTTGGCAAGACGTCTTATTCGTATGCTATAGATGTACCCGAAAATTCGACGGGTCAGTATAGTTTTTTCCTAATTCGCGAAAAGACAAAAGATAAAGAGGCATGGAACACGACGTATGGGAAAAGTATAGAAAAACTGGAAGTAAACACGATACACCTGACCGTGACCGATGCGCATACGGTACTGTTGGAAAACGGTAAGGCTTTGATTTATTGGAGCACTTCAGGGCAGAATTGGAGTAGCGGCAGTAAGTTCGTTCTTACCCGGCAAAATATCACTTTAAATACGGTTGAGGATATAGAAATGCCGAAGGGAGAGATGTTTAATAAACCGTTGGAGAGTGAATTTACTTCACCGGAGGAATATGGCCGTTATCAAGAATACTTTGCCGGAGATGACCGGGGGGCATATATCGACGATATGTTGCAACTTTGTAATGAGTACCGGTATAAGCTTCAGGTAAAACCGAATACAAATACATATAGTCCTTTGTCGGCCGTTTATACGCCCGAAACGTTTATTCCGAGAGATCAGGGTGATTTAAAATCGGAGATGAGTGCGTCGAAAGGTTATTTTACCGACCGGGTAGAAATTTCGTGGTCGACAGAAGGCCCGGCTTTCGATAACTTCTCAGTTCGTCGTAGATTGTATAATCCAAATTATCAAGATGATAGTTCGTTTGAACAGATAGCTTCTGTATCCGGTGCTGCTACACAGTCGTTCTATTCGGTAGAGGATAAAAATTGTGTACCGGGTGTTATCTATGAATATAAAGTAGTGGGATTATCGAAATGTGCCAATGAAACGATAGAGAGTCTCACTCAGCCACAGGCTATCGGTTTCAGATCTCCGACCGGACAAATCATCGGACGGGTGACATTTGAAGACGGTCAGGCTGTCGAAGGAGTAGACGTACAAGTGAGCAGCCGGGAAGACATCGGCGGGCAGAGCGTGGAATTTGAAGGTACAGCGGATTCTTATTTAGAAACTGATAATATATTGGCTCAGACCGGACTTCCGTATACGATTCAAGCTTATGTGAAGCCGGATATGGATAATGCGACTGGTATTATTTTGAAAAAAGGGAATTATGAAGTCGGTCTTGAGTCTGGAATTCCCTATTTTAAAGTTTCTCAAGATACTAAAGTTGCTACAGTAAAAGCTGATGAGAAGTTAGGAATCGGAAGATTTTCTCATATATCAGCAGTCTATCGACAAGAAAATGGTAAAGATAGTTTGTACTTGTATCTTTGTCGGGCAAATAAAGCCGGAATAGATACGATGTTGGTATATAAATCCGATGCAACCTCTTTATCAGTTTCTGTTCAGGAGGGCAAGGCAGAAATCGGAAAAGGTTTTGCTGGATATATCGATGAAGTACGTGTATGGGATACAGCATTGACAGAGGAGGAAATTTCAGATAATTATAATCGGTTATTGGCAGGCAATGAAAATAAGCTGCAGGCATATTGGCGTTTTAACGAATCTGTTGTTTCTGAGTTTTATGATTTGTCTTATCACGGTACTCAGTACAATGAAAACCATGGAAAGATATATGATGCCCGACTCAATGCAGATGTCGTGCCTGAGCCTGAACAACTGTCTTTCAGGGGAGTTACCGATAAGAGCGGTAATTACCGGATTATAGGTATCCCGTATTCGGGAGATGGTACGGAATATACATTGACACCCTATTATGGGACGCACCAGTTCTCACCGGGAGAAAAAACCATTGTAATCGGACAGTCTTCATCGATGTTCAATATCGACTTTACCGATCAGTCTTCTTTTGATTTGTCTGGTATTGTTTATTATAATAATAGTACGATTCCGGTAGAAGGCGTGATGTTCTATATTGACGGAAAAGTTGCATCGAAGAGTAATGGAGAGATAATTACCAGTGATGAAAAAGGTGTATTCGCAATACAGGTTCCGGTCGGTCAGCATGAAGTGAAAGCTGCCAAACAAAACCATACATTTGTAAATGAAGGTAAATTGCAAAATTCTTATGGAGCCGATCTTGACTATCAAGATAATATGGCGGATGTCCGTTTTTGGGATGCTACTCGAGTACGTCTTATCGGCCGTATTGCCGGAGGTGCTGTTCAAGATACCATACCTCTTGGACATTCCTTGTCAAAAAATAATCTGGGGGAGAAAATTGCTCTTACTTTGAAATTGAATGATGACAGTAAAGGCAAGATTTTTTATTACAAAGATGATAATACAGAGGAGGAACGTACTGAAGAAGAGGTTACTGTAACACATCTTCATCCCGAACATGTAAATACGGTAAAATCGGATGCTACTTCTATTGTAATTACCCCCGATTTGGAGACTGGAGAGTTTGTTGCCGACCTTATTCCTGAACAATATAAAATTGCCAATATCTCGGTTACAGGATATTCTGATCTAAAAGATGAAAATCTGCTCGACCTTACCAGTGCATTCAATGAGCAAGAGGTTATTTATGCTCCTGAGACGGAAGGTGATGAAATTGTTAAGGAAGATACCGTGAAATATAATGAGATATATAAATATATACATCGAGTACAGCCTACTGTGACTCTTAGCCAGGTAAACGGACAAGGTAAGACTTATTTCGGTAGTCCCAATTATAAGGTTATGAATCTGGCTGGAGATATGGAATTGATATCTCTGTATGATGAGGACTCAGGAAAGTACTTGATGGGCAAACCTGTGTTTGAGAAGGGAAAGACGTATAAAATCAAAGTGGATGCTTATGAGGAATATCCATTCTACCGGGAACCGGCAAGTGGTAGTGGAGATCCGGTAGCATCGTCTTATGATAAGGTCCCAGTTAGGGGTGGTAGTGTCAATATCTCTAATGGTTTTGCTGGAATAACGAAGCAAGCCTATGTGCTTGATAGCGAAGGTTCTGTTACGGTTTCTTGCCAGACTGTAGAGCCAAGTTTGACTAATATCGAGAAAAAGATTGAAGCTAGTTTTGATTATAATAGCAATGTTATTACTGCTACGCCTATTGAAGGATACCATATCGGAGGTGTGATGGCCGGAGGTAAAAGCTTTATTACACAAGGCCCTACTGAGGCATTGATGGTATTACGAGACCCTCCCGGTTCGTTGAGTTATGCTTATGCAGAAGAAGGTACAGTTATTTCTAACAGGTCTACTGTTACTTCAGGAAAAGTAAGTGATACGAATATGCAGGATGATGTATTATTAGGTTTCGAATTGACTACCAGTGTTGGTGTAGGTGTAGAGACGGAAACAATAACGGAGAGCGAGAATTCTTTGGGGGTTGTTGTTTCCACGAAAGCCGATGAGTCCGAGTCGAATTCAACAGTTGAGTCTACCGCATTAAGTACGAGATTCCAGACCAGTGATGACCCTATGTATGTTGGTCGAAATGGAGACTTGATTGTAGCACACTCTACCAATATCAGTTACGGTATAGAAAATCTGTTGAGTATCCGCCCTATAGGACCTAATGCCGGTACTGACATAAAAGTTACTGAAGGTGATTATTGTATATCGTCTAAAGAGGCCCTTTCGGTAGGTAAAAAATTCGGTACGCTTTTGGTATATCCGCAAGCATTTATTGAGGGTACATTGATGTCGAATATTATCAATATAAGAGATAATATTTTACTTGATAAAGGAACTACTGATACATATGCTAAGCAGCTTGCCAATGAAAAGAACGAACCGGTGTATATCTCGAAAATCGATCGGGAGAGTGAAGATTTTGGAAAGACCAATACGGATGCTTCTACGTTTGATGGAGATAGTTATAAAGTTATTTTCCCGGATGGGTATGATACATCAATGGCAAAAGATACAATTGCAGCTTTGAATATTTCAATTGATTCTTGGATACAAATATTGGCCGATAACGAACAGGATAAGATTGAAGCTGTTGCATATAAGAATTTCTCTTTCCAAGCTGGTGCCGGGGTGGAACATTCCGAAGAGTTTATAGTATCAAAAGAAAAGGTTAAATCATCTGTATTTACTGTTGGTGCCGGAGTAGCGACAGAATTAGGAATGAAAGTAAACGGTTTCGGTGTTAAAATGACATTGAATGAGATGACTGAGGAATCATCTGGAAACGAAGAAGGTTCTACAGAAGAACAAGTCAAAAAAATAGGTTTTGTTTTGGCTGAAGAGGGTGATGATGATTACCTTAGTGTAGATGTTCGCAAAGAACAAGGGGTATCTTCCGGTACAAATTTCGTATATTATGTGCAGGGCGGAGCTACGGCTTGTCCATATGAAGGTGAAGAGTGGACTCAATATTATGAGCCTGGACAACATAAGTTGAGTGAAGGAACATTACGTATCGAAGTACCTAAAATAGAGGCAAATGTAACGACTGTTTCGAATGTTCCGTCTGATAAAGCTGCGGTATTTAAATTATTGTTGAGTAATGATTCTGAGGCTCAGGAAGATGTAATTTATACATTAAAGATGGATGATGCATCTAATAAGACAGGAGCAAAGTTTACTATCGATGGTGTACCTTTGAGTACCGGGCGGGATTTTATTGTTCCTTTTGGAGAAATTTTGGAAAAAACACTTGAGGTACGGATGGGCGAGGTATATGATTATGAGGGTCTGAATCTAATTTTGGCTTCTCAATGTCAGTATGATCCGACAAACGGACTTTTTGAAGATATAGCTGATTCTGTTTCTTTATCTGTTCATTTTATTCCTGCCAGTACTGAAGTGAATATTAAGTCTCCGGGGAATAATTGGGTCTTGAATTTAAATTCTCCTCAATTGACTGATGGAACTTATTATTTACCGATAACAGTGGATGGTTTTGATGTGAATTTCCGTAATTTCCACCATATTGCTGTACAGTTCAAACCATCCTCGTCTTCTGATTCTGATTGGCAGAATATCAAAACATTCTATGCTGATGAAGAGTTGTACAATCAAGCACAGGAATCATCGAAAGCGATGATAGAGGGCTCTACCGTAACATGTAATTTTGTAGGTACACTTGACCAGAATTATGATATCCGTGCGGTAAGTTATTGTTCTTTAGGTAATGATTTTGTGACTGCGGAATCTCAAGTGGTAAGTGGAGTTCGGGATTTGGTTTTGCCTAAATTGTTTGGAAACCCAAAACCGGCCAGTGGAATTTTAGGTATTGAAGATGAAATTCGTGTAGACTTCAACGAAGCTCTTGCTGAAGGATATTTTACGAATGCCAACTTTGAAGTGACCGCTGTGAAAAACGGTTCGAATGGAGACCATAATGTATCTGTAGACCTGAATGGGGAGACTGATTATTTGACGACAGAGTTCGATAAAAATATGTCGGGTAAGAGTATGACGATGGAGTTGTGGGTAAAACCTGATGACTTGAATCGTGCAGGGACCCTGTTTACTCAAGGGAATACTCCTGAGATATTTGAAGTAAGCTTTACTGCCGATAAACGTATCGAAGTACAATTAGGTACGGTAAAATATCAATCGGACGCTTTGTCCATGTCTGCCGGACAATGGGCGCATGTTGCCGTTGTATATGATAATGCCGGAAGTAACTTGAAAGCATATTATAATTATGAGTTGGTGATAAATCAAGATAATGTACCGGCTTATAACGGTATTGGAAAAATAGAGTATGGCCGTAATGTGAATGGAACGAACTATTTTGCCGGATGTATGCATGAAGCGCGTTTCTGGGACGAAGCATATACAATTGCAGATATTAAGTCGAGAAGCCTTTCTATATTGTCGGGCATGGAATCTTCATTGGTTGCCTATTTCCCGATGGATGAGGGCAAAGGTACATTGGTAGAAGATAAAGCCCGTGGCAACAATGCAACGATGTATGGTAATTGGAGTACACCTGATGGTAAAGCCGTACAATTTGGCGGTACTACGGGGATGGTTGTTGTCAATAGTTCGGAAATTCCCGTGAAAGATGACAAAGACTTTACGTTGGAATTCTGGTTCCGTACAGATGCATCGACTAAGGCAGATGCCGCATTGGTTAATAATGGAAAAGCTGACGGTAATGAGCGTGGCGAAAAAGGAAATAAGTTCTTTGTAGGATTTGAGAATAGCCAGCTTATATTCCGGACAAATGGTTATAAAGAAGTTGTAAATGGTTCGTATATGGATCAGAAGTGGCATCATTTTGCTGTTTCTGTAAACAGGAACTCTGGTAATGCTCAAATCTTTATGGATGGAGAGTTGAAAAACTATTTCAGGAGTGACAGTGTCGGAGCGATATCGGGAACAGAAATTTATTTGGGTGGATGTTCTTGGGGAGATGCACAAATACCGGATGTAAATCATAAAGATTATTTCTTTTCGGGACAAATCGACGAGTTCCGGATGTGGAACAGTGCTTTGACTCAGTCGATTATCAGCCGTAATACCAATAGGAAGATGGACGGTGATGAAATGGGACTTATAGCTTACTATCCGTTTGAGAAATATATTGTGAATACAGCCAATATTCAGGAGCTTATTTATACTCTTGAAGATCAGACTGACGGGAAACATACAGCCGTAGCAGAAGGGAATGTTGCTGAAACGAATGAAAGAGCTCCACTGAAATCAAAGGGACCGGAACAAAGTGTGAAATATAGCTTTGTAACGAGTGGCAGTGCTATTATTATCAATTTGGAAGAAGCTCCTGAAGTATTGGAGAAAACGATTGTAAATGTGGCATTGAGAGATGTTCGTGACTTGAATGGTAATATTGATCCTACTGTTTACCGTTGGAGTGCGTATATAGACCGTAACCAGTTGAAATGGGGAGAAAGTGAAGTCTCTATCGATAAGATGCAGTATGAAGAATATGAATTCGTTGTTCCTTTGAACAACATAGGTGGTAGTGTCAAGAACTTTACTATCGAAGGTTTACCAAGCTGGCTCATTGCAGACCCGATGAGTGGAGAAATAGACCCGAAAGGAACCCAGAAAATTACGTTCACTATAGATGAAGGAACCAATGTCGGTACATATGAAGAGGTTATTTATGCTCGAGGGGAAAATAATGTTACCGAACCATTGCCTCTTTCTTTGAAAGTAAATGGAGAAAAACCGGAATGGAGTGTAAATCCGGCCGATTATAGATATAATATGTCGGTATTTGGTAAAATGCGTTTCAATACAGTGTTCTCTACCGATAAGGAAGACATGCTGGCTGCATTCCAAAATGGAAAATGTATTGGAGTTGCTAATAATAGTTATGATCGTGATCATGATATGTGGTACACATTCTTAACTGTTTATAACAATGAAAAACAAGCTGATAATATCGAATTCCGTATGTGGGATGCAAGTACAGGTAAGATTTATTTGGCAACGCCGACTCCGGAAAGAACCATAACGTTTATAAACGATGGAGTGGTCGGAACGGCAAAAGAACCGATTGTGTTTGACGGTAAGGAGATATTCTTCCAGAATATTAGTTTAGTTGAGGGATGGAACTGGATTTCATTTAATCTGGCAAATTCTAATCTTTCGGATGTGTCGGCTACATTGATGAATGGAAATTGGACGAAATCAGATATTGTGAAGAGTAGAGATTTCTTTGATTCTTATTCGTCGTCAAAAGGATGGACAGGTTCATTGACTAAAAATGGAGGATTTGATAACGTATCACTCTTTATGTTACATTCTTCCAGTGACCAGTTATTAAGTACAGATGGTTCTGCTGTGGACACTAAGACAACTCCGATAACTGTACAAGGTAATCGCTGGAATTATATCGGTTATCTCCCTTCTGCAAATATTACAGTGAAGGAAGCATTGGCCGGATATGATGCAAAAGAAGGAGATATACTGAAATCTCAAAGCCAATTTGCAATGTATTCAGGTACAGGTTGGATAGGTAATTTGAAATATATGGAACAGAATAAGGGGTATATGCTTATGCGTACGGCTTCAAATGATGTAACCTTTACTTATCCGTCTACATCAGGAACGTTGTCAAATAGAAATACCTTATTGAAACGGTCGATGACTCGTAGTATGGTATCGGATGTAACGTATAGCAATAATGATTATGCCGAGAACATGAGTATCGTTGCTGTTTCTGACCAAATGGAACCGGGAGATAAGATCTTGGCTTACGTAGATGGTTCATTGAGAGGTGTAAGCGATGCTGTGGATATGGGTGAGAAACAGCTGAACTTTATATCTGTCGCTGGTGAAAATAGAGATAGAGATGTCAGCTTCGAATTAGAAAGAAATGGAGATGTGATAGCTCGTGCAAAAACGACATTCTCTTATCAGGCAAATGCTGTTTTGGGTACACTTGCTCAACCGGTAGAACTTGACTTTAGTACTCCGAAAGATAATATTTCAGTTTATCCGAATCCTTTTATTGATAAGTTGAATATACATGTAGTGGCTCAGTCGGGTGATATCATTGAAATTGCCGTGTATGATGTTCTGGGTCGTTTGATAATGAAACGTGCTCAGGAAACTGTGACCGGTAACTTCTTCCATACGACTTGGAATGGAATAGTAGAAGGTAACTCGACTTCTGCTCCGGGTATTTATCTGGTTCATGTAACCCTCAATGGAGAAACTTCGGTATATAAAGTAGAGAAACAATAATTAAAAAAAAGTATGTTTCTACCTCTTCAAAAAAAGAGGTAGAAACTGCTTAATAGTTTGAATATGAAAAATTTAATAAAATATTTTACGTTCTTGTTGTTAGCTGTTTGTATGGGCAGTTGTCAGAAAGATGAGATGTATACGGAATTTCCTGCACCGGTTTGGCAGGTTGATGATGCAAAATATTCGGTAAATATGACTGCCGTAGTAGTGTTACCTAACAATCTGTTACCTTATTTTAACGAAAATGACCAAGTTGCAGCATTTATAAATGATGAATGTCGCGGAGTGGGAATACTTGTCGATAATGCATTTTTTGTGACGATAAAAGGGACTCCCGAGGAGATTTCAAATGTATCGTTCCGGTATTATAGTACGCAAAATAAATATATGTATACGACAGATTCCTTTTTGCCTTTTGAGCAGGATGCTGTATATGGTACGGTCGATGCTCCGGAAGTGCTATCCCTGAATATAGTTCAATAATATGATAAAAATAGTTATGAAAAAGATAAATAAATATATTCTTTCCGGTGCATTATGCACCTTGTGCATATCTAATGGTTTTGCTCGTGCTGAAGGAAATGCAGAGCCGATGGATATTCGTTCGAATTGGTATATTGAAATTGGCGCCGGTGCTCAACTGCTTTTTTCTGCGGATGCATCGAAACTTGATTTTGGAAAACGTATTACTCCATCGCTTTCTCTTACGGGAGGAAAATGGTTTTCGCCTTATTGGGGTACAAAATTTCAGATTCAGGGTTATGGGTTCAATGGAAATAGCACGACAGACGGGATATACTTGAATGACCCTTTGAATGGTGGATTGATTTATGGTCCTAATGACCCGGTCAGAAATGAGAGTGTTATTCGTCCGGATGGGAGCTATCGCCATTATTTGCGTTATATGAATATGCACCTCGATTTTCAGGTAAGTTTGGCAAATTTGGTAGGGGGATATAAACCGGAGAGAAAATGGGATATTATTCCGGCTGTAGGACTTGGCTATGCCCATGCTTTTTCTTATAAAGGGGCTCCGAAAGTAAATGCCGTTTCTACCAATTTTTCTTTGATGGGAAAATATAAATTACCCAAAGGGTTCGATTTGAATCTGGAAGTCCAGAGCTCTTTGTTTCCCGACCAGTTTGATGGGCGTATTACCGGAGGAATGTATGAAAGTAATTGTGCAGTTACTTTGGGGGTAACTTATAATTTTGAAAATAGAGGATTCAATATAGCAGGACGTAAGGCACGTAAGCCCAGACATTCTACAAGGAAATCAAGACGTGTCAGCTATGTACAGATTATCAATCCAGAGGCAGCCATGAGAACTGTGGAAGTGGTTAAAACGGTGAATGATACAGTTTACAAGGAGGTGAAAGTAAGAGAAGAAGTTCCAATGAAAGCAAATGAGCCGCTTATGTTGGGGTCTATTCTTTTCGATATAAATAAGACTGTACCGGTACGTGGACAAGAAATTACGTTTGTGAATATTGTAAAGTTTTTGGATGAAAATCCCAAAGCAAAACTCCATTTGACAGGGTATGCTGACCAGCAAACTGGAACACCGGAGTACAATTTACGTCTTTCGACAAAACGTGGTGCTGCGGTTAAAGATATTTTGGTTGAGAAATATGGTATTGACCGTAAACGAGTAGAAGTTCAGGGAGTAGGTACAGATGCACAACCTTATGAACAGAATGAATGGAACAGGGTAGTTATTGTAACAGCAATACATAAATAAGACGAGATAAAACCCAAAATAACAATG
>JTDA01000024.1 GCA_000803105.1 Coprobacter secundus
GGACAATACCGGTTTCAACCGGCTCAATGTCCGTTTCAATTCGGACATCAACCTGGCGAAAAATTTCAAAGTAGCCTTGGATATAGCCTTTGCGCAGACCGTAAACCATCAGGTAACATCAGGACTGGATGAGGTGAGTTCGCCCCTGTATCTTTCCCTGATAAAATCGCCCCTCTATCATCCCTACCAGTACGACACCGACGGCAATCTGACTGCCCGGTTGAGCGATACCGATGAGTTGAACATAGGCAATCCGTTGGCGATACTCAACAATACGGCCAACATAAAGAAATATCGCTTCAATGCCAACGCCAGGCCCACTTACCGGTTGATGGACAAACTTGAGCTGAGCCTCCTCTTCGGATACTCCTGGGACAAAGAAAAAGAAAGAGCATTTATTCCCGATAAAGGCGTGTCGGACGTACCCCTATACAATGACTTGGGCGAGGTATATGCCACAGCGTTGAATCAAGTGCGCAATTTACAAGGAAAAGAAGTTTCCGCCACAATCGACTTTCGGGCTACATACGACATATTGAAAGATGCCGTAAACAAGTTGCAAGTATTTGCGGGGTACCGGTTCTACAATGACATATACGACTATACTTTCGGCAAAGGATACAATACCGGGTCAGACTATCTCTCGGGACTCGAAAACGCCTCCTCGTCCTTGCGTTATATGAGCGGGCAGAATCTGCACCAGCGTACCATATCCTGGTATCTGAACGGAGATTATGCCCTCTATAACCGCTACATATTCAATGTCTCGGCAGCTATGGAATCATCATCCCGTTTCGGGCGCAAGGCCGACGCCTTGAAAATCGGAGGGGTACCCTGGGGACTCTTCCCCTCCGTCTCTGCCGCATGGATAATATCATCGGAATCATTTATGAAAAATGTAGATTTCATCAACTTCCTGAAACTGCGGCTGAACTATACTCTTTCAGGCAATGACAATATTATCGACTACGCCCGCAATTCATATTTCCAGTCCACTCATTTTTTCGGAAATGCCTACGGGCTTACCTTGGCCAATATCGGAAATGAGAAACTGAAGTGGGAGAGCACCTCCATGGCAAAAGTCGGGTTAGACTTCTGCATGTTCGACAACCGTTGGTCAGTAAATGCCGATTTTTACACCTCCAGAACCCAAGACCTGCTCACCCGTAAACAATTGGACGACGTAGCCGGAGTGAAATATTTCTGGAGCAATGACGGAGAGCTCGAAAACAAAGGATTCGAAATAACAACCAACCTCCGTATCATAGACCGCAAAGATTGGAAACTCGACTTTGGAGCCATGATTGGGAAATATAAAAATAAAGTAACCTCCTTGGCAAACGGCTCGTATACCACCTCTATCGCAGGAGGAGAAATATTGACGGCAGTAGGACAGCCCGCCGGAGTATTCTACGGATACAAGACAAAAGGAGTGTTCAAGGACGTAGCCCAAGCAAAAGAAGCCGGGCTTTCCGTGAAATCCAATACCGGTGAACTAATCCCCTTTGAAGCTGGAGATATGCACTTCGAAGATGTAAACGGAGACCACATTATCGACAGCAAAGACCGTCAGATAATCGGTGACCCTAATCCCGATTTTTATGGTAATTTCAATTTCAACTTCTCCTATAAAGGCCTTACGATAGGAGCCCTGTTTACCTATTCTTACGGAAACGATGCTTACAATGCCTTGCGTGCAAATCTGGAATCCGGAAGCAGCCTGATAAACCAGTCTACAGCAATGCAGAACCGCTGGGTTGTAAACGGGCAAGAAACAGATATCCCGAAAGCTACCTATGGCGATCCCATGGGAAATGCCCGGTTCTCGGACAGATGGATAGAAGACGCCTCTTATCTGCGTTTCAAATCCTTGTCCGTATCTTACAAAATCCCTGTAAGAACCACATTTATACAAGGACTGTCCGTCTGGGCCTCGGTAAACAACGTATGCACCCTGACCAAATATTTGGGTAGTGACCCCGAGTTCTCATATAGTTCGTCGGTACTCTATCAAGGTATAGATGCCGGTATGATACCTCTGTCCCGCTCGTTCAATTTAGGAGTGAAAATCAATTTGTAAACACATAAATAAAAGTAATTATGAAAATAAGGACAAATAACATACGAGCTTTCATATATATATTTCTGGTATCCTTGTTGGCAATATCTTCCACCTCATGTGAAGATATGCTCGATACAGAATCCACCGACTATGCCTTTGACAGGGAAGGAAATCTTAAAAACCCCAACGATTCCTTGTACTCGGTAATGGGCATACTCTCCCAATTACAAAAAATAGGAGAGAGGTACGTACTTTTAGGAGAACTGCGGGGCGATTTGATGGCACTGACAGACAAAGCCTCCGTATCGTTGAAAGAAATATCTCAGCTGCAATTTACAGCCGACAACGAATACGCTGACAAAGTAGACTATTACAGCATCATAAACAACTGTAATTATGCAATAGCCCGTATGGATACTACCTTGACAAACTATCAGGACAAGATTATGTTGCCCGAGTTTGCCGCAATCAAGACGATCCGGGCATGGACATACTTGCAGATAGCCCAGATATTCGGAACGGCATATTACTATACCGAACCCATTTTAAATCTCGAAACATCCATGCAGCAATATCCGGCATTAAATATGGAGCAGTTGATAGACAAGCTGATACCCGATTTATTACCCTATATTGATGTCCGCCCCCTCGATTACGGAAGCATCGATGGTTGGAATTCAAGATGCTTTTTTATCCCGGTCAGGATGCTTTTGGGGGACATGTACCTCTATCAGAACAACTATACACAAGCCGCTGTCATGTATCATGACCTGATGGAAAAACAATACTACACGCTGAACAAGATTTACTGCACCTTCTGGGACGACCGCAATCGTTCCTCCGCCACGACAGGACATACTTCGACCTACATCGGGGAAATAATGTCTATGATAGCTTATAGTACCGATGCTCGTGACTATCATACCTCGCTTTTCCGTCTCTCGTACAATGCCCGGCCGGTATTGGTTCCCGAAGAATCATTTGTCGAGAAAATGAACGCATCCATGTATTTCTTCTCAGACATAAACAAAGGCTCTACCAAGATAGATGCTTACTTGAGCGGAGACTTGCGGGGCGTAGCCAAATCTCCCAGTGTATCGAGTCCGGGCAGTTTCGGCCCTCTGGCTTTTGGAACTACCGGTGTGAAAAATATCATTGTGAAATACAGCCGGGCCATTACCTCCTCGGAGTCGGGTTGGGATCCTGAGAATGAAGAAGTGGGTATGCTCTATTACCCGATAGCCATACCCATATACCGCATACCCCATCTTTACCTGAGATATGCCGAAGCCGTAAACCGCGCAGGAAAACCCTCCCTTGCATTCGCCGTACTCAAACACGGGCTCAGGCAAGAAGTCGTAGACTCGGCAACTATTGTGAATCCGGCCGAAGTAGCAGCAAAAGAAACATACATACAATTCAACAGCACGTTCGACTCGAATATCCCTACAGCTATGCGCGGACGCGGACAGGGCGTAAATCTGGATAAGACCGAATATGTAATTCCCGCACTTCCTACCCGCGAAGACTCTATACTGTTTGTCGAAGACTGTATTCTCGACGAACTGGCAGCTGAGACATCATTCGAAGGAAACCGGTTCTTTGACCTCTTGCGCATATCGCACCATCGCAGCAACCATCCCGAACTGATGGCAGATAAAGTATCTGTGCGCTTCCCCGACCCGGCAGCGGCCAAAGCCCGGCTGATGACCATAGACAACTGGTACATGAAATAATCGAAACTGTCCGGGAAATGACAAAAATGTCGTTTCCCGGACTTACAAAAGTACAATTGCGACATTTGCACCAGTATTTGACGTATTCGTATTATTGAGAATGCGACAACTCGTCTAATTTTGCTTATGTGAATTCGCAAAAACTTTTCAAAAAAGACAACAAACAAATTATAGGATTTTTTTAACTTAAAAACACTGACAAACATGAAAAACTTTACACCGAAAGCCCTTATTTTAGCATCGGCATTATTAGCGGGTGCAGAGGCCTCGGCACAAACCGTTCCGGGCTTTGCCAAAGCAGAATGGAGCTCAAGTCTATACCAGCTCGACCGTCCCGGTTATTGTCTGGGAGATTATAATAACGACGGGTTTATGGATTTTTACAATTGCGGGCTTTCCAATACAGGATTTGTCCCCAAGGAAGACGGTTCGGGCAATCAGGACGGATACTGGCCTTACGGATTCTTGTATAAGAATATAAACAATGAATCGTTCGAAAAGCCGTCGACCGACAGAGACGAGCAGTGCATTATGCTCTCGGGAGTACCCAGTGCCGTATATTCGGAGGCCTCTTTTGTAGATTTCAACAACGATGGTTATCTCGACCTCTTTATTGTACGGCCTTACGAAAGCGACTATGGATGGATGCCTTCGGCTGCCTTCTATAACCCCGAAGAAAATCGTAAAGCCACGGAAGTATATATCAATTTAGGACCTGACGGAGATTATAAGTTCAAGAGAATGGAAGGTCTTGACTTGCCTGTTCCTTGTGGTGACGAGAGTTGCAAGCAAAAAGTAAATGAAGGCCAAAAAGGGTCTGTAGCTTTTGGTGACTACGACAAGGACGGGTACATAGACATACTCATGACAGGTATGGAAGACGGACACAAGCGCTTTGTCTACCTGTATAAAAATCTGGCAGGGCAAGGATTCGAGAAACAGTTGGTGGCCAACATGAAAGAGGGCGACACCTATGATTTGGGACTGTATGTTATGGATGAGTTAGGATTGCCTACCGAGGTACCCAGCAAACAATTCAAGCCCATGTCGCATGGCTCGGTAGCTTTTGCCGACCTTGACAACGACGGCTGGCTCGATATTATTTGCACCGGTTATTCCGATGACAGAGGAATCGAATTCCGTACTTACCGCAACTTGCAGAACGGAGAATTTCAGGATGTAACCGAAGACTATGCCAAATCCAATATATACCGGATATATGAAAATCAATTGAAACTGGTCGACATCAACAAAGACGGTTATCTGGATATTATCAATTTGGGTACACCCAATGCCGATGACAGGGGAGAAGCAGGAGGACGCAAGCTGGCCTCTATACTGATAAACAATGGAGCAGAAGCCCCCTTCACGTTTACCGAGAAATTAGAATCCGAGACAGGTTTGGCTCCCGTATCGGCAGCACAAGTCTTTATGGCCGATTTTAACGGAGACGGATATGCCGATTTGCTCTATCGCGGTTGGAACAATGATTGTGGTTGGAACACATTCTTGGCAACTTACAAAAGGTCTCAAAGCCAATTTGTTATAGATGACGAATTCTCTCATCAAGGTACAGGTGACATTACGACCGGTGCCGGTTTCGATTTCGGAAACTTTGCAGTAGGTGATTTCAATGGAGACGGACAGTTCGATATGATAGAAGGAGGATACCCTGACCACACCAATGTTTGGCTGAACGAGAGGGGAGAAGACGTGTCTGAAGCCCCGGTTGCACCTACCGACTTGGCAACAAGCGTAAGCAATGGGGTATTGACAATCACCTGGAACGACGACAACAACGAAGAATATCTGACATATTACAATATACATATCACCGATGCCGACGGAAAGCTGGTTGCATTCACGACTTCAGCATTGGATAACGGAAAACTGACCTCATATCCCGAGTTTGCGACATTGGTACGTTCACATTCATACTCTATGGCATTACCTAAAGGTGAATATACCGTAAAAGTATCGGCCGTAAACCATACCTATCAATCCAGCGAATTTGCCACTGTCAATGCTACTGTTTCAGATGAAGTGGGCGTTGAAAAAACAGTAGCCGGAAACATCGTTGTAAAAGCCTTGGAAAATGGAATATTGGTAAGCAGTACGGATGAAATGGAAGTAGACGTATATACCATAGGAGGACAGTCCGTTGCAACCGGAGTCACCAATCAGTTGTTGCCCGTGAATGCAAACGGTATCTATCTGGTAAAAGTGGCCGGAAAAACGTATAAGGTCGTAAAACTTTAAAAATAGGCATTAACCCATATATGTGTGGAATTGACTGTTTGATAAGTTTTTTACAATAATGAGAATCGATTCAGACAGTTTTTAAGGTTGCCCGACCGATTTGCTATTCGGTCGGGCAATTTACTTTAGTTACGCGCCTTTGCTGGGAAAAGCAGGTGGGGGGACGAAAGCGCAAAATGAGAAACGAAAGTCATAAAAACAAAGAAAAAAAATGAACAGGAAAAAACTTTTTTTACTATTATTAAGCTGTAGCTTGGGAATATCGTCCTATGCAGGCGACATCGAATTTTCCGGTGGCGATTGGAAAATGATACTGAAAGAAGATACGAAAAAGATAGATATCGCCTGCAATGATGCAACAGTACTCACCGGCACATACGCATCGGTCAAGTACAACAAAGCGTCCGGAACAGAAGAGACAACGCTGAATACCGATGACTGTACCGGTGTAGAGCTTGTACGGTCAGACCTTTCGGACAATTTCGGTTCAGGCGAGAAAGTCTCTCTGGACTATTCCTTCTCAGGAAACACACATCTGATACAAGACTTTTATTTTTATGACAACTATCCCTATTTCTTGGTGCGCGTTACAATCAAGGATACAGAAGCCGTATCCAGTAACCAGCTCATACCCTTGATGAGCCAGTCGTCTTCGACATTCCTTACCAAAGACGACAGCAACCGTATATTATATGTACCTTGGGACAATGACGGATTTTCCCGTTACGCAGCAAGAAAGTTCGGAGGAGAGACTGCCACATCGCACGAGGCCACAGCCATCTATTCTGCCCAGTCGCGCAAGGGCTTGATAGCCGGTTCGGTAGAACACGACACATGGAAAAGCGCTATTGTCGTACATGCTTTGGCAACCGGAACAGTCGATTACTTCAAATGCTTGTCGGGATATACCAATCAGTCTACCACGCGCGATGCCCTTCCGCATGGAAAAGTGACAGGAACGGAAGTCCGCTCGGCACTTTTTATGATAGGACTCTATGATGATTGGCGAAAGGGAATGGATGCTTTTGCCCATGCCAATACATTGGTTGCCCCGCCGGCCCCGTGGGAAGGAGGTGACCCTTTCGGTTGGAGTAGTTGGGGAGCTATGCAGACACGAATCAATTATCAAGGATGTATGGACGTAGCCGATTTTCTCTCGCAAGATGTCTTCAAAAACGCCGGATTCGTGGACGAAAAAGGACGTACCATACTCAGCCTTGACGCATGGTACAATGACAATATGAATAATGAAGAACTGAGCTCTCTAGCCACACATTGCAAAGAAAAAAACGGGCTTATCGGAGCCTATGCCGGTTTTCTATGCCGTTGGGACTGGGAAAATCGGGAAAGTCCGCTGTACCCCAATTGCCCCTATAAAGTAAAAGACATATTGCTGAAAGTCAACGGTGAAGAATACAAAAATCCGGCAAACGGAGCTTTATGTGTAGACCCCACCCATCCGGGGACGATAGCCGCCATGAAATATTCGATTATCAACTATGCCAAATTAGGGTTCAATTACATCAAGATTGATTTTATGGACTGCGGTATCTGTGAGGGAGACAGTTACTATGTACAAGACATTACTACCGGAGTGCAAGCCTATAACTACTTTATGAAACAAATGTACGAATACATCCAGCAAAAGATGCCGGGAGCCTATACCGTGCTGGCGATGTCTCCGATGTTCCCTTACCAGTACACCACAGGCCGTCGCACCACTTGTGACGCATGGGGGAGCGTACCCAATGCCCAGTATGTGCTCAATGCTACCTCTTATGGCTGGTGGACAGACAAGTTGTACACCGTCAATGACCCCGACCATTTGGTGATGATTGGAGTAGATTACGATAGTAACCAAAATGTAAAATCGGTAGTAGAGTTCTCAGAAGGAACCAATCGCATACGCCTGACTTCGGGAGCCATTACAGGAGCCTATATGGTAGGTGATAACTTCAGCGACAATTGTAAAGACGGTAATGGGACTGTCGTGGGAAATCCCGGACTATCGAGAGAAAGAGCATTGAAACTCTTGACGAATACGGACATCAATGAAATGGTAAGACTCTGTGGTGCCTTTTATCCCATAAACGGACATGAAGGGACGACAGCCAGCGTGTTGGGAGCAGATTATGTATATGCCGACAAGTATGCTGAAGACGGTTCCGAGAAGCTGTTCATGTATGAGACATCCGCCTCGGTATACGTAGCCGTATTTGCATACAAAGACGCCCAGAACGCAACCATCGATTTCGCCCGTATAGGAGTACACCCCGACAATGTATCGGAAATAAAAGAATTATGGGAAGGCAAAACCGTCTCCTTCACAAGCACGGGATTTACCTATGATGTCCCCAAACAAGACGTAAGAGTCTATCGCATATCTAAAAAAAAAGTAGACGTGTCGATTGAAGAAACAACGGTCGGGACAGATGCGCTTGCCATTGCTCGGATAGGAAACAAAGTACATATCTCTTCGGAAACGGAAATAGACACCGTTGCATTGTATTCCCTGTCAGGAGGAATATTATCAGTAAATAAAGTATCGGATTGCGAAGCGGAAATAGACACGGCTTCCTATACATCGGGCGTCTATATCGTTAGAGTCGTTTTGAAGAACGGGGAGATAATCGCTAAAAAACTGGTGAGCATAGGTGTGTGATTAGGTATATAGATGTTAGGCCCTTTAATGATGGGAGGACATCCGAATATATCCCGATGTCCTCCTTGTCTCTATATATAGTATACGTAATCGCAATATAATTATTCGAAAGTAATATCGAATTGGTCGTAAGGAGCATTTCTCCAGGCCTTGTCGGATGTCAACTTGGAAAGAGCAAACAGGGGAGAAAAGGTACGTACCTTAATTGTCTTTCCGTCCGGAAGAAATTCTAGGATACGGAGCCATCCATCTCCTCCATTGCCACACCACTCACCGTCTGCGGTCTGGGCGTTGAACATCATCTGTGCGACATTTTTACCGGCAATATTCTTATCCGTGCGGAAACTGACCTGATTTTCATAGTCGACAATGGCACAAGCATGTCCGCATATCACCATTCCGATATTTGGGGAAGGATAAACCAGTTTTTCCCATATAGCTTTCCCATAATTGGCCGGAGCTATTTTATATTTCTCTTTTTCGCGTCGTTTGGCATTAGCAGTAAGATATGAATGTGTGAGCAAAATCACTTTATGATTTTTGTACCTCTCATCATTGGCAATAGACTTTGCCCATACAATAGCTTCATCACGAGGAGCAAACTCGATGGAAATGACTAAAAGTTTTCCCCAAGTATCCGTATCCAGCTCATAAGCCGCATTCTCCAACGTAGGAATACTGTCTGCGTTTAGCCCGACAGAGACTAAAGATTTTCTCCAGCAACTGTTTCTCTCGACAGGAAAATAATCGTGGAAGTAACTACGTCGGCACTCAGCCGAAACATAGCCATAATCATGGTTACCGGTACAAAGCACATACGGAAGTTTATTGTCAAGACGGCGGAATGCCCTTGATGCGGCTTCCCATTGTTCGGTACTTGTCTGGTTCCCGTTTATCCCGTTAGGAATAAGACAGTCGTTTTGCTCTACAAGATCACCGGTACAAAGTGCACTCTTAATCTGCAGGTTATCGATGTTATTAGCTATCCAGGCCGTTTGTAATTCAAACAAAGGCTGGTTGGCATCATATTTATTATAACTTTGAGGATCCGGAAGTACAATGATAGAAAAAGAATTTGGGTCAGACAATTTTGGCCGTACGGGATATACTTGTGCATGTAATGAAGAGATACCGGTAGAAATTGCCGTTATCCATATAAAACACATAAAAATTTTGTTTTTCATCATATATTGTTGTTAAAGGATTATGCCCCTGTTTTTTTATTCGTTGTAGAGTCCGGAGGACAAATATAGCGAAAGGCGAGCGCAGAGGCAAACGAAAAACACAGTTTTTAAAGTTTGCCTCTGCCAAGCCTATCCTATAAATATAAATAAAATTCAGGAGAAGAGCTCTGTGATTGACAAATACTCGATAATTTGTTGGAAAGAGAATGCCTTTATGGAAAGCCAAATAACGGAGATAATCTGCAAATTCCCTTTTTTAAGGAAATCTTATAATACAAAAGAGAATAAAAAAAGAAAACTTTCTCCGGTAAAAAGGAAATAAAATCCCCTTATTACCCCCCTTTTTTCGTTATAAGAAAGAAAAACTTATAAAATATAATTACAGAATGAAACTATATAGCATAAATTCTTTACTTTTGTGCATTCACTATAAGAATCAGGAATTTCAAGGCATTTATGTATAAAAAAATATTTTTGAGTCTGGTACTGCTCATTTTGTCGATTACCGGAGTGTCGGCACAGATAAACACCGATAGAGTGATGAATATCGGACGCAATGCTCTCTATTTTGAAGATTATATACTATCGATACAGTACTTCAATCAAGTAATCAAAGTGAAGCCCTATCTGGCCGACCCCTATTTTTATAGAGCCGTTGCCAAACTCAGCCTCGAAGACTATAAAGGAGCCGAAGAAGACTGTGACAAATGTATAGAACGCAATCCCTTTATCATAGGAGCCTATCAGGTAAGAGGCATAGCCCGCCAAAACCTGGGAAACTATCAAGGTGCCATCGATGACTATAACGAAGGCTTGAAATATGCCCCCGAAGACCGTACTTTCTTGGGAAATAAGGCGATTGCAGAAGTCCAGTTAAAGAAGTATGACGATGCCGAAGCCAGCTTTGCCGAGCTGATAAAGAAGCATCCCTCATATTACAACGCCTATTTGAGCCGTTCCCAGTTCTGGCTGGAAAAAAAGGACACACTGAAGGCATTGGCCGATATGGATAAGGCGATAGAGCTCGACAAGCACCTCTCGTATGCCTATGCACAGAGGGCGATTATAAAATTCCAGTACGGAAAAGACTATCAGAGCGCACTGGACGATATGAATCAGGCACTGAAACTCGACCCCAATATGACATCCTACTATCTCAATCGCGGTATCATACGTTACTATATGGACGACTTGAGAGGAACAATGGACGATTACGACCGCGTAATAGAACTCGACGCCAATAACCTGATGGCACATTACAACCGCGGATTGCTGAGGATGCAAGTCGGAGAGCGTAACAAAGCGATAGAAGATTTCTCGTTCGTATTGAAGTACGAGCCCGACAACTTCTTTGCCATATATAACAGAGCCATACTCTATGACCAGTTGGGAAATTACAGGGCAGCCATCAGAGATTACGATAAAGTGCTTGCTCACTATCCCGATTTCTCAAGCGGATATTTTGCCCGTTCCGAAGCCAAACGCAAAATAAACGACACCGCAGGAGGTGAAAAAGACTATAAAAAAGCCATTGCCCTGTATGAGCAGCAGAAGAAAACCGGGGTAGGGTTGGGCAAACACAGCGGTGGAGATGACGAAGAAGATACCCAAACGGCCGAAGACAATGACAAGACCCGAAAAGAATCGGACAAGAACATAAACAAATTCGACCGGCTCTTGGTGGCTGACAATACCGATATCAAAAGCAAGTACAAAGACGAAATACGAGGTCGCGTACAAGATAAAAACATAAAGATAGAAATAGAACCCTCCTTTGTCTTCTCTTATTATGAAAAAGAAGACAAGGTACGCTCCAATGTCCGTTATTCCAAAGAACTCGACGAGCTCAACCGTACCGGTATTTTACCAATGAAGCTGTTGATAACCAACTCGGAAGTATCCCTGACAACCGACCAAATCGAAAAACACTTCAATTCGTTGAACGACTATTCCAAACTGATAGAAATAAACCCTCAAAATCCGGTTCCCTATTTCTGTCGCGCCCTCGACTATATGCTTGTACAGGATTTTGCCAGCTCTATCGAAGACCTGAACCGTGTGGTTATGTTGAGTGATAACTTTATGTTCGCCTATTTCAACCGGGCAGCAGTACGGTTTAAGCAAATCGAATATAACATGTCGAGCGAAGCAGCGACGCAGTCCGACCTCTCCATAACCTCGCCTGCCTCCGGATTTTCAGCCCCGAAGCCCTTGCCCGGTATGGAAATGGGGACTTCTATGGCACCCGGAAAACAAAGCAAAGCCCTTTCTATGGAATACGAAATGGTGCTGCGCGACTACGATAAGGTTATCGAGATGTCGCCCACATTCGTATATGCCTACTTCAACCGGGCCAATGTACGCTGTGCACAAAAAGACTTCCGGGCTGCATTGACCGATTACAACGAAGCCATACGCCTCAAACCCGATTTTGCCGATGCCTATTTCAACCGCGGATTAGTTTACGTCTTCTTGGGTGAAACCCAAAAAGGAATAGACGATTTGAGCAAAGCCGGAGAGCTGGGAATTGTGTCCTCCTATAACATTATAAAACGCCTGAGCGATTGAGACCCGGTCTGAATTTACCTCAAGGCAGCGACTTGGAAAATTTCTTTAGAAATTATGGATATTACTTAACTCATTCTTTTTCTTGAAAATGAGTTTGTTATGATTTTAACCTCCTCTCTTGAGAGGGGAGGTTAAAATTTTTTTCTTCTTAGTAATGAAAAGTCTAAGTAGAGATATTTCCCCTCTTGAGAGGGGATAAAGGGGTGTGTTACGGAGAGAAGCGCGGCTTAGGCTGAGAGATATTACGAGGTACAGTTTATATAAGATATTCAAGAATTCATTTTTTCTGCAAAAAATACGATGATAGAACAGGAATATATTAGAAATAAGCAACTTGCGCACTTTTTGCTAAAAGCAAGGTAATGACTTGACAACGGTCATAAATTCTGCGATATACAGTGTATTTCTGTCAAACAACTCTTATTTTGATGCAAAGGTAGCACATTTTCTTGGAAATTCATCAAGTTACCAAATGAGATTTTGTATCTTTGAAACCGTAAGACAAAAGAATGTGAATATGAACCGAATAAAAGAGGCATTGAATGTTAAAGGCATTACCCAAACAGAGTTGGCAAACAGACTTGGAAAGACATTTAATATGGTCAATCTGTATGCCACAAACAAGGTGCAGCCGCCACTTCCTGTTTTATATCAAATTGCAGATATTTTGAACATTGATATTCGAGAACTTCTCATACCTAATAAGATAAAACAAATCTAAAACCATAATTATGAAAACGTTTGGTTTATTCTGTGCAATCGTTGTTGTAATCATACTACAAGCCTGTTCTACAAGTAAAGCTGTTATTTCTCACGGCATTGATTTGTCGAAGTATTCCTATGTTGTCTTTGGAAAAGAATCAACAGGGGACAGAGAACTTGATGATATTGTAATGGCTGTTCAAAATGAAATTGCTAATACAAAATTAGAAGTAATTTCGGAGCAAAACGGACTTGAGAAAATAGCACTTGGGGAATTTGTATTATCTCCAAATATTCATGTTTCAACAGAGAAATGGGATGGTGGGCATACATATATAACAATCACTTTTTACGACTACAATACGAATCAAAGTATTGTAGTACTCAAAAGTAGTGGCATTGGCTTAACTATTTCTCAAGACCAAAATATTGCTCTTGGCGCAATTCGGAAAAAATTAAAAAAAGTATTTGGGGATAAGCAATAGACATAACAGGGAAAATATGCAAAAACATTCTGCGTATCGTCTTACCTATGCTTTGAATGGGACGGGACAACTTGTTGATGTTGATGATGTGCCTGTTGGAAATAAATGCGGTTGTTTCTGTCCTGCTTGTAAAGAACCTTTAATGGCTAAAAATCAAGGGATAAAACGAATGCATCATTTCGCACATCAATTAGGTACGGAATGTGATTATGCGATTGAATCAATGCTTCATCTTCTTGCAAAAGAAAAGATACGTGAAGCATTCTTGTCAAAATCCGAATTTTGGATAGAATTTGAGTATAAATCATTCTGTACAAACGTTGAGAAATGTAGATTCCTTAGATATAATGAATGTTGCGAAAGTAAAAAACAACGATTTAACATCAAACAGTTTTATGATTCCTGCGAACAAGAAATACCATATGACAATATAAATCGTCGTTCTGATTTGAAAATATTCTCTTCAACAAATCCCCAAAGGAATCCGATTTATTTGGAATTCTTTGTCACTCACGCGAGTGATTTAGAAAAGCTGCATAGTGGTAATAAAATTATAGAAATATGCATAGAGTCGGAAGATGATATTTTGCAATTAGCAGAAAGTGGAATAGTTGAATCCAATAGCCACTATGTTGATGAATATAACGATTTGGAAAGAGATTTACAGAAAGTTCGTTTTTATGGGTTTAAGAGAAAAGACTATAAGAATAGCCACATAAGTAATGAGATAGAATTTGTCAGATACATTTTGTATAAGTCAGGAAAGACACAATGCTTTCAAGATGTATGTGATTGCAAAAGATTAGCGAAGTCTAAGACTTCGTCTTTGCTTGAAATCTGCATTCATACTTCTGTCTCATTTGGCTTATATGAGCAAGTTAGATATATAGGTTTTCAAAAATTTAAGATACCTAATTGTATATTATGCAAGAATTACGTTGATAGTTATAGCGGTATGGGAAAAATCTGCCGTATGTACAAGTATTTACAAATACCACAATATGAATCTTTTGATACTGCTCGTGCAAAAACATGCCGTTACTTCGCAATAGAACAAGAGGAGATGCAGTCTGTGGTAAAAAATGGACTAAAAGAATGCTATACGATGTTTTGTGAGCAACAGGGTATAGATGATATATTTACTTTGCAAAGCACACCTCGTAATCATAAATAAAGCCATTGTAATGGCCAAAAGATACTACAAAAAAAATATCTATGCCTTTAGTTCATATAGGGTTCATTTTGCTTCATAATTTAAAAGACTATTCAAATACTTTTCATCTATAATCCCTACACGATATTTAGTGCCAGCCTTTAGATGTTTTTCTACAAATTTATTAGTTTCCTCAATATCTTTCATTTTTCTTTGAAACAACTCTTCTGATATGTTTATATCCTTACCACAAGTTAAATTGCAAAAAATACGTCCTTTATCGTCTTGAGTACAATGTTTATAAAAACGATAAGTAGCAGCAACCATTTGATTTTCCAAATTCTTTTGTTCTTCTGTCGAAACAGAAGAATGTGATGTCTGATTTGCATATACATCTGGAATTATTTCAATAAAGTCATTATCATTCACATATTCTTTGATAGTCTTAACCTTTACTTTTTGAACTATACTATCATTTGGGGGAGATACAATACTTATTTCTGTAGCACTTTTAGTTTCACTGATATGCCTGTTCTTATTTGTATTCTCAATAATCTGTTTGTATAGTTGGGGTAATTTTTTGTCAAATGGAGATGTTATTACGAAAGCACCACTCTCAATCTTGGCGTTTACTTGAGGTGTAGTTATTATAGAATCATTGAAAACAAATGCAATTTGTTTACCGATAGCTTTTTCTGTTTCAGAAGCCCATTTCTTGATTTTATGTTGGCTTATTTGTCCGAAAATAACATATTGCCCTAAATTACTTGTATCTAACCTTAAAGTAGCAAAATCATTGACAGCCAAAATAGGCTCTATTGATAGGCTATCTTTGTCTATTACATGATACCAACCGTTTTCTCTATGTACATGTTGGGATATTGCAATCATAGAAAAGCACAGAGGGAAGGATAGCAGAATAAATAGGACTTTATTTTTCATAAGTTATAGTTCTGTATTGATTTTTATTTCCCCTATTATCTTGAGTAATCATCAAAAAAAGCCTTTATCGTTTTCATATATCAAAGGTATTTTCTGTCTCTATTGTACTCTCCGTTACCAATATAGACCCGTTTTTAACACCCTCTGTTATGGGCCTGTCAAAATATTGAAGGGTAATAACGTAACCTTTCAGCGTGTCATCTTCGTTGTAAGTTTGCGTGGCTTTTACTCTACCGTTACTAAATATGAAAATCTTATCTGACAACCTCATGCAATAGGGGCGCAGACGTGGTTTCAAGACAGGCAAGGTGCATACCCTGTCGCTCATTTTTCTTCCCGGACGGAAGAAACATTCAAATTCGCTCTCGTTTTCCGACAAGAATCGAATGGAATATATCGTTCAGCTTCCGGCTGCCTTTACCAATCTCAATTTAGCTTTACTCGTATTCTCTATTTCTTTTCAGTACAAAGGTACAATTAATATTTCATTTATAAGTAAAATAAGATGTCTTCTTATGCTAATATAACAGCGAAATAAAGATTTCCAACAGAGGGAAAGAAAAAACAACCACCCTCTGTAACCGAAAAAAGCAGACCGGAAAAAGGAGCAAAAAGTTCCGTTGTATAATCTTTTTTATTAGAAAATTTAGACAAGCTTTAAAATAATTACTACATTTGTAGCCTTGTAAAAGGAAAACTATAATATTTTTAACAGCAACGGGAAACAATCCCCTTATTTGATTTGTTTCTTTGTTGCTAAACAAGGAAATTATATAAGGAGACTAAAGTTATGATTAAAATAACCTTTCCCGACCAGTCGGTAAAAGAATTTGCAGCCGGAACCACTCCGATGCAGATAGCCGAAAGTATCAGTCCTCGTTTAGCTCAGGAAGTATTGGCTGCTACTGTCGATGGAAACGAATGGGATCTGTCGCGTCCTATCGAAAAAGACGCGGCGATAAAGCTGTTTAAATGGGACGATGCCGAAGGAAAACATGCCTTTTGGCATTCATCGGCGCACCTCTTGGCAGAAGCCTTGCAGGAACTCTATCCCGGAATAAAGTTTGGTATCGGTCCGGCAATAGAAAACGGATTTTATTATGACGTAGATCCCGGTGAAACACCTATTAAAGAAGGCGATTTCGCTGCCATAGAAGCCAAGATGATGGAGCTGGCTGCCAAAAAAGAAGAAATAGTACGGAAAGAAATATCCAAAGCCGATGCCTTGAAGATGTTCGGAGACCGTAAAGAAGAATATAAAGTAGAGCTTATCAGTGAACTTGAAGACGGCACCATAACCACCTATACACAAGGCAGCTTTACCGACCTTTGTCGTGGACCGCACTTGCCCAACACCTCTGCTATCAAAGCCGTAAAGATAACCTCTCTGGCCGGAGCCTATTGGAGAGGCGATGAGAAGCGTCATCAGTTGACACGTGTATACGGTATTACCTTCCCCAAGAAAAAAATGCTTGACGAATATCTGGCATTGTTGGAAGAAGCCAAGAAAAGAGACCATCGTAAAATAGGAAAAGAAATGGAGCTGTTTATGTTCTCCGAAACTGTAGGCAAAGGTTTGCCTATGTGGTTGCCTAAGGGGACGGCTCTCCGTTTGCGTCTCGAAGATTTCTTGAAAAAAATACAGCGCCGTTTTGGATACCAGCAAGTAATGACTCCGCATATCGGAAACAAACTGCTGTATGTCACTTCAGGACACTATGCCAAATATGGAAAAGACTCTTTCCAGCCCATACATACACCGGAAGAAGACGAAGAGTATTTGCTCAAACCCATGAATTGTCCCCATCACTGCGAGATATACAAGTGGCAACCCCGGTCATATAAAGACCTGCCTTTGAGATTTGCAGAGTTCGGTACGGTGTATCGTTACGAGCAAAGCGGTGAGTTGCACGGTCTCACACGTGTGCGTAGTTTTACGCAGGACGATGCGCATATCTTCTGTCGTCCCGACCAGGTAAAAGACGAGTTTTTGAAAGTAATGGATATCATATTCATTATTTTCAAAGCACTGGACTTTAAAAATTTTGAAGCGCAAATATCTTTGCGTGACCCCAATAATAAAGAGAAGTATATCGGTTCGGATGAGAACTGGGAAAAAGCAGAACAGGCGATTGTAGAAGCTTGTAAAGAAAAAGGCCTGAATGCCCGAGTAGAATTGGGAGAGGCAGCTTTCTACGGACCTAAACTCGACTTCATGGTGAAAGATGCTATCGGACGCCGTTGGCAGTTGGGTACGATACAAGTAGACTATAACTTGCCAGAGCGGTTTGAACTCGAATATACGGGTAGCGACAACCAGAAACATCGCCCGGTGATGATACACCGTGCCCCCTTTGGTTCTATGGAACGCTTCGTTGCCGTATTGATAGAACATACTGCTGGAAAATTTCCTTTGTGGCTCACACCCGAGCAGGTGGTAATCATGCCTATCAGCGAAAAATACAACGATTATGCCGAGAAAGTTGCACAAGAACTCGAGATGAGAGACATTCGTACGACAATCGACAACCGGAACGAGAAAATCGGACGTAAAATTCGTGATAATGAGCTCAAGAGAATCCCTTATTTGCTGATTGTCGGTGAAAAGGAAGCAGAAAATAATGAAGTTTCGGTAAGAAAACAGGGCGAAGGTGATAAAGGTTCGATGAAAATTACTACCTTTGCCGAGATTTTGACCGAAGAGGTAGAAAAAATGATAAACCAATGGTAATTTGAATGGAGAAAAAAAACACATTTAGTGGAAACGATGTAAAAAAGAATGCACCCGTAAAAAAAGGAGAAGGGGTGAAAGACATGTATCGTATCAATGAACGGATTAGAGCAAAAGAAGTCCGTTTGGTCGGTGAAAACGTAGAGCAGGGAATATATTCGATTCAGGAAGCTATACGTATTGCTGACGAACAAGGATTAGACCTTGTTGAAATTTCACCAAATGCGGCACCTCCAGTTTGCCGGATTACCGATTATCAGAAATTTCTGTACCAACAAAAGAAAAGATTAAAAGAACAGAAAGCGAAATCGACTAAAGTTGTAGTAAAGGAAATCCGTTTCGGACCTCAGACCGATGACCATGATTACAACTTTAAACTGAAACACGCCAAAGGCTTCCTCGAAGAAGGAGCGAAGGTGAAAGCCTATGTCTTCTTTAAAGGTCGTTCGATACTGTTCAAGGAACAAGGAGAAGTACTGTTGCTTAGGTTTGCAAATGATCTTGAAGATTATGGTAAAGTAGAGCAATTGCCTGTACTCGAGGGAAAACGCATGATTATCATGCTGTCACCCAAAAAGAAATGAGAAAGATGAGGGAGTGATTCCCTGTTTGAATTAAATACATAATTAAATTTTTGTAAAATGCCAAAACTGAAAACTAATTCCGGTGCCAAAAAGAGGTTCGCCCTTACCGGATCAGGAAAAATTAAAAGAAAACACGCTTTTAAAAGTCACATTCTGACTAAAAAAACGAAAAAGCAAAAACGTAATCTTACGCATTTCACAGTTGTATCGTCTGCTGACGTGAAAAATGTAAAAGAACTTTTGTGCATAAGATAAAATTTATTGCCGAAAATAAACAAAGCGAGTTTTAAAGATTTATTAACCGAATGACTTTAGCTTAAAGATTACCGCTGAGACGGTAACGCTAACATTCAAAACAAAAAGAACTATGCCAAGATCAGTAAATCATGTTGCTTCAAGAGCACGTAGAAAGAAAATTTTAAAATTAACCAGAGGTTATTTCGGTGCAAGAAAAAATGTTTGGACCGTAGCCAAAAATACATGGGAAAAAGGTCTTACCTATGCTTATCGTGACCGTAAGGCTAAAAAACGTAATTTCAGAGCTTTGTGGATACAGCGTATCAATGCTGCCGCTCGTCTCGAAGGAATGTCTTATTCCAAATTGATGGGGGCTCTTCATAAAGCAGGTATCGAAATCAATCGTAAAGTTCTCGCCGATTTGGCTATGAACAATCCTGAAGCTTTCCAAGCTATTGTAAAAAAGGTAAAGTAATAAGAACCTTACAATTAGCGAGATATATGAAAATGGGCTTTTTATCCGATAAAAAGCCCATTTTTTTTCTTGAAAAAACTTGACATTTATTCTTTATTTCTGTATATTTGTAATACGAAAGAAGGAAAAAAGCAAAGAGTCGCATCGCAGTTGATTGGGAAACTCATCAATTGATATGAAATGCCGAGACAAGCTTTCTTCTCCAATGGCGGGCCACGCCTTTAGGTATGCTTTTAGCACGGTGGATTACAAAGGAGGGGGGCACTCAAATCCTGTTATTCGGAGTTTCATCACATCCTTCGGTGCGACTTTTTTTTAAGATATAAAAAAGCCGGTAAGTAATAAACTTATCGGCTTTTTGTTTGTTATAAACGTGGGTACAAGTAAAGCCCGTTTTGGATATGCTGTAAGAGGCTGTCTGGATTTTACACGGGTCGGCTTTGGGAATTTCTTTTGAGACTGTTTTCCGGTTTTTGCGAGGATATCAGGCTATTAGACAAGTGAAGACAGCTAAACAGACCGAAAGAAAAAAGGAAAGAAGACTTGAATTAATTATTTTTATGGGAAAATTTGGACAGACTTTAAGACCGATGTCGAGTTATATAATATTGAAACAGGCTTTTTGATATAGAAAATAAAAAAAATTGTAGTATGAAAAAATTGATTTATTTCTTTGCTTTGCTGGGTATCGTCAGTATGGCATCTTGTTCAGGCAAATCTAATAATGCCTCTACGACAGAAGTAGTAATGGTGACAGATTCCTTAGTTCCCGATACGGCGACAATAGCCGTATACGAAGGTATACTACCGGGAGCCGATGTCGCAGGAATACAATATGTATTGGAATTGGGGCAGACCGCCAATGGAGACAGTGTCTACCAGTTGTCTATGACATACCTGGGAGCCAATAAAGGTAAAGATACCACCTTTATACAAGAAGGGCAATGGGGTATTATAAAAAATGGGAAGATAAGCCCTAAATCCTCTTCCATATTCCAGCTGAATGATTCCGCAGGCGTCGTGTTCAATTTCCTCGATATGAATGATAGCATCATTATGTTAGGTCAGGATATGAAATTGCCACAGTCCAAACTGAATTATTCATTAAAGAAAAAATAAACCGTAAGCTATTATATAAAAATAAAGTACCCTATTATACAAGAGAAGGTTGTCTCCCGACAACCTTTTTTCTTGTTCTTAATTAACCTAAACCTTAATTCCATGAAAATCTTAATTCAAATATAGAAATATGTTTTATTTCATGCTATTTTTATCTTAACAAAATGCATCTCATTTAACATGATTTGTTAAATCGGGATTTTGATTAACGATTTTATCCTTTAAAATTAACATTTTACATACTTGTTAGCTTATTTGTTAAAATAAGCACATAATGGAATAGCTAATTGGGGAATAGCGTAGCGAATCAGCTGGAATAGCGTTTGTTACGTTTCCTTTTTCTTTTGGCATGAAGCCATCGGAAGCCATAAATAAATGAAACTACCCAAGAGTTCAATGACCACAGGAACGGAGAAGATTTTTGTTAAATCTTTTTTGCGATTTGTGTAGGTGTCGGTAACTCACTGTAATCTGGTTTTGCAGGAGCGAATCCAAAGTATTATTCTATGCAAAGAAAATGCAACACGGATGTTTATAACCTTGAAATGATAACAGGTAGTCTTTTTTCCCTGCGGATACCTACATAAAGCCCATCCTTGCATCGTCCGGCCTCCACATAACCTTTAGAGGCATAGTACTCATTGAGATAAATATTGTCCTCAGCACAGTCAAGGCGCATACAATGCTTGCCGTGTTCAATGCCCAACCGTTCCGACTCCTCAATTATCCGTACTCCGGCACCTTTCACTCCAGGGGCTGTCACGAGGTTATGAATATAATAGGCTGGAACATCGGCCTTATCCAGCCAACGGTCATCACTCTGATAGAGTACCACAGCCCCGACCAATTTGCCGTCATTGGCATTGAGCAAAATATATAATGAGCCGAGTTCACATTGTTCCTTATAATATGAGACCGGATATCGTTCAAGATAGCCGGTTGTATTCCACTGATTTATATTATTTTCATCCATCCAGCAGACACGTTCAACATATAATCCGAATATCTCTGCCACTTCACAGCTTTGAGCTGCTCTGAAAACATAATCTATAACTGGCATTTTATTTAAGTGATTCTTATTGTAATTATACATGAAATTGTTTGTCAATGACGGCAAATTTACACAATAAACTGAAAGTCGAGTGTAGCGACAATCTTGTTTTATCTATATCGGGGTGTAGCGTTTATGGTAGATTGGAAATATGAAATATATTTTTTTAATGGACAATCGGTTGATTCTCTGCAAAACCGAGAAAAAAGTAACTATGTAACAAAATTGTAACTTATTGATATTTCGATTTTTAACATATATATTTGCAGGGTAAACAAAATGAAGTGAAACATAGCGATTCCCTTTAAACAATAAGGTCGCTGAAAAAATTACGAAGATGAAACAAATTGAAAAAATTGCAGCCGCAGAAAATTTTAGTGCAGTAAATGTAGGCAAATTGGACGAATTGGGTGATTATCTGTTAGAGTTGGGACCGGAGGTGAAAATTCCGGGAAAAGTATTCGGTGGTGGAGCCGTGGGGGCGACAGGAGGAGAATTCTCATTTCAGATATTCCGTCCGGGAACGGAAACCGGATTTTTGCACACACATAAAAAACATGAAGAACTTTATTTCTTTTTCAAAGGAAAAGGAGAATTTCAAGTAGACGGACAAATATTTCCGGTATCAGAAGGGAGTGTTGTTCGCGTAGCCCCGGACGGCAAGCGCTCTGTACGTAATAACGGTGAAGAACCTCTTATTATGCTCTGTGTACAATATCGAGGAGATACATTTACAACAGAAGATGCCGCAGACGGAAATATATTGGATACTCCCGTTAAATGGTAAAATAAAGAATAAGAGTCGGTTTGGCTTTTGCTCGAACCGGCTTATAGAATTTCGTTGGAGGCTGTTTGCTCCTGATTTTATGAGGATGATAGTGGAGGCTGTTTGGTGCGTACAAATGAGAAAACAAACCGAAAGAAAACGTTTTATCGGAAAATTTGAATACGCTCTAAAATAAGCCGCTTTTGGGTAGAAGAGACACGATTTGTATCATATTGCAAATCATGTCTCTTCATTTGAAAATAAGATAGTTATAATGCAATATTCCCCTCTTGAGAGGGGATAAAGGGGTGTGTTACGGTGGACAGTGCGGCATAGGCAGAAATGTTGCAGGAAGTTGTGTTTGGTGTTGAGAGGAGTTATCCGTCAATCAATAGTGAGAGTTTTTGATTTTAGGAAGCAGAGCTTGAGCGTCACACACCTCCGCCCCTCTCGAGAGGGGAGATTAGGATACTACTTTTCTGTTTGAAAATGAGTATTTAATGTATCAAATTCCCCTCTTGAGAGGGGATGAAGGGGTGTGTGACGATGAGCCGCGCGGTATAGGATGAGATATGAGCAATAAACTCATTATCAGTTATTTGAAGTTGCTTTTGTTCAGCTGCATTATGGTGTAGTAATCAATTCAAGTTGAGATATTCGGCGCTGTCTTTGGAGCAAGGACTATTGATGTTAATCCCGTCTTGGGGAGGTGACTATGACAAAGCGTCATACACGCTGCTATTATTCGTAAATAAGAAAAATATAGAAATGATTTTGCAATACAAATCAAAAATAAACGAATATTTATCAAAAAACATTGATTATTAATCATTATCTTAGCGACAGATGTGTGATGAATATACTTTGAATAGTTTATTTATAGTTAATAACATATTATCTAAAATAAAACCGGAATAAAGTCCTATGGAAACAATTTGTATACAGCATTATGATTCTCCATGCGGAGAGATGATTCTCGGCTCATTTGACGGAAAACTTTGTCTTTGCGATTGGCTGATAGAACGTCGCAGGCAGACTATCGATAAGAAAATACAGAAGAAGCTGCGGGCTGCTTACAGAGAGGAAGAATCAGGAGTGATAGCAGAAGCCGTCGGCCAGTTGAACGAATATTTTGCCTGTAAAAGAACTGTATTCGACATACCTTTACTTTTTACCGGAACCGACTTTCAACAACACGTATGGAGTGAGTTATTGAAGATTCCCTATGGGACTACCATATCCTATGGAAAACTGGCTGTTCGTATAGGTGAGCCGAAAGCTGTGCGAGCTGTAGCCAATGCAAACGGTCAAAATCCCATATCCTTGTTTGTACCTTGCCATCGGGTTATCGGCAGTAACCATACACTTACGGGATATGGAGGCGGTTTGCCGGCTAAGAAATTTTTACTGGAATTGGAATCTCCCGCCGGATTGGCGATATAAAAAGTAAAAAATAGCAGATTCACACATACCCCGACAAGAAGAAAATTTCGATTTGGTGTAACAGGGTCACCGGTAAGGACTGTTCCGTCCGAATATCCCGTAATAATAAAATTCTAAAAAAAAGACTTTGATTGCAGCTTTTTAAATTGTGAGGGAGTACAATTATGTTTTTTATAAAATGCCCGGCGGAATGTCGATATAGAATTGAATCCGGTCTTTTCAGCTATTTCCTCCAAAGTATACCGGCAATTAGAATCTGAGAGGAAAACCTCTGCCTGTTGCAGCCGGTAAGAGTTGATAAAGTCAAAAAAGTTTGTATTCAATTCATTATTAAGATATTCAGATAAGTAAGTCCTGTTGGTCCCCAATAGACTGGCCAGTTCCTTTACTGTCAACTGGGGATTATCCGACAAAAACTCCGGTGTCAGTAGTTTTTGTAGCAGAGGAACGAAGACATAATTCGATTTTAGATTGTCGGTCTCTTCCGGTCGGTTTACCTCCTCCAGTTCCGATACGATTTCTTGTCTGTCGCTATAATAGCAGATGACAGACCATAAAACAATCGATGTAGTATAATAAGCAAAATCGACCGGAGGAGAAGGGAAAAAGCAGTTATAAATCCAGACGACAAGGCAACATACAAGAAGCCCTAAAGCCTGCTTGAGCCATCTTACGTTTATATAATCCAAATTCGAATAATTATTTTGCAATAAACGATTATATCGTTTTATCTCTCTGACAAAGTAAAAAAGGGCTACAATCCCGTACATTATGGCATATACGGTATTGGCGACAAAAATTCGATAATTTCCGGTAATAATATAGAAGACAGTAAACAATATGTAAGGTAGGAGGTTCGATATGACAAATTTTCGGGTAAGTGCCAGCGGACGGAGTAAGGCCATCAGATAGAAAGCACAGGCTGCTACAGCCCACATGTCGATAGACATTAATAACGTCTCGGCATACTCGGATTGACGTATGGCCGGCAACATCAGCAAGATATCTTTCCAGAATAAAATTGCCCAGAACAACAATACATAATATAGAACGAGATTAAATGTCTTGTTTTGAGGTTTACGCCTGAAGTGCAAAGAAGCCAGCATAAACAACATACACGCTGCTCCATTGGCAAAGTAAGTCAGGTTTTCCATGGTGCATTTATTTACTTGAAAATTACTCTTTCACAAATATAGACATAAAGTATAAATTGTGCAAAGCCAAACAACTGGACAATATATCTGCACCGTACAGAATGCCGATGGCATCAGCCGCCTCTAAGAGATTGTTAAATCTCCTTCAAGGTAAATTACGGTAACTGGATAGATGTTGCCGGTAGGAGACTGAAGTTTCGTTGAGAAGGTCACAGGATGTAAATGATTGAAAAATAGGTATTACTTTGTCATTTTTTGAGAATTATTTATGATAAATTGAAATAAAACCCGAATCAATTCTAATATTTTTTCAATTAACCTGCATTTTTTTTGACATATTATTTGGATAATAGAACTAAACCCTATACATTTGCAATGTGATTTTAAAACAATATGTAATGATTAGCCAAACTACAATACACCTCATTAACCTATTAGGTTTATCTCTACTCAGTGTCGTCGTGCGCGAGGAGAAATGAGAAAGGTATGTAGTTGCTTTATGTGGAAACATAAACTAAAAATAAAGTAATAAAGCCTTTCTAACATCAGAGAGGCTTTTTTATTATATAGAAAATGGAAACGAGGATGAAACATCAGTTACGCAGTGCAACCAGCACGCAAGGCCGCCGGATGGCAGGAGCAAGAGCTCTTTGGCGAGCCAACGGAATGAAAGAAGAACAACTGGGAAAACCGGTTATCGCTATAGTCAATTCTTTTACACAGTTTGTACCTGGACATGTGCATTTGCACGAAATCGGGCAGAAAGTAAAGGCCGAAATCGAAAAGCTGGGTTGCTTCGCCGCTGAATTCAATACGATAGCTATCGACGATGGTATTGCAATGGGGCATGACGGTATGCTCTATTCGCTCCCTTCGCGAGACCTTATAGCCGATAGTGTCGAATATATGGTAAATGCCCATAAAGCCGATGCAATGGTATGTATTAGCAATTGCGACAAAATCACGCCGGGCATGCTGATGGCAGCCATGCGGCTCAATATACCGGCAATTTTTGTATCGGGAGGACCCATGGAAGCCGGACATCTCGATGGCCGGGCCCTTGACCTGATAGATGTGATGATAGAGGCAGGTGATGACTCGGTGAGCGATAAACAGGTAGAAGAGGTAGAACACTCGGCTTGCCCTACATGCGGCTCTTGTTCGGGGATGTTCACCGCCAATTCGATGAACAGCCTCAACGAAGCCCTGGGGCTGGCGTTGCCGGGAAATGGTACGATTGTCGCCACACACCGCAATCGCGAACAATTGTTCGTAAAAGCAGCCAAAATCATAGTCGATAACTGTTACAAATATTATCGTGACGGCGACGACTCCGTATTGCCCCGGAGCATAGCCACGCGTCCCGCGTTTCTCAATGCCATGACTATGGATATAGCGATGGGAGGTTCCACCAATACCGTATTGCACCTGTTGGCAATAGCACATGAAGCAGAAGTAGACTTTTCGATGGACGACATAGATATGCTTTCCCGCAAGTCGCCCGTATTGTGCAAGGTAGCCCCTAACTCACACTATCATATTCAGGACGTAAATAGGGCAGGGGGTATTCTCTCTATATTGAGTATATTGAGAAAACAAGGACTATTGGATACTTCGGTAAAGCGTGTCGACGGTATGACATTAGATGAGGCGATAGACCGTTATGCAATAGACGGAGCACAGTTCGGTGAAGAAGCCGAAGCACTTTGGAAGAGTGCTCCGGCCAACAAATTCAACTTGAAAATGGCTTCCCAGAGCAGCACATATAAAGAACTCGATACCGACCGTGTATCCGGGTGTATCCGAGATTTTGACCATGCCTATGTAAAAGACGGAGGTCTGGCTGTGTTGAAGGGAAATATTGCCCAGGACGGATGTGTTGTAAAAACAGCCGGAGTTGATGAAAGCATTTTCCATTTTGTGGGCAAAGCCAAAGTCTTTCAGTCACAAGAAGAAGCCTGCGAAGGAATTTTGGGTGGTAAAGTCCAGAGCGGGGATGTGGTGGTCATCACGCACGAAGGGCCCAAAGGCGGGCCGGGAATGCAGGAGATGTTGTACCCGACATCCTATATCAAATCGCGGCATTTGGGAAAAGAGTGTGCCTTGATTACCGACGGACGTTTCTCTGGGGGAACTTCGGGACTCTCTATCGGGCATGTTTCTCCGGAAGCCGCAGCAGGCGGCAATATCGGATTGGTAAGAGATGGAGACATAATCGATATCAATATACCGGAACGTACGATAAACGTACGAGTCAGTGAGGCCGAACTGGCCGAACGCCGGGCACAAGAAGAAGCCCGCGGACGCGAGGCCTTTACACCACGCAGCCGTAATCGGGAAATATCCAAAGCTCTTCGTGCTTACGCTGCTATGGTAAGTTCGGCCGATAAAGGTGGCGTGAGAATGATTTGATCAATAGAGTATCTTTATACAATTATTTTACTGACGAAACAGTATGGCAAAAGAAAAAATATCAGGTTCAGAAGCATTGATACGCTCACTTCTGGCCGAAAATGTAAAAACTATATACGGTTATCCCGGCGGTGCGATAATGCCGGTATTCGACTGCCTGTACGATTATAAAGACCGGATTCGGCACATTTTGGTACGGCACGAGCAGGGGGCTACCCATGCAGCACAAGGACATGCTCGTGTATCGGGAGAAGTAGGTGTCGTGTTGGTGACCTCCGGTCCGGCAGCGACCAATATTATAACCGGGGTGACAGATGCGATGATAGACAGTACCCCCCTTGTTGTGATTACCGGACAAGTATCGTCGTCCCTGTTGGGAACCGATGCCTTTCAGGAAACCGATGTTGTAGGTATCACACAGCCAGTGACCAAATGGAGTTACCAGATACGACATGCCGACGATATAGCCGGAGCAGTAGCCAGAGCATTTTATATTGCGCGTACCGGACGTCCGGGACCTGTCGTGCTCGACTTGGCCAAAGATGCACAACAAGGAATGACAGAGTTCGAATACAAAGAATGTAATTATATCCGTAGCTATATACCTTATCCCGAAATAAACGATGAAGAGATAAAAAAAGCTGCCGAGCTCATAAATGCGGCTCAGAAACCCTTTCTGTTATTGGGGCAAGGAGTAGTGTTGAGCCATGCCGAGCAAGAGTTGATGGAGATGGTCGAGAAAGCCGATATTCCGGTAGGCTGCACATTACTGGGATTGTCGGCTATGCCTACTGACCATCCCTTGAATAAAGGGATGCTGGGAATGCATGGTAATGTAGGCCCCAATATCAAAACCAACGAATGCGATGTGTTGATTGCCGTAGGCATGCGGTTCGACGACCGGGTTACCGGTGACTTGAATACCTATGCCAGACAAGCCAAAGTGATTCATTTTGACATAGATGCCTCTGAGTTTGACAAAAATGTCAAGACAGAAGTCTCGGTTCTGGGTGATGCCAAAGCGACCCTGTCGAGCCTGATACCTTTATTGGAGAAGAAAAAACATACAGCATGGATAGAGAGCTTTGCCGTATGTGAAGAAAAAGAATATGATAAAGTAATTTCTAAAGAACTCTTTCCGGCAGATGGTCCGATACAGATGGGTGAAGTGGTAAGGAAAGTTTCCGAAGCCACCGCCAATAAGGCCATATTAGTAACCGATGTCGGGCAGAACCAGATGTTCGGAGCCCGGTATTTCAAGTTTACCCAGACACGAAGCATTGTTACCTCCGGCGGATTAGGGACGATGGGCTTCGGCCTTCCTGCTGCTATCGGAGCGAAAATCGGAGCACCGGAACGTACCGTTTGCCTTTTTGTCGGTGATGGAGGATTGCAGATGACCATAGAAGAATTGGGCGTTATCATGCAGTACGGAGTCGATGTAAAAATAATACTGTTGAACAATAACTTTTTGGGTATGGTGCGGCAGTGGCAACAACTGTTTTTCCACGAACGCTATTCCGAAACCCCTATGCTCAATCCCGATTTCGTGGCCTTGGCAGCATCCTACGGGATAAAAGGCCGTGATGTCGAACGTCGCGAGCAGCTCGACGATGCCATTGCAGAAATGTTGTCCCATAAAGGAGCCTATCTGCTCAATGTTGCAGTAGAAGAAAAAGGAATGGTCTTCCCGATGACTCCGGCTGGTTCATGCGTCACCAATATTATGTTGAATGTAAACGAAAAATACTGAGAAACATCATGGATAAGACACTATATACCGTAACCGTTTACTCCGAAAACCAAGTCGGGTTGCTCAACCAGATTTCGATTATCTTTACCCGGCGACGGTTAAATATCGAAAGTCTCTCCGTATCGGCGTCAGCCATCGAAGGAGTACATAAATTTACCATAACCACTTGGAGCGATTTGGATACGATGATCAAAGTCGTAAAGCAGATAGAAAAAAAGATTGATGTACTCAAAGCATTCTATTATACAGACGACGAAATCGTATATCAGGAAGTAGCCCTTTATAAAGTAGCTACCGATAAATTACTCGACGATAGCAGTATCGAAGAACTGGTACGCCGGCATAATGCCCGTATACTGGAAGTGAACCGTACCTATACCGTAATAGAAAAGTCCGGACATCCCGAAGAGACCCAGCAGCTTTTCGAAGAACTCAGTAAGTATGGCGTTATGCAATTTGTCCGTTCCGGACGTGTGGCCATAACAAAATCGACAGTAGAACACGTCAGCATCTTTTTGGAAGAACAAGAAGGCCGACGCAATAATGGAGAGAGTAGGTAAAATGGAACTTCAGAAAGTAGCATCGTACACATACGCTGTAGAGCCGGCAGAAGTCAATGCACAAGGCGAGCTTCCTCTGACGGTTTTGGCACAGCGGATACTGGAGACGGCAACATTCCATGCCGAATCGTGGGCCGTAGGATATAGTACCCTGATACAAAACAACCAGGCATGGGTACTGGCGCGGTTGGCAATAGAGATGCAGGCGTATCCGCGGATAGGAGATACCTATGTTATTTCTACTTGGATAGAAGGATACAATAAGCATTTCTCGGCACGTAATTTTGAGTTTGCCGGAAAAGACGGGCGCATTTATGGATATGCCCGTTCTATATGGTCAGTGATAGACATGCAAACCCGCACATCAGCCGACTTGACCACGTTCGAATATCTGGCAGAACGCATATCGGACAAGGAGTGCCCTATCGAGCGGCAGTCGAAGCTGAAACCCGTACAAGGAGAACCATTGCTTGCCTATCCCGTACGATACAGCGACATCGACCTCAATCGGCATGTAAACAGTGTGAAATATATAGAGCACATGCTCGACAGCTTCACTTTGCAGCAATATGATGAAAAATATATAAAGCGTTTTGAGATAAACTATATCAGTGAAGCTCGATATGGTATGGACTTTAAAATATATCGTAACGAGTTAGATGCGGATATTTTTGCAATTGACATCAAAAATAATGAAGATGAGGCTGTTTGCAGGGGCAAAGTTACCTTTATTCCCCGGCGATAAGTGAAGATAGTATAAGTATAAACCTTTTATAAATTAAAAAGAAAAATGGCAATTATGAATTTTGGCGGTGTTGACGAAAATGTAGTTACCCGTGAAGAGTTTCCTTTGGAAAAAGCGAGAGAAGTATTGAAAAATGAGACCATTGCAGTAATCGGTTATGGAGTACAGGGACCCGGACAGAGCCTCAATTTGCGCGATAACGGATTCAATGTAATTGTCGGACAACGTAAAAACTCCAAGACATGGGATAAAGCCGTAGCCGACGGGTGGGTACCCGGTGAAACACTCTTCGAGATAGAAGAAGCTTGCGAAAGAGGTACAATTATACAATACTTGCTTTCCGATGCAGCCCAAATCGAAGTTTGGCCTACCGTAAAAAAACACCTTACAGCCGGCAAGACACTCTATTTCTCACATGGTTTCGCCATTACATATAAAGAACGTACAGGAATCGTTCCTCCCGCCGATGTGGATGTAATCCTTGTAGCACCCAAAGGGTCAGGTACGAGCCTGCGTCGCATGTTCCTTCAGGGACGGGGGCTGAATTCCAGTTATGCTGTATTCCAAGATGCTTCTGGTAAGGCAAAAGAAAAAGTGATAGCTTTGGGCATAGGCGTAGGTTCGGGTTATCTGTTCGAGACAACCTTCAAACGCGAAGTTTATTCAGACCTTACCGGTGAACGCGGTACCCTGATGGGAGCTATTCAAGGTTTGTTTGCCGCACAGTACGACGTATTACGTGCCAACGGACATTCACCTTCGGAAGCATTTAATGAAACCATCGAAGAGCTTACACAATCATTGATGCCCCTTGTAGCGGAAAACGGAATGGATTGGATGTATGCCAACTGTTCTACCACTGCACAACGGGGAGCCTTGGATTGGTGGAAGAAATTCAGGGATGCCACAAAACCCGTGTTCGAAGAATTGTACAGCGAAGTAGCCAAAGGAAACGAAGCACAACGCTCTATCGATACCAACAGTAAGCCCGACTATCGCAAAGGCCTCGAAGCTGAGTTGAAAGAATTGCGCGATAGCGAAATGTGGCAAGCCGGAGTTATGGTGCGCAAACTTCGTCCCGAAAATAACTGATATAAAAAAGAGAGTATAAATAGCCTCCGGGCAAGGAGAAGAGACACGATTTGTATCACATAGCAAATCGTGTCTCTTTATTTTTATATGACAGATTAAGCTTCTATTTTTTTTATTGAAAATGAGATAGTTATAATGGAAAATTCCCCTCTCGAGAGGGGATTAAGGGGTGTGTTACGATGAGCATTGCAGTATAAAATGAAATACTGCGAGATGCAGTTATTACTTCTATTTGGAAAGTTCAGATAGGCACTTAATCTCTCGGATAGTGTAAATACCAAAATAAATTTTTAAATTGCACCATATTGGATATGGAAATGACAAAAGGAATTTAGCGCCTAAAATTGTTATTGAATATATAGTCATAAAGAAACATTGTATTTAATGAAACATAATACGCTATTTAAACAGCTTCCTGTATATATACTTATCTGTCTCTATGGATTAGTATCATGTACACACCGTCCGGACAGAAAAGAACAGATAGAAGCAGCAACAGCCGATACCCTGTCAGTATTGAATATGACCGACACCACAATGGCCGATACGGTATTCACCGATACGGTGGTATTACACAAGACATGGGTAGAAAAAGTCAAGATAAAAAAAGAATATCTGTACGATAACCATTCCTTAGGCGACACTTATCCATATAAAGACACAGTACGCGTTTTTCAGTGGACAAAAATTAAAAGGCATCTGGCCAGGATAGATTCTTTGCAGTCACATCCGCAACGGTGGGGAGTATTGCAAAACTACAAAAACCGGAACGGAGAAGCCCCGTTGGTAAAAAATTTTCACCGGAATGCCTACCGCCGTATTTCCGATTCGTTGGAAGTAGAACGTTACCAGTCGGTTCCCCTGTATTCAGACAGAGATTCCCTGGCTCCTGAGCTTTACGGTAGAGACGGTTCATTGGTAAAAGTCATAGATACCGATTCCGTATTTGTCAAGATTATCGGAGTCAGTTTCGACGGCAATTGGTCTGTTCCGGTACGTTACGTAAAACACATTGCCGACACCGTAGTATTTTATAAAACAGTTTTTGTCGATGTTACCAATCAGAATATAACGACCCTTGAAAAGAAAGACTCCGTATGGCTTGTACGGAGCATGAACCCCGCAACGACCGGGATGCACAAACCTCCATATATGCAGGAGACTCCGCTCGGACTCTTCGTCATACAAGAACATAAACCCAAGATGATATATTTACAGGATGGCAAGCCCAAACACGGAGGCTTTGCCCCATACGCCAGCCGGTTTACCAATGGCGGATATATCCATGGTGTTCCGGTCAATGTACCCCATACCGAAATGATAGAATACAGTCCCTCATTGGGGACAACACCCCGTTCCCATATGTGCGTACGCAATGCAACCTCCCATGCCCGGTTTATATACGAGTGGGCACCGCCTTTAGAATCTTTGGTTTTCGTTATCGATTAGAAAGTAATTATATATTGCATTTATTCATTTTTTCTTTATAAACAATTTTATTAGTCGTTGTCTATTATTGGGTGGATTTGAAATCGTCGGGATTATGTCTATAACCTTTGTTACTAAAAAATCTATTCATAACTATCAGGGGGAAAGATTGTTATGGATAGATTTTTTTAGAAAATCCTGACCGAAATTTATTCGTTTCTGCCGGATATTCAAATTATATCATCATGACAAGAAAATACGGAGATAAAATGTATTTTATTTAAAAATAGAAGTAGGTACTTCCCCGGTCCAGCATAAAGGTTGCTCGACTTCAAACAAATGTAGAATAACGGATGCTGTATTCACAGTATTGTTTGCTTCCTTCATTTTCATCCCTTTAGCAATATGAGGTCCGGTTATGCCCCAAGGTACAACCATTTCATCTGTACTGACACCTCCATGTCCGTATTCAATCCCGCCGTGGTCTGTTAAGAACATAAAATGGGTCTCGTCATACAAATTTTCCTGTTTCATTTTGTCAATAAACTTACCTATCTCTATATCAGCTTCTTCAATAGAATGAATATATTCTTGTGACATCCACTTGTATTTATGTCCGGCATGATCCGTATGTACTGAGTAAAGAAATACCAATGTTGGCTCTTCTCGGTTTTTTACCAGAAAATTGAAAGCTTTTTCATAATTTAGAAGATAGGCATCTTCTTTCAGGAAACTGACTTCATCCAGATACTGTTGATTATATGGATAGATTAAATTAAGCCAGTTGTAATAGAATGCGGTTTTTATATGTGGATTAGCATCTTTAAGAACTTTAAAAACAGAGGGATAATACCCCTCTGAGTCTGTCTCGACACTTGGTAATTGGTGTTTAGAAAGAGTCCAGCCATTATCTACTACCCCATGTTGTTCGGGACCGCTGCCCGTCAGATGGCTTGTCCAATTGGGTAAAGTGATTGAAGGCATTACAACACGAGTTTCTAAAGATAATACTCCTTCTGAAAACAAAGTATCCAAATTGGGCGTTTTTGCCTGTTGAAATCCATCTACACATATTCCGTCTAGGCCAAGTAAAACTACTCGTTTCTTAGATTTTTTTTTATTTACATCTGAGATTGAAGGAATGGTAGCTAATGCGGTCAGTGGTTGTGGCAAAGTTGCAGCACTAAGAAGTAATGTTCCGGATAATCCCTTTTTAAGGAAGTTTCTTCTTGAAATTTTCATATTATATTTTTTTAGATGATAATATATAAATTATTTTTCAAATTTTTGGCAAAGAAGCAATAAAGAGGACAAGGTTACAAATAGTGACAAAATTATGTCTCCTCTTTGACAGATAAAGTTGTTGAGCATTATGTTGGTTTCCACGTATTTACAACTTGTAACACGGCAGTAAGAGACATATTTTGCTGTCCAGCTTTCATTTATAATAACAGATTATAAAAAAAAATTACTCATTATAAATTTTTATTATTATTCAACCTCCCATTTTTTTTCAATATAGGCAAAACATTATTTATATTGGGAAAATATTTTTTGTAAACTGTAACAGAAACTTTTGTGGTGAAGGAATAAAAACAGCATGATTAGGAGCTTGTCTAAAATTTGCTCAAGTCAGATTTGAGAGTTTCTTTCAGGGATGTTTTTCTGTTTTTTGAGAAGAGGATAGAGGGCTATCAGACGAATAAAAACAAGGAAAAAAACCGAAAGAAAACACAAAGATAGCATGATAATATTTTTTATTGGGAAATTTGGGCGACAGATGTACGACTGGTTTTAGGAGTATATTTTTATTTTTTATAGCTATGCCGGATAAAAAAATTTTGATTTATTGAACTTAAGTAAAATTAGTTAATAGAATTTTAGCATTATGCATGTTAAAAAATATATCTTTTTAGCAGAATTATTTTCTATTTTGTAGACAAAATAGAATGAGGCAGAATAATGGATAGCGATAGAATTAAGACTTCATTTTGATTTGGAGATGAAATGTCTTCCGTAATAAGATAGACTTTAGCCCCGTAAGGCTTTGTTTATTGAACGGTTTGTTCCCTTAAAATGGAAATAACTGGAAAATCAAGATTAAAAATTAAATTTTCAAATAGGGAATACTGAATTTCAACGATTAGAATAATCTTAAATAAAGAGATTAATTATCGTTCCGTCGTGATGACGCCGCTTCCCAGGCATAAACGTTGTTCCCGGTCATAAATGACGGCAAACTGTCCGGGGGCGATACCCTGTATCGGAGATTCAGAATGTAAAGAATAAGCCCCTGTAAGTTCATGGCGGGATAAAGTGCCTCGGGAAAATTCAGGAGTATGCCGGTTTTTAAAAGCGACTTCGACCGGATAATCATGTTCATTCCAAGGAGTTCCCGAGATGAAGTGCATTCCGTCGAGGGGAAGCACTTTGCCGTATTGCTTCTCCGTTTCGTATCCGTTCGATACATAAATGATATTTTCATCCGTGTTCTTACCGGTCACATACCAAGGACCACCGCTCAGGCCCAGACCTTTTCTCTGTCCGATGGTGTGGAACCAGAACCCGTTATGTTCCCCGATTTTCCGGCCGGTTTCCAGCTCGATGATAGCCCCTTTCTTTTCCCCTAAATAACGTTTGATAAAATCATTATAATTTATTTTTCCCAGAAAACATATCCCTTGGCTGTCTCTGCGTCGGGCATTAGGCAGTTTGGTCTCTATGGCAATTTGGCGCACTTCGCTTTTTTGCAAGTCACCGATGGGAAAGAGCAGCTTGGATACCTGCAAAGCATTTATCTGCCCCAAGAAATAAGTCTGGTCTTTTTGCTTGTCGGCTGCTGTAGACAAGTATATGCGGTTATCTGGCCCTATTGTGGTATTGGCATAATGCCCTGTAGCAATTTTATCGAAATCCTTACCCCAATATTTTTCAAAAAAACCGAATTTAATCAGTTTATTGCACATCATGTCCGGATTCGGTGTCAGCCCTCTTTTGACAGAATCGATAGTATATTCTATTACATGCTCCCAATATTCCTTATGCAGCGATACCTCCTCAAATCGGCAGCCATATTTATGAGACAGCCATGTTACTATCTCGATATCCTCCTCAAACGAGCAGTCTCCACCGTCGCCCTCCATGCCGATACGTATATAAAACAATGTCGGGTCTTCACCTCTCTCTTTCAACCTGTGTACGACAACAGCACTGTCTACACCTCCCGAAACCAAAGCTGCTATATTCATTTCTCTTTTTAATTGGGGGTGCAAATCTACAACAAAAATTGCAAAAAACTCTATGAGTCAGTCTAAATTTTACCCGAGTTAGTTTTGATAATTTCTGAAAATTAGGTAGTTATAATAGAAAATTCCCCTCTCGAGAGGTGAAGTGCCCCCCAAAAGTTGGACGGGTTA
>JTDA01000025.1 GCA_000803105.1 Coprobacter secundus
TCTGATTCCGAAGGAAATATATATGTTGCCGGTATTAGTGATGGAGACGAAGTTATTTTAGAAAGCACGAACAACTCGCCCTTGACAATAAAGGGAAATTCTTCTTCATATGGAGATTATAACAATACAATTATTGCAAAATACGATACCAAGGGTATTGCAAAAAGTGGAAAAATAATCCTCCATGATAATACAGACTTTTTAGGCATGACAACCACTTACCCCCAAGGATTGGCCGTTTACGGAGATAATGTATATTTGGCATTAATTCTTGCAGGAAATACAACTATAGATGGAAAAACTTTCTCTGGATCAGTGATATCAAATCCAGATTTAGGAATGGAGCTCCCTGTAGCAGCTCTTTACCTATTATCTTTCAATAATGAAACTTTAATTTTAAACAAAGAAATTGCATCAGTTCTTCCCGAGAATCCAATAGATAGCTGGGATATTAAGAGTGCCGCACTTGCATTATCCAAAGAGGGAAACATATATGTATCTTATGTAGCTCCAGCATTACAAACTATAACAGTAGGAAATAATTCCCGTACAAATGAATTTAAAAATACAACAACAGGAACTGACTATACATATAGCATTGGCATCGGCATCTTAAATATTGATGCTTCCGATAATTTAAATTCATTCAAAGCATTTGAATCTCAAAATGAATACCCTCTTTTCAAAACACGGTATACAACCACAAATAATTTCTTCACACACAATCAAAATCTAATTATCGTTGGAGAATTTCAATATGAAAATGTATTTGATTCAGAAGCTCTCAGCGAAGAATTAACGCCATTCTTCGTTATAATGGACAACAACTATAATAAGCAAAAAGTATACATTGGTCCAGAAGGAAATTCTTTAAGCAACTCAGCAAATGGAAATGCATTGCTTTTCAGTTTATACAATTCAACAGAGAAAATATCAACACTTAAAGCATATGATTTCGGCACTCAAAATGTTACAGACCTAACAACAACAGAAGCAGGAACCAGCATCAATGGAGTTGCTTCGACCGGTGCAAAAGTTGCTATAAGCAAAGCAACAGCAGGGGCAGAAGTAGCAACTTTGGCTGTAAGTATGAATACTCTATCTGGATTATCTGGTATAAACTCTTCTTCCATCAATACAATAGATGTAAAAGTATATCCTAATCCGGTTACCGACGTACTCAATTTCTCCGAAGCTTGTGATGTAATTATCACAAATATTCAAGGCAGTGAAATAAAAGTAGCTTCTGCCACCACCCAAATAGCTGTAGCAGACTTAGCTGCCGGCTACTATGTGGCAAAAATCAAAACCTCAAATGGTATAGCTGTAATACCATTTATTAAGAAATAATATATAGTTCCTATGATAAAAATCCGGCTAACATGATAAGTTAACCGGATTTTTTTGTTCAATAGAAAAATTATGAGAACTATAAATATTACAATTAATTCATAACTTTACCTCTTTAACAAGAAGATTTATGGAAATAAATAATGTTTATAGTATATATTTCAGCCCATCGGGTACAACAAAAAAAATAGTAAAAAGAATCTCATCCATCTTTCACAAAGAGAAGGTCTCATACCATTCACTTCTATCTCATAGAAAAGTAAATAGAACACTTTCCCAAAACGAACTTCTCATTATCGGACTTCCTGTATTTTCGGGACGAATACCGTCTTTATGCAAAGAGCTACTAAAAGAACTACATGGTATGAATACTCCAGCTATAGCTATTGTCACATATGGCAATCGGGATTATGAAGATGCTCTTATCGAATTGAAAAATACATTGGAAACACAAGGGTTCAATATAATCGGAGCTGCTGCATTTATCGCTCAACACTCCATTTTTACAGATGTAGCCAAAGGCCGTCCTGATAAAAAAGATATAGAAATAATAGATTCTTTCAGCAAAAAATGTTTTAAATATCTAGACTTTTACCCCAACAATTATAAAACATTAGATATAAAAGGGAATATTCCTTATCGCAAAATATCGAAAATACCCATAACTCCGTCGACAAATAAAAATTGCAACTACTGTGGTATATGTTCAAAGATTTGTCCTGTACACGCTATAGACATGAATAATCCTAAAAGTACAAATAAGCAACTTTGTATATCCTGCACAGCTTGTATATCCATCTGTCCACAGCATGCCCGAAAATTCAGCGGATTGTTATATCATTTCGCAGCTAAAAAATTTTCTAAGAAATATAAACAAAGAAAAGAGCCGGAAATGTTTATTCAAGATGAATGACATCTTTTTACTTTCTGTCAAAACTCAAAAGCAACTTTTGCTATAAGAGAATGAAAATAAATCTTCTCCTTAAATTGATTAAGCGTATGATAATTTTGTAAAATATCACTACTCTGCATTAAATAACCGACCCCTAATTTCAATGCCATCTTATAGGATATTCCCCAACGGAAACCCACAGTAGGGCTAAAATAAACCCCATCCTTCGGGAGCATTTCATCTTGGGACAGTCCCCAACAATACCCTGTTCGAAGGTTGACATAAGGAGATATCGTCTTTTCCATAAAAACCGATTCTATATCGATAAATAAAGGTAACGTAACCTGCTGCGTCACCTGCCAAACTTGTACTCCAACTCCTATACCTGCCGATAACCATTTATTGAACTGATATCCACTGATATGAATAAATTCACCCCGATTATGACCTACAGTTCCAGCTCCCGCTGCAAATCCTAATTCAACACTCCCCTTGTATCCCTTATTCACACCATATTCTTGGGCAGACAATTTTAGAGTACCAAACAGAGCTAACAACAATACACAGATAATATATAAATCCTTTTTCATAATGAATGAAAATTTGAAAGCAAAATTAAATAATCATCACATTTTTGAGACAAAAAAGCAAAAAATTACACTTTTGTTCCCCCTCAAATTATATATAAAATAACTTATTTTATTCCATAAAGCAAATTACTAAAAAGACTTTCTATATGCAAAACATAATTGCATAATAGAAAGTCTATATATAATTTTCTCATTTCAAAGATTATCAATCAAATCACTTATATTTTTCTTTTATAAAAGGATATTGTAATCTTTCCTTTGCAACCTTGTTTTCAAAATAATCATATAACAGAAAACTCTATCTATTGATTTTGTACAAAAATCTTCAACTTCTGTATAGAGACAAAATAATCTTTTTCTAAACAACATTACATCAAAAAATCCTCTTTCAAAACTTCTTTTTTAGATAAAAAATACTCGATCCCTGTATTTTCTGACAGAGACCGAGCACCTCAAAATAGAATATCACTACTCTATTCTTCCTTCTCAAATAAATCAAAATCTAAAAAAAGTAACCAAAATCTTTATTGTCCCGATTTTCGTGAACAGTATCTTTCACATTGTCTGCAAATATCATATCCCAACATTGCTCCCAAAATAAAGTCTTCTTCTGGAGTCAAAAGATTCAGAGGACGATTCAACATGAACTTCACTGCATCCAGACATTCTTTTTTTCCAAAAAATAAATTTATTTTATGAGCATTTACTTCCTGTTTGAGAAAACAAATATTCTGTTTTTCTAAACGGCTAATAGCAAATCCCTCATACTTTTTGTTTATTGTATAGAGCACCATATTACGAATTCCCTTTTTAAATTCATAAATATGGTTAAGGAATATCCTAATTTCTCCGGGAACTCCAGAACCATTTACAGACAAAGTATTATATACTTGCTCATTCATATCCTAATCCATAAAAATAACACTTACTGTTACTCAATACATTTTTTCAATTCTTCCACCCAATTATCAATACGCTCGTCAGTCTTGTTATCTTCATTTTCTTCATCTAAGGCAAGGCCAACAAATTTTCCATCGACTACTGAAGACGAAGATGAAAAACCATATCCATCAGTACTTACAGCACCACAGAACCGACATCCTGTATTTTCTAATTCCTTATAAAGAATTCCCATTGCATCACAGAATGTATCTTCGTATGAATAAGAATCACCACAACCGAATAATGCTACTATTTTATCCTTTAAATTTTCTTTTTTCAATACCTCTATAGCATCATACCAGTCGTCTTGCAATTCCCCATCTCCCCATGTAGAACTTCCTAATATAAAAACATCATAACTTCCAATATCCACTTTCTTTATATCAGAAGCACTATACACATTACTGCTCGGAACGCCTAATTTTTCTGCAATTTTCTCGGCAACACCTTCGGTACGACCAGTTGTCGAGCCATAAAAAATAACTATTTTTTTCATATTACATTTTTATTTTGTCATGTTACAAAGATAGTAAGGGGAATATTGTAATTAAATCCCTAATAATAATGAAAATGAAAGCCTCATATCCCTAAAAGTAGGGTCAAACAAAATACCTAATAACAGGTATATATGATTATCATTATCGCTATAAATAAGGATTGACTTTTTATCACATAACCCCGACATTTGTAATCATAAAAGATATTGATTCAAACTATGGATATTATAAAAACGTCTCCAAACGGACAACTATCTTACTGTGATAGATGCAAAATATATCAACTTGAATTCGGAAATTTATTTTTCCGTTTTACAACTGAAGAATTCCTTTATTTCAAAAATTATATCAGAAAAACTGACGGATTTTATTATGAAGAAATGAATAAGGATATACCAAACAACCGAAAAATATTTTTACGAATGCCCATCAATGGTTTTTATTGCTGCCTTCACAATGAAGAATTAGATGAACTTAAATATCTCATATCGATACAAAAAAAATATGAAGAAAAACCTGATATTCATTTCTCAAAGAAAAACCTGATATTCATTTCTCATTTAAAAATTATTCATTAAATTGAGTTCCCAATCAAATAATATTAAAACTATTACAAAATGAAAATTGAAAAAATTTTAGGTCGAGAGATTCTCGATTCAAGAGGAAATCCTACTATAGAAGTAGACGTATGGTTAGAATCCGGTGTCAAAGGTAGAGCTTCTGTTCCTTCAGGAGCATCAACTGGAGAGCATGAAGCCCTTGAATTACGAGATAACGATAAAAAAAGATATGGAGGAAAAGGTGTACTAAAAGCTGTTGAAAATATCAATACCATCATCGCTCCTGCTCTTGTCGGAATGTCTGCTCTAAATCAAAGAGCTATAGACAATGCCATGCTTCAATTAGATGGTACAAAAACGAAATCGAACTTGGGAGCTAATGCTATTTTAGGAGTATCTTTAGCTGTAGCTAAAGCCGCTGCCGAATATCTTGATATCCCTCTATACCGTTATATTGGTGGCACCAATACTTATGTAATGCCCGTACCCATGATGAATATCATCAACGGAGGTTCTCACAGTGATGCCCCGATTGCTTTTCAAGAATTTATGATTCGTCCGGTAGGCGCAACATCTTTCCGTGAAGGGTTACGCATGGGAGCAGAAGTGTTCCATGCTTTGAAAAAGGTACTTCATGACAGAGGATTAAGTACTGCTGTAGGAGATGAAGGAGGCTTTGCACCAGCTCTTAATGGAACAGAAGATGCAATCGAAAGCATTATATCAGCAATTAAAGCTGCTGGATATGAACCTGGAAAAGATGTCATGATAGGTATGGACTGTGCTTCGTCAGAATTTTACAAAGACGGTATTTATGACTATACTATTTTTGAAGGGAATAATGGGAAAAAACGTACCGCAAATGAACAGATCGATTATCTCGAAAGTTTAATAAACAAATATCCAATAGATTCAATTGAAGACGGTATGAGCGAAAATGACTGGGAAGGCTGGAAGAAACTTACAGAAAGAATCGGAAACCGTTGCCAACTTGTCGGAGATGACCTGTTTGTTACAAATGTTGAATTTTTAGCTAAAGGAATCCAACAAGGCTGTGCCAATTCTATACTGATTAAAGTAAACCAAATAGGATCTTTAAGTGAAACTTTAGATGCAATAGAAATGGCTCACCGAAATGGTTATACAACCGTAACATCTCATCGTTCCGGAGAAACAGAAGATACAACTATTGCTGATATTGCCGTTGCTACAAATAGTGGACAAATAAAAACCGGTTCTTTAAGCCGCTCAGACAGAATGGCTAAATACAATCAACTATTACGTATAGAAGAAGAACTCGGAAATTTAGCTGTTTATGGATATAAAAAGATAAAATAAGTATACGTATCTCTTATTTTGTGAATAGATCAAAAAAACAAAACAGGGACTTTGTGAAAAGCTCCTGTTTTACCTTTGTTATTTTCCGTTTAGCCATAATAAGCCTAAAAACACTCCGGAGGAAAATTACCGGAGTGTTTTTATTTATAGTAATATCATAAAATCAAAATAATTTTCATTTCCAATATATTCTATTATACAAATAAAGAATCTACGAAAATTTCTTATTTTTTTGAGCAAAGATTATTCGAACTTAAAGGAATAAAATCGAAATAACTTATATTTATCTAAATCAAAAACAAAAAAAATCAAAACAAATACATCTCAAATAAAATTAACCTTTCTTTCTAATATTAATTACTTCGATAAATCTTTTACTTCTTGGTCCTTCTTCTCACATAAAAGTGGACTATACAGAACAATGGTCTTCTATATCAAATTACAATTCTATAAATATCATTTTATTATCTATTAATCAATACCCAAAAATCAAAAGAGAATGGTAATTTTAACATATTCTGCTGTATTATACTTATCTTTGTCGTAAATATTGGGTTATTATGCTTAAGCTACAATAAGAAAACCATACAAATTCATATAATATTTTGATAGTAGAATGTATGACTCATGATTTCAAAAAATACTGAAACACAAGAATATGAAGTTATGTCCCAATCTGTGACAGCCTTTGTTAAGATGATACAATAAATTTATTTCACGAAGCAAATGATAACAGAAGACCATAGGTTGGAAAATTCGTAAGTAAATATTGACCTTATCAGCGAAAAGCTTTAAACTCAAAAAAAACATAAAATATTTCAAAAAAATTCCAATTATAAACCAACTTATTATAATTGAAATATGTCAATATGGAGTAAACTCATAGGAACCAGAAATGCTGAAAATACAAATAATGTTATCAGTAATAAAATCACATCCATACCATATGACACTCCACGTTATGCCATAGTAGATATTGAGATTGGTTTAAGAGATCATAAAATCCATGATATTGGTTCCCTTCGCTATGATGGTGCAACATTTCATAAAACTTCAAAAAAGGAATTATTTGAATTTCTCAAGAATATAGACTACATCTGCGGACATAATATCATTCATCATGATGCCAAATATCTATTTACAGATACAACATGTCGCTGGCTTCTGGTCGATACACTTTATCTCTCACCTCTATTATTTCCTGAACGCCCTTATCATAAACTTGTCAAAGACGACAAGCTGATAAGTGATCAGCTAAACAATCCTGTGAATGATTGCAAAAAAGCAAAAGATTTGCTTTTAGACGAAATAGCACGGTGGAATTTACTGCCTGACAAAAAACGTAGATTATTTGCATCACTACTAAAAGGCAAGAAAGAGTTCGAGGGATTTCTCAGCATGGTAAATGCAGAACATATCGATGAGAAATTGTCTGAACTAATAAAGAATCTTTACGTGGATAAAATTTGTCAACATGCTAATCTTGACATACTAATTAAACAATATCCATGCGAATTGGCATATGCATTAGCTCTAATTGACACTACTGACCATCGTTCCATTACTCCCGGATGGGTACTACACAATTATCCCGAAGTGGAATTTGTCATGAAACTCTTGCGTCATAGCATCTGCAACGATGGTTGTGTTTACTGTAATACCCAACTGAATGTACTACATAATTTAAAAGTATACTTTGGATATGAACAATTCCGTACCTACGAAGGGGAACCTCTCCAAGAACAAGCCGCCCAAGCAGCAGTAAATGGTAAGTCGTTATTAGCAATATTTCCTACTGGTGGTGGAAAATCACTCACCTTCCAATTACCTGCACTCATGGAAGGCCATTCTGTGCATGGACTAACAGTTGTTATTTCACCGTTACAGTCTCTGATGAAAGATCAGGTAGATAACCTTGCCAATAAGGGTATTACTGATGCCGTAACCATTAATGGACTATTGGACCCAATCACAAGGGCGTTATCTATACAAAGAGTGCAAGATGGAGAAGCTTCACTTTTGTATATAGCTCCCGAAATGCTCCGGTCCAAAACTATCGAGAAAATTTTGATAGCACGCCACATCGTGAGGTTTGTAATAGACGAAGCACATTGTTTTTCCTCATGGGGACAGGATTTTAGGGTCGATTATCTCTACATAGGTAAGTTTATTCAAAAATACCAACAAAAGAAAAAATGTAAGAATCCAATACCTGTGTCCTGTTTCACTGCAACGGCAAAACAGAAAGTAGTGCAAGACATCTGTGACTATTTCAAACAGACATTAAATTTAGACTTAGAATTATTTGCATCAACAGCATTAAGGACAAATCTGCGTTATTCCGTCATACATGCCGAAACTGATGATGACAAATATTCAAAACTGAGGGAACTTGTGGCAGAGTCTGATTGTCCAACAATTGTTTATGTATCACGTACTAAACGAACAAAAGAACTGGCAGCCAAATTGACTCGTGATGGCTATAAGGCATTGCCTTTCAATGGCAAAATGGAATCCGATGAAAAGATTGCCAATCAAGATGCATTTATGACTGACCAAGTACGTATCATCGTAGCAACATCAGCTTTTGGCATGGGTGTCGATAAAAAAGATGTTGGCCTCGTAGTACACTATGACATTTCCGATTCATTGGAAAATTATGTTCAAGAGGCAGGAAGGGCAGGCCGTGATCCTCACCTTAGCGCACGTTGTTACGTGCTTTACAGCGATAACGATTTAGACAAACATTTTATACTGCTGAATCAGACAAAATTAAGTATCAGTGAAATACAACAGGTATGGAAAGCTATAAAAGACCTCACCAAACAACGTACGAGAGTTAACTGTTCTGCATTGGAAATTGCACGGCAGGCAGGATGGGACGATTCGGTATCCGATATCGAAACCCGAGTACGGACAGCATTGGCCGCTTTGGAACAAAGTGGATATCTGACAAGAGGAAACAATGTACCTCATGTATATGCTACAGGTATCACGGTAAAAAATATGGATGAAGCAAGAAAGCGCATATCAGCATCACTATTATTTGATAGTGATGAAATAGAGAAGACCATCCAAATCATCAAATCATTGATTTCCCAAAAATATATTGCCAAAGCTCAAGATTCAGAGGCAGAGTCAAGAATTGATTATTTAGCAGATACATTGGGAATAAGTAAAAGAGAAGTCATATCTGCTGTGGAGCGAATGCGACAAGAAGGTATATTGGCTGACAGTAAGGATATATCTGCCTATCTGCTGGATACCGGTAATTCGGAACGAAAATCTCGAATACTTCTCGAACGTTTTGCAAAACTTGAACAATATATTCTCTCTCACATTCCTGACGAATCTTTACGAATATCATGTAAACAACTAAACGACAATGCTGTAAATGACGGAATCAATACATCCAAAGAAAAGGATATTCGGACACTACTCTACTTTCTCACTATCAAGGGATATACCCGCAAGAAAGAGGACGCAATTCACAATATAGAAATCAGCCGTCTGATAGATTTGGAATCTACCATAGAGCGTTTTGAAAAACGATTGGAAATAAGCCGTTTTGCTATAGAATGGTTATATAAGTTAGCCTCAAATACGATAAAAGAAAACTCACCAAATAAGGCTGTTCTATTTTCTGTAGTAGAACTTCTAAATCAAATAAAATCAAGCCATCAATCCCTTTTTGGTAAGCTTGACAATTTACAGCTGGAAGACGTGGAAGAAGCGCTTCTATATTTATCGAAAGTCGGTGTATTAAAACTTGAAAGAGGCTTCTTAGTCCTTTATAATGCTATGGATATCCAAAGAATAAAGGACAACAAATCGAGATATAAACAGGATGATTATCGAATACTCAACGAGTTCTATAAACAAAAAATTCAGCAAGTCCATATTGTGGGAGAATATGCCAATCTGATGGTAAAGGATTATAATACAGCATTGCAATATGTCCAAGACTATTTTCAGATGGACTATAAGAAGTTTGTCTCAAAATATTTCAAAGGAGAAAGAACCTGCGAGATACAGCGTAACTTGACCCCTAAAAAATACAAGCAGTTATTTGGACAATTGTCCAAACGCCAAATGGATATTATTTCTGATAAAGATTCTCGTTGTATCGTTGTTGCAGCAGGCCCCGGTAGCGGGAAAACACGAGTACTAGTACACAAACTCGCATCACTTCTGCTACTTGAGGATGTGAAACATGAGCAATTACTAATGCTGACATTTTCAAGAGCAGCCGCTACGGAATTCAAACAAAGGCTTATGGAGTTGATAGGTAATGCTGCCCATTTTGTCGAGATAAAAACATTTCACTCCTATTGCTTTGATATTTTGGGCCGGATAGGAAATCTTGAAGATGCCAAGAATGTTGTAGCAAAAGCTGCTGAGATGATTAATCAAGGAGAAGTAGAACCTAATAAAATCGGCAAGACAGTATTAGTCATAGACGAAGCTCAGGATATGGGTACAGAAGAATATGCACTTGTAAAAGCTCTCATGACCAGTAATGAGGAAATGCGTGTGATAGCAGTGGGTGATGATGACCAAAACATTTATGAATTCCGTGGATCAGATTCCGGGTATATGTATCAGTTGACACAAGAAAGAGGAAGCAAAATCGTCGAGATGACTGAGAATTATCGTAGTGCACACCATCCAGTAAATTTTGCCAACGATTTCTTAAAAATTATTGATAAAAGGATGAAAAGTACCCCCATTATCTCCATGAGAAAAGAAGATGGCTGGGTCGAAGTGACACGCCACCAATCAAAGTATATGTATCAGCCACTTGTCGAAAACTTACTTCAACAGAAAGACAAAGGAACTTCGTGTGTGCTCACCCAAACAAACGAAGAGGCTGTCATCCTGATGGCTCTTTTGCGAAAACAAGGCATAAGCAGCAAACTGATACAATCAATGGAGAGTTTACGTTTCTGGAACATATTGGAAATGAGATATTTCATGAGATATATAGACAAACGGATAAAAACTCCGTTAATTACAGAAGAACTATGGGAAGAAACCAAGCATGCAACCTTTTCTACTTATGATAGAAGTCTAAGTTTGATGTATGTTAAGCGGTGTGTGGAACAGTTTGAACAAACCAACAAAACAAAATATTTCAGTGACTTCAAAGAATTTGTATTTGAGTCGTCAGTGGAAGACTTCTGCGATATCTCAGGAACCGATGTTGTGGTATCAACCATTCACAAGGCCAAAGGTAGAGAGTTTGACAACGTGTATATGCTCGTATCCGACAATTATGTAAAGGATGTACATCTGATGCGTCGATATTATGTAGGAATAACCCGTGCAAAAAACCGGCTGTTTATACATACGAATGGCGATTATTTCAATCGCTTAAGTGCGGATCGATATTTTATTGACCAACAACAGTATAATATGCCTGAAGAAATTGTACTACAACTCTCTCACAAAGATGTCAATTTGGGTTTCTTCAAAGAACGGAAACAAGAGGTCTTAGCATTGAGAGGGGGAGATCTTTTAACTTACAGTGACTTCTTTTTATATAGTTCATTGACCAATAAACCTATAGCAAAGGTATCATCAAAAATGCAGGGAACATTATCTGAATGGGAAAAGAGAGGTTATAAAGTGAAATCTGCATCTGTACGGTTCGTTGTGGCATGGAAACCTAAAGATGCACCCAAAGATGAGCAGGAAACAGCTATCCTGTTAGCAGACTTGGTTCTTTCCTTGTAATTAATTCAAAATACATGAAAGTTTTTGTTATAAAATAGGACAATTAATCATAGTTTAAAATATTTCATCTGCAATCAAAAAATAAATATAACTTCGACATTAATATCGAAGAAATGAAAATTTTACCGAATTCCTTACAGCATTCTAAGAATGCTATGTTACCTCTCGACATATCTTTCTCATTACAAATATTTTATATCAAACTAAATTGCACTTTTTCAAATAAAACATATCACAAACTTGTTCCAAATAAAAGATAAGAAAAGTATAGTTTCCATCAAGGTCACACTAATAGCAACTGTCAAATCTCCAAAGTCAGATTAATGTGTTTACATTTGATATCTCGTTGCAGCCAAAAGGATAGCTTGTGCTATACGATGACGCAACAATCGTGGCGTTTTTACTTCTATGTGACAGCCATAACCAAGAATTAATCGTTCCAGTTCAAGATTAAGAATTACTTCAAGTGACAGAATGATACTGCCATCTTCGTTCTCCTGTACCAACCGTTGACTGCTATGCATGGGCTTAGTTAGAACATAAGGAGCTTGGTCTGCATCCACCCATAGTGTGACAACCTCCTTTTGGGAATGTATGTCGCGTGTAACACCTACCATCTCATCAAGATATATACTTGGATCGAAGAAAGTATTTTCCACATAAGTTCCTTTCTCATCCTTCGATACCGCCAACATTCTATCTAAAGCGATAGTCTGAATATCATTCATCTTTTTACTGTAGGCCAATAAAAACCAACGGTTGTTGAACTCCTTTAATAAATAAGGAGAGAGATAGAAACGGTTATTACGTTTTGAGTTGAACGATCGATAGTCAACGACGATAGGATTCTTCTTTACGATGTGGTCATAGAGATTAGAGAGAAAATTTAATCCTTTGAGACGAGCATTGGTTTCGATGAAGATAACTTGTTGGTGACTCTCTTGTGTTTGAATTTGATCTTGCATACGGGCTAAGATATCCTCTTGCCCCGCCATACTTTGAAAACCATTGTAGTGCTTGATAATATCCATAGCACTGCTCAGTTCCGCCAAATCCTGTTTCGTGAGAGGTAGCTGTGTGATAGAGAAGTTTGGGTCTTCGTAAGTGTAATACTTCTTATCTTTCACCACAATGGGAGCATAGTATCCGAGTTTATCACCACGCATCAGTTCTATATCACGCTGGATAGTACGCGTACTAATACTCGAAATACCTTCATAGTCATATAATGCGTCTTCGCATGCCTGACGAAGGTCTTCCAATGTCCACAGTCTTTGTCTGCGATGTAAACAAGTATCTATCGTGCGAATCCGTATCAATGTATTTCTATTTAATGGCATATATATAATTTTTATATAAAGATAAAAAGATTTTTCAACTACGACAATAGATGGCGTAGTATAAACCTTACTTTGTAGTAAAATTAATTGATTATGGTACAAAAAGTAGTTATGGGTACCAGATTACCCGCAAAATTATGGCTTGACGATGTGGAGGATTCATGTATGGCACAGATTATCAGTCTGGCATCACTCCCATTCGCTTTCAAACACATAGCCATCATGCCTGATGCACACACAGGCAAAGGCATGCCTATCGGTGGTGTACTTGCAACTATAGGTGTAGTTATCCCTAACGCAGTAGGCGTGGATATTGGCTGTGGAATGTGTGCTGTGAAAACCAATCTTAAGGCTTCAGAACTTTCTGTCAATCAAATCAAAGCCATCATGAGGCATATCCGTAAAACAATCCCTCTTGGCTTCGACCACCAAAAGAATGCCATGGATAAAAGTCTTCTTCCTGACCTCGATCTCGATGCATGCCCTTTCTTAAGGAATAAGACAGTTGCTATGCTCAAGGAGATTGGCACTTTGGGAGGCGGGAATCATTTCATTGAAATTCAGAAAGATACAAAGAAAGATGATGTATGGATTATGATACACTCTGGTAGCCGACATGTCGGTCTCACAGTAGCCAACTATTACAATAAGCAGGCAGAGATACTCTGCGAACGTTGGTATGCAGATACACTACCCGGACTTGCATTCTTGCCCATAGAAGAGCAGGTGGGTAAAGACTATATGCATGAAATGGAGTATTGTAAACATCTAGCTTTTGCCAATCGTAAGGTTATGATGGAACAAGTTCAGCAAGGTTTTATGGATAATTGCACAAATGTAAACTTTGAACCAATAATAAACATCGCTCACAACTATGCCGCTTGGGAGAATCACTTTGGTAAGAATGTAATTGTTCATCGAAAGGGTGCTACACGAGCATTTAAGGGTGAGATTGGTATTATTCCTGGTTCGATGGGTACAAAGTCTTACATCGTAGAAGGTCTTGGTAATCCAGAATCATTCATGAGTTGCTCACATGGTGCTGGAAGAAAGATGAGTCGTTCAGTTGCTTTCAAGACTCTCGACCTCTCAGAAGAGTGCCGTCGTATGGATGAGCAGGGTATAATCCATGGTATGCGTAAGAGTGGACTTGATGAAGCCCCAAGTGCTTACAAAGATATTGAGGCTGTAATTGCATTTGAAAATGATTTGATAAAACCTATTATAGAACTTGCTCCTCTTGCGGTGGTAAAAGGAGACTAAACGTTAAAGAGCATGACAAGAGAAGAAATTCTTAAGCATCTACAGAAGATAAAGGTGCAATATAATGTCAAAATACTCTACGCTGCAGAGTCAGGTAACAGGGCATGGGGATTCTCTTCCCCTGATTCCGATTGGGATGTACGCTTTATCTATGTACATCCACTTAATTGGTATCTTACCGTCAATTTTAACAGAGATGTTATCGAAATTATGACAGACGAAGGTTTCGATGCAGTAGGCTGGGATATACGTAAGACTTTACAACTTTACCGCAAGACAAATCCAACAATGCTCGAATGGTTGAGAAGTCCGATAGTATATATAGATAACATGCAATTAAGGAACGTGCCACTTAGTGATGAGATCCACTTCTTTAATACCATACGAGGTGTTTATCATTACTTTCATGTAGGTACTAATCATCAAAATCGGTATTTGGAAAAACGAGGTATAGAACTAAAACGTTTTTTGTATTACTTCAGGTCATTACTAACTTGTAAGTAGATAATAAAGAATGGAACACCTCCTCCTATCCCATTTGAAGAATTAGTTGCAACGATGGTGGATGATAAGCAAATCTTAGATAGTATTACTGACCTTCTCTCTCTCAAACGAAGAGTAAAGGACACGACAAGAAGATTGTTACAAAGGGCCGTATCACAATTATTTTTTATCGTTATTACAAAAGTTTTCATATGCCAAATTCAGTAAGAATTTTTTTATTCAGTTATTGATATCTTCCTATAGCTTATAGGTAAACATTAGGCTGGTGCCGAGTTGTTTACTTACGATTCGGGGACCGACGGTGTTGTCGACAGTCAGGCCATCGTAATTACTATGTCTGATATACATATCGAAACCAGTAGTAAGATAAAGGCTACGCCAAAGCCTGCAGTTTACGGCCACCTCAAAATGGTTGAAACTTGAGTTAGCCTTGTCACCTTGCACATCGACTGGTGCTCCCTCTGGTGTCAGCGACCAATCCACATTTTGATCGTATCCCTTCCACGTATAGAGCCTATAGAATTGATTGGCGAGACAAACCGATACGCGATCATTGGTCAACTGCCAGCCGAGAGCCGCCTTGATTGAGAATCCTGAACCCCAATTGTAATTACGGTTGTAATCGCGGTAAAAATCCGTCAACATCCCACCAAGAATAATTCCGTTGAGGTGAAGATACCCATCGAATGCCACAGTAGGTGAAGGTTTGAATCTTGCCATAACACCTCCACCGACCGTAGCAGGAGAGCCTAATTTATAGGGTACGGCACAAGGAAACAAGTGCGAGATATATCGCTCGGGCCGTATCGTATCGGAATCAAAGAAGTCGAAATGCTGATAAAGTCCAATGTTCACATTCAGGTTCTTCCAATTAACGAGCTCCTTTGACAATAGCCGTCCCATTATCTCCACGCGACTGAGCAAAGGCTGGGTCCTCATTCCCTGAAGTTCCAAAAGAAAAGAGAAATAGTCGTACGGTACCCGAGCATTCTCGACATATCGGTCACCGTATTCAACTTTTATCTTGGCTGTCACTCCTGCTCGCGAGCCTTCATCATTGTCCCATAGAGTAATATATCTGCCTCCAAGCGACAAGTCGATGCTTATTGGCGGTATACCGAAACGTCGTCCCGAAGTAGAGCGACGTTCCCATGCACGCCCCGTCACTATACGTGTGAATCCTCGCATCGGGTCGACAAGAAAAGTTGCCAGTTCACGACCAAAACGCTCACCACCTGATGAACGATCGTTGATAATGAGGTCAGACATTCGATAAAATATTTCGCCAAGTGCCGCCCCACCTACGGGTGTTGCAATTATATCATTGGTCGAAGGGTACTCACATTCCATAAACATCTCCCACATGGCACTTCCTCCAATGGCAAACAGTTCCGACTGCCAGAAGTTGAAACCATTGCTTCGTCCAGCATTAAAGTAGATCGAACCGTGATAGGGATGACCAAACATATTTGTAGCCAAATGATCATTGTCCCATTCAAAACCATGCCGGAAGTTTTCCTTTATCGAGTTCCATGATATATAAGCATAATGCCCTTTAAGGGCATAGCGATCAAACGCCCACAATCCGATATTCATACCTACAGTCTCTGCTGTCGCTCTCCAAAAAGCCTTATGGCTCAAATGTGCCACATCGGCACTATCAGACAAAACGGGTGTACCAACAAGATGTCGGCCGGCAAATCGCAACGAATAATTTAGCGTATCACGCTCAAATGTGTCTGCGAGAGTCTCAATTGTAGATGTCTGTGCTACGGATATAATTGTAATAGCCAACAACAACAAACAAACCTTCAATTTTTTCATAACTTCTCAATATTTGGGGAAGCTGACCATATTCTTGTACCATCTTTCAATAGGATATACATCATCATCAGAAATTTATAATGATACAAATTTACAATAAAAATCAGTAAAAAAAGTATCCGACAAAAGCATAGACATAAAAGAAATTCTCTCAAAATAAAATTCCAAAAATGAAAAATTTATAAATTGAACCTTTCTTCAAAGGTCCCCTTATTTTCCCTTTTCACTAGTAAAAAATAAGACTAAATAATGTATTTTACAACCCAACTTGCAACCTTACTTATAAGACTGTCTCATTTTGAAGTGCCCCCGAAAAGTTAGATAGGTTAAACATTACCCAGTTATATATAGAGAGAGTTCAATATTGTACCGAACTCTTTTCTTTTAATTGTACTTTGATTCTCTTTCTATTATAATATTCAACATATTCATCCAAAGCCTCTATAAAGGTTTCGGCAGGATCAAATTTCTCCACATAAAGCAGTTCTGCAAAGTATTAGATTAGAATCTGAAAATAAAAAAACAGCGTATAACTATTTAAGTTACACGCTGTTCCCTATATTAAATTTAAAATTTATTTTACCTCCTCAAAATCAACATCAGTTACCTGATCGTCTCCTCCATTATTGTTATTCCCAGACTGCTGAGCTCCACCTTGTTGAGCATTCGTTCCTGTTTGTTGTTGAGCATTAGCCTGAGCATTATACAAATCCTGGGCAGCAGCCTGCAATACAGAATTCAATTCGGTAGAAGCAGCATCAATGCCTGCAATATCTTGAGCTTTATGAGCCTCCTTCAACTTAGCTAAAGCTCCTTCAATAGCACTCTTCTTATCTGCTGGAATCTTATCACCCATTTCATTTAGCTGCTTTTCAGTCTGGAAAATCAACGAGTCTGCGTGATTCAATTTATCGATACGTTCTTTCTCTTTAGCATCATTATCTGCATTAGCAGCAGCTTCTTCCTTCATCCGTTTGATTTCTGCGTCGGTCAAACCGCTCGAAGCTTCTATACGTATACTTTGTTCTTTGCCAGTACCTTTATCCTTAGCAGATACATTCAATATACCATTAGCATCAATATCAAATGTAACCTCAATTTGAGGTACTCCACGCATTGCAGCAGGAATGCCATCCAAATGGAACCGACCAATAGTTTTATTATCTTTTGCCATAGGGCGTTCACCTTGCAATACATGTATTTCTACTGAAGGCTGATTATCTACTGCCGTAGAGAATACTTCCGACTTACGAGTAGGAATGGTCGTATTAGCATCAATCAATTTTGTCATTACGCCTCCCAAAGTTTCGATACCTAAAGATAATGGAGTAACATCAAGTAATAACACATCTTTCACATCACCGCTTAATACTGCCCCTTGTATCGCAGCACCTACAGCAACAACCTCATCTGGATTAACACCTTTTGATGGAGCCTTTCCAAAGAATTTTTCAACTATAGCTTGAATAGCCGGAATACGAGTAGAACCACCCACCAAAATAACTTCATTAATATCTGAAGCACTCAGCCCTGCATCTTTCAATGCTTGACGGCAAGGTTCTATCGTAGCCTGAATCAATTTATCAGCTAACTGTTCAAATTTAGCACGCGTCAAAGTTTTTACCAAATGTTTAGGAACCCCATTTACCGGCATAATATACGGTAAATTAATTTCGGTAGATGTGGCACTTGACAACTCGATTTTAGCTTTTTCTGCAGCTTCTTTCAGACGTTGTAAAGCCATAGGATCTTGACGTAAATCGACACCTTCATCATTCTTAAACTCGTCAGCCAGCCAGTCGATAATTACATGGTCAAAATCATCACCTCCTAAATGAGTATCTCCATTGGTAGATTTTACTTCAAAGACACCATCTCCTAATTCCAGAATAGATATATCGAATGTTCCACCACCCAAATCAAATACAGCTATTTTCATATCTTTATTCGATTTGTCCAATCCATACGCCAAAGCTGCAGCCGTAGGCTCATTGACAATACGTCTTACATTTAACCCTGCAATCTCTCCTGCTTCTTTAGTAGCTTGACGTTGTGAATCGTTAAAGTAAGCCGGAACTGTAATGACGGCATCCGTTACTTCCTGCCCGATATAATCTTCAGCAGTTTTTTTCATTTTCTGAAGAATCATTGCTGAAATTTCTTGAGGAGAATATAATCGTCCATCAATATCTATACGTGGAGTATTGTTATCACTCTTTACTACTTTATAAGGCACACGAGCCAATTCACCTTGCACTTGGTCATAAGTTTCCCCCATAAAACGCTTGATAGAGAATATGGTACGCGTAGGATTGGTAATAGCCTGACGCTTAGCAGGATCACCCACCTTACGCTCACCACCATCAACAAATGCTACGATAGAAGGAGTCGTACGACGACCTTCACTATTCGCAATAACAACCGGTTCTGTCCCTTCCATTACAGCCACACAAGAATTGGTTGTTCCTAAGTCAATTCCAATAATTTTTCCCATTGTTCTATATTTTTTAATGTTTAATTTCTTTATTTTTTTATCTGCCCTATCTCTGAATTTTATTTCCTCGTATCGAACAGACACTTCTTATTACTCAAATTGTATGCCAAATCAATATTCGTAAAAAATAGAAATTTTTGTCAGCTTTCATTTGTTACAAAATTTAAGATTGTCAGATTTTACTGTCTATTTGGCAGAAAACTCTCAATAAAGCCAATAAACATCAGATAAACACTCACTTAGTGATATAACAATTTATTTAAAGAAAAATTTCTCTATTCAAATGAAATATTTTATATTTGTAGCGAAAGGGTGGTTAAGAAAATGAGTACCACCCTATTTTTATTGTTTAACCATAAAAATGCATACATTATGAATTTAACACACATCGAGCATTTAGGCATTGCCGTAAAAAGCATCGAAGAATCACTTCCATATTATGAGCAAGTTTTAGGCCTAAAGTGCTATTCTGTCGAAGAAGTTGCTGACCAAAAAGTAAAAACAGCATTTTTTAAAATAGGACAAACTAAAATAGAACTCCTTGAGCCAACCAGTGAAGAAAGTACCATAGCCAAATTTATTGAAAAACGTGGAGAAGGTATCCACCATATAGCATTTGCAACTGATAATGTTGCTGACGCTTTAGCTGAAGCTGAAAGCAAAGGTGTGCGTCTAATTGACAAAGCTCCTCGAAAAGGTGCAGAAGGCCTGAATATTGCTTTTCTCCATCCTAAATCAACTTGCAGTGTGTTGACAGAATTATGTGAAGACCCGAATAAAAAATAAACTAAAACATAAATACCATGAGTAATCAACTTGAAAAAGTAAAAGAACTCATCGCACTTCGCGAACAAGCCCGTTTAGGAGGGGGAGAAAAAAGAATCGAATCTCAACACAAAAAAGGCAAATATACAGCTCGTGAACGTATTGCCATGTTGCTTGACGAAGGTTCGTTCGAAGAAATAGATATGTTCGTCCGTCATCGTTGTACAAACTTTGGTATCGACAAAGACAGTTATCTGGGAGACGGCGTTGTTACGGGAACTGGTACCATAGACGGTCGCTTAGTATATGTATTCGCCCAAGACTTTACTGTATTCGGAGGTTCTTTGTCTGAAACTTTTGCTATGAAAATATGCAAACTGATGGACCAAGCAATGAAAATGGGTGCTCCAGTTATTGGTATTAACGATTCTGGTGGAGCTCGCATACAAGAAGGAGTAAATGCCCTTGCCGGTTATGCAGAAATTTTTCAACGTAACATTTTGGCATCTGGGGTCATACCCCAAATATCTGGTATTTTCGGGCCATGTGCCGGAGGGTCAGTATATTCACCTGCTCTGACCGACTTTAATATCATGACTCGCGGAACCAGTTACATGTTCCTGACCGGACCTAAAGTCGTAAAAACCGTTACCGGAGAAGATGTTACCCAAGAACAACTGGGAGGAGCCAGCATACATTCTACAAAATCTGGAGTAGCTCATTTTGCTGTAGACACTGAAGAAGATGGACTAAATCTCATTCGTCATCTCCTTAGTTTCTTACCTCAAAATAATATGGAAGAACCTCCCCTTATGTCATGCGAAGATCCTATAGACCGTTTGGAAGACGGACTAAACGATATAATTCCTGATGATCCGAACAAAGCATATGACATGTATGAAGTTATCGGAGGAATTATCGATAATGGCGAATTTCTTGAAGTGCATAAAGATTATGCACAAAATATTATCGTAGGTTTCGCTCGCTTTAATGGACAGGCTGTCGGTATTGTTGCCAACCAGCCTTGTAAAATGGCCGGAGTTCTCGACATTAATGCATCCCGCAAAGCTGCTCGTTTCGTGCGTTTTTGTGATGCATTCAATATACCCTTAGTCACCTTAGTCGATGTTCCAGGATTCCTACCAGGAACCGGTCAAGAATATGGAGGAGTAATCTTGCATGGAGCAAAACTCTTATATGCCTATGGTGAAGCTACTGTGCCAAAAGTAACGATAACTTTACGTAAGTCTTATGGTGGTGCGTATTGCGTTATGAGTTCCAAACACCTTCGAGGAGATATTAATTACGCGTGGCCAACTGCTGAAATTGCAGTCATGGGACCTGCTGGAGCCGTTGAAATTATCTTTGCTAAAGAAGTCGCAGCTTCAGAGGATCCTAAATCTACCGCAGCCGAGAAAGAAGCAGAATATAAGAAAGCTTTTGCCAATCCTTACAATGCTGCTCGTTACGGATACATAGATGATGTTATAGAACCACGTAACACTCGATTCCGTATTATCCGTGCTCTGCAACAGCTACAAACCAAAAAGCTTTCTAATCCGGCAAAAAAACACGATAATCTGCCATTATAACCTATTAAAAACATAAATTATGATAAGGAAAATAATAGGAAGTATAATACTGAGTATCGGGCTGGCCAGTGGGACTTATGCACAATCGACATCAGCACTTCGTATCAATGAGGTCTTGACAAACAATGTCTCAAATTACATGGATCCATTCGGAAATCGAGGTGCTTGGATCGAAATATATAATAATTCTGCTGGGACGGTACAAATGGCTGGATGCTTTATTACCAACGATAAGAACAATCCCAAAAAATATATGATTTCAAAAGGAGACCTAAGGACTCAAATAGGTCCTCGACAAGTCGTTTTACTTTGGGCAGATTCTTATCCTCACCACGGTACATTCCACACTAATTTCAGCCTCGACCCAGATAAAGAAAATTATATAGCTCTTTACGACGCAAGCGGTAAAAACTTAATAGACGAAGTTACTGTTCCGGTGCTGGAAGCCGATCAAAGTTTCGGTGCACCACAAGACGGAGCAAGAGATTTGAAAATTCTACCACATCCAACTCCTGAAGCTTCGAATTTTGTTATTAATAACAATCCGAAAGTTGACAAATTTGCAGAACATGACCCTAACGGTATAGGTATGGCTGTAACAGCAATGTCTGTAGTTTTTTTAGCTCTAATATTGCTTTATCTCGTTTTCCGGGTAATTGGAAAAATCTCAGTCAGATTAAGTACTAAACGAGCTATGAAGGCTCAAGGTATTTCAGGCAAAATAAAAGATGCAAGAGAAGAATCCGAAATACCAGGAGCTGTATTAGCCGCAATCACAATGGCATTAAATGAACATCAAGGCGGAGATCATGATTATGAAGAAACTGTGTTGACTATCCATAGAGTTACTCGTAATTACTCTCCTTGGAGCTCAAAAATATACGGCTTACGTGAAGTTCCTCAAATAAAAAAGAGATAATTTGAATAACTAAGATACTCTCTACAAGCAGAAGATATTTTTAGAGTGTCAAATATAAAATATGCAACATGAAAGACTATAAATTTAAAATAAACGGTAATCTCTATAAAGTTTCAGTAAACAGCGTTGTAGATAATATTGCCGAAGTTGAGGTAAACGGAACCCCTTATAAAGTTGAATTAGATAAACCTGCTAAAAAACAAATACGTCCATTAAAACGTCCTCAAGCTGCTCCTACTACTCCAACCGGAGAACCAGTAGTCAGTCGCCCCTCTTCACCCAGTGCTGCAGGAGCTGTCCGGACACCTCTTCCCGGTGTAATATTGGAAGTTAGCGTTAAAGTTGGAGACACTGTAAAACGCGGTCAGAAAGTCATGATACTGGAAGCCATGAAAATGGAGAATGTCATCAATGCCGACCGTGATGGGAAAGTGATAGAAATCAAGGTTAATAAGGGTGATTCAGTTCTCGAAGGTGCCGATTTACTAATTATAGAATAAGCGTATGGAAAATGAATTTATTCAATTCCTAAGTGGAAATATAGAAGAGTTTCTTACCTATACGGGATTTGCAAATTTCGAAATAGGGAACCTCATCATGATTATATGTGGTATCATTTTCATTTATCTTGCTATTGCTAAAGAATTTGAACCGATGCTGCTTATTCCCATTGGATTCGGTATACTGATAGGCAATATACCATTTAAAGATGCTGGATTACAATTAGGAATATATGAACAAGGGTCTGTCCTCAACATATTATACCAAGGAGTAACTCAGGGCTGGTATCCCCCTCTGATTTTTTTAGGCATTGGAGCTATGACGGACTTCTCCGCTCTTATTTCCAATCCTAAACTAATGCTCATTGGTGCAGCAGCCCAATTCGGTATCTTTGGAGCTTATGCTATTGCTTTAGCTATGGGATTTGAACCTAACCAAGCAGGTGCCATTGGTATTATTGGAGGAGCCGATGGTCCTACAGCTATATTTTTATCTTCAAAGTTGGCGCCTAATCTAATGGGAGCAATTGCCATCTCAGCCTATTCATATATGGCTTTAGTTCCCGTAATACAACCACCTATTATGCGGCTACTAACCACTAAAAAAGAGAGGCTCATCCGTATGAAACCACCTCGTGTAGTATCCCATACAGAAAAAGTTATCTTTCCGATTGCCGGATTGTTATTGACCTGTTTCCTTGTTCCATCCGGTCTTCCTCTTTTAGGTATGTTATTCTTCGGAAATCTATTAAAAGAAAGCGGAGTAACTCGTCGTTTAGCAGAAACAGCCCGTGGTCCATTAATCGATGTCATTACCATTTTGTTAGGACTTACAGTAGGTGCATCCACACAAGCCTCTCAATTCCTAACAGCCAACTCGGTAAAAATCTTCATTTTAGGGGCAATTTCCTTTATTATTGCTACTGCCGCAGGAGTTCTGTTCGTTAAATTTTTCAATCTATTCTTGAAAAAGGGTAATAAAATCAATCCTCTAATTGGAAATTCTGGTGTATCAGCAGTTCCTGACTCGGCGCGTATATCCCAAGTTATCGGTTTAGAATATGACCCGACAAATTATCTTCTTATGCATGCTATGGGCCCAAACGTAGCCGGAGTTATTGGGTCGGCCGTTGCTGCCGGAATTTTATTGGGATTTTTAGCTTAAAAAAATAATTAAAAAAACAAAAATCATAGAGAGTAAATACTCTCTATGATTTTTGTTTATCCATAATATCCTCACCAAATCGTTTATCTCTCATATATAAAACTTAAAATCCCCATTTTTGGGTATTGTTTACTCTTTTTGCCAACCATAACTTTGTATTATAAAAAAAGATTTAAACTCCTTTTTTTAATGCAAATACCCAAAGACAACATACGAAACAATATTCTTAAAGCTGCAGAAAATATATTTTTGGAAAAAGGATATTCAAAAACTTCCATGAGAGAAATTGCAGCAAAATCAAATGTCGTACTTAGCAATATTTATAATTATTTTAAAAACAAAGACGAAATATTTTGCCAGATTGTAAGACCGGTAACTTATGCATTTGATAAGATGCTCCACGAACATCATGGTCATAG
>JTDA01000026.1 GCA_000803105.1 Coprobacter secundus
GGTAAATTTGTCACAGATGTGCCCTGATGCTTGGAGTTATTATGTACAGAAAGCCAATCATGTACCGGGCAGCCTGATTGAATATGGGGGAGGATACCAGTATCCTGATCGTTTTGCTTCGTTACAGGGGGATAAGCAGGAGAGTGTATGCCGAACTTTTATTGCCGAAGTGGGAGAGCGGATGAAGAGGTCGGGTGTAAAGGTCTTGGGATTTATCACCCGGGGTAATACCGATAGTGATGAGGCTTTGGAAGCTTATCGGATGTATGCTGAAATGATAGATGATTTGGTGGGTATTGTTGTCGTGCAGTATGTGCCTTATAATGGAGGTGACGGTGCTGTTTACTGGGTAGAAAACAGGGAGGGGATACACATTCCCGTCGTCACGGCCAAGTACCAGTTGTGGGCAAATCTGGACAGGAAAGGGTCGGGCAATCCCCAAGAGATAGCGGCCTTGATTAATGAAGGGGCTTTGTCTGAGGAGAGAACTATTGCTTGGACAGTCGTACATGCCTGGTCATATTTCAAGCAGAATCCGGATGGTTCTGTTTCGGATGCTTCGTCCGGGGATGTGGGAGCGTTGAGAGGTGTTACACCGGTTATGTGGACCAAAGAACGCCTGTCACCCAATATCAAAATCGTATCTATTGAAGAGTTGTTGTGGCGTATCCGAATGAAAAATTATCCGGAGGAAACAGAAAAGGTAATCGAAGATTATGACGGGAGTCTCTCTTTCGAGAGTCCGGATGCTGACGGGAATGGTGTGACGGTATTGCCGGCCGGATTATATATAAATGGCGAGGGTGGCAAGCAAGTATCGGTCATGACATTATCGGGGATGAGGGTATATGACCGGTCTATAAATTCTTCTTATTGCGATTTGTCCGGTTTGGATACCGGAATTTATGTGGTTCGTGTAAGTATGGAAAAGGGTGTCCGTACATTTAAGTATGTGAGGCATTGAAAATAAAGTGTTAGTCTCGGGATTTGGGATTGTCCGTATTCCCGCTTATATAATATATCGTAAATATAAAAAGATGCTTATGAAAAAAATTGTATTTCTGTTGTTTGCCTTGATGGGATGTACAGCAATGAGTTTCGGACAGTCCCGATTGGTAAAGAGTCTGTCGGAAGGTAAAGACCAGACTTTGGTTGTTTATGGTACCAGTATAACGAGAATGGGCAATGGCCCGGTTTGGGTCGGAGCTGTCGGTGATAAATTGAACGGTCTGTATAATAATCATCTTACTTTGTTGAATAAGGGACGGAGCGGTGAATGTTCTACTTGGGCATTGGCCAATCTGGCAGACAGCGTGTTGGTCTATAACCCGGATGCAGTACTTATCGAGTTTACAACGAATGATGCTGTCGAGAGCAAAGGGGTATCGGTAGAGCAATGCAAGACGAATACGGAAGAGTTGATTGCCCGTATTCTGGAGGTGAATCCTGATTGTGAAATTATCTTGCATACGCCATGCGGTTATCCTATTGTTGCTTCTGAAGGAGGTACAGGAGGTGCTACTCCGCGTCCGGATATGCAAAAGTATAATGCCGTGTATGAGGAGTTGGCAGAGTCTAACGGGTATATATGGGTAGACGAGTCAGCGTTTTTCTATACAATGGGTACAGAGAATCTTGATTTGCTCAAGACTTATACGGCCGATGGTGTGCATCCTACATTGAAAGGAGCTATGGAGGTTATTTATCCGAATGTGCTGAATTCTCTTCTGACGGGACTTTCTACCGTGGATATTCCTGCGGAGAGCAAACCTCTGTTTGAATTGAAATGCGACTACTTCGAGCAGAATTCTTCTACGGAGATGTCTGTAGCAAGTGCTCCGTATAATTGGTTGTCGGCATGTGATAAAGTGTGTGAATCTGAATATGTGTATGCGCAGAATGTGACAAATGCCAATCTTACTTTTGTGGGTAAAAGTATCCGATTCGGTGCTTCTGCTTTGGCCAGTACCGGCTCGTTGACATTGCCTGGAATGGATTTGAGACCTGTACAGGGGAAGAAAATTATGTTGAGAGTCTCCGCGACTGCCGGCAGTAACAAGACTGGGACTTTGACAGTCAAACTGGACGGTAAAGAAATAGGCAAGATTGAGGCGGCTACCGATGGAAATAATGGTGCAGCGTTTGGCGCAGCCTACTATCTTTTTGAGTATGAACTTACCGACGGGACTGAATTGTCGAAGATTTCGTTTGTCCACTCTCGTACCGAAGCTGCGGGATATATTTATGTAAATTCGATAAAAGTGTCTGTGGAAGATGTTGTGGAACCTGATATTCTTACTTTGGATTGTAATGTCTTTACTACATCGGCATCGACAGAAATGTCGGTGGCAAAGGCTCCCCATAACTGGCTTTCTGCATCGGGTATGGAGTGGACATCGGCAAATGTATTTGCCCAGGTGATGAGTGGGGCAAATGCTTATCTGGGCAAGAGTGTTCGTTTTGGCCGGAATGTTCCTTCTGGGTCGACAGATTTTGTTCCGTATAACGGAAGTGCTACTACGCCGGAACTGGACTTGACGGCTCCGGAGGGAAAGAAAGTAGTGATAGAAGTATCGGCAACATGCGGAGGAGAGAAGAACGGAACGTTGACTGTGGATGTCGATGGAAATGAGGTAGGCAAGATAGAGGCGGCTACGGGAAATAATGGAGAGCCTTTCGGTGCGACTTATTATACATTCAAGTTTGACGTGAAGAACGGGACGGAAGCTTCTAAAATCAACTTTACACATACCAGAACGGTAAATGGAGATTTTATATATGTGAATTCTATCCGTGTATATCGTGAGGATGATATTGTGTCGGGTATGGAAGAGTCATCTGCCGATAAGGGGAATGCTGTATATCCCAATCCGTTTGTTTCTGAAATTTATATCGGTGAGAATAACCGTTCGGTAGAGATATATAATCTGAATGGCGGATTGGTGTACGGGATGTCGCAACCGTCGTCTCGTATCGATGTGTCGGGATTGGCTGCCGGTTCTTATATTTTGATAAAGAAAGACAGTTCGGGCCATATAAGCAGTCATAAAATTATGAAGATGTAGTAGTGTTTGGAAAATGGCGGGCCGAGTCCTGCCATTTTTTACAAAAAGGTCAAAAATCATTCGGGGTTAATGAAAAAAGGGGGTATTAATCCGTATGTTAACCCGGTTATTGGCTATTGAGGATTAAAATTGCAGTAAAATAATATTTCAAAAAAGTATATATACGTATGAAAACGCACTTCTTATTTATTGTTTTGTTTTGTGCTTCTGTTTTATCTGTTTCGGGGCAGACCGGAACTTCGACATTGTTTGACTTGAAATGCGATGGTTTTAAAGTTTCGGCTTCGAAAGAAATGTCGGCAGGAAACGCCCCTCATAATTGGGTGTCGGCAGCGGGAGAGGACTGTGTGTCGAGAAATGTATTTGCTCAGGTTTTCATGACGGGGAATATGTCGTATTTAGGCAAATCCGTCCGTTTCGGAAAGTCGGCCGAAGGGGATGAAAATTGTGGTTATTTGGCTTTGCCGGCAATGAATCTGAAATCGGATAAAAACGAGAAAGTCGTATTGAAAGTTTCTGCAACTTCCGGCTCGAACAAAACGGGGATTTTGAAAATATCGGTAGACGGGAAGGAGATAGGAGAGATTGTAGCCCGGACAGGAAAGAACGGAAAACCATTCGGCCGGGGATATGAACTTTTCGAGTTTGAAATCAAAAACGGTCGGCCGGAATCGGTCATTTCGTTTGAGCATTCTCGGGACGAGCAGGCAGGGTTGATTTATGTAAATTCGATACAGGTAATAAAGACCGTCTTGTAGAAGTCTGATGTTTCTCCAGAGGTGTATATACCGGAGGAAGTATGCAAGGAAGATAAAGTGTTTATCCTTTTGGGGATGTTTTTGGTGTCCCGAAGGAATTTAAAGAATTGATTATGAGAAATGACAGGAGAGATTTCTTAGCCAAGATGGCTGCGGGGATGGCTTTGGGTATTGTGGCTCCGTCTTCGGTATGGGCTGTCGGGGAAAAAAGGGGAGAGAAGGCAAAGTCCAAATATCCGAAATTGAAATGTGACGTGGCCGTTGTAGGTGCGGGTCCCGGTGGTGTACCTGCTGCTATTGCAGCGGCCCGCCAGGGGGCAAAGGTTATTTTGCTGGAAGAAGATAATATGCCGGGTGGTGCTCCGGTGGACATGTATGTGCCTTTTATATGCGGTTCTCCTCGGGTAGGAGTATTTCGGGAAATGATTCAGGAACTGAATGCTCATCATACTATAGGAGGAAAGCCTTGTTCTACATTCGGGAAGACGGGCAGTGACGGGAAGAATCATTGGTGGATGCCCAGTTCGTTTGCCGAGGTCGTTTATAATATGATAGATAAGGAGCCTAATCTTACCTTGATGTGCGGTGCTCCGGTCGTCGGGGTCAGTGTAAAGGCTGACGGAAACAGGAATCGGGTGACAGGTGTCAGGATAATGCGTAATGGAGAGTATCAGGATATAGAGGCGGCAGTGACTATCGATGCGACGGGTAACGGGCTGGTCGCCGACCTTGCCGGATGCGAATACATGTACGGTAGCGAGGCCAAAAGTGACTATAACGAGCCTGTAGGTATTGAAGTTGCCGACGGGAAGGTACAACCTTGTACTTGGATGCTCATTAGTGAGCGGATAAAACGGAATGCTGTTCTGCCTATCGATAAGTTAAAAGGCAGCAGTGCCGTGGAGGATAATCTGAACCGTTGGGTAACGGCTCCGGATAAGGAGGATATGATACGTCGTGATGCCGGAATTTATCTGCATTGGGGAAAGACGGTTTATTGTAAGGATACCCGCGACCCGTTGTTATTGGCCCAAGCCCAGATGGAAGCTCTGGATAAGTTGCGTGAGAATCTGGCTATTTGGCATGAGGCCGGATATGCGGTACATTTGGCTCCGAAAATCGGGGTAAGGGAGGTACGCCGCATCAAAGGCGAGTATGTGTTGACGGCTAATGATTTGATTCAAGGGGTCATGCCTGATGACAAGATAGCGAATGCTCATTATTCGTTTGACGTTTGGGGAATGAAGATTCCGGAAGAGATGAAACATATAGGGCCGTATGGTATTCCGTACCGTTGTCTGGTACCGTTGAATACCGAAGGGCTTCTGACTGCCGGGCGTATCGTCAGTGCTACGCGGGTGGCCCATAGTTCTCTTAGGGTACAGCCGATTTGTTCCAATATCGGAATGGCAGCGGGAACAGCGGCGGCTATGTCGGCATTGCAGAAAACGGGGCTTCGTTCTATCGACATAAAAGATTTGCAGGGAAGACTTATACGTATGGGACTTTTTGAGGGTATAAAGTAATAAAAGAAGAGTATGGCTATAAATAGAAGACAATTTATCCGAAGTTTGGGTTTAGGAGCTGCATGTACGGCAATTCCCGGGACGTCTCTTTGGGCTTCGGATAAGTCATTGAATACGAAGGACGAGAGGTTGTTCAAGTTGCCGACGCTGAAGTGTGATGTCATTGTCGTAGGTGCCGGCCCTGCCGGTATTCCTGCTGCCATTGCTGCTGCCCGTGAAGGTGCGAAAGTAATATTGTTGGAAGAAGATATGCTGCCGGGGGGTGCTCCGGTGGATATGTATGTGACTTATATGTGCGGTGCTCCGAGAATCGGTGTTTTTCTTGATATGATTAAGGAGCTGAACCGGAAACATTCGTTGAGCATAACGCCCAGCAGTACGATAAAAGATTGGGCCTGGGACGGAAAGCAACACTGGTGGTTACCGTCGGCATTTGTTCAGGTACTGGACGGATTTATCGAGTCGGAAAAGAACATTACTTTGATGTGTGCTTCTCCTGTGGTGGATACATTGGTTGCAGCCAAGGGAAATCGCAATCAGGTTTACGGTGTTTGTGTGATGCGTCAAGGCATGTTGCAGAAAATCGAGGCTCCTGTAACGATAGATGCGACGGGTACGGGGCTGGTAGCTGCAAAGGCCGGCTGCGAATACTTTTACGGAAGTGATGCCCGAAAAGATTTTAATGAGAGTATCGGTCTGGAAAAGAGTGATGGACGGGTACAGCCGTGTACGATGATGTATATCAGCCAACGGACACGCAGTGATGCGGAGTTCCCGCTCGAAGCGTTCAAAACGGGGGTGCTGGATCATGATAATGTGAAATGGGCATCCCAGCAGACTCCCCAGGAATTTGCCGAGATAGACTCGGGCATTTATCTACACTGGGGGGCAACTGTAGAGTGTAAGGATACGACCGATTCCGTGTTGGTAGCCGAAGCTCACCGGCAAGCAATAAAGAAATTGGAACCTCAGTTCGAAATACTGCGTAGTGCGGGATATGTGACTCATGTAGCTCCGAAGCTGGGAATCAGGGAATGCCGCCGTATCAAAGGTGAATATGTGATTACGGTGGATGATGTACTCAAGGGGGTAATGCATGATGATAAGGTAGCTGATGCCTGGTATTCGTTAGACCCTTGGGGGATGAAGGTCGATGCCAAGATAAAGAACAGCGTGGGCCCTTACGGTATTCCTTACCGCAGTCTTATTCCTGCCCAAACGGAAGGTTTGCTGACTGCCGGCCGTATCATCAGCGGTACTCGTCTGGCTATGAGTTCGTACCGGGTACAGCCGATTTGTTCTACCATAGGTGAGGCAGCGGGTACGGCTGCCGCTATGGCCTCTTTGCAGAAGACCGGAGTGCGTAATCTGGATGTACGCCAGTTGCAGGAACGGCTGGATCGGAAAGGCTTGTTCGACTGGTATCGTCATGTGAATATGAATGTTAATAATAAACCCTGGAAAAATAAATAAGATATGAACCGTTTTTTTGTTTTGATATTGGTTGCAGTATGGTCTGTTTTTGCGGTGGATGCCCAGACGACTTTTTCGAAGAACCTGAAGGCGGGGAAAAAGCAGACAGTTGTTTTCTATGGAACCAGTGCAGCGATTAATCCGTCTAACCGTTTTTGGGTAGAGCAGTTACAGGGAAAACTTGATAAGCAATTTCCCGGAAAAGTGGATTTTTATAATTGTTCCAAGTCGGGGATAGGTTCGTTCTGGGCGACCGAGAATTTTAAGGATTCGGTATTGACGCGTAATCCCGACCTTCTGATTTTTGGTTTTTCGGAGAATGATGCGGTGTTACGGTTCAATAACTGGCCTTGGTATTCGGGGCGTTGTGCCGAATATATGGTAGACCATTTGCGGGAACAGAACCAGGATGCTACGATTATTTTGTATATAATTTCCGAGCGGCCTTTGGGCAAGGCTGCTGAAACTCGGCCTGAGATAGCAGCATTTAATGCTTCTTGTCGTGAAATAGCCAAGAAGAAAGATATCATTTTGACTGATTTTTCCGTTACATTTAATGAGATATATGAAAAATTCGGAGAGGAGGGTTTGAAACAGTATCAAAGGGACGGCATCTTGCCTACTAAGAAGGCTGCGAATGAGGTGCTTGTTCCTATGTTGTGGGAGGCTATATTCGGAAAGAAATAATGGGTAAAAAGTGTCGGATATATGAAAAGCAAGTATGTGTTTATTGTGGTGATGCTACTCAGTGTTTCTTTACTGTCTGCCCAGTCGCATTTGGTGAAGAACTTGCAATCGGGCAGGACTCAAACGCTGGTTGTTTATGGCACGAGTATATCGAGCATGCGCCCGAACGGGCCTTTGTGGGTGAAGAAAGTCGAAGATGAGTTGAACAAGAAGTATGGTAATCGCCTGACAGTGTTGAATACGGGCAAGAGCGGGCAAAACTCGAACTGGGCATTGAAGAATCTGGAAGACAGTGTCCTTATGAAACATCCGGATGCTGTGATTATAGAGTTTGCGACCAACGATGCCGTAACCCGTTTCAATATATCGCAGGAGGATTGCCGTCGTAATACCGAATTATTGATAACTCGTATAAAAGAAAGGTACCCTGCATGTGAAATATTTCTGCATACTCCTTGCGGATATCCGTTGGGTAAGAATGCGGTGAATCGTCCGGAGATGAAAGCATATAATGGAGTGTATGAGTCGATAGCCAAGGAGCAAAAGTTGCGGTATATCGATGAGGCGGAGACATTTGTACGTATTGCTGAAGAGCAGGGTGTACCTGAATTGCGTAAGTTTGCAGGAGATGGCGTGCATCCGACGAAAAGAGGAGGTCTGGAGATTATCGCACCGAATGTAATACGGGTTTTGGAAATGGAATAAAAAGGATTTGTCATGTGTGCATTAGATAGGAGAAGTTTTATAAAAGGGGTGAGTTCGGGCATTCTGGTCGGTGCTTTGGCACCCGGTATGAATTTGATGGCGGCCACTCCGCCTTCCGAGAGACGCAAGTCGGCGTCTTTTTATCCGGCATTGAATTTTGACGTGATTGTCGTAGGTGCGGGGCCCGGTGGTATTCCGGCAGCGATTCGGGCAGCTCAGGCGGGAGCCAAGGTCGCTTTGGTCGAGGAAGACCTTGCAGTCGGTGGTGCTCCGGTAGATATGTATGTCACGACACTTTTCGGGCAACCGTCGGTCGGGTTGTCCAAGGCTCTGGAGCAGGAGTTGCTTAGGGACCATGGCTTATATAATTATGAGTCGGGCACAAAACCTAAGGGTTGGCGTTTTTTTCTGCCTTCGGCATATGTGCGCTTGCTGAGCCGGAATATCCGAAAAGAAAAGAATATAACTTTGTTGAGCGGGACTCCCGTTATCGGGACGATGGTGGTAGATAAGGGCAACCGCAATCGGGTAACGGGTGTCAGGATTTACCGTAACGGGCATATTCAGGAATTGTATGCTCCGGTAACGATAGATGCTACGGGTACGGGTGTGGTGGCTGCCATGTCGGGATGCATATGTATGTACGGTTCTGAGGCGATGAGCGATTTTGGCGAGCCGGTGGGATTGGAAAAGGCGAGCCGGGCAGTACAGCTGTGTACTCAAATGTTTATCAGTGAACGTATTCGTAAAGATGCTATATTTCCTGCCGGATTTAAAGGCAGTGCAGCGGAGGATGGTTATATCGGTGCTAACCGGTTGACAAAAGAGGAGCTGGAGAGACGGGCGACAGGTATCTTTTTCCATTGGGGGCAGTCTGTCGCTGTGGAGGATACGACCGACCCGGTACAGATAGCGGAAGCACAGAGAGATTGTCTTGAAAAATATGAAGAGCGTTTCGACCAATTGCATGAAGCTGGATTTGCCGTACATATCGCTCCCAAGCTGGGTGTGCGGGAATGCCGTAGGGTAAAAGGGGAGTATGTATTGACGGCAAATAATGTGTTGGAGGGTTCTATGCCTGATGACACGGTAGCTCATGCCCATTATTATATGGATTGTTGGGGCATGAAATTGCCTAAAAATATGAAGACGAAAATGTATGGTATCCCGTATCGGTCTTTGATTCCGTTGAATACCGAAGGGTTGTTGACTGCCGGACGTGTGATTAGCGGTACTCGCTTGGCACACAGCTCGTACCGGGTGCAGCGTATATGCAGTAATATCGGTGAGGCGGCAGGTACGGCAGCGGCTATGGCGGCATTGAATAAGACGGGAGTCCGTGATATCGACGTGAAGGCTTTGGTTGCTGACTTGGACAGTAAGGGATTGTTCGACGCATTGAAAAAGTAAAGGGTATGGCTATAAACAGACGTAATTTTATAAAAGGTATAGGGGCTGGGGTGGCGTGCAGTGTGTTGCCGTCGTCAATGGTGTTTGCTGAAAACCGGAAGCTGTTTTCGGGAGACAGGCTCGTTTTTCCCCGATTGAGATATGATGTTATTGTGGTAGGGGCCGGCCCGGCAGGTATTCCTGCAGCTATTGCTGCTGCGCGGAGTGGTGCGCGGGTGGTGCTGATAGAGGAGGATATGGCTCCGGGCGGTGCTCCGGTAGATATGTTTGTTACCTTTATGTGTGGTGGCCCTCGGGTAGGATTGTTTCGGCGTCTGGTACAAGACCTGAACCGTTCTTATCCGTTGGGAGGACGTCCGTCCGATACATTCGGCGAAGCGGGCGGTGATGGAAAGAATCATTGGTGGATGCCGTCTTCTTTTCAGCAGGCGTACCAGAGAATGATAGCTGAGCAGAAAAATATTACTTTGATGTGCGGCGCTCCTGTTGTGGATACTCTGGTGGAGGCTTCGGGAAATCGTAACAGGGTAAAGGGTGTAAGAGTTATGCGAAACGGGGTCTTTCAAGAAATAGAGGCTCCGGTAACGATAGATGCGACCGGCACAGGCTTGGTGGCTGCTACGGCGGGTTGCCAAGTCATGTATGGCAGTGAGGCGAAGAGTGACTTCGGTGAATCATATGGTCTTGAAGTGAGTGACGGGAAAGTGCAACCGTGTACTCAAATGTATATCAGCCAAAGGGTACGGAATGATGCCCGTTTTCCCATAGATAGTTTCAAATCGGGTGTTTTGGAAAATGACCATCGCCGATGGGCTCAGGAACAGAACCGGGAAGAGTTTTACCGGAATAATACCGGAATTTTTCTGCACTGGGGTGTAAGTGTGTTTTGTAAGGATACGACCGATCCGGTACAGGTGGCGGAGGCTCAGGCCAAAGCCCTTGCCGGTCAGTCTAAGATGATGCAAGACCTGCAGGATGCCGGATTTTGTGTACATTTGGCTCCGAAAATCGGAATCAGGGAATGCCGCCGGATAAAGGGTGAAACGGTAGTCACCGTAGATGACCTTTTTAATGGGACACAGCCTGATGATAAGATTGCCGATGCCCGGTATGCCATTGATGCCTGGGGGTGGAATATTCCGGAGGAGGTGAAACGTAAGGTGAAGCCTTACGGTATTCCCTATCGTGCTTTGGTTCCTTTGAATACAGAAGGTTTGTTGACTGCCGGCCGTATTATCAGTGGTACACGGTTGGCTCACAGTTCTTACCGGGTGCAGCCGATATGTTCGAGCATAGGTGAGGCTGCGGGAACGGCAGCGGCAATGGCATCTTTGAATAAGACGAGTGTGCGAAATATAGATGTTCGTAAATTGCAGTCGGAGCTGGAGGGATACGGATTGTTTGATGCTTCTAAGTAATAATGTGTAAATATGAATATGATAAATAAGTTGAAAAGATTTTTTGGGGGGCTTCTGGTTTGCGGTAATGTGGTTGTCTTGTCGGCATCGGGGCTTTCTCCTGTCGATTATGTGAACCCTTTGATGGGTTCTCTGTCTACATTCGAGTTGTCTACCGGTAATACATATCCTGCGATTGCAATGCCTTGGGGCATGAATTTCTGGGTTCCTCAGACCGGAAAGATGGGCGACGGATGGGCTTATCGTTATGACCAGTACCGGATACGGGGTTTTAAACAGACGCATCAACCGAGTCCGTGGATAAACGATTACGGCCAGTTTTCCCTGATGCCGGTAATCGGGAACAGAATCAATGAGGATGAGCGGGCCAGTTGGTTTTCTCATAAGGCCGAGACCGTGACTCCTTATTATTACAGTGTATATTTGGCTGATTATGATATAACAACAGAGCTTGTCCCTACGGAGCGGGCCGCTTGTTTCCGGTTTACTTTTCCTGAATCGGACTCGGCCCGTATCGTTATCGATGCTTTTGACAAAGGTTCGTATATACGTATCGTTCCGGAGGAGAATAAAGTAATCGGTTATACGACGAAGAACAGCGGTGGGGTACCGGATAATTTTAAGAATTATTTTGTCATTCAGTTTGACAAGAAGCCCCATTTTTCTTCTGTTTGGAAAAACGGCAAGCCGGCTGCCGGTATGGAGATGGCTGCCGACCATGCGGGAGCGGTAGTAGGTTTCTTGACAAAGAGGGGAGAAACGGTGAATGCCGTTGTCGCATCGTCCTTTATCAGCTTTGAACAGGCCGAGCGAAACTTGAAAGAATTGAATGGCCGTTCGCTGGAACAGTTGAAATCTGACGGACGGAAACAGTGGAATGATATTTTGGGGTGTATCGACATAGAAGCGTCGGAAGAGCAGATGCGTACGTTTTATTCTTGTCTGTATCGGTCAGTTTTGTTTCCCCGGATGTTTTATGAAATAGATGCTAAGGGCAGGCCGGTACATTACAGCCCGTATAACGGGCAGATACTTTCCGGTTATCTCTATACCGATACGGGTTTTTGGGATACCTTCCGTTGCTTGTTCCCGTTATTGAATTTGGTGTATCCGTCGGTAAATGCCCGGATACAGGAAGGATTGCTGAATGTGTATAAGGAGAGCGGGTTTATGCCCGAATGGGCGTCTCCGGGGCATCGGGACTGTATGGTTGGTAATAACTCGGCTTCGGTTATCTCGGATGCTATATTGAAGGGGGTCACTCCGAAAGCATTGTGGGCTGACTTGTATGAGGCAATGGTGAAGACGGCAAATAGTGTGCATCCTGAATGTCCGGCTACGGGGCGACTGGGATATGAGTATTACAATAAACTCGGTTATGTGCCTTGTAATGTGGGCGTAAAGGAGAATGCTGCCCGTACTCTGGAATATGCTTATGATGACTGGTGTATATGGCAGGTGGCCAAGTTGCTGAATCGTCCTCAGGAAGAGCAGGATTTGTACCGTAGCCGCAGCGAAAATTACAAGAACCTGTTTGATGCTACGCATAAACTGATGCGGGGAAAGAATGCTGACGGGAGTTTTCAGAGCCCATTCAATCCGTTTAAGTGGGGAGATGCTTTTACCGAGGGGAACAGTTGGCATTACTCGTGGTCGGTATTCCATGATGTGGAGGGCTTGATAGGTTTGATGAACGGGCCGAAAGTGTTTACCGGCATGTTGGATTCGGTCTTTTCATTGCCTCCGGTTTTTGATGACAGTTATTATGGTTTTGTCATTCATGAGATACGTGAGATGCAGATTATGAATATGGGCAATTACGCTCATGGCAACCAACCTATACAGCATATGATATATTTGTATGATTATGCCGGGGAGCCTTGGAAAACTCAATACTGGGTGCGTGAGACGATGAACCGTATGTATAAGCCTATTCCTGACGGGTATTGTGGTGATGAAGATAATGGGCAAACTTCGGCTTGGTACGTATTTTCGGCATTGGGATTCTATCCGGTGTGTCCGGGTTCGGGACAATATGTCGTAGGTGCACCGCTGGTACAAAGAGCTACGATAACTTTGGAAAACGGGAAGAAAATCGATATAGAAACGTCGAATAATGCGGCTGATAATTATTATATACAACGTCTTATCGTGAACGGAAAGAATTATGAGCATAATTATTTCCTGCATTCGGATTTGGTAAAAGGCCGGAAATTGCGTTTCGATATGGGTAGTAGCCCGAATAAGGCGAGGGGGACGCAGGGGACTGATTTCCCATATTCTATGTCCCGATAGGTTTGCTTTTTTGCAGGGATTGTAACATAAGCCGGCTAATGTGTAGTTAGCCGGCTTTTTTAATTTCAGAACGGAAGATTTGTTTTTCCTTATAAAAGAAAGATTGAAAGCGTTTATATGGGATATTGAATTTATTTTTCACCCTTTTGTGGGTAGGCTTGGCTATGATAATGACGGGTTAAGTAATTCCTGAATTTTAAATGATGCCGAAATGGATTAAGGCATTTTGTATGCCGTTTTCATCTACTGTTCCCGTTATATAATCGGCTGCGGCTTTCACTGTTTCTGAGGCTCCGCCCATTGCTATTCCCGTACCGACAGCACGGAGCATGGGGATGTCGTTCCCTCCGTCCCCGAAGGCGATGGTTTGTGCCATCTCGAATCCGTAATAGGCGGCAAATTTATTGATACCGACAGCTTTATTGACTCCTGCTACGTTGACGTCTGTAAAGTACGGATTCCATCTGGAAACAGAGAGTCCGGGAAGCTGTGCCATGACTTCTTTCTCTGTCTCTTCGTCGCAATAGATGCATAACTGGCAGCAATTGTTTTCGATGAATTCTTTTTCGATGTCGGCTACAGGTGGAACGGGATGATTGACCATTTTGGCCAATTCGATGACGGTGGGGTTGATTTCATTCACAAAAATGCCTTTGTCGGTCTCGACTGCCAGTGGGAATCCATAATGCCGTGCAAGAGCCTGCACTTTGTAGAAATCTTCTTTGGAGATTTGTTCCCGATATATGGATGTGCCGTCTCTTAATACACAATCAGAGCCATTGAGGGCTATCACGGCATCGTAGGGTATATCTTGTATTTCATGCAGGTCGGCAGATGCTCTTCCTGTCGCTATAATGATTTTGATGCCTAACTTATGAACTTGCCGTAATGCTTCAATGGCCGATTGCGGTACATGGTGGGTCTCGAAGCTTACTAATGTCCCGTCGATATCGAAAAATATTGCTTTTGTATTCATTATCGGATATTTTTTATTTATGAAGTATTCTTATTTTTGATGTATTGGCAACCTGGATGCTCCTATCGCTACGAGTAGTCCGACACAGGCTACTGCTGCAAATGTGTAATGTAGAGAGATGGCGTGTGAGACATGCCCTATAACGGGGGGACCGATGAGGAAACCCAGATATCCGACAGAAGATACGGTTGCAACTGCCAGGCCGGAATCCATCTTATCGGAGTGCCCTGCCATGCTGTAACATATCGGTACTGTGGAGGATATGCCAAAGCCTACAAAAAAGAAACCGATGGTGGCAAATATCAGGTCGGGAAGTACAACTGCCAGCATCATACCGAAAAAAATGAGCAATCCGCTGGCACAGATGACTCTCTTTGCACCGAAGCGTGTCACAAACCAGTCGGTCAGAAAGCGTCCTGTGGTCATGGTGCACATACAGACGACGTATCCTAATTGTACCAGCTTTTCCGGAGCGGAAACGACTTGCATGAAGTAGACTCCGCTCCAATCGTACATACAGCCTTCGCACACCATGGCAGCCCAAGCCATTACTCCAAGCCCGATGACATAAGGGTCGAATTTTTTGTAAAAAGGAATCTGTACCTTGTTGCCTTCTGCTGTTGCATGGTGTGGAGCTTTTCGGTCGTTTCTCACCAGCCGGCGACGAATGAAATTCATCAGCAGGATGGAGCTAATAAAAATAAAGATAAAATGAGGAAGGGGTGGAATGTCCATGCCGACAAATCCCATGCTGATGAGTCCGCCCAAGAATCCTCCCAAACTCCACAGTCCGTGAAAGGAGGCCATAATGGTCTTTCCATACAGGTTTTCTGCATTAACTCCTTGTGTGTTGGAGGCGGTGTTGAACAGGTTGGTACTCATACCGAAAAGGAAGAGTCCTCCCATCAGCAGATATGGATTGTCGGCAATGCCCAAGGGAATTAGGAAAAAGGGATAAAGTACGGAGGCCAGTATAAGCATTTTCCGGCTTCCGTAGCGGCTGACGAGCCATGCCGAAAGTACCATAGCGGCTACTTGTCCCACAGGAATGGCGAACAGGACGTTTCCCAGCTCTGCATCGTTCAGGTGCAGGGCTTTTTTAATGTCCGGTATGCGGTTGGCCCATGTAGCAAAAACGATGCCTTGTACGAAAAAGAACAGGCTTACCGCTATGCGGAATTGTTTGAGGGCTTGATTCCTTTTGAGCATAATTTTAGTTTTAGTTTAAATTAACATTTTATTGGGTTCTTATTGTGTGGAATACCCTTTTGCTGTTGATGCGGTTTTCTCTAAGTTTTTTTCTTTTGAGTATATTGTATTCCTTAAATCCGAATAAAACCGCATTGATTGCCTAAAAACCGCATGTTTATTAGGCTATTTTTATCAAATATACATATATTTGCGGAAATATATACCTTTAAATGCGGGGTTATGCTGAAAGAAGAAAGGCATCGATATATTATCGAACGGATAGGCCGGGACAATCGCGTCTATGTGACCGGATTGAGTGAGGAACTGAATGTGTCGGACGATACGTTGCGCAGAGATCTTGTGGAACTGGAAAGGCTGGGCCTGCTGACCAAAGTGCATGGAGGTGCTGTGCTTAAATCGAATATATCTTTACAGTTTACAGAAAGACTGAATACGGCTACGCTTATCAAGCAACAGATGGCGGCAAAACTGGTATTGTTGTTTGAAGAGGGGGATGTGATTTTGATAGATGGCGGGACTTCTAATCTTGAAGTAGCACGGCGGTTGCCTGCAGACAAGCATTTCACCGTCTATACTAATTGTTTGCCTATAGCGAGTGAATTGTCTGTGCGTCCTAATATTGAGTTGGTAATGTTGGGTGGAGAGGTATTTGCTCCGTCGCAAGTAACGGTCGGTGTTTCTGTTTTTCGTATGTTGCAATCAGTCTATCCCGACTGGGTGGTTGTCGGAATAAGTGACCTTCATCCTCAAAAGGGATTGACGACTTCTGACCGGGAGGAGGCAATAATCAAACGCAGCATGATAAAGCAGGGCGGTAGGTGTGCGGTGCTTGCCGGGAGCGAAAAACTGGGTACTGCACGCAATTATCATGTGGCCTCACTTGCGGAAATAGACTATATCGTTACGGAGGATAGCAAGGTGGATTATATCAAGGAACATTGGCCGAAGGGCACGTATAAAGTACTTTGAGCTGGAGAGTGGTCTATGGGATGTTACCTTTCTCCATAGTATCAAGATGTCTTGTCTTGAACTACGTATTTTACCGTCACACACATATCCGGTCTCATAAGAGGGGTAGGGGGTGTTTTGTGTTTGAGCATAGTCTCTGAAAAAAGAACAGTTGCTATGTAATCGATATGTTGGGCAGAGATACGGTCATTCTGTCCGAAGTGTCAAGCTCTCCCGATTTCGGGAGAGGGGTGTTTGTTATTTTTGCCATATATCCCAGGCGGCAAAGGCTTGTAGCAGGAGCATTTCGAGCCCGTTTTTTACGGTAGCTCCTCTTTCTTTGGCTTTTTTCATGAAAAGGGTTTCGTCCGGGTTGTATAATAAATCGTAGATTAAATGGTCTTCGGTAAGGCATGTGTAGGGGATATCGGGGCATTCGTCTACATGAGGATACATGCCTACCGGAGTGGTATTTACTATGACTTTGTATTTATTTATTATTTCGGGTGTAAGGTCTTTGTATGTGAGGACTCCTTCTTTGGGAGTGCGTGATACCAGAGTCGGGGCAATGTCCAAGGATTCGAGTCCGTGCCATACGGCTTTGGATGCTCCGCCTGTGCCTAATATGAGTGCATATTTGTGTTGCCGGGTCAAAAGGGGTTTTATGGAATCGGTAAAACCGATGATGTCGGAATTGTATCCTTTGAGTATCAGTTTTCCTTTGTTTTGGATAAACTTGATTACGTTGACGGCTCCAATGAGTCTGGCTGTCTCGTCCATCTCATTGAGATAGGGTATGACGGCTTCTTTATAGGGTATGGTGACATTGAGCCCTCTCAAGCGCGTTTCTTCGGCGATAATTTCTTTGAGTAGGGATATGTCGGAAATTTCGAAGTTGATATATTCGGCACTAATCTTTTCGGATTCGAATTTTTCATTGAAAAAGGTTTTTGAAAAAGAATGTATGAGTGGATATCCAATCAATCCGTAAATCTGTTCTACTTCCATGTTGTTTCGTATTATATTCTTTCTTGTATTTTGTTTATTTCCCTTTGTATTTCGATAGTTTCAGTATCGTTTGGCTATCGGTGTCGTTATCATTGAGCAATTGGGATAGGGAAATATGTCTGTTTTCGTCCATGTAGGCAGAGACGATGCGCCAGCCTACCCACCTGCCGGCTCTTCCCGGAGCTTCCTGTATGAGGGTTGAGGTAAATGGGGCAGGATTGATGTATTTGCTTTTGGTGATGGTATTTGTCGAATAGAGGTCTTGTTGCGTGAGTATCCGGTCCCAAATAACGGGTTCGTTCTGGGTTAGCCATTCGGCTTGTTGCGGAGTGTATCCTAATATTTGTTCTACCGGAGTATCGGGAAGGAGTTGCTGGGCGGCATATAGTATCTTGCCTTCATATATCATATTGTCGAGCAGTGTTTCTACCGGGGCATGGTGATGGGGAAACTCGCTGTATAGCCATACTTGCGCCAACCCCGGGATGATGTATTCGGGAGATTTGGTTGCGAGCTGGTATTCGTAGAATGTATTTGTGTATGGCGGATAATCTTTTCCCAAAAAGTTGTCTAATGCGATAGATATGATGCTGTCGGTGACGATATAAGATTGATTGAACCCTGAGACATGAGTGTAGATGTGGGGCAGAGATTTGTCGGGAAATGCTTGTACAATCTGTTTTGACAGTGTGCCCAGTTCTTTTTCTATGGGTTTTGTATCGGCAAATTTTGTTTCGGTATCGGCATATATCTGCCGTATGTTTTGGTTTGACAGGAATCTTTTCAGTCCGGATACGGGATAGGATGAATCGGCTGGGGACAGATTTAGGACTCCTTGGCAATATATGTCTATGAATCCGGCATATTTTTTTAGGAAAGCTTCTTGTAAGGCTGTGTCTGATTGGGTTTCGAAAGCATCTGTCAGTTCTTTGTCGAAGCGTATGATGTCTACCGGTTTTATTGAGCCGGAGCCGTTGTGCCGACAGCCGATACAGAATAAAATCAGAAACAAAAGGAGGTATGTTGAGCAGCTTTTAATGTTCATAGCTTTCCCCTTTTTGGTGATGAGATTTTTGTAAGTAAAATCCAGAATTACAAAAATAAGAATATTTTCGTAATTCTGGTATTATATGTATCATTTAATAATGTCGGTCATTTTTTATTTTCCGGTAGAGGTGTCGAAAAGGTTTTGTTTTTTTACTTTTTAACAGTTTGAGGTTTCTTGAAAATCATGTATATTTTGTTTGGGGCAAGATGTAGAATGGGTTTTGATACAGTTATGTATTGTTTATGATTTTATGTATCACACCATTTTTCCACAATTTTAAACACTTTGGGGATAAGTTTTTTGCTATATTTGGTTACCTTTGTAGCTTTAAACATAATGGTTGTATAGCTTTAGACTATATTTAAGTGGAATGCTCCGCATAGGATAGAAAGCGATATATTATATTCTATTTTGAAGATAATGAGAGATATAGCTAATAAATATGCATTTGTTATTATTCTGATAATAGTTTCTTTATTTTCGTTTGGCCTTCAGGCTAAAGATAATAAGTTTGTGCTTGTTATCGATGCCGGTCATGGCGGTAAAGATCCGGGGGCTATCGGGACTCGTATCAAGGAGAAGAATATAAATCTGGGTATCGCCTTGAAATTGGGGGCTTTGATACAGGCTAATCATCCGGATGTCAAAGTTGTATATACTCGTAAGAAGGATGTCTTTGTGGAGTTACAGGAGAGGGCGGCTATAGCCAATCGGGTAAAGGCTGATTTATTTATTTCAATCCACACAAATTCTGCTGGGAGCAAGTCGGCTTATGGGACTGAGACTTACACTTTAGGTCTGGCGCGTACCGAGGAGAATCTCCGGGTTGCCAAGAGGGAGAATTCAGTGATTTTGCTTGAAGATGATTTTTCTACTCGTTATGAAGGTTTTGACCCCCGTTCTACAGAATCGTATATCATGTTTGAATTTTTGCAGGATAAGCATATGGAGCAGAGCATAAATTTTGCTTCATTGATACAAACTCAGTTTAAGCGTTCGGCTGGGCGTATCGATAGAGGAGTAAGACAGGCTGGTTTTTTGGTTTTGCGTAATACGGGGATGCCGAGTGTACTGGTTGAGGTCGGGTATATTTCGAATGCTGCGGAGGAGAGATTTTTGGGTTCGGAAGACGGTCAGCAAAAAATGGCAAAGTCTATATTCAACGCGTTTTGCAATTATAAGTCAGACTTTGATCGTAAAATGGGGCGTGCTGTTGTAACGCGGAATATCTCACCGGCAGGAAAGGGTACATCAAAAGTTGTTGCTAAGGCTGATAAGCCGAGTATACAGGATGTACAAGTGGAATCGGCAGCTCCTGAACAGAAAATAGAAAATGTTGTTTCTAGTGATGAGGGGCAATTGGTTTATAAGATACAATTTATGACATCTCCTTCGAAATATGGAGCAAATTCTTCTTATTATAAGGGCTTGCATCCTGTTTCATGTTATAAAGAGGGAGGTTTATATAAATATACGTATGGAGAAAGCACGTCGAAAGCTGATATTCAGAAGAAGTTGCCCGGTGTAAGAAAGCTGTTTAAGGATGCTTTTATTGTGACGTTTAGAAATGGAAAGAAAGTAAAATAAACTGCAAGGCGAGAGCAGAGGCTCAGACTTATTTGAAGACTATGCCGAGCCGCCGCGTTTATTGAAATGAAATTAAAATAGAAAGAGAACAAAATATGAAGAAGATATTTTCTAAAGAAGTAGTGATAGGCCTCTCTGTAATAGTGAGTGTGGTAATATTGGTGATGGTAATCAATTTCCTGAAGGGTATAAATCTGATGAAACCGGCTAATTATTATTATGTAGAATATAAGAATGTCAATGGCCTTACGGTTTCTACTCCGGTTCTTATCGATGGATTTAAAGTAGGACTGGTGCGGTCGATAGAGTATAATTATGATAAGCCGGGGAGTGTGACGGTAGAGATAAGTCTGGATAATAAATTAAAGGTACCTACCGGGAGCAAGGCTCTGTTGAAGGTGGACTTTCTGGGAACAGCTACTATCGATTTGCAGTTGAACAAGTATGTGAGTACTCACCATACGGCAGGAGATGTGATTATCGGGGAGAATGCTCCGGATATGCTGGGTAATATACAGAGCGAAATGTTGCCTCAAATAACGTCTATGTTGCCAAAACTCGATAGTATACTGACCGGTGTACAAGCGTTGGTAAACGACCCGGCCCTCCGGTCTTCATTACAGCGTATCGATCATATTACTGCTAATCTTGAGACTTCTACCGAACATCTGAATCGTTTGTTGGGACAAGATATGCCGGTTATTGTAAAGAATGTGACGGAAGTGACAAACCATGTAGATACATTTACAGGAAAACTTAACCGACTGGAATTGGAGAAAACTTTGGCATCGGTAGATTCTACTGTGACAAACTTACAGGAAGTGTCGGCCAAGCTGAAAAATCCGAATAGCACTTTGGGATTGTTGTTGAACGACGGTGCATTGTATGACGGGCTGGTAAATACGGTAGGAAGTGCGGATTCTCTCTTGATAGATTTACGAGAAAATCCGAAACGTTATGTGCATTTCTCACTCTTCGGGAGGAAAAAATAATAAAATATATTATTTAGATTGATTCTAAATAGTAATATTTTTGGAACATATATTATAAAGTCTCTGTAACTGGCTATATTCAGGCTGAAAGGAAATGGATGTGTCTGTTTCCGTAAGTGAAAGTGAATTTTGGGTGTCTCTGTAATTTGTTGGTATACAGTAGACTTTTAGATTGAAAGTATAGCTATAAAGACCGTGAAGAAATAAAAAATTAAACTGCTGAAATACAGTATTTTATTTTCTTTCCATAAAAAACAAGTAAAAAGCGATTTGTTTTTCAAAAAAAAGTTTTGAAATTTTGTAGTCGCTTTGGGTATAGAAAGAACCCGTAAAAAGATTTGCGGGAAGTATAATTTTGACTGAAAAAATTTGATTTATTAGAAATGAGTTCTGATCACGTCTCACTATGGGACCGCTGTTTGACCATTATTAAGGACAATGTGCCGGAGGCGATATACACAAATTGGTTTGCACCGATTGTGCCTTATAGCTTCGAAAATAATGTGTTGATCATTCAGGTTCCTACACACTTTTTCTATGAGTATCTGGAATTGAATTTCCGTAAGATACTGCAATTGGCTCTTTTCCGAGTGTTTGGAAAGGGTATACAGCTGAAATATAAAATCATGATGGTAAGCGACCCCAAGACTGAGGTCGACATAGAGACTGTTACCAAGCCGGTAAGTGTGGAAGTGAAGAAGACAGCTCCAGCTGTGCAGATACCAGACCCATTCAAGCGTCATGTATATGAGGAATTAGATTCTCAGTTAAATCCGAATTATAATTTTGATAATTATTGCCAAAGCCCAAGCAATCAATTGGCCCGTACTGCCGGTATGACTATTGCCGACAAACCGGGGAAAAATGCTTTTAATCCTTTCTTCCTGTTTGGGGAGTCGGGGGTAGGAAAGACTCATCTGGTACAGGCTATCGGTGTACGTATCAAGGAACAGAATCCGCAAGCCCGGGTTCTATATATATCTTCTCATTTGTTCCAGGTGCAGTATACGAATGCTGTGCGTAGCAATACAGTAAATGATTTTATCAACTTCTATCAGAGTATCGATGTTTTATTGATAGATGATATACAGGAGTTGGCATCGAAGATACAGACGCAAAATACATTTTTCCATATATTCAACCATTTGCACCAGAACAATAAGCAGTTGGTGCTTACTTCGGACCGTCCGCCCGTATCCTTGGAAGGCATGGTTCCGCGCTTGCTTACACGTTTCAAGTGGGGATTGACCGCTAAGGTGGAGCGTCCTGATTATGAGTTGCGCAAAAATATATTGCTCAACAAAGTGCATCATGACGGCTTGGCTATTTCGGATGAGGTCATTGAGTATATTTCTCGAAATATTACGGATAATGTGCGTGATTTGGAGGGGGTAATCGTGTCGTTGATGGCTCATTCTACTATCTTCAATCGAGATATAACCATTGAATTGGCAGAACGGGTATTGAGTACGTGTGTGCGTATTGAGAAAAAACAGATTACAATAGATTCTATCAAACAGACGGTATGTGAGTTTTATGATATGGATCCAAAATTGTTGCAGGCTAAGACTCGCAAACGTGAAATAGTACAGGCTCGTCAGATATCTATGTATTTAGCTAAGAAGTATACTGACAATTCATTGTCATTTATAGGCAGTGCTATCGGGAAAAAAGACCATGCCACGGTTTTGCATGCTTGTAAGACTATTACAGACCAGATAGAAACGGATAAGACTTTGCGTGCCAATGTGGCTGAGATAGAGCAATTGTTGAGGAAATAAGGAAATTTGAAACTTGATTTATAGGAACAGCGTTGTCATCGGAATAGATGGCAACGCTGTTTTTATCTTATATTGACGTGATTGTGCATAGGTGTGACAACGAGGAACACTGTTTAGGTTGGGATATTTTTTGAGGTGTGGTCTGTTGGATTTTGATAATGATAGGAAGCATCTGTTAAGTTTCAGAGACCATTTTTATTTTTAGGTGGCTATGCTTGGGCGTCACACACCCCTGGCCCCTCTCAAGAGGGGAGATTGGGGCGCTGCGTTCTTTTTGATTGAAAATGAGTTTTTTGAGAGTTGTGTTTCCCCTCTGGAGAGGGGAGTTTTGGACACTGTTTTCTTGTTGGTAATGAGAGGCTTGATGGTGTGTCGGATTCCCCTCTTGAGAGGGGATAAAGGGGTGTGTTATGGTGAGGGGGGCGGTGTGGGCTGAAGTGTTTTTGCTGCTGTTTGGAGAGGAGGTGTTTTTTGGCTCCGGGTGGATGTTTTTGATTTTAGGAGGCTGTGCGCAGACGTCACACATCCTGTCCTC
>JTDA01000027.1 GCA_000803105.1 Coprobacter secundus
GAGGGGCAGGGGGTGTGTCACACCCAAGCATAGCCACCTAAATCAAAAGCAGCCACACAAACCCGACAAACACCTCCTCAAAAAAAACTCCTCATCCCAACCCGCACATCCCACCATAACACACACCTTTATCCCCTCTCCAGAGGGGAAACATACACACTAAACTACTCATTATCAAATAAAAAACAGCATTCCAAATCTCCCCTCTTGAGAGGGGCAGGGGGGTGTGTCACGTCCGCGCATAGCCACTAAAATCAAAAGCAGCCACACAAACCCGACAGACACCTCCTCAAAAAAACAGCTACAAATAGACAAAAGCAGAGTGTAGCGAATCCCATTCTTCCCATTCGCTACACTCCGCCTTATTATATCCTCCGTTTAGAAAACCTTATTTTATCCCTAAACAGAAGAACACAAGAAAAATATCATCCGCACTTAGAAGTACCACAAGAAGTACAGATAAGGCAACCCTCCTGATATATCAGGGTCTCCTGTCCACAATTAGGACACCTCTGTCCGTTCGCCTTCGTACCATTCGGCAAATATTTTTTCAAAGCACGTTCCACTCCGTTTTTCCATGTATTGATAGACTGGCTGTCAAGCTCCAGGCCTGAGACCAGCTTTATCACCTGGTCGATAGGCATACCATAACGCAGCACGCCCGATATCAATTTGGCATAATTCCAATACTCAGGATTAAACTTGTCCGACAATCCCTCGATAGTAGTCTTGTACCCCCGCTTATTGATAAACTGGAAGTCGTACCGCTTGCTGCCATCCTCGGCAACAGCCTTGATAATCTTCCCCTTGTTTATATTCTTCGGAATCAAGATACCATCCTCATCATCTGCCAGACCGGTAAATATCTCATAAGGATTACCGTCCTTCAAGCCGATAAACGCAATCCATTTCTCCTTATTGTTCTGGAAACGTACCACATCCGCCTCAAGCTCGGTAGGACGTTTCGGGTCGAGATGCACAGGAGCCGCCTCCTTCTTCTCTTCCTTCTTCGTCGCCAACAACACACCCGAACGCGAACCGTCACGATACACCGTACAGCCCTTACAGCCCGAGCGCCAAGCCTCCACATACAAGTTGCCCACCAATTCTTCCGTTACATCCGAAGGCAGGTTTATCGTTACACTTATCGAGTGGTCCACCCATTTCTGAACCCGTCCCTGCATCTTCACCTTCTGCATCCAATCCACATCATTCGACGTAGCCTTGTAATAAGGCGACTTGGCAACCAGCTCATCTATCTCCTCAGGAGTATAATTATCGCGCACCTCATAACCGTTCACCCTCATCCATGTCAAGAACTTGTGATGGAATACCACATACTCCTCAAAAGCATCGCCCGACTCATCCACAAAATCGACACGCACCTGAGGGTCATTCGGGTTCACCTTGCGACGGCGGCGGTACACCGGCATGAACACAGGCTCTATACCCGAAGTCGTCTGTGTCATCAAACTCGTCGTCCCCGTAGGAGCGATGGTCAGACAAGCAATATTACGACGACCGTACTTCACCATATCAACATACAGTTCAGGGTCAGCCTCTTTCAAACGATTGATAAACGGGTTATCCTTCTCCCGCTTGGCATCATATATTTCAAAAGCCCCTCTCTCCTTCGCCATTTCCACCGACGAACGGTAAGCAGCCAAAGCCAGAGACTTATGTACAAATTCCGAAAATTCCGAAGCCTTCTCCGTACCATACTGCAAGCCCAGAGCAGCCAGCATATCGCCCTCTGCCGTAGTACCCACTCCCGTACGGCGGCCCATCAATGTCTTCGTCCTGATTTTCTCCCACAGATGTTTCTCCGTCTGCTTCACCTCTCCCGTTTCTGGGTCAGAAGCCACTTTCTCGAGTATCTTGTCTATCTTCTCCATCTCCAAGTCGATAATATCATCCATGATACGTTGGGCCAGCATCACATGCTTGTGGAAAAGGTCAAAATCAAAATAAGCATCCTTCGTAAACGGATTCACCACATACGAATACAAATTCATCGCCAGCAGGCGGCAACTGTCATACGGGCACAAAGGTATCTCCCCGCAAGGATTCGTCGACACCGTCTTAAAGCCCAAATCTGCATAGCAATCCGGTATAGATTCCCGGATAATCGTATCCCAGAACAACACCCCCGGCTCGGCCGACTTCCACGCGTTATGCACGATTTTCTGCCATATTTTCTTGGCATCGACACTCTTGGTCACCTTCGGGTTCTTGGCATCGATAGGGTATCTCTGTATAAAAGGCTCCCCGGCAATCGCCGCCCTCATAAACTCATCGCTGATTTTTACCGAGACATTCGCACCGGTAACCTTGCCCTCCGTCATCTTGGCATCGATAAACGCCTCCGAATCCGGATGCTTTATCGACACGCTCAGCATCAACGCCCCGCGACGTCCGTCCTGGGCCACCTCCCGTGTCGAGTTGGAATAACGCTCCATAAAAGGAACCAAGCCCGTCGAGGTCAAAGCCGAGTTCTTTACCGGAGTGCCCTTCGGTCTGATATGAGACAAGTCATGACCCACACCTCCGCGGCGTTTCATCAACTGTACCTGTTCCTCATCTACCTTGATAATTCCGCCATAAGAATCGGCCGAACCGTCCATCCCGATAACAAAGCAATTAGACAACGAAGCAACCTGATAATTATTACCGATTCCGCTCATAGGGCTGCCCTGAGGCACGACATAGCGGAAATGGTCCAACAGCTCTCTCAACTGGGCTACCGAAAGAGGGTTGGCATACTTGTTTTCAATCCGGGCAATTTCGCTCGCCAGTCGCTGGTGCATATCGTCCGGAGTCTTTTCATAGATATTCCCGTAGGAATCTTTGAGCGCATACTTGTTCACCCACACACGTGCGGCCAACTCATCGCCCTTAAAATACTGTAGGGAAGCTTCAAAAGCTTCGTCATACGTATAAGTTTTAGGCTCCACTTTTAATTGATATTTGATGTTTTTCCTTTAATGTTTTTTACACTTGGGTATAGTATAGATTTTGACTGAAAATTTTGACACTGCAAGTTTAATCAAAACATTTTTCATACACAAATAAAAAAGAATATATTTTTAATGAAAAGCAAAGTTTCCCAAAACAAACATTCAAACAATTAATAATCAACAATATATCAAATGCAGACAATACCAAAAGTTTTCTTTTTTGTTTTTTCTCCCACAAGCACGGTTTTCTTTTTATAAAACCACGACAACCCGCATAAATACGCCCTTTCCCACCATATTCTCCACCCCGGAGAACGAAAAAAGGGGATACCGGCACACACACCCGATATCCCCTTGCCATAATACAGCTTTATTCAAATCAATATCCTCATTTCTTTCCGTCCGGATAAGCCACTTGTTCCCCGCTTCTCTTGTCCACAGGCATATTCGCCTTCTGCCGGCGGAGGTAGTCACTCAGCTCGCGCCGCAAGACATCCGCAACCTCGGCATACATCCGGTCATTCATCAAATTATGCCGTTCCGAAATATCCCTGTCCAGGTCATACAAGAAAGACTCACCGTTCTCATAACAATAAATATATTTCATATTACCCTTTATAATCGCACTCTGAGGCACACCCACAATGCCCTTGCGTTCACCCCAATTATTCGGGTAATGGAAAAACAAAGGCCGCTCGCCCCGGATATTCTTGCCCCGGAGCACAGGTACAAAACTCTTTCCATCCACCCTCTGAGGTGTCCGGTAACGTTTCACACCCGCCATTTCCAAAAACGTAGGGAAAAAGTCCTCCACGATAACCGGCATATCCTCCTCGCTTCCGGCACGACTCACCCCCGGCCAGTACACAATCATCGGTTCCCGGATTCCCCCCTCCAGAAGAGAACCCTTACCGCCCGACAGCGGAGCATTCATGTCATCGCCACGCGAATTTATATATCCCCCGTTATCGCTCATGAAGACGACGACCGTATTTTCCGAAATACCCTTCTCATCCAGATAATCCATCAAATCGCCCAAGCTCTTGTCCATCCCCTCCACAATCGCCGCATACTCGGCCTGCGCTTGGGACAATCCCCGGTTCTTATACCTCTCTATAAAACGCTTGTCCTCCTTATAAGGAGCATGCACCGCATAGTGGCTCATATACAGGAAAAAAGGCTTCTCCTTCACCAGAGCAGTATCTATCAGCCGCTTCGCCTCCAAAGTCAGAGCCTCTGTCAAGAACGTAGACGACCCGTAATACTTCTCCAGGTCGGGGACACCCCACACCTTTGCCCACTCATTGCCGATATTTCCATAATTCTCCTCACCCAAATAACTGCCCATCGCCCCCGCAGCATGGCCGGCCACATTGTAGTCAAAACCGATGGCCAGCGGGTCGGCAGCCGGAGTATCTATCGCTCCGAAATGAGCCTTGCCCACCATCATGGTCGTATATCCGTTCTCCCGCAATATCTGAGGCAAGCACTTGGCATGGAAAGTATGCCCCACACCCTCCACCGGACAAAGCCCGTTATAATTCCACTCCCCGAAATCAAGCACATCGCTGGCACGGTCAGTAGGCGTATCCTTATGAAGCGTCCAGTTCGAAACCCGGTGTTGAACCACATTCGCCCCCGTAAACAAGCTGACGCGAGAAGGAGAACTGATAGAGCAAGCATACGCATGAGTAAACTTCACCCCCTTCGCTGCCAGACGCTCCATATGAGGCGTACGATACAATTCATTCAAGCGAGTCTTCTCCGGCCCGAAAGGCAGAGACGTATCCTGCCACCCCATATCGTCCACCAGAAAAAACAAAATATTAGGCCTCTGGGCCTCACCCCTTGCCATAGCTGCCTGCCCGAGGCTCAAAAGCCCCGTCGACAGCCAGACCATCGGAGTTCTATATATCCTGTTTCCTATCATATGCCGCTTATTTCGATGTCGATTCTATCTCTATACTTGCACTCTTCAGCCCCTTGCCCGAGACAGTCAATTTTCCGAGTCCGGCTACCTCCTGCGACTGTACCACAACCACCAGCATACCGCTGAAAGTCGTCATCTGAGGCAAGTGGAACTGTTCCAGGCACGTCGGGTCGCCATTACAAGCCGCCCGATAGGCCAATGCACCGGACACCTTGAATTTCAGCTTCTCGGCGGCATCAGGGCACAAATTGCCATCCTTATCCACCACTTTTACCGTAACAAAAGCCAAATCCTCGCCATCCGCTGACAACACATTGCGGTCAGCCGACAACTCTATCCGCGAAGGCTTGCCGGCCGTATGCACCTCCGTCTCGGCAACCGCCTCGCCTTTCTCATTATACGCCACCACTTTCACCGTTCCCGGCTCGTATTTCGTATCCATCCACATCAAACGATAACGCTTCTGCCGCTTAAACTCCGCCATAGAAGTCGAGTCCGCACTATTCTCGGCCGTCACGCTCAAGTCCTTGGTGCGCTTGCCCTGGCTCTTCCCGTTGATAAACAACTCCGCCGTCGGATAATTAGTATACACGAAAACAGGAGTAACTTCCCCCTCGCGACCCGGCCATGTCCAGTGCGGCAGCACATGAAGTGTCTCCTCATCCCGGTTCCAATGGCTCCGGTACAGATAAAAACGGTCTTTGGGCAGCCCTGCAAGGTCTACGATACCGAACAAAGAAGAGTGGCTGGGCCAGTCCGTATAATAAGGCGTAGGCTCGCCCAGATAATCGAATCCCGTCCATACGAACTCACCGATACCCCATGCATTATCCTCGTGCCAAATCCAGTCATCCTCAGGCAAGTTAGACCACCCGCAATGTTCCACATCATAAGACGAAGACTGATGATCGTCATATTTCTTCATCGACTGGCGCACCACAGGAAACTTATACACACCCCGGGAGCTGACCGTCGAAGCCGTCTCACTACCCAATATAATCTGCTGCGGCAACTTCTTGTAATTCTCCGGATACTTGTGTGGACGGTAATTAAAACCCGCCACATCCATCACAGCCGCCATATTATTATTTACCACCGCGTCAGGAGCATCCATGCCCTGCGTCACAGGACGCGTAGGGTCTTCACGATGGCACACATCCTGCAACATCCGCGAAAGCTTTGGCCCGTTGTCCCCGTTCCACTGGTCGGGCACCTCATTCCCGATACACCACATCACCACGCTCGGGTTATTACGATAGTGCCGCACCAGATGAGTCAAGTCCTTCACAGCCCACTCATCAAACACCTTATGATAGCCATTCGCCATCTTCGCAGCCTTCCATTCATCAAAAGACTCCACCATCAGCATCATCCCCATTTCATCACAAGCCTCCACCAGTTCCGGAGCAGGCATATTATGAGACGTACGTATCGCATTGCAACCCATATCCTTCATTATCCGTATCTGGCGGCGGATAGCAGCCATGTTTACGGCACCCCCCAGCGGACCCAGGTCATGATGATTGCATACCCCTTTGAACTTCGTCATCTTCCCGTTCAGGAAAAAGCCCTTATTCGGCACGATTTCCAGCGTACGTATACCGAAGCGGGTAGAATACGTATCTTTCTGCACATTACCCTCATACACCTTCGACTCTGCCGTATACAAGACAGGCGACTCCGGACTCCACAACTCAGGGTCAGCCACAGCAAACTCCTGCTCAAACAGCCCCTTGTCATAGACGCTCAGACGGCTCTTGCCCGTAGCCACAACCCGGCCATTCCGGTCTTTTATCTCCGTCACGATACGGTAATTGTCTTTATCAGCCCCTTTCGGAGTCACCCAAGACGTCTTTACACACACCTTGGCACACTCATCCGTCACCACCGGAGTAGTGACATAAGTACCCCAAGTAGGCACATACGCATCCTCAGTAATCACCAAATGCACGTTACGGTACAACCCCGCACCCGGATACCAACGCGACGACTCCCTGTCATTCTCCAGGCGCACAGCCAGTTCATTCTTCCCTCCCGGCTTCAAATACGGTGTTACATCAAAATAAAAAGAATTATACCCATAAGGCCAGTAGCCCGCCTCCTGTCCGTTCACATACACACGGGCATGGCTCATAGCACCGTCAAAGACCAGCGTAGCCGCCTTTCCTGGCTCAAACTCCGGAGCCTCAAAAGCCAGACGATACCAGCCTACCCCCACAAAAGGAAGTCCCCCCGTACGCCCCGCATGTTCCAGAGCCTCTTTCTGTCCATCCTGGACAATCGCCATCTCCTGTTTATCGTTATCGATACTGAACGGGCCGTATATCGCCCAATCATGGGGCACGACCACATCCTGCCATTTACTCACATCCAGATTCTCTTTCCAGCCTTCAGCCACTTCACCTTTGATAAACTTCCAGCCCTTTTTCAACGTGTACTCTTTTCTACCCGTCGCATTCACCGAGGTACAAAATGCACAAACCAATAACAAACCGATAATTTTTCGCATACAATATAATACATTAAAAAATATTCGCATCTATTCTGTTCTCCGTCCGATAAGCAAGACTACTTCACGAGAATACCCAATTCCCCGACCGTAACAAAATCCCGGTTATCGATTTCCGTCAAAGCCTCGAACTTAAAATAACGCGCCTGGCAAGGAGCATCAAAACGGACAAACTGAGCCACAGGATTATGCATAATATTGCTGAACTCGCCGCTGCACTTGCACTCCTTCCAGTCGGTACCGTTATCACTCACAAAAAACTTGTAATTATACACCGTCCCCGACTTATCCTCACCGTTCCGGGGCAGATAACTGAAGCCCGTTATCTTATAACTCTTGCCCATGTCTACAACCACCTGTTTCACGCCTTTACCCTCCGTACTCTTCCAGAAAGTATCACCGTTGCCGTCTATCGCAGCTTTGGCAGCCGTCAGGTCACCTCCCGTAGCCGAGACCACCTTCCAGTCTTTCACCGGTACCTCACTGATAACCAAGTCCGATTCCCCTTCCCGAATCTCCTCGATACAGAAAGCAGCCACCCGTTTCATATTCACCCGGCCCCGGGCAGACGTTACGCACACCCTCAACGCCGAAGCCTCACATTCAGGGAAACGCAACAGCCTCTTATATCCGACCGTCGTCCCTTCGGCCACACGCGTCCACTCGCCATTCACTTGGGCATCCACAGCAAACGCCTCCACGCGCTGCCCCTTAGCCACATCCTCGCACAACATCACCGTATTCACCGTAGCACCCTTCCCCTGCACTTTATACTCTTGGGGTGTCCCCACAGTCAGCACCCTGTACTTGTCACCGTCAGCAAGCAAGCTTCGCGACAAGTTCCGGGACACATAAGCATTCAATTCCCGTATCCGGGTCGCATCCGTCTCATGTATCAGTCCCCTCTTATCAGGAGGAATATTCAAGAGAAGCACCGAGTTCCGCCCCACCGAAGTAAAATAAATATCCACCAGTTTCGACAAAGACTTCACCTGGCTGTCCTCCCGGTCGTGGTAGAACCACCCCGGACGTATCGACACATCCACCTCCGACGGATACCAGAACAGCTCCTTCGCCTTCGCTATCAACTCTAAACTGCCCAGCTCCTTCGCTGTCCCATATATGCCCAGCCTTTTGTTCTCGGCATCAGCACGCTCATATCCGCCCGGTACAAGAGCCGTTGCACTCCATTCCGTCTCACGGCCTTCACCCTTCTCATTACCTACCCAGCGCACATCGTCGCCCATGATGGCAGTCACGGCATTAGGCTGTAGCCGGTGTATCGTTTCATAAAAACGAGTCCAGTCATACACCTGCTTCTTTCCGTTGGGACCCTCGCCGCATGCCCCGTCAAACCACACCTCATGCACCTCACCGTAGTTGGTCAGCAATTCGGTCAACTGGTTTACAAAAAAGTCGTTATAACGAGGCGAGTCGCCATAACACTCCGCATTACGGTCCCACGGAGAAAGATACACCCCGAATTTCATCCCGTATTTGTCACAAGCATCCCTCAACTCCCGCACGACATCGCCCTTGCCGTTTTTCCACGGAGAAGACGCTACCGAGTGAGCCGTCGTCCGAGTAGGCCACAGGCAAAAACCGTCATGATGCTTTGCCGTAAGAATCACCATCTTAAAGCCGCCCTCCTTCAACGTCTTCACCCATTGCTCCGCATCGAGCTCCGTCGGATTGAACAACCTCGGGTCTTCCGAACCGTCGCCCCACTCCCGTCCCGTAAACGTATTGATGCCGAAATGCAGGAAAGCCGTCATTTCCAGCTCCTGCCAAGCCATCTGGCGGGCATTGGGAACCAGGCGCGAAGCCATGTCTATCTTCTCGGGAATAGTCGCCCCCGGCGGGAAAGCCAAATGCTTCACATAGTACTTTTCGCCATTCTTCGCCACCGTCAGGCCCCCCAAAGAAAGCAAGATAAATAAAGACAAAATTCGACTGAAATGTTTCATATTTAACAGGTATTATTTTAATAAAAACAGGTACAAACCTCTGAATTCCAAATCTTAACTAATTTATAAACAAACACTTAAAAAAAACACTCGCACACAGCCATATTCCTTTCGCACCAACGCACCTATACGCACCATGTTGCCTCCATTCATCACCGGCACCCGAAAGACGTTGCCACCTGTCCACAAAAGGCCTACGGTCCTCTCCGCCAAAGCTCAACCACCTTTCCTGGCTCTACGCTACAAAGATAATATTTTTATTAACAATTAAAAATTTCGCCCCCACTTTCACACTCCCCGCCGGACAATACAAAAACAAAGCAAGTTTCTATTATCTTTAGACAGAAGAACAAAAGAACATAAGATTTATTTATACCAATCTTCCTATTCCAATATCCCCTTTTGTCCTTGTGTTCTTTTGTCTAAAAAAACAGCTTTTGACGGACATGTTTTTATTACTTTTAGACAGAAGAACAAAAGAACATAAGATTTATTTATACCAATCCTCCTATTCCAATATCCCCTTTTGTCTTTATGTTCTTATGTCTAAAAAATATATTCCTCTTATGTCCTTTTGTTCTTTTGTCTGAAAATATATGTCTAAAAAAAACAACATATTCGTCCCTATGTATTATTTTTATACTCTCTGAATTTCCTTTTTATCTCAATACGTTCACCCCCGAAATTTATTAATAAGCCGTGGTCCGTATGAGTAGCAGTCAAATAATTTACCAATTGAGTTTCATGTATAGGAAGAAGATGCTGTACCGCTTTAAGCTCAATGATTATTTCTCCCTCCACGATAATATCCGCCCTGAATTCGCCCACAATTTCATTTTTGTAATACACATTTATAGGCATTTCCATATCTGCCCGAATACCCTTTTCCTTTAATTCTATCAGCATGGCTTTCTGATAGACACTCTCAAGAAAACCCGCAGAAAGCTGAGTCCTCACATCATAAGCACACTGAATAACAGCCTTTATCAAACCTTCTATTTCCATATCCCTCTTTTGTCTTTATGTTCTTCTGTCAAAAAATATATTCCCCTTATGTCCTTCTGTTCTTTTGTCCAAAAAAACAGTTCACGACAGACAAACTTTTATTATTTTTAGACAAAAGAACAGAAGAACAAAAAACAGTTTTTACCAAACCCTCTATTTCCATATCCCTCTTTTATCCTTTTTGTTCTTTTGTCCCCAAAAAATATATTCTCCTTATGTCCTTTTGTTCTTCTGTCTAAAAAAATTACTCTTTCCCATCCTTTATGTTCTTATGTCCAAAAAACATATCCCCCTTATGTCCTTCTGTCAAAAATCACTCAAAATCCTCCTGTTGCCTTTCCACCTCTCTCAATTTCAATCGGCTCACTTCCTGCTGCAACTCCCGTATCCGCTTCTCATAATCCGAGGCAGTACCCTTTTCCTGCCTTTCCGAACGGCAGCCGGAATCCTCCGACTTTTTCAAATCATCCTCATTAGCAACCAACGGATAATCCGCCGGGAAAGACCGGATAACTAACTCTGCCGAGACCGGAGTATGTTTACCCTGCCACAAAACAGAAGCACGCACCCTTATCTCCCCCGGAGTAATACCAGCCTTTACAAGTACCGGAGCAGTGCCCCAACGTACCGGACAAGGATTCGTAAACGTCTCCACATCAGCGACAAGAGCGCCCGGACCCTCAATCTCGAACCTCACCTCGCCATTATTCAGACGCTTGATATTCCCGTTCTCATCAGCCACTGCAGCCACGACAGTCACCATATCAGAACCGTTTGCCCTCATCTGCACCTTCTCATCATCAGCCCACAACAACAATTTCGAAGGACGGCGTGCAGGACAAACCTTATGAGTAGCAACGACTTTCCCGTCGACAAGTCCCTCGGCCAGCAAGTAGGACTCATCATCCTTACCCTGCCGGGAAAGCTTTTTATCATGCATGACATCAAACACATTCTCAAATGTAATCACAGGAGAAGGCATCCCGGCTGCCCCCTCGGATTTCCGGTACACATACGGTTTTCCCCCCTTGCAACAAGTAAGGCGCACCTCGTCGCAATTACTGTACACCGTCACATCCTTTGGAGAAAAAGGAGTCATGTAATTCGCAATATAGACCATCGGGCCGCTATCGGCAATCAAGTCCCCGTTCACCTCTGTCGGACGTTGGGCACAAAACATATAATAAGACAGCTTCGGTTGACGGAAAGCATCCATAATCCCGCCATAAAAAGGATCAGGATGATACCCGCGCTGATGGTCGAACGAATGCCACAGACACCCACCCATATGCTGTCTGGAAGTCCTGTACAATATGTCATAACAAGTATACCGATAATCAGGCTTGGCATACCCCTGAGCCTGTACAAGCATCGGGTACTCACCCCAAGCTCGACTTGCCCGGCTCGGAGAATTATGCGAATTCCAGTTATCCACGTTATCCCCCCACTCACGGGTAAAATAGCTTATCTGGGGATTCAAATTTTCAGCATTGAATGCCCCGCCTCCACCGATAGCCGGATGAGTAAAATGAACCGGAAAATATTCCTTTCCCCGGGCCGTGGCATCACACCCGGCATAACAATAAGGATATGGATACTCCTCCTTCAAAATATCGGCCACATTCCGGGCAAAATCCTCCGGATACCACGTTTCATTCAAGATAGGTTCCCACAACCACACCGACGCATGATTACGGTCACGCCTTACCATATTTCGAATATCATCATAGACCCGTTGCCCGAAAATCGGATCATCATTCCAAAATTGCCAGCCGGGAGTATTCACTATGACAAACAAACCGAGCTCGTCACATGCATCCATAAACGCAGGGTCTTGAGGATAATGAGCATTACGGATGACACGCAACCCCGCATCCCGCAGTTTCTTGGCATCCCGCCAGTGCAAGCTGTTAGGCAAAGCATTGCCTATCACGGCAAAATCCTGATGTCGGTTAGCCCCGATAAGAGGATAAGGATAAGGAGCACCGTTCAGCCAGAAACCGTCTTTCCCCTTAAACTCGATACTCCGAATGCCGATACGCTGGCAATAACCGTCGACAACCCGGCCCGAACGCTCCTTGACATAAACATGCAATCTATAAAGATAAGGACTGTCGGGAGACCACAGATGAGGATGCCTTACCGTAACTTCACAAGACGACTCGCCCGCCTTTCCATCCCTCACAACAAAAGGCCTCTCCTTTGAGAAAACCCGCTTGCCCTCCTTATCAAAAAGCTCATACACAATCTTTCCCGAAAAAGATGCCCCCGAAAGATTACGCACATGAGACTTCATCCTTACAAGAGCCGACCCCTCCGAAACTTTATCAAACGAGACAAACACTCCCCCTCCGGCCGTCTCATCCTCGTAATTAGAATCCGTTATAAACACCCGGTTATGAACCACCAGCCAGCAATCACGATATATCCCCCCAAAATATGCAAAATCCAGAGCATCCTGCGCTTTTCCGGGAGGATAAGAAACATCATCTCTGTTATCTGCCCACACCGCTATGACATTATCCCCATCATAATTCAAAAAAGGAGCGACATCCACCACCACAGGCAAGAATCCGCCAAAATGCTCCTTCAGCAACCTCCCGTTGACCCATACTTTCGATTTGCCCATAATAGCCTCGAAATGAAGGAACAATTGCTTACCCTTCCAATTACCGTCCGCCGTAAAATGCTTACGATACCATACAGCACCCTGATAATTGATACATCCACTCGCCTCGGCAGGAAGATACTCTATGCCATTGGGCAACGAAACTATCTCCCAGTCCCCGTCGTCGAAATCAGGCTGTTCCGCCCCGGGAACATCCCCCTTATAAAAACGCCAAGCAGGATTCATATCATACACCTCACGGCCCGTATTAGGCAAAGAATAAAAACCGGCAGTAGAAAAAGAAGGCTGATAATCATCAGCATAAGATACCGTTATAGGGAGCAGAAACAAGCAGACCCATACAACTCTCCAGTACGTCGATAAGTGTCTCATAAATCAGATATTCGGTTATATAATTACAAAAAATCTCATGCAGTTACACACATACCATAAAAAACAATTTACCCGTAAGCTGATATGCAGGACACATAAAATTATCCTTACAGATATCCACACAGCTTACAGGTAAACCGTCCGGTAACCTCGGTCATCCACCTTGTACAAAAATAGCACTTTTCCCTCTATTTTCCGCTATATTGCCCCAAGATTTCTATCCAGTTTTACCGCAAAAACAAACAAAGGTATCCGGTGTGCTATTTCACAACCGGAACAAAAGTAAAGTCAAAACGATACGTTTCCAGAGGCAACCGGTACGAAGGCAATACACCGGGCCCGCAAGTAGCAGTACCCACACCCGTTTGAGCCGCATCCACATGTACCGTTATCGACCCGTCAGCAACCAGTTCGTTGAGATGCGTAGCCGCATCGATATTCCCGTCCGAATAAGGAGTAGCACTGAACTGGAACGGACGCTTGGCAACTACCTTCCAGCCATTGCCATCTTCACCGGTCAATGTCACCCACCGGGTATCTGTACGGTTACCCGTAGCCTGCGGCACCACATAACAGTGGAACATCTCATCCGGAGAAGTCTTGTAAATACCTATCCGCCCCGCAGCCCGGTCTGTATAATTCTCGAAATCACCCCGACCCAAATACGTCACATTACGGCAAGCCGTCTCAGGCATACGGAAAGTCAGGCCCACCCTCGGCAACGACTTCACGATATTCGTATCGGGAATAAACACCGTATTTACGTTCAGTACCCCCTTCCTGTCCAGAGTATAAACATAACTGGCAGTACCTATCACTTTTCCCTTGGCATTGGTAAGAGAAACATGAGCCGTAAATCCGTTCTTGGAAGCCTTCACCGACGTCACGTTCTGAGTCACCCCGTCCAGTCCGGTCTTTTTCCATAACTTCGCACCATACTTGTCCTTCTTGTCATTCTCCGTCACAGGACGGTACAAAGACAATTGCAACGGTTCACTCAACAGCTCCTTTCCCTGATATTTATACGATACCAAAGCCCCCGTTTCGGGCGAGAATACAGCCGCTACTCTATCGTTCGACCACGTATATCCATCTCTCTTCAACGAAGACCCCGAAGGCAAATCCACCTTCTCCGCATACTTCCGGTTAGCCTCCAATACAAACTGGTCATAAGCCACCTCATCGCTCCGTCCGATAAACGCTGACGCACGATTCGGCGTCCAGCTCAGATTCAGATAAGCCTCTCTCGCATCACGAGGCAATTTCACTTTGCCCAGCACGATATCCACAGTCTGGTGCGGAGCACAAGACACAACCTTCTCCCCTTGCGCCAATACAGTCCCGTTATCGGCCGTCACATTCCAGTGCAAAGTATAATCCGCCAGGTCAGTAAAGTCATACCAGTTCTTCACCGATACCGTCAGGCTCTCCGCATTCGTCAGGCGGGCCTTGATATACTGGTACACCTTCTTCACCTCAAACAGATGAGGATGAGGCTCGCGGGCGGCATTCACCAGACCGTTACAACAAAAACTCCCAAACGAAGGAATACCCTCGGGCCCATAATCCCCGCCATAACTCCAATACCATTTGCCATTGGCATCCACCTCGCGGAAAGACTGGTCTACCCAGTCCCATATACAACCACCCTGCGCCATCGGTTCAGACTCGAAAACATCCCAATAATCCTTCAGTCCCCCCACGCTGTTGCCCATGGCATGAGCATATTCGCAAAGAATAAAAGGCCGGTAAATATCCGGCTGTGCAAGGTACGCCTTTATCTCATCTATGCTGCGGTACATACGGCAATAAATATCCGTATTGAAATTCTGTTCCGCACGCTCGTACTGTACAGGGCGGTTTGTCTCCACCGATTTCAGCCATTTGTATGTCTCCTCAAAATTGACACCGTTACCGGCCTCATTGCCCAACGACAATACCGACACCGAAGGATGATTCTTGGTCCGCTCGTACATCCTCTGCGTGCGGTCCATATGGGCTTTCAGCCAAGACGTATCCTTAGCCAGTGTCGCCGGGCCGTAACCCATTCCGTGAGACTCTATATTCGCCTCGTCTATTACATATAAACCATAACGGTCGCACAACTGGTACCAATACGGATGGTTCGGATAATGAGCACAACGCACGGTATTGATATTATTCTGTTTCATCAACTGTATATCTTTCAGCATCAGCTCCTTGCTTACCGTACGACCCCGGCTCGAAAACTCATGCCGGTTTACCCCCTTGACCAATACGGGCACTCCGTTTATACAAAAACGCCCCTCCTTAATCTCCGAAGTCTTAAATCCCACCGGACAGCCCGTCGTCTCTATCACACCCCCCTTGTCATCCTTCAAATACATGACCAGAGTATAAAGATAAGGATGCTCGGCACTCCACGGTTTCACATCGGAAATCACCCTTTTGAAAGAAACAGTGCTGTCCTGTCCCTTCAACGCTCTCTCATCACGCGCCACGATACGGTTATCGGCATCGCGCAACTCATAATATACTGCCAATTTTCCCTTTCCGTCCAAGCCTCCGACATGTACGTCGAGAGAAAATTCGCCATCCTTATACTGCTTCCTGTCAAGTGGAGATACGACCTTATAATCAGCGATAAACTCCTTGGGAGTACTGTAAAGATACACATCCCGTTCTATCCCGCTCAACCGCCACATATCCTGGCATTCCAGATACGAGCCGGCGCTCCAGCGGTACACCTCCACCGCCAAGACATTCTCTCCTTTCTTCACCTTATCCGTAATATCCCATTCGGCAGGAGTCTTGGAACCCTGGTTATATCCCAAAAGCTCCCCGTTGAGCCACACATAATAAAACGACGTGACCCCTTCGAAACACAAAACGATGCGCCGCCCGTCCCACGAATCCGGTACGGCAAACGTACGCCGGTAAGACCCTACTTCATTCTCCTCATAAGGAACCAGAGGCGGGTTCTTTTTGAAACGAAACATCGGGTCGTCAAACTCGTACGTCTCATTCACATAAATAGGAACACCGTATTTCTGGCACTCCCAGTTGCCCGGAACCTCTATATCATTCCAATTTCCCGTATAATAATCAGGACGATAAAAATCCGTCGGACGCTTGTCCGGATTACGCACCCAGTTAAATTTCCAAGTCCCGTTCAAGCTCATATAATAAGGCGACTGCTCGTAATTCTGTTCACGAATGCCATCTATATCACCGTTCTTATACGGCCATACATACGCATGAGGTTTCAACTTGTTCAGCCCGATGGTATACTGGCTCTGCCACTCCGGTTGTTTCATTTCGGCATGAGACCATCCGAACGGTAACAACAACAGACAAGCACAAAATAGAATGTTATTTTTCATCATCTAATATAAGTATGGTTAACAAATTCACGTTCATTTATCATTCGAGCGGAAGCCCCACCCGGTTGTCCTTTATCTTCTCCAACTGCCTCGAAAGCTTTTTCACCTGCTTCGGGTATTTCTCGGCAACATTCTCCTTTTCCCCCAAGTCCTTATACAGGTTATACAACTGAGGATACGGGCTGTTTCCCGTCTCGATACCCACATTCTTGTTAAACGGTTGCCCCTCGCCGGGCTCTATATACTTCCACTCCCCGGTAATGATAGACAAATTGTTTTGGGCATTCTGTTCCACCAGATACGAGCGTCCTTGGGTATCCTTGCCCAGCCACGCATCCAGACAATCCTCACTGTCGGGAGCAGCCCCCTCCGGCAGGTCGATACCCAGCAACGAAGCAAAAGAAGCCATCCAGTCGATTTGGCAGACCAGAGCATCCGTAACCGCAGGTTTCACCCGCCCTGCCCAGCGGAGTATACAAGGTACACGTGTACCGGCCTCGTACGAACTATACTTCCCGCCCCGGAAAGGGCCTCCGGGTTTATGCTCACCCAATAACTCCACTGCATTATCCTTATATCCGTCATCAACGACAGGCCCGTTGTCGCTCGACAAAATCACAATCGTATTCTTATCCAGTCCCAAGCGTTTCAACGTAGCCATAACCTCGCCTACACTCCAGTCAAATTGCAACAACACATCACCTCTGGGACCCATGCCCGACTTTCCGGCAAACCGCTCGTTCGGTACACGAGGCACATGCGCATCCTGCGTAGCAAAATAAAGGAAAAACGGCCGGTCCTTATGTTCCTCGATAAACGATACCGCCTTATGCGTCAGTTCATCGGCAATCTGGTCATCCTTCCACAAAGCCGATTTCCCGCCTTTCATAAATCCGATACGGGAGATGCCGTTCACTATGCTCTGATTATGTCCGTGAGAAGGCTGCATCACCAACAGCTCCGGATTGTTCTTGCCCGTAGGCTCACCCGGAAAGTTTTTCTTATAACTGACATAAATGGGATCATCCGGACTCAGATTCACAACCCGGCCATTCTCCACAAACACACACGGAACCCGGTCGCCTGTAGCCGCCATGATATAAGAATAGTCAAACCCTATATCAGACAAGCAGGGCTTCAGTTGCCCGTTCCAGTCCTGAGTCCCCGTCTGGTCACCAAGCCCCAGATGCCATTTGCCGATAGCCCCTGTAACATAACCCGCCTCATGGAACATATCCGCCAACGTATATCTTTCAGGACGAATTATCATCCCCGCATCCCCGTCGGCAATACCCGTTCCCTTTCTGCGCCAGGCATACTCCCCGGTAAGCATCGCATACCGGGCGGGAGTACTCGTAGCCGCGGCACTATGGGCATTCGTAAAGCGTACCCCCTCGGCTGCCAAGCGCTCCACATGAGGAGTACATATCGTTTTGGCACCGTTACAGCTCAAATCGCCATAACCGATATCATCAGCATAAATAAATATGACATTCGGATTTTGCGGCATCTCCGCCTTCTCCCGCTTCTCGGCATGTACCATAGAAAACGGGACAGTAACTAAAGGTAGTATAAAGGGTATCGATTTCATATCGTTCTCATTTTCATTTATAAATCAAAATCTTTCATCCTCCGCCTATCCCCGAAAAAAACAAGGAAAAGGCAACTTCGGGCAAGGTTACACAACCGCCCGCAAAAATCATTCGACCATCAACTCGTCAAAATACATCCATACTTTCTGCCCCTCTCGCACATCACCCGCAGGGCAAACCCCAGGATTTTTCATCTCCAGCTTCAAATAACGGGCATTCACATCCAACCCGTCAAAAACAGCATCTTCCACAGCAGTCCGGTTTCTGAAAATATCCTCCGGAGTATATACAATCTCCCCAGCCGGAACAAACTTTTTCCGGTTATTCGACACAGACAGACGGATAGTAATAGGTTTATGAACTGCCATTCCCGAATTGGTAATGCACCCCAGCTTTACCCTGCCTACCGATGTCTTCTTGCCCAAATCCAGAACAAACGAAGCATCCTGGTCGTACCAACCGGCCCACTCAAAGTCTGTATGGCGCAAGCTGCCCCGTATTCCGTTTGTCAGTACATAACCCTTCTCATTCGAAGTCAGCACCCTTTTCCCCGTAGCCTTATTCCACGACATATCCAGAGACAACGTCTGCCCCATTTTCTCACTGCCTGCAAAAGTCGACGCCTTTATGCAAGTCGTGCCCTCCACCGTCAGCGGAGCAGTATACAACAAGGACGATGCATCCGGTTCCGTCCCGTCGGTCGTATATCGTATCTCCACATCAGGACGGATGCAAGACAACTCCACCGTCAACCGGTCCTTCACCGGAGTAACTTTATGGTCAATATTATACATCGAACGCGCACAAGTAATGCCCATCTCCTCAATATGAGGCAATACTCCATCTATCCTTTTCAGAAAATCCGGCCAGTCTTTCCGGCTCTTCTGCCCCCAGGCAATATCCGACAGAGCCAGCAAGCGGGGAAACAATTGATACTCCACATCCTCCGGTTTGCTGCAAAACTCCGTCCACATAGAAGCCTGCACACCCAGCAACAAATTCTCATAAGCCGAGTTCCACTCCTTCTGTACAGGCTCATACATATACACATCCTTCAACGTATTATTTCCGAAATAAGTCAAAGGTTCGAACCATTGCGGCCCCTGATAACGAATCAAATAAAAGATTTTCGCCGGAGTCATGACAAACCGGTGCCCCTGCTCGGCAGCTTTCAATGCAGCCTTGCCCAGCCCCTGCCAGCCATATATGATAGCCCCTTCAGGCAAAGTACTGTTTGTCAGCTCATCCCAACCCATTACCTCCTTGCCTTTGCTTCTTACATAATTACTCATACGAGTCATGAAATAACTCTGCAACTCCTCGATATGTTCGATATGCTCGGCTTTCATACGGGCCTGGCATTTAGGGCACTTTGCCCAATTTACTTTCGAAGCCTCATCGCCTCCCAGATGGATATACCTCGACGGGAACAACTCCGCCACCTCATCGATAACATCCTCTAAAAAAGCAAACACACTGTCGTTTCCGGCACAGTAGACTATCTCCGCATTTTTCCCACCGCCACCCGGCAGCACCCCGATAAAACGGTCTACCACCGGACAAGCCAGCTCCGGATAAGCCGCCAGAGACGAATTGGTATGCGCCGGCATCTCTATCTCCGGGATAATCTCTATCTGACGCGAAGCCGCATAGCGGATTATCTCCTTCATATCCTCCTGAGTATAATATCCCCCTACCGGTACAGGCTCACCCCTTTCCGGATTCCTCCGATTCGGAAAAGGCTCGTCACGCTTCACCCGCCATGCACCCACCTGCGTCAGTCTGGGGTATTTCTTTATCTCCAGCCGCCAACCGTTGTCATCTACCAGATGCAAATGTAATTTATTTATTTTCAAGAACGATGCTGCATCTATAATCCGCAGCAAATTTTGCTTCGGCATGAAAAAGCGGGACACGTCCACCATAAGTCCCCGATAACCGAAACGGGGGCGGTCACTTATCGTTACAGCCGGAACCCGGCAATCCATCGCCATATCCAGCCCATCACCCTCTACCGCAGGAGGCAACAACTGCCGAAGCGACTGCAAAGCGTAAAAAAATCCGGCATCGCTTGACGACTCTATCCTTATTTTTTTCACCGTCACTTCCAGATGATACGACTCATCCGGCAATGACGCATTCGTCACCATCCGCACATCAGCCTTGTCATCCCCGATTTTGACCCCGGGTACAAACCCGGCAGTCCTGAACAGCGACACAAAATCAGAAACCATTCGCAGTTGAGACTCGTTCTCGACACCGAAAGTCGTCTCCGGCCCGAAACTGAAATACCCTTCACCGGCCGAGTACTCCGCAGGACGCGGCACCATCGGCAGGAAATCCCCCTTCTCCGGGACTGCCGCATATATCGAAAAACAAAACAAAAAACTAAATGCAATCAGTATATACCTCATCTTCATGATACAAACTCGCTTATTCGTTAATTGGATACTCTTTCAAAATAGGGTCATCGTATTGCACCTGTAACCGCTTCAATTCCCGCATCAAATCAGAAGTTATCTGTTCCGTCCCCTCCTGCCCGAAAATATTGTGCATTTCGTACTTGTCATTCTGCAAATCATACAACTCCCACTCATCTATATCATTGTAAAAATGAATCAGTTTATAACGGTCGGTTCTCACGCCATAATGACGCTTCACCATATGCTCCGCCGGAAACTCGTAAAAATGATAATACATCGACTTTCTCCAGTCCGCCGGTTCCTCGCCCCTCAACAACGGAAGTAAAGAAACACCCTGTATATCCGACGGTACGGATACTCCCGCCAGTTCGAGAAAAGTCGGAGCATAGTCGATATTCTGTACCATCTGGGGAATATCCCCCCGCTTGTCAAAACCCTTTGGCAGACGCATTATCAAAGGCGTATGCATCGATTCCTCGTACATAAACCGTTTGTCAAACCACCCGTGCTCACCCATATAAAAACCTTGGTCAGAAGTATACACCACAAGAGTATTGTCGAGCAAGCCCTCCTTTTCCAGATAGTCGAGAACACGCCCCACATTATCGTCGAGCGACTTCACCGTCTTCGCATAATCGCGCATATACCGCTGATATTTCCAGCGGACCAGCTCCTCACCCTTCAAATTATCCTTATAAAACTTATCGATAATAGGCGTATAGAACCTGTCCCATGCAGCCTTTTGTGCCGAGTCCATACGTCCGTAAAACTGTTCGTACAGAGACTTCAGGCGGCTATTCTTATCCGCACGCAACATCTTC
>JTDA01000028.1 GCA_000803105.1 Coprobacter secundus
AAGTCATAAATCAAGTCCATGTCCTTCCCTACACTCATTTCCTGGGCAGCAGCAGCCGGACGTCCCTCGTACGTATCGAAGAAATTGTCGGGATAAGCAAATTCCTTGTCCTCATACAATGCCAAATGGCACGTATCCGCCATCCAGTTCCGGTGTATCGCCTTATGGTGGATAAAGAGGCAGAACGGTTTGCTCTTGTCCCTCTTGTTCTGCAACCAGTCAAGACTCTCATCCGTGATGATATTGGTCACATACCCCTCTTTACGCACAGTATCATTTGCCTCCGTTATAAAATCAGGGTTATAATAGTCGCCCTGTCCCGGCAGAATCTCCCAGAAATCAAAACCCGTAGGCAATGTCTCAAGATGCCATTTTCCCACAATAGCCGTCTGGTAACCCGCCTTTTGCAACAATTTGGGCATCGTCTGCTGAGTACCGTTAAACTTGCAAGTCGTATTATCGGTAAATCCGTTTTTATGACTGAATTTTCCCGTCAGCATGCAAGCCCGGCTGGGACCGCTGAGGGAATTAGTGACAAAGCTGTTGGTAAATCTCACCCCCTCACGCGCTATACGGTCAAGATGGGGAGTCTCTATAAAACGCGAATCATAACAACTCATCATCTGGGCCGTATGGTCATCGGTCATGATATATACGATATTCAGCGGTTTTTGCTCCTCCTTTTTCTTGCTCTGGCACGAAGTGGCAACCCCCAATACAGCAAAAGAAGCTGCGGTGTAAAGTAAATTAGGATTTATCGATTTCATAAATAAGCATTATAATAGTGGGACTAATGTTTTCATGTACCGCAAATATAGAAAAGACGTCAAGACCGGCACATTCGATTGCGTCCAAATAATATTCAATATTGTCTAAAACTCTCCCCCGATACTCCGTGACAACAGAAAAATACCGGTTACAATAGATAAATATCTGAATTAACAAAATAATGAATGACAAGCTCCCTGAGTGTCATCCATTATCCTGCATACCGGAAATCAATATCCGTAATTCTGGTCTGCTGCCGACATACCGTCATTCGAACTCAACTCAGAATGAGGAATAGGCAAATGCAAATTCTTTTTCAGGAAGTTTTCATCAGTTACCTTTCCGCAGAACGTAGCATCTGCTCCGAAGTAACGGTCACGGAAACGCTGGTCGGGATTTTGTTTCTGTTTCTCTCCCTCACTATGCTCGTAAGTTATAGCATGACGGTTCACGATTTCCAGAGCCATTTTCAAAGTCTTTGTTCCGCCCCGGCGGATATCGATATACATTTCAGGCTCCGCTGCCAGCTCGAACAGCCGTTCATAGAATATCTTGTCGCGAAGCTCGTCTTTTGTCAGGTTACCGGGAAAATCTGCCGGTTGCGCAGCAGCCGGAGTCACCGAAGTACGTGCACGGCTCAACACCTCATTTACAAGACCGATAGCCCTGCCCGTCTCGTTCAATTCATTATACACATCCGCCATCAAGAGCAAAAAGTCGGCATAACGGTACAGGATGATATTGTTATTGCTCTGCTGTGCCTGACAGTTAAAATCGATTTGCTTTTTCCACAAAGGCCATCCCGCGTGGTCGCCCACCGACGTCGCAAACTGCCCCACCAAGTCTATCACCTTCTTTTCTCCGGTAGTCGTATTCTCAGTATAAAATTGCTCCTGCAAGGTAGTAAGCTCCTCTACCGTAGGATTGGTCGCATCCGCCATCTGGTTATAAGGGATATATGCGACAGCATCCACCACACGGCTCGTCGACCTGGACTTATACGACTTATACGGATATGTATACACCGAGTCACTGACCAGATGATAAGAACTCCCGTTCTTTGCATCATACCACCGCGTCAGGAAAGTAGCATCATAACGCGGGTCACCCGGATAAGTCCCCCTGAACAGGTCATGAAATGCCTTGCTCGAACGTATACGCTGGTAAGCCGTACCCTGGGAAGCATTATCGGCAGCAAAAATCCAGTTCAGGCGGTTCCATGAATAATCCGACGAAGTCGTAAAATTCAGTTGGAAGATAGACTCCGGAGAATCCTGCACATGATTCACAAAAAGGTCGGCATAGCGAGGCTGTAACGAATACTTGCCATAGACAATATCACACCAATACTTAGCATCATTCAGATAGTCACTTTTATGCTCCGCTAAGTCAGGATTACAAGACAATATCCAGTTCAGTTTAGCAAGATAAGCAGCCACACCCATCTTATCGATATAGCCGTCAGTATGAGTCCCGTCCTCCGGCAAATAATCATAAGCATACTTCCAGTCGGTAAAAATCTGTTCGACAACATCGGTAAACGGAGACTTCGGCTCTGAAATCCCGTCATGTGCCGACGGTTCCGTTCGCAAAGGAACATCCCCCCACATCATGCTCAGATAATAATAACACAATCCGCGAATGAACGATGCCTGAGCCGTATAGTTCTCCTTCAACTCGGCACTCAACGACCCGTTATTCATATTCACGATAAAAGTATTACACTCCTGTACGGCCTTATACAACCCTCTCCAAGCCCACAACAAGGCATCACCCGCCGGAGTAGCATTCAACGACGCATAACGGTCAGACTCCCCACCGTTCGTTTGTGACCAGGACAGTCCCGAACCGCCCACAGACATCTCATAAACGCCCTGTCCGAAACAATCTTGCGTAGTCAGATAACCATAGCAAGCATCCAAAGCCTGTTTGGCGGTCTCCTGCGAATCGAACACGACCGTATTGTCCACAGAATATTTGGGATCCTCATCGAGCCAGTCCTCACACGATGACAAGCCCACGCTCACAACCCCTAAAACAAATATATATTTTATCAATTTCATAGCTATCCTATATTAAAATGAAACATTCAGACCGAATATAAACGAACGGGCATGGGGGAACGAACTCATATCCACTCCCGGGCGCAAACCGTCGAAAGCAAAAGAGTTTACCTCTGGGTCATAACCGCTGTAATTGGTGATAAGGAACGCATTCTTGACAGATGCAAAAACATTTATCGAATTGAATTCTATCTTTTTCAACGCCTTCTTCGGCAAATTATAAGAAAGAGTAATATCGGTACAGCGCAAGAAACTCGCATCCTCTACATAACGGTCCAAAACCGCCGGAGTAGGCAACGTATAATTGACCCTCGGATAAATATTCGAGCGGTTCTCTGCCGTCCATGCACCCTCCCAAGCCTCGGTTCTCAAATTACCACCGGTCCGGCTGGGTATAGCCTGGTAACGCAAGTTCGTATTTATCATATCCTTGCCATACACACCGTTGAACTGTGCCGAAAGGCTCAAATCTCTCCACGTAAAACGAGTCTGGAAACCATACGTAAATTTAGGATTCGGATTACCGATAATTACCCGGTCATCAGTATTGATAACACCATCCCCGTTTTGGTCGATAATCTTTATATCTCCCGCCTGAGGAGCACCACCCGTACTCAAATCCTGAGTTACCGTATACGAACCGCCATTGGCCGGCAAGTCCTCTTCCTGCACAATCCCGTCGGTCTGGTATCCAAGGAAAAGACCCGGAGCATGTCCCACCCAGAACAAGTGAGCATTGCCGAAATGGTTACCCAGTGAGTTACCCTCATAAGCCAAAATATCCTCATAAACGCCGAAATTACCTCTCGATACACCTAAACTCTTAATCTTCGGATTATTCTTTCCAATATTGCCGCCGAATGTCCATACAAAATCTTTGGTCCGGATAATATCCGCATCCACACTGAACTCGACACCTCGGTTCAATAAATTACCCGAATTATAATAAACACTGGAGAATCCCGCAGAAGGCGGTAATATTCTGGAAATCAACAAATCTCTCGTTTCCTTGTTATAGAAGTCAAACGACCCTCTCAATCGGTTTTTCAAAACTCCGAAATCAAGACCCACATTCCACGACACCGTCGTTTCCCATGTAAGGCCCTCGTTCTGCAACTTGTCGATAGCCATTGCCAGCACCTTGTCTCCCGTAGCATTGGCATAATCTATAATCTGGCTGTAATTGGAAAAACTGCTGTACGGGTCTATCGCCGAATTACCCGTCTGGCCATAACCCAGTCTCACCTTAAACTGGTCGAGCCAGTCCACATTATTCTTTATAAACTCCTCCTGTTCCATACGCCAAGCAAGCGAGAAAGAGGGGAAGTAAGCCCAACGGTGACCCCTTGCAAAACGGCTCGACCCATCGGCCCGGAACGAAGCCGTAGCCAAATAACGCCCGTCGAGGAACGAAAGATTCACACGTCCCAGATAAGAAAGCAACTGGTAGTCTCGCTGTACAGGTTCCAGATAAGAAATCTTCTCGGCCATATGCAATCCGTCGATACCGAAACTCATATTGGAGAACTGGCGCCCCTGTGTCCGCTTGTTCAGATAATTATAATCATCATACGTAACAGCCGCTGTCACATCCAAATCGAGAATACGTTCAAAAGTCTGATGATAATTCAACATATTTTCCACCGTAACATTATACTGCTTCAAATCCGTTATACCCAAAGAACCCTTGTCGTTATTCCCCCGGAAAGTCTCGGTTCCGAACCAACGGGCACGATACTCGTCCCTCAAATTACCTCCTGCACGCAAGCTGTAAGTAAGACCCTTCCAGATTTTCCATTTCAAGTCCATCGATGCACGAAACGCATTCTCCGTGGTCTGGTCGTCATAGTCGTTCAACCAGCTAAACACCGTAATTCTCTTTTCCATACCGTTCGTTCCGCTCAACGAAGGGTCATCAGCCGGATACTCAAACGGCTGAGAAGTGATAGCTGTCACCGAGACAGAACCCTGCGCACCACCATTGGCATTACTACCCGACATCATGTCATTCTTCTTCAACGAGCCACTCAACGACAAGTCTACCGATACCTTCTTCGACAAATCCATTGACAAGTTAGCACGCAAGTCCCCCTGCTGCAATCCCGTCTGCTTTACAATACCATTGATGTTCTTATAAGAAGCAGACACGAAATACCGTACCTTTTCGGCACCACCGTTCACCGAAACCGAATAGTTCTGTGAAAATGCCGTACGATAAATTTCCCGTTGCCAATCCCTTTCCAGCAAAACACGGTAAGTTCCAGGATCATTCTCATCATACTTGCCCCCGGAGAAAATATAACGCACCTCATTGCCCGATTTGAAGAACTGGCGGTCGTCAGGACCCGACTGGGCATTCCGGTAATCGGCATAATCGCTCAAATTCAACATATCATACAGACGAGTAGCATTCGCTATCGTAAAGTTGGCATTCGCATTGACGCGAGGTTTGCCAGTCTTTCCTTTCTTCGTCGTAATCAAGATAACACCGTTGGCACCACGAGACCCGTAAATGGCTGTAGCAGAAGCATCCTTCAACACCTCTATGCTCTCTATATCGGAAGGGTTCAAGCTACTCAGCGGGTCGGCCGCAGTCTGATAATCATCGTCACCGAAAGCTGAAGAAGCAAACTCTCCGGTAGATGCCTGAGGAATATTGTCTATCACATACAAAGGCTGGTTGTCACCACGCAACGAACTGGCACCACGAATGGTAATCGAAGTCGCAGCACCCGGAGTCGTATTGGTAGACCCGACCACCAAGCCGGCCACCTTACCCTGCAACAAGTTATCGAGAGTCACACTTTTGGAAGCATCCATTTCATCCGGACGCAAAGAAGCGATAGCCCCCGTAACATCACTTTTCTTGACACTACCATAACCGATAACGACTACTTCGTCGAGCAATTTGGAATCATCCTGCATTTTTACATTGATGACCGTCTTATTGCCCACCTCGATACTCTGTTTCTGATAACCTATATAAGAAAATACAAGAACAGATTTCTTATCCGGTACGGTAATCGTATAATTCCCGTCCAAGTCGGTCGCCGTAGCCTTCGACGTACCCTTTACCTGTATGGTAACCCCCATCAAAGGCTCTTTGTCGTCACTGACTTTCCCCTTTATGGTTATGCCCTGTGCATACACAGCCTGCCCCCCGAACAGAGCCAGCAGCAAAAGCAACAAGGCCTTTCCGAAAATACTTTTTATCTCAATTTTCATTTAGCTATATTTTAAGGTTTTATTTTTTTATCCGAAATTTAAAAACATCTACCCCTTCGGTCGACTCCACACGGGCAACATACACCCCCGGAGAAAATGTGTCAGTCTGCATGGCATAATACCTCCCCGACACCTTCTCGTCACGCACGAGCATTCCCGCAGACGACACCAAAGAAATACGCGACAAGTACGCATCCGAAGTCGCGGTCACCACGATTTCGTTCGAACGTTCATTATAGATGAGGACTGTCGTTTTTTTTTCATCTCTCTTCACAGACGGCAACGAAGTAGGCTCGCTGTCCGTTTTCGTAATAATCGTATCCACATTGGACGAAATCACCGAATTAGCCGCCCGTATCAAGCTCAATGGATTGGATACCGCAACATCGTTCCCCATATCGAAATACATCACCGTTCCGCTGTTTTGCTCCAGAATAAAATTCATTTTATCCTTCACACAATCCACGCCGTTAAACGTGTACGTAGAACCCGACATCGTAGCCTCATTCATATCCGTAGTCAAGTCAGGATTAGCAGCCACAATATTCTTGTACCCCGATACGACACTCCCCGTAGTCGCTGTCGTAGGATACGACATGCCTATCTTCTCCTTGGGAAATCCCCACTTGATGAAATTGTTGTATGACGAGACATAATTGTCATATGCAAAATAAGTCTTGCTGGGACCATATATCTGGAAAGTATAATAATCAGGCAGATTTATATACGCTGTCGGCAAGAAATACGCCACCGGATGAAGGGACACACTGAATACCTTATCCTCTGGAATAACCTTACGCAAAGCCTCTACCATAGGGCCATACCCTGTATTCCATCTCTGGTCTCCGCTGTATAGCCACTCGAAGTCCACATCTATACCGTCGCAATAAGGCAGTAGCTCAGCCACATCCGAAGCCAACTGTTCACGCCAAGCGGCATCCGAAATATGAGAAAGCCACAATTTATTTCCGCTCGCATCCGTATCCGAAGAAATCAGGCCCAGACGTATCTTATAACCCCTGTATCCATCATACATCTTACGTATTTGTGCCAACATCTCTTTCCAGCTCCGGGTATTTTTGCCCGGATTATCCTTATCGTCAAACTGCCAGTATGACAACAGATAAATAGCCCCGTCCCCTCCACCGGGGAAAGTAAGGTCACCCGACGTGCCGGCAGCATCCTGTTTTATCTGGTTATCCGTACGGGAATTTCCCCAGACCATCACTTCATCGATATATCCTTTAAAATTCTCCCCGATAACAGCATTTGCCGAAGTATTCAGGAATGTAAAATCATCCTCTGTCGGAATAGTCGATATATTATTAGCATAAGCAGGCGTTGTACCACCGTTAGTATACAAGCGTATTCTGGCATTTGCCCGGCCCGTAGTCGAAACGATAGCTACGGCAATATGCTCCCATCCCGAAGCCTTTACCGCATTCTCAAAATTATAAGTATACCCGTTTATCTCGACCAGCAACTCCTTCTTCGACTCGTCACCCAACTTTATGGCAAACTGGTGCGAATCATCGCTCTTGTTAAAAATAGCAGCCCCGTTTTTCCATTCCCCCACACATATCCAGGCCTCGATAGTAGCATAGTTCAAAGCGGGCAATCCCCCTTTATCTTGTAATACCTCCCGTCCGACATCCATGCCGGCACCGTCACCCTGAAGAGAAAGGACACCACTACGTCCCTCATATTCAGACACATAAGAAGAATTACTCAACGTACCTTGATTATCAGGATAAGTCAACGATACAGCCCCGGTAGCTCCCGCTACTTGAGCATCGAGAATAATCAAATCATTAGTCATCAAGTGCATATCGCGGTCTATTTGCAGACGGTCGCAATGACGTACAAACGAAGAATAACCCGTAACCACACGATACTTGAAATAATCATTATCAGTAACCGCTTCCCGAGTTACATTTGTAGGTACGCCATGATAAGCCAGCTTGTAATCCACGATATCCTCGCACTGGTCCTGGTCAAATTTATAATAGAAAAGTAAATTCTCATATTTCGGATGAAACTTGTTCACCGTATTGCGGAACATCAGATTTTCCGGTTCGGCACCCGGCATTTCCGCATTCCAGAAACGGAACTCATCGATACGTCCCTTAAAATTCTCTCCGATAACAAACGATGATGCCGACGCCGGTATAACAGCCCCTCCGGCATTGGCCTTCCACACCTTCGTCCCGTTGGTCCAGACATCGATACCATTGGCAAACGCCGAAATCGTAATCTGTGTCCAAGCATTCACCGGAAGGTCTGTAGCAACGACAATCTCCTGAGAAGCAATCTTATACACCAGTTGTCCCGATGTCCCCAGCTTCAAAGAAAATTCCTCACTGTCGGCCCCTCTTTTAAAAATATACGCATTCTCTGCCCATTCCGAAGGATTTACCAAAAACTGTACAGAATATAAACTCAAATTATCCAAATCCGGTATAACCCCGCAATCGACCTCACCGTCCCCATTGAAACGCAAAGCATAATTCGTACTTTGAGAAAACACCGAACTGACACAAAACAAACTGAAGAAAATAAGTAGGAGATTCCTTGTTTTCATATACATATTAATTTAAAGTATTCACGAAGAAAAAAGAAGATAGAAACCGGGAGCACACATCCCGGTCACTATCCGACAATTTATCTATCTCAAAGGATAACCTTTGATGTTTTATTAGCGTATTTTACAATATAAGCACCACGAGACATCGGTACCTCCATGAACGAATCGGTTACGCTGACTGTCTTTACCAAAGCACCGTTCAAAGAATAAATAGATACCACACTGTCTATATCCATATTATTCAGATAGATATACTGGTTATCCCACGTAACGAAACCTTTTGCATCATTTCCAATGGCATCGATACCCGAAGGAGTAGAGCCGTCAGGAGTATCCCAACCGTCGAACGTAATAGGATTGAATTCGGGACACTCTCCCGTAGGATTGGCTGTAAACTGTATCTTGGCTATATAGATGGCTCTGTTTGCAAGATGACCGCCCGGAATATTGAACCGTATGCGTAAAGGAATCCTGTCCGAACCCGTAATTCCGGCAATATCCAAGTCCGCATATATCGGCCACCACTTCGTATCCACAGCCGTATATGTCGTAGTCTCGGGCAGAGGTACATTAGTTACCGCACCACCGTAATTCCAGATAGAGATTTTATAATCCGCTGTCACAGGGTCTCCGATGACCTTCGATACAAAATGAAAACGTACCGGAGTATTTATCGGGAAATCGGTCTGAGTAAACATATGGATATTCGCATATCCGCCCAAAGCATCAGCCGCACTCAAGTCCGGTTGTTCCGTACTCCCGTTACCCTTTATCAGCAACATATTTCCATATTCCGAAGCGACGATATGGCAGCCCTTGTTCAATATAGCCACACCCGTCTCATCCTTCACCTGTCCTCCGGTAAGCACAACAGTACCGTCCTCTTTCAAATTTTCAGCCGGATAAGGAGAAGTAGGATTAGCTCCCGTTGAAGAATAATGAACAAACTCATACGGACCCGCCGCTTTATCGGCAAATTTCAAATGACCGGGAGTGATATCCTCGTCCGCAGCATACGTAAATAAATGAGCAGAAAAAAACAAAGTCGAAAATAGTAATACTTTTGTTTTCATAATAAAAGAATTTAATTAATGAATTAGTTTTTTCGTGTACTGCAAATGTAAAAAGGGCACAAAAAAAACATGTTCGAATGCGTCTAAACGATGTTCGGAATTGTCTAATTTTGATTACAAACAATATAACTAACTGATTATCTATTAATTAAAAAAAACTCCTGAATAAACTTCTCCTCTACGCTTGTACACCACTCCTGCACCGTTCTTTATACTCCGAAGGCGTCATCGAAGTAAACTGTTTAAAAGAAGTACTGAAATAACGCGAACTGGAAAATCCCGTACGTTCCGAAATCTCTGTCACCGACAAACCCGTATTTGCAAGCAACTGCATAGCCTGCTCTATCCTTATACGATTGATATAATCATTCACCCCCAGGCCAGTCAACGCCTTTACCTTATTATATAGAGACGCCCGGCTCATTCCTATCTCCACAGTCAGATATTTCACATCCAGCTCGGAATTATCCAGATTTTCCATCACCAGGCCATTCAATTTCATCAAGAACTGCTCATCAGCATTACTGAATGTCTGGTCTTTCGGAGCAATAGACACCGGTACGGCATTCCGGTAATAACTCTTTATCTGCTCCCGGTTCCGCAACAAATTACGTATGATAGTCAGAAGCATCTCATTATCAAAAGGCTTCGACAAATAAAAATCGGCCCCCAATTTATACCCCGCCGACAAACTCTCCGGATTATCCCGCGCCGTAAGCAAAATAACCGGAATATGACTGATTTGGATATCACTCTTCAACTCACGGCAAAACTCGAAACCATCCATACGCGGCATCATAATGTCACTTATCACCAAATCCGGCTGCCACTGGCGCACTACATCAAGACCATCCCGGCCATCTTCAGCAGTATACACCTGCTTGAAAATACTTCCGAAAGAATCCTTGATAAAAGAACGTATCTCCCGCTCATCATCGACTATCAAGATAGAATACTGGTGAAGAGGAAAATCCCTCTCCTCGACACACACCTCCATTTCAGTATCGAGATATTGAATATCATTCAGATACGTACCCGGATCACACACTACATCCATATCTCTCTCGGTCAAAGGCAACTCAAACCAGAAAGTAGCCCCCTTACCCTCATTATTATAAGCCCCTATCTTGCCCCCATGCAACTCGAGCAATGTTTTGGAATAAGACAACCCGATACCACTGCCGCTCATCTGATGCTCTCCCTGATAAAAACGCGTAAACAAATGCGTAAAATCGCTGTCACTCAATCCTATCCCCTCGTCCTTGACCGAAACACGCACACAACCGTCCCTCCTCTCCGTAGAGACAATCACCGTAGTACCCTCCTGGCTGAATTTGAGTGCATTCATCAAAAGATTAGACAACACAATTTCACACTTCCCCTTATCGAAAGAAACATTATCCACCCTCTCATCCGCCCGGAAAAAGAGCATTATCCCCTTCGTCCGGAACTCCTCGGCAAAATCACCCACAACAGACTCTATCCATGCATTCAACGGATGAGGAAGCAGATGCAAAGCCTCATACCCCACCTCCATACGGCGCATATCGAGCACCATGTTTATAATATTACGCATCTGGCGGGCCTGCTTGAATATCCGGGTCAACTGCAATTTCAACTCATTATCAGTAAACTTACCCCCCAAAAGCCTCTTCAATGGAGCATAAATCAACGTCAGAGGAGTACGCAACTCATGGCTGATATTAATCAGGAAACGCACCTTATCCTCATACACCTTACGCTCCCGCTCCTTCATCTCGAGTTGCAACCGGTCTTCCTTCTTCCTTATAATATAAGCCATTACCAGATAACATGCCAACGCAATCACCAGTACCAGGACGATAACAAACCACGGTTGCTCCCACCATGGCGGTACCACCTCCAAAGACAGAATACAGTTGGGACGGCTCCAACCTCCATCCTGAGTACTGCACGACGCCATTATCCGGTACTTTCCCACCGGCAAAGAATGCAATGTCAACGTATGGTCATACGACTCTATATCCGACCGGTCGAGCCCCTCGATACTGAACCGGAACATCTTCTTCCGGAACACATCCTTTTCCCTCACCATCGTCTTTACCACCAAAGAAGTATGATCCCAAGGAATACAGAGTCCCCGGTCCGAATCATTAATATCCTTCATTGCCGAGACACCGTCGAGAACAACATCCGTCAGTTCGACAGACAACGGTGACGGCTGCACATATTCCTTATACCTCTGCCCGTCAATACGTAAAAGCCCCGTCACTCCACCCATATAAATATCCCCCGTCCGGGATACCAGTGTCGGTTTGAACAAATATTCATTAGGCGAAGCACCATCAGACTCACCATAAATAAAAAACTTATTCTCCGCTATCGAATAACGGAACAACATCCCCTCGGCACCTATCCATAACCCTTTGTCCGAATACACCATGGAAGTAATCTCCCTGAACATGTTCGTTTTCACACTTCTCAAAGCATGAGAATATACATTATAATATAATAAACCCTGGTTAGTTCCAATCCAAAAATTACCTTTTTCATCACAACACGCAGCATTTATATACGCTTTATACTCCAGCGAAAGAATGCAAAACGCATCATTTTTCTTATTATCGAGCTTGAGAATATAATTACGGCCGAAAAGATACGTCACATCCCTATCAGAATAAAAGCGCTGGACCGTACCATAATAACGAGACGAGTCCGCAACATGAGCCACAGAAAAAGAAGCCGCCCTCTTATCATACATATATATCTTATCAGCAAACAAGTGTATCTTGTCAGTATCAAAATAATCCACATTGACCGAGATACCCGAATGGGCAATCTGCTCATTACGTCGCTCATTCAGTAAAATAAAAGGACGCAAACTCCCAGTCCGTTTATCGAACAAGAACAACCCCTTGGCAAAAAAATACACCAATAACTCACGGTCATTATAATACGTTATAGACGCCACCTTACTATCATAAGTACTCGGATAGTGAGTAAACTTATTGCTCCTCGTATCCAGCCGGTTCAACCCGCCACCGTCCGTCCCTATCCACACAGAACCGTCCCTGTCCTCATAAAGACACAACACCGTCTTGTCGCTCATCCCGTAACTGCTCCCCGGAGGCACATCACGATAAGTCCTCATATACACCTCTTTGATACCGAACAGCCCGCCACGTATCGTTCCGGCCCACATATTATTATCCTTATCCCGATACAGACAAAACACAGAACTCACCGGAAACGAATACACATCACCCGGAACATACCGGATATTGGAAAACGAATTATCACCCCTGTTCAATATACTGATACCGCCACCATCCGTAGCCAGCCACAACTGGCCGTCCCTCTCCTCTATATCGAGAATTACATTATGAGTCAAATCAGAATTCGACATATCATAATGCACTCGCTTCCTGCCGCCATCCCCATATCCGTCGAGACCCTTTCCATACGGAGAAATCCACAAATTATCCCGGCTGTCCACCTTCACAGCCATAATCTCCCTCTCCCTGCAAAACTCAGGCCTCGTTATCTCACCCGTACGGCAATCCAAAATCCACATGCCCTCCCACCGGGACGACAGTACCCAATAATGCTTACGCCAAGAAGACATATAATTAAAAAAAGCATAAGACCTCTCCTTCCACCGGATAGGAACCGTATCCATGACACACCGCGCATAATCCCAACGATATATCACACCCCGCCCTCCCAAAAGAAGAGCATCGTCCGTCAGCATGTAAGAATGAGCCTGCAAAGCTCTCTTGCCCCACCGAATCCGTTTGAAATCATCACTTTTCCTCTGATACACACATACCCCTTTAGACGTCGAAATCCAGATATTATTCTGGGCATCCTCTACAATAAAATGAATCAGATTATCAGGCAAAGAAGTAGCAGAATCTGGCACTGCCGAATAATTCTTGAACTCATGGCGATCAAAACGGCTCACCCCCCGACTCGTACCAATCCAAAAAAAGCCATTATGGTCGAGCATGATAGAACGCACAAAATTCTGAGGAAGCCCATCCTGTTGAGACAACTGCTTGAAATAAAAATTAGGAGACGCTTGAACGACGAAGGCCAAGCCGGACATAACGCCGACCCACAAAAACAACAAATATGTAAGCAAGTGTTTTCCCATACGAAAACAAAAATACGAAAATGTTTTCACTGACAAAAATAGATTTTTTTCCGAATATACAAGCCCAAACCCCAAATAAACATGATTAACCCCTCACGAAGTTTTTTTCTTTTCAAAATTACGTATCTTTGGATTGATTTTTTTAGAACCTGTCCGAATTTTCCGATAAGGAAATATTGTCCGGGGCAGATTTAGGAATTTCTTTCGAAAATATTTTTCCGTTTTTACAAGAAAAATAGCGGACTGTAAAAACAGGAAATTACAACCCAATACGAAAACCAAAACTAAAAATAAAAACACAAATATGATTATCGAAGATTTAAAACTGCGACGAACCATCAGGAAATACAAAAACGACCAAATTCCTGAAAAAATGCTGAACGAACTATTAGAAGTAGCCTTCAGAGCATCGACAACAGGCAATATGCAACTGTACAGCGTCATTGTCACCCGCGATGAAGAAAATAAGAAAAAGCTCGCCCCCGCACATTTCAACCAACCCACAGTAACGACAGCTCCCGTCGTCCTCACATTCTGCGCCGACTTCAACCGGTTCATCAAGTGGTGCGAATTACGCAAAGCACAACACGGGTACGACAATTTCCAGTCATTCTATACCGCCACCATCGACGCACTACTGGTCGCACAGCAATTCTGCACAGCCGCTGAGTTATGCGGGTTAGGTATCTGCTATCTGGGAACCACCACTTACAACGCCCCTATGATTATCGAAGCGCTCAACCTGCCCAAATTTGTCGTACCGGTCACTACCGTTACAGTCGGATATCCCGCAGAAATTCCGGCACAAGTCGACCGATTGCCCGCAGAAGCACTCATACACGACGAACAATATAAAGACTACACAAGCGAAGACATAGACCGCATATACGCAGAAAAAGAATCCCTTCCCGAAAGCAAGAAATACATTACAGAAAACAACAAAGAAACACTTGCTCAGGTATTCACAGACGTAAGATATCCCAAAGCAAACAACGAGCACTTCTCGGATATCTTCCTGAAAATCATCCGAGAACAAGGATTCCAATTTTAACATTTCCCCCTCCCCCTTCCCGAAAAGGAACCTTTTCCCTTTTTGAGAAGGGTGCATGACGTTAGAGCACTACCATGCAAAACAAAAATAAACACCACCTCAAAAACAGAAAATCTAAATCTTCCCTCTCGATATGAAAGCCTTCAGCACTTGTTTCTTTTTGAAAATGAGAGTATTATACAGGACATTTCCCCTCTCCAGAGGGGAGGCCGGAGAGTATCATTTTTGATTGAAAATGAGCGGCTTGAGTATTGTGTCTCCCCTCTCGAGAGGGGATTAAGGGGTGTGTTACAATGAGAGGCGCGGATTAGGCTGAGGTATTATTAATGCTATTAGTTGAGGCAATATCTATCAGCTTTATGTGACCGCTTTTAATTTCAAAAGCCATGCGCAAACATCACACACACCCAGCCCCTCTCAAAAGGAAAGTGACATTTCTAATTGAAAATAAAGGCTTTGAGTGTGTATTTCCCCTCTCGAGAGGGGATTAAGGGGTGTGTTACAGTGAGAGGCGCGAATTAGGCTGAGAAGTTTTTTTGAGGCAATATCTATCAGCTTTATGTGACCGCTTTTGATTTGAGGTGTCTGTGTGTAACGACGAGATAGGCGACCTAGAATGAAATAGTGAGACTATGTTTCTTAGACTTTTGTGATTGCTTTTTCAAATGTATAACACCTGTGTACAGCAATACAAATCAATAACAAGCACTAAACCCCACCTTTATCCCAAAGTGCGACAAACAAATTTTTAAAATTGAAAAAATCGGCTTCCAATAAGAACAAAACCATATCAATTCAGCCTCTCCATACGTATCTGTTCCATCTCCATCCCTAATCCCGAGAAAAGCCGGAAAATGTGTGACAATGAAATAAAATTTTTAAATTCGAAGTCGTTCGACTATACTATTTTAGTATAATCGACACCCAATCACTACTTATCTCATCCTCCACAACATTTTCGTGCAACGTTACCATGCCTTTACCCTCTACATACTGTTTTTCTGTAAAGAGAGGAGGCTGCTCAGAACTTTTAAAAATTTGGGTTAAAGTAGCAACATTGACAAATCGACCATCAATAAACTCAAAACGCTTATAACAGTAAGATGCTGCCGACACACGTGATAAAGAGAATACACATTGTCTTCTCCTATTTATCTGTGGACTCTCTATTTGTTTGAAACTCTCATCTTTACAGTACTGTTTCTCTTTCTCATTCCACATATAGCAATCATAATATTGTACCATCTGATTGCCATATCGACCGAGATTGATGAGTATATCGTCTTTTCCGTCAAAATTGACATCTTGCAAATCAATCCTAACATTTAGATTATTGGCAAATTCGATGTCCGGAGGATAGGAATAAGATATTTCTTGGACTACCTTCTCCTGTGCGTTGAATATGGCTATTTGCAATCCTTTAAGGCTGTCCGTTCCACTTCTAATTCCACTATACCTCATTACCCTATTCCCTTTATGGTCAATAAGTTGCCATTCATCAGATTTCCAAAAACAAAATTCTCGGTCGCTATCTGCCTCTCCGTTTGTTGCCATTTGAGATTTTCCATCCTCGAATGGCGTGGCAAACTTAAACTGAGGTTCTATGGCAACATTCCCCAATGAATCGGCAAAACCTATCAATCCGTTTTCATCCATTATACGAAAAAGCCCTTCCCGTATATAATCGGGACCATTATCATATTTGAACACATAGAACAACTTTTTACCTTTATTATCTATGCAAACAATACGCCCGTTTTGTCCATTCTCATACACAAAACCGATATTCCGAATGGTATCAGTTTGGCAGAACTTATATTTGCCATAAGGCACAATGGTATCACCTTGCCCATTCAAATAGCAGACAGGGATACCAGCCTCAAGATATTTTTCTGACGTGTGCGCAACAAGTATACCATATTCACTACTGACATGCGAACAACCAACAGCTATGGCAAATATTACCGCAAAAAACAATGTATTTTGTAAATGCATATCAAACCGCCTTTCACTTTGTAATTAAATTCATAATGCAAAATTACAAAGATATTATTATATGATGATTCAGACACAAGACTTAAGAATCTCTCGTCTAAATTTTGCACGGGTCAGATTTGAGAATTTTTCAGAAATGTTTTTCTGCTTTTATGAGGAAGATAACAGGCTATCTGACAAAGATATACATCTATTATACCCACAAGACTGAGGTTTGTCATTTTCTCTTTTGGCTGCAACAATTCATCGATGCGCCCCAACAACATATCCTCAGAAAAGCGACCGGTTGTCGGAAAAATAATAACATTTACCAGATTTATATCCCCCGTCCTTCCGTTTCACCTATCATGCAACAAGATGTTTGCCCCATTAGATGTTATCCATTACCTCTTCTGGCATAAACCTATTTGTGAAATCGTGACATCGTGGTGACACTTTTAGAATTCACCCTTTTTATGGACATTTATACATCATCCGTATAGTTATGTATGATTTATAACGATATATAAATAAAAAGCGGTTATATATCAAAAGCCTGCCCCGGTCAATTCAGCCTCTCCATGCGTATCTGTTCCATCTCATCCACCGTAAAACCGGAAAAGTCGGCAATCACATGGTCAGCCAAAGCAGAAATACGCTCTGCCGGATGAGTGGTAGATAATCCGATTACCGTCATTCCAGCAGCACGGCCGGCCGTCAACCCCGCCAAAGAATCCTCAAAGACAAAACAATTCGAAGGAGCACAACCCAGCAACCTCGCCCCCAGCAAAAAACACTCCGGGTCCGGCTTCGATTTAGAAATCATATCAGCCGTTACGATAGCATCAAACATTCCCTTAAAATCAGGATGCACCCCATACAAAATCCCCATCTTCATATCATTGGAGCTGGTCACAACAGCAGTCTTTATACCCTGAACCCTCAAGCTTCCGATAAATTCCATTACGCCATTGATATACTCATAACGCATATGATTCTCAAAATAATCCAATGCTTTGGAAATCTGCTTTCTCACAGACTCATCCGGAAAATACTTGTCATAAATCTGATTCAGCGTATTCCCTTTTATAATATAATTAAAATTCTCAATCTCCGGATGGAACTTCTCACCCACCTTACCCCAAAATACCGAATATTGAGTCTCCGTATCCACCACGACCCCATCCAAGTCGAACAATGCTGCCTGATTCAGCCCCATACACTTTCCTTTCATTTTGTTTAACGCTGCAAAATAAACAAAACCCTTCGGTCTACACAAATAATTCGTACCTTTGCACTAGTAAAAAGATTGTGAAATTTTATGACAGATAATACACCCACCGTATTGGGCACCCAGCCCATTGGAAAACTTTTAGTACAATACTCCATTCCGGCAATCATCGGTATGACTGTAACTTCGCTGTACAACATCATCGACAGTATCTTTATCGGTCACGGTATAGGTCCCCTCGGCATCACGGGGCTGGCTATCACCTTCCCATTGATGAACCTTGTCATCGCCTTCTGTACACTGGTAGCCGTCGGTGGAGCCACTATAAGTTCCATCTATCTCGGGCAGAGAAATACAGAACGAGCCACTGATGTACTCCATAATGTCGTACTCCTCTGCATTATCAATGCCGTATGCTTCGGGCTCATCACATTCATTTTCCTCGACCCCATACTCCACTTCTTCGGAGCCAGTGCCGAGACACTCCCTTACGCTCGTGACTTCATGCAAGTATTGTTGCTGGGGACCCCCATTGCCTTCGTTTTCATCGGGCTCAACAATATCATGCGGGCCACCGGTTACCCCAAAAAAGCAATGCTCTCCTCCCTGCTCACCGTAGGAGCCAATATCATCATCGCCCCCTTCTTTATCTTCTACCTCGACTGGGGCATGAGAGGAGCAGCCCTTGCCACCGTACTCTCCCAGACATGCGGAATGCTTTGGGTACTCAAGCACTTCTGCGACCCTAAAAGCTTCATTCACTTCCAGAAAGGGCGGTACAAACTCCAAAAACGTATCATAATCAGTATTTTTTCCATAGGTATGTCACCGTTCCTGATGAACGTATGCGCTTGTGTAGTAGTCATTATACTCAACAACAGCCTGAGAAACTACGGTGGCGACATGGCTATCGGGGCCTACGGTATCGTCAATCGTATGCTCACCCTCTTTGTCATGATAGTCATGGGACTCGCCCAAGGCATGCAGCCCATTGTCGGATACAATTACGGAGCACACCAGTTCCAGCGCGTACGCAACACTCTGAAATATGGAATCATAGCCGGAGTAAGTATCACCACAACCGGATTCCTCTTAAGTGAGATATTCCCACACGCCATTGTCGCCATGTTTACCGATAATGAAGCACTCACCGACATAGCCAATACCGGATTGAGAATCTGCTGCCTGATGTTCCCTTTCGTAGGTTGTCAAATCATTATATCCAACTTCTTCCAGTCCATCGGGAAATCACCCATATCGATATTCCTGTCACTTTCCCGACAACTGCTATTTCTCATTCCCTGTCTCGTCATATTGCCCCGTTACTTCGGTACCAACGGAGTATGGAGCAGTATCCCAGTCTCCGATTTCGTTGCATTCGTCATAGCCGTTATCACGCTCATCATCCACTTTAAGAAAGTAAATAAAAAAGAACAAGAACAAATACAAGTACAATAAACTCACACTTTCCGGCACGCCCCGGCTTATTTGCCATAAGTCGAATATTCCCAAGGGATATTTCTTCCTCTCAAGAAAGTAACTATCTCCCCTCTCAAAACGCCACACCTCCCTTTTGATAAAAACCGGAGGTGTGTGATGCTTGTGCACAGCTTCCCAAATCAAAAGCAAAAATCAAAACTTGATAGATGCTTCTTCGCTACTCTAAGCACAACAGACCCCGCCTCAAAAAGCAACACCATCCCTTAACATCCCCCTCACCATAACCATACACACCCCTTAACCCTCTGCCCAGAGACTATATAAAAACTAAAATCAAATTTCTAAAAATTTACAGATTACAAGTATGGGAATAAAAAGAGCCTGTACAAAGAGTATTTTTTGAATGAAAATACCCCTTTTTCTTTTATCGATATACGCATTAAATTTTAAATTGCAAATTATTTTCTTTGTTTTTGACTCTTTACAGAGTCTCTCAAGAGAGGATAACACATCTAAAAACCTCATTCCCCAATAAAAAGCAATATCATCTCTCAATATTTCTACCCAAACACCGTACTTCCCAAGTAAAAATGCCTTTTATCCCCAAAAGAAGTCACTGACATTCCCACGATTGACGAACAATAACACACAAATCCCAGCCGCAGTCAACACTATAAAATTTCGACAGCAAATAGCAGGGTAAACCAATGAAAGAAGGAATTAGGAAAACTGTCCCGGCACTATCCACACTCAAAAAAAATAGATATATTACAAC
>JTDA01000029.1 GCA_000803105.1 Coprobacter secundus
TTTATAATATATGGTATAAGTATTTTTTGAAATACTACGATATTCTTTAGCTTTAAGTATTCCAAAATTTGAGGGGGTAAAAGCTCCTATATGTAGGTGTTCTTTAAAATCTACTGAGGATGTTCCTAGAGCTTTAAAAAGGCTCTCTTTAGCAGACCACATGATAAGAGTATGAATAATCTCATTTTTTGAATCTAAAAACTCTATTTCTTCTTTATTGAGAAATTTGGACTTGACTTTTAGTACTTTATCTGATATTTTTTCAACGTCAATGCCTATTGGATAGATTGGGTGAAATGCTAATGCGATACAATTTTCTGTATGGGAAATGGAGATATTTCCTGTTTTTCCTTTTAATACAGGTTTGCCATCAGGAGTATATTCAATCTTTGTTTCTGATTTGAATATTTTCTTTAGTAAAATTCTTGGTATTAACCATTCTTTTTTACGTTTTTCTAACTTTATATTATTTAAAGATTCTCTCCATTTCTCTGGGATACTTACATTTTTTAATAAAAATGAGATTTCTTCTTCTGGTTCCCAAAGAAAAATTTGTGTTCCATTTATCTTAATTTCTTCTATGAGAGGCATTGTTTTGATTATGAATTTTGAAAGTTTCAATAAGGTGGATGATGTCTGATTTTAAGTAATCTAATACGGGAGCTATAGAATCATTTCGGATTGGAAAATCAAAATAGAGGGCACCTCTAAAAAGGTATTTACTACTGTCTGTTATTGTAAATTGTATGGGGGTTGCAGTATTTCCTTGAAGCTGATATAAAGTTGCATATAGGTTGTTTATTGAGTCGGTGTAATTTTGAGCGGTTATTTGTTCTGCTTTTATACTATGTTGATAAACCAAACTTTTATTTTCATCTAATAATTGATAAATATTTTGAAGTTTGTTTGCTGGACGATAGCTACAATATAAAGTTGCATGATAGCGTGGATATATGATATTAATCCACTCGCTTACGATATGATTTGTGTCATTGACTGTATAGGCTGAAGCTGCTATTTCAAAGTTTATTGGCAAATTGGAATTTATAGATTGATAAGAAGAAGTGTCAGGATCAATACGAAAAAATGCATTAGGTTTTGGAATAACTTCTTGGCGACAACTAATTAAGGTTATGCAGATTAATATTAATGATAATATCCATAATGAATAGATATAGTGTTTTTTTTGTTCGATCTTTTGATTTTCACGTATTCAAATTTATTTATTAATTTCTTTATCTGAATTTTCTTGAGGTGTTATTTTTACCTTAACTTTTATGATACGGCGTTTGTTCATTTCAAGTACAACAAAAGTATAAATTCCATAATTAATTTTTTCTTTAGCAATAGGAAAGTCTTGTTTTATTTCTAGAATAAGACCCGCTAAAGTTTCTGCTTCATCTGAAATTTCTACAAAATCACTTTCTGGTATTCCTGTTATTTTATAGAAGTCATTAAGTAAGGTTTTTCCTTCGAAAATATAAGTATTATTATCTATTTTAGTATATTGTTTTTCTTCTTCGTCGTATTCGTCGCTTATTTCTCCAACAATTTCCTCCAGTATATCTTCCATTGTAACGATACCTGATGTACCTCCAAATTCATCGACAACAATCGCCATATGTATTTTTCGAGAGCGAAATTCCTCTAATAGATCATCTATCATTTTCATCTCTGGGACAAAATATGGATTTCTTAGTAGATTTTGCCAGTGGAAATTTTCGTCTCTATCTAAATATGGTAGTAGATCTTTTATATAGATGATTCCTTTAATATTGTCTTCATTTCCATCATATACAGGTAATCTGGAATAGCCGTTTTCGACAATATTTTTAATCAGATTTTTGAAGTTGGTTTTTATATCAATATCAGTCATGTCGATTCGGGAAGTCATAATTTCAGCGACTGTTTTTCCTCCAAATTTGATAATCCCTTCGAGCATTGCTTTTTCTTCATTAATATCGACTTTTGTCATTTCTAAAGCTTGAGAAAGTTCGTTCATCGATATATTTATATTTTTATGAGAAATATGTTTGTTTATGAGTTGTGTAGATTTTACTAAAAAGTTTCCTAATGGATAAAAAACTTTTTGGAGAATTTGCAATGTGTGGGATGCTTTGCGTGCAAATTTTAAAGCATTATGACTGGCATAAATTTTAGGCATTATTTCTCCAAATAGAAGTAATAGAAAAGTTAAGATTATCGTTTGAAAGATAAATCCTAAAATGGGTGTATTTGAAAAATCTATTATATTGTTGATAAAAAATGTACATAGCATAACTACTGCAACATTTACTAAGTTATTAGCAATGAGAATAGTTGCTAATAGATATTCTGAACGAGTTAATAGGGACTTGATAAGAATATCTTGTGGCTCTCTCTCTTCTTCCAATTCATTTATATCTTGTGGAGAGAGTGAAAAAAAAGCAATTTCAGAGGCTGAAATAAAAGCCGAAAATCCGAGAAATACAACCGCAAATATAAGCGTAATAATATCCCCTACAGAAGCAGGTGAAAAAGTCAAAGATGAAAATAGTAACGGTAAACTATCCGGGTCCAAAATATATGTATTAGTTAAACAATAGAGTAAATATCCATAATGCTATTTACCCAAAATATACGAATACTTTCATTCTCAAAAGAGTGAAAGTATTCGTATAGAACAACTTGTCCTATGCAAAGGTACTATTTTTTGTTAGAATGGCAAATCATCGATTTGATTATTTTCATCGAAAGAATTGCTTGATGTCGATTGTCCCGAAGACGTTGGTTGAGGATATGTGTTTTGAGCTGGGCCATAATTATTCCCAGAAATTGTGTTGGACTGGTCAGCACGTCTGCCAAGGAGTTCCATATTGTCGGCATAGATTTCTGTTGTATATCGTCGAATACCATTTTGGTCATCCCAAGATCGAGTACGTAATTTGCCTTCTATATATACCTGTGTTCCTTTTTTTACATATTGTTCTGTGATTTTAGCTAATCCTCTCCAAAGAACAATATTATGCCATTCCGTTTTGTCTGGAATTTGAATTCCAGCTGATGTTGTATATCCTCTTTCTGTAGTGGCTAATGTAAAACTGGCTACACATACATTATTATCAAGATATCTAATGTCTGGATCTTTTCCGACATTGCCAATCAGTATAACCTTATTTACAGACATGAATTAATGTTTTAAAAGTTTGTCTATCAAATTTACAAGAAATTCTGGTAATTTAATTTTTGGTTGATATAAATTAACTTATATTTTGTTTCGAATAGTTCTTTATCGAGAAGCTTTTAATCCACGAATTATGGCTGATGTAAAACCTGCATGTTCCATCTCATTTAGGCCTTTTATTGTAATGCCTCCTGGGGTGGTAACCTTATCAATTTCTTCTTCAGGATGAGATTGATTGTGTATAAGGAGTTCTGCAGCACCTTTTACTGTTTGTGAAACTATTTCTTTAGCTTGATGTGCATATAATCCCATTTCAATTCCACCTTCTATCGCTGCTCGTATATATCTTAAAGCAAATGCTGTACCACAAGAACCTAATGCTGTAGCTGCACCTATCAGACGTTCTTCTATAAGGATTGATTTGCCTAATTCATTAAATATGGATAGAATAAGCTCTTCTTGTTCTGTACTGGCATTATATGAGGCTATGGCAGTCATACTTTCTTTTATAGAGATAGCAGTATTTGGTATTACACGAAACATTGCAAGAGTCCCTTTGGTACATCTGAATAATTTGTCAAGGTATTCAAATGGGACACCAGCTACAACTGATACTATGATTTGTTTATTATTGATGTATGGAGCTATTTCTTTTGCAATTTTATCGATGAGCCAAGGTTTTACAGCTATAATAATAATATTGGCATTTTTTATTGCTTCCGAATTGTTTTTGGAAGTATTTATATCTTTATTAAAGCTTTTTATAGCATCTAAAGTTTTTTGAGTAGCTGCTGTTACAGTGATATCTGTTGTATTGATTAATACACTTTGGGCTAATCCTTTTGCGATTGCTCCACCCATATTACCAGCACCTATAATGGAGATTTTCATTGTATAATTTATTAAGAATTTGTAAAGATATTATTTTGGAATAGATTGATAATGAAATAAGAATATCATTATTCATAATTTTTTATATGTAAAGTGTTTTTAAATCAAAATATTTTTAAGCCTTGAGACAAATATATCAGCTTGTTCTTTTGTGAGGCAAAGTGGCGGTAATAATCTGATAACATTGGTTCCTGAAACTCCAGTGAAAACTTTCTGTTCAAACAATAATTTTGTGCGCAGTTCTTTTACTGGTTGTTCGAATTCTAGGCCTATCATTAAGCCTTGTCCTCTTACTTCTTTAATTTGAGGGATAGTTTTTAATTGTTTCATTAGATATTCTCCTACTTTGGCAGCATTGTTAATGAGATTTTCTTTTTCCATGATATTAAGAACTGCGATAGCGGCTGAGCAACCTAAATGATTCCCTCCAAAAGTAGTACCTAACATTCCGTATGAGGGAGTAAACATTGGGTTTATTAAAACTCCACCAATCGGAAATCCATTTCCCATACCTTTCGCGATTGTGATTAAGTCTGGGCGAATGTTACTATATTGGTGAGCAAAGAATTTTCCACTGCGTCCATATCCCGATTGTATTTCGTCAAGAATTAGTACTATGTTATTTTCGCTACATATTTCCCTTAAATCTTGCATGAAATCTATTTTAGGAATTTGTATGCCTCCTATGCCTTGTATGCCTTCGATAATTATAGCACAAACATCTCCTTTTACAACTTCTCTTTTTACAGCATTTACATCATTTAGAGGTAAGTAACTTACTTCAAACGTACCGTTAATAGGTGCAATAATTTTAGGGTTGTCGGTAACATTTACTGCTGCGGAGGTTCTTCCGTGGAAAGATTTTTTGAAAGCGATTACTTTTTTCTTTCCAGTATGGAATGATGCAAGTTTTAATGCATTTTCATTTGCTTCAGCTCCGGAGTTTATTAAAAAAAGAGAATAGTCATCGTACCCAGATTGTTTTCCTAATTTTTCTGCCAATTGAATTTGTAAACGGTTGATGACAGAATTCGAATAAAATATCAGTTTCTTGGCTTGTTCAGTAAGACATTCTGTAAAATATGGGTGTGTGTGACCTATAGATATTACTGCATGACCACCGTATAGGTCTAAATATTCATTGCCATTTATATCGTAAGTGTAACACCCTTTTCCTTTGATAATTTCGATATTGAATAAGGGATAAACATCAAATAAGTTCATTTTACTTTTTGATTTTAGTTATGAAATAATTATATGCAGATTAGCTTGTTACTGTGGATTAAAAAGCTGATGGCTTTAATCGTAAGCCAACAGTTTCTTCCAGTCCAAAAAGTAGGTTCATATTGTGAACAGCTTGGCCAGAAGCACCTTTTAATAAGTTATCTATCATTGAGACTATTAGTAATTTGTCATCATGCTTTTCGAGATAAATTAAACATTTATTAGTGTTTATTACTTGTTTGAGGTCTGGATTTTTATCTGTAATGAAAACGAATGAATGATCATCATAATATTCGTTATATATACGTTTTATTTCTTCTATGTTTATATTGCAGGCAAGATACGATGTTGCGAATATACCTCGTGAGAAATTTCCTCGTACTGGTATGAAATCAATGTCTGTATTGAAACTATTTTGTAACTGGTTCAAACTTTGCTTTATTTCTGCAAGATGTTGATGAGTGAATGGTTTATATATCGATATATTGTCATTTCTCCAACTAAAATGTGAAGTAGCTGATGGTTTTTGTCCTGCACCGGTTGAACCTGTAATAGCATTTACATGTATTGTGCTATTAAGTAAAAGGTTCTTGGCTAAAGGTAATAATGCTAGCTGTATTGCTGTTGCAAAACATCCGGGGTTAGCTATATGGGAAGCCTTTATTATGTGTTTTCTATTTAGTTCGGGGAGTCCATATATAAAGTTATGATTATCATTCTTGATACGATAATCCATAGAAAGGTCAATCACCTTTAATCTTTCGGGCAAAGGATGATTTTCGATAAATTTTTTTGTATCGCCATGAGCAGTGCAAAAGAATAATACATCTATTTCATTTAGTGGTAACTGGTCTGTGAATATTAAATTTGTTTCTCCTAGCAGTCCAGCATGGACATCGGTGATTTTATTTCCGGCATTACTACTACTATTAACGAAAACAATTTCTACGTCGGGGTGGTTTATCAATATACGGATAAGCTCTCCGGCTGTATAACCTGCACCACCAATAATTCCAGCTTTAATCATATTTTATATAAAAACAGTAAAAAATTATATTACCGATAGAATTTTAATTCTATCGGTATTTATTTGTTATACTTTAATTATTTTTTATTCTTATTTTGTACAGAATAGTAAACTTTCATTTGGGTTCCTAATATTTTAGTAAACCCTTTCACATCATCAGCTGTCCAGGCTTTATTTACTTCTCCATATTCTCCAAAATCTGATTTCATTAAATCGAAGTCGCTTTCAACGCCAACTAAAACATAGTGATATGGTTTTAGATTTACGATTACTCGTCCAGTAACATTTTGTTGGGAGCTTTGTAAAAATGCTTCCATGTCCCGCATTACAGGTTCAAGATATTGCGCTTCATGTAAGAACATTCCATACCAGGTTCCTATTTGTTCTTTCCAATATTGTTGCCATTTGGTGAGAGTATGCTTTTCAAGCATTTTATGAGCGTTTATAATAATTATAGGGGCTGCGGCTTCAAATCCGACTCTCCCTTTTATACCGATGATGGTATCGCCGATATGCATATCTCGTCCAATTGCGTATTTTCCTGCTATTGTTTCTATTTCTTGTATGGCAGCAACTTTATTAGTGTATTTTTTGCCATTTACTGCTGCGATTTCCCCTGATTCAAAATCAATAGTAAGAATCTCTTCTCCTTTTGCGATCATTTGTGAAGGATAAGCTTCTTCGGGAAGAGTTTGGTTGCTTTTTAATGTTTCTTTTCCTCCTATGCTAGTTCCCCATAGACCTTTGTTTATGGAATATTCCATTTTTTTGAAATCAGCTTCAAACCCATGTTTTTTTAAATAATCAATTTCATATTCACGAGTAAGAGTCATATCTCTAGTAGGGGTCAATATTCTGATATTAGGTGCCAGGATTTGGAATGTAAGGTCAAACCGAACTTGGTCGTTTCCTGCTCCAGTACTTCCATGTGCAACATAATCGGCACCTATTTCTTTTGCATAATTGATAATAGCAATAGCTTGGAATATCCGTTCAGAACTTACAGATATAGGATAAGTTCCATTTCTGAGAACATTACCGAATATCATATACTTTATGCTTTTATTATAATATTCCTGAGTGATATCTAAGGAAACATGCTTGACTGCTCCTAGTTTATAAGCTTTTTCTTCAATGGACTTTAATTCATTTTTATCAAAACCTCCTGTATTTGCTATTGCTGTATAAAGTTCGTATCCACAATCTTCTGTCAGATATTTCGCACAAAATGATGTGTCGAGGCCGCCACTAAACGCTAGTACAACTTTTTCTTTTTTCATAATTGATGTATTTTAATCATTTAATAATCTTTTTATTTTTCGTTTTGCCCCTCGTCGTGTTTAGCATGCGGGTCAAAAAGCATTCCAGTGCAAAGACACATTCGTTTGTTGGTTCTTTGTAGTATATCGTAATTTACACAACTTTGACAACCTTTCCAGAATGCTTCATCGTCAGTAAGCTCAGAAAAAGTAACAGGGCGATATCCTAATTCGGAGTTAATTTTCATCACAGCCAAGCCAGTTGTTAGTCCGAATATTTTGGCATCGGGAAACATACTGCGAGAAAGATCGAAAACTTTTCGTTTTATTCTTTTTGCAAGACCGTGACCTCTATAATTTTCAACAACAATCAATCCTGAATTGGCGACAAATTTTTTATTACTCCAGCTTTCGATATATGCAAATCCTGCAAATTTGTCTCCATCCAAAGCAATGATGGCTTTACCTTCTAACATTTTTTGTTTTACATATTCTGGAGATCTTTTTGCAATACCGGTACCTCTTACTTTTGCTGCTTTCTCAATTGTATCGAGGATGATGTCTACGTATTTCAAGTGTTTCTCGCTTGCTACAATTACTTTAATTGTATCTTCCATTTTTCTTTCAAATAATGTTCTAATTTAATTGATGCGATTTTATTATTTTAGTTTGTTATCTTTTTATTTTTGAATTGCTGGAATAAATTCCGATAGTGCATTGATAACTTCTTGATGTGTGCTTTCTTCTCGAAGCACAAGCATAATTGTATCATCTCCAGCAATAGTTCCCAAAATTTCGTGAGGGCTATTGGTGTCTATATCGTAAGCTATCCCATTTGCATACCCAGGTCGTGTTTTTATAATAGCGATTTGTCCTGAAAATTCAATTGAAATAAATCCTGATGTAGATACTTGATATGTTGAGTTTATTTTAGATTGTATAATTTTGCCTATTCCCCCTGTTCCTGGCATAACATATATATATCCACCATCTGTATTAGGGATTTTAGCTATTTGCAATTGTTTTAAATCTCGGGATAATGTCGCTTGTGTTAATTTAAACCCTCTTGATATCAGTATTTTAAGTAAATCATCTTGGCTGCTGACACGAGTATTAATAATTATTTCTTTTATGGCTTGGAGCCTGTCTGCTTTATTTTTCATGAGTAAGCTGAGTTTTCAGTTTAGATACGCATATTTATTCTTTTCTTTTCGACAAAATTAGTTATAAAAATTACAAATAATGCATATATGCGGTATATTTATTGTAAATAAAGATTTGTTTAACAATATTTAAATATAAATATGTATATATAATGTATAAAAATGCAGAATATGCATTCTGTTATTTATACAAATTTATTTTGAATCTAGGTATATATTATTTTTGATTTGTGGTTATTTAATTATGGATAGAATGTTTGGTTTTTGTATTTAAGAGCTTCGGGTATGGCTTTTTTTAAAGCTTCAATTCTTGTGGCGTCAGAAGGGTGTGTACTTAGAAATTCAGGGGTAGAAGTCTTGTTGGTAGACATTCGTTGCCAGAAAGCTGGAGCCTTTTCAGGATTGTATCCGGCCATAGCCATGAATATGAGCCCCATGCGGTCACTTTCGGATTCTTGCCGTCTGGAATAAGGAAGCATAACCCCTACTTGTGTCCCGATTCCATATACAGTGGAGGCTATTTGTTGAATTTCTGTTTGTCTGTTTTGCATTAGGACATTAAGGGCAATACCTCCGTACTGTACCAGCATTTGTTGGCTTAGTCGTTCACTGCTGTGTTTGGCTACGGCATGAGCGATTTCGTGACCTAATACTACGGCCAATCCATCATCATCGAGAGTATAAAACAATATACCATCGTTCACAATAACCTTTCCTCCTGGAAGGCAGAAGGCATTAGGTGTTTTATCATTGACCAATACAAATTGCCACTGATAGGTATCTGCATCGGATCCCATTCCGTTGCTACGTAAATAAGTATCGACTGCAGTTACGATATTTGTTCCTACTCTTGTAATTTGTAAATACTGTTGTTGATTTGAGGATATTTTTGCAGTTTTCATGTAATCAGAAAAACTTTGATTACTTAAAGATAAAACTTCTGCGTCAGAGATGAGCGAAAGTTGACGTCTTCCAGTCAGAGGGACACTGTTGCAACTTGTTATAAATATGGCGATTAAGTTGAAATAAATAAAGGATTTCATTGTTTTATTTTTTTTCAATTAGATGTGTTATATCAGGTATTGCAGGGTAAGCAGTTTGGTCACTTGTACATGGGACAATAGATATATATCCGTTGGTCAATGCCCATTCATCTGTTTCTTTATTTTCTGGTTCAAGATTTACGAAGTGACCGGTTAGCCAATAGTAATCCTGTCCATGAGTATCTTTGCGGTGTTCATATTCTTCTGTCCAGTATCCTTTTGCTTGTTTACATATACGTGTCCCTTTTATTGGGCTCCCTGTTGGTATATTTACATTAAGGCATACGTTTTGAGGAAGCCCTTTTTCGAGAATAAGTTTACAAATCTTACGGACAATCTCACGACAAGGTGAGAAATCTGCTTCGGGATCGTGAGAACAAAGAGAAAATCCTATCGAAGGAATTCCAATGAGACAGCCTTCGAGTACAGCTCCCATAGTGCCAGAATATATGATACTAGCACCGGCATTAGAACCATGATTGATCCCGGACACAATTAAATCAGGTCGATGATTAAGAATTTGGTTTATAGATAACTTTATACAATCTACAGGTGTTCCATTGCTTTTAAAAGCTTTGTATTCGTTTTGATTTGAAATGCACTTTACCCGTAGAGGAAGTTCAGACGTAATGGCGCTTGACTGACCTGAGCGTGGTGAATCTGGAGCGACAACACAGATATCTCCTAAATCTTGAATCATACTGACCAATTCGTTTATTCCCTTTGCATAGATACCGTCGTCGTTGGTTACTAGGATTAGTGGATGTTTCTTGAATATTGTGGTATTTCCCATTTTGATTTGTATTTTAATTTGTAAAAACAAAAATACGAAAAAACGGGTATGTTTACTTTAATTTTTTAACGCCTGTTCAACATTAGTGCTAAATTACATAAAAGTCGATTTTGCCAAAAGAGATTTTCACTATCTTTGTACACAAAGTATGTGCGGCAGAATCACTTAAGGGTGGGTATGTTATCAACAATATTGATGATTTATCAACAATATTGTTATTTTCTTGGAATGAGATGAGGTGAGCCCAGCAAAAAAATGTTTCTTTGCTCGTAATAAATTTGGATTAGTCATATGGGTAAAGTTATTGCTATCGCAAATCAAAAAGGAGGAGTTGGTAAAACAACGACTTCTATAAATCTGGCGGCATCCTTGGCAGCATTAGATAAGAAAGTATTGATTATTGATGCAGACCCACAAGCGAATGCTTCATCAGGTTTAGGTGTAGATTTAAAATCTGTAACTACATCGATATATGAGTGTTTAATTGATGGTGATTCATTGCGTAATGCTATAACCAATACTTGTGTAGATGGTTTAGATATTGTCAGTTCTCGGATTGATTTAGTTGGTGCAGAATTGGAATTATTGAATATTGAGAATCGCGAGCGAGTACTTGCCGAATTGGTAGATGAAATAAAGCGGGAATATGATTTTATATTGATAGACTGCTCTCCTTCGCTGGGACTTATTACGGTAAATTCATTAACAGCTGCCGATTCGGTAATAATTCCAGTGCAGGCAGAATATTTTGCTTTGGAAGGAATTAGTAAACTGCTGAATACAATAAAGATTATTAAGTCAAAACTGAATCCGTCTCTTGAAATAGAAGGATTTTTGTTGACAATGTATGATTCTCGTTTGCGTTTGGCAAATCAGATTTATGAAGAATTAAAAGTCCATTTTAAAGATATGGTATTCACAACTGTCATTCAGAGAAATATTCGTTTGAGTGAGGCTCCAAGTCATGGAGTTCCGGCCTTATTATACGATCCGGATTCGAAAGGAAGTATCAATCATATGCAACTGGCGAAAGAATTAATAGAGAGAAATAAGTAAAAATAGGAAAATGTAAGTGTTTCCCAGTTGCTTTTGCTGGGAGCAACGATAATAAGATATGGCGACATTTAAAAGAAATGCTTTAGGGAGGGGGTTAGATGCTCTGATAACGATGGATGAAGTGAAGACAGAAGGTTCATCTTCGATAAATGAGATAGAATTGTCTCGCATATATCCGAATCCTGACCAACCTCGCAGAGAATTTGATCCAGACGGTTTAGCAGAGTTAGCATCTTCAATTCGTGAATTAGGTATTATACAACCTATTTCTTTACGTCAAACTTCGGATGGCTCGTATCAGATTATTGCAGGAGAACGACGTTTTAGAGCAGCGACGATGGCTGGATTGAAATCAGTTCCTGCATATGTACGTACTGCTGAAGATGAGACAATGATGGAGATGGCTCTTATCGAAAATATTCAACGGGAGGATTTGAATTCGATAGAGATTGCTTTGACTTTTCAGAAGTTGATAGAACAATATAATTTAACTCAAGAACGTTTAAGTGAGCGTATAGGGAAAAAACGTACCACTATTGCTAATTATTTGCGATTACTGAAACTTCCGGCAGAGATACAGATGGGGTTAAAGAATAGGCGGATAGATATGGGACATGCGCGTGCGTTATTGGGAATAGATGATCCTGCTACTCAACTTAAGATTTATGAGCAGATTCAGGAACAGGGTTATTCTGTTCGTAAAGTAGAAGAGCTTGTAAAAACACTTTCTGAAGGTGAAAGTGCTGAATCGGGTGCTGTTCCTTCTAAAACGAAAAAAATAGTCAGGGAAGAATATGGTATTCTTCAAAAGCATTTATCTTCATTTTTTAAGACTAAGGTACAATTTGTATGTAGTGATACAGGAAAAGGAAAAATAAGTATTCCTTTTAAAAATGAAGAAGAGTTGGAGCGTTTGATGGCTATTTTTGACCAATTGAAATAAAATTTTGATAAGTAAAATAAAGATAAATATAAGTTTATATCGTTCGGTATATTTCCGATGGGCATGTATTTTGATTTGCTGTTTTATTTTCGAGTCGGTAACAGCAAGTTTGACAGTGCAGTCTGATACCGTTTCTGTCATTGAAGATGTGCCAATGGACACTCTTTCAATGACAGTCGATAGTCTTGGAAGGGTAACCTTTGCAGATATCGAAACTGATACTATTCAGATTGAAACGAAGAAGGTAAGATTTAAGAAATTAAAAGATTGGGAACCTATTCCAGATTCCCTAGTCTTTAATCCGGATCCAATGAAAGCAGTTTGGTATTCTGCGCTTTGTCCAGGGTTAGGGCAGATTTATAATCGCCGTTATTGGAAGTTGCCTATTGTAATTGGTGGTTATATGGGATTGATATATGCGACATCTTGGAATGGTCGCTATTATACGGACTATTCGAATGCGTATAGGGATATAATGGATAGTGATCCGACAACAAATAGTTTTATTAACTTTTTACCTTATAATAGGCGAAATGATTCGCAATATATAGAAGAACACATGGATTGGTTAAAAGGAGTCATGAAGCGAAAAAAAGATTTTTATCGACGAAATCGAGATTTATGTATAATTTCTATGGTCGGTTTATATATCGTAAGTATGATTGATGCCTATGTCGATGCACAGCTCTATCATTTTGATATTACACCGGATATTACCATGCATTTGCTTCCGGCCGTTTTGGAGCCGACCCCTTTTTCTCGTACATCGTTAGGAATGCAATGTGCGATAACTTTTTAAAAATGGATTGTTATGAGAATTTTTGTGCTAGTTTCTTTATTTATAGCTGTAAATGCTTCGGTATTTGCTCAACAGTTTCGGCATATTGCTGTAAAGGATACAATATCGGATAAAGCTATTGTTTTACCTGAGAGTCTTGAAAGTGATGTTGATAGTCTTTTTTCCGGATGGTATTTAAAGAAATATGCGATAATAGATGCAAATTGCATTAGTGGGAGTGTTAATATTGATTATCCCGATTCCGTTTATATACAACGTTTATCGTGTATGCCTACTGTTATAGAAATGCCGTTTAATCAAATTGTGAAAAGTTATATTACTTTTTATACTGAGCGACGTAGGAAATTGGTAGAAAACATGATGGGGCTTGGGACTTACTATTTCCCTATTTTTGAACAGGAGTTAGAAAAGGCTGGACTTCCTTTAGAATTAAAATATTTACCTATTATAGAATCTGCCCTTCGCCCGGAGGCAACATCCAGAGCTGGTGCTGCGGGATTATGGCAATTTATGATTGGGACAGCCAAAATATTGGGTATGGAGGTGAATAGTTTAGTTGATGAACGTCGTGATCCGGTAAAGTCTTCAGAGATGGCAGCTCATTATTTGAAAGAGCTTTATAATATTTATAATGATTGGGGACTTGCTATTGCTGCTTATAATTGTGGACCGGGAAATGTGAATAAGGCGATACGTCGTTCTGGTGGAAAAGATTATTGGGAAATATATAATTTTTTACCTCGGGAAACTCGAGGATATCTACCGGCATTTATAGCTGCGAATTATGTTATGCATTATTATAATGAACATAACATTTGTCCAGTTCGAACGGACATGCCATTGACTACGGATACGGTACATATTAATGAACAGATTCATTTTCAGCAAATTGCAGATGTGTTAGATATACCTATCGATCAATTACGCTCTTTAAATCCACAATATCGTCGGGATATAATTCCTGGTGATTCGAAGACTCGGGCGTTATTGCTTCCTACTCAACAAGTGTATGCTTTTATCGAGGCTCGAGATTCGATTGTACGACATCAGAATGGTTTATATGCTAAACGTACTACAGTAGAACCTGCTGGTTATAGTGCTTCAAATTCTAAAGTTATTTATCATAAGATACGTAGAGGAGATACCCTGTCTAAAATTGCTTACCGTTATGGTGTTACTACACAGGAAATTAAGCGTTGGAATCATTTGAGAGGAAATACTCTTATTGCCGGACGTAGTTTGAAGATTTATCGAAATAAAGTAGTTTCAACGCCCCAAAAAGAAGAGGCAGTAAAGAAAAAATTTGTGGTAGCATCCTCAGATTCAATAAAAAATAATAATAATACCGAAGTACTAAAATCGTCTGTAGAGACTGTTACACAACAAAAGAAAATAGAGACGCTTTATCATAAAATTCGTTCGGGAGAGACTCTTTCTGTTATAGCAAATCGTTATGGTGTTTCTACATCTAATTTGAAAAAATGGAATGGATTGAATAGTAGTCGTATTAGAGCGGGACAAAAATTGAAAATCCAAAAAACAGTTTATGTGAAAATCCCTGTAAATGAGCTATCCAAATCTTCTGAAGGCAGGGAAATCATAACAAATGTAACGGAGCATAAAGTAAAATCGGGAGAAACTTTAGCGGTAATTGCTAGTAAGTATGGTGTGACAGTAAATCAATTGAAAGAATGGAATAATTTAAGCAGTAGTAGAATTCAAGTAGGGCAGCGTTTAAAAGTGAGCGGGGAGGATGTGGCTATTACTCAAAACGATTATAAGGTTGAGGAAAATGTAAATGGGCAGGCCAAAGTTAAATTTAAATATCATACAGTAACGAAAGGTGAGAGCCTTTGGACTATTTCCAAATTATTCCCAGGGGTAACTTCAGAGTTGATTATTAAAGCAAATAATTTGGGTAGTTCTTCATTAAAAGTAGGCCAAGTATTGAAAATTCCGGTAGGTTAAATGATGCTTAGGAGATGAGAAAGGCTATTTCATATGAGGTAGCCTTTTTTGTTGATATTAATAATTAAAAGATAAAGAAAATGTAAACAAATCTACAGTTTGTGTGTTATTTCAATCAAATGCTATTGCTCTTTTAAGGTATATATTATTTATTAATTTAAATATATTAAAAAATGTATATATTTTTTAGATAAATGAAATTTTTTGTATTTTTGTCGTCGAATCATTAACAAAGAGATTTTAAATATAAAATCTAATTAAATTATTAAATGATGGATAGAGAAGTAATTGGCTTAAATGCTGGATTAGTTTGGAATGCGTTGAATAACAGCGAAGAAAAACTTACCCTGAAAGGTTTAAAAAAAGTGACTAAGCTCAAAGATAAAGAGCTTTATGCTGCAATAGGATGGTTATCCCGTGAGGATAAAATTTCTATTGAAGAAGTTGAAGGTGGTGATCTTTTAATCGGATTAATTTAATATATCCGAAAGGAAATAAAAAGAGCAGGGAGCAGTATAAATCTATATTGCTCCCTGCTCTTTATTCTATATTGATGCTGTTTTTGTCCATAATACAACTACTATTTATACAAAAAAGAAGCAAGTCCGCTTTCTTTGGTTTTAAGGTTATAGTCATCAATTTGTTTGCCATTTTGACCTCTATAAATTTTCTAATGTTTTATCGATTTGTATATTATCAAGTATTAGTTTGGAAGTAACAACAATGTTGTAGATAAGAAATCTTGTAAGTAAGGTAAAGATATCGGATTTTTGATGTACCTTTGAGATAATAAATTTAAACTGCAATGACAAAAATCGGAACCACATTATCAAAAGTAGGGAAAAAGGCACTTTTGTGCGGAGCTGGAGAACTTGGGAAAGAGGTTGCAATTGAGCTTCAAAGATATGGCATAGAGGTAGTTGCAATGGATAAGTATGCCAATGCTCCGGCTATGCAAGTTGCTCATCGTTCACATGTTTTATCGATGCTCGATGGAGAGAGGTTAAGAGAAATAATAAAAAATGAAAATCCTGATTATATTATTCCAGAGGTAGAAGCTATTGCAACTCAGACATTAGTAGAATTAGAAAAAGAAGGTTATCATGTAACTCCTACAGCTCAGGCTACATTCCTTACAATGAACCGTGAAGGTATTCGGCGCTTAGCTGCAGAGAATTTAGGAATAGAAACATCTCCTTATCGATTTGCATCTACACGAGAAGAGTTTGAAAGTGCTATTAAAGAGATTGGCATACCATGTGTAGTAAAACCCATAATGAGTTCTTCTGGACATGGACAGAGTGTAGTTCATTCTTTTGCGGATATAGATAATTCTTGGCATTATGCACAAGAAGGGGGACGGGCTGGGGCAGGTCGAGTGATTGTGGAAGGTTTTGTTGATTTTGATTATGAGATTACATTGTTGACTGTGCGTCATAGTGCAGGAACAACTTTTCTAGAACCAATAGGGCATCATCAGGTAGACGGAGATTATCGGGAATCATGGCAACCTCAACTTATGAGCGATAAGGCCTTGGCTAAGGCAAAGGAGATAGCAAAGAGAGTTACCGATGCATTAGGTGGCTGGGGAATTTTTGGAGTAGAGTTATTTGTAAAAGGAGATAAGGTTCTTTTTAGTGAAGTTTCACCTCGCCCGCATGATACTGGCATGGTGACGATGATTTCTCAAGACTTATCAGAATTTGCATTACATGCTCGAGCCGTGTTAGGATTACCTGTTCCTGCAGTTTCATTTTATGGTCCTTCAGCTTCGAAAGCGATTGTTGTCGAGGGAGATAGCGATAAAGTCGAATTTGATAATTTAGAAGAGGTGTTGAGTGAGCCGGATGTTCAAATTCGTATTTTTGGTAAACCTGAGGTGGTAGGACATCGTCGTTTAGGGGTTATTCTTGCTAAAGCAAATACTTTGGAAGAAGCTCAAAATAAAGCTGAGCGGGCATATTCTAAATTAAAAGTGATTGTTCATCCGAGGTAATTAGAGATGAATTACCTGGCGCATATTTTTTTGTCTGGAACCTCTCCCAAATCTCAAGTAGGAGGATTTATTGCAGATGCTGTAAAAGGAAAATACGACAAATATCCATTTGCGATGCAATTGGGAATCTGGTTGCATCGCAAGGTAGATGAGTTTACAGATAATCATGTATTGGTAAAGGATATACTGACCGATTTACGACCTCGTTTTGGAAGATATTCTGTAATTTTACCAGATTTGTTTTTTGACCATTTTTTAGCAAAAAATTTTTCGAATTATTCAAAAGTTTCTTTGAGGATATATGCTTATCGCTTTTATAGTTATTTGTTATTAAATTATTACTATCTTCCTTCTCGAGTTCAAGGGTTTCTATGGCATTTTATTTTTACGAATCGATTGTGCCGTTATTGTACTGTTGAAGGACTGTTTGAGTCTTTACAAATTATGGTCACTTATCGTAACATTCCGTTATCTACAAAATCTATTGAAGAATATTTTGTAGATAATTATACTAATTATCAGTCGTTGTTCAATATATTTTTTAGTGATCTGCAATCTTATTTGAGACAGATACGAAAGAATGATTCTTTGTAATCTTTATCGAGGAATATATCCTATGTTTTCGATTAGTTTTTGCCCTTTAGGAGAAAGTGAATAATTAATAAAAGAAGAAACAATGTTTTCTTTAGATTTATCATAATAGTAATATAACGGTCGTACTACAGGGTATGTTTTGTCTTTTGCATTTTTAAAAGTTGGAGCTACATACGTTTTTCCGTCATATGATACACGAATTGCCTTAATATCTGGTGAAACATAAGCTAGTCCGACATAGCCTATAGCTCCTTTTGTTTGTCTGACAGATTGAATAATGGCTCCAGTTGCGGGCATGCTCAATACGGAATTTATGTAATTTTTGTTTCTTAGTATTTTTTCTTTAAAAAATTCATATGTTCCAGAACTCGTTTCTCGCGAATAAGTGACAATAGGAATGTCTTCTCCTCCTAATTGTTTCCAGTTACGAATTTTTCCGGTAAATATATCTTCAAGTTGTTTTCTTGTTAATTGATTTATTGGGTTTGATGGATGAACTATTATAGCTAATGCGTCATAAGCGACGATAACTTCGGCAGGAACTATTTTTTTCTTTTGAAATTTTATCTTTTCTTCAAATTTTATTTTTCGGGAAGACATTGCTAAGTCCGTTGTTCCTTCGTATAGAGCCGATAATCCTACACCACTACCACCACCTGTGACTGTAACTCTGCTGTTAGAGTGAATTTTCATATATTCTTCTGCATGTTTTTGAGCGACTGGTAAAACAGTGTCACTCCCTTTTATTCGTTGAGAAAACAACGAATGTGTTATTAAAAACACAAATAGAAGTATAAAATTTTTTTTCATATAAATGCCATACTTAAGAATATTACAAATATATTCCTTTGTAATTACTGTTTTATTGCATATGAGTTACAATTGTATTTCAAATGAATATCAGTTTGATTAAATAATAAAAA
>JTDA01000030.1 GCA_000803105.1 Coprobacter secundus
TTTTTAATGGCCTCTGCCATTGAGTACTCAAAAGTATATTCTTTATTGCATCCAAAGAATGACATTAGTCGCAAATTCCCTTCTTCATCAAACTGTCGATCAGGAGTAGCAGACAGTCCTATCCGTCGCAAATATTTAATATCGTTCAATCGTTTAGCGACAAGCCCACCTCCCATGTTGTGAGCCTCGTCAGCAATAAGCAACAATTTAGTCTTTGGAAATTGATTTAATTCCAAAAAAATAGCTGGTCGAATAAAAGATGCATATGTAGAAATAATTACATACGATAATTTGTTGTTTGGAGTTGACAATTCCAACATTCGTATGTTTGCCAGCGAGGTCTGCCACCCTCCGTATTTGGAACAGACCTTGATTACATTGCCAAAATTAAATTTTTCACATTCTTTTTCCCACTGTTCAACAAGTGTAATAGTTGGGACTAATATAAGTGCTTTATAATAACCAAGTTTCTTATAAATTTCAAGTAGGCAGTTTAAGGATGTAATAGTTTTGCCTGTACCTGTTGCCATAGCAAACAATCCTTTCTGCTTGTTATCTTTCCAGTTCTCAAAAGCCTGTATTTGATAGTCTCTTGGTCCAGATGGATATGGGAACTGTGGTTCGTGTTTTTTCAAAACATCTACTTTGTATTTTCCCTCCTTGAGTTTATCAATAATTACCTCCAATCGCTCTTGGGCATTATCCAATGCTTTGACAATGCGTTTAGAGACATTTTGTGAATACTGATTCCTTAAAATATTGTATTCGGATTCAAGCAGTTCGGATATAGATTTATCTGGATAGTTCTCTGTAATATAAGTTTTAATCTTGTCTGCAGATAAATAAACTACAGTGTCATCTCTCTCTTGAAAGACGTTCTCAAAATCATCCTTTATATATTTGATCTTAGCAACTTCTACATCACCATCCCAATCACATGAAACAGTTAGACTTTCTATATTGTCTACCAATGCAGTCCGAGAAAAATTACACGAACCGTCAAACCCAACATCATTAATACCATCAGAAAATATACCTGACTTGGTATGCGATATGCCAATACCATTCTTAGGTGCTATAATTTTAATATCAAGGCGATTATGTCGTATAAGCCATGCCAAACAGTTGAAGAAATGATTATCTCTTTCTGACAATGTTTCTTTAATATTTTGAATGTCTGACACATCAAAATAAGGTATTTCAACATCACTAGTTCCATCTGCAATAGCTTTCTTATCTTCTTCAGTTAAAATATTATTAACTATAAGCCTCATCCTTCCTCCATTATAAAGGAATACTGCAAATCCATTAGCGAGCACGCTTATCGCAGATGAAGAAAAGAACCCAAGCATAAGATCAAAATGCGTAGTGTTGCACAAACAATCGGAGAAGAAACCTATCGGTTCCCACTCTGTACGCGATTTGTATCGCCGATGTTCAGGCCATATGATATCTGATTTTAACATGACATTTTATATATTGAGTGCTTTCGAAGGCTGATAATAGTCTTCTTTATTTTTAAAGCCATATACCCACTAAGATTTATATCTGAATAACTATCTAAAAAGGCATTTATTTCTTTATATGATTTAGAATCTTTCTTGAAATAGTCAATGCCAATCCCAATAGTTTCAAAATCTAATTTTTCGATCCCTTCTTCAATCTTGTTTAATTCCTCATATAACCTTTTATTTTTAACATCACGAGCAATCCATTCCTTTTTCATTTTCAAGAATTGATCTTTAAAATTCTTAAATGGAATTGCAAACTCAGACAAAAGATTTTGAAGATATTTTTCTAGCATGTGTTGCTTAAAATCAGAGTTAGACCAACATAAAAAAACCAATAAATCAATTGTGTCTCCTATTACTCCAATTTGTTGATAGCTAAAATAACTATCAAAAATATTTTTTGCAGGATGATCATCTGTATAGAAATACAATCTACAGTTTTTATCCCTGCATAAATATAGACTAATTAATGCAGAATAAAATTCACCGTTTTCTTTTTTATAATTGCAAAATTGTTTAATTTTAGCTTTGTACTCACTCTCAAACCGTTCGTCACATGTTAAAATATACGTTCCAAAATATGGAATATGCGATGAAATGTATTTTTTTTGACTATTAGAAAAATGTTTTGTATTGATATTTTTATTTGCTTCCTCAAAAACTTTCTGGCATATGTTTATATTCAACTTGATAAGTTTTTTATACAAAAACTCATCATCTTCATCTATCCGTAGAAGGTTTAAGATAGTACAGGTATCTAAAACAATAGGTAACTTCATTTCCAACCAATTATTTCATTCTTAATCGAATCATAATAAGTGACATCAATAGTTTCTTTTTCATCATATATAGCATTTTCCAACAGCAACGAGAATGCTTCATTATATCGCCTTAATGATGAATTGCCTAAATCTTTAATGACCAAATCAATTACCTTTTCTTCAAATGGGAAAAAGCGCTGCTCTCCAGTAAACGGATTTTCTCTATATAACGGATTATTGAGCAAGTCTTCTAAATATACCTTTAACTCATCAGGATTAGGCATGTTGAATTCTATTCTATCTCTTATTCTAGATTTCACAGCTTCCTGCAAATATTCCCCCAAGTCCTCAACATCCATCATAGCAGATTGTGTTAAGTTTAGGAATAGCAAGAGATTGTTGGATGCCTTATCAATAAGAGACCTAACAAAATTATTAATATTGCTTATATTATTAGTATTTGAGATAGAAATATCTTCAAACTCATCAATCCACAAAATAATAACAGAATAGACTTTCTTTTCGTAAGTAAGGAAAGAGAATAGACTGGTGATTAGATCGATATAATCATTATCAGTTGATAATCTGCGAATAATCCCTTTTGAAGATAATTTCCGAATAGGTCCTCCATAAAGATATTCTTGTATCTCCATAAGATTCGTTTCCTTATCAAATAATAAGCATAAAATTTGACGAATTAACGTATTCTGTGTAATAATATCCGCTATATCCTCTGGGTTGTTAAGAATCTCGACAACCCGATTGCGAAGTTCAACAAAATCAATTCTGTCTATTATTTGAGTATATAACTCTTTTACAGGCTCTTTACTTTTGGGAAACGATAAATTAACAGAAAATGGAACAGTGCTAGGAGCAGCAAGCTTTTCTAGCACATCTTGTTTATTAAAATATCTTGAGGCATGTGTCTTTCCACTACCATATTCTCCCCAATTGAGTATCAAACTAGAATTAGGTATGTTAATAGAACGTTTAATACGCTTCTCTATTTTTTCTTTAATTTTTGGGAATCCCGCCCATATTATTTCTTTAGAGTCTATAGATGGCGTTAATCTAAAGGGATTAGACTTCAATTTAAATTGCTCGATATTCATATGCTAGTTATTATTTTTTTGTACATATCCGTCTTCATATTGTTTTTGATACTTATAAATATATTTAAAAAAGTCCAACTCTCCAAATATATTCTTAATATCTTCTGATTCAATCAATTTATTATCTTTAAAATAAAGCATATTCCTAACAAATTTCGACATCTGTGAGAATGTCACTCGATTAGGTGCCAATGTCTTAAATAATAAAAAAGAATTATCAATATATTTTTTGATAGTAGGGTAATCCACGACTGTAAATTTATTCCCTTGTAAGCCTAAAGTCGTATCCATTATCTGCATGAAGAAATTGTCTAAAAACCATATGGGCGATACAACCTTTCTAAAATTTATATCATTCCATAGCGAGAGATTATAACATAGACATCGTCCTTTTCGAGTCAAATAAAAAGATAAGTCTGCATTTAGACAAATGAATTCCATATCATATAACCAGTTAAGTCTAGGCATAAGCACATGCTCCATATACACATCCGGCTTTTTCCAATTCTGAATTCTATGAATTCTATTTTTGATAGATTGTATTTTGTCAAAAGGTTGATGAGATTTTGCTTCCTCTATATACAACTCACATTGTTCTAGCAAGGCTGCTTGAAAATTTGATTGCATAAATTTGTATGAAATATTATTAATCTTATGTGTTAATGTGATGATGGTATATAAATACAGGTAATCCTCTTTCAGTAATAATTCTATAAAAAACACAACATCAAAATCATTCAACATGAACGGATTCTGATCATTGAATGTTAAATGCTGCCTAATCTCATTATACACTCTTCCGTCTTTACCAAGTGTATAATAACCAACAGTTTTATGAATTAAACCTAATTGTTCTGCTAATTCTATATATGGCTTAGCAGAATTCCCTGTTTTTGTCCGAATAACCTCACCTTTATTATTTTTATAACAAAACAAAAAATTTCTATAGTTACTAGCAAACTCTTCGAACCTTGCATTTATGTGAGTTATAGAGATTTTGGGATATATTTTAAACATTTCCAATATAATTTTAAGATATCCAAGTCTTCTTGTTTTTGTATTGGAAGGCAACACTTTTATTTCATAACTATCTTTAGGTCGATTAGGCGTATGATAAAATAGTGGAATACCAATCATTGATGCCTTCTCAAAAAGTTTTGTGAAATGTTTATACAATTTTATATTATCCCAATAGTCCTTCCCAATAATAAATACAGAACCATATTCCCACACCTCTGGACACATAGTACTTTCTTCTACGCAATAAAAGTCTGTCTTGGAGGATAAAATAGCACAAGGAAAATCTATATTAATTAGTCTGAATATTTCCTCTGTAATATAGGTACATGGTCTATAATGCATAGATATATCTTCTTCAGTGTCCGGAATATATTCTCCAGATAGAATAGTAACAGATTCGATAACATCTTTCCTAATACTTAATAAACTCTCAAAAGTAAGTTGTTTAATTGAGTTTAGTATTTCATCATTATTTATATTTAGACACGATAAAGATGATAATCTGAAAACTACCCAATAGTAATCCATTTTAAACCATAATTCATTGTCGCAGGATTTAACTATAGAACCAAAATTCTCAAAATATATGTATTTAATAACCTCTTCCATATTTATATAAAACAGTTTGCACAAGGTATTTCATCGTCATCCCCAAATATATCAACCAAAAGGCCACTTGAGTTCTTAGCTTTCAAATTAGCCTGTTTCTTGATATGATCTAGCTTGATCTGGCGAACACGCTCTGGACGACTTAATTCTTCGAGCGTCTCGCCTTGAATCCAGGTATAGCCATCCTTTTCATATTCCATCGCTTTTTTATAAAGATCCGGATGCTGTTCCAAAAGCCATATCCATTCTATACGTTGCTGAAAAAAGCAGAAATAACATCCAGAGCGACTTCTATTGTATGTGCCTTTTTGACCATCTACTTCATATTCTATTGGTTTATAGTATGCAGGAATACCTACGCCACTTTCTTCTAAGATTCTGAAAATATCATTTTTCACTAAAACATCTTCATTATCTATTAAAGGGAAATCCTCTAACTTTCCTATAGGATAGTCTGTTGTCTTGAGATATTCAAAGACGACCCTATTAAAAGTTTTTACGCTCAAATTCAAGATTGCGTTAAATTTGCGACTAAATAAAAATTTTTTTGAAGTAGGAATTTCAATGATCTGTAACGCTTCGTTCAATATTTCATTAGGAGCATATTGCCTGTATAGAGATGAAATTATGCTTATATTACTATTTTGCATAACATTATGAATTACATCTATACTCCAAATATTTTTTCGGAAAGGAAATATAGCTTGAATATTAGGTTTGGTTGAGACATATCCTTCCCGGTCTTCATCACCACGAATCCCAACATATGAAATTGTAGGGTCATCCCCCACAAAGCGCTCAAACTCGGCTAACTTCATCTTTTGAGTACACCATCGAGCTTGAGGAGACGGCAAATATCCCCCGCTAATTTTAAGAAAATGATCAAATGGCGTTGGTTCAGGACTACCTTCAGCTGCAACCAATATTTCAATATGCCCCAAATATGATTTCAAATTCTCTATAAATTTTTGAGTTTCTGCTAATTCACATTTTGTATCTGTATTATAATACTCTATAGGAAGCTGAGGATACAATTGCTTCAAATAAATTGCCAATGCAGCACTGTCTTTGCCGCCTGATATACCCAAGACATGTCTAACCTTACTCATCTCCTAATTTTTTTTTAAGAATCATTAATAAAGCATATGCATCGACTTCATTGTCTCCTGATAATAGATTATCTATTTGTCTTTCTACTTTTTGCGCGATATCAATCTTATCCTTATTGAGGCGTACAACCTGAGGAGATATTGTTCCATCATTTGAGATCATCTCAATCCGAATAAAATTGTCCTCATGTGCAAGATTCTTGCGGCTAATATCTATATACTTATCCAATTCTTTGAATAAATGGATTAAATTATCTATCAGATATGCTTCTTCTTCATCAATCAGATTATCAAGCTGTTTATCTAATATAATATATGATAGCGATTGATACCAAGAGATCTTATCAGTAGCAGGAGATAATATCCTGTTAAGTATAGCCTTTTGTTTATCAGTGAGCAAATATGTTTTAAGACAGGAATATCGTTCTTCTAGTTCTTTTTTGTATTGAATAAAGTCAGTCGATTTTAAACACAACGAATCGACAAGTGCATTTTCAATACGACTAATCAAATTAACATAACAACTCCGAAGCTCCCGAATGGCATTTTGTAATAGTTCTACATAACTCTTCAGAACCTCATCATTGCTAGTGAGAACACTATCTTTAAAACCCAAAGCAAGAGGCAAATCCTCAAAAAAAGTCTTCTCAGGGTCTCTAGCCGCAGATAATACATTACGGAATTGCAATGTGGTTTTCTTGAGCCGTTTTGTTTGTTTTGCGTATTTGTTGAGTTTTTTATAGAATACCAAAAAAGGTCTAATGGTTTCTATAAGACTTGTAGTAGTAAATTCACCGTCTTGACTAAGACTTAACGCCTCACGGTATTTGTTGTACAAATCCAACTTGACACCTTCCACATTAAATGCTTTAATTTGGAATCCACCCGGTGATTTCTGCATAATATCCAAAACTTCTCTATTGATAGATGGGATGAATACGCCCATATCATTATATAAAGAGTAATCATTCTTCTTAATAATGAGATATGTCGGTATCCATAAATCAATTACACCTTGCTTGAGTTTAAATGGACGTGCTTTAAGTATATTAATAAGTTCTGCCAATTTACGAGGTTTCTCTTTACTACTTTCCATGAATGCCTCACTAATGCTCCATAAATCATTAAACGATTCTTCTTGTGGAGCATCTAATTCATATACACCAAGGAACTGTCTATGTATGCCGGTATTCTTCAATAATGTCAAATAGATAGTTTTTTCCGGTTTAAACATACTGTCTTCAAATCCCAAATTGTATTCGGCAGAGTTCTCTAATAAATGAGATAAATAATTAACACGAGCTAGTGACATTGCACCGCTCGGTTTATGCTTGTTTACCATCTCATTGATAAATATAGGAGTAGAGAAATAAACCTCATCACATATTCGAGATAAAAATTTATTAAAGCTAGCCTTAGAGTTAATAGAGATTTCATTACCTCTATACACCCAAACGACATCTCGACTATATCTAAATAATGCATCTAACACGCTCGCATTAAGCAAACTACGCTCATGATTCATCAATGCTTTTAACTCCCGATGAGCGACTTTATCTGCACTATCAACTATATTCTGAACATAAGCAAGCTTATCTAACATCCAAATATGGTCAATAATTTTATCAGTTTGTTTGAAATAAGCATATAATATAGCCTCTTCAACAGTACTAGTTTCTTGTTTAAACTTTTCTAACGTCAATGATTCATTAAAAACAAGGTTGATATATCCATCAATTTCATTTTGAGGTTGTTTATTGATTGGATAGTCTGATATTACATACTCAAAATATCGAGGTGTACCTTTGCGATAATATATAGCATTAGCAAACTCTACAGGAAGAGAAAAATTCTCAAGAAGTTTATCAACAACGTCTTTAGAGCGAGGTACTATTCCAGAAGCTTTTAGTAACTCACTTTCAATATTGACATCAGTGCCCTCAAATAAAACATATTGTGACTTATATTCTGCATAACGAATTATTTTGTACTGCGCTAACAAATCAATCACGCCACTTGGAGATACAATACCTAAAGCATTTTTAGCATATAATGACAAATCGTTTTTAGTACAGCTTATACCTGCATTACCAAACAGATTTATCATTCCGATAGCCTTAACAAGTTTAATTGCATCATCTACAACTTCAGCGTCAAACAACCCTTCCACTCGCTCCAAAGAAACACGAATCCCTGCCCATGCTGCTGAATCAGCATTTATTTCAGAAAGAAAAGAGTGAAAATTATATATGTCATAGTCATATACATCTGCTAGATTATATGTTGTATGTTCACTTTCTTTAAACTGCTGCAAAGAACCTTCGCCGGTCGATTCAAGAAATGAAAACAGAGTGCGTTCATTTTGGCCATACCGTTGAATAGACAATGTTAATGCCTGAGCCGCAAATAAATCCAGTGGATATAATCGTTCTGCAGTATCCTCATATTCAATTGAGGAACTCGCAAACCTTGTGTTTTTTGCTAAATCATATATTGATTTAAACCCCTTGTTAAGTATTGGCCTAGAAATACGTTCAATTCGTTTGGCAGCCAAATATAGTAATTGTTCAACTGGCTCATTAAAAACAATTTCCAGAAAACGTCCTTTCACTTTATTCCATTCGTGACGCTGAGATTCATTTAATACGCGAGCGTATGAATTAAAGTTCTGATGAAGAGTTGTAAGTAAGATTACATTGCGCTCCTCACTATTTACAAACTCAGTAAACTTCTGGAATATATATAATTCCCTCTCTGGATTATTCTTTGCAGCATATTCTAATAGTTTGCCAAACTCGTCGATAACAATAAAGACAAATTCATCCCTATTCTCTGCCTCAGCAAAAAATCGAGATAGATTTTCAAACAAATTCTCAGAAGCCGAATCTGGAAAAAGATGTTCAATCAACAGGTTCTGCAATGATGTATAATCTCCAACAATTTTACAGAATCGGAAACGAGTATATCCATTAAATTGGCCCTTATTTGCTAAAAGGATATGAGAATTATTCACCAAGGAATCCTCTAAAGCCAAAAGGAAATTTGATTTACCTGTTCCATAAGAGCCAATAATATTAAAGGAGTGAATCCCAGTATTGAATGAATCAATAATATGACCTACAACGCCAAGAGCATTTGGCGTAACAATATAGCTTTCGGGATTAAAAGTGCTATGTTCAATATTTATTGAGAGGGTATATTTCATATTACTCAGTCAAATAGTAGTTATTGAGTATTGTATCTATGGATACATTTTCTCTAATCTGTAATTCTTTAATACCCGCAACATCTGAAAATACGATTTGATTGGGGTATACAGTACACAGCTGTTTTATAATACCTAACAAATCATTGTTTGTCAAGCAAAACATCAGTGCCAAGTCTTTCATAGACTCAAATGATATGCTTTTGCTATCAGGAAATTGAACAAGCAACGCATATAAAAAGATATTCACTGGGATGCTATTACGAGTATCATAATTGAAGATATATATGCCATCTTCCGTTTCCTGAATAAGGTTTAGCGGAGCCAGCAGCATATTCGACTCTTCAATACTTCCATTACTATGACTACAATAGTTATGGAATAAAACTCCTATATCACGTTTAACTGTATTCTCATTATAGAGATTCTTATAACTAGTTCCATCAAAGCATAGATGCTTAATGAAGTTTAGAAGCTTTATACTATCAATTAAATTGCGCTGTCTATGATAATCTATAAAGGTACTTTTATAAATAGTTGCGTAATCTTCATTTATAAGATTAAAATGCAACAGCCATAAGCTACCTATATCTTCAAAAAACGGATCATATCCATTTTCATCGTTCATAAGTTTATGAGCTAATGAAGTTAATGTTCCTTCTGGTTCCAATAGCCCAAATGCCCGCATCCAAAACTTAATAGAGTTAACCATATTTTTACCAACTCCAAGATGCACAACCGCATCTTCATTGTTAAATTTACGTCCTGCGAGTACAAAATCATATCCGCGTTTTAGCCAATGTGATTTGCACGCAAATGATTCATGACCCGAAAATACAGGCTTTTTCATATATTGATTATTATTTATCGTTTATTAAATCCTTAATATCAACATCTAATACCTTAGCAATATTAACCAATGTATCTAATGTCGGCTGGGTAATGTTAGAGCACCATTTTGAAACAGTAGATGGATCCTTGCCTAATTTTTCTGCCAACCATTTTCCTGTTTTTTTCTGCTCAACAAGAACCAGCTTTAATCTATTTACATCTTTCATATAGGCACTAGTAATATTTGACAAATTACAAATATATTGAAAAATATTCAATTTCAGGCATCTATAAACACAAAATAACTATAAAACGTAACGAAGTGAGCACTTCAATCAATTCATTACATGGAATTTATGCCATACGCAAACTATTGCTATCCATCGTTCAGCTTTAAATCTGAACTGGCAGTAATCAATTCACAAATATTTGTAAGCGGTGATATGCGTAGGACTTCGCTTGTATTGATATACTTCCCATTCACAGACTACTTGAATCGAAAAGTTCCCATGCGGGTATAGTCTTCGATGCCTACAAGATATAAAAAGGTGAAAGATGGCAGACAAGAAGGTTCTCCTCTTGTGCTGAATTTGTTCCCGACGATTTATCAATGTACGCTCCCATCTATGTAGAAGGGAATCTGTAAAACATCCGAAAATATCCTTGCCGGGAGACGTGTATTGTTGACTGAGTTTCTTCATAACTATTTCTTTTTGGATGCCCTTTCACGTTTTTTTAGGCCCAAATCTTGCAAAGCCTTTCCCATTACATCTTCTTTTGCAAGCAGAAGAATATCGTCATCCAGCTGAAGCGCATAAAGCACCCTAAGATAAATGCCTATTGCCACTGTTGGTGCACCTTTCTCGATACGTGAAACAGTAAGAGGCGAACAGGTTGCACGTTCGGCAATCTGAGCGACACTAAGGTTCCTACGCAATCGTGCAAGTCTGATTTGTTCTCCCACAATTTGCATCTTCTGCTCCAATTTTCTTGGCAACTTGGTACCCATCGTACTTTTTGTCATAGTTCAACATATCATATAATATACAAATATAGCGGTTTTACTTTATTTTATGATGTGTTACAGGAATTAATTTTCGAATTTACCCTTACCGTAATCTGCTGACTACATCATTGGACATTAAGACATTAAATGCTATTATATTATTCGTAAAGTTCGTATTCCACCTATAACAAATAATATATTGTTTCTTACTGTAAGACGAAACTCATTATGATTGTACAACTTTTTCCCTGATATTTATACAAAGAAGACAGAAATCAGTAAAATACTACAATAAATGTATATACGCTTTTTGTTGCAACATTTTTTGTAGTTACATTTTATGTATTATATTTGTACATCAAATCAAAACAGAGCGTTATGGAAACTCCGTTTATATTTGGAAAGATTGCTACCGAGAAGAATTTTACCGACCGTGAGAAAGAAACAGCCGATCTGGTTCAGAACTTTACGTCGTTAATTAACACGATTATTATATCTCCCGTCGCTGGGGTAAAAGTTCGCTTGTTAATAAGGCTGCAAGGTTGGCGATGGCGCAGGACACTAACCTCCGAATCTGTCACATCGACCTGTTCAATGTGCGTAGCGAGGAGCATTTCTATTCTTTGCTCGCCCAGAAGGTTATTGCCGCCACTTCCACAAAATGGGAGGAAGCAATCGAGAGTGCGAAGAGTTTCTTTTCGCATCTTGTTCCAAAGATTTCAATCGGTACAGACCCCACTAATGAGGTTTCAATCGACTTTGATTGGGATGAAGTAAAGCGTAATCCCGATGAAGTACTCGATCTTGCTGAAAAGATTGCCAGAAAGAAGGGCCTGAAAATCGTGATTTGTGTAAGTGAGTTCCAAAATATCTCGGAGTTTACTGACCCAGACTATTTCCAGGAAAAGTTGTATTCACATTGGCAGCTGCACCAAAGTGTGGCCTTTTGTCTCTGTGGCAGCAAGCGCCACATGATGTTGGAAATGTTTACAGACACATCCAAACCATTCTACAAGTTCGGCAATCTGATGTTTCTCAACAAGATTGAAACACTTTGCCTTATGGATTTTTTCAAGAGTCGTTTCGCTGATACCGGCAAGGAAATCGACAATGAAGCAAGCTATTTGATTGCAAAGCTCGTTGATAACCATCCATACTACGCTCAGCAGCTGGCACAGCTTTCATGGCTCAGAACAAAAGATGTATGTACCGTTGAAATCGTACTTGAGGCGCATACAGCATTGGTGGAACAGTTAAGTCTGCTGTTTGTAACAATCACCGAAACATTGACCACACAGCAATTGAACTACCTCAAAGCTCTTATAGCAGGAGAAAAGGCCATCAGTTCAACCGAAGTGATGCATCGCTATCAAATCTCTTCAACGACCTCAATATCCCGCTCAAAGGCTGCCCTTATCAAGAATGATATATTGGATAATAAAGCTGGTGAAATCTCGTTCCAAGACCCGATTTATGCCTATTGGTTGAAGACTGAGTATTTTGTTAAATAATAAAATATAGATTTATGGGATTAAAAGAAGATATACAGAAAAAGGCAAAAGAAATTGAAAAAGAAATCTTTCAGGTAGAAAGTGTTTCTTTTGTTCCAACATTATCCAACACTAAATTGACATTTGGATGTAAAGGATTGGAATTTGAAGCAACTGTGCTATATATTGATATGAGAGGTTCTACCGCAATTTTAAATAAACATCAAAAAAGAGTAGTTGCTAAAATTCATATGTTATATTATCACGCAATTGTAAAAATCGCTAAAGCAACAGGTGGTGAAATACGTAGTTTCAATGGCGATAGTCTTCTTGTATTCTATCAAGGCACAACAAAAGATTCGTTATCAACAGCTGTCAAAGCAGCGATGCAAATGAAATTTGCAATTCAAACATTATTAAATGATAATTTAAAGAATTATACCGATATAGATTTTGGAATTGGTATCGATCATGGGAAAATCCTTGCTACAAAAGTTGGAATTGGTGGAACTGATGAAACAAAAGATTTGATTTGGATTGGGAATGCCGTTAATAGAGCGACTAAAATAAGTGACAAATGTCAAACTTCCTACAACATAGGAATCTCTGAATGTATATATAACAACCTATTGGATTATGTAAAATATCACGAAAAAGATAATGGATATTTTGTAAAACAAAAAATAGATATGTGGAGTCGTGAAAATCTTATATATAATAATGAATATGAAAGTTATTACAAAACAAACTATTATTGGATAATTGAATAATTACCCTCAGTTATGAATACAGAAGAAAATAAGGAATATTACACTGAAGTACACAATCAGATTATTGGTTGGACTGGGAATTGTGATATAAAGGCTTCTATTGTTTTAGCATTTGTTGGAGTTCTTGTTTCAATAACATTCACAAGCGAGTATTTACTTACTACAATTGATAATCAAGTAAAGAATATTATTTTATATTGGAATGATGGTATAGGACAATTCAGTTTAATAGCGACTCTAATGTTTATTACCCTGATAGGACTAGCAATTTCTATGAGTTGCTGCTGCTGTTTTGCCATTAAATCATTAAAGGCCAATATTAAATGTATAGATAATTCTATTATATTTTTCGGAAAAATTGCAAATCTATCCAAGGAACAGTATATTAATAGAGTTAAAATGATATCAGTAGAGGATTATCATAATGACAAGCTGTCTCAAATTCATAATTGTGCCACAATATGTGATACAAAGTTTAAATTATACAATAAAAGCATTAAACATCTTATGATAGGATTATTATTTTTTATTAGCTTTATATTAAGCGTAATAATTCTAAATGCGTCATAGCAAGCAAGTATTTATGATATAATAGCGATAATCTATGAATTCCATATATTAGTGGTGCGATAAAAGTCACATCACTGTAGTTAAACGATTAATTTTTAATCAAATATAAGCGTTCATTGATTTTTTGATTTGAAAATGATTTATTAGTCCTGTAGTTTCAACATATCAGGATTATGAATCAAGGCAAGTTTGTATTTTCCCAAGTTGTCGAGTATATACCGCGTTATCAGTTTGATAAACTCGTAAAGCAATATAAAGGAGATTGGCATACCAAAAATCTCAGCAGTTACAATCACCTCCTTCATCTGCTTTTCGGACAGTTGACAGGATGTGATTCTCTGAGGGATATTTGTCTATGCCTCGAAGCCCATAACAAGATGCTTTATCATCTCGGTTTTCGTAAGGCCGTGAATCATACCTCATTGTCTCGTGCAAACGAAAGCAGGGATTACCGCATCTTTGAAGGGTTGGGGCTTTATTTGATTGACATGCTCAGACCGATGTACTCAAATTTCCAACTGTCTCAAATTACCATTGATAACGAGATATATGCACTTGATTCCACGACCATATCGACCAGTATAAAGCTTGCGACGTGGGCTTTGGGGAAATATAGCAAGGGAGCTTGTCAAGATGCACACCCTGTTGGATTTGAGAGGCAGCATACCTGCCAATATCCATATCACGGACGGCAAGTGGCATGACAGCAACGAGCTTGATGCACTGACACCGGAGCCTTATGCTTTCTACGTGATGGATAAGGCTTATGTTGACTTTAAAGCACTATTTAGATTTCATCAGGCTCAGGCATTTTGGGTATCACGTCCAAAAGAGAACATGAGATTCGATACTGTCAAGCAAATGGATATTGCCGATGTCAAGTCTGGCATACTGGAAGACTCCCGTATAAGGGTAACAGGATATAACTCAAGCAAGCTGTATCCAGAAGACATGAGATTTGTCCGCGTTTATGACCCTGACAATGACACTATTGTGGACTTTATATCCAACAACTTTGAAGTCAGTGCATTGGAAATATCCAACTTGTACCGCCATCGATGGAATATAGAGGTATTCTTCAAGTGGATTAAACAGAACATTACCGTAAAGACTCTGTGGGGATATTCGGAAAATGCTGTCAAAATCCATCTTTGGGCTGCCATCATATCGTATCTGACAGTGGCAAGAATAAAGGTTGACTGCAACAGCCCATATTCAATCACCGAGGTGGCTACCCTGATTAGAATATCCGCGTTGGAAAGAACAGACCTGCGGTCGTTGATAACCAAACTAGACTCATCAATCATTTCAAACCAAAATGTCAAAGAACTCTCGCTATTTGATGATATTTAAAACTAATGCGATTTTATCGCACCAGTAGTAAATTCCATATATTTTTTGGAGATTTTTGATTATCGCTATAATCTTACTTATAAATTCTACTGCTAAGTTAGCTAAACACTATGTTGTATTATTCTATTCTTACCATCCCGGCCAACTGCACGAAATAATCATTTGACCAAATATCAAGTTCTTTTGGATTGCGCACGAAAGGCAATACATCTTCTTTCACTTGTTTTATATCAGCTGAAGAGAGACGCTCAATGAGTTTCTCCTTGAATAACTCTGGAGTGATATTCTCATTGTTGAACTGCTTGCATCGTTCTGCCAAATGAGCAAAATCAAGTGGGATATTATGGCGTACATACCATTCAAAGTCGTACCAATCACGACCTTTTACTCTGTTCTTCCACGCACGATATACTAAGGCGTGCATCTTGCCTGCAAACAAGTCGGGAAGTGTAAAACAACGGGTCATAAATGAATATGGCTGAAGCAATAGCTTCTGTTCCGTCTTGAAGTTCAACGGTGGGCAAGTATCTACTTCTATCTTTATCTTTATAGATTTCTCTGTTTGGAAAGTCACATCATACACATCGGTATTATCTTTAAGAAATGCCGATTCGACCTTTCCGAAATTCCTCTTGTCTTTTTTCTTTATTTCAACCTCACGGCCTACCATTGTAAAAGCATCAACGATAGCAGGAAAGTATTTCGTAAAATCGAACTTATCATCTTGCGTAAGCAATGAAAAATCCATATCCTCACTGAAACGCTGTAAGCCATGAAAGATTCTCAAGCAAGTTCCACCATAGAAAGCCGCCGACTCAAAAAAGCCTCCGGCATACAAGCCAGCAAGTATCACTTGTTGGTTCACTTCAAATATAGCGTTTCTCTTCTGTTGCTCTGTTGTTAAATCATAACGGGAGAGCATATTGTCGAATATTTCATTTTTCATCGTCTTAAGAATTTTAAAAGTGTCGAAATTGAATCGGCCTTTTTGCCAACTTTTATGTAGTCTTCGAATATGGTTTTATCCATCTTATTGAACTCATCCATATCCATACGAATATCCTGTTCAAGATATGTTTCCACATCTTTCATATAGCGAAGATTGACCTGCGAGGAATTGGCAATCAAATCACACAAAGCCTTTTCCGGTGATGCAATAAGAAAAGCATAATTATCCTTATACATACTCCTTACTCCTATTGGAAATGCCATTTTTGAGATATGTTTGTAGTCATAACAGCCGACCGGAGTTTGAAAGCTACGCGAGTGCTTTACCGTCATTGATTGATGAACATATACAGCCTCGGGGATAAGTCCATAATATCGTAGTGCAGTAGACATTGAAATATACGAAGGTGCATAGAGATGATTGGCAATCAACTCACTCGATAGAGTCTTTCCTGAATATTCGGGGTTGATCACATAAAGTCCCCGCTTCAATCTGATGATAATCCCTTGCTTTTCGAGCCAGGTTACTTTCTTGTCAGCAGACTTAAGTTCCGGATACAACGATTCAATGATTGAAGTCGTTACTGGAATGGTTCCTATTTCAGTTAATTTTCTATCCATACTGCAAATATAGCAATAATTTGAACAGAAAAAGAAATAATACTTCCTTTTCTATTCAGAATATTACTACTAAGGCAATCTTAAAAATAGCGACCGCTGTCACATAGGTCTGTTGTTTGTAACAATCACCGAAACACTGACCACTTACAACTGAACTACCTCAAGGCTCTTATAGCTGGAGAAAAGGCCATCAGTTCGACCGAAGTGATGCATCGCTATCAAATCTCTTCAACGACCTCAATATCCCGCTCAAAGATTGCCTTTATCAAGAATGATATATTGGATAATAAGGCTGGTGATATCTCGTTCCAGGACCCGATTTATGCCTATTGGTTGAAGAGTGAGTACTTTGCAAAATAATCATAATGCCCACCCTTGTTTCAGAGCCATTTTTGTACCTTTTCTCATCAAAAAACGCCATTTTTCACAAGTTTTTGTACCGCACATTTTGATATTCAAGAAATTACACTTACTTTTACTTTCCAAAATGGAGGTACAAGCCGAGAATGGTGCTAAAAATCACTAACTTACACATTCTCAGATACTTGCCAACCTACTGGTTGTACCTTTTAGAGCGCTATACTATTGATAATCAACGATGTACACATACTGCATCGGGAAATAGTTCTTGGCTATTTCCACATCACATCCATAGTTACATAGTTGCTTGTGTAGTTGGTCATTTCCTCAAAAGGCTTTTCGTTATTTACCTGATGATGGATTACTTCTGCAGTGGTATTCTCATGGACGGCATAGTGTAACTTGTGTTGTATGGTGGCAAAAAATGTTTTGGTCATTTCACTACGAGGGTCATAGTCCGTTGTAGTGGTATATATCCGTCACTTGCTGGTAAAGGTTATGTCCACTGCTGTGAATATATCTGATGCTTGAGGAGGTGTCTGTTGGTTTTAGGTGGTTGTTTTGATTTGAGGTGGCTATGCTTGGACGTGACACACCCCCAGCCCCTC
>JTDA01000031.1 GCA_000803105.1 Coprobacter secundus
TTTTTTTTACTCTTTAAAAAAAATAATCAACAACAATATTTCGATGAGCCTCGGGAAATATCTTTAATAAATTTATAGAAGGTTGATTTTTATACTTCTTTTTATCTCTACGATAATCACGATGAGCCATCCAAACAGCATTCACATCTGCCCAATGTCCTCCTAATAAAAATTTTATCATCGCAACGGTATCAAGCAATCTTCTTATAAATAATAAAAAACGCCCATCCCTTAAAGGCAAATTCTTATATAGCATAAGTAGATTATTTCTAAAATTTAAATATGTCTTTTTAGGGTTAGAAACATCCAAGGTTGCTCCTCCCAAATGATACATAATACTTTGAGGGACAACGACAATATTTTTACCTAGTAAATGTATTCTCCAGCACAAATCAATTTCCTCCATATGTGCAAAAAAGTGAGTATCTAACCCTCCTACATCCAAATAATCTTTCCTTTTAATAAATAAGCAAGCACCCGTTGCCCAAAAAATATTAGTTATATTATCATATTGGTGACTATCTTTTTCTACTGTATCAAATATCCGTCCTCGACAAAAAGTATATCCGTATCGATCAATAAAACCTCCAGATGCTCCAGCATATTCAAAATAGTCTTTATTACGATATGACAGTAACTTTGGTTGACATGCCGAAACTTCTGGATGCTCCTCACAATAAGATAAAAGCGGTTCTAACCAATAAGGTGTAGCCTCAACATCAGAATTAAGAAGAACCACATACTCATAATCAAGCTGGGAAATAGCTCTATTATATCCCTCTGCAAAACCATAGTTTTCAGAAAAAAGCAATAATTGTATATTGGGATAATTTTGCGACAAAAAGGACACAGAATCATCTGTTGAGCCATTATCCACAACAATAATATCTGCAATTTCCGATGTCGTAAATTGATATACAGAAGGTAAAAACTCTTCTAACAATTTCCTACCATTCCAATTCAGTATGACAACAGCAACTTTCTTCAATCTCTCCATCATTTTTTCTTTAAACCTTTATGTTTCCATCGATTATGAGTCCATAACCAATACTCTGGAGCACGTCTAATCGTATTTTCCATCAGGTCCATATATTTACGAGTAATATCAAACTCCGGAGCTTCTTTGGGATGGAGTTCTACCTCCCGTATAGTAACGGCATAATATCCCCGTTTGACTTTTTCTACATCAAAATAAAATACTGCAAAATCGACTTTTTTAGCAATTTTTTCCACTCCAGTCAAGACCGGGGTGTCTTGATTCAAAAAAGTCACCCAAAAATGAATATTTGCAGGAGATGGAGTCTGGTCTGCCATAAATCCGGTAATCGATGGTTGACCAGAATTTCGATAACGAATTATTTCGCGCAAAGTATCTTGTTTAGGTATACAATGAGAATTAAATCGAGAACGAAGTTTCAAAAAAAAATGATCGAACCATTTATTTTTCAAAGGACGATATATTTGAGCAAAAATCACCTCTGGATTATGCATCCATAAAGTAACAGATGGAACCCATTCCCAATTACCATAATGACCTAAATACATCAGGCAAGAACGCCCCTCTGCAGTAGCTTTATCTAAAAGTTCTATACCATAAAATTGTGTTCGCTTACGCATTTCCTTATCGGAAATATGCATCAACTTTATTGTTTCAACTATATAATCACAAAAATGGTGATAAAAGGCTCTTTCTATCCTCAATATCTCTTTATCATCTTTTTCGGGAAAAGAATTTCTCATATTTTCAATAACCATTTTTCGTCGATAACGGATGACATAATATAGAGGAAAAAATAAAATATCAGATAAAATATATAATACACGCAACGGCAACATTGCATGTAATTTAAAACACAAATAAAGAGGTGAATATAATATATTTTCAATAGTAACCTTTTTCATAATTTCTTACTCAAGAATTTGTTCTGCCTTTAGCGCGTCTTTTGCATCGTTGAAATCGCCCAATACAACCAAACAACGCTTGTTTACCAGATTTTTATCGTATGGAACTTCTACACGAATATAGTTATCTGTAAATCCATGCATCGGCATCCCTTTTTTGGGATGTTCAAACAAAACTGGACGTAATTTCCCTTGTTGCTTTTCATAAAATTTTTGAAGTTTTTGCTCAGAAATCTCAAGCATCTTACGGCAACGTTCGTGTTTCTCTTGGGACGTGACGATATGAGAAATCTTTAATGCCTGAGTATTGGGACGTTCAGAATATGTAAATACATGTAATTGTGATACATCTAAACTATTAACAAAATGATAAGTCTCTTCAAAAAGTTTTTCTGTCTCACCTCTAACACCAACAATAAGATCTATTCCGATAAAAGCATCTGGTAATACCATTCTCACTCTCTCTATCTTATGAGCAAACAAATGCGTATCATAACGTCGGTGCATTAGCTTCAATACATCATCACTTCCCGACTGCAACGGAATATGAAAATGTGGGGCAAACCTCTTTGAAGTAGCTACATAATCAATCATTTCATCAGTAAGCAAATTAGGCTCTATTGACGAAATACGGAACCTTTCGATACCCTCAACAGAATCGAGGGCTTTTATCAAATCAAAAAAAGTCTCACCTGTAGAATGGCCAAAATCACCAATATTCACTCCCGTCAAAACTATTTCTTTTCCTCCATTACGAACAACTTCTTCCGCCTGCTTTACCATGCTATCTATAGAACCATTACGACTACGTCCCCGAGCAAACGGAATAGTACAATATGTACAGAAATAATTGCATCCATCCTGCACTTTTAAAAAATATCGGGTTCGATCCCCTTTAGAACATGAAGGACTAAAAGTCCTGATATCCTCACTACCCGTTGTCACGATATCACCATGCTGTTTCTTATGCAAATCTCCAAGATAATATAGGATATCTAATTTCTGCTCTGCGCCTAATATAAGGTCAACACCCGGAATATCCGCAACATCTTCAGGTTTTAATTGAGCATAGCATCCAGTGACCACAATAAAGGCTTCTGGATGTTGACGGACAATCCGACGAATAGCCTGCCGGCATTTTTTATCCGCTAACTCTGTTACAGAACACGTATTTATAACACATATATCTGCACTTTCTCCTGCTCGTACACGACGTATACCGCACTCTTCCAAAAGTTTTCCAATTGAAGACGTTTCTGCAAAATTCAACTTACAGCCCAAAGTATAATAGGCTGCTGTTTTATTCTCAAAAGTATTATAATCTATCATTTAAAAAAGATACTTCTCTTACTCTAATATCTGCTACAAAGGTAATGATTTTAGCATAATACTTACTACAAGGTAACATTCCTTTAGCTTTATATAAACCATTATATATTCAAAATGATTATATTTGTACAAATAAGCCAATTAATAAAGATATGGTTACTGAAAACTTTATAAAAATTTACGAAAAAGGATTCAAAGAAAACTGGGAAAGACCGGCTTTGACAGATTATAATACTAAAGAATCATTTACCTATCAACAAATTGCGGAAGAAATCGCTAAACTTCATATACTATACAAACATTGCCAAATTCGGCGTGGAGACAAAATAGCTATTGTCGGAAGAAATACTCCCAGGTGGTGTATTGCTTTCATGTCTGCGATAACGTATGGAGCAATAGTTGTCCCTATCTTGCAAGATTTCAATGCAAATGACATACATCATATCGTCAGTCATTCAGACTCAGTCCTTTTGTTTGTTGGAGATCTGATTTGGGAAAATCTTGAAGTTGATAAATTAAATAATTTAAGAGCAACCATATCTTTACGTGACTACTCCTGCCTAGACCAACGAGATGGGGAATGCATATCGAAATGCTTAAGTGAAATGAACATTAATTTCAAGAACAAGTACCCTAATGGTTTTAGCCGTGAAGATATAAAATATGCAGAACTAAGTAATGATAAAGTAGTACTGATTAACTATACTTCTGGTACTACAGGATTTAGTAAAGGTGTTATGCTCACTGGTAATAATCTAGCAGGAAATACTATGTTCGGTATCCATTCTAAACTCCATTATCCAGGGAGCAAGTGTCTATCCTTTTTGCCCTTGGCCCATGCTTATGGTTGTGCTTTTGATATACTTGTTCCTCTTGCTGTAGGAACTCACATAACAATGTTAGGGAAAATTCCTTCTCCTAAGATTTTATTAAAAGCTCTTGAAGAAGTAAAACCAAATCTCATAATTTGTGTCCCATTGATCTTAGAAAAAATCTATCGGAAACAAATACTACCAATGCTCAATAAACGTGCACTAAAATGGGCAGTTAACATACCACTTCTCGACAGCCAAATCTATGCTCAGATCAGAAAAAAATTAGTGGACGCTTTTGGAGGACGATTTGAACAAGTCATAATAGGAGGAGCACCTTTAAACAAAGAAGTAGAAACATTTTTACACAAAATAAAATTTCCTTTTACAGTCGGATATGGAATGACAGAATGTGGTCCACTAATCAGTTATACTCATTATACTGAATTTATACCTACATCTGCGGGACGCATTCTCGACGGCTATATGCAGGTTCGTATTGATTCTGAAGACCCCTATAATATTCCTGGAGAAATTTGCGTAAAAGGGGAAAATGTAATGAAAGGGTATTATAAAAATCAAGAAGCGACAGATGCTGTTCTTGATAATGACGAATGGCTACATACCGGCGATATGGGTACCATAAATAAAGATAATACAATCTTTATTAAAGGACGTTGTAAAACAATGATATTAGGGCCAAACGGACAAAATATATACCCTGAAGCAATAGAAGCCAAACTAAATAATATGCCCTTTATTCTCGAAAGCCTAGTTATCGAAAAAGATGGAAAACTCATAGCCCTCGTTTACCCAGATTATGAAGCTGTCGATGAAAATGGAATATCAGGCAAAGATATTTTAATTGCGATGGAAGAAATCAGAAAAAACGTAAATAATGAACTGGCCCCTTTCGAAAATATCTCCAAGATCCAACTCTATCCCACTGAATTTGAGAAAACTCCAAAAAAGAGTATAAAAAGGTACCTTTATACCAATTTTTCTCAGATTTAATACTCTTACAAAAAAAATTGAGTTTTTTTCGAAAAAAAAACTGCTAAAGAGCATAACATTAAAAAATAATATATACCTTTGAACCGTTTTTGAAGCAATAATTTATTGTTTTATATTTAATTTAAAGAAAATGAAAAAGTTAGTCTTGTTCTTCGCTGTTGCATTTGCAATGTCTTTTGCAGCTTGTACATCTAAAACAGCCAGTGATGCTGCTGCCGTTGATTCAACTGCTGTCGATACTACAGTAATTGAAGAAACTGTTGTTACTGATTCTGTAGCTACAGTTGACAGTGTAGCTGTTGATTCTGCTGCTGTTGCTGAATAATAAATTAGCGAAGAGAACAAAAGGATGTTGATAGAGTGGTCCCGGGATGGAGCTGCTCTATCTTTTTTTAATTAAGAATATTCTTATATAAAAAACGGAACTGTGAAGATTCACAGTTCGTTTTTTTATGCCTTTTTTTCATTTTTTCCCTCATAAATATATTTATAGGTGTACCTGTAAAATTCCATTTTGAACGAATCTGATTTTCTAAAAATCGCTTATATGGCTCCTTCACCCACTGAGGTAAATTACAAAAGAAAATGAATGTTGGTACAAATGAACCTTTAATTTGTGTCACATATTTAATTTTTACATACTTACCTTTATGTGCTGGTGGTGGATAGTTCTCGATAACAGACAACATCTCTTCGTTCAATTTTGCTGTAGGGACATGATTCTTCCGATTTCTATATACCTCTGAGACAGACTCCAGAACCTTAAATATTCGTTGTTTTGTTAAAGCCGAAGTATAGATAATCGGAAAATCCACAAACGGAGCAAATCGTTCCCGAATAGCCCTTTCAAATTCTTTTATTGCCTTGTTTGACTTATCTTCTACCAAGTCCCATTTATTGACACAAACGACCAGTCCTTTCTTATTTTTTTGAATCAAAGAAAAAATATTCAAGTCTTGGCTCTCAATTCCACGAATAGCATCTATCATCAGAACACACACGTCTGAATTTTCAATAGCACGAATCGAACGGATAACTGAATAATATTCTAAATCCTCAGTAACCTTTCCTTTTTTTCTTATTCCGGCTGTATCTACCAAATAAAAATCAAAACCAAATTTATTATATCGTGTATATATTGAATCTCGAGTAGTTCCAGCAACATCTGTTACAATATTTCTATCTTCGCCAATAAAAGCATTTATAATCGACGATTTTCCTGCATTAGGGCGACCTACAACCGCAACCTTGGGCAATTCTTCTTCGGGCTCTTCATTTCCTATATTCGGAAATTTCGCAACAACTTCATCTAACAAATCTCCAGTTCCTGCACCATTTATAGCCGATATACAATAAGGGTCTCCTAATCCTAAGGAATAAAACTCTGCTGCAGTATATTGCCATTCATTTGAATCACTCTTATTAGCAATCAAGAATACCGGTTTCTTACACTTACGAAGTATATCTGCAACATGATCATCCAGATTGGTAACCCCATTCATAACATCAACAACAAACAAGATAACATCTGCCTCTTCAATAGCCAATGCAACTTGTTTATTTATTTCTTCCTCAAAAATATCTTCAGAATTTACTACCCATCCTCCAGTATCAATTACTGAAAATTCGTGACCACACCATTCAACCTTACCATACTGGCGATCTCGTGTTGTTCCTGCAACTTCATTTACAATAGCCTGACGAGACTTGGTTAATCGATTAAACAACGTTGATTTCCCAACATTAGGTCGACCTACAATCGCAACAATATTTCCCATAATTTTTACTTACATTGTTAATCCCGGCTATCCCAGCCAGATGTTCCGGGCTTCTGTTATTCAACTTCAATTCTATCACTCCGGTTGATAACCGAAACTCTTCAGTTTATTATCTTTATTTCTCCAATCTTTTTCAACCTTCACATATAATTCCAAAAATACTTTTTTCTGGAAAAAAGCCTCTATATCTTTCCGTGCTAACATTCCTACTTTTTTCAGTGCTCGTCCTCCTTTACCAATTACAATTCCTTTCTGAGAATCACGTTCAACATAAACAACAGACATTATATGTATATGCCTTTCATCTTCCTTAAATTGCTCAACTCCAACTTCACACGCATAAGGAATCTCCTTATCATAAATTAGCAAAATTTTCTCCCTAATTATTTCTGTAACAAAAAAGCGAGCAGGCTTGTCGGTCAAAGCATCCTTTTCAAAAAATGGAGGAGAAGGAGGCAATAAAGTCTCTATTCTTTTTAATAAATAATCCAAATTGAACTTATATTGAGCTGATACTGGTATAATTTCAGCATCAGGTAATATAGTATGCCATCCAGAAACCAATTTTTCTAAATCTTGCTGGCTTTTCAATAAATCTATTTTATTAATTATAAGCAATACAGGTATAGTCTGTAACGCAACTTTATCAAGAAAAACCTTATTTTTAGTCGGAGTTTCCACAACATCTGTTACATACAACAATATATCGGCATCCTTAAGAGCTGACTGTGAAAAATTCAGCATCGATTCTTGCAATTTATAGTTAGGGACCAAAACTCCTGGAGTATCCGAATAAACAATCTGCATATCATCTGTATTAACTATTCCCATAATACGATGACGGGTCGTTTGGGCTTTAGAAGTAATTATCGAAATACGTTCCCCAACTAAAGAATTCATTAATGTTGACTTTCCAACATTCGGATTCCCAACTATATTTACAAAACCAGCCTTATGCATATTCATTACCTTTTAAACAACATTGTACTCCTGACCTAAACAAATATACAAAAAAGAAATCTTTTTTGTATTCATCCCATTCCTATTAAAAATAAAATACGCTAAGTGGCGTTAAATTCCCAATTTCAGGTATCGACGTTACTTGGCGTATTCTATAATTCTACTCAAACGAGATATCAACTTATACTTTATTGTAGGCCCATTTCAAATAAAGTGCCCCCCAGGTAAACCCCGCACCAAAGGCTGTAAGAATTATATTATCTCCTTGCTTAAATTTTCCTTCCCATTCTGATAAACATAAAGGAATAGATGCCGCACTAGTATTCCCAAACTTCTCAATATTCATCACAACTTTTTCAGGAGCAATATTAATCCGGCCAGCAATGGCTTCAATAATACGGGCATTGGCCTGGTGAGGTATAAACCAATCAATAGAATCAAATGTCAAATGATTCCGTTCAGCAACATTCAATGTCGATTCAAGCATGTCTGAAACAGCATGTTTATACACAGCGCGGCCTTCTTGATAAACATAATGTTCCATTCGGTCAATGCTCTCATGAGTTGCCGGATATGCTGACCCTCCCGCTTTCATTAACAAATGAGGAAGACCTATACCGTCTGTATGCATCACTGCATCTATTACTCCTAAATTTTTATCAGAAGGCTCAAGCATTACTGCCGCAGCTGCATCTCCAAAAAGAGGACAAGTATTTCGGTCCGTATAATTAGTCATTGATGACATCTTTTCTGCTGCCAACACAATCACTTTTTTATATAAGCCACTCTTAATATATGCAGCACCTGCTTGCAAAGCAACAATAAAACCGGCACAAGCCGCTTGTATATCATAACCAAAACAATGTTTAATACCAGATTTCTCAGCTATGATCGAAGCAGTCGAAGGAAACCGATAATCAGGATTAGATGTTGCACAAATAATAAGTTCCACATCATCTGGAGAAATTCCCGTTTTTTTAAGAAGCTCATTTACCGCTCGATAGCCTAATTCGGAAGAGCCTAACCCTTCTCCTTTCAATATTCTACGTTCTTTTATTCCTACACGAGTAGTTATCCACTCATCATTGGTATCTACCATATGAGACAACTCTTCGTTAGTCAAAATATAATCGGGAACGTAAGAAGCGACACCCGTAATTACAGCATTTTGCATAAAAACTTAGTATTATAAAAAAAATGCCCTAAAAAGCGTCTTTAGGGCTTGAATTCTATAGCGTATTTAATTTCGCCTTTCGGGCCCCATTAAATAGCAGCTTCTTTTTCAATTGCTAATTTACCTCTGTAATAACCGCATTCACCGCATACAGTATGGTAAATATGCCATGCTCCACAATTAGGGCATACTGCCATAGTTGGGGCTACAGCCTTATCATGAGTTCTTCTTTTGGCTGTTCTTGTCTTCGATTGTTTTCTTTTAGGATGTGCCATTTTTTTATTACTTTAATTATTATCTATTATTTTTTTTAACTCGTCCCATCGCGGGTCTGTTTTTACTTCTGAAATTTCAGAATCATCGTCATCATAAAGGGCACCGTCATCTTCTTCAGCGTCATCATCATTTTCTCCTACTATATGTGCCCGATGCTTTTTCAACTGTGAGCTCATCGCCTTATTACATTTTCCTACCGGATGTACATGTTTTAACGGAATAGTTAATGCTATAAACTCATATATGAACCAAGCCACATTAATCTCACCCTCCGTCTCAGGGACAATCACTATATCATCACTTTCTTCACTATATTCTTTCCCAAATTTCACGTATATCCGCTCATGCGTAGCAACCTCAAAATCCATGTAATCAAGACATCGGTCACATGGAATTTGTATAACGCCAGCAATCTCAAAATTCAACTCAAACGTTTCTGCCGACTTTCTCACAGTCAACACAACACTCACCTTTCCCCTTTGAACTTCAGTGCTATCAATATTCCTAAAGAACTGATCGTCCAATTGATACTCATAAATCTGGCTTCCTTCCGGAAGGCTTTTGAGTGGAATCTTATATAAATTAAACTTTCCCAACGGTTACAGTCGTTAAAACCCTGCAAAGGTATAAAAAATAATCTTTCTGAATAAAATTTTCAGCTCTTTTTATTCCATCTTTGCAAAAATCAACAAAATAAACACTTTTTAAAAAGGCTCAATGTTTCCTATCATATAAAAAACTGACACCTATTCTTCATTATAGACAATAATACATCATCCTATGACTCCAAAATACATTTAAACTTTTTTTAACTCTATTCGAAATGTAGTACCTTTATTTACTTCCGACTCCTTTACATATATTTTACCATCATGATACTCTTCTATTATTCTTTTTACCAAGGTCAAACCTAATCCCCATCCCCTCTTTTTAGTTGTATATCCTGGATTAAATACAGTTTTAAAATGTTTTCGAGATATTCCCTTTCCTGTATCCTTTACATCGATATAGCACTTTTGAGCATCTATTTTTAAGTAAATATCTATGCTTCCCTGTCCATCCATAGCATCAATCGCATTTTTACACAGATTTTCTATGACCCATTCAACCAATGGCAAACACATCATAGCTCCTACAGCTTCTTCAGGTACATGTGTCGTTATTTTTACCTTATTAGAAACCCTACGACGCATATATTCTGTCGCATTGGTTAATACTTCATTAACATAGACAAAATCCATCTCAGGTTTAGATCCTATTTTAGAAAAGCGCTCAGCAATAATAGACAATCGTTTTATATCCTTTCCCATATCTGCCAAAAGGCCCTTATCAACACCATTAAGCTCCAACAAATCCATCCACGCCATGAGAGATGAAATAGGAGTTCCTAATTGATGAGCAGTCTCTTTCGAAAGCCCAACCCAAACTTTATTCTGCTCAGCTTTCTTACTACTCATGAGTGCTAAATAGGCTATCAAAATAAACAATATCATTACTCCTAATTGCACATGAGGATAATAAGAAAGTCGTTTCAGCAAAATAGAATCGTCATAATAAAGATATTGCTTTGTATTTTTATCAAGGTAAATCTCAATTATGTTCGAACCTTTTTTAAAATCCTGCAGTTTTTTCTCCAAGAATTTATCTGGGTTATCTTGAGGAATCTTAATATTTAAAGTTTGCTTTATTATGTCATTTTCATCTGCAATAATAACAGGAATAGAGGTATTGCTCTGAATAATTTTCAGAATCAATCCCATATCCATATTCATATCCTCACTAGCAACAGCACGAGTAGCATCTGCCCAAATCTCCATTTTATTTCTTTCTTCAATCGAAAGGTCATGAACTAATTTATTAGATACATATAAAAAGCCTCCAACCAATATAACAGAAATAAGTAAAAAGATAGTCTTTATTTTCTGTCGAGTATCATAAATATTTTGCATGCTATAATTTTATTGCTATTCTTAAATATTAACGACATATACAAACCTTTATTGCAGCATAGTAAAAATACAAACTTATAAAACAAATAAAAACGGCCATCTTATATAAGACAGCCGTTTTCAATTTTATAGAAAAAATATTTTTTATTCAGCATTCAACGTAACTCGCTTAAATGCTGTTACAGTTAAATCTTTATTTTGAGATTTCAAATATTGCTGGATGCTCTCTTTGGGTTCTTTTACAAATGCTTGTTCAAGCAATGTGGCCTCCTGGAAGAACTTATTGATACGACCTTGTGCAATCTTATCTAACATTTCTTCTTTTTTACCTTCTTCACGAGCTTTCTCTTTTGCAATCTCTAATTCTTTTGCCACAACTTCTGCTGGGACGTCGTCGCGTCCAACAGCTATAGGATTCATAGCTGCCACTTGCATGGCAACATCACGAGCCACCTGATATTCAACTGGCATATTAAATCCCACAATAGTTGCCAATTTGTTTCCCGGATGAATATAAAATATTGTCGATGGAGCAGAAACGAATTCATAAAAACCAAGTTCCATCTTTTCTCCAGTAATACCACTCTGATCAACAATTAATTCTGACACTGGACGTCCATTCACAATCATAGACTTTAACGCTTCAATATCCGTAGGTTTACTTTCCAATGCAGCATCCAATATAGACTGAGTAAGGGCAATGAAGTCTTTATTCTGTGCAACAAAATCAGTTTCACATTTTAAAGCTACAATAGCAGCAAAACCATCTTTTACTGCAGCCAAAACACAACCTTCAGATGCTTCACGATCCTCACGCTTTGCAGCAATAGCTTTTCCTTTCTTACGGATTATTTCCATCGCACCGTCAAAATCGCCATTAGCTTCATTCAATGCGTTTTTACAATCCATCATACCAGCTCCTGTCATTTTACGAAGCTTAGTTATATCTGCCAATGTTACAGCCATAATTTATCTCCTAATTTTTTGTTATTAAAATAAGCGGCGAAAGAGTAGAACCACAATAAGCCCTACTCTTTTACTCTCCTATCCGATTTTCTTATTCTTCCGTATCTTTGAGGAACTTCTCTGCGACATTAGCATTTAAAGCCTCGTCGTCTTCTTTTTTAGTTCTCTCTTTTTTTGCTACACGAGTTTTCTTCTCTTTCTTGGGAGCTTCACCTTCAGCAGCTTCAGTATCAATTTTTTCTGCTTTTCTTTCTTCTAAGCCTTCTTGCATAGCACCGCAAACAGCATTCAAAATCACCTCAATAGATTTTGTTGCATCATCATTGGCAGGAATTACATAATCAATATTCGAAGGATCAGAATTTGTATCTACCATTGCAAATACAGGAATGCCCAAACGATTAGCTTCACGTACTGCAATATGTTCCTTCATAACATCAACAACAAATAAAGCAGATGGGAGGCGCGTCAAATCAGCAATACTACCTAATGTCTTCTCTAATTTAGCACGTTGACGAGTAACCTGTAACTTCTCACGTTTCGAAAGATTATCAAAAGTTCCATCTTTTGTCATCTTATCAATAGTCGCCATTTTCTTAACCGCCTTACGAATAGTCGGAAAGTTTGTAAGCATACCACCCGGCCACCGTTCAATAACATAAGGCATATTTACTGAAGCTGCTTTTTCTGCAACTACTTGTTTTGCCTGTTTCTTCGTTGCAACAAAAAGTACCTTCTTACCAGATTTAGCAATCTGTTTTAATGCAGCTGCGGCATCTTCAACTTTAGCAACTGTCTTATAAAGATCAATGATATGAATACCATTGCGCTCCATAAAAATATAAGGAGCCATTGCCGGATTCCATTTTCTCTTCAAATGCCCAAAATGAACACCGGCTTCTAATAATTGGTCGAAATTTGTAATTGACATTTTCTTTCTTTTTAATTCGTTTACTTTCTACTAAATCAATTGCAGGGTAGTCCCCTCATGTATTAGGAATCTCTGCAATTTGGATACTAAACGCTTAATACTTGTCGTGAAAACCCTACAAATACTATTAACGTTTGCTAAACTGAAATCTTTTTCTTGCTTTGGGACGTCCTGGTTTTTTACGCTCTACAGAACGAGGGTCACGAGTCATAAATCCTTCAGCTTTCAAAGCGGGCTTATCATCTGGATTAATTTTCACCAATGCGCGAGCAATTGCTAAACGTAAAGCTTCCGCTTGACCTTTGAAACCTCCACCGTCAAGATTTACTTTAATATCATATTTTTCGGTAGCACCCAAAGTAGACAATGGTTGCTTTACGATAAATTGAAGGATACTTGAAGGGAAATATACTGTTAAATCTTTCTTATTGATGGTAATAACACCAGTTCCCTCTTTTACGAATACACGGGCAACCGCAGCTTTTCGTCTTCCTATTGCATTAACTACTTCCATACTGCTTATTTAAGAGAGTTTATATCTATTGTTTTAGGTTGTTGTGCCTGATGCGGATGTTCAGACCCAGCATATACATAAAGGTTACCCAGCAATTTAGCACCGAGTTTATTTTTAGGCAACATGCCTTTAACTACGCGATTAAATAATTTGGCATCACCTTTTTTCTGTAAATCAGCAGGAGAAAATTTCCTTTGACCACCAGGATAGCCCGTAAATTTCAAATATACACGATCTGTCCACTTTTTCCCTGTCAAAACTACTTTCTCCGCATTAATAATAATTACATTATCGCCACAATCTACATGCGGAGTATAACTTGGTTTATACTTACCCCTCAATAGCTTCGCAACTTTAGCCGACAAACGTCCCAGCACCTGATCGGTTGCATCAACCACAACCCATTCTTTTTGTACAGTTGCTTTGTTTGCAGAAATGGTCTTATAACTTAAAGTATCCACTTGCTTAATTTTTTAATTTGTTAATTACTTAAATTACACGCAACTACACCCACTTCGGACACAGAAGCAAAGCATAGCCACTTAAAATTTTCTCAAATTTTGATAATAATCGGCTCGCAAAGGTACGCTTTTTATCTGAAATACAAAACTTTTCAATAAAAAAAGAAGTAGTCATATTAACCTACTTCTTCCATCGCACAATTTATTACTTCCAATTCATAACATCCAAGTTAGTCTACATTAAAAGGAGTATCAGCTTTAGCAAGAATCACATATCCTCATTTCGAGGATTATTATTTAACGATTTAGTTTCTTCCATTACGCTCTTAGATGTCACTGTTCCAATTTTTGCTTCATTAATGGCAACTCCTGCATAAATTTCATCAGGAGTAAAAATTTCATTTTCTTGACAAAAATGATAAAAAGGTAGCTTGCCAATAAATACAGCACCTTTAGTATTCAATTTATTTGCAATATTACGCATTACACCACAAAAGGCATCAACATCCTCAAGATTAGCAAAATGACCAGCCAATGCAATAGTTTTTCCTTTAAGGTCAATATTATTAAAACACTCCAACATCAAAGCGCAATTATTTTCACACCAAGCAGCTGAAATTAATACAACAACATTAGATTCTTTTAATAAATCTGATGAAACCTTATCCACATCAAATATCAAATCAGAATCTACCTTTAGCTTTTCAGCTAATGCTTTAGAACATTCTTGAGAAATTCCACTCTTTAAATCATATATTATACTTATCCGCTCCATACTACAAATATTATTAATATCATAGAAGAAACACATAGATAGAACTTTTGTTCATTACCTTCCCCATAAAAATCAATTTCTACAAT
>JTDA01000032.1 GCA_000803105.1 Coprobacter secundus
AAAAATTTTTCCGGGACATTTTTTATTATTTATGGGAAACTTCTACTATGTGTGTGGGAGGTAGAAATGAGTTTCTTTCATCTACAACTATTATTACTTGTTCGGCTAGTTTCCCAAAAGCTCTTCCTATAATAGTATCGGGAGATAATGCAACAGGGACACCCTTGTCTCCTCCTTCGCATATACTTTGTACAATAGGTATTTGGCCCAATAAACGTACACCTAAAGATTCTGCTAATTTTTTCCCACCTTCTTTTCCAAAGATAAAATATTTGTTTTCTGGAAGTTCAGTCGGAGTGAACCAAGCCATGTTTTCAACTAATCCAAGAACTGGAACATTAACTTTGTCATTTGTAAACATATCTATACCTTTACGAGCATCAGCTAATGCGACTTCTTGGGGAGTTGTCACGACGATAGCCCCAGAAATTGCTAGTGTTTGTACTAAAGTTAAATGTATATCGCTTGTCCCGGGAGGTAAATCAAGAACAAAATAATCAAGCTCGCCCCAATTAGCATCGGTAATAAGCTGTTTGAGCGCATTACTAGCCATACCTCCTCTCCATACGACAGCACTGTCTTTGTCAACGAAAAAGCCAATAGAAAGTATTTTTATTCCATACTTTTCGACTGGGGTTATCATGTCTTTTCCATTAATTTCTTCAGCGAAAGGACGTGCATCTTCTACACCAAACATCTTGGGTACAGATGGACCAAATATATCGGCGTCTAATAAGCCAACTTTATATCCTTTTTGAGCGAGAGCAACTGCTAGATTTGCTGCGACTGTTGACTTCCCTACGCCACCTTTTCCTGATGATACAGCAATAATATTTTTTACTTGAGGTAATAGTTTCCCTGGTTCAGGTCGTTGGAGTTGTTTAGATTTTATACTTATATTACCTTTTATGTCTATATCCTCTCCAATGTATGTCAAAATAGCGGTTTCTGCTGCTTTGACAACAGATTTCATAAAGGGGTCATTAGGCTTTTCAAATATTAATGAAAAACTTACCTTATTTCCATCGATACGGATATCATCTCCTACCATTTCTGCAGAGATGAGGTCTTTTCCGTTTCCTGGATAACGTACTTTACTCAGGGCGTCGGTGATTAATTTTGGATATATTGCCATAATAATATATTAATCTTTATTTAGGAATTTGATTTTTTCTTTATTTTCACTACGTTTACTTCTGTTGAAGCTACGATAGTTGTCATATTCAATTTCAATATTTGGCTCGATTAATCGGTCTCTGTTTTCACAAATAAAAGATATATATTTTATTGTCAATCCTCTATCAAGCCATTGCTGTTCATAAAAAGTTTTTATATTTAATATATCATCTTTTAATCCTGAATGGTACAGATCTTCTGTTTGAAATATTACAGGGTAATGATTAACTTTTACCATTTCGCAAGTATAAGTAAAAAGGAAATTACTGTCACTTTTTAGATGTATTATGCCATTTGGTTTTAGTATTGTCCTATATAATTCCATAAATCGGGTAGATGTAAGTCTTTTACGTACTTTTTTCATCTGAGGATCAGGGAAGGTTATCCAGATTTCAGATACTTCCCCAGGTGAAAAGAAGTGAGTAATCAGTTCGATTGTGGTACGTAGAAATGCTACATTTTTCATTCCTGATTGTAGCGATTCTTTGGCTCCAGTCCACATACGTGCCCCTTTTATATCTATTCCGATAAAATTTTTGTTGGGATATTTACGAGCAAGTCCTACAGCATATTCACCTTTTCCACATCCTAGTTCTAAGACAATAGGATGATCATTTTTGAAAAAATTGCTGTTCCATTTTCCCTTCATGTCAAATCCCTCATTTTGCAAAATAGAAAAAGGATATTGAAATACATGTGGGTATAAATCCATATCATCGAATTTCTGCAGTTTATTTTTACCCATATATTTTTATATAAAGTGGAAACGAAGATACTCAATTTTTGCCTAAAATAGGAATATTGTCTAATTATAACTTTGTTTTAGTCCGTATTTTATTTATTTGACTTTATAAGAGAGTAATTTCTGAAGTTTCTCTTATATCATTAGAAGAGGCTCCAATATATATTTTGAATTTGCCTGGTTCTGTTCTCCATATTTTTTGTTTATCATCATAGAATTTAAAAGCTTCGTCTGTAATTTCAAATGTTACTATTTTTTCTTCTCCAGGATTTAACTCAATTTTTGAAAAGCCTTTCAATTCTTTTATCGGACGTTCGAAAGAACATTTTTCGTCACCAATATATAGTTGAACAGTTTCTTTACCTTTAATTTTCCCGCTATTTTTGATAGGTATAGAAATTGTAATCTTGTCATTATTTCTCATTTGTTTAGAAGAAATTTTTATTTTACCATAATCGAAAGTTGTATAACTTAAGCCATGGCCAAAAGGAAATAATGTTTGTTTTTTCTGTTTATCTATCCAGCGATATCCAATAAAAATACCTTCATTATATCTTACATTCACATGGTCTCCTGGATATTCTCCTAGGGCGTGTGAAGGATAATCCTCCAATTTCTCGGCAATAGTCATTGGGAGTTTTCCAGAAGGATTAACTTTCCCGGTGAGAATTGATGCAATTGCATTTCCTGATTCTGTCCCACCAAACCATCCTTCTACAATAGCCGGGACTTCTTTTATCCAAGGCATAGCAACAGCGTTTCCTGATATAATAGTTACTACGATATTTTTATTAACTTTAGCCAATTCAGAAATTAAGCGATCTTGTCCATAAGGTAAGTTATAACTTTTTCTATCATTGCCTTCGCTGTCTTGATTTTCATTTTTATTTAGTCCTCCAAAATATAATACGATATCAGCATCTTTAGCCGCATTGATAGCTTCTTGCAATAATATTTCTGGATTAGGTTCTTTATATCCTACTGGTATTTCTGGCTTAGGGTCGCGCTTTTCGGTCAAAGGACTAACATAGCCTTTTACGTATATGATTTCAGCCAAATTTCCTATCTGTTTTTTCAAACCATCTAAAGGGGTTATTTCGTATTTTACTTTGAGGGAAGAAGAACCTCCACCAAGAGTCATTCTTTTGGTGGCGTTTTCTCCGACAACTGCAATTTTTTTTATTTTGTTCAAGTTAATAGGTAGAATATTTTTGTCATTTTTTAATAAAACAATGCCGTTTTCAGCGATAGTTCGCCCTGCTAAAGCGTGCTCTTCTGTTCCGAACGAGCCCCAAGGTCTTTGAGAATTCATTACTGTTCGAAATATCATTTTCAGTAAACGGCGTACTTTATCGTCAACTACTTTGATATTTATCTCTCCTTTTTTTATTTTTTTTAATAGGGGCTCAGCAAGGTAATAGTTATCATAAGCGTTTGTTTTTCCTTGGCTGAGACCATCTGTCCAGGTTCCCATTTCTAAATCCAATCCAAAGTTGGCTGCTTGCTCTGTGTTATGTACTCCTCCCCAGTCAGAAATAACGACTCCGTCAAATTGCCAATCCTGTTTCAAAATATCATTTAATAAATATTGGTTATGGCAACATTGCTGTCCTTTATATTGATTATAAGCACCCATGACAGACCAAACCCCCGCTTCTTGTACTGCAGCTTTGAAAGCAGGTAGATAAATTTCATGTAAAGCTCTGTCATCAACAATTACATTGATATGACCACGATCGATTTCTTGATTATTCAAAGCAAAATGTTTTACACAAGCAGCTACGCCATTGCTTTGCACTCCTTTTATATAAGGAATTACCATACGGGATATAAGAAAAGGATCTTCACCCATATATTCAAAATTGCGCCCATTTAGAGGCGTACGATAGATATTTACTCCAGGCCCTAAGAGTACGTCTTTTTTACGATAACGCGCTTCTTCGCCAATAGATTTTCCATATAATGTGGCCATTTGAGGATCCCATGTAGCGGCTAGGCATGTAAGTGCAGGGAAAGCAATACAAGAATCAGAGGTCCAATGAGCCCCATTCCATTCATCCCAAAGTACTTCTTCTCTAATGCCATGAGGACCATCACTCATCCAAAGTTCGGGAATTCCGAGTCGTGGTACCCCATATGAACTAAACTTTGATTGAGCATGACACATTTTTACTTTTTCTTCTAATGTCATTCTTGTTAATGCATCTTCCACTCTCTTTTCGATAGGTTGGCTTTCATCTAAATAGGCAGGTTTTACAGTTTGAGCAAATACTGAAATTGTAAAACAAGTACAGGCTATCAGACTTGTGATTTTTTTCATGTGTTGTTGTGTTTTAATCTGTTAGTTTGTCGATTAAAAAGAGGTTATACGATGTAAATATACAAAAAATAATAAGTAATATTTATTTTTAGTGTTGCATAAAATTAATTGTATGAAAATAATGTAGATTCTATTAAAAAATACAATTTAATTATAGATTTTTTATATCAAGGGTTATGGTGAGGTTTGTTGTTTGGACTTATTATAAAGTTATAGTTTTTATTTCTAAGAATAAAAACTATAACTCATGTTAGAAGAATATAATATGGATTAGCTAAATATTTAAAATCCAAATCTAAGACCGACTTGAAAATTTATATTGAGAGGCTTTTCTTTACGAATTGTTGCTATTTCTGAATCATCGTCAAAATAATATATAACCCCTGGTTCTATAAAAATACCTATATAACGATTGACATTATATTGAGCTCCAACAGCTCCAGAAACAGACCATTGTAGATGATTGTTCTTGAGATTGCTATTTTGGGAAAATGATTCTTCGTTTTTTGTTTCATAATTGGTTGTTAATTTGGAAGATACACAACCTTCCATCATTCCTCCTGCAGATAGATAAACAGTGAAATATTTTTTTTGGATAAAATTCCAATTAATTTTTAAAGGAACACCTAAGTAATGAAGTTTTTGTTCTTGAGAATAGTAACTTTCATTACCAGCTTTTAATTCAGAGGACAATAATGTATACATAAGGCCGGTTTCAATAGAAAAATTAGAGCTGATATTTTTTCTTAATGACAGACCGACACTGATAGGTAAATGATGTTTTATTTTTGTTTGGGTAGTTTGATTAATATTCTTAAACATGATTTGATGGTAAGCGTTGGCCTCTTTTAGTTCTTCTGGATTTTTTCCATTGTTACTCATGGGGTTTGTAGCATTGGTAGGTATAGAATTATTAAAGCTGTTTAGATTATTAAATCCGTAATAGCTTTCGTTGGATGCCATGATATTATTTCCAGCTGTAATACTGATTGCCCATTTGTTTCTTTTACTTTTTTTTCTGATAAACAATGTTGGTTCTTCGGAGTTTTCTTTTCTTTTTTTTGTTCTTAACATAGAATGCTCATCTTTAGAATGAACTTTTTCTTTTATTATTATATTATTTTCTTTCTCTGAACCATCTACTCCTTGATTGATAGTTTCATCGTTAATAATTTGTTTGTCTGTCCCTTTTAAAGAGGAAAATATTTCTTTTTTCGTAGGAAGACTGCGGTGCATAATATTTATTCCTCCATGGGATTTTAAATCGTCATTGCTATGATAGGAATGATTTTCAGTTGGAAGGCTTTCTGATAAAATTTGAGGAATATTTTTATCAGGTTTATAATTTGTTAATAGATATATTCCGACCGATGAAAGTAATAATAATATAATAATTGCCGCAATTGCGGTAAAAGAGAATATACGTATTTTAGTAGCTGGAGTAGAAGACAGTTCTTTATCCAGTTTTTCCCATACATCATTGGGTGGAGTTACAGTATAACTGTCCATCCGTTCCCGAAACTCTGATGTCCAATTATCCTTTTTCATATTCATATTTATTTAAGTATTCCTTAATCTTCTTTGATAGAAAGCTCTTTGCTCTGTATAATTGCGATGATGAACTTTTTTCGTTTATTCCTAATAATTGGGCTATTTCTTTATGAGATTTTTCTTCAAAAGTATATAGATTGAAAACAGTACGATATCCGATAGGCAGTTCCATTATAAATTTCATGATTACTTCTTGAGGAATTAGAGCAAGGGGCGGCCTTTCTTCTGGAATATCTTGAGATTCTGGTATTTCGTCCATAGGAATAAAATTTTTTGTTTTTTCATTCCTTCTAAGATATTCTAGGATTGTATTTACCATTACCCTGCATAGCCAAGCTTTTAAAGAACCTTCACCTCGATAAGAGAATTGGTCGAATGATGTATATATTTTTAGAAATCCGTCATGCAATAAATCTTTAGCAGTTTCATTATGACCAATATAGCGTATACATAAAGCGAACAATATGCCAGCATATTGTTTATATAATTGGTTTTGAGCATATTTATTTTTTTTCTGACATTGTTCAGATAGTTCAGCTTCGCTCATTTGAAAATCATATTATTGATAATAAATGCAGAGTATACAAAAATACTGCTCCAGAATAAGCAAATTATTTCATTTTTATCTCTTTAACATTTTGTTATGCAGTATTTATAGGTTATGCCAGTTTATATAATCAAAAATGTATTTTTATAGATATAAAATATTAAAGTTTGATGTATATGAAAAAAATTCCATTATTATTGTTGATAAGCCTTTTAGTATCAACAACTTTATTTCAATCTTGTAATGACGATGATGATGATTATTATGTATATTATAATCGATCATTAGCTGTAGGAAATGTTGTTTCTGAGGAGGGGAAACCTTCTTACTTATTGTTAGATAGTAAAAGAACTATGTTATTTTCTGAAAACTCAATACCTTCTCTTTATTTAGAAGATGGACGTCGGGTGATTGTGAATTATACATTGTTGGATGAGGATTATCAAGGATATGATTTTAGGATACATGTGAATGATATTGATACGGTTTTAGTAAAAGGTATTATTCCTATAACTCCGGAGAAAGAGGATAGTATAGGTAATGATGTTGTTAATATTTTGGATATGTGGACAAGTGATGAATATGTAACTATTCAATTTGAAATGAAAGGTGCTGGACAGAAAAAACATATGGTTAATTTGGTACGTGACTACAGCCTGGAAGAGAATCCCGATGATGGGTATATGCAACTTGAATTTCGCCATAATCAAGAGGATGACCCCGAATTTGGGTCTCAATGGTTGTGGGGCATAGCATCTTTTAGATTAGGAGATTTAGCTCCCGATAAAAGTGATTTGAAAGGATTGAAAATCAAAGTAAACACATATCGTGGAGAAGAGACATATACTTGTAAATATGATACGGATAATAGTGAGAAAAATAAAGCCGTAGACAAATTGCAACAAGCTGTTCAGAAAAAAAATTCCAGTTTATATATTAGATAAATCAGAACTCTATGAGTAGTAGTCCGGGATTGATGGGAATCAATCCCGGTTTTTTGTTCGCCTGAGCATAGATGTATTGCTATAGGATACGAACTTTAAATGATTTCTGTGAATGGGAATTTTTAGCTAAAAGTAAAGGCATTATAGTGATGTGCAGGCAGTTGGAGGCAGAGCCCTGCTGGATAGAACCCGATTATGGAGTCACACTCTATTAATATAGTTAGTGTCCTATAACTCTACGGATGTATATTGATGGAACTTGAGAATATTATATCCTATCTGGATCTCTTCATTAGTACAGAAACTGAAACAAGACTTGTTGTGAGAAGTCTACTTAGTCATGAAAGTTTCGAGAAAAAATATACAGAATAATATATTCAAAGAGGATGATGATTTAGATGCAGGTAGAGTTCGAAACTAAGACAAGTATGCAGATCTTATAAAGATGACTGAAAACTTACTTACAATCTTCAATAGTCTATTTTTCACTTATGATGACGAATATAAATCAGATTCAAAGAGAAAAATTAATAATAATTTATCTATATAGAAAAAAATGGTTGTCTCTCGACAACCAATCTTCTATTAACCTTAAATCTAATACCATGAAAAAACTTGACACAAAGTTATAATGTCAAGGAATATAATCCAAATACATATAGAAAAAAATAACTATATTAAGTATTATTAGGTAAGATAGATGATTTTGTTAATTAATTTATCTTGCTTTATTGGTCTAAAGCATAAAAATAAAGATTACTCTCAAATTGTGAGTAATCTTTTATTTTTTATGCTTTAGAAATGTAAATTTATTATCCGTTTACTTTCTTCATATGAGCAATTAGGTCGAGAACTTTGTTACTATAACCGATTTCGTTATCGTACCAAGAAACAACTTTAACGAAAGTATCAGTTAAAGCGATACCTGCTTTTGCATCGAAAATAGAAGTCCGAGTATCTCCTAAGAAGTCTGAAGAAACTACGGCATCTTCAGTATAACCAAGAATGCCTTTCAATTCACCTTCAGAAGCTTCTTTCATTGCAGCACAAATTTCTTCATATTTAGCAGGCTTTGCTAAATTGACAGTCAAGTCTACTACAGAAACATCCAAAGTAGGAACACGCATTGACATACCAGTCAATTTGCCATTCAAAGAAGGAATAACTTTACCTACAGCTTTAGCTGCACCAGTAGAAGAAGGAATAATGTTTCCAGAAGCTGCGCGGCCACCTCTCCAATCTTTCATAGAAGGTCCGTCTACTGTTTTTTGAGTAGCTGTAGTAGAGTGAACTGTAGTCATTAAACCGTCAGTAATACCAAATTTATCATTTAATACTTTAGCAATAGGAGCTAAGCAGTTAGTAGTACAAGATGCGTTAGAAACAAATTGTTGTCCAGTATAAGCATCGAGGTTAACACCACAAACAAACATTGGAGTATCATCTTTTGACGGAGCTGACATTACTACATATTTTGCACCAGCGTCAATGTGTCCTTGGGCTTTTTCTTTTGTTAAGAAAAGTCCTGTAGATTCAACAACATATTCAGCGCCAATTTCGCTCCATTTTAGGTCTGCAGGATTTTTCTCTGCTGTTACGCGGATAGCTTTTCCATTTACAACCAATTGGCCGTCTTTGATATCAATTGTTCCATCGAATTGACCGTGCATAGTGTCATATTTCAACATGTAAGCCATGTATTCTACACTAATAAGGTCATTGATACCTACAACTTCGATGTCATTTCTCTTTTGTGCGGCACGGAAAACCAAACGTCCGATGCGACCAAAACCGTTAATACCTACTTTAATCATTGTAATAAAACTTTTAAGGGTTTATTATAAAAACAAATTATTTCCAATTATTGTATCTCTTACCCGATCTGCTTCTTATGACCTTTTAGCATCCACAGGGTGTTGCACACGCTGAGAGAAATAAAAGTATCAAAGTTGTAGAGACAATAAAAAGATACGTTGTCTTCATTTCATTTTCTTATTTGCGATGCAAAGGTACATATTTTATTTATAAACAAAGAAAATTCGTGCTAAAAATAAAGAAATTTTTCTTTATTAAAAGCTTGTTATTCTATTATTTGTCTTATAAAGTATTACTTTGGAGTGTATATTTAAAAATAGAGTATGAGGATATTATGAATATTGATTCATAATTGAAGGTAGAAAATAAGTAGTATTTTGAGTAGAAATCAGTTGAAATTTAAAATGTAATGAAAGCAACTACATATTCTCTAAAAATAAGATGTAGAATAGAACTATATTATCACAGGAGAAAATTAGAATCTTCTCCTGTGTTGTTCTTTAAAAATTTAGTATTGTTCCGATTCATTGGGAAAATCGCAAGTTTTTACATCCTTAATGTAATTTTTTACACTATCTGTAATGATGTTAGATAAATCGGCATATCGACGTAAAAATCGAGGAGAAAATCCTTTATTGATGCCTAACATATCATGCATTACCAGCACTTGCCCGTCTACTTGACCTCCTGCACCTATGCCTATTATAGGGATAGAAAGTTCTCTTGCTACTTCTCCGGCTAATTTGGCAGGAATTTTTTCAAGAACAATAGAAAAGCATCCGATTTCTTCAAGTAAGTGTGCATCTTCTACTAGTTTCTGGGCTTCTGCTTCTTCTTTTGCTCTGACAGTATAAGTCCCAAATTTGTTTATTGATTGAGGCGTTAATCCTAGGTGACCCATAACTGGGATTCCTGCACTTAAAATACGGATTATTGATTCTTGAATTTCAGCTCCACCTTCCATTTTTACACAATCAGCTCCTGTTTCTTTCATGATTCTAATTGCGGACGCAACTGCTTCTTTTGAATTTCCCTGATATGAGCCGAAAGGCATATCTACAACTACTAAAGCCCGTTTAACCGCCCTCATAACAGATTTACCATGATATATCATTTGGTCAAGAGTCATAGGTAGAGTCGTGATATTTCCAGCCATGACGTTAGAGGCTGAGTCACCAACAAGGATAACGTCCATTCCGGCTTCATCGATGAGTTTTGCCATAGAATAATCGTATGCTGTGAGCATAGATATTTTTTCCCCTCTTTGTTTCATTTCAGCCAGACGATGTGTCGTGACTTTACGTAAATCTTCTGTGTAAGTTGACATATTTATATACGTGTTTTTGGTTGGGACAAAGGTAGTGCTAATTTTTAGTTTCAGAGTATCTCGTAATAAATTATATTTTGTACTAATAAAAAATAACGACCAAAGATTTTGTTCGGTCGTTATACTTGTTATATGAATTATAAAATTTATTTGTAAAAATATTCTATTACACGCTGCCTAACTATATTTAAAGTCCCATTAATAAACATTGATTGTTTTGTCCAGTTTCCGGTCTCATCATACAGATATTCATAAGTTATATTCTCAGTATCTTTATTATTTTTTGTTGTAGTTATTTTTATTAAATCTCCTTTATCATTGTAAGCATAGCGTTTTTGTGTAGTTTGTTTTCCTATAGTTTCAGTAGATGACACTACTTTTCCGTCAATATATTGCTGTATTGTTGTATTTTTAGGTGTCGTACTTTTATATTTTTTTGATGAAATTATCGAGTCATTGGCATTATATGTATAATGTGTTATCGTACTGCCCTTTACTCCTGTGATGTAGTCGGTACGTTCAATTAAACGTCCTCCATTATCATATTTAAAAGTTGCAATAGGAGATTCTTTTTTACGACTGTTAATGAATGTAATTTTATTTAATTGTCCATTTTTGTAATCATACCGTTTTCTACCGTTAGATTCAATAATAGCAGATAATGAAAAATCCGGATGGTAAAGAATTTGGGTTATTTTTACATCTTTGCCTGTGGTTGTTTGTTCTAAAATTACTTCTCCAAGCTCGTTATATTGGGTAATTATATCAGTTGAGTTACTATTATTTTTACTGCCTTCTTTTGAAGAGGTTTCAGTTGTAGATTTTACATATCCTTTTAATCCATTACTTTTCCAATGCCATTCATTTTGGTTAATAGGTTTGACCAAAGCGTTAGCCTGAACAGTATATTTTGATTGAGGGAACTTGCTAATAAAAGAATCGTAAGCTTTCATTGTGAAATCAGTAGATAAGCTCTTGAATGAAAGTTCTTCTATTTTATTTTGTATTTCTTCTTTTTTAGGATGATTGGGATAGCGTTGTATCAGCCCATTATATGCTTCGAGTGTATTTTGTTCAATAGCATTATTATAAGCCAAATTATAGATTCGATTTTGAGCTTCAGCCACTAATTTTGATTTAGGATATTGTTGAATGAAAGCACTATATGCTTCTATGGTGTTATCTAGTTTTTCAAAAATCATCTTATCAGCTAACGCTGTAATTTCTTCTACTTTTTTAGATTCAGGATAATGACTTAAAAAATAATTGTATCCTTCTAAAGTACCTTCAGAGATGGCGTTATTATATGCCACTTCTTCTTGTAAAACTTTTGCCTCACTTAAATATGAACAACTATCGCATACTGAAATAGCTTTGCTATATCCTTCCTCTGTATTTAAAACTTTGGCATCTGCTAAAATATTGTTCTCAATTTGTGTTTGTATTTTTAGAAAAGATGTCTTATGCTTAATCAAAAATTTATTAGCATCTTTATTATCCTTATGTTTAAGATATGTGTCTTTAAAAATAGAATATGCTTTATAAGGATCATATGCTTTGTATTCCTTGGTATTGAATAAAATGCAATCACATATATCTGCTAACATTAACTCTTTTGCATCATCGTTGGAATATATCTGATTCCTTTTTTCTACAGCTTTACTTATTTTTCCTTGTTGTAAAAGGTCTAAAATTTTATTTGCTTTTTGGGCTTCTACGATTTGAGGGATAAACATCCCGCAAGAAAGTATAACCGAGAAGCTTAATGCCTTTGTTGATAATGTATAATGTTTCATTTTTTAGGGAGTGTTATTTTAACGGAATATTTTTAATATTTACTCTTTTTGTATGTTGCAAAGATAGTAATATTTGTGAAATAAGTATCTCTTTTTTACTATATTCAAATTATTTCTGTTTTAAAGTAATCCAGATATTTATATTCAATATTTAATAATTCTTAGATATTGTATGGAATAAGATGGAATTTTATTTTGGAGTAGAATAAGAATTATTACAATGATGAAAATTTGGGAATAAATCGAAATAGTTATGCATTCGTAGATGTATCATGATACAATTGTTTTGATTACTATATAATAAAATGGAAAGAGGAATAGAACTAAATATTCATAACAAATGAGAATATTCTCCGATGCACACAGAAGAGACACATTATCTTGTTCATAAGTTATAAGAACAAAAAAGAAATTCCCATACACGAAACACAATTGGTAAATTATTTGACCGCAACTCATACAGACCACGGCTTATTAATAAATTTCGGGGGTGAACGTATTGAGATAAAAAGGAAATTTAGAGAATATAAACATATATAATTGATTATCAGAAAAATATATTCTTCTGTCTAAAATAAAGAGGCATATATTTTTTAAGACGAAAGAACATAAGAACAAAAAAATGAAATCAAATATGTACCTTTGTCTTTATGTCTAAGAATAAAAACTTGTCAATGATGGAAATAAACCAAGCAGCCCCAAAATTTCAGGATGAGTCAATCGCACCCATGCATACAGCTGAGCATATTTTGAATCAGACTATGGTTCGGTTATTTCGTTGTGGACGTGCCGTTAGTGCCCATATAGAAAGGAAAAAATCTAAGTGTGATTATTTATTGGAACAAAAACCTACTGCAGAGCAAATACAAGAAATTGAGAATAAAGTAAATGATATAATATCACAGAACTTGCCTGTTTCAGTAGAATATTTGATGCGGGAGGATGCAGAAAAAATGTTTGATTTGAGTCGTTTGCCGAAAGATGTGTCTCAAACTCTTCGGATTGTGAAGATTGGAGACTATGATGCATGCCCCTGTATCGGAGTTCATGTAAATAATACTTCTGAAATTGGAAGATTTAATATTGTTAGTAGTGATTTTTTTGATGCTAGATTGCGTATTAGATTTAATCTACTCAAATAAATTTTTAGCATGGGTTG
>JTDA01000033.1 GCA_000803105.1 Coprobacter secundus
TTACGTCCGCGCATAGCTGCTCAAAATCAAAATAGTCGCTGAAGCCAAGGAACCGTACCTCTAAACAACACCTCAGCCCAAGCTGCACCTCTCATCGTTATACACCCCTTTATCCCCTCTCCAGAGGGGAATCCTCCACGCTACAAATCATTCATTATCAAATAGAAATCTGTATCTTAGAACTCCCCTCTAGAGAGGGGCTGGGGGTGTGTTACGTCCGCGCATAGCTGCTCAAAATCAAAATAGTCACTAAAGCCAAGAAACCGTACCTCAAAATAACACCTCAGCCCAAGCTGCGCCTCACATCGTCACACAGCCACCTAAAACGAAAACAATCACAGCAGCATAACAAACGCGGCTCCGGGAATAATACCCCGGAGCCGCCTATCTCCCCCTCGCACACCCGGAAGTTCAATCTTTCGGAAGTTTATCATATTCCTCGTCGGTGACAGGTTCGAGCCACACATTAGACGTATTCTCTCCGGCCACTTCAAAAGCAAGGTGGGCAAACCAACTGTCGGCAGCAGCACCATGCCAGTGTTTCACGCCTGCCGGAATATGAATCACCGTACCGGGGAGAATCTCTACTGCCGGCTTGCCCTCTTCCTGGTACCAGCCACGTCCCGCCACGCCGATAAGCATCTGTCCGCCGCCCTTAGATGCCTTATGGATATGCCAGTTGTTGCGGCAGCCCGGTTCGAACGTGACATTGGAGATATTCACCTGGTCGCGCGATATGGGAGCAAGATAACTGTTGCCGGTAAAGTATCGGGCATATGCCGTATTAGGCTCACCGATGGGGAAAATCATTTCACGCTGGAAAGCAGCCTTGGCATCCTCGCCGGCCGTATCCTCCGCCCATACGTTTTTGGCAAGGTTAAACGCCGCCCATGCCTTCGGCCAGCCCGCATAAAAGCCGATATGAGTGATGATTTCGGCTATCTCCGTACGGGTGATGCCGTTCTTCTTGGCCGACTGCAAATGGAATACCAGAGAATGGTCCGTAATACCCTGGCTGATGAGCGAAGTAATCGTTACCAGGCTGCGGTCGCGCAAGCCGAGTTGGTCGGTGCGGCTCCATACCTCTCCGAAAAGAACATCGTCGTTAAGTTCCGCAAATTTGGGGGCGAATTCACCCAATTGGTCGCGCCCTGCCGTCTGTACTATCTTTTTCTGTGCCATAACATTGAACGTTAAAATACTGAATACTGAAAATAAAATAAACTTGTTCATAACCGTTTTGTTTATTGTTGTATGAAATTATTGATTCTGTTTGCCGGGTTGAGCGGAGTCTGGTCCGAAAGCGTCAGAGACTTGACCATATGCAAAGTACCCTGTTTATACTTTTGGAAATGCTCTGATGCGATATGCGACTCATAAGCCGCTCGGCTCGCATAAGTTTCGAGAATGGTGACCTTGCAAGGATTCTCTTTCTCACCGACCGCATACATGGTCAGCACCCCCGGTTCGGTACGTAAAGAAATCTCACCCACCTCCGTTGCATATCGCATATACTCGTCGAGATACTCCGGATAGACCTCTATCTTCGACAGGCGCACGATGCCGTCATCCGTCATCGGCAACTTGGCACACATGCCCGGTTCCCTGTCCAGGTGGAGACATTTGCCGATGACCTCCCCCGTTGCCAGATAAGAATAAGTAGGAAATTCGAACAATACAGGCTTCAGACGGGTATAGTCCGGTTTGCCGTCACCGTCGAGCACATCAGGAGAAGCATAAGTATTGGCAACCGTGCAGATGAAGTTGTCAAAACCGTCGGTTTCGTAGATATCCACCACATCGCACTCCATGCTCAAAGGAGACGCATCGATTACAGGCGTGCCGTTCTCGCCCGTATGATAATCGAATACATGCGACTTGTCGGTCGATTCGCCGCTCACGCTGCCCACATAATCCGCTTTCGGCAGCATCTCCCGGCTCACAAGATTGATAGAAAGTTTTTTCGACTTCCGGATACCCCGGTTGGTATAATGCTGCTTGCTCATGCTCACCAGTATGCGGTCATGGCCGATAATGCCCGTATGTCCCACGACAAGCCAGTTTACTTTCCCCTCGACCTCTGCCCCGACCACCGTCAACGGTTTTGGATAGAGAGCCGGCAAGTTCCCGATATTTTTCTTCTCCGTTTCCATGATATTGGGCTGAACCCAGCCTGTTTTTTCCGTCCTGCCGCATGACAACAATATCGCGGACAGGAACAAGATACTTGAAATTGATTTTCTCATAAAGTAATCGCTTTGTTCAAAATTATTTGGGAGACTCTCCGTCACTCCGGCTATTGCCTCTCGATTCTCACACGTACATCACCCTCGACGCTCAAGACATCGATGCCGTTGCCGTCGATACGGCCTATCTTGACCAAATCATTGCTGTGTGACCAGCTCTTGCAGAAAATTGCCACGTTGCCCCAAGGCACATAAATCGTGATATCCCCGGGCTCAGGAGCACAGCCGCGTGCCGCCCCGTCCGTTGTCAGAGCCGGAGAAGGGTAGAAGATTTTCTCCGTCATACGGTTATAGTCATTCAGCGTCACTTCCAAAGGCAGGCGGGAGAGAAAATCCCTGCCAGCCGCATTATCCTCCATCGTAGCCGTAATAGTGCGGTCGCCGGTAGAAATATTTACCTTCAAAGAGCTTGCATCGGGAGTATCCGGTTCCTCACGTACGGCTCCGATTTCATCGAGCCAAGTCGAAATGCGGCTCTCCATTTGCGGGAGGGTAGAGGAGGTCAATAACAATGTCTGCTCGATTACCGTAGCGTCGGGACAAAGGCTGCGGGCTTCACCGGCCGAAGCGGAAATCCCGCTGCTTCCGCTGGTCGCGAACAATGCTATCCGTTTCCCGGCCAGCTTCCCGGCATGTTCATGCAAGAACGATTGCATCGGAGTAGCCATGCTGCCATGCCAAATCGGATAACCGATAAAGATGAGGTCATACCCGTCGAAGTCCTCGACCGAAGTCCGGATAGCCGGATAGTTCCCCCGCCGTATGCCGGCCAGCTCCTCCTGCGCACGAGACAGCATGGAACTGTAATCATTGTCATAAGGCACTTGAGGTTCTACTTCCAATATATCGCAGTCGAGCGTCGTCCGAATCATTTGCGCAGCCCCCTCGGTATGGCCCGTACGCGAACAGTAAAGTACCAGATAACGGCCGTTGCCCCCCGGAGCAGGCGTGTCAGAACCGTCATCGTTGCCATCGCCACCATCCGGCTGCCCGGACATTCCCGGTTGTTCCGGAGAGGACGGCTCCTCGTCAGAACCACCGCAAGCCGCCATGGAGAAGACGGCAAACAATAAAAATGGAATCAATAAGAACTTTTTCATAACTATACATTTATCTGTCAATAAGCAAATGTCTTTCGACAATTCCGCTTGCGTACCGTTTACCGATGGTCTTGCCGGTGATGATATTTTTTGATTGGAAAATTTAGACGACAGGCTCTAATCTGTAAAAATATCAATATCCGATGCTATCGGCAATTACCGTGAACCGGCCCTCGCAGTATCACCATTTCATTCGTTTATCATTTTATTTAGATATGACAAAGTTACCCTATCACACAGAAACGGATGTAACCATAAGTGGGAAGTTTGTAACGTTTTTACTGAATTTTAGTCATCCGCCTTAAAAAAGGGAAAATAGCATATCAACCTCTCCTCTCGAGAGGGGAGCTTTGAGATGCTGATTTTTATTTGAAAATGAGGAGTTTATGGCGTATTGTGGAATTCCCCTCTTGAGAGGGGACTAAGGGGTGTGTGACGGTAAGAAGCGCGGTTTAGGCAGATATATTTCTCAAAGGTTTTTGCTGCGTTTAGAGGAGCGAGGAAGTATCTGCCAAAGGTTAGTGATTGCTTTTGATTTAGGCAGCCTATGACTTAGGATTTGAATACCCCCAGCATCTCAGCCGGATGTTCAAGAAACATACAGGCCTCACTCCATCGGAATACTGCGAGAGCCTTCAATTTAAATGTGTAAAAAATGTTTCTGGTTAAGGAGGGGATTTTTCCTCTCCTTTTCTCCTGATGCTGATAAATCAGAATTTACGTGCAAGGTGAGAGCAGAAGGAAAGCTTGTTTTCCCTTTGCCGAATCGCAGCCGTAAATGCGAACGTTAGTCCGAATTTACTGATATTTGACCGTTCATTAAAAGCGGTAGTAGGTTGTCACGCTGTTTAGTAAGAATATCTATTTCTTTTCCTAAAATCATTTGTCTATCAAACATTGGAGAACATATCTTATCAAAGGCTCTTATAACTTCATGTGAAGGAATAATAATAGGCAGACTATATAGGTCTTCTTTAGTAATAGACCCAAATGTTGTACCGGCCGCATTTCTTTGGTCGAAAGTAGTTCTCAAATCATTTAATATATAATACAAGTGCGTCATAGAACCTAATTTTGAATTAATTGCAGATAAGCCACGACCTATACAACAGTCATTATTTGCTATATTTATAGATCCAACCGGGGCACGAACACTCATTAGTATATCACCTTTCTTTGCAAATCGAGAAGGTGCTGTTGTGTATTGTCTAACCGAAGGAAATCTCATACCAAAATCCGTGCTTCCTTGGTAAAAGAGCATACCTTCTCCAACTTCATTATAGCTGGAACCATCAGGAGATTGCCCCATTGTTATATTTGCAATGTCAATAAGTATTCCATTATCCCATCCTTTCGGAATTTCTCTTCTCAGTTTCTCGTTCCAAACCATTTTTCCGCCACTGCTCTTATACGGTTTACCCTCTTCATTCGGAAAATCAAACTGCACAAACCAATAATCGTAGAGTCGTTTTGCCATCGCCTCTAAATTCTGATTTATCTGACGATTAAGTTCAATCTTTTTGTCTAAGGCAGAAAATATTTCGCCAATTTGTTTCTGTTCATGCAATGGGATTATTGGGACAGGAAAAGAATTGAGTGTTTCTACGGATAGCGCATAGCGTTGTCCGCTTCCGGAGGCATTGCAAGCGAAATATTTTTTTGCGTAGTCAGTATGTAGAAGTGCGTTCAGATAACGTCCGTCTAAAATATCTTTGTTTGGAGATATTAAAGCACAATGATAGCCCAATATAACATCCTCAAAATCATCCGCTATATAAGTGGGAATACCAATGTCATTGCGAGTTTCACTGTCCTTTGTTAATGCAACTTGACCCTTTTTCAGTTGGAACTTGGAAATTTCGTTGGGACGAGCAGTGGCAAGCATAAAACTATCATGCTGAGCTATGGTAATAGCCCAGTTATAATAAACATCAACAAAATTACAGAGACGGATTTCTTTTTCTCCGTCTGTCATTTTCTTATCAACTCCACTGATTTCAACAGTAGCAATTTCTCCCAATTTATATTTTTTCAATTCCATTTACCGCGTTGCTTTATAAATATAATCTTGAATCAAAGATAGATTTACTTCTATCTCTTTGCGTTTAGCCAATAGCTGGTTAAGATGTGCTTTTTTCTGCGCTTTTTCTTGTGTAGTTATGATATGGTCAATTCTTGCTCCACCAACAAAAGGGCATACAGTATCCACTTCCATTCGCGAATTTTCAATTTGACTGTCTAATTCGACAAGTTGCTGTTGGTATTTTCGCTGTGCTTCCACGATGTCCAAATTGTTTGCAGCCACAAACACATCAAGCAGGTGGTGAATAGCTTTAATTTGTTCCTGGGCATCTTTCGACGAACTGCGTGCAACTCTTACTGCAACAATTATAGCAATCGTACTAATTATAGGGCTTAATAGTGTAGCCCATTGAGTTAAGCCATTAATCATAGTGTTATTAGTTAAATTTGAATTCTTCAACTGTTTCATTATTTTCCAATCGATGGTTCTCTGCTAATTGTTTGCACAGATCTTGAATTTCTTTAACAAGCTCGTTTGTATCAGCCATAGCTGTTAATACTTATTCATCTCCTAACATCCTCCTAATCTGTTTATCAAAGTCTGAATTTATCCGTTGAGTTTTGTTGAAAATATCGTATTCACATTCAGCCTTTACCTTGGCTTGTGCCGCAGAGATGCGCCCTTTATCTGGAAGAATACGGTAGTCGTTAAATGTGAGAAATTTATTTACGCTGGCTGCAAATTGCTCCATCGTGAAAGCATTCTGTCGCTCTATTTGGATTTCGATATAGTCGAAATATGATGTAACAGCACGTTCCAACTGACGAATTTCATTTTCCTGCAAATAGTTTTTGGCTATTGATACATCCGATTTCAATATACGCCCATCAGGTGCATTCTTCCATGTGGTCAGTCCCATGTGTTCTTGGGTATGGTCTGCCTTCGTGTAGATAATTTCAGCAGCCGTTTGCCCTGTAATAGCATAATGGAAACGGTTCTGTATCATGGCATAGAAATCGTGTGTTGTAGGTGAATTTTTATCATAATCGATACTGCACTCTGCATATATATCGGTAATCTGTTGCCAGATACGCCGTTCACTGGCACGGATAGAGCGTACTCTTTCAAGCAATTCACGGAAATAGTCTTTTCCGAATACTGCCATTCCCTGCTTTAAGCGGTCGTCATCAAGCACAAACCCTTTCTTGATATACTCATTGAGAATCTTGGTAGCCCACTGGCGGAACTTGGTGGCTTTAGGCGAAGAAACACGGTAACCAACCGCTATAATCATATCAAGATTATAGAAGTCGACCAGTTCTTCAACTTCTCCTCTTATGCCCCTGTTTACGACAGTTGCAATTTTTGCAACTGTCGTGTCTTGCTGCAATTCATCCTCCTTAAAGATGTTGGCTATATGGCGGCTAATGCCTGATTTGTCAATGCCAAACAACTGCGCCATGGCCTTTTGCGTACACCAAATAGTCTCGTCTTTTATGACTACCTGTACCTTTCCCTCAGAATCGGGAAGGCTATAAAGCAAGAATTGTATTTCGTTACTCATCGTTGCCTACATTTGCGTTGAACTGCAAAGCATCCAACTGTTTCATTATTTCCTCTTCCAACCGATGGCTCTCGGCAAATTGCCGGGTCAATTCGGCTTTATAACTTGCCATTCGAGTATTAAACTCTTCTTCGGTAATATCCACATAATCAATTTTGATGTCGAAATATTGCCCGGCGGAGAGAGAGTATCCCTTTTCCTTTATCTCATCGTATGTAACAGCCACTGAAAAATCGTCCACAGCTTCTTTGTTGCGGAATGTATTGACTATTAAGTCTATCTCATCATCAAGCAAACGTCTTTTCTGGTTATTACCTTCTTTATATTCTTCACCTAATTTGCTTGCATCAATCAAAATTACTTTGTCTGCTGTTGCCGACTTATCAAAGAATATAACGGAAACATTCGTTCCGGTGGTGGCAAATACATTGCTCGGCATTGACACACAGCCATAAACCCAATGTTCATCTACTACACGATGTAAAATTTTATTTTCAACGCCACTTTTGGCTGTAATAAATCCTGTAGGAATGACTATTGCTCCTTTTCCTGTTGCCTTTAGTGAATTTAAGACATGTTGAATGAAACAAGTGTAAATCGCCATTTTAGGTTTCATTGGATCTACTTTTTTAACTGCATTGGGAACTCCTGCCCAAAAACGAATCGTATCAGCAGCCAATGTATCACGATACTCCGGGAAATCAAGTTTAAATGGAGGATTTGAAACGATAAAATCAAACTTCCGTAATGCGCCATTTGACTCAGTATGCGATGGTTCTGTCAATGTATTACCCTGTACAACATTTGGCAGAGAAGCAGACAAACTATTTAAAATAAGGTTCAAACGCAACATTTCACTCGACTTCTCTGATATATCCTGACTGTAAATCGAGCATCTGTCTTCTCCTATCTGATGAGCTAGAGCCATAAGCAAAGTGCCCGTTCCAGCCGATGGATCGTAACAAGTTACACCTCGTAAATCAGCATTATCTCCTACCAATAATCTCGCCATGACTTGCGCTATGGCACGTGGCGTGTAATATTCTGCGTATTTGCCCCCTCCAGCATTATTAAATCCTTTCAACAAATGCTCGAATATCCTTGAAAAAAAATCATACTTCTCAATAAATACGTGTTCAAAATTGAATGAAGCGACATTACGCATCAGCGATTTTGCAAATTCGTCACGCTTTTGTGTATCAGTTACAAACGTTGTTATAGCACTGAAAATATTAACCCTGCTTTTCCCGGAAGTTGTTACAGAAAAAGTATCGGCATTGATGTTGGCTATACCTATTAACGTAGCATCCAATAATGTAGAGAAATCGCCCTTTCCTATGGAATTATATAAGTGTGACAGTGTATGTTCCGGTTTAAGTCTCGGCACAGAAGCCGGCAAATAACTAAAAAGGTCTTCAACCTCTTCCTCAGTAAATGTATCATATTCGGCATCCCACTTTTCTGCTTTACTTAGCCGTTTACCATACATTTTATCTCGTTTGGCTTCATAGCCGAACTTGTCATTAAAGAACTTGTACAAAAACATTTCGGTTACGATTTTGTATTCGCTTCCTGTTCCTGCCAAGCCAAAGGCTCCCGTTGTACTTTTCAAAGAATCAATCAGGGCAATCGTCGATTCAGTTATATTTATATCGCTCATAGTCAGTATGCAAAATTACGCTGTTGGAAATATTCTGTTGTTATAAGATTATTGATATATTTACGGTCTGTCAAATTTGCCTTGATTCCAAGGTCTAGTAATTTATGTCCAATAATAGCCAATACATCACGCTTAAAAGCATCTTCATTATCCAAAATATTGATATTTAAGAATAACATATTGTCTATTTGAGACTTCATCTGTGACAGATTTTCAGCTATCTCGTATTCATGAGCAGATATAATCGGCTGTTCACGTTTTTGATTTTCCTCCTCAATCCGTTTATGGATACGCACAAAACGCTCATCACCCTTATATTTTTTCTTCAAGATATTATTCCGTCTGTTTATCTCCCGAATCTTTTTCATTACATTGTCCATGTAATCAATGCTGTCTTTTGCATCTTGAGTGTTTTGAGGAACAAAACCTTTTTTACGGAAATATGCTCGAAATTCGTCTGCAAGAATGACATATTTTTCTTCATTCCTGTCGAAATTAGCATCAAATTCAGCTTGTACCTTTTCGCAACGTTCTCGAATATCATTAACTACAATTCGCAGTTCCTCAGACATTCCCTTTTTGAACTCAAATTCCAATTCTGACAGAGCTACATTGATTATTCCGGAAACATCTGCCTTATGCTCTGTCCGTTCAAACAGATTCATCCTCTCGATACGATGTGTAACCTCTGTAATCAAGGTAGGAATACCACCAAAAGACAAAGACTCTATTTTTTCTTTCAATTCATCATCGCCAAAGGCACGGACTTGATTAAGAATAGCTTTAGCATCATTCAATACCGACCGTAATTCATAGAGCCTATCTTTATCCTCTATTTCATCGATTTCCTGTCTGAACTCTTCCGGATTATCGCAAGTGAAATTAAAGAGAACACTCTTAATTTCTTTCATTTTAGCTATTATCTCTTCCTTATCTTCGATAATCGCATTCCCTACAGGTTCGCCTTGTTTGACCTCTTTGATATCTACTGTACGGTTTAATTCTCTCAGATAGCGGTCATTTGTCGAATCAAAATTTTCTTTTATATCTACAAAATCAGCCACATAACCATATTTGAAATCTTTATACGGACGGTTTACACGAGTAAGAGCCTGTAGCAAATCATGACCATCAAGACTTCGTCCCAAATATAGTTTCTTCAATCGGGGAGCATCAAATCCGGTAAGCAACATTTGATTGACAATCAGTACATCTACTGTCTGCTGTTTTTTAAACTCTTCAATATATGCTTTTCGTTCTAATTTGTCTCCTTCATCGTGCAATATCAGTGATGCACGCAATGGTTTGGCATGGTCATACGCAACCATTGGCTCTGCAGCCATTCCCAACTGTTCTTCCCATTTGTCTTCAATACGCTGAGCAAATCTGAAACGTTGCTGCCATAAACGGAACATTTTACGTGCCTGTGGATTGGTTTTACACACAATCATTGCCCCGATAGAATCATCTGCTTGCTCTTTTCTGAATCTTCGCAAGTCAGATATGATATAATCGAGCAAAGCGTTCAGGTAACTTTCATCCTCAATTATCTTGTTCTCGTCTATATCGCTTTTCTTGACCTCAACGTTTCCTGCCAATTTATCAAGAATGCTCTCAATACGTTCTTTATAAATGGTTTCTATCGGTTCACGCATCAGTTTCAGCGTATAACCATCCGCTATCGACTTATCATAATAATAGGTATCAATGTAATCGCCAAAAACACGCCAAGATTCTTTTTCTTCCCGCAACAAAGGAGTTCCTGTCAATGCAATTTTTACAGCATCCTTATCCGCTTCTAGAAGATTGGCAAGAAAACTACCCTTTGGACTATATCCTCTGTGCGCTTCGTCTATGAAGAATACACGCTGAAGGTTAGTATTATAGCCTGATTCTATCTGTATTTTAGTGGAATCTTCTTTAAATTTCTGTATGTTTACAACCATTATTTCCGCTTTACCTTCACTGTTCTCTACAGGGGTGGTATCACGGATGTCTTTCATTAAATCGTCTCTGCTATTAACTGTCCTTACAACCAGGCCACGTGCAACAAACTCATCGCTCGCCTGTTCCATCAGTGCAATACGATCCACTATAAAATAGAACTTAACAGCAGTCTCACGCTTCGCATAATAATCGGTCAAACTACGAACTGAATAATATGCCAATGCAGTCTTGCCACTACCTTGTGTATGCCAAATTATTCCACTCTTAACACCCTTAGATAATTTCTTGCGAATAGCCAATGATGCAAATAATTGCTGATAGCGCATCACATGTTTTTCGAGAGAAGTGATTTTACTGCCATCTTCCAACTCAATAGTTCGATTAACATACGCAAAGCCATATCTTAACAAAAACAAGAACCTCTCTCGGCTAAGCATTGATGTCAAAACACGATTCGTTGGAGTATCTACCTTTTTATTTGTTTCATAATCGGGCAAGTTTTTAATAACGATACAGTTCCTATGTCTGAGAACCTGTTTTTCTACATCTTCCGCCAACGCAACATATGGATATTCGGAAACGAAAGCAGCATCAGCCTCTCTAAAGACATTAAAGAAAGCTTTCTCTTTTGATGCACAACAATAAAATGCGCCTTGTATCGGAACCCTGTTTTCATTATCGTATTCCTGATTATTGGAAAAAATCATCAATTGGGTAAGATTGATAAAACGGCGAAAACTCTTATTCCTCATTCGCCTATTAATCCTATCCCGTTCAGCTAAAATTCCATCGTGATTATTAGGTTTCTTGACTTCGATAAAAGCTAAGGGCAAACCGTTTATAAAGCATGTTATGTCCGGACGGAAACTATCTCCGGATTCAATATTTTCGCAGGTAAACTCCGTCGTAACGTGCCATTCATTATTATTCGCATCCACGAAATCTATCAACTTCACACCACTGTTGGAAGAAAGCATAGTATAGAATTCCTTGCCCAAATCATCATTATTCAAGATTCCGACAATTTTATCCAGCAACTGGCTGCATTCCAAATCCGTCAAACTGGGATTCAGACGTTTTACAGAGCGGAAGAAAACATCCGTCAAAATATTAGTCTGTGGATTGTATAATATTATATCATCCAAATAAGTATAACCGAGTTTACAAAGATGCAATGCTGCCGGAACTTGTACTCTTGTATTCTCTGTAAAATTTTTCATTGCATCTTACCTTTCCTCTTTATCTGTTATCAAATCTTTTAAATCAACCTGCAAAATCTCAGCAATCCGCTGAAGTGTCTCTAAATTCGGTTGAATTCTATTGCACGCATAAGCATTGACCATGCTAAAACTTTTATCAAGTTGCTTAGCCAACCATGTCTGAGAGATGCCTTTATCAGACAATACAGTCTTTATTTTATTTAACTTCATTGTTTAATGCGATTTTATAGTACAAATATAGCGAATTATATTCAATAATTAGGGTTATTCTGGTATCAACTGACAAATTCCGGTTTCTGGCATTAACAGGGAAGACGCAAACATGTCTGCACTTTGTTCCACTTTATTTTTATTATATCCCGGGTTGCATTTGTGTGGTATAGGTTTTTCTTCTATAAATAGGTGATATAATTCGTGAGCAATATAGTGAAATGTTGTCTTCCTAATGGCTGATAGGCAGCTATGCGCGGACGTCACACACCCCCGGCCCCTCTCGAGAGGGGAGGTTGATATGCTATTTCCTTATTGAAAATGAGTATTTTATGGTGTATTGGTATTCCCCTCTTGAGAGGGGATAAAGGGGTGTGTGACGGTAAGAAGTGCGGTTTAGGCAGATATATTTCTCAAAGGTTTTTGTTGCGTTTAGAGAAGCGAGGATGTGTCTGTCGGCTTTGGGTGACCGCTTTGGGTGACCGCTTTGGGTTTGAGGCAGCTGTGTCTGGGCGTCACACACCCCCGGTCCTTCTGAAGTGCCCCCCAAAAGTTGGACAAAAAACCCAATAAAAACAGTGCAATAATGAAACACACCTTAGAAGAAAAGCGGGACATAGTCAGGCAAATCAAGAGAGGCCGTCCCCTCTCGAGTCTGTGCAAGACCCTACATCTCGACTG
>JTDA01000034.1 GCA_000803105.1 Coprobacter secundus
GGAGGTGTTTTTTGGCTTCGGGTGGATGTTTTTGATTTTAGGAGGCTGTGCGCAGACGTGACACACCCCCGTCCCCTCTCGAGAGGGGAGATTTGAATACTGCTTTTTATTTGATATTTAGGGGTTTATAGTGTTGTGATTTCCCCTCTTGAGAGGGGATAAAGGTATGTGTTATGGTGAGGGGGGCGGTGTGGGTTGAAGTGTTTTTGCTGCTGTTTTTTTGAAGTGGAGTTTGTCGCCCTTTAGGTGGTTACTTTTGATTTCAGAGGCTGTGTATGGGCGTCATATGCTCTTTGCTCCTCTTCAGGACAGGGGAGGTTCGTATATTGTTTTTTGGGTAGTAGATTTACTCTCCCGAGAGGGGAAGCTGTTGCCCATCTTCCCTTCTCAAGAGGCTGTTACAGATTGAAATTGGCTCTTCGTTTTGGCTTTTATTTTTCAATGTTGAGCTCTTCTATCAAATGTGTCGCTCCAGCGAATTTGTCGATAATAAACAAGATGTAACGTATATCGGTAATAATGGTACGTTGATATTGTTTTTGATATTGGATGTCCCCTGTGATGCCTTCCCAGTTGCGGTCAAATCCGATACCGACCAATTGTCCTTTGGCGTTCATGACAGGACTGCCGGAGTTGCCACCGGTAGTGTGGGTATTGGCGATAAGGTTTACGGGCATTTTCCCGTCGGGTCGGGCGTATGTACCGAAGTCTTTGTTGTGGTAGAGTTCTTTTAGTTTAGGAGCTACAATGAATTCCCAGTTGGTGGAGTCTTCTTTTTGCATTACACCGTCGAGTGTGGTATAGTAGAGGTAATCGATACCGTCAGAGGGACTGAAAGGTGCTATCTGCCCATAAGTGAGCCGGATTGTGAAGTTTGCGTCGGGATAGGTGGGTTTACCTTCGTTTATTTTCATAATACCGTCGATGTAAGTGCGGTGAGCGGTTTCTAACCGGTTGTCGAATTCTTGCAATCGGGTTGCGATGTTTTTACGCTCATTGGCTACGGATTGGGCAAAAAGTATCATTCCGTCGTTTTCGAGGGTTTTGAGTGTAGGATGTTTTATGAAACGTTCTGCTTTCTGTGGGTTGCCATAAATGGATTTTGCGAAAAGGTCGTCGACATAACGGTCTGTATTTCCTTTGTATTTTTTCTCAATGGTACGGAAGAAGTCGGGGCGTTCGTCAGGGGCTATGTTGTCGGCATAGAGTTTTAACATAGCTTTGGCGATTTTTTTGTCTACTTCGGGGGCATAGTCTTTGTTCCTGAATTTTCGGATACTTTTTTCTATTTCGGCAGCAGGTACGGTTTTGATTCCGTTTTTCCGTAGAGAGTCGATGAGAGCCTGGTGTGTGGCTACTTTACTGAATTCTATTCCGGTAGACAGGGCTTCGGTGAGGTAGAACTGACGCTTTTTCAGGCCGGCTCGTTTTTCAATGACACTGTCTATGGTCTGTATTGCTTGTAAGTATTGGGGAAGCTGGTTTGCTTTTGCCCACGTGACGAGATTCTCTTTTTCCTGGTCCTTCTGTTCTATGAGCTGTTGCCGGTCTATCATTTTGTTCATGCCTTTGGAGCTTTTGTAACTGTTGGTCGATGAGGCATACTTCCCGGCATATTGAATTCTGACTTTGGGGTCGGCGAGCATTTCTTCAAGCATGAGTTTTTGCCGCAGGTCGCGTACTTGGACACGTATGCTGTTTTCTATATCACGGCGTTCTCTGACTTCGGAAGGAGTGTAGAAATGATTGGTGCGTCCGGGGAAACCCATGAGCATGACGTAGTCGTTTTGTTCTATTCCTCCGGTAGAAAGGCTGAAGTATTTTTTAGGACGCAATGGTACGTTATTTTCGGAATAGGGTGCCGGATTGCCCAAAGAGTCGGCATAGATGCGGAATATGGAGAAGTCGCCGGTATGGCGAGGCCACATCCAGTTGTCGGTGTCGGCTCCGAATTTCCCGATAGAGGAGGGTGGTGCTCCTACCATACGTATATCGGAGTATATTTTCTGGGTAAACATGTAGTATTTGTTACCTCCATAGAAGGGTTTTATTTCTACTTTCGTGCCGGGATTGTTGTCGAGAAAGTCTTTGCCTGCTCGTTTTTCGGCCAGTTTGTTAAGATATTTTGCGGATAGAAATTTGAGGATGTAGTCGGATGTGTCTTTTTGAAGTTCGTGTTTTACATATCCGGTGACGTCTTCTATTTTGTCGATAAAGGTCACGGTGAGTCCGGGGTTCGGAAGTTCTTCTTTTTTATTTTTTGCCCAAAATCCATTGGTGAGCAGGTCATTGTCGACCGAACTGTGTTGTTGTATATAGTTGTATCCGCAATGATGGTTGGTAAGTACAAGACCTTCGGGGGATATGACTTCTCCGGTACATCCTCCACCGAAAATGACTACGGCGTCTTTAAGGGATACGGAGTCTGGGTGGTATATGTCTTCGGCAGAGAGTTCGAGGCCGAGCCCTTTCATTTGTGATATGTTTTGTTGGTTGATTAACGGTAATACCCACATGCCTTCATCGGCTGATGTAGTAAAAAAAGTGGATAAGGCTATCAGCCCGGATAAAATGTGTTTATTTTTCATATAATGGTTTTGGTTTGTTAGTACCGATTTAAATTTCCTGATAGAATTTTTGCCGGTTTTTTTTGATTTCCTTTTTGTTTTTCCTGATTTTGTGAGGAAGGTAGGGGGCTACCGATAGACAAAATCCTGAAAATATATTTGAAAAGGACTTTTCTTAAACCCTGAAAATGTAAACAGGCTATTGTTTATGGGACGAAGATAGGAATAAAATTTTATAAGAGGCTGTCTGGTACGAATGATTTTTTTACTGTGTAGGCTGCTGTATGTGATACTCTTCCAGAGCTTGTTAGGTTTCTCTGTGATGGAGGATTTTCTTCCTTGGAGAGGTGAAGGGTGTGTGACGGTGAGGGGTGCGGGTTAGGTTGAGGAGTTTTTTTGATGTGGGGTTTGTCGGCTTCGTGTGACCGCTTTTGATTTTGGAAGCTGTGCGCGAGCGTCACACACCTCCGGCCCCTCTCGAGAGGGGAGCTCTGAATACTGCTTTTCTTATTGAAAATAAAAGGTTTGGGTATGATGTTTCCCCTCTCGAGAGGAGAGTTTTGAGATGCTATTTTATGTTTGATAATAGGACGTTTGTGGTGTACACTTCCCCTCTAAAGAGGGGATCAAGGGGTATGTAACGATGAAGAGGGTGGCTTGGGATGAGGGAGCAGTTTTTTGGGGTGTATTTGACTCTAGAGAAAATTTCAAGCGGATTTATTATTTTTATTTACTTTATATTTTTTATCTATTTTGAGTGCAAAAGCAAACTTTTTTCCTACTTTTGCAAAGAAAGACAAAGGGGTGCCCGATAGGCTGAGATTATACCCTATGAACCTGTACGGATAATGCCGGCGTAGGAATTTGTTCATAGTAGACATATTTTATTTATGTGCTGATATTAAAATCAGATATCCTCCATCCCTTTGGGTCACACAATAATAATATATAAAGTTGCTCAAGGAATGACGGAATATGTAAAATGTCTGACCATTGCAGGGTCGGACAGCGGAGGAGGGGCCGGTATACAGGCAGACCTGAAGACCATGTCGGCACTAGGTGTGTATGGCATGTCGGTCATTACGGCCATTACAGCGCAGAATACATGCGGGGTGTCGGCCATACAGCCTATCGAGGCATCTGTCGTAAGAGCGCAGATAGAAGCTGTATTGTCAGATATCGGAACCGACGCTGTAAAGATAGGTATGTTGCACTCTCCCCGTATTGTGGAGACGGTCATTGACATGTTGGACCAATACACCCCTCGTTATACGGTACTCGACCCGGTAATGATATCGACCAGCGGGCATAAGCTTATCGAAGATGAAACGATAGAGCTTATCCGCTCGGAAATGTTCGGTCGGGTAACTGTAATAACCCCGAATATCGATGAAGCAATATTGTTGAGTAAAATTGATATTATCGACCTAAAGGACATGTACAAGGCGGCTGAAATATTTTTGAAAAACGGCTGTCGGAATGTACTGATGAAAGGTGGGCATCTAAAAGGCCATAAAATGACCGATATTTTGTTTAGTCAGGAAAATGAACCTCTCATACTATCTGCTGATCAAATAGTAACAGACAACACTCATGGTACCGGCTGCACTTTATCTTCTGCCATAGCCTCTTATTTGGCATTGGGACATGAGCTTTATCAGGCAGTAACACTGGCCAAGGATTATATTACGTCGGCATTGCAAGCCGGGGCCGGTATTTGTACAGGAAAAGGCCATGGACCATTGAATCACTTTTTCAATCCGAAACCTCTAACAGGAAAACCTTTAATAACAGATATAACCATTACCTGAACTTTGAAATATTCAAAAATTTGAGATTGTATGAAAGTATTTTTAAACCACCAAGAAATCTGTGTTGGGAGTAGAGTGACATTGAGAGATTTGTTGGCCGGAAGAAGCATGACAGGAGACGGAACCTCCGTAGCAGTGAACAACCGGATCGTTGACAAGGAAGAATGGAGAGAGACTTTCCTTGCCAATGGGGACAAAGTAACAGTAATCAAATCTGTAGGAATCAAATAACATTACTCTTGTCTGGGACTGATTATTTGGAAAGCGGTGTTTGAGAAATAATATAGTAATATATTTATAGCAACTCTTCTACTGATAAATATATGTTTTTCAGACACCGCAAACACAAAAGAATAAAAGGAATATGAAGTTGATTGGGATTACACAGGAACATGTGTTCAAAAGGGAGGAAGAGTACATAACTTTGCTTCTGGAGGAGGGAATGGATGCGTTGCATATACGCAAGCCGAATGTATTGTCCGACAGTATACGTTCTTTGCTCGAGAGAATTCCTTCGTATCTGCATTCTAAAATCATATTACATGACCACTTTGACTTGCTGGGAGACTTTCATCTGAAAGGCATACATCTCAACCGACGCCATCCGTATCCCCCTCAGGGGTATACCGGATATGTAGGGCGTTCGTGCCACGACTTGCAGGAACTTACTACAGCCGAAAGACTCGATTATCGGTTTCTCAGTCCTATCTTCGATAGCATTTCCAAGCAGGGGTATACAGCACGGTTTACAGACCGGGAACTTTCTGAAGCTGCCCACCGGGGTATTATCAACAGTTCTGTTATCGCTTTAGGGGGCATTACGCCTGAGCATCTTCCGCTTCTGAGCCGGTATGGTTTCGGGGGGGCTGCTCTTTTGGGGTATCTCTGGCAGGCTCATGATAAGGAGGAGTTGCGTAATAATCTCCAGACATTGATACGGTATAATTCTCATTAATATATAATATACAGACATTTATGCTTCAATTCATAACACATACCAACGACCGTTACAGTCATATAGAATCGGCATTGCAGGCTCTTGACGGGGGATGCAAGTGGATACAGTTGCGTATGAAAGATGCTACGACGCAACAGATAAAGGTTGCGGCAGAATACTTGTGTCCTGTATGCAAACGGTACGGGGCTACATTGGTCCTCGATGACCGGGCTGACTTGGTAATCGAGACCGGAGCCGACGGAGTGCATCTTGGCAAGAATGATATGTCACCGGATATGGCCAGGCAGCTGCTGGGCTCCGGCTATATTATCGGAGGTACGGCCAATACGTTCCAGGACATCCGTCGTCTGGTAGCTATGGGGGTAGATTACATCGGGCTTGGCCCGTACCGCTATACGGAGACGAAAAAGAATCTGAGCCCCATACTCGGCATACAGGGCTACCGGGATATTGTGATACAGTGTAGAAAGGAAAATATAACTACACCGATAGTGGCTATTGGAGGGATTACTGCTGATGATATTCCGCTTCTTTATGATGCGGGGGTGCAGGGCATTGCTCTCTCAGGGACTATACTTAATGCTCCCGACCCTGCGGAGGAGACCCGGAACATTATACAGATTATAGACCGACAAAACAAATAATATGATTATATGAAGACAATTACGCTTAACCATCAGGAGATACAGATACAGGAGGATTGTACGCTGGCCCGGCTGCTTGAAGATAAGGGGTTGACCGGGGGTGGTATTGCTGCTGCTGTCAATAATCGTGTCATACCTCGTAAAGACTGGGATGTTACTTTGCTCAATGATAATGATAAAGTTACTGTCATACGTGCTACTTGCGGCGGGTAATGTGCTCATCTTTGTTTTTACAGGAATTATTTTTACCGGATAATGTTATACCTTTTCAGATTCTTTTCGGGGAATGGGAGAGATGAGGTAAATGCCGGTATGGAGTAGTGATAAAAAATATATTGGATATAACAACATAAAAAGATAAATATATATGGATCAACTTATTATCGGGGGTAGGGAGTTTACTTCCCGTCTGTTCGTGGGAACAGGAAAATTCAGCTCGAACGAGCTTATGAGGAAAGCTATTGTTGCATCCGGTACACAGATGGTGACTGTTGCCATGAAACGTATCGATATGAATAATGCTGAGGATGATATGCTTGTGCATATCAATCAGAAGGATGTACAATTGTTGCCTAATACGTCGGGAGTACGTGATGCCGAAGAGGCTATTTTGGCGGCTCAGCTTTCACGGGAGGCTTTCGGGACGAATTTTCTCAAACTGGAAATACACCCTGATCCTAAATATCTGTTGCCTGACCCGGTGGAAACGTTGAAGGCAACGGAGGCTCTTGTCAAGATGGGATTTGTCGTACTTCCCTATGTACAAGCCGACCCTGTACTTTGCAAGCGGCTTGAAGAGGCCGGTGCGGCAACTGTTATGCCGCTGGCTGCTCCTATCGGTACAAACAAGGGCTTGTGTACGAAAGACCTCCTTGAAATCATCATTGAACAGAGTAATGTCCCTGTGGTGGTGGATGCGGGGCTGGGTGCTCCTTCACATGCAGCAGCGGCAATGGAATTGGGTGCCGATGCTGTGCTTGTAAATACGGCTATTGCTATATCTCCAGACCCGGAAGCGATGGCTTTTGCTTTTAAGGAGGCGACGATTGCCGGGCGCAGGGCTTATCAGGCCGGTCTCGGTGCACAGGCACGGCATGCGGCAGCGAGTAGCCCGCTTACTTCATTTCTCGATTGATTACCTCCAATGAAAAGGATAATATGAAAACAGAAAAAACAATACGTGATGCGTATCCCGCATCTGAAAAAGTCTATGTCGACGGCAAGTTGCATGATATAAAAGTGGGCATGCGCAAGATAAAGTTGACGGATACTGTCAAAATTGTAGACGGTAAACGCGTGGTTACGCATAATGATGATGTGTATGTATATGATACGAGCGGCCCTTATACAGACCCGGATATCGAGATCAATCTTGAAAAGGGCCTTCCGCGCTTGCGCGAAAAGTGGATTACGGCTCGTGGGGATGTGGAGCAGTTGCCACAGATTACTTCCCAGTACGGACGTATGCGACTTGCCGACCATTCTCTTGATTCTTTGCGTTTTGAGCATATGAAACCACCTTACCGGGCTAAGGCCGGCAAAGAGATAACACAGATGTACTATGCCCGGCAAGGTATCATCACGCCTGAAATGGAATATGTGGCTATACGTGAGAATCTCCAGAATGAGAAGTTGGGTATAGAGACTCATATAACGCCTGAATTTGTACGCGACGAGATTGCCGCCGGCAGGGCTATCATTCCTGCCAATATCAATCATCCGGAAGCTGAACCGATGATTATCGGGCGTAATTTTCTGGTGAAGCTGAATACGAATATCGGCAATTCGGCTCTTTCTTCAAGTATAGAGGAGGAGGTGGATAAGGCTGTGTGGAGTTGCCGTTGGGGTGGAGACACGCTTATGGACCTCTCGACCGGAGCCAATATACATGAGACTCGGGAGTGGATTATCAGGAATTGTCCTGTACCTGTGGGTACGGTTCCTATTTATCAAGCTTTGGAGAAAGTGAACGGGAAAGTGGAAAATCTTACTTGGGAGTTGTACCGGGATACGCTTATAGAACAGTGTGAGCAAGGGGTGGATTATTTCACCATACATGCGGGGGTGCTGAAGGAGCATGCCGAGCTGGTCAAAGAGCGGCTTACCGGTATTGTATCGCGCGGAGGGTCTATTATGACCAAGTGGTGTGTCATGCATGATTGTGAGAGTTTTCTTTATACACATTTCGATGATATTTGTGAGATACTCAAACAATATGACGTAGCTATCTCGTTGGGAGATGGCATGCGGCCGGGTTCGATACATGATGCCAATGACCGTTCGCAATTCCTCGAACTCGATGTGTTGGGACAGCTTACCCAAAAAGCTTGGGCACACAATGTCCAGGTCATTATAGAGGGGCCCGGCCATATTCCCATGCATAAAATCAAGGAAAATATGGACCGTCAGTTGAGCTCCTGCCACGAGGCTCCTTTCTATACGTTGGGACCGTTGACGACCGATATAGCTCCGGGGTATGACCATATCACTTCGGCTATCGGTGCGGCGCAGATTGCTTGGTATGGTACGGCAATGATTTGTTATGTCACGCCTAAGGAGCATCTCGGACTACCCAATCGTGAGGATGTGCGTAATGGGGTCATCGCCTATAAAATCGCAGCGCATGCAGCCGACTTGGCAAAGGGGCATCCCGGTGCACAAGTGCGTGATGATGCATTGAGCAAGGCTCGTTTTGAATTCCGGTGGAAAGACCAATTCAACCTCTCTCTCGACCCTGAACGTGCCCTCGAATATTATAAAGAAGGCTCGAAACATGATGGCGATTATTGTACCATGTGTGGCCCGAACTTCTGTGCTATGCGCCTCTCGCAAGATATCGACACATGCGATATGGTCGGGAAGTCTGCTCAGAAGGGGAAATGATGTCATCTTTTCTTTTGTCGAGAAAAGATGATGAAGAAGTAAAATTATCAAAAATAATAAAAAGATGTTTTCAGAAGAACTTGAAAAAATATCGTGGGAAAAAACCACGAACGACATCTATTCTAAAACGGCAGCCGACGTGGAAGCGGCTCTGCACAAGGAGTATCTTGATGTGGAAGACTTCAAGGCGCTTATCTCGCCTGCTGCACAGCCTTACCTTGAAGTCATGGCGAGGCTTAGCCAACAGTACACTTTGCAACGTTTCGGCAAGACTATATCGATGTTTGTGCCTCTTTATATTACCAATTCGTGTACGAACTTTTGCATCTATTGCGGATTCAACCATAATAATCCCATGTCGAGGATTATCTTGACTGAAGAGGAGATTGTGAACGAATATAAGGCTATAAAAAAGCTTGCTCCTTTCGAGAACCTGCTTCTTGTGACTGGGGAAAATCCTGCAAAAGCCGGGGTCCCCTATATTGAACGGGCTTTGCAATTGGCCAAGCCTTACTTTTCTAACTTGCAGATAGAGGTAATGCCTCTGAAAGCAGAGGAGTATGAACGGCTTACTCATTCCGGGCTTAATGGGGTGATTTGCTTCCAAGAGACGTATAACAAAGCAAATTATAACATCTATCATCCTAAAGGGATGAAGTCTAAATTTGACTGGAGGGTCAATGCTTTCGACCGTATGGGACAAGCCGGGGTACATAAAATAGGAATGGGGGTACTTATCGGCTTGGAAGACTGGCGTACCGATATCACGATGATGGCTTATCATTTGCGTTATTTGCAGAAGCATTATTGGAAAACGAAGTATAGTGTCAACTTTCCGCGTATGCGTCCGAGTGAGGGTCACTTCCAGCCGAATGTCGTTATGAGCGACAGGGAACTTGCTCAGGTGACTTTTGCCATGCGTATCTTCGACCATGATGTGGATATTTCTTACTCTACCCGGGAAAGTGCCCAGTTCCGTAATAATATGGCTACGCTGGGTGTGACGACGATGAGCGCTGAGAGCAAGACCGAACCCGGAGGATATTTTACTTATCCTCAGTCTCTCGAACAGTTTCATGTCAGTGACGAGCGCACTGCCGTGCAGGTAGAAAGAGACCTTAAGGCTCTGGGGCGTGAACCGGTGTGGAAGGATTGGGACGAGTCGTTCGACCGTAAAACTCAGCAAGCTGTATGAATCTCTCTGAACGATATAGCCGGCAAATCATGCTTGAACCTATCGGTGAAGCCGGGCAAAAAAAACTTTCTCAGGCCTCGGTACTCCTTGTAGGGGTAGGAGGACTGGGGTCACCTATCGCTCTTTATCTTACTGGGGCCGGTGTCGGACGGCTGGGGCTCATCGACGGGGATGTCGTTTCGGAGAGTAATCTGCAACGTCAGGTTCTCTATACGGAAGAGGAGATAGGCAGGCCGAAGGCAGAGTGTGCCCGGAGACGGTTGCAGGCTCTTTCTTCTACGATAGAGATAGATGTATATCCTTATTTTCTGACACGGGATAATGCTCTGAGTATCATACAGAATTATGATATTGTCGTAGACGGGTGTGATAATTTTGCGACGCGTTATCTTATTGACGATTGTTGCCGTGAGACCGGAAAGCCTTATGTGTATGGTACTATCGGGGAATTTCGGGGGCAAGCCTCTGTGTTCAACTACCGGGGAGGTATCGGCTATCGAGACCTTTATCCTGATGAGATGGAGCTTACTGCCAGTCCTTCTAAGCCTGGAGGTGTGTTGGGGGTAGTACCCGGTATTATCGGAAGTATAGAAGCAGCGGAAACCATTAAGATAATAACGGATAGCGGAGAGCCTTTGCGTAACCGGCTTTTTACCATTGATGTACTTACTTTGAAAACCGAGATACTTGAGTTTTGAGTGTCGTCGCTTTTTTTTATAGAAAGATTCCGACACAGCTTCTTTTCTATATTTCGGAAAGAGGGGCTGTGTCGGGTTGTATATGGCACTAAGAGCAGGTTTGCATTTTCCGATAGACGGAATTCAGATGGGGCTTCTTTTCGTTTTCATTGGGCAAATAGTCCATTATTACTCTTAAAAGAAGTTCCCAAGACAGACTCGAGCAAAATTAGGGTTCTAAATGTTACAAATAGCAGGGGTAGTGAACAAAAAGGGTGTCTTTCTGATTATTTAATATATAAATTCGATACGTATGAAAAAGAGTAAATTTTTGACAGAGTTCAAGCAGTTTGCCATGCGTGGCAATGTTGTAGACATGGCGGTAGGTATCATTATCGGTGCTGCTTTCGGCAAGATTGTATCTTCGGCAGTCTCAGATTTGATTATGCCGATAGTTGGTTTGTTACTGGGAGGTATCAATTTTACGGATTTGAAATTGACTTTACATGAAGCGGTAACTAATGCGGCGGGAGAGGTGGTAACCCCGGCGGTGACACTGAATTATGGTAACTTTATCCAGGTAAGTGTCGATTTCATTATTATTGCATTCGCTATATTTTTGATTATAAAATTGATAGCAAAGCTTTCAAGACAAAAGAAGGAAGAGGTTGCGGCTGCGCCTCCTGCCCCTTCGCCCGAGGTACAGTTACTTACTCAAATAAGGGACATTATGGAAAAGCAGAGCTCAGAGAGAAAATGATTTGTTTTTGCTTCGGGATGTTTAGTATTTTTTGAATGTCGAAATCGAAAGTTTTTCGTAGCGTTCGTTTTTTAGAGAGAGCAGTTTTTGAACCTCGAGGCAGGTGTGAAGGCTGTTCTCTTTCTTATTGGTATATTCGGGCTGTTAAATTTAGTTTTTTATGTTGTTCGTGCCAAGATTACATAGAACAATAATAGTCGTACGGGTGTTGTAGGGGTAATTGGATACTTCAAATATTTTTGGTATGAAAACGTCTTTTTTATTTTTGGCAGAGGGTTTTGATGAGATAGAGGCTGTTGCTGTATGGGATATATTACGCAGAGCTGGTGTTGAGGTGAAGTCTGTTTCTATGACAGGAGAGAAGACTGTAGTCGGTGCCCACAATGTGGCGGTGGTGTCCGATGTACTCTATGAAAGCGTAAAATCTGATGATGTTGAAGGATTCTATATTTTGCCCGGCGGTATAGAGGGAACTAAAAATCTTTTTATGAATGATGACTTCAAAATGAACTTATTGAATCATTATAATCAGGGCCGTTATGTGGGTGCAATAGGGGAGGCCCCATCTATTCTGGGAGAACTGGATATGTTGAATGGCAAGAATGCTACGGCTCAGCCGGCTTATATGAATTTTTTGCAGGGAGCGACTTATACGGGGCTGCCTGTTGAGATTCAAGATAATGTGATTACCGGTAGAGGTGCGGGAGATTCTTTTAAATTTGCTATCGGTATAGTTTCGATGCTCAAAGGAAAAGATGCTGCCGATAAAGTATCGAAAGAGTTGCTGCTGATTATGGGATAAGATTGGATTTTTCGGGTTTTGGCGGGGTAGTCCGGTTCGGAAGTAATATATAAATGCTCTTCCG
>JTDA01000035.1 GCA_000803105.1 Coprobacter secundus
GCGAGGGTGCATTTAAATGCACCCTCGCTTTTTATATTATTTTGTTTCTTTTCTAAAAGGAAAATAGAGATGTATTTTATAGGATAACTATTTAGAGAATATTTAATAAGACAGTATAGTATATGCTATAAAAATCTGATTATGTATATTTTGATTCCTTTATTAGGAAAATAAGTGTAGTTTAAAAATGAATGATTATCCTGAGAAACGTAAAAATGCCCCCGATAAAGGACGAGGGCAACCTAAATGTTTTCACAACGGAATAATCCTTATTGTGATTTACTTCAAATTAGTGTTTAAAGATAAAATAAAAAGCGATAATATGCAAGTTTTTTAAATAAAATTGTTAATTTAGGACATTGTTAAAATAAAGATTACCATGAAGCAGATTTTAGGACTCGATTTGGGAACTACCAGCATAGGATGGGCATTAGTTCGGGAAGCTGAGAATAAAGATGAGCAGTCGTCTATTGTTCGGATTGGCGTACGGGTAAATCCGTTGACATCGGATGAACAAAAAAATTTTGAACAAGGGAAGAGTATTACAACGAATGCAGATAGAACCCTGAAGAGAAGTATGCGGCGTAATTTACAGCGGTATAAGTTACGCCGGGATCACTTAAAAGATTGTTTACAGAAGAATGGCATTATAACTGATAAGGCGGTTCTGAGTGAAAATGGTAATTATACAACATTTCAAACATATTATTTACGGGCAAAAGCAGTAAACGAGAAGATCTCTTTGGAAGAATTCGCTCGAGTTCTTTTGATGTTGAATAAAAAACGCGGTTACAAAAGCAGTCGTAAAATGAAATCTGCGGATGAGGGACAACTGATTGATGGAATGTCTGTTGCCAAGCGATTATATAATGATAATATAACCCCAGGACAGTATGTCCTTTCATTGTTGGAGGAAGGTCGAAAATATATTCCTGACTTTTATCGTTCTGATTTGTTAGATGAACTTGATAAAATATGGACATTTCAACAGTGTTTTTATCCGGAGATATTGACGCCCGAATGCAGAAAATTGATAGCAGGAAAAGGTAAACAGGCTACAGCTAAAATCTTTTTAGGAAAATATAAAATATATACAGCAGATAATAAGTCGAAAGATAAGCGTTTACAAGCCTATCAATGGCGAGTCGAAGCGTTGAGTGGGCAGCTCCCGATAGAAGTGGTGGCTTTTGTTGTTTGTGAGATTAACGGAGCTATTCAAGCTTCAAGTGGATACTTAGGGGCTATAAGCGATCGTAGTAAAGAATTATATTTTGAAGGACTTACTGTAGGGCAATATTTGGTGAAGCAATTAGAAAAGAACCCGGATACCAGCCTAAAAAATAAAGTATTTTATCGACAAGATTATTTAAATGAGTTTGAAAAAATTTGGGAAAAACAGGCCGAATATCATACCGAACTTACACCGCAGTTAAAAAAAGAAGTTCGGGATATCATTATATTTTATCAGCGGACATTGAAAAGTCAAAAGGGACTTGTCGGATTTTGTGAGTTTGAGAGTCGGCAGATAGAGGTAATGATTGATGGAAAATTGAAAAAAAAGACTGTCGGCTGCAGAGTTTGCCCTAAATCGTCACCTCTTTTTCAGGAATATAAGATTTGGCATAATTTGAATAACTTGAAAATTGTTGAAAAAGAATTGGGAAAATCTCGTTTTTTGAATCAAGATGAAAAAGAATCTTTGTTTCAAGAATTGAATATTAAGGAAAAGTTATCTAAAACAGATATCCTCAAGTTGTTGTGCTTGAAGGCAAAAGAGTTTGATTTGAACTTTGAAAAAGTAGAAGGAAATAGAACTCAAGCGGAATTGTTTAGGGCATATCAGGCAATTATAGAGATGAGCGGAAACGGAGATTATGATTTTTCCAAGATGACCTCATCCGAAATTCAGGATACAGTGACCGGGGTATTTCGAGGTTTAGGATATAATACTGATATTTTATCTTTTGATGCAGAAAAAGAGGAAAAAACTTTTGATAAACAACCAATGTATCTTTTATGGCATCTGTTATATTCTTATGAAGGGGACAGTTCGGATACCGGGAATAAGGCTTTAATTACTAAAATAAAAAAATTGTGCGGTTTTGAGAGTGAGGAATATGCCCGTATCCTTACAGATGTTACATTTCAATCTGAATATGGAAACTTGAGTACTAAAGCAATACGTAGAATATTGCCTTTTATGAAAAAAGGCTCTGAATACAGTGAAGCATGTCGGCATGCGGGATATCGCCATTCCGAAAGGTCTTTGACAAAGGAGGAATTAGATAAAAAAGTATATAAAGATCATTTGGAACTTCTTCCTCGGAATAGTCTGCGTAATCCGGTTGTCGAGAAAATTCTCAACCAGATGATTCATGTTGTAAATACCGTAGTCGACACTTATGGCAAGCCTGATGAAATCAGAATAGAATTGGCACGAGAATTGAAGAAAAGTGCAAAAGAGAGAGACGAGATGACTGCGTCGATTAATAAAACAGCTGCGGAGCATAAGAAGTATTGTGAGGTGCTTCAGAAAGAATTTGGATTCACACATGTAAGCCGGAACGATATCATTCGGTATAAATTGTATTTAGAACTTGAAAATAATGGATATAAAACGCTTTATTCCGATACATATATACCTCGGGAGAAGTTGTTCAGTAAAGAGTTTGATATAGAACACATTATACCTCAGTCGAAATTGTTCGATGATTCTTTCTCGAATAAAACATTGGAATGCCGAAGTGTGAATATAGAAAAAAGTAATGATACGGCTTACGACTATGTGTTGAATAAATATGGAGAGCAAGGTATTTTAGATTATAAAAATAGGATAGAAAATCTATATAAAGATAGCAAAATCAGCAGGACTAAATATCAGAAGCTGATGATGAAAAACAGCGATATATCCGGGAATTTTATTGAACGTGAATTGCGAGACTCCCAATATATTGCGAAAAAGGCACGGGAAATATTAGAAGAGTTGGTAAAATTTGTTGTACCGACAACTGGATCGGTGACGGCTCGTTTGCGGGAAGATTGGCAATTGGTAGATGTAATGCAAGAGTTGAACTGGAAAAAGTACGATAAGTTAGGGCTTACAGATGTACGGTATGACAAAGATGGTCGTGAAATACGTTATATAAAAGACTGGAGTAAACGGAATGACCATCGTCATCATGCAATGGATGCTTTGACAATAGCCTTTACGAAAAGAAGCATTATCCAATATTTGAATAACCTGAATGCTAAAAGTGATAAATCGGGAAGTATATATGCCATTGAACAAAAAGAACTTTTCCGGGATAAGCGTGGTAAATTGAAGTTTATCCCTCCGATGCCATGTAATATATTCAGAGCAGAAGCGAAACGGCATCTTGAAAATGTTTTGGTTTCGGTAAAGGCAAAAAATAAGGTTGTAACACCGAATATAAACAGGTCGAAAGGCAAAAACGGGATAAATAAAAAAATCCAGTTGACACCTCGTGGGCAATTGCATAATGAGACGATTTATGGTAGTATGAAGCGGTATGAGACTAAATGGGAAAAGATTGGCTCAGGTTTTGACGAACGACAAATCGCTAAGGTCGCAAACAAAAAGTTCAGAGAGGCTTTGCTGTCTCGTTTGGCAGAATTCGGTAATGATCCCCAAAAAGCCTTTACGGGAAAAAACAGTTTAGAAAAAAATCCGCTATATGTGGATGAATTACATACTCAAAAGGTCCCGGAAAAGGTTAAAATTGTTACTTTAGAGAACCTTTATACGATTCGGAAAGAGATTACTCCGGATTTGAAGATCGATAAAGTTGTAGATGCAGGAGTGCGGCGAGTGTTGCAGGAGCGTTTAGACGAGTTTGATGATGATTCGAAAAAAGCCTTCTCTAATCTTGATGAGAATCCGATTTGGTTGAATGGAAAAAAGATGAAACGAGTTACGATAATGGGAGTTAGCAATGCAGTCCCTCTACATGATAAGAAAGATTATAAAGGGAACTTGGTTTTTGACTCTAAGGGGAGAAAGCAGCCTGTCGATTTTGTGAATACCGGTAGTAATCATCATGTTGCGATTTATCGAGACGAAAGTGGGGAGTTACAAGATATTGTTGTGTCTTTTTACGAAGCAACGACACGTTCGACTTTAGGTATACCGGTTATAGATAAGGAGTATAAGAAAGCAGAAGGCTGGAACTTTTTGTTTTCGATGAAACAAAATGAATATTTTGTCTTCCCGAATGAAGAGACTGGATTTAATCCGAAAGAAATAGATTTAATGAATCCCGATAATTATACTACAATCAGTCCGAATCTATATCGAGTTCAAAAGTTTTCGAAATGTATGTATGGAAATTCGTCAGTTCGAGAATACGTTTTTAGGCATCATTTAGAGACTTCGGTAAATGATAGCAAAGGATTAAAAAATATAGCTTATAAAAATGTAAAGAGTTTAGTCTATTTGGAGGGCATTGTAAAAGTTCGGATAAATCATATCGGGCAAATCGTTTCCGTAGGAGAATATTGAATGTACGATTTGGTGGTATAATTATCTGTTTGTAAGTAATATTCCTAAAATCTTGATATTATGATAAAAAAAACACTTTATTTCGGAAACCCTGCTTATCTTTCTCTGTGGAGAGATCAGTTGGTTATAAAACTTCCCGAAGTAGAAAAGAATGAGTCTGTTCCGGAGTCGTTTAAAGAACAGTATCGAGTGACAAAACCGGTTGAAGATTTGGGGGTCGTTGTACTTGATAATAAACAGATAACCATTACCTTGGGTTTGCTTGAGGCTCTGCTCGAAAACAATTGTGCTGTTATCACTTGCGATAGTAAGTGTCTGCCCGTAGGACTAATGCTACCTTTATATGGTAATACCACGCAGAATGAACGGTTTAGGCAACAAATAGAGGCTTCTTTACCATTGAAAAAGCAGCTTTGGCAGCAGACAATCAAAGCAAAGATTGAAAATCAGGCTTCGGTTTTATCTGATTGTTCTGGAGAGGTGGTGAAATGTATGCGGATATGGGCGAGTGATGTACGGAGTGGTGATCCGGACAATTTAGAAGCTCGTGCCGCTGCTTATTATTGGAAGTCTCTTTTTCCCAATATTGATGGATTTACGAGAGATAGGGATGGTGTGCCTCCTAATAATTTATTGAATTACGGATATTCGATATTGCGGGCGGTAGTAGCTCGAGGATTGGTAATAAGCGGTTTGTTGCCGACATTCGGCATACATCATCATAATCGTTACAATGCATATTGCTTGGCAGATGATATAATGGAACCTTATAGACCTTATGTCGACGAATTGGTATTTCGTTTGGTTGAGTCTTATGGTAGTAAAATAGAGTTGAGCAAAGAGGTGAAAGCACGTTTGCTTACTATCCCTACGATTGATGTAAAAATCGGAGGAAAACGTAGTCCGTTGATGGTTGCTGTCGGACAGACAACAGCATCATTGTATAGATGTTTTACTGGAGAACTTCGTCGTATATCATATCCGGAGCGTTAATGGATAGAATAAGTGAATATCGAGTTATGTGGATATTGGTTCTTTTCGATTTGCCTACTGAAACGAAGAAAGACAAGAAAGCTTATGCCGAATTCAGAAAAAATTTGCAGAAAGATGGTTTTACAATGTTTCAATTTTCTATTTATATCCGTCATTGTGCCAGTAGTGAAAATGCAGATGTACATGTAAAACGGGTAAAATCTTTTCTCCCGGAATTCGGAAGTGTTGGGATTATATGCATAACCGATAAACAATTTGGAAACATAGAGCTTTTTTATGGAAAGAAAGGTTGTAAGGTTGAGGCTCCGGGACAGCAACTAGAATTATTTTAAGAAAGTAAATGCTTGGAGAATCATGATAGTTGAAAAGGATTGTTAGAAAATTTACTATTTAAAAGAGCTCATCTTTATACAAAAATTTTTTATAATTCGTTTTTGTCTATATGTGTTCTTAATTTTTATTAAAAGTAGAAACTTACAACCTTTTTGAGGAAATTGTATATAATACTCGTAAAAATATAGAAAACCAAAATCCCAAATACATTTCGGGATTTTGGCCGAAACAGCATTATTTTTATTTTTCTAATTTCCTTTGTAATACGCTGAAATATAGATAATAATCTATATTCTGCTGTTTCCAATGGTTCAAAGATACTAATTTGAAAGCAAATCACAACCAATTGAACATCTTAACAAAAAAGTCGTTGGCTGTTTCCAATGGTTCAAAGATACTAATTTGAAAGCAAATCACAACATGAAGGATGATGGGTCAACGGTACTGTTTGCTGTTTCCAATGGTTCAAAGATACTAATTTGAAAGCAAATCACAACATGATATTCTGTATTGTTGTCATAGCTTGTGCTGTTTCCAATGGTTCAAAGATACTAATTTGAAAGCAAATCACAACGGAACTGTCGCGTCCCCATTTGCCGCCAAAGCTGTTTCCAATGGTTCAAAGATACTAATTTGAAAGCAAATCACAACGGACCAAGCGTGCGGATGTGGCTGTGAACGGCTGTTTCCAATGGTTCAAAGATACTAATTTGAAAGCAAATCACAACCTTCAAGTTACGCAGGAACTCGGTAGGCGCGCTGTTTCCAATGGTTCAAAGATACTAATTTGAAAGCAAATCACAACTTTAGTTTAGAACCGAATACGTTAGGTTTCGCTGTTTCCAATGGTTCAAAGATACTAATTTGAAAGCAAATCACAACTGTTTTCACCGTTCCTCTTGGAGATGGCTGCTGTTTCCAATGGTTCAAAGATACTAATTTGAAAGCAAATCACAACTTATAATATGATAGAGATAAAAGATTTATAGCTGTTTCCAATGGTTCAAAGATACTAATTTGAAAGCAAATCACAACTGATTCTTTGCCCCGAATATTGACCGTACCGCTGTTTCCAATGGTTCAAAGATACTAATTTGAAAGCAAATCACAACCCTGATTCGTCTTTGAGCATATTGATGTATGCTGTTTCCAATGGTTCAAAGATACTAATTTGAAAGCAAATCACAACCGCTCGAGCAATGCGGTATGGCTGCAAAGGGCTGTTTCCAATGGTTCAAAGATACTAATTTGAAAGCAAATCACAACACCCCTATTATATCCTCCTCTTTATCCTATGCTGTTTCCAATGGTTCAAAGATACTAATTTGAAAGCAAATCACAACCTTGGAATTACACAACATTTTTCTCAGAAAGCTGTTTCCAATGGTTCAAAGATACTAATTTGAAAGCAAATCACAACCGTTAGGCAACGACCGCAAAACGATATCAGCTGTTTCCAATGGTTCAAAGATACTAATTTGAAAGCAAATCACAACCCCACCAACAGGAATATCTATATAACCTTGCTGTTTCCAATGGTTCAAAGATACTAATTTGAAAGCAAATCACAACATTTAGATGGTGTAGAAATAGATTGTTTCAGCTGTTTCCAATGGTTCAAAGATACTAATTTGAAAGCAAATCACAACCCTTCTATTGGGCACTGATATGCCAAGAAAGCTGTTTCCAATGGTTCAAAGATACTAATTTGAAAGCAAATCACAACTTATCCAACCTAATTTTGTGCCCCTTCAGAG
>JTDA01000036.1 GCA_000803105.1 Coprobacter secundus
TCACGCCCAAGCACAGCCACCTCAAACCAAAAACATCCACCCGAAGCCGACAGATACCACCCCCAAGAGAACCAAGTATACCGGACATAAAACGCACACCAAAACAAAAAACCCCTTTTACGGGAAAATTTAGCCGACCTCTGCCCCACAGCAACAAAATATTTTCTATATTTGTTTCTACAATGATGACTCTTTGTACGATACAAAACATAATTTAGTGGAAAACAGAATAAAACTCAAAGTCTTAGGCATTACCTACAGCCAGATACAAAACGGGGCATACGCCCTCGTGTTGGCCGAAGAAGAAGGGCCGCATCGCATCCCCATCATCATCGGTACCGCCGAGGCACAAGCCATTGCCATACGGCTCGAACACCTTGTTCCCCCCCGTCCCATGACACACGACCTTTTTGTCAGCTTCGCACACGCCTTTGGCATTCGCCTCGTCGAAGTTTTCATTTACAAATTTGAAGACGGAGTGTTCAGCTCCGAGCTCCTGTTCGATGACGGAGAAAGGCAGATTCGCGTAGACTCCCGCACGTCAGACGCCATTGCCATTGCCCTCCGCTCACAAGCCCCCGTCTATACCACACCCGAAATCGTGGAAGAAGCCGGTATCATTTTCGACGAAACCCCCGAAGAAGCAAACAACGACGATACAGAAAGAGAAGACACCCCTAAAAAACGCACACTGAAAGATTTCACGATACAGGAATTACAAGAACAACTCGAAAAAGCAATCGATGATGAGGCCTACGAAATAGCAGCCCAGATTCAGCAAGAAATCAACCGGCGAAATGAAAATCCCGGTCGATGCTAAACTTCGGGAAACAACACAACCATAAAACTTGAAAACATAATTTATTAAGTGCTATGAATATAAAACTTCGTCTGACCATTATGAACTTTCTCCAGTTTTTCATCTGGGGTTCTTGGTTAATCTCCTTAGGAGGCTATATGGGAGCCAGCCTGCACTTCGAAGGCGGTCAAATAGGAAAAATATTCGCCACCATGGGCATAGCCTCCCTCTTCATGCCGGGACTGCTCGGCATCATCGCCGACCGCTGGATAAACGCAGAAAGGCTGCTCGGAGTCTGCCACCTGCTCGGTGCCGCCCTCCTCTGGTACGCCTCCACACTTACCACCTACCAGCCCATGTACTGGATTATGCTGCTCAATATGATGGTCTACATGCCCACCCTCGCCCTTACCAATGCCGTATCATACAACGCCCTGGAAAAGTTCCACCTCGACATAGTCAAAGACTTTCCACCCATACGGGTATGGGGTACCGTAGGATTTATCTGCGCCATGTGGGCCGTCGACCTCAGCGGCATAGCCCGCAGCCCCATGCAACTCTACGTAGGCGCAGCAGCAGCCCTGCTGTTGGGAATATACGCCTTTACCCTTCCCGCATGCCCACCCACAAAAAGCCAGAAAAAGACCCTGCTCTCAGCCTTCGGGCTCGATGCACTGGTACTTTTCAAACAAAAGAAAATGGCCATTTTCTTCCTGTTCTCCATGCTGTTAGGCGCAGCACTCCAAATCACCAATACCTTCGGAGGCTCCTTCCTCGACAGCTTCAAGTCCATACCCCAATACGAACACTCCTTCGGAGTAGAGCACCCCAATATCCTGCTATCCATCTCGCAGATGTCCGAGACCCTCTTTATCCTCGCCATACCCTTCTTCCTCAAACGCTTCGGCATCAAGCAAGTCATGCTCATGAGCATGTTTGCCTGGGTACTCCGATTCGGGCTCTTCGGCATCGGCAATCCCGGAAACGGACTCATACTCCTCATCCTCTCGATGATTGTATACGGCATGGCATTTGACTTTTTCAACATATCAGGCTCCCTGTTTGTCGAGAAAGAAACCACCCCCTCCATCCGGGCAAGCGCCCAAGGGCTCTTCATGATTATGACCAACGGGCTGGGAGCCATCATCGGAGGCAATGCAAGCGGCTGGGTAGTAGACTACTTCACCACCGACCACGTCACCGACTGGCCCGCAGCATGGTTCGTATTCGCAGGTTACGCACTGGCCATAGGCATCATATTTGCCCTCGTATTCAAATACAAGCATAACCCCCGGGAATTCGAACAAGAAGCCTGACGAGATTCAAAAAAATTACAAACCCTTATTACCGACCGTTCGTAACATGACTATCCCGGCACAAGGCATCAGCCTGCTATCCATAGGAAGAGGCATATTAGGAATAATGGCACTCCTCCTCATCGCATACCTCCTGAGCACAGACCGGAAAAACATCCCCTGGCGCACCGTCGCCACGGGACTGGCCCTCCAGCTCATTCTCGCATTCGGCATCCTCTACGTCCCATTCATCCAGAACAGTTTCGAATGGGCAGGACGAGCGTTTGTAAAAATCATGGACTTCACACGAGCCGGCTCCGCCTTTCTCTTCGGCAGCCTGCTCGACAGCAAGCACATAGGATACATATTCGTTTTCCAAGTACTCCCCACCATTATCTTCTTCTCGGCCCTCACCAGCCTGCTATACTACCTGCACATCATACAAAAAATAGTACAACTCTTCGCCTGGTGCCTCAAAGGCATATTCCGCATCTCCGGAGCCGAAGGACTCACCGTGGCCGGAAACATCTTCCTCGGACAATGCGAAGCACCCCTGCTTGCCAAAGAATACCTCCCCCGGATGAACCGTTCCGAAATATTCCTCGTCATGACAGCCGGTATGGCAACCATCGCCGGAGCCGTCATGACCGCATACATAGGCATGCTGGGAGGCGACGACCCCCAAGCACGAGTCACATTCGCCCGCTACCTGCTCTCGGCCTCGGTCATGGCAGCCCCTGCAGCCATCGTATTTGCCAAAATCATCGTCCCCCAAAACGAGAAAACAGACAACACCATAAAAGTAAACACGATAGACAGCGGCGACAACCTGCTCGACGCCATATCCAAAGGCACCGTGCAAGGAGTAAAACTCGCGGTCACCGTCGCCGCACTACTGCTCACATTCATCGCCATGATCGCCCTCCTCAATTACCTTCTCGGAGGACTTATCGGCCGATACACCGGACTCAACCAATGGCTCTCCACACTATACGGGAGACCCATGCAATTCGACTTCCAGACACTTGTCGGGTGGATTTTCACCCCTCTGGCATGGCTCATGGGCGTCTGCAAAGAAGACATGGCCGCCGTCGGCAGCCTGCTGGGAACCAAGATGGTGCTCAACGAATTTGTCGCCTACGCCGACTTCAACACCCTGAAAAACGCAGGAGCCCTCATACAAGAAAAATCCATAATTATCACTACATTTGCACTGTGCGGATTTGCCAACATCAGCTCCATCGGAATGCAAATCGGAGGCATCGGCGTATTGGCACCCGGCCAGAGAAAAATGCTGACCCGATACGGGCCCCTGGCGATGATAAGCGGCATGCTGGCATCCTGCATGTCGGCAACACTCATCGGCATGATAGTCGGATAACGCGCCGTCCCCCTCCCGACAACCGGAAGCAACAAACCCCGTTTCGGGAAAAGTACAGGACAGACACCCCGTACCCGTAAAAAATACAACAAAATACAATAACAAATTATGCACATTTTCTACACACCCCATATCGAAACCACTCTCGAACTGCCCGAAGAAGAATCGCGGCACTGCGTACGCGTGTTGCGCCTCGCCGAAGGCACCGAAATACGCCTGATGGACGGCAAAGGAACCTTCTACCGTGCCGCCATCACCCTGGCACACCCCAAGCACTGCACCGTCAGCATCATAGAGAAAATACCCTCCCCCAACCCGTGGAACTGCACCCTGCACATAGCCATAGCACCCACCAAAAACATCGACCGCATAGAATGGTTTGCCGAAAAATGCACCGAAATAGGCATCGACGCCATTACCCTGCTGCACTGCCGCTACTCGGAACGCAAAGAAGTCAAAAACGAACGCATCGAAAAAATCATCATATCAGCAGCCAAGCAATCCCTCAAAGCCACGTTGCCCGCACTGTCCGGAATCACCGATTTCAAAAAGTTCATCACACAACCCTTTGACGGAGACAAATACATAGCCCACTGCTACGACCAAGAAAACAAAATCCTGCTGAAAAACGCCTGCAAGCCGGGCACAAACACACTGGTCCTCATCGGGCCCGAAGGAGACTTCAGCACCGAAGAAGTAGAAGCAGCCATCGCCGGAGGATTCATCCCCGTATCATTAGGAAACAGCAGGCTACGCACCGAAACCGCCGGAGTAGTCGCCTGCCACACATTACAACTGATAAACGAATAAAACAAATAAAAAACATGCTATTACAAACAGACAAACTCAAAGCCTCACAAACAAACAATTTCTTCCTGTTAGCCGGCCCTTGCGTCATCGAAGGCGAAGACATGGCACTCAACATAGCCGAGCACATCGTCAAGATAACCCGGCGGCTCGACATCCCCTACATATTCAAAGGCTCATACCGCAAGGCAAACCGCTCTCGTATCGACTCCTTCACCGGAATCGGTGACGAAAAAGCCCTCCGCATTCTGCGCCGCATAAGCGAAACATTCGGCATACCCGTTGTGACCGACATACACACCGCCGCCGAAGCGGCCATCGCTGCCGAATACGTAGACGTACTCCAAATACCGGCCTTCCTCTGCCGGCAGACCGACCTGCTCATAGCCGCCGCACAGACCGGAAAGACCGTAAACATAAAAAAAGGACAATTCCTCTCCCCCGAAGCCATGAAATTCGCCGCACAAAAAGTCATAGACGCCGGCAACGACAAAGTAGCCATTACCGAGCGAGGCACCACATTCGGGTACCACGACCTCATTGTCGACTACCGCGGCATCCCCGAAATGCAAACATTCGGATACCCCGTAATACTCGACGTCACACACTCCCTGCAACAACCCAACCAGACATCCGGAGTCACCGGAGGCATGCCCCAGCTCATCGAGACCATAGCCCGCGCAGGCATCGCCACAGGAGCCGACGGGCTGTTCATGGAGACACACCCCGAACCCTCAAAAGCCAAATCCGACGGAGCCAACATGCTGCGCCTCGACCTGCTCGAACCCCTGCTCGAAAGACTCGTAGCCATACGGCAGACCATCAACCGGTTTTGACGCACCCCCTCCCCAAAGAGGGCGTGCCGCCACCTTCGGCGTTCACCAAAATAAAATAAGAATCAACAAACAACAACAACCCATGAAAACAAAAGACTGGATATGCCTACTCATCATCATCGCCATTTTCGCTCCCTTCCTGCTGAGCGACACCGTCTATGACCATTATCAAGAAGCCAACCGCCAGCACCCCTACCTGCTCGCATTCGCCAAGTTTGCCCTCCTCGCCACCTTCGGGGAGATGATAGGACTCAGGATAAAAAACGGCAACTACACCGAAAAAGGCTTCGGCATACTCCCCCGCGCCGTAGTCTGGGGACTTCTCGGCACGTGGATTGCCATCGCCATGAAAACCTTCGCCTCAGGAGTACCCGGGCTCATGACCAGCCTCGGGCTCGGAGACCTCATACACCCCGCACAAGAAGGACTCACCCCGGGCAACCTCCTGCGGGCATTCCTCATCAGCCTCATGATGAACACCACCTTCGGCCCCGTATTCATGACCCTGCACAAAATCACAGACACCCACATCCTCAACTGCGGGGGCAAGCCCAAAGCCCTCATCACCCCCATACCCTTCGGCAAAATACTCGGCTCGCTCAACTGGAAAGTACAATGGCAATTCGTATTCAAAAAGACGATACCCCTCTTCTGGATACCCGCACACACCATTACCTTCCTCCTGCCACCCCAGTCGCAAGTACTCTTTGCAGCATCCCTGAGCATCGTATTAGGAGTCATACTATCCATCGCAGCCGTAGCCGGACGCAAAAAAGAAAACAAGAACTGACCCACATTACACACCGCATGAGAAACAAAGCAACCCTCACACTCGCCTCCATCTACTTCGCATACTTCATCATGGGGCTCGTCGACATCGTAGGCATATCAGCCAACTACGTCAAAGAAGACTTCCGGCTCAACGAGTCCATGACATCCTTCCTCCCCATGATGGCATTCATCAGCTTTGCCTTCCTGGCCATACCCTCCGGGCTGCTCATGAACCGTATCGGCAGGAAAAACAGCGTCCTGCTCAGCTTCATCATCACACTCGCCGCCATGCTCGTACCCCTCACCGGCTACACATTCACACACATGCTCATAGCATTCGCATTGGCAGGCATAGGCAACACCCTCATGCAAACCTCCGTAAATCCCCTGCTCGGCGATGTCGTAGACCCCCGACACCTCACCTCCTCACTCACATTAGGGCAATTCTTCAGGTCAGCATCATCGGCCCTCGGGCCCTCCCTTCTCGCCCTCGTCCTGCTCATCTCCGACAACTGGAAAAACATATTCATCCTCTACTGCACCATCACGCTGGCAGCCACCCTCTGGCTGTGGAAAATGCCCATACAAGAAAAAAGAGCCCCCGGACAAACCGGCAACAAGTCCCTGCTCCCCCTCCTCACCGACAAGTACATCCTGCTCCTCTTCACATCCCTCTTCCTCTTCGTCGGAATCGACGTAGCCATGAACGTCTACACACCCCGGTTCCTCATCACGCACAGCCACTTCAGCCTCAAAGAAGCCGGGCTCGGCCCCACCCTCTACTTCACCGCACGCATCATCGGCTCGTTGCTCGGAGCATGGATACTCGTACGCTATCCCGCCCGCAAACTACTGCAAATCATCCTCATCACAGGCACACTCACATTCCTCTCCATGATGCTCATGCCCCACAACACCCCCTGGGTACTCACCAGCATATTCATCACAGGACTCATGTGTGCCAACATCTTCTCCATACTCCTCTCACTGGCACTCCAGCACAAACCCCGGCAAGCCAACGAAATATCGGGACTGATGATTATGGCCGTCTCCGGAGGAGCCATAATACCCCTGCTTATCGGCTATATCAACGACCTCACACAATCCACACAAGGAATGTACACGATATTCGCCTGCTTCCTGCTGCTCACCATCGCCTCATTCCTGCTCGCCCCAATCCCCAAATCCACCCCCCGATAAAAGCACCACCAAAGACAAAAACATAGAAACTTCCCCTCCGGAGAGCAGAAGCCAAGACTACACCCCCCTCATTACCAAGCAAAAAGCAGCATCCCAACCTCCCCTCTCGAAAAG
>JTDA01000037.1 GCA_000803105.1 Coprobacter secundus
CTCGGCATTCACCTCGGGAGCCGTAAAAGGAACCCGCACCGGCATATTCTTTGCCGTCCACTCCACAAGTGTCAGAGAAGGCAGATTGCCATCCTGCACATCACTCGCAAGCTCTATATTCATGTCGATACGCGACATCAAAGCCTTCAATTCTATACGGCGCTCCCCCTCTACAGTCTCCTCCGGCTTGGTCAGGTCTATCACCTTGCTCCCCACCATAGGCATACCCTCCGAAGGCAAGCCCAGAGAGACATTCTCGGGCATATAGACAAGACCTTTCAGGTCCGACAAGTTACCGATACCGTCGGGACGCCCGTCATTGTCCTCATCAGGGCCGAAGACCGAGGCATCCACATTCGCCACGGCATAAACGGTCGCGCTTTTCGCAAGCCCCTCATCCGCAAACAAAGTATTATCTATCTTGAGCAGAATCTCCCCCCTTCCGGGAGCATAATACCCGCCCTCCCGCGCAGCATCCGGATACCCCGTAAGATACCCCCCCTTCAAGTACTCGCCGTCAGAGCCGAAAAAGAAAATATAAAGCTGGTCGATTCTCTTCTCATTCTCATCCTTTATGTCACTCGACCGCGTAGTCACCTTCAACTCATCCATCGGGTCGCCGGTGAAACTCAGAGACACCCCGCCGCCCGTCGCAGATACCGTATCTCGCAACAATTCATCCTCCTGGCAGGCACAGAGCCCTGCAAGTAGCGCCACTGCCGCACTCAAAACTCGAAATAACCTTGAACGCATCACCATTTCGTAACCAGTATAAATTAACCTATTCAAATATCACATCATCATTCGTCTCATCTTCATCGTCCGCCTCGCCGTCCTCCCACTGTTCCTGATTGTCAACCACAAACTGCAAGACGAAAGTATCACCCACAAAATTGAGCTGGGCAGTATACTTGATACCCGGTTGAGGCGTAAACGTACCCGGACGCGCCGTCTCGAAAACATTCGGCACACCGTTGAACACATACTCTATCCTCACCTTCACATTCTCCCCGAAGCTCGTACCCGTCCCCGATATCAGCATCACATGCTCTCCCCCTATCGGGCTCGGAGACGAAGTCACCGTCTCGCCGAGAGACGCATCAGGAGCCGGAAGCATCAAGCTACCCCCCGAGGCATCACCGTCAAACAACGTATACGTTCCCGTATAGCGGTCGCCCGGAAACGAAAAAGACGAGACATCCCCCGTAAGGTCTATCCTTACCTTCTTGTAAAATGACCCGCTCAGCGTAACCGATTTCACCTCCAGGTCATACCCGCTGAAATTATTGACCTCAAACCCGAGGCCCGTCAGTACATGGCTGAAATTGAAACGCAGGTTACCATCCGACTTACGGCTGTTATAAAGCACCGCAAGCATCGCATCAGGAGTAGCCCTATGGTCAAGAGGAGCCGCCACATCCGTCCCCGTCTGCGGCATGGTAAACGTCAGCACAGGAGCCCCCGCCGTCTGCCCCGTTTCCGGCTTATCTACGGTAAAAGCCCCCGAATACGGATAATAAGCGACAAAAGAGTACCGGTAATCATCCGTCCCCGTAACACCGGCATTCGCTGCATTATCAGTATCATAACCATCCCGGTACCAATACTTCGGGTTATTGCCCGTACCCCCGTTCCGGTCATACGTGCACCCGCCGGTACCCACGACCACCCGTTGCTTATAAAACACGTCCGGCGGGCACAAAGCCTTCTTCAGAGCCCACAAACTCGCTCCCGCATTATAATTGGGAGTCTGCGTACCCACCGTATAAGGCACACAATACCCCAGCACGCCGAATTCGTCACCCGGCACCAGAGCATCCTTCAACGTGCTGCGCGTAACCGTCTCCACCATAAGAGCCGGAGTGTCGAATACAATACGGTCGCACTCCTTCCGCATAAGCTCCCCCGCGCTGTCCTTCTCACAAGCCGCACATACCACCGCAAGCACAGCCGTTCCGAACACATATTTTAGTCCCATCATATCGAGCTATTCCTCCTTTCCTTCTCAACCACACCCCGTCAATCCACAATGATAATCCCCCCGACGGCCTCAGTCCAGGCATTCACCGTCGGTGTATCGAACAGAATACGGTCATTATCCGAGATAGTAAACGTATAGCGGTAATGCTTGCCCGCCTCCCACACAGCAAGAGGCAACGAAGCCAGATATACCTCACTGCGCCTCACATCACGACCCGCCTCATCACTCGAATAAGTCACCTCCAAGCAATACTCCCGGTCGATATTCTGCGGGAAGAGCAGCACATCGACGGTAGAGACTCCATCCGTTGTCACCTCCTGAACCTTGTCGTAAGAAGCAAACGGATGTTCCGAAGTCGTCCGCAGGCTCCCATCTGGGAAAGACCATCCCGCAAGAATCTCCGCATTATCCATCACACCGGTAACCTTGGCCGAAAAATTACCCGACTTATACATCCCATAAAGCCTGACATAATGGATACGGGGTACAAATCCCTCAAGACCCTCCGTCGCGACACTTCGTTTGCCCACAAACTCCACGCGAGCCAACAAATGCTTAAAACCCAACGGCACTATCTCAGGAGTATCCCCCGACATATCCCGGGCCGAAGCCGCCATCAGGTCATACCCGACGGTCGCATCAAAACCCTCGAGCGAAAGCGTACCATCGGCTTCATAACCGGCCGATACAACAGCCCCGTCGCTTGTAAGCTCTCCCGACGTAGGATACAAAGCATAAAACGAATACGTCCGGCCCGCCTTCCAGTAGCGCGTCCCCTCATAACCCCACGTCGAGCCATCCGGCGTCGACACCGTGGCAGCTCGGAACACTTCGCTATCCGCATCCGCAGGCACATACCAGCCCCACACCGAAAAAGCGCTCCCGGCAGTAAAATCATTCACCACCCCGGCAGCACGCGTCATCCCGGGAGTCCCGAAACCGATGCGAGCATCCCCGGTCACATCTCCGTTTATAATATCCACCGATGTCTCCGTACAAGCCGGCAGCCATAACACAATCACCGCCAGCCGGCAAAACCGGATAAACTTTACCTTCCCTCCGACCATTTTCATAACCTGCATACGTTTTAGTGGAGGCACACACGTACCTCGTGCAAACCAACCTGTTCAATTCTCAAAATGTGGCTATAAGGGGACATTCAACCCCCTATAACCTGTATAAAATCCGGTATCGCTTCCGCCCGTATACCCAAGCGAAATACACCTTAATTAGTTCTGCTCCGTCACGTCCACATCAGTACCCGGCAGTATATTGTTCCAGTCATCCACTTTCGGAGCATCGAACTCGATGATATTCATATCCGTAGCATTGATAGTAGCGATATAGTTGTAGCGGTTGCCCACTTTCCATTTCGCGTTATCTGCCGGGATAGTAGCCGTGAAAGTCTTGTTGATAGCACTCTCGCCCTCAGGAGTAATCGTAGCCTCTATCGTCACGGTAAACCCACCGGAAACATCTTGAGGAAGCACCGTAAACTCAGCCTCTGCCGGAGTCTCGGTAGTTGCATTCAAGTCCGCTGCGCTCAACGAAGCATATGTCTGCCCGCTTTGGGCCAGCTCCCAGTTCGTGGCAGCCGTCGAGTACGTCAAGTCACCGTTATTCTGTATCTTGCCGGCCTCTACCGTCAAATTGTTAATCACCAGCTCCTTGTCATTTCCCAGACCACTCTTTACCGTAAACTTCACCATCGACAAGACATGCTTGAAAGTAAACGCCACCGGAGTGTTCGCCTCAGCCAAAGTCTCGGTCGAGATAGAAGCCAGCAAGTCATCATCGCCACCGGCAGTATAAGAAGAAATCTTCAGCGTACCCGCACTCTTGTCATAAGACACATTTTCGAGGCTTCCGGCACCCTTGGCAGTACCGCCGTTAGAATAAGCAGCAAACGAATAAGTAGCAGCATTATCCCATATTTTGATATTGTCATAAGCCCATAAGCCATTCTGGAGATACACATTCTCATTCGTCAGCAAAGCATCCTCATTTTTATAAGCATACACATAAAAGCTCTGGATATTGTCATTATCCACAACAGTCGCGCTCTTGGTAGGATTCCCCACAAACGCTTTGCTGAACTTGATAGCACTGCTCTCCGCAATATCCGTCACTTCACTCTGGCTACAACCCGTCAAAACAGCCGCAGCCACACCTAATACAAATAAACTTTTTTTCATTACATCTTAAATTTTAAGTTAAACATCGAATTTGTTATCTATATATATGTTATCATATCCATATCCATCACCCTCAACCAATCGGCACAGGAATATCCACATAATCGCCCCAGCCGTCCACATCCACATCGAAGCCGCCGCCGACACCGCCGCCTTCCTCATCCGAAATCTCAAGCCCCTTCACCACAATCACCCCGCCCCGGGGCTGGCCCTTGACCTGCCCCGTCACGTCAAACTCGAAAGTCTTGAACTTCCCGTTTCTCATCCGCACCTCCAGATTCAGCGAGTAGCGACGCTCATCCTCTCCCCCACGCACATAATGGTCGCCCGGATAATCAGGTACCCCGAACGACTGCACCTGCGCCTCGGCCCCGAAATCCTCCACCGTGCAGTCAAACATTACCGTAGCCGCATCAGGCCCCGTATGCCCGTCCTTCAGATACACCGATTCCGCCATGCCCGCCAGAGCCCCGCGCGCCAGAGCCACATACTTCACACCCTTTCTGAACTCATACCGTATCAAGTACGTATACGTCAACGGGCGCATCACCACAGGAAGCTCCACCGCCTCCAGCGTACGCTCGGCAAAATGCTCCTCCATATAACACCCGTAAAGCATGTCCGGAGGATTCACCGTGCGCTCGTCCCCGTGCAGTTCCTTGAATCCGCTCCTCGTCAGCGTCCGGGTCGTGGCAGTAGCCGTAGCCGAAGCCGACAATCCGCTGAACACGATATACTCCGTATCATTATTATAAAACAACAACGAGTGCACACCCTCGCTCATGGGAAGGCGTCCCCCCTCTGCCGGCAAATTATTCTCCACAAACCTCCCGTCAGGATTATAAACGACACCCCGTATACCCTCCGAAACCTCCGGACGGAGCTCATCATAACCACGCCTCCAAGCCGCATTCCACTCCTGCTCCCAGTCTACCGCGTAAGTACGCTCCCACTCCTGTTCCCAAGACGCCGCCACATCAGTCTTCACCGAAAAGCTGTGCGACTCGTGGTCATAACACAAATCCTTGCGGCACCCGCACAACAACGGCAACACCACAGCAACATATACCATATGCGCAGAAAAACGTCTCATCTCCCGCCTCCTTTCATCCTCATCCAGTAACCGATATCCCACACAAAAGCCAACTTCAGCTTCAACGGGCCGAAGTAATTGGTACGGCTCGACAACCGGTACACATAATGCCCGTCAAGAGGCACATACTCCTCCAGGTCGGTATGCAAAAATCCCACACCGACACCCGCCTCCAGAGCAAAATACCTGCCCACCGGAAACATATAGCCATAACTCAACCCCGCATGCTCATCCTCACCCTTATAACCGCGGCCGCCGTTCTCCAGGTCATACCAGCCACCGCCCACAAACAACCCCACATAATGTCCCCTGCGGGCACCCTGCGGACTGAACCAATAACGGACCTCGGGACTAATCTGCGCCAACTGGTAATACCTGTGCTTGCTGTCCTTGTGCCACCAAGCCATAGTACCCTCCAGATTCACCGACCAACGCCTGTTGAACCGATACTCCAGCTCCAACGAAGGCATCAGCACGGCATCATACAAGAGATTGCTCTTTATCGACAGAGGAATCACCCTGCGGGCCCGACGCACCTGCCCACCGGCAACCGCCGCACCCGCACTCCATCCCATGCTGTCTATATCCGGCACAAGCACAAGAGGCTCCACCGGCAACGACACCCCCCTATGAGGTATCACCTCCGGCAAGCTCCTCACACACGCCTCCGGCACACTGTCCGGCACAGGCACAAGAGCCGCATCCCGGTACTCTATACCCACCAGAGCCACGATATCGCCCATCCCCCGATAAGCCACAGCCTCGTTGGACGTACGATAATACGCCTCCCGCATCCCCATATGAGTGATAAAATAAGACTTCACCTGATTGCTCCGGTTCTTCGCCGCCGCCAGATTCTCCCTCAACGAAGGATAAGACCGGCAAAAACCCCGTATGCGGATCACCGCATCCCCCCGCACGATAGCCGCACGATGAGACTCTATCAGCGCCATAGCCTCACCGATAGCCACCTCATTGCCACGATAAGGAGAGTAAAACATCAGCCGTTGAGGAGCAAAACGAAACAAGATGGCCGTATCCGCATGTACCCGGACAGTATCCCCATTCACAGCCCCCCAGCTAACCTGCACGATAACGAAAATTAAGATAAAAATACTGACGCTTTTCCTCATACCTACTTTACTCCGGTCTGCCCGCCACAAAATGGCCGATACATACAAACCAATTACCACTTGT
>JTDA01000038.1 GCA_000803105.1 Coprobacter secundus
ATTATTTTAATGTTAACGAGTCATTACTTCGATTTTGGGAAAAAGAATTCGATATTATCAATCCTCGGAAATCAAGCAAAGGTACTCGGTATTATTCTCCTGTTGATATAGAAAATATTAGACTTATTTATTATCTTACCAAAGAAAAAGGCTTGACATTAAGCGGAGCCAAAAAAAAACTAAAAGAAAATAAAGATGGTGTCATACGAAATCACGAGATTATTCACCATCTGAAAAACATAAAATCAGAATTAATTGCTATACGGGATGAATTTTCTGTTATAGAAGAAATTTCTGAATCCGACGATACTCATAATATATAAAAAATAACCATGAAAACACTACTTTATTTAACTGTATTATTCTTATTTCCTTTAATAGTCATAGGATGTTGTAACAAAAAACAAATAAATAATACCTCTGTTGATAAAACTCCTTTATCCATTATTTTCGATACAGATATGGGTAACGATATAGATGATGCTCTCGCTCTAGATATGTTATACAAATATATTGAAAACGGACAGATAAATTTATTAGCCATTCCCACAAGCAAGAAAGGAAAATATTGCGCAGAATATCTAGATATAATGAATACATGGTATGGTCATAATATTCCAATAGGAGTTGTCGAAAATGGGACCAGCAAAGATAACAATGCCCCCTTCACTCGACATGCATGTGAACTAAAGCAAAATGGGAGTTTAGCTTTTAATCGCACAATCAATAACTATGATGATTTTTATAAATCAGTCTCTCTTTATAGAAAAATTTTATCCGAGCAACCAGATAGTTCTGTTATAATCATCTCTGCCGGATTTTCTACTAATTTAGCACAATTACTCAATTCTCCAGCAGACAAATATTCTACGCTCTCCGGAACAGAACTAGTAAGAAAAAAAGTAAAATATGTATCTGCTATGATGGGTAATATTAAAGATCAAAACCACAAAGAATTCAACGTCTTTTGCGACATTCCATCTGCACAAAAATTTATTAATGAATGGCCTACCCCTATTATGATTTCGCCCTACGAAGTCGGTGATGCTATCTTATTTCCAGCTCAGTCTATTGAGAATGACTTCAAATGGAAATCTCCTAACCCATTAGTCATTGGATATATAAATTATATGCAAATGCCATATGATCGTCAAACATGGGATTTAACAGCAGTACTCTATGCTGTTGAAAGAGAAAAAAAATTTTTTGGAAATTCTGAATGGGGAACTTTGAATATTGACAATACCGGAGCAACAACTTTTATCGTCAATCCTAAAGGGAAACATCGTTATTTAACAGTAAATAAAGAACAGGCATTAAAAATAAAAAAATATTTTATCCAGCTTATAACGCAAATACCAGCTAAATATAAAAAAACACAACCTTAAACTAAATTCTTAAAATAAAATTGACTGAATCGCAATAATTCAGTCAATTTTATTTATACTTTTTAATTAATATCACTGAATAATCAAATTATACTCCCTTTCATTCCAAAGAACTCTTTTATTCTCTATAATAAACTCGTTTTACACGAGATGAAACTGATGTCAAAATCTCATACGGAATTGTATCTAACCATTTTGCTAACACACAAACGGACAGCTGATCACCAAATATCTCAACTTTATCTCCTTCTTGACAATCTATGTCTGTCACATCGACCATACACACATCCATACATATATTGCCAACGTAAGGTGCCTGCCTACCATTAATAATCACATATCCCTTACCATTCCCCAGATGACGGTCAACTCCATCAGCATAACCGATGGGTAAAGCAGCAATTCGAGATTTTCTTGATAATACACCTCTACGACTATAACCAACAGTCTGGTCTGCATTCAATTCCTTAATTTGCAAAATTGTAGTCTTCAAAGTACTCACATTACGTAAACCCGGTTCATTCCCAATAGGCGAAATTCCATATAACCCCAATCCCAAACGTACACCTTCCATCTGCTCATCTGTAAATCTTGAAATTCCTGCAGTATTCAATATATGTCTCATAATAGGAAATGGTGTAACATTTTGTATTATACGAGCACAATCTTTAAATATTGCTATCTGACGCAATGAGAAATCATCAAAACGAGCCTCATCACTACCTGCAAAATGAGAAAATACAGAGCGTGCCCTTATTGACGGCATAGCACTTAATTCATTAACCAAAAGAGGCATATCTTCAAACGTAAATCCAAGACGGTGCATCCCAGAATCAATTTTTATATGTACAGGATAATGCATTATTCCCAACTGCTCTGCCTCTTTTGAAAATGCTTTCAATAGCTTAAAACTATATATTTCCGGCTCAAGAGAATAACTAAATAAAGTACGGAAACTATTCATTTCCGGATTCATCACCATTATAGGCATAGTTATTCCGGCCTTTCTTAATTCTGCACCTTCATCCGCAACTGCAACTGCCAAATAATCGCATCCCCTATCCTGCAATGATTTCGCCAGTTCATAAGAACCAGCTCCATACCCAAAAGCCTTCACCATACAGATAATTTTCGTCTCAGGCTTAAGCTTTTGACGATAAAAATTAAAATTATCAATTAAAGCATCTAAGTTAACCTCTAAAATTGTTTCATGTTGTTTCAACTCCAAAGCTTCTGATATTTGTTCAAAATGAAAATCTCTAGAACCTTTAATCAATATCAATTCATTATTGAAACGTTCTGTCGCTCCTGAATTTAAGAAAGAATCAGTTGTCAAATAAAATTCGGCATCCATTCCAAAAGATTTCTCACAAGCAGAAATCTCTGGGCCAATGCCAATTAAACGATCTACTCCTTTATGCATCAATATTTGTGAAACTTTTCGATACAAAGTTGCAGGCAACATTCCCGATTGTAATATATCTGACAAAATAAGAGTTCTACGCATACCCGCAGTTGCTCTTCTTACCTGGAAATCAAGAGCTATTTCTAAAGAATTTATATCTGAATTATATGTATCATTTATAACTAAACAATTATTTCGGCCCTCTTTCACTTCAAGACGCATAGCAACAGGTTCTAACTTTGCCATTTTTTCTGTTATCTCATTCGGTCCCTTTCCAAGGTATAACATAACAGCCAAACAGTGTATTGCATTTTCAACAGCAGCATCCCCAACAAAAGGAATCACAAATTCACCCTCGTACTGCAAATAAGAATAACGGATACGAGTATTTTCCTCCTCTTTAGAGACTTTTATGATATACAGAGGCCCATTTTTATCTTTATAAGACCAAGCTATTTCCCGTGTGCCAAGGCACATTTTTTCAACAGTATCAGATATCAATGCAGAATCTCCATTATAAATTATACAATCAGAATCCTTAAACAAGGCCAACTTTTCCAAGCTTTTCTCTTGCATTGAAGCAAAACCCTCTTGATGAGCACCTCCTATATTGGTAATGATGCCTACTGTCGGTTTTATAATAGCTTCTAACTTATCCATTTCTCCTGGGCGAGATATACCAGCTTCAATAACCGCTAATTCGGTACTTTCATTCATCTGCCATATAGACAACGGTACTCCTATCTGGGAATTATAGCTCCGTGGAGAACGAACCATATTATAATCTTCATGAAGTAACTGATATAACCATTCTTTAACAATCGTCTTTCCATTACTACCAGTTACACCAATTACTGGAATATCAAAACGTTTACGATGCACTGCTGCTAACTGTTGCAAAGCTACTAATGTATCAGAAACTTTCAAAAAGTTAGCATCCGGCATCTCATCTTTATTAGCAATATCATCACTAATAACAAAATGCCTCACACCTTTACGATACAAATCATAAATATACCGGTGTGCATTGTTACGCTCTGTTACCAATGCAAAAAAAAGAGTCTCTTCCGGAAATGTAAGAGAACGGCTGTCTGTCAATATCACAGAAACCTCCTTTTCAGGAAACTTATAATCTTCAGCCTTAATAATAAGTGCTATTTCAGAAATAGTATAATTCATTATATCATAATGTTTTCAAGAGACATTCTAATGATTTTAGCTCATTTGAAAGGTCAAAGTAAGGGTATTTTTGGTGAAATTTTTTCAGTTTAAACAAGTTTTGCATTACGAAATCTTTATATGCATTTAAATCTGAAGTCAATGGACTATGATTCAAAGATTTAAATATCTTACCCCATTCTGCATTCTCTTGTCTCGTTTTTTCACTAAAATAATTTAAACTAAACTGTTCCCAGATATATTCAACCGCTTGTTCTGACGGATGAACCATATCACTATCATAAAACCGATAATCCCTTAATTCGTCCATCACAATCTCATATGAAGGAAAATAAAAACAATTATCCGGGAAAGTACAACATAATAACTCTGTAGCCAGCAAAAGAGTAGATTTACTCAGCTGATTGGCATGAGCCCCATCTCTAAAATGACGTACAGGGCTTACTGTCATCAATATTTTTAATCGTGGATTTTCTTGTAATAGTTCAGATATCAAAGGAATCCACACATCAGTTATCTCATTTGGACACAATCTCTGACGAACAAAATATTTTTCTGGCAATTTATGACAATTTGAGACAATTTCTCCCGTTTCTTTTAAGCGATATACCCAAGCTGTACCCCATGTTATTATAAGCCAATCTGCATTTTTTAAAATCATAGCCCCTTGTTCCAATCGAGTGTTTATCTCATTTAAACAAGTATACAAATCAGTATGGGAAAACCGAGAATGATGTGAAAAGCTATGCCATAACTGCCCTTCCCGGAACAAATCAAACTCCGCAAATGTTTTATTCTGTAATAACATATATAACGAATGGGCTATCGAAGCAGGATTATATAAAATTCCAAAAGGGTTCAGATCAATATTAAATTTATACTGTACCATATACTTGCCTATATTCTCAGCAAAGCATGACCCAAGCACCATAATCTTTTGTTCATGAGTTATTGAGTATGGTAATTTTTTTATAGATACAATTGTTCTGAATTCCATATTACAAATATAAATAAAAGAGAAAAGAAAAATATCAAAATTATCTGCATAAATTTGAGTAAGGATAGATCTTTATTATTAATTTTACGTCGTTTTCGGAATGAGATTTTTGTACCTTAAAGCTGCTTAAAGCTTTTAATAATATAAACTTAGTATGGAAAAATTAATTTTTTCTTGTTTATTGTTTTCTTTTTTGTACGGCTGTTCATCAAAAAATAGGAAAATAAATATTTCCGAAGATACAACCCAAGTTGTTAATATCACAATTGATCCAACATCTGATTTTGCTGAAGCGACAACTACTATTTATGCAAATGCACTCGATTTACCCGAATTCAAGCATTGTATTGACTTAGGTGGTGCTCTAATATCTGATGATTACGGCATACATATTTTACAAAACGATTCCACTCAACAAACATTTTTCCTTTTTGACGAGTTTGCAGGAAGAGATAAAAAAGGGATGCCTTCTTGGCAACTATTAGATACATTAATTATTCCAGGTATAGGTCTAAATATCGGATGGACCGGAAATGTAATGTATGAAGGCGAAATTGACCCAGAAATCATAGTTCTACTCCCCGATAATACGGACTGGATGGATTCAGAAAAATTTACAGACATAAAGAAAGCTTGGAGGTTTGATCGTACACAAAAACGTATAAATGAAATTTCGACTGCCGGGCTTGTATGTCTCAATGACATGTATAGTATAGACTAAATATTAAAAAAACGAGAATAAATACGTAACATACTTTGAAAAAAGTCTATAAAAATTTAGAATCAGTTCTCTCATCAAAAATATTTTTTTCTCTTAAAAAAATAATCAACAACAATATTTCGATGAGCCTCGGGAAATATCTTTAATAAATTTATAGAAGGTTGATTTTTATACTTCTTTTTATCTCTACGATAATCACGATGAGCCATCCAAACAGCATTCACATCTGCCCAATGTCCTCCTAATAAAAATTTTATCATCGCAACGGTATCAAGCAATCTTCTTATAAATAATAAAAAACGCCCATCCCTTAAAGGCAAATTCTTATATAGCATAAGTAGATTATTTCTAAAATTTAAA
>JTDA01000039.1 GCA_000803105.1 Coprobacter secundus
AAAGAAGTTCATTGAAAGTATTACGATAGACAGAGATAATAGTAGAAAGAGACGGGCCCTTTTCGGGAAACCGGAGGGGGAATAAGTCCACGTCAAGATAGAAGCAGGAAAGACGGACACCTGGACAGGGATGTACAACTTTTACGTGAAGTAAGAAAATATAAAAGGAATAAATATTACAACGAAGAGTTTGATCCTGGCTCAGGATGAACGCTAGCGACAGGCCTAACACATGCAAGTCGAGGGGCATCAGGTATCAGCTTGCTGATACGCTGGCGACCGGCGCACGGGTGAGTAACGCGTATGCAATCTGCCTGTAACAGGGGGATAACCCGGAGAAATCCGGCCTAATACCCCATAAGGATGTCTGTCCGCATGGGCGGTCATCTAAAGGTTTTCCGGTTACAGATGGGCATGCGTTCCATTAGCTGGTTGGCGGGGTAACGGCCCACCAAGGCGACGATGGATAGGGGTTCTGAGAGGAAGGTCCCCCACACTGGTACTGAGACACGGACCAGACTCCTACGGGAGGCAGCAGTGAGGAATATTGGTCAATGGGCGTAAGCCTGAACCAGCCAAGTCGCGTGAAGGAAGACAGCCCTACGGGTCGTAAACTTCTTTTGTATGGGAGTAAAAGAGTCCACGCGTGGGCTATTGCAAGTACCATACGAATAAGCATCGGCTAACTCCGTGCCAGCAGCCGCGGTAATACGGAGGATGCGAGCGTTATCCGGATTTATTGGGTTTAAAGGGTGCGTAGGCGGCCCTATAAGTCAGCGGTGAAATGTTCCGGCTCAACCGGGAAACTGCCGTTGAAACTGTAGAGCTAGAGTCCACAAGAGGTATGCGGAATGCGTGGTGTAGCGGTGAAATGCATAGATATCACGCAGAACCCCGATTGCGAAGGCAGCATACTGGGGTGAAACAGACGCTGAAGCACGAAAGCGTGGGTATCGAACAGGATTAGATACCCTGGTAGTCCACGCCGTAAACGATGAATACTAACTGTTTGCGATATACAGTAAGCGGTACAGCGAAAGCGTTAAGTATTCCACCTGGGGAGTACGCCGGCAACGGTGAAACTCAAAGGAATTGACGGGGGCCCGCACAAGCGGAGGAACATGTGGTTTAATTCGATGATACGCGAGGAACCTTACCCGGGCTCAAACGCAGGGGGAATACGTATGAAAGTACGTAGCTAGCAATAGCCGCCTGCGAGGTGCTGCATGGTTGTCGTCAGCTCGTGCCGTGAGGTGTCGGCTTAAGTGCCATAACGAGCGCAACCCTTATCGATAGTTACTACCAGGTCAAGCTGAGGACTCAATCGAGACTGCCAGCGTAAGCTGCGAGGAAGGTGGGGATGACGTCAAATCAGCACGGCCCTTACGTCCGGGGCGACACACGTGTTACAATGGCAGGGACAGCGAGTAGCCAGGCAGCAATGCCGCGCCAATCTCGAAACCCTGTCCCAGTTCGGATCGGAGTCTGCAACCCGACTCCGTGAAGCTGGATTCGCTAGTAATCGCGCATCAGCCATGGCGCGGTGAATACGTTCCCGGGCCTTGTACACACCGCCCGTCAAGCCATGGGAGCCGGGAGTACCTGAAGTATGCAACCGCGAGGAGCGTCCTAGGGTAATACTGGTGACTGGGGCTAAGTCGTAACAAGGTAGCCGTACCGGAAGGTGCGGCTGGAACACCTCCTTTCTGGAGTAAAAGAGAATATGTCCGCCGAGATGAAGGCACAGGCGTCCGATGCCGGCCATGGAGGCGTTGACGACCCCGTTTACTTTCTACGGTCTATTGTAACAAGATACAAGAGAAGAAGCAGCCCGGCAGAGGGATGAATTGACAGTCCTATAGCTCAGTAGGTTAGAGCGCTACACTGATAATGTAGAGGTCGGCAGTTCAAATCTGCCTGGGACTACCAAACTGGCAGAAGTTTGGGGGATTAGCTCAGCTGGCTAGAGCACCTGCTTTGCACGCAGGGGGTCAACGGTTCGAATCCGTTATTCTCCACGAAAAAAGATCTTTGACATACTGAAAAAAGAAGAGAACAAACAAAAAAAACCTAGCAACAAAAAAGCGAACCAGGTATACATCACACCGGATGTCCGTTATACAACAACGGACATGTCCGGGGAAAGAAAGTAAGCAAGGGCGCATGGAGGATGCCTAGGCTCTCGAAGGCGAAGAAGGACGTGATAAGCTGCGAAAAGCTACGGTAAGGAGCAAATATCCGCTGACCCGTAGATCTCCGAATGGGGCAACCCGTCGTCGGAAGGCGACACACTGCAAAGCAGTGGGCAAACGTGGGGAACTGAAACATCTCATTACCCACAGGAAAAGAAAATAACAATGATTCCGCCAGTAGTGGCGAGCGAACGCGGAATAGCCCAAACCGTTCCTGTTTCGGCAGGATCGGGGTAGAAGGACCGCCAATAAAGGCAAGAGCGGAGGAAGTCGAACCAATTGGAAAGTTGGATCAAAGAAGGTGACAATCCCGTAGACGAATCCGAAGCGAAGCCGAGGCGGCACCTGAGTAGTGCGGGACACGAGAAATCCTGTATGAATCCGCGGGGACCATCCCGTAAGGCTAAATACTCCCGAGAGACCGATAGCGAACCAGTACTGTGAAGGAAAGGTGAAAAGAACCTCGAACAGAGGAGTGAAACAGACCCTGAAACCATGCGCCTACAAGCGGTCGGAGCTTCTATAAGGAGTGACGGCGTGCCTTTTGCATAATGAACCTACGAGTTACTCTTGCCGGCGAGGCTAAGGGCTTCAGGCCCGGAGCCGAAGCGAAAGCGAGTCTGAACAGGGCGCGATAGTCGGCAGGAGTAGACGCGAAACCAAGTGATCTACCCATGAGCAGGTTGAAGGTTGGGTAACACCAACTGGAGGACCGCACCGGTAAACGTTGAAAAGTTTTCGGATGACTTGTGGGTAGGGGTGAAAGGCTAATCAAACTTGGAGATAGCTCGTACTCCCCGAAATGCATTTAGGTGCAGCCTTCGGGGCTGAGTTGAAGAGGTAGAGCGACTGATAAGATGCGAGGGCTTCACCGCCTATCAAGTCTTGATAAACTCCGAATGCTTCAACTTTTACCCGAGGAGTGAGGGCATGGGTGCTAAGGTCCATGTCCGAGAGGGAAATAACCCAGACCATCAGCTAAGGTCCCGAAATAATAGCTAAGTTGAATTAACGAAGTAGAATTGCAAAGACAGCTAGGATGTTGGCTTGGAAGCAGCCATTCATTTAAAGAGTGCGTAACAGCTCACTAGTCGAGGAATTCTGCGTGGATAATAATCGGGCATAAGCTATTTACCGAAGCTATGGAATATGCAAATATTGGTAGGGGAGCATTCCACGGGTCGCAGAAGGCCTGTCTCGAGACAGGCTGGAGACAGTGGAAAAGCAAATGTAGGTATAAGTAACGATAAAGGAGGCGAGAAACCTCCTCGCCGCAAGACCAAGGGTTCCTGATCAACGCTAATCGGATCAGGGTAAGTCGGGCCCTAAGGCGCAGCCGAACGGCGCAGCCGATGGCAGAAACGGTTAATATTCCGTTACTGAATGTAAGAGTGATGCGGAGACGGAGCAGTGACACATCCGCCTGCAGACGGAATAGCAGGTTAAAGAGTGTAGATAATATTTCGGTAGGCAAATCCGCCGGGATAGTCGAACTTGACAGTACCGGGCGTCCTCGGACAACCGGATAGCGATGGTAATCAGACTCCCAAGAAAATCCGCTAAACATATGTTACATTCACCCGTACCCCAAACGGACACACGTGGTTGGGTAGAATATACCAAGGCGCTCGAGAGATTCACGGTTAAGGAACTAGGCAAATTGACCCTGTAACTTCGGGAAAAAGGGTCCCAACGTCAAAGTTGGGCGCAGAGAATAGGTCCAGGCAACTGTTTAACAAAAACACAGGGCTGTGCGAAATTGAAAGATGAAGTATACAGCCTGACACCTGCCCGGTGCTGGAAGGTTAAGAGGAGACGTCATCGCAAGAGAAGCGTAGAATTGAAGCCCCAGTAAACGGCGGCCGTAACTATAACGGTCCTAAGGTAGCGAAATTCCTTGTCGGGTAAGTTCCGACCTGCACGAATGGTGCAATGATCTGGACACTGTCTCAACCGTGAGCTCGGTGAAATTGTAGTATCGGTGAAGATGCCGATTACCCGCAACGGGACGGAAAGACCCCGTGAACCTTTACTGCAACTTAGCATTGAATTTGGGTACTTGATGTGTAGGATAGTCCGGAGGCAGAGAATTGGGTACGCCAGTATCCGAGGAGCCGCTGTTGAAATACGGACCTTTGATTATTTGAATTCTAACTCTGGCATGCAGAGGACACTGCTTGGTGGGTAGTTTGACTGGGGTGGTCGCCTCCAAAAGCGTAACGGAGGCTTCTAAAGGTACCCTCAGGCCGATTGGTAACCGGCCGCAGAGTGTAATGGCACAAGGGTGCTTGACTGAGAGACCGACACGTCGATCAGGTAGGAAACTAGAGCATAGTGATCCGGTGGTTCCGTATGGAAGGGCCATCGCTCAAAGGATAAAAGGTACTCCGGGGATAACAGGCTGATCGCTCCCAAGAGCTCATATCGACGGAGCGGTTTGGCACCTCGATGTCGGCTCGTCACATCCTGGGGCTGGAGAAGGTCCCAAGGGTTGGGCTGTTCGCCCATTAAAGTGGCACGCGAGCTGGGTTCAGAACGTCGTGAGACAGTTCGGTCCCTATCTGTTGTGGGCGCAGGAAATTTGCGAGGCTCTGACACTAGTACGAGAGGACCGTGTTGGACCGGCCGCTGGTTTATCAGTTGTTCCGCCAGGAGCACCGCTGAGTAGCTAAGCCGGGATTGGATAAGTGCTGAAAGCATCTAAGTACGAAGCCAGCCTCAAGATTAGATTTCCCTGGAGGGTCGTTGCAGACGACGACGTAGATAGGTTGCAGGTGTAAAGGCAGTAATGCCAAAGCCGAGCAAAACTAATCACCCGAGACTTTCAGGAAGGACGGAATCCGGTGGTGCCGGATACGTGGATGAGCATGTTTGCAAGGGGATATTGGAGTTCTTTTCTTTTTTTGTATGGCAAGATACAAGAAAGGCATTCAGGTGGTTATAGCGTCAGGGTTCCACCTCTACCCATTCCGAACAGAGAAGTTAAACCTGACCGCGCCGATGGTACTGCGTAACAGTGGGAGAGTAGGTAGCTGCCGTATTATAAGGAATAGAGCGAGGAGAGAGGCCGCAGGGTCCGTATCTCCTCGCTCTATTTTTTTTCCCCTGGCT
>JTDA01000040.1 GCA_000803105.1 Coprobacter secundus
CACCAGAATAAAGACAGGGTTGATCGGCCTAGGCCGGATGGGGAGATTCTATTTGGAAGAGATGCAGAAGAGCGGGGAATGGGACATACGCTACATATGCGATGTCAACCCGGGCATTCGGGCATTGGCCGGGGAGCTGTCTCCCGGAAGCAGAATCATTGAAGACGAGCAGGTCATCTTCGAAGACCCTGAAATCGAGGTCGTAGGCCTGTTCACGCTGGCCGATTCGAGGCTGGAACAAATCAGGAAGGCCGTACATTATGGCAAGCATATCATATCGGAAAAGCCCATAGCCGATACCGTCGAGCGGGAGTGGGAGGCCGTGCGGCTGAGCGAATCGTCGCCGCTGCTCAGCACGGTAAATCTTTACTTGCGGAATTCATGGTACCACCAGTGCATGAAGCACTACATCGAGCAGGGTGAAATCGGGGAGCTGGCCATCCTCCGAATCTGCCACATGACTCCGGGGCTTGTGCCGGGAGAGGGGCACGAACATGAGGGGCCGGCTTTCCATGACTGCGGGATGCACTACGTCGACATCGCGCGGTGGTATGCCGGGTGTGAGTACAAGAGCTGGCACTCGCAGGGGATCAACATGTGGAATTACAAGGACCCCTGGTGGATACAGTGCCACGGCACTTTTGACAACGGCGTGGTTTTCGACATTACTCAGGGGTTCGTCTACGGGCAGCTTTCCAAAGACCAGACTCATAATTCCTATGTCGATATCATCGGTACCAAAGGCATCGTCCGCATGAGCCACGACTTCAAGACGGCCGTGGTGGACCTCCACGGGGTCAACCAGACCATGCGCATCGAGAAGCCTTTCGGGGGAAAGAACATCGACCGTCTGTGCCGTCTCTTCGCGGAGTCCCTGCGCAGTGGCGTGCGGCATCCTCTGCTGCCCCGGTTGCGCGATTCGGCCATCGCTTCGGAGTATGCCTGGAAGTTTTTCCTGGATGCCAAGGAGCACGAGCTGCCTTCCATCGGCAAAGTCCAGACGCTGGAGCGTATCCGGGAGCGGCGCCGGAACATGAAAAACGGTTACGGATTGATCAAACGTTTTTAAGCAAACTATATAAAAATAAATGGTTAACTAAAAATTTAATTATTATGTCTGACATTTCAAGAAGAGATTTTCTCAAGACGGGTGCCGCCGCTCTGGCCGGCCTGACCATCGCCCCGAGCAGCATTCTGGGCAAGAGTTTCGGGCATGTCCCTCCCAGTGACAAGCTCAACATCGCGGCTGTAGGCATCGGTGGCATGGGTAATGCCAATCTGAAAAACATGGAAAAGACGGATAACATCGTGGCTTTGTGCGACGTGGACTGGCGTTATGCCAAGCCGGTCTTCGACCGTCTTCCCAACGCCAAGAGGTATTATGATTACCGTAAGATGTATGATGAGATGGGCAAGAGCATCGACGCGGTCCTGGTGGCTACGGCCGACCACACTCATGCCATCATTTCGGCTGAGGCGTTGACTATGGGCAAGCATGTGTATTGCCAGAAGCCTCTGACTCACTCGGTGTATGAGTCCCGGCTGTTGACCAAGCTGGCCGAAAAGTACAACGTGGCTACGCAGATGGGTAACCAGGGGGCTTCGGACGAGGGGACCGACTTGGTGTGCGAATGGATATGGAACGGAGAGATCGGAGAGGTCACCAAAGTGGAATGCGCTACGGACCGACCTATTTGGCCCCAGGGGCTCAACGCGCCTGAGAAGGTGGACCGTATCCCCAAGACTCTTGACTGGGACTTGTTCTGTGGGCCTACGGATGTCATTCCTTATAACTCTATTTACCATCCTTGGAACTGGAGGGGATGGTGGCGTTTCGGTACGGGTGCCTTGGGGGACATGGCTTGCCACATCCTGCACCAGCCTTTCAAGGCTTTGAACTTGAAGTATCCTACCAAGGTGCAGGGGTCTTCGACTCTCTTGTTGCAGGATTGTGCGCCTTCGGCACAGCATGTAAAGATGGTTTTTCCCGCTCGGGACAACATGCCCAAGGTGGCTATGCCTGAGGTCGAGGTCCACTGGTATGACGGGGGCATGATGCCGGACCGTCCGGCGGGTTTCCCTGACAACAAGCAGCTGATGGGGCCTGGAGGGGGATTGACGATTTTCCACGGGACCAAGGATACTCTTATTTGCGGTTGTTACGGGCAGCAGCCTTACCTGCTTTCGGGGAGGGTGCCTAATGCGCCTAAAGTTTGCCGGAGGGTGCCTAACGCCATGGGCGGGGGACATGAACAGGACTGGATAAGGGCTTGCAAGGAAAGTCCTTCGAGCCGGGTAAAGACCAAGTCGGATTTCTCCGAGGCAGGGCCGCTGAATGAAATGGTGGTCATGGGGGTATTGGCGGTTCGCCTGCAGACTCTAAACAAGGAGCTCCAGTGGGACGGGGAGAACATGCGGTTTACCAATATCGCGGATAACGAAACTATCCGTAATCTTATCAAGGATGATTTCAAAATCGTGGACGGTGATCCCAAATTCAACAAAATCTGGACCGACCCGGTCAATGCACAGGCTTATGCACAGGAGCTGATCAGGCACAATTACCGTCAGGGTTGGAAATTGCCTGACATGCCCAGATAAGCTGTCGGGGGGTGAATATAATAAAACAGAACTAGAAATTTATAACTTGAGAATCGTATGAAAAAAGTATTTTATTTTGCCGGCAGCATGATGGCCGGCACGTTAATCGCCTGCAGCGGCGGTAACCAGAAGAAGGCTGCTGAAGGACAGGCCGCTGAACAGGCCGGTAATGAAGTGGCCGTTTCTTATTCTTCTTCTTTGAAGGCTCCGGAAAGCGACACGTTGAATCTTCCGGTGGATGCGGATGGGTATATCACCATTTTCGACGGGAAGACTTTTAATGGCTGGAGGGGTTACGGCAAGGACCGTGTCCCGGGAAAATGGACCATTGAGGACGGCTGCATCAAGTTCAACGGAACCGGAGGGGGTGAAGCCCAGGAAGCCGACGGCGGCGACCTTATCTTCGCCCACAAGTTCAAGAATTTCGAGCTGGAGCTTGAATGGAAGATTTCCAAGGGGGGGAACTCGGGTATTCTTTACCTGGCTCAGGAAGTGACCAGCACCGGCAAGGACGGCAAGGAAATCGTGGAGCCCATCTACATTTCCGCTCCGGAGTACCAGGTATTGGACAATGCCAACCATCCGGATGCCAAGTTGGGCAAGGACAACAACCGCCAGTCGGCTTCGCTGTATGACATGATTCCGGCTGTGCCGCAGAATGCCAAGCCTTTCGGTGAATGGAACAAGGCCAAAATCATGGTATATAAGGGGACGGTCGTGCACGGGCAAAACGGGGAGAACGTGCTCGAATATCACTTGTGGACTCCGCAATGGACGGAAATGCTCCAGAAGAGCAAATTCAGTGAAGAGAAGTGGCCGCTGGCTTTCAGCCTGCTCAACAACTGCGGGGGAGACAACCACGAAGGGTTCATCGGATTGCAGGACCATGGGGATGACGTATGGTACCGGAACATCCGCGTGAAGGTATTAGATTGAAATTATTTCCAAGACTGACTTTTTTTAACCGGGGAGCCTGTTTGTCCTGTAAACAGGCTCTTCAAAAAAATCTACGACATGAAATTCAAATCTTTGTTATTTATGACTGCCCTGACGGTCGTAGGGTGTACGGGAAAGCCTGTTTCTGAAGCCGGAGGGGATCCGGCCGCAAAGAAGGACATCAACATCCAGTTGTACTCGGTCAGGGACAAGATCCTCCCGGATTATAGCAACCTGGACAGTCTTCTCTTCCAACTGGCAGAGATGGGCTACACCGGGGTGGAAGCGGCGAATTACAACGAGGGAAAGTTCTACGGGCGTACGCCCCAGGAGTTCCGGGAAGCTGTGGAGAAGGCCGGAATGACGGTCCTTTCTTCCCATACCGGACGGGGGCTCAGTGCGCAAGAGCTGGCTTCGGGCAACTTCCAGGAGGCGCTCAAGTGGTGGGACCGCTGTATCGCCGACCACAAGGCCGCGGGGATGAGCTACATCGTCACTCCGTGGATGGACGTGCCCGGGAGCCTGAAGGATTTAGAGACCTACTGCCGGTATTATAACGAAATCGGGAAGCGTTGCCGGGAAAACGGGCTCCTGTACGGTTACCACAACCACGCACACGAGTTCCAGAAGGTGGAGGGCGAGACCATGTATGACTATATGCTCAGCCATACCGACCCCGAGAACGTCTTCTTCCAGATGGACGTGTACTGGGTGGTACGGGGACAGAACAGCCCGGTGGATTATTTCTTCAAGTTTCCCGGACGGTTCAAGATGCTGCACATAAAGGACAACCGGGAAATCGGACAGAGCGGAATGGTGGGCTTCGATGCCATTTTCCGTAATGTGAAGAAGGCCGGCGTGATGGATATCGTCGCCGAGATCGAAAGCTACAGCGGTGAGGTATTGCCAAGTGTCAGACAAAGCTTCGACTATCTGAACCAGGCCGAGTTCGTTCCTTACAATTTTT
>JTDA01000041.1 GCA_000803105.1 Coprobacter secundus
CGATGGATTTACTAAGAAAGAAAAGCTGTGGAATAGGAGCAAAGTAAATATATTACCATTTTTAGAGTGGCTATATTACTATATTGTGAATTTTTATTTTTTAGAGAATTGAATTTTATTTTATCAATAATTATTTGAAATATTCTATTTGAGAAAAGGGTATACCACGTTTATCTTTTTCTGATAATATCATATTTTCGGAGGAGATAGGCCATTGAATATTTATTTGAGGATCGTTATATAGTAATGTTACTTCATTTTGAGGAGCATAGATATTATCTACTTTATATACAAATGTGGTAGTATCGCTAAGCACTAGGAAGCCATGAGCAAATCCTCTAGGAATATAAAGTTGGCGCTTATTCTCACCAGATAATTCGACCATAACATGTTGACCGAAGGTTGGAGAAGATTTTCTTAAATCTACAGCTACATCAAGTACTCTCCCTTTGAGGACACGAACCAACTTGGCTTGCGAATATTCTCCTTTTTGGAAATGGAGACCTCTTAGTACTCCATATTTGGAGTGGGATTCATTGTCTTGTATGAAGTCGACTTTGCCAATGTATTTGTCAAATAACTCTTTACGATATGTTTCCATAAAGTATCCTCGTGTATCTCCAAAAAGTTGAGTTTCAATGATGAAAACTCCCGGTATGTTTTGCTCTATAAATTTCATGGATAGTGTTTTTGCAAATGTACGTAGTTTTGATTAATTATCAACTTAGGATAAAAGTAAATTTGCATGATGATAATTTTTAAGTGAGCATGATTTAGTTATAAAAAATGAATTTTTTTCATTTAAGATGTTTTTATGATTTATGTAATGATATAAGTTTTGTTATTAAATTTTTTGGTTGTTAAATAGTTTATTGATTTAATATTATGTGTAAATTGATCCATTTCAATATCCTACATGGATCATATGATGCTCCATTCTTGTAGCGTTGCCATTCTTTTTCTAATGATTCTCCTTTGATCCAATGGGAGACTTTTCCAGTTCTTAAATTATATACAGTTTCGTCAACCCAGTCTTTTAATTCATTAGTAAACCATTTATTTTGATGAGTTTTGTTAATATGTTCTTTGGGAGCTAGACGTGTGCTTGTTGGCATTAGCTCTTTTGCATTGTGACGAACAATCCATTTATTTGTAGAAGGTTTTATTTTTATTTTTTCAGGAGTTATAAAGGATAATTCTATGAGTCTATGGTCGAGAAATGGTTTACGTAGTTCGGTAGAAAAGGCCATACTTATTCGATCATTAAGACGTAGAATATGAGGAATTCTTTCGTAAAAGAGGTCTTTATATCTTGTATTGTCAATTTTATTCTGAAAAGGTTTAGGGTATTCAGGTGTTTTTGCGAGTTTTATAAATTCATCTTTCAAGCATAGAGGAGTCTTACTTCCATAATATTGATAAGTTTTAATGATAGGATAATTTCCCCAAGTTTCGTTTAATCCAGTTCCATCACATAAAACGGTTGTGCCCCTATTTTTAGCGATGTGAAAAAGGTGGGCATATGCTAAGGTGTTTAGTTCGTCAAATGGTTCATCTTGTATTTTAGCGATGAGATAGGCTTCCTTACGTATCATTTTGGATGTAACTTTTATTTGTTCATGTTTATAATGTGTATGTGATAGCATTTCAGTAGTCCACAATACTTCATTAGATAATTTATTTTCATTATAGTATGAAAATGCTTTGATAGGTAAATAAGGTGCATTTTTATGTATTAAGCCTAGTAATAAAGCAGAGTTGATACCGCCAGAAAGATTCATCCCTACGGGAACATCAGCTGTTATGTTGTTACGTATACTATCGTTAGTTATTTCTTGAAATCGTTCTATAAATTCTTTTTCATTTCGAGGAGCTTCTATTTCTTTAATAACTTTATCTAATTCGTACCATTTACAAATATCTAAAGTGAAACCGTTAAAAAGTAAACTACTCCCTGCTGGTAATTGATATATGTTATCCCAAAAAGTTTCGTAAGGCATTCCATGGGATGAGTATACAAAATATTCGGCCCATCTGGCAGATGACATTTGGCGATTGACTCCTGCGGCAAAAAGGGCTTTTATTTCAGATGCGAAATAAAGATTTCCTTTTTGTAGACTGAAATATAAAGGCTTTATTCCAATTCTATCTCTTGCTATAAATATGTGTCGTGCTGATTGGTCATATATGGCTATAACGAAATTTCCATTTATTTTATTAAGCATTGCTTTGCCCCATCTATGCCATGCTTTTGATAAAACTTCTATCGTACCATTAGTTCGAAAGGTATAGTAATGGCATAGATAATTTCGTAATTCTTTATAATTAAATATGTTACCGTCTAATAATGTAATTAGTCCAGTTTCTTCATCTATAAAGGGTTGATTGCTGTCATCACTAAGGTCTGTTATTTTTAAACGATTATGAGCTAGTCCTATTTGGGCGTCAACAAAAGATGATATCCAAGATGATGCGACATCGGGACCTCGGTGTTGCTGGGCTTTTATCATTTTGTTAAGTAGAGTTTTCATTTGTTCTACTTCTCCTGCTATTCCTGCTATTCCACACATATTTGCGGCTTTTTATTGTTTAATAGATACGTTGGCATTAATAGAACAACGTAAGGCTATATCTATTACATTGTTGAAATTTTGTTCGCTTATTAAATAGGTCAGAGATTCTGGATAATGTTTGTTGGATTCTTCATTTTGCCATTCAGACCATGCTCTGACGAAAGAGCAATAAATATCATCTTCATCTGTTGAATTTGCATATATTGTATTGTTGTTTTTTAGTAGACGTTTGGTTTCGGAATGATATTGAGTTAAGGCAATGATTGTTCTGCCTGAGGCAATATAAGCAGGTAAATAATGAGGTAATAATATTGCATCATTATTGTTTTCTTCTATATGCAATAGGGCAGATACTTCTTGAAAGAGTTCGAGAAGTTTATAATAGCTTACGTTGATTATGTAAATATTTGACTT
>JTDA01000042.1 GCA_000803105.1 Coprobacter secundus
GAAAATAAAAAAAATTGTAGCGAGAGAAATTTTGGATTCAAGAGGTAATCCAACTGTAGAAGTGGATGTCTATTTAGAGTCTGGAGTTATAGGGCGGGCAGCTGTTCCCTCTGGTGCATCTACAGGATCGCATGAAGCATTAGAGCTCCGAGATGTTTTAAGCCCTCGATATGGTGGTAAAGGGGTAACTAAAGCGGTAGAGAATGTAAATAAAAAGATTGCCCCACATTTGATAGGTAGGTCATGCTTAAATCAAATGGAGATAGATAGAGAATTAATCTTGTTGGACGGTACTCCAACAAAATCAAATTTAGGTGCAAATGCTATTTTAGGGGTATCTTTAGCTGTGGCTAAGGCTGCTGCTGCATACTTGAATATTCCGTTATATCGGTATGTTGGGGGTACAAATACTTATGTGTTACCGGTTCCCATGATGAATATTATAAATGGTGGATCTCATTCCGATGCACCGATAGCTTTTCAAGAATTTATGGTACGTCCAATTGGAGCACCGAGCTTCAAAGAAGGACTGCGAATGGGAGCCGAAGTTTTTCATACATTGAAGAAGGTTTTGCATACACGAAATTTAAGTACTGCTGTTGGTGATGAAGGTGGTTTTGCTCCTTCTTTAAGTGGAATTGAAGATGCTTTAGACTCAATTATGACAGCAATAGAAAAAGCTGGGTATCAGCCTGGGAAAGATCTTTCAATTGCTTTAGATTGTGCAGCATCGGAATTTTATCATGATGGAATATATGATTATACTATGTTCGAAGGAGATAAAGGTGTTAAACGGTCTTCAAAAGAACAAATTGATTATTTGAAAACGTTAATTGATAAATATCCGATAGACTCTATTGAGGATGGTATGAGCGAAGATGATTGGAATGGGTGGAAATTATTGACGGAATTAATAGGCAAAAAATGTCAGTTAGTAGGTGATGATTTGTTTGTAACCAATGTTGAATACTTAGAGAAAGGAATTCATACGAGTTGTGGAAATTCGATTTTAATTAAAGTTAACCAGATAGGAACGTTAACTGAAACACTGAGAGCTGTTGAGATGGCACAACGAAATAGTTATACTGCAGTAATTTCTCATCGTTCAGGGGAAACAGAAGATACGACTATAGCTGATATTGCAGTTGCGACGAATGCTGGACAAATAAAAACAGGCTCGTTAAGCCGTTCAGATCGTATGGCTAAATATAATCAATTACTACGTATTGAAGAAGAGTTAGGAAAAGATGCAGTTTATGGTTATAAAAAAATAAGAATGTGATATTTGCTAATCATGTTAAGGATCTGATACGCCCCTAAATGAGAAATTCATCCTTATCCAGAATACATGCGATAGGGATGAATTTGTTAAGTTAGGATTTATTAAAAAATCTGTCCTTTTTATAAAGGGCGTATTATGCGTATTCCAGTTTGATTCTTGAACTTAGACAATTGTTTTGATAAAGGAACATCTTCTGTTATGACTTTACGTGCATTCAATGATGCATGTATAAGATATATGTGTCCATTTATATTTTGTGCTATTCCGACATGGGTAATATCTAATCCGGGACGATCTGTAGTTATTGCGATAATATCTCCACTTTTTATCCAAGATAAATCTATATTTTCTAATTTGTTTTTAGGAATGTAATAAATGCTGTCCATTGCTATGCTATTTTCATATCTTTTGATTTCTTCGATGGCTTTTAGATTATCTTTCAGAGCATTATATCTTTCCGGGTGTTTTGACATAAAGTATAAATGTAAAGGAACTCTGTCTATTGAATATTCTTGAGTTATCTCTTTAACTATGTTTTTTTGAATATTATTTAGTATCCAATCACTAAAATAATGTAATCGAGAAGTATATCCATTGATAACACCATTACGGTACCTTATGTATTGTAATGTTTGAGCGAAGTCTTTTGTAGATTTTTGATTTTTTTGCTTGGTGGTGGCTAGGGCTAAAACTGTTTCAACAAAAGTTGTACAATCAAAAGCATGTAAGTTGATGATTAGATTTTCATTTAGACAAGTATCTAATGTACCACCAGCATATGGGGTTCCTTGTAGTTTTTTTGCATAAAAGAAAACATAATCATTTCTTGTTTTCGCATGAATATTTTCATTTAATAAGTTTTCGATGTATATACTGTCTTCAGGTGTGCATAGTTTTTGGGCCCTCATATTGTTTGACAATATGAAAGAAAAAGTAATTACAAAGACCAAAGTTTGTTTCATATTTATATTATTTTCTTTGATAAGCAAAAATACAAAATATGAAATGAGAATGCTACTTTATTGAAAGTATAATTGG
>JTDA01000043.1 GCA_000803105.1 Coprobacter secundus
AAATTAAAAAATTGCATAAATAGATGAAAAATAATAACTTTGCGGCATATTTCTTAGTTAGAAATATACATATTTTATATACTTATAACACTCCTGTTAGCCTCATCCACGACCTGTTGGTTAAAAGAAGCCAGATATATCTGAGTAGTACTCTCCGAGTTATGCCCCATCCCTTCACTGATGACAGAAAGAGGAATCTGCTTGTTCCGCGCTATCGTAGCCCACGAATGGCGGCTCATATAAGAAGAAAGCACAGGAATATCCAATAACTTCGACAAAGACTTAAGAGTCCGGTTAAAACTGCATATAGCCGTACGGTACTGCCGGTAAGCCCCTTCCCAATCCGTAGCCGTCAATATCGAAAACACATACTCCGCACTCCCCGCATACCGGCGCATAATCTCTTCCATACAAGGCTCTATCCGCACCTCCAGCCTCTGGCCCGTCTTGTGACGCGTATAATAAATATACTCCCCCTCTATATCCCTCCACCTCAAATAAGCAATATCCACAAACGCCATACCCCGGCAATAAAAACTGAAAAGAAACAAATCACGGCAATAAGCCAGTTTGGGAAACAACGTCAAGTCAGCATCCCTCACACGGGCAAGCACCCCCTCGGCAACAGCACGCTTGCGAGTCTTGGCCACACCCGTATACACATTGGCAAAAAGCCCCGCATCCGCGATAACCCCTTTCTTCGCCAATACATTGCACATCGCCCGCAGATTACGCATATAGAAAGAAGAACTGTTACGAGAAACCCTACGACCCCACAGCCAACGCTCATACCTCTCCATCAACAAGCCATTTAGCAAGAAATCCGAACCCGTATCCCTCAAGAAGAGAAAAAAACTGGAACACGTATGCCGGTAATTGGCCGCCGTGCTATACCTGCCCTCCGCCTTCACCTCCCGGACAAGCTCAAGAAGTTTATCGCTGAATTTTTGTTTCGAAATGAGATTCTTTTTTCCTTTTCTTTCCATAACTTTCATTTTTTCAATTGTGAGACATTTTTCAAACCAAATCCCACAGGCATCCGCCCCGCTTTTGTCCGGACCGTCCCCCGCAGAATCCAATTACTACAACAAAATAGAGAAAAAAATGATTGTATGCAGAATACCAATTATCAAACAGAACCCAGCATCCAAAACTCCCCTCTCGAGAGGGGCCGAGGGGTGTGTCACGTCTGCGCATAGCCTCCCAAACCAAAAACATCCACCCGAAGCCAACAAACCGCACCTCAAAAAACAGCAGCAAAAACATCCCAACCGCGCCCCTCACCATAACACTCCCCTTACTCCCCTCTCAAAAAACTAATTATCAAACAAAAAGCAGTATCCAAAACTCCCCTCTCGAGAGGGGCCGGGGGGTGTGTCACGCCCAAGCATTGCCACCTCAAACCAAAACAAACACCCGAAACCAACAAACCGCACCTCAAAAAACAGCAGCAAAAACATCCCAACCGCGCCCCTCACCATAACACACCCCTTACTCCCCTCTCAAAAAACTCATTATCAAACAGAAAGCAGCATCCAAAACTCCCCTCTCGAGAG
>JTDA01000044.1 GCA_000803105.1 Coprobacter secundus
GGCGAAGAAGCTCTCGGCCATGGCGTTGTCCAGGCAATTGCCCTTGCGTGACATGCTTTGGACCACGTTGCGCTCTTCGAGCCGTTGGCGGTAGCCGTAATGCTGGTATTGCCAGCCTTGGTCGGAGTGCAGGATTAGTCCTTCCAGGTCGTCATTCCGGGAAAAGGCCTTGTCCAACATATCGTAAATTTGTTCCATGTTGGGGGTTTCGGAGAGGTTATATGAGATGATTTCTCCATTGAACAGGTCTATTATCGGCGAAAGGTACAGCTTGGACGGACCGATGTTTATCTGCGTCACGTCCGTGGCCCATTTGCGGTTGGGGGCTTCGGCCCTGAAGTTCCTGGCGATGATGTTGGGGGCTGTCTTGCCGGCCTGGTGCCTGTATGAGCGGTAACGGACTTTGCGGATTCTGCTCTTGAGCTCCATTTCATCCATGAGCCGACGTACGGTCTTATGGTTGGTCGTGAAGCCTCTGTTGCGCATCTCGGCCGTCACCCGACGGTAACCGTACCGGCCCTTGTGCTCCTGATAAATGGTCTTTATCGTGTCTCTCTCCAGGGTGTATTTCTCTTTCTTGGTCAGGGCTTTCTTGTGGTAATAGAATACGGAACGGGCCATCTGTCTTGACTCCAATAGCAAGTCAAGGGGGTATTCCGACCTTAGTTCGTCGATGACTCGTGCCCATTCTCTCGTGCCCGGGCTTTCTTTTCCTCGACTAAGGCCTTCACTTTTTTTAGCAGCGCATTCTCGGCTCTGAGCCGCAGGTTTTCTGCCTGGAGTTTCTCCAGTTCTGTCTGTGGTTCTTTTTTCTTGGGTCTTGCCATGGGGCTCGCCTGTTTTATCCGGTAAAGGGAACCTCCTGTGCGGACCTTTCTCAGCCAGGATTTTATGGTACTGCGGTCTACATCGTAACGGAGGCTCAGTTCTTGCAAAGGTATTCTTTTTTTTGTATGTTCCCATATTATTCTTTCTTTTTCTTGGGTGTTGAAGTGGTATTTTGGGGTACGTATCCGGAGGCCTTGGTCTCCGTACTTTTCGTATCTCAGCAGCCAGTTCCTGACCATATGGCGGTCGAGATGTAGGGCCTTGCACAGGCTCGAGAGGGGACGGCCTCTCTTGATTTGCCTGACTATGTTCCGCTTTTCTTCTAAGGTGTGTTTCATTATTGCACTGTTTTTATAGGGTTTTTTGTCCAACTTTTGGGGGGCACTTCA
>JTDA01000045.1 GCA_000803105.1 Coprobacter secundus
CGGTATTGTACCGGGCTCTTTCCCTTTAACCGGGATTTTATTCTCCTATGGTTATAATAATCGATATATTCCTCCAAAGCTCTCGTGAAGGCTTCAGGGGATTCGAAGTTTTCGGCATAGAGCAGCTCGGACTTCATGATGGCGAAGAAGCTCTCGGCCATGGCGTTGTCCAGACAATTGCCCTTGCGTGACATGCTTTGGAGCACGTTGCGCTCTTCGAGCCGTTGGCGGTAGCCGTAATGCTGGTATTGCCAGCCTTGGTCGGAGTGCAGGATTAATCCTTCCAGGTCGTCATTCCGGGAAAAGGCTTTGTCCAACATATCGTAAATCTGTTCCATGTTGGGGGTTTCGGAGAGGTTATATGAGATGATTTCTCCATTGAACATGTCTATTATCGGCGAAAGGTACAGCTTGGCCGGACCGATGTTTATCTGCGTCACGTCCGTGGCCCATTTGCGGTTGGGGGCTTCGGCCCTGAAGTTCCTGGCGATGATGTTGGGGGCTGTCTTGCCGGACTGGTGCCTGTATGAGCGGTAACGGACTTTGCGGATTCTGCTCTTGAGCTCCATTTCATCCATCAGCCGCCGTACGGTCTTATGGTTGGTCGTGAAGCCTCTGTTGCGCATCTCGGCCGTCACCCGACGGTAACCGTACCGGCCCTTATGTTCATGGTAAATGGATTTGATAAGTTCCTTTTCGTGTGCATACTTGTCCTTGTCTTTCAGATGCTTAAGATGATAGTAGAACACTGAACGGGCCATCCTTTTTAACTTTAGCAATAAGTCAAGGGGGTATTCCGGCCTTAGTTCGTCGATGGCTTTTGCCCATTCTCTCGTGCCCGGGCTTTCTTTTCCTCGACTAAGGCCTTCACTTTTTTTAGCAGCGCATTCTCGGCTCTGAGCCGCAGGTTTTCTGCCTGGAGTTTCTCCAGTTCTGTCTGTGGTTCTTTTTTCTTGGGTCTTGCCATGGGGCTCGCCTGTTTTATCCGGTAAAGGGAACCTCCTGTGCGGGCCTTTCTCAGCCAGGATTTTATGGTACTGCGGTCTACATCGTAACGGAGGCTCAGTTCTTGCAAAGATATTCTTTTTTTTGTATGTTCCCATATTATTCTTTCTTTTTCTTGGGTGTTGAAGTGGTATTTTGGGGTACGTATTCGGAGGCCTTGGTCTCCGTACTTTTCGTATCTCAGCAGCCAGTCTCTGACCATATGG